>NZ_CP065691.1:0-1200000 GCF_016027715.1 Lactococcus garvieae
GCAACGGATTCATTTTGACCTTAATGGTCAACGTGATGAGGAACGCTTGCGCTTTGCATTGGATACTCAAACACCTGCAGATATCGCTTTTTCTGCGGTCAAACAAGTTGAAGATGACTTTCATGTGCGTTTTCACAAGCATGAGAAAATTTATGAATACCTGTTAGAAAACAGTAAAGTTCGGCGTCCGTTTACACGTCTTTACCGGGCACATTTTCGCTATAATCTTGATGAAAACCTGATGCGCCAGGCTCTAAATGACTTAATAGGAACTCATGACTTTACGGGATTTACAGCTGCAGGAGCGACGGTTGAGGATAAGGTCCGTACGATAACTCAAGCGGAACTTGTTAAGATAGACGAGGAAACCTATAAATTTATTTTCCGTGGCAATGGTTTTCTCTATAAACAGGTTCGTAATATGATGGGCACTGTAATAAAAATAGGAAATGGGCGTATGCCTGTTTCTCAGATTAAAAAGATACTAGAAAGTAAAAATCGTGACTTAGCAGGTCCGACTGCGGCCCCAGAAGGGCTCTATCTCAAGGAGGTAATCTATCTTGACTAAAAACATTGTTGCTGTACATGACATTTCTTGTGTTGGTCGCTGTTCACTCACAGTGGCGCTTCCTATTATCAGTGCTTATGGAATTGAGTGCCGCCTTCTACCAACTGCGCTTTTGTCAACACATACAGGTGGCTTTACTAACTTTACTTATCTTGACCTGACAGATGAGATGCGTAAAATTATTAACGCATGGCAAGAGTTAGACCTACAGATGGATGGAATTTACAGTGGTTTCATGGCTTCAGCTGAGCAGATTGATGTGCTGAAAGAGTTGATTGCTCTATACAAAGATGCGGACAACCTTTCCATTATTGATCCTGTTATGGCAGATCATGGTGAGCTTTATAGTGTTTTTGATATGAATTTTGTAGAAAAGATGGGAGAGCTCCTGCCTTATGCAGATGTTCTCATCCCTAATATTACAGAAGCCTGCCTCCTCACCGACACACCTTATCAAGAGGGTGTGCAGTCTGAGGATTTTATCCACATGCTTATTGAAAAGTTACAAGCACGTGGCGCCAAAAATGTTGTTTTGACTGGTGTCATGCTAGATGAAAAATATATTGGAGCTGCCGCAGCTAGAAATACAGGCCAAATTGACTATGTTTTAGCAGAAAAGTTGCCGGGAGCTTATCACGGGACAGGTGATATATTTGGCTCGGTTTTATCGGCTGAGTTAACAAGTGGCAAGACTTTAACAGCGGCCACACGTGAGGCTGTAGACTTTGTAGTGAAGTCAATTAAAAATACTCCTAAGTCTGCTGATAAACGTTATGGTGTGGAGTTTGAGCAGACTCTGAAAAGCAAGAGGAATCAAGAAAAATGAAGTATTCTACAAAAAAACTGACACTGCTTGCTCTCCTAGCTGCCTTGACTTTTGTGTTAGGTTACTTTACAAAAATACCAATTCCCGGGGGTTATTTTACCTTGCTAGATGCTGGCATCTTCACGACTGCCATGTTACTGGGAAAGCGGGAAGGCTTGATTGTGGGAGCATTGGCAGGCTTTCTCAATGACTTCATCGCGGGCTATGCGGCTTATATGTTTTTTACATTAGTCATTCATGGCTTACAAGGCTATTTGGGCGTTGTTACCAAGAACAAATGGATGAATTATTTCCTCGCTACTTTTGTTATGGTTGCTGGCTACTTTATAGCTGACATGTTTATTGTGGGCAGTTTGGGTGTAGCACTACCTGACATGGTTATCAATGCTGTACAAACAAGTGCAGGTTTTGCTATTGCTTTGCTCCTCTCAGAAATACTTAAGAAATCAGGTGCCCTTCATGGATTTAACACAAATTAAAGAAGATACAAAAATTATTATTGAAGATGTTATTGAAAAAACAGGCGTCCAGGCTGGACAGATCTTTGTACTAGGATTATCAAGTTCAGAAGTCAATGGAGGAATAATCGGTAAAAACTCATCAGCCGAAATAGGTGAAGTGATTGTCACAACGATCTATGAAGCTATAAATAAACGTGGGGTTTATCTTGCGGTCCAGGCTTGTGAGCATCTTAACCGAGCGCTTTTAATTGAGCAAGAATTGGCAGATAAAATAGACTTAGAAGTTGTATCCGTTATCCCACAACTCCATGCTGGAGGGAGTGGACAAGTTGCAGCATATAAATTGTTTAAAAAACCAGTAGAAGTTGAACATATCATAGCTCATGCTGGTTTAGACATTGGTGATACAGCTATCGGAATGCATGTTAAGCATGTGCAGATACCTATCCGTCCTGTTTTGAAAGAACTTGGAGGAGCGCACGTTACCGCACTTAAATCTCGTCCTAAACTTATTGGTGGAGTACGCGCAGCTTATTAGATGAGTAACAGAGGACAATTGCATATCAATTTGTCAAAACTATAAAGTATGAGAGAATAGTATTAACATTAGAGGAGGAGGTGGAGATGGATAACGTCGAAGCAGGAGACCTCAGAGAAAAATCAGCGACTCGTATGACCAACTGATTATTCACTAATTTCTAAGAGAGGGTAGAATTTCTATCCTCTTTTTTGTCCAAATGAAATTAGGCGCCTTGACAAAAAAAACAAAATCATATAAAATGATATTCGGGCACCGCTTTTTGCGGTAAAGTCAGAAGCTCCCTTACAAAAGGGAGCTTATTTTTTTATTTTCCCAGGCTTAAGAATAGAAAACAGAGGAGATTTCACATTGGCAACTAAGTATATTTTCGTCACAGGTGGTGGTACTTCATCAATGGGTAAAGGTATTGTTGCAGCGTCTTTGGGACGTTTGCTCAAAAACCGTGGCCTTAAAGTTACCGTACAAAAATTTGATCCATATCTTAATATTGATCCAGGGACAATGAGTCCTTACCAACATGGTGAAGTTTTTGTAACTGACGATGGTGCAGAGACTGACCTTGACCTTGGTCACTATGAGCGCTTCATTGACATCAACCTCAATAAGTACTCAAACGTAACATCAGGTAAAGTTTATTCTGAAATTTTACGTAAAGAGCGTAAAGGTGAATATCTGGGAGCGACTGTTCAAATGGTGCCACACGTGACAGACACTCTCAAAGAAAAAATCAAACGTGCAGCAACAATGACTGATGCAGATGTCATTATTACGGAAGTTGGTGGAACAGTTGGTGATATGGAGTCTTTACCCTTCATTGAAGCTTTGCGCCAAATGAAAGCAGAAGTGGGTTCAGATAATGTAATGTACATCCATACTGTGCCAATCCTTCACTTGCGTGCAGCTGGTGAGTTGAAAACTAAAATTGCACAAAATGCGACTAAAACCTTGCGTGAGTATGGTATCCAAGCCAACATGTTGGTCCTTCGTACAGAAGTTCCAATCACTCGCGAAATGCGTGATAAAGTCGCAATGTATTGTGATGTAGATCCTGAAGCAGTTATTCAATCTCTTGACGTCGAGCATCTCTATCAAATTCCGTTAAACTTGCAAGAGCAAAACATGGACCAAATCGTGTGTGATCATTTGAAGCTTGATGCACCAGCCGCAGATATGACTGAGTGGGCAGAAATGGTTGACCATGTAATGAACCTTAAGAAAAAAGTAAAAATTGCTTTGGTTGGTAAATATGTAGAATTGCCAGATGCTTATATTTCAGTAACAGAGGCGCTCAAACACGCTGGCTATCCGGCGGATAGCGATATTGACCTTGATTGGGTCAATGCTAATGATTTGAACGACAGCAATGCTGCAGCTCGCCTCAAAGATGCACACGGGATTATTGTGCCCGGTGGATTTGGTGAACGTGGTTCAGAAGGTAAAATCTCTGCAATTCGTTTTGCCCGTGAAAATGACGTACCAATGCTAGGTATCTGTTTGGGTATGCAAATGACTTGTGTGGAGTTTGCTCGTAACGTTCTTGGTATGGAAGGTGCTCATTCTTACGAATTGAACCCTGAAACACCTTATCCAATTATTGATATTATGCGTGATCAGGTAGATGTTGAAGATATGGGTGGTACTTTACGTTTGGGACTCTATCCATCAAAATTAAAAGCCAACACTAAAACACGTGCTGCTTATGGAGATGTGGATGTTGTGCAACGTCGTCACCGTCACCGTTATGAATTTAACAACAAATACCGTGAACAATTTGAAGCTGCTGGCTTCACATTCTCTGGCGTTTCACCTGATAACCGCTTGGTTGAGATTGTTGAATTAACAGATAAGAAATTCTTTGTTGCTTGCCAATATCACCCAGAATTACAATCACGTCCAAACCGTCCAGAAGAACTTTATCAAGCATTTGTTAAAGCTGCTGTGGATAATATGTAAAAGAAATCCCTAACATTGCGTTGGGGATTTTTTTTGAGAAAAATTTCTTCAATCACGTTGTACTTTTTACTTCGGTCCTCTATCATTTTTTGATATACTGGTTGAAAAGTCAAAGGGGAAAGATATGTCAGAATACCAACGTATGATTTCGGGTCAACTCTATAGGGCGCAGAAGATTGAAAAAAATTACGATCCGCTACCAGGTAGAGCACTTGCTCAAAAAATAAATCAAGTCAGTTTGCTGGATCAGGACCAAATTATTGCTTTAGAAAAAAAACTCTTTGGCAGTACAGGAGAATCTATTTATGTTAATCCCCCTCTTCAGGTAGATTATGGCTTTAATACGCATATCGGAGAAAACTTTTATGCCAATATCGACTGTATCTTTCTCGATGTTGCTCCGATTACTATTGGTGATGATGTATTGTTTGGCCCTCGTGTCAGTTTGATTACGCCGATGCATCCAATTGATGCGGGAGTCCGGCTCAGAGGACTCGAATATGCAAAGCCGATTACTATTGGGAACCGAGTCTGGCTAGGGGCTGGTGTCATTGTTAATCCAGGAGTATCCATTGGCGACAATACAATTGTGGGTTCAGGAGCAGTAGTAACAAAAGATTTACCTGCTAACGTTATTGCAGTGGGTAATCCCGCGCGCGTGCTCAGGAAAATTACAGAAGAAGACAAAAAGTATTGGGAAGAGCAAGAAAATAATTATCACTAAACCCAAAAAAAGCAGACCAAAAGTCTGCTTTTTCGGTATAAATCTATCTAAAATAGATTATTTCTTTGGTTGGACGACTCCAATTTCACTAATAAGTAAAACGAAAAGTCCGAATACAAGTGAGACTACCAAAGTGCTAAAAGGTCTGTCAGTTACTCCAGCGAGTGCGGTCATGATATAACCTACAACTTCACCAATAACTGCTGACCAGAAAAGAGTTACAAGTACTTTCATAATGATTCTTCTTTCGATTTTCCTTCAAAATAAAGTATAATACTATTAGAGCTAAAATTCAAGAATTATGCAAAAAAATAATACGAAAATAGGCAGAAAGGAGTCATATGTTTGCCCAATTAAATACTAAAACGGAGTATAGCTTTCTCGACAGCGTAGTCCGAGTAAAGGATTATCTGCAAGTGGCAGAAAAAATGGGCTATAAACAGCTTGGGATTTGTGATGTAGGAAATCTCCACGGGGCTTATCATTTTGCCATTGAGGCACAAAAAAGAAAGATCCAGCCTATTATTGGGATTGAGTTAGTTTTTGACTTAGATAATGTGCCTATTTCTTTTGGATTTATTGCTAAAAATACACAGGGTTATAAAAATCTTTTGAAGATTTCATCGAGCCATAACTATGGTCGGCGTCGTTTTTCAGACATCGAGATGTTCTTAGATAATGTGGCTTTAGTTGTTCCAGAATCTTATGCAAACCTGTCTGCGTTGTCCCAGATTAACGCGGAGCTCTATGCTGGTATTTCGATGTACACAACAAGTCAGACACAAATCAATCTGCCTGTCCTTCCCTTCCAATCCGTACGCTATTTGACATTGTCAGATAATGAAAGTTTGGAAATTCTGCACGCAATCCGTGACATTATACCTTATGACCAAAGTTTAACTCTGTCTAATGACCAACTCCTCCAACGGCCAGAAATTTACGAAAAAGTTTATGCTAAAAATTACCCGCAAGCAGTGACAAATCTCGAACAATTAGTGGAAAAGATCTCATATGATTTTAGTGAAAAATTGGGTTTGCCCAAATTTGATAACTCAAGAAATGCCGCGGAACTGCTCCGTGAAACTGCAGAAGCTCATCTACCTGAGGGTGAGAAATATCGGGAACGTCTGAATCACGAGCTTTCAGTCATCCATCAGATGGGATTTGATGATTATTTTTTAATTGTTGCTGATTTGCTCCGTTATGCTAGCGAGAATAATATTTATTGTGGAATGGGAAGAGGATCTGCAGCTGGGTCACTTGTTGCTTATGTATTGGGTATCACCCATGTTGATCCAGTAGCTAATAATCTTTTCTTTGAACGTTTCTTGAACCCGGAACGTGTGGCCATGCCCGATATCGATATTGATATGCCGGATAATAAACGTTCCGAACTTCTTGCTTATATGAAGCGTCGCTACGGTAGTGATCATGTAGCACAAATTGTAACTTTTTCAACCCTCGGAAAACGTCAAGCTTTACGTGATGTAGGCAAAGCTTTTGGAATGAATGAAGCTGAACTATCAAATCTCACGCGCATGTTGGCACGTCGTTTTGGTTCACTACGTGATGAATATGAAGAGAATCCCAAATTTAAGGCTGAAATATTACGTGATGCTAGGCTCAAAAAAATTTATGAGATAGCTTGCCGTATCGAAGGAATGCCGCGGCAGACTTCAACTCATGCTTCTGGATTAGTACTTAGCCAAGAATCTTTAGTTAATTATGTACCTTTGAAACCCTCCGATGACTTAGCTTTGACACAGTACGAAGCGCCGGATGTTGAAGCTATTGGCCTCTTAAAAATAGATTTCTTGGGCTTACGTAATCTTACAATCATTGAACGTTTACGTGAACTTGTCCAAAAACGAAAAGAAATTGATATTGATCCTTTGAAGATAGACTTGGAGGATGAAGCAACCTTGGAACTTTTTCGGGCAGGTAATACGATGGGGATTTTCCAGTTTGAAAATCCTCAGATGAGACGTTTTCTCCGTAATCTGGCGCCTACTAAGTTTGAGGATATCGTGGATGCGACTTCTATCTTTCGTCCCGGTCCCTCTCAGTTTATTCCAGAGTTTGTCGCAAGAAGGCACGGCCATGAGAAAGTTGAAGTCATTGATGAGACCTTGACGGAGATTTTATCCCCTACTTATGGCATTATGATTTATCAGGAACAAATTATGCAAGTAGCCCAGCGCTTTGCTGGATTTTCTTTAGGGAAAGCTGACTTATTACGACGGGCTATCTCTAAGAAAAAGGGGAAGGAGTTCGAAGAACTCCAAGCTGAATTTTTGGCTGGTAGTTTACAAATGGGACATACAGAAGAAAAAGCATTAGAAATATATCGCTTGATTGAGCGTTTTGCCAACTATGGCTTTAATAGATCACATGCTTATGCCTATGCTGCCTTAGCCTTTCAAATTGCTTTTTTTAAGGCGAATTATCCTGATGAATTCTATGAAGTCCAATTGCGCGATCGTAAAAGAGAGATTATGATTCAAGATGCTTTGGACAACGGATTTCAGATGGAGCAACCCCTGCTTAATCGTATGCCATATCATGATCGGGTTGAAAATAAAAAAATTGCTCTTGGACTCGCAAATATTAGGACAATTCCTAGAGATATGGCTTTTTGGATAGTCGAAAATAGACCTTTTTCAGGTTTAGCAGAGTTGGTTAAAGCTCTACCTGCAAATTTCCAAAAAAATGATTATTTATTGCCTCTTATACAGATTGGTGCTTTTGATGATCAAGATAAAAATAGAGGAAAGCTTGCGAAAAACTTACAAAGTTTGATTGAATATACACAAATCATTCAGCTAGATCTTTTTGGAACGACTGCCCTAAAATTTTCTTATCAAGATGAAGAAGACTATTTGCAGTCAGAAAAATATGAGTTTGAAAAGTCTTTCTTAGGTGTCGGCATCACACCACATCCTTTACAAACTCTAGCTCTTAAACTGGAAGGAAACTTTACACCATTCGCCGATTTGCAAAAAAATAAAAGAGCAACTCTTTTAGTGGAACTACTCTCGATCCGAACCCATCGGACAAAAAATGGCGAAACGATGGCTTTTCTGTCTGGAACAGACAGCAGAGAGAATTTTGATATCACTCTTTTCCCTGAAAACTATCGACGCTATATGTCTGACTTGGAAAAGGGAAAATATTATCTTATTTCTGGAAAAGTTTCGGAAAGAAATGATGAGTTGCAATTGTTAGCTGACCGAGTTATTGAAGTTGAAGACACCCAGCGCAAACTCTGGCTGAATATGTCTGACTCCAGCCATAATGTCCGAATATCACGTATATTGCGTGAGTTCCCTGGTGGAATACAAGTGATCCTCCATTTTACCGATACAAAAAAAACCACACAAACTCAGGTCTATGTGGAAGAAAGTGAACTTCTTTTGAACAAATTAGAAGCTTATGTCTTAAACGCTGTTTATAAATAGCGTTTTTTCTTATGAACCAACGTAACCATAAATAGAGAACCACATCAATAGAGCCGCTCCCAGAACGAACAGATGCCAAATGACATGAGCGAAAGGAAATTTATAGCGATAGATGATTGCACCTACAGAGTAGATAACACCACCTCCTACGAGGAACCAGAAACCAAAAGCAGGAAGAAGCTGCCACAAGGGATAAATGGCAAAGAGAATAACCCATCCCATAACAATATAAAGAATAGTTGACCCCCTAGGCACCGTGTTCCATCGTGGCAAGTAGATAGCTGTAACAATGATACCCGCTATCGCACAGAGCCAGACAACGGCTAACATGCCCCAGCCTAACCAGTTTCCAAGTGTGACGAGACAGTAAGGCGTGTAAGTACCCGCAATCAGGAGGAAAATTCCGCTGTGATCAAATACTTGAAAAACCTTTTGGGCCCGTGTAAAATAAAGACTATGAGCTAGGGTAGAAAACAAGAAAAGCAAGACAAGGGAAGTGCCGTAGATGGTAAAGGCTACTATCTGTATAGGTGAGTTATTAGACACTCCTTTAAGTATAAGTAAGACCAGTCCAGCAATGGCTAAACCTGTTCCTAGTCCATGTGTAACAGCATTGAAGACCTCATTGACAATTTGATAAGAGCGCGACATTGGCTTTTCCATTGTTTCCTTCTTTCTATCCAATTTCCTTTTGCTTTTTAAAATCAAAATATCTTTAAATTTTAAAAAAGAGCATTAGCGAAATTGACGTACATTTGGTATAATATTAATATATATTACCATAGATTGTATAGAAAAGAAATCGAAGTCTTTTTATTTTGATTTGGAGAAATTATGACAATTAAAATTGTGACAGATTCATCAATAACTATTGAACCAGAATTAGTAGAAGAGCTTAATATAACTGTAGTACCACTGTCTGTAACCATTGAAGAAACAACCTATCTTGATACAGATTTGTCATTGGACTCTTTTATGGATAAAATGAAGGGCTCAAAAGCTTTACCTAAAACAAGTCAACCACCCGTTGGCGTTTTTGCAGAAAAATATGAAGAAATTGCAAGTGAAGAAGATGCGATTATTTCTATCCACATCACTGAAAGTTTAAGTGGAACTGTCCAAGCAGCACGCCAAGGAGCAATGCTTTCTGGTCGTGATGTCACTGTCCTTGATAGCGATTTTACTGACCAAGCTTTGAAATTTCAAGTTCTAGAGGCTGCACGCTTGGCTAAAGCGGGACTGGATAAAGAAGAAATTTTAGAAAGAATTAATCACGTTCGAGAAAACACAGAACTCTTCATTGGTATCTCAACCTTGGAAAACCTTGCCAAAGGTGGACGTATCAGCCGTACTACAGGTATTGTTGGTAGTCTCTTGAATGTTCGTATCGTTATGGAACTTAAAAACCGTGAGCTTGGTGTAATGATGCGTGGGCGCGGCAATAAGACTTTTACAAAATGGTTAGATGAAACAGTAGAGCATGTGGCTAATTCAGGCCGTAAGATTCGAGAGATTGGTATTTCTCATGTAGAAGGTCTTGATTTTTCACATAAGGCTAAAGAAGCTTTACAAAAATTCGTTGAAAAGCCAATTTCTATTTTGGATACAAACTCTACAATTGCAACACACACAGGACCTGGTGCTTGGGCTGTGATGATTGATTATGAGTAAGAAACTGAAAATATTTCTTGAACTTGCTGGTTTCTTGCTAGCAAGTTTACTTGTATTCTTAGGGCTTTCTATCATTAGTACACCAGCTGGCAATTATTTGAAAGATCAAGCACCAAGACAAGACCAAACGGTCAATTATATTGCCATAGGTGACTCATTGACAGAAGGGGTAGGAGATGCGACGGGGCAAGGCGGTTTTGTTCCTCTTTTAACAAAAGAAATAGAGAATAAATATACGGTTAAGGTTATAAGCCAGAATTTTGGACATGCGGGTGATACAAGTACTCAGATTTATGACAAGATACAAAAAGAAAACATCCAAAGTACTTTGAAAAAGGCAGATTTCATTACACTCACTGTAGGTGGTAATGATGTAATGAAGGTTATCCGTGACAATGCTTCCAATCTTTCAAAATTAAAAGAAAAAGATTTTGAGCAACCAGCAAAAAATTATCAAAAAGAATTAGAAAAAATATTTGAAAATATTCGTCAGGTTAATCCTAAAGCTCATGTTTATGTATTAGGCATATATAACCCTTTTTATCTGAACTTTCCAGATATTCAAGCCTTGCAAAATATTATAAATAATTGGAACAACGTAACAGCAGAAACAGTAAAAACTCAAGATAATGCGAGTTTTGTCGCCATTAATGATTTGCTTTATAAAGGAATGGGGGAGGAAAAAGGTGTCACTCAAAGTGAAACCAAATCAAATGATCTCCTCTATACAGCGGACAGTTTTCACCCTAACAATACAGGATATCAAATTATGGCAGACGCAGTATTTAAAGAATATCAGGTAATAAATGAAAAATAAAAAAACAATCTGGAAATGGCTCTTTCTTGCTTTATTAGCGATAAATCTAGGTGGCGTAGCCTTTATTTCCAGTCGAGTATTTAATGTGCGTGATCAGCAACATTTGACAAGTGTCAATAAGGTGACTGATGCTACTGAAGTGGGTAAAATAAGTACAAACAGAGACCAATTAAACCAATTAATTAATACCTACCTCGCGGATTTTCAAACATCAGATATGAGCTATAAGTTTTATTTGTCTAATCAGGCTGTGCTAGAAGCTTCATATCAACTTTTTGGACAGAAAATCCCTCTTTATATTTATTTTGAACCACTTGCATTAAATGATGGTTCAGTTGCGCTTCAAGTAAAAAATGTATCGGCAGGAACTCTAAATCTTCCGACAAGCGCGGTATTAAGCTATGTGAAATCAAGTATTCAACTTCCAAACTTCGTTGAAGTCTTGCCATTAAAGGATCAAGTGGTCGTTCATTTGCCGCAACTTACCTTAGCAAATAATTTATATTTAAAAGCAGATCAGTTAGATTTAATCAATGGAAATTTCACTTTTAATTTAATGATTCAATCTTAAAATCTCCTAAAAACCGCAGAAAAACGCTGTTTAGGCTTGCAAAGGTCATCAACATTTGATAAAATGAAAAGTGCCTAATAAGAACAGGTAAAACAAAATATGGAGGACATTTTTAAAATGGCTAACAAACAAGATCTTATCGCTGAAGTTGCAGCAAAAGCTGGATTGACTAAAAAAGATGCTGAAAAAGCAGTTAACGCTTTCGGTGAATCAGTAACTGAATTCCTCGCAAAAGGAGAAAAAGTTCAACTTATCGGTTTCGGTACTTTTGAAACTCGTGAACGTGCAGCTCGTGAAGGCCGCAACCCTCAAACTGGTGCAGCTATCCAAATCGCAGCAACTACTGTTCCTGCATTTAAAGCTGGTAAAGCTTTGAAAGACGCTGTTAAATAATCTAGCGTAGAAATACTGATACCGTGGTTATCCATGGTATTTTTTAATACGAGAAAATTGAAATCAAAAAGCTCAACCTCACAAGGTTGGGCTTTTATCGTTTTCCCTTTGACAATAAATGTTCTTTTTGATGTGAGTGCGATTAAGCAGATAGAATATTTTGTGTGCATTCAAGAGTTAACAATTTTTGAGCTGTAAAAAACCAGAAAAAAGTGATAGAATGAGGAAATGATAATGCCTTTGAATTCATAAATATGGCATTTAATGATATTCAGAAATGAGGAAAATAAGATTATTTACTTTGATAACTCAGCCACTACAGCTATAAATCCAGAAGTATTGCGCACATATACAGATGTTGCCACTAAAATTATGGGAAACCCATCAAGCCTACACAGCTTAGGCTCAACAGCAACGAGACTTTTAGAAGCATCACGCCGCCAAATTGCGGAGCTGCTCCATGTAAAGTCAGAAGAAATTTTCTTCACAAGTGGAGGAACCGAAGGAGACAACTGGGTACTCAAAGGTGTTGCCTATGAGAAAGAAAAGTTTGGTAAGCATATTATTATATCCGCTATTGAACACCCAGCAGTTAAAAATACAGCAGCCTGGTTAGCCAGTCAAGGGTTTGATGTTGAAGAAGCACCTGTCGATGAGAGAGGCTTTGTGAAAGTGTCAGAACTCGAAGCTTTGATTCGTGAGGATACAATTCTCGTGTCTGTCATGGCCGTAAATAATGAAGTGGGTTCTATTCAACCGATCAAAGAAATTGCTGCAATTTTGAAAGATAAACCCACAATTTCCTTCCATATTGATGCTGTACAGGCTATTGGGAAGATTGCTATAGAAGATTTTATGCTCGATCGGGTCGACTTTGCTACTTTTTCAGCTCATAAGTTTCATGGACCGCGTGGAGTAGGTTTTCTCTATGTGAAATCAGGTAAACGCTTGGCTCCCCTTTTGCATGGTGGAGGCCAGGAAAACAATAAGCGTTCAACAACTGAGAACTTAGCAGGAATTGCTGCCACAGCTAAAGCACTGCGATTGACTTTAGACGACTTTGACCATAAAACGGAAAAAATTCGTCAAATGAAATCGATTATTTTTGAAGAGCTCTCAAAGCAAGATAAAATTATTCTTTTTTCAGAAATGGATGACTTTGTTCCAAATATCTTGACCTTTGGTATTCGTGGAGTTCGTGGTGAAGTAGTCGTTCACGCTTTTGAAAAACATGAAATATATATATCTACAACATCTGCATGTTCCTCAAAGAAAAATGCAGCTGCGGGGACCCTTATGGCAATGCATGTCAAGCCAGACATCGCCACAAGTGCTGTACGTATCAGCTTAGATTATACCAATAATATGTTAGAGATAGAGGGATTCCTTACTATCTTCCGTAATATCTACCAAGAAATGCTTAAAGTAGCCAACTAATCTAGAATACAATAAAAAGCCTTGCAATACCGCAAGGCTTTTTATCATTAGAGTGTGCGTGTTAAAAATCGTATAATTCAGTGGAAAGGTAACGTTCTCCATTATCTGCAGAAAGAGTAAGTACTTTTTTACCTTTACCAAGTTTTTTGGCAACTTCAAGTGCAGCCCAAATGGCAGCACCACTGGAAATACCAACAAGGAAGCCTTGATGGAAACCCACTTCGCGAGCTGTGATAAAGGCTTCTTCAACAGGAACGTCAATAACTTCATCGTAAGAAGATGTATCAAGCGCCTTTGGAATAAAAGGTACACCAATCCCTTGGAGTTTATGGGGTTGAGGTTGGCCGCCGTTAAGAACAGGAGAGCTTGCAGGCTCCACAGCATAGCTTTTAAGATTAGGGTTAGCTCTTTTCAAAACATGGGAAACACCGGAGATGGTGCCACCTGTCCCAGCTCCAGCAACAAAGGCATCTAAACCTGTTTCACCAAAGGCGTCTATGATCTCAACGGCAGTGGTTGCTTCATGGGCAGCCGGATTAGCAGGATTGTCAAACTGAAGGGGAAGGAACCACCCATTTTCTTCAGATAAGCGTTCTGCCGTGGCGATTGCTTCGTTCATACCACCAGCGGCTGGTGTAAGGATAAGCTCAGCACCATAAGCTTGGATAAGTTTACGACGTTCTACAGAGAAAGTTTCAGGCATAACGATAACTACTTTGTAACCCAGAGCAGCACCGACAAAAGCTAGACCAATTCCTGTATTACCCGAAGTTGGTTCAATGATTGTTCCCCCTGCTTTTAAAATGCCATCATGCTCAGCTTGACGTATCATGTTCAGAGCAATACGGTCTTTTACAGAACCACCAGGATTAAATGCTTCAAGCTTGACGTAAACTTCAGCACTGTCCTCAGGAAGATTTTTAAGCTTGAGAATAGGGGTTTGTCCGATAAGCTCAGTGATATTTTCATAAATTTTAGTCATAGAATACTCCTCTTCATTTTCGAATGTTCGTACTTCAATTATAAAACCTACTCTATCAGTTTTCTATAAAAAAAGCGAATGAATGCTATAAAATTATATTATGACAGATTATATAGTTTTACATTGCCCCGTAAATAGTATATACTTAAAATTAATGAATTATTTATTTAATTATTTAATTATGGGGATTTTGTAAAATGAGAACAAAACACAAATTTTTATTTGGTGCAGCAGCTGTTGCACTAACAAGTTTAGGAGCTGTAAAAGCTCAAGCAATGTCCATACAAGACTTGGCGGAAGCAGCAACACCAGTAGCAAATGAGTATGGACTTTATCCATCTGTCATGATCGCACAAGGTATTTTAGAAAGCAGTGCAGGCCAAAGTGCTTTAGCTGTGAACTACAACAACATTTTTGGAGTGAAGTACACTTCAGGAAGCCCAGTTTATCTTCCTACGCAAGAATTTCTTGATGGTCAAATGCACAATGTTGTTGAGCCTTTCCAAGCTTATGATTCAGTTGCTGAGGCCTGTGCAGCTCAAGCTCGTCTTTTGCGTGGATCTTTCTTGTATTCTGGCGTTTGGCGTGAAAACACCAGCTCGTATCAAGATGCAACGGCATGGCTCCAAGGACGTTATGCTACTGATCCAAACTATGCCTCAAAATTAAATGCTCTTATTGCCGAGTATGGTTTGACAGCGTATGACGGAGGTACTGTTACAACGGCTTCAACAACAAGCTATGTTACTACAACTACAACAACCAGCACTAATACAGGAGCTTATGATACACAGTCGTACACAGTGAAAGAAGGAGATACGGTCTCTGCTATTGCTGCCCAATACGGCTTGTCAATGGATGCTGTGCTTGCTCAAAATGGTCTTTCAGCAACAGATCATATTATGATTGGGCAAGTTTTGCAAATTCCTTCAGTTGGCACTTCTACAGATACGTCAACAGTTTCTACTGTGTCAACAAGCACCGTTTCGAGTTCATATACTGTCCAATCGGGTGACACTTTAACATCTATCGCGTCAGTTTACGGGATGACAGCAGACGACCTTGCAGCTATCAATGGCATTACAGGTAATATTTACCCAGGACAAACCTTGTCTGTATAATAAGATTATTTAAAATAGGTATCCTTACCTTAGCTATAAAAGGATATAGAAAACTAAAAAGATCAGAACGCGTACGCATTCTGATCTTTTTTATTAATTTCAAGTCTAGGTTTTTAGGCAAGGATAAACTCAGGCTAAGTTCCTTGACCTTATAGAAAAGGATTATAGATTTTTTCTTGTCCAATAGTCGTAGCAGGTCCATGGCCTGGGTAAACTCTAAAATCATCGGGGAGGGAGAATAATTCATGTTTTATAGAGTGAAGAAGTTGTTCATGATTACCAGTTGGTAGATCTGTTCTTCCAATAGCCCCACCAAAGAGAGCATCGCCAGAAAACACAATTTTTTCTTCATTAAATACTAGGCTAATACCACCCGCTGAGTGCCCCGGTGTATGCCGGATAGAAAAATCTAAGCCCGAAAAGTTATAAGAGATATCGCAATTATAATATTTATCCACAGTGGATTGACAAACTACTGGCTGAGGCATCATCAAAGCCGAAGCGTTGAGCTCAGGGTGGGTTAGCCATTCTTTTTCATTTTCATGCAAAAAGATGAGTGCTTGAGGATAAAGCTTTTTAATACGGTCTAGCCCCATGATATGATCAAAGTGAGCATGGGTCAATAAGATAGCAGCTAAAGGTTTGTCAACCTCTTGCAGTTTGTCAATAATTTTTTCAGGCTGACTGCCTGGGTCAATAAGTAGACTTAAAGCAGAATTGCTCAGGATATAAGCATTTTCCTGAGCAATTTCACTAACGATTTTATCGATTTTCATAAATTAACTTCCTGTTACAGTAAGTTCAGAGCCTTCTTTCACAACATCCGCAGGCATTTGCCAGTCTGCGACAGATGCTGGATCTGGGTAGAGCGAAGTCATCATTGCTTTGAAAACTTTGGCTGCAATATACATATTGTCACCATAGATAGGTTGTAGCTTGTTTTTATATCCCGTCCATACAGCCATTGAATATTGTGGTGTATAACCTACAAAGTTCTCATCTGGGGACATAGAGCCACCTTGAAGCTGTGCTTGGGTAATACCAGCAGTTTCTAGTGCCTGCTGATATTCGGTATCGCTATAGTTGGAAGTCCCGGTTTTACCAGCTTCAGGAAGACCTGGAGTTTGGGCATAAAGTCCTGTTGAAAGGGCTGGGATTGTTCCATCATTACCTTTGACTACCCCTTTGAGGATATCTGTAATGATATAAGCAGTTGAGGATTTCATAGCCCGAACACGCTCAGGCTCATAATTCTTTGTAGAACCATCAGGCATCACTATTTTAGATACATAGTAAGGTTTAGTATAGATGCCATCATTTGAGAAAGCAGCATAGGCTGCTGCCATGCGTTCGGAAGTCGCACCGTATTGTCTATCACTACTTCCTGTATTACTTGAAATACCATTGGAATACGTCATTGTTCCTGGCTCAAAAGTTCCATTACCTTCAGCATCAGTCCCTGTTTGTACCGCATATTTCAGTCCTAATTTATTGGCGAAAGCAGTTGCTTTGTCCAGCCCTACTGCATCTAAAGTCTTAATGGCGGGTATGTTACGTGACAGAGCCAATGCTTGGCGTACAGTGATATTTCCAAGATATTGGTTATCCCAGTTGTTCAGCTGGATATTTTGGGCATCAGGATAAAAGTAAGGACCCGAGTCTGCAATGGTTTGTGCAGTACTCTTGTAAATACCATCGTCAAAGGCGGGGGCATAATCAACTAAAGGTTTCATAGTTGATCCCCAGTCGCGGTCATTGGCTGTGGCTTGATTGAAACCAAAGGCAACAACTTCTTGCTTACGACTACCGATTTGTGCGGCAACCCCTCCCGTTTGTGTATCAATTAGAGTTGAAGCTACTTGAAGCTCATCATCTGTAAAAGGTACAGAGTCATTAGTGTTAACGATATTATACAAATTTTGTTGAGCAGTGCTATCAAGTGTTGTATAAATCTTCAAGCCAGCATTAGCAGCAATGGTTCCAGTTTCTTGATTCGCTTGTTTCATTGCCTCAGAGATAAAATCATTAGCATACTCAGGAATATTTACACTCCCTTTCAACTCTTGAAGTCCATCGTCAATCGGTGTGTTAATCGCTTCGTCTCTTTGTTTTTCGGTGATTTTACCAAAGCGATACATTGAGTTAATCACTAAGTCGCGACGATATTTTGCTGCTTCAGGATTTTTATAAGGGTTATAAGTATTTGGGGCTTGGGGCATGCCTGCCAGTAGGGCGAGTTGTGGAATAGATAACTGAGTTAAAGGTTTATTATAATATGCTTGAGCAGCAGTCCCCATGCCATAGTAACCATTTGCCATATTGACCTTGTTTACATAAGCAGTGAAGATTTGCTCTTTAGACCATTTTTGGTCTAACTGTAAAGCAAGCCAAGCCTCTTGGATTTTAACCTCCATTGTTTGATCAGACGAATCTGTTGAGTAAAATGAAAGTTTAATTAACTGCATATCAAGTGTAGAACCACCTTGGGTATGTCCACCACGTAAGTTGTTCAGTAAAGAACCCGCAATACGGATGGGGTCAACGCCACGAGTGTTGAAGAAGCGATGGTCTTCGATTGAAGTCACGGCATTTACAAGCATAACAGGAATGTTATCGGTCTGCACCAAGTCACGTTGCTCAGCTCCAAGTGTCGCAAGTACTTTTCCCTCTTTATCGTACACAACTGTTGAGGGAGGAGATTCTAGTTTACTCATATCCAATTTGGGAGCATCTTTAGCATAATAGACAAAAAGTGCACCTGCTGCAACAAAAGTAAGAATAACAGCTGAAAAAGTCAGAATTAAAGCCCATTTCAAAGTAGAAATGAGTGATCTTTTGACTACAGTATTTTGATTTGATTTTGTCTTAGATTTTTTACGTTTATTAGTAGGAATTTTAATTCACCTCGCAAAGTTGATTAACGATTTCCAAATAAGGAATTCTAGGAATTTGATTTGAAGAAAGGGGGTAGGCATGTTTCTTGATATAATCAAGAGGAATGGACTTCAACCCCTTTTTCTCATGATAAAAGCTAATCAAATTCTCAGAAGGCAAGTAGTAAGTTTCGCCTAGTGAAGCAAAATGTAAAAGAACAAAGGCAATACCTTTTTGCTCTAAAACTTTTGTCATATGAACAATTTGATGCTCATGAAAGTTTTTTAGTGGAAAACTTGTTTTTTGCTGTGTTTCTTTTGCTTCAAAGTCAATGTATCTTCCGCGATAAACACCAGAATAATCAGTTGTAGAAGCCTGTCTAAAATATGCTTCCGTGATTTTTGCCCGGCTACGTTGAGGATAATCAACTTTAACGATTTGAATGGGTGTGGGTTTCTTATGAATAACAGCGATATTGCGCGACAAATAATAATCGTTTGTTGCATTTATCTCAGCTTCAAAGTTCATACCACGTTTGCCAAATTTTACTGCCGTTTTTGATTTTACCATATTAGAAACATTTTTAGCAGTGTTATGCTCCGTTTTCTTTACAACTTTTTCGTTTGAAAAATGTTTTCCTTGTTTATTTAAACCCTGAGGATATTTCAACATAAGCCTTTTTCCGTTTATTAAATTGTCACTTCTATTGTATAATGTAATTATAGCATATTTTTTACAGGGAAGTGTCGGTTATGAAAACTTTACTTATCACTGGTTACACAGCTTTTGACCTCGGTATTTTTGATGAAAAGATGTAAAAATAACGATTATCAAAAAAGCTTTACAACGCCGCTTGGAAGCTTATTTGGACAATGGTCTTAACTGGGTTATTTTTACGGGAAATTTAGGATTTGAATATTGGGCATTGCAAGTTTCTAAAGAATTACAGAAGGAATATGATTTTTCTATTGCCAGTATTTTTCCTTTCGAAACACATGGAAAAAATTGGAATGAAGCAAATCAAGCTAAGTTGCAAGAATTTAAAGATGTAGATTATGTTAAATATGCTTACGAAGATTATGAAAGTCCCAATCAATTCCGGCAATATAATGATTTCTTGCTGGAGAATTCAGATGGCTCTTTGGTTTTATATGATGAAGAAAATGAAACCAAACTGCATTATATTACGGACAAGATGCAAAAGACATCGAATTATAACATGGAATTGATTAGATTTGAAGATTTACAAGAAATTTGTGATGATATGAACAATGTGTAACATAGACATATATTCTTACACAATAGTAAAAAAATGCACTTTTCTTAATCTCTAAAATTTGGTATAATAAGTTACAAAATAATGGCATTGATCAAGATTTAAAAAATTGTTCACAGCCTAGATAGAATGGGGAAAGAAAGTGGTTGATTTATACTTATCGCCGTCATGCACAAGTTGCCGTAAGGCGCGTGCATGGTTGGACAAACACAGTGTCCCTTATAGGGAACACAACATTCTGACACAGCCGATGACAAATGATGACTTACGTAAAATTTTGTCTAAAACAGAAAACGGAACCGAGGATATTATTTCAATTCGTTCAAAAATATTTCAAAAGCTTGCTTTGGATATTGATGAATTGACGATTAATGAATTAATCAATTTGGTGACAGAGTATCCGAACCTTTTGCGGCGTCCCATCATTACAGATGATCGTTTGTTACAAATTGGATTTAATGAAGACGAGATTCGTGCCTTCTTGCCTCGTCATTATCGTCGCGCAGAAATGAAGCGTGCCGTAAACGAATTTTAAACTGAATAAGGATAGTGGGAAATAATGAAAGCAAATTATCAATATCCACTTGATTTAAGTTGGAGTACTGCTGAAATGACTGCGGTACTCTCTTTTTTAAATCAAGTTGAAAATTTTTATGAAAGTAAAGTTAATCGTGAAGAATTTCTAGAGAGCTATAAAGCTTTTAAGAAGATTGTTCCTTCGAAAATGCAAGAGAAACAACTGGGTCGAGAATTCGAAGAAAACAGTGGTTATTCGCTTTATCGTGCCCTTAAGGAGGTACAAGCTAGTGAAAGACAATACGTTCGCTCTGAAAAAGCTTAAGTACGCGAAGACTTGGGTAAGAGAAGCAGGAGCTTTTCTCCGAGACAATATTCATCAGACTTTGGAAATTTCTCAGAAAAGTAATTTTAGCGACTTAGTCACTAATTTTGATAAAAAAGTTCAAGAAATTATTGTCGAAAAAATAATCAGTGCTTACCCAGAAGATAAAATTTTAGCAGAAGAGTCAGGGAGACACATCGCTACATTTGACCGCTCGAAAGAAAATTTTTGGGTTTTGGATCCGATTGATGGTACTATAAATTTTGTTGTTCAGCAAGATAATTTCGCGGTGATGCTTGCTTATTATGAAAAGGGCCAACCTCAATTTGGCTTGATTCTCAATGTTATGGCAGATAAACTTTATTGGAATAATGCAACACAAGTTTTTTGTAATGATCAGATATTGTCTTATCGTCCTAAAGATCTTGGGGAAAGTTTATTGGCCATAAATTCCATGATTTACCGAAAAAATTATTATCAGCTGACAGATTTTAGTTTAAAAAGTTTAGGTGTGAGGATGATGGGAAGTGCTGGTATGTCTTATGCAGACCTGCTAGAGGGAAAGATAAGTGCTTATTTTAGCCGCTTGCAGCCTTGGGATTATGCCGCGGGAGGTATTCTGACCGAAAAACTGGGTTTTGTGACGAAAACTTTTGAGGGCGAAACACCTAACCTTAAAGACCGACAGTACATTTATAGCCTGCCAAAACAATTCATTCCTCAACTGATACAAGAGACAGACATAATCCTGTAAAGTTGACGAAAAGATTCATTATGCTATAATTTAGAATGTCTTTCATATTAGTTAAAGAAAATTATAGGAATGTATAAATGGATAAAATAATTGTCAAGGGTGGAAACACACGCCTTAAAGGAACTGTAGAAATTGAAGGAGCAAAAAATGCTGTTCTGCCTTTGCTTGCAGCGACACTTTTGCCAAGTGAAGGAGAAATCATCCTTCGCAATGTTCCGATATTGAGTGATGTTTATATGATGAATAACTTAGTGGATCATCTTGGTGTTGACTTGGAGTTTTCAGAAGAAAGCAAAACAGTTCATGCCCAAGCAGCTGCTAAAGTTAAAACAAAAGCACCTTATGAATTTGTAAGTAAAATGCGTGCTTCCATTGTGGTGATGGGTCCAATTCTTGCGCGGAATGGCCATGCTCGCGTTTCAATGCCTGGAGGCTGTTCTATTGGCTCTCGTCCTATTGATCTTCACTTGCGTGGTTTTGAATTAATGGGTGCTGAAATTACACAAGAAGCGGGTTATATCGAAGCAAAAGCTGAAAAGCTTCGTGGTGCGCACATCTATTTAGACTTTCCATCGGTGGGAGCAACACAAAACTTGATGATGGCAGCTACTTTAGCAGAAGGAACAACCACTTTGGAAAATGCTGCGCGCGAACCAGAGATTGTCGATCTTGCTAACTGGCTCAATAAAATGGGCGCGAATGTTAAAGGCGCGGGAACAGACACTATCATCATCAAAGGTGTAGAAAAAATGCACGGTGCAAACCACGCTGTTGTTCAAGACCGTATCGAAGCAGGTACTTTTATGGTAGCGGCAGCCATGACACAAGGTGATGTTTTAATTAAGGATGCAGTACGCGAGCATAACCGACCATTGATTTCAAAATTGATTGAAATGGGAGTGGAATTTGTTCAAGAAGATGAAGGACTCCGTGTTATTGGCCCTAAAGTTTTGAAACCAACAAATGTCAAAACTTTACCGCATCCAGGTTTTCCAACAGATATGCAATCCCAAATGACTGCTGTTCAAGCGATAGCAAATGGCGAATCAACTATGATTGAAACTGTCTTTGAGAACCGTTTCCAACATTTAGAAGAAATGCGTCGTATGGGATTGACTGTTGATATTACACGTAATACAGCGATTATCCAAGGCACTCGTAAATTACAAGGTGCACAAGTTAAATCCACAGATTTACGTGCCAGTGCGGCCTTAATCTTACTAGGTATGGTGGCCCAAGGTCAAACGACGGTTCGTAAACTGAATCACCTTGACCGTGGATATTACCAATTCCACAATAAATTGAAATCACTCGGAGCAGATATTGAACGTGTTCCAGAACTTGAGGAAATCGATGATTAAAAAAACGATTAAAGTATTAGGCATCCGCCTTTCATTGGTCTTTTTAGTACTTGTTCTTGTCCTTATAGCAGCAGCAACTGGTTTAATGCTAGGTTATGGTGTTCTTGGGGGAGGTCAAGCGACTCGTGTTTTTAGTGGGAATTTATGGCAAGATGTCATACAACGTTTAAATCCATAGAAGGGTTTGCTTTAGCAAGCTCTTTTTTATTACCAAATACGAAGTAAAGAGCGAAAAACTAACTGCTCAAAAAGTTGAATTAACACAGTTTTTATGCTATTCTAGAAAGGTATGAAATTTCTGAGCTCAAGGCTCATAAATAAGGAGAAATAATTAATGACTGCAAGTTTTGAAAAAACTGGTGTGAACACTGGTACACTCTCATTTTCAATTGACCAAGAAACAATCAAAGACGGTCTTGACAAAGCTTTCAATAAAGTAAAAGGTAATATCTCAGTTCCTGGTTTCCGTAAAGGTAAAATCAGCCGTCAAATGTTTAACCGTATGTACGGTGAAGAAGCTCTCTTTGAAGAAGCTTTAAACGCTGTATTGCCAACTGCTTATGATGCGGCTGTAAAAGAAGCAGGTATTGAACCTGTTGCTCAACCAAAAATTGATGTAACTAAAATGGAAAAAGGTTCTGAATGGGAATTGACAGCTGAAGTTACTGTTAAACCTGAAGTAGAACTTGGCGATTACAAAAACTTGGAAGTTTCAGTAGAAGCAACTAAAGAAGTTACTGATGAAGAAGTTGAAGCTCGCTTGACTCAAGAACAAAGCAACTTAGCTGAATTGACTGTTAAAGAAGATAAAGCTGAAAATGGTGACACAGTTGTAATTGACTTCGTTGGTTCTATTGACGGTGTTGAATTTGAAGGTGGAAAAGGTGCAAACCACAGCCTTGAACTTGGATCAGGTCAATTTATCCCTGGCTTTGAAGAACAACTTGTAGGAACTTCAGCTGGAGAAGAAATCGACGTTAAAGTAACTTTCCCAGAAGACTACCAAGCGGCTGATCTTGCAGGAAAAGAAGCAGTATTTGCAACTAAAGTTAGTGAAGTTAAAGCTAAAGAAGTTCCAGAACTTGATGACGAGTTGGCTAAAGATATTGACGAAGAAGTTGAAACTTTGGACGAACTCAAAGCTAAATTCCGTAAAGAACTTGAAACAGCGAAAGAAGAAGCTTACAACGATACTGTTGAAACAGCAGCTATCGAAACAGCCGTAGCTAATGCTGAAATCAAAGAAATTCCTGAAGAAATGATTCACGAAGAAGTTCACCGCGCAATGAACGAATTCCTTGGTGGTATGCAACAACAAGGTATTTCTCCAGAAATGTACTTCCAAATTACAGGTACAACTGAAGAACAATTGCACGAACAATACCAAGCAGATGCTGCTAAACGTGTTCGTACAAACCTCGTTATTGAAGCTATTGCAGCTGCTGAAAACTTTGAAACTTCAGATGAAGAAGTTAAAGCTGAAATTGCAGAATTGGCTGAACAATACAACATGCCAGTTGAGCAAGTTGAAAAACTTCTTCCAGTTGATATGCTCCAACACGACATCTCAATGAAGAAAGCTGTTGAAGCAATCACAGGTTCTGTAAAAGTTAAATAATAACTCTTCTGATAAATAAAAAATCATATCAATGCTGACTGTAGTCTTGCTTGATATGATTTTTTTTATACTTCAAAACCCTTTTATTGATTATTTTCAAAATTAATGGTTTAATAGTTTAAAAATATAAACCATTAAGGGGGGAGTATGGAAAAATTTGATAATTTGAAAAAAGAGCTTCATGAAGTAGGAGATTTCTTGATTGCTCTGGGGGATGAGAAAAGACAAGCGATTATCATTAAGCTCCTAGAAGAAAGCGATTGTAATGGAATTCAAGTGGGAGATTTGACTGAAGCGACAGGTTTATCTCGCCCAGCAATTTCACATCACTTGAAAATTTTGAAACAAGCAAAGATAGTCAATTATCACTCAGAGGGAACAAGAAATTTCTATTATCTTGATCATAATACTTCAGAAATCGCGAAATTACAACACTTTTTAGACGAGGTAACAGTCATCATGGAGAAGGTAGGTGAAGATAAGTGAAGAAAATCTTAATTGTTGAAACAAATATTAGCAGATATAAAGGAACAAATGAAGCGACAGGGCTTTGGCTAGGGGAGAGTGCGGAGTTTGTAGATGAGCTACAAAAAAATGGTTTTGCTTATGATTTTGTTAGCCCCCAAGGTGGGTATGTACCGCTTGACCCAAGAAGCATGAAATATATGGATGATGCAATCTGGAAAATCTATGAAGACCAGGATTTTACAGATAGAGCTTTGAAAAATACATTGAAACCAAAACAAGTTAATCCAGATGAATATGTAGCCCTTTATTTTACAGGTGGTCATGGCGTGATGTGGGATTTTCCAGATAACTCAGAAATTCAAAGTATAGCCACTTCTATATATAAAAATAATGGCTACTTAGTGTCTGTTTGTCATGGTGTAGCAGGACTATTTAACCTCAAAGATGAAGACGGTAAGTATATTATTTCAGATAAAAATATAACAGGATTTACTACAGCAGAGGAGCGTATTGCAGGAAAGAAAAAAATCGTACCCTTCCTGAATGAAAAGATGGCCAAAGAGCACGGAGCGACTTGGAATAAAAAAAGATTTTATACAGATTATGCAATAAAAGATGGGAAAATAATTACAGGCCAGAATCCTTTTTCTGTACGCTCTGTCGCTAAAATTCTTATAAAGGAAATAAGTTAATGCAAACAATACTCGGTAGTAATGGCCAGATTGGTCAAGAGCTAGCTAAAGAATTATATAAAAATTATACAAAAGAACTCAGACTTGTCAGTAGAAAGCCCCAAAAAGTAAATGAGAGCGACCAGCTATACCCAGCAAATTTACTTAACTTTTCTGAAGCCAGTGCTGCAATAGCAGGTAGTGAGATAGTTTACTTTACTGTTGGGCTTCCTATGAATTCAGTAATGTGGGAGCAACAGTTTCCAATCATAATGAAAAACGTTCTGGAAGCCTGTAAAATTCATCAAAGCAAATTAGTTTTCTTTGACAATACTTATATGTATCCGAAGAATTCAGAAATTCAATATGAAGACACAATATTTGCGCCAAAAGGAAGAAAATCAAAAGTACGGGCATGTCTAGCAGAAATGGTGCTTAAAGCAATTGAAGACAAGGAAGTGAATGCCCTTATCTGTCGTGCACCAGAATTTTATGGGCCAGATAATACTCAAAGTATAACAAACACAATGGTTTTCAATGCTATCAAGCAAAACAGGAAAATTAAAGTTCCGATTACTGAACAGAGTCTAAGGACATTAATTTGGACACCTGATGCAAGTCGAGCAATGGCTTTAATTGCAAATCAAGAGGACACCTATGGCCAAACTTGGCATTTGCCTTGTGATCGTAGCTTGACTTATGAAGAAATAATCAAGCTGTCTGAAAAAGTGGAAGGGAAAGGTTTAAACTACTCAATCATCAAAATGTGGCAATTTAAGTTAGCCAGTATTTTTAGTAAGAAAGCAAAAGAATTACAAGAGCTTCTTCCGCGATATGATGTGGATAATCTTTTCAATTCAGATAAATTCCAAACACGCTTTCCAGAGTTCCACATCACAAGTTTTGAAACGGGAATACAACGAATCCTTAGGGGTTGACTCCCTTACTTTCAGTGTTTAATTAATTTGATATAAAGAAGTGAAAGTGATAAACTTTTAAGGGAGTGGAAAGAGAGGTTTTAGACTATGGAGAAGGTAAAAAATATTATTTTTGACTGGGATAATACTCTTTTTCCTTTTAAGAAATACTGGGAGATTGCACATCGTAGAGTTTTTTTAGATTTGATTGACTTCGGTGCTGAATTTTCAATAGATGATTTTATGCAGAAATATCGGGAGTTTGATGAGCAATTGTGGCCCCAAGTGCATGAAGGTAAGATGACCATTGAGCAGTTGCGTGAAGAGCGTGTACGGTTGGTTCTGGATTACTATGCCATTGACTATAAAGAAAACTTCATCCGTTTGTTTTTTGATATTTTTCTTACCACCTTGCTTGAAGAAATAAGTGTTGACCAAGCCCTACTACACCGAGTAAAGGAACTGTCAAAGGATTATAATATTGTAATCTTAAGTAATGGAGAAAGTTGGGAGCAGCGGGAAAAAATTAAGCGGTTTGGTTTTGAAAACTTGTTTCCAGTTTATATTTCAGCTGAAACAGGTTTGACTAAACCTGATCCTCAAGCTTTCCATAATATACTGGAAAAAGAAGGCTTTATGCGTGAGGAAACGCTCATGGTGGGGGACTTACTTGAACATGATATTGTTCCTGCTCAAGAAATTGGATTATTAACAGCTTATATTGGTAAGGAGAAAAATTCTATTGCAGATAAGAGTTATAAAGATATTAATGCTTTTTTAGAGGAATTCTTGAAATAAGAAGACTTGAAATTTCTTCACATTTCCTGTAAAATGATAGAGTTATCAGTGCCGTCTGTAGTGTAATGGATATCACGCAAGATTCCGGTTCTTGCGATGGGGGTTCGATTCCCTCCAGACGGATAAATTTTTTGTTTTGAGCGCTGTAAAACATTGTGAGCTGCACAATGTTTTTTACATTCTGACTTCGTTTTCTTCCATAGTAAGAGAGTGAGTAAAAAGCTGTCAAGATAAGAAATGTTTTTTATTTGAGTGCATAAGCAGATATGAAATACTACAAATAGAATATTGAGGAAAATATGGATATTCAATTCTTAGGTACAGGTGCGGGACAACCTTCACGAACGAGAAAAACACAGTCTATTGCTTTAAAAATGCTTGATGAGCGTAATGAAATATGGCTTTTTGATTGTGGAGAAGCGACACAACACCAAATTTTAGAGACATCAATTAAACCACGAAAAATTACCAAAATCTTTATTACTCATCTCCACGGAGATCATATATTTGGACTCCCAGGATTTCTATCCAGCCGTTCTTTTCAGGGGTCAAGTAAAGATGAGGAGCATACAGACATAGAGTTATATGGTCCAAAGGGTTTGAAAGACTTCGTGCGAACAGCTTTACGGATGTCTGGATCGCGTCTTGGATATAAAATATATTTTCATGAAATCGATACTGCTGGCAAAATCTTTGAAGATGATACGTTTGAAGTTTATGCCGACACTCTCGACCATACCATCTTTTGTTTAGGCTATCGTGTAGTAGAAAAAGACCGAGCGGGCGAGTTAGATGCAGCAGCTTTGAAGGCGGCAGGTTTGCCTTTTGGCCCACTCTTTGGCAAAATTAAGAAGGGAGAAGCTGTAGAGCATGAGGGAAAAGTTTTCCTTCCAGAGGATTATATCGGTGCGGATAAGCGTGGAAAAGTAGTAACTATACTTGGTGACACAAGAAGGACTCCCAGTGCTGTTCGTCTCGCGGTTGGAGCTGATCTTTTAGTACATGAGGCAACTTATGAAGCAAAAGAGTCAAAGATGGCACGTAAGCATGGGCATTCCACTTCGAAGCAGGCTGCAGATGTAGCCCAAGAAGCAGGGGTAAAACGTTTAATCTTGACACATATTAGCGCCCGCTATGTCGGTCCACTCGTAGCTCAACTTGCTCAAGAAGCCCGAGCAATTCATGCCAACTCTTATATTGCAAAAGATTTTTATGAAGAAAAAATTGATTAAACGAAATATAGTTATAACCGGAGCTAGTGGTGATATTGCTCAGGCATTAATCCAACGACTGCAAAATGATAATCTCTTTTTGCTTAGCCGCTCGTTACCTCAACCAGAATTGCCTGAAAGAATAGATATACTTATTAATAATGCGGGTTTTGGTCAGTTTGAGCGCCTCGAAAATCTAACAGATGAGCAGATTGAAGAAATGTTTAAAGTGAACACTCTCGATTTGATAAAATTAACGCGCGATTTGCAGCCTCAGCTTCAGTTAATCAATATTGCATCAATAGCTGGGAAGCTTCCAACAGCGAAATCAACTGTTTATGCAGCATCAAAAGCTGCAGTATTAGCTTTTTCAGATGCACTACGTTTAGAAAATCCAAAGTTAATAGTGACAACGGTGAATACTGGTCCTGTCAAAACAAAGTTTCATAAAAACAACAAAGCTTACCTAGAAAAAGTAGGAAAAAATGCTATCAGTGCAGAATATGTTGCAAGGAAAATTGAAAAAATACTAGGAAAAAACAAAAGAGAAATGAACTTACCCCTTCAACTCGCCGCAGTTGCAAAACTACGCGCGGTTTTCCCAGCTTTTGTGGATTATATAAGCAATAAGTTTTTCAATTATAAGTAAGTTTTTCAAGAGCTAAGGCTAAATGGAGGAGACTTGATTAAATCAAAATATATATGGAAATTAACTGAAACTGAATTACCCGAAGAATTTCTTAAGTTAAGTAAAAAGTATAAATTAGATGTATTAACAGCACAGATCCTATGGCAACGTGGCATAAAAGAAGAAACAGAAATCCAAGCTTTTCTGAATCCCGCTCTTCAAAAGCTACATGATCCTTTTTTGTTGCATGATATGGATAAAGCAGTCAAAAGAATATTAGCAGCAATCGAAAATGGTCAGAATATCTTGATTTATGGTGACTATGATGCTGATGGGATGACTGCCAGTTCTGTGATGAAGTCGGCACTTGATGAGTTAGGAGCTGAGACGCAGGTTTACTTGCCTAATCGATTTACAGATGGTTATGGCCCAAACCTTGATGTTTATAAATATTTCATTCAAAATGAAGATATCGACTTGATTATTACGGTTGACAATGGTGTGGCAGGACATGAAGCGATTGCCTATGCGCAAAGTGAAGGAATTGATGTTATCGTAACAGATCATCATAGTATGCCTTCCGAGTTACCGAATGCTTATGCCATCGTCCATCCTGAACATCCAGAATCAAACTATCCCTTTAAATATCTGGCAGGTGTTGGTGTGGCATTTAAAGTAGCAACGGCACTCCTCGACTATATTCCCTCAGATATGCTGGATCTCGTTGCTATTGGTACAATTGCAGATATGGTCAGCCTCACAGATGAAAACAGAATTTTAGTTAGTCATGGTCTTAAAGTCCTGGCTAATACTGAACGGGCTGGGTTGATGGAACTGATGAGGATTTCGGGAACTGACTTTGATCAAGTCAATGAGGAGACCGTCGGTTTTCAAATCGCACCTCGTCTCAATGCTTTAGGCCGTTTAGATGATCCCAATCCTGCTATTGAATTATTGACAGGCTGGGATGAGGAAGCGGCAACAGAGATTGCTCAGATGATCGATGAAAAAAATAGCGAGCGTAAAGCTATTGTAGAAAATATCTTTAATCAGGCCCTAACCATGATAACAGATGAACCAGTCCAAATACTTTATCATAAAGACTGGCATAAAGGTGTACTTGGTATTGTTGCAGGGCGTTTGCTGGAGCGATTTCATAAGCCTATGGTTCTTCTCTCAGAAGAAGATGGCATACTTCGAGGCTCGGCTCGTTCAATTGAAAGTTACAATATATTTGAAGCACTTGATGGGCATCGGGATTTATTTATGGCTTTTGGAGGTCACAAGCAGGCTGCTGGTATGACTTTTGCTCTTGAAAATCTTGATGCTATTAAACAAGTAATGTTGGATTTTATCTTAGAAAATAATATTGATATGTCAGGCAAGAGTGAGTTGGAACTGCAAGGAAAACTTCAATTTGACCAAATCAGTCTCGAAACGATTCATGGTTTAGCTAAGCTTGCACCTTATGGTATGGATAATCCTAAACCACACTTCCTTATTAGTGACTATAAAGTTGATCAGGTACGGAGTATGGGCAAGGACAACAGTCACTTAAAACTTAAATTAGACCAAAAAGGCCAATCCCTCGATGCAGTATACTTTGGGCATGGGTCTGAGAGCTTAGAGTTTGAGCAAAGCGATACAGAACTTGTAGGTACTCTGTCTAGCAATACATGGAATGGTAATACGACAGTCCAAGTGATGGTTGCTGATGCAAGAGTAAATGGAATCGAACTGTTAGATATCCGAAGTCGGCAAATTGATTTACCCAAAAATACAATACGTTTTGTCCATAATGAAGTGAAAAATGGTACAATAGAAGAAGTGCTTATTATTGAAGATGCCCCAACAGATAAGGTAGCCTTATCTGCTTTAGCTAAATTAATACATGAGCAAGATTTTGAATTGATTTATTTTAAAAATACAATCAAGAAAAATTATTATCTGACAGGTTCAGGATCCCGTGAGCAATTTGCTCGCTTCTACAAGGCGATTTATCAGTATCCGGAATTTGATATTCGCTTTAAACTGAAAGATTTAGCAGATTTTTTGAAAATACCCGATATTTTACTCGTGAAAATGATTCAAATTTTTGAAGAATTGAACTTTGTGACGATTGAAAACGGTATGATGAGCGTAAATAAAGCAGCTGAAAAACGAGAGATTTCTGAGAGTAGCATTTATCAAGAACTTCAAGAAATCGTGAAATTTCAAGAGCTTTTCGCTTTATCACCTGTCAAAGAAATTTATAAAAAATTAAAAGAGGAAGATGCACATGCAACTTAAAGATTACATTGCAACGATTGAAAATTATCCAACAGAAGGTATCGTTTTCCGCGATATCTCACCACTTATGGCTGATGGAAATGCCTACAATTACGCAGTTACCGAAATCGTGCAATATGCACGTGATAAAGAAATTGATGTGATAGTTGGCCCAGAAGCGCGTGGTTTCATCGTGGGATGTCCAGTTGCTTTTGCACTTGGAGTAGGTTTTGCTCCTGTTCGTAAACCAGGAAAATTACCGCGTGAAGTTATTTCTGCAGACTACGAAAAAGAATATGGAACAGACACTTTGACAATGCATGCCGACTCTATCAAACCAGGACAACGTGTCTTGATTGTGGATGATTTGTTGGCAACAGGTGGAACAGTCAAAGCGACTATCGAAATGATTGAGCGACTTGGCGGTATTGTTGTTGGTTGTGCTTTCTTTATCGAGCTTGATGAGCTTAAGGGTCGTGAAAAACTTGGTAATTACGATTATAAAGTTCTGATGCATTACTAAAAAGCTTAAGAGAAGGTCTAAATGGACCTTCTCTAGTACTGATATTTATAGAAAAGTTACTAAATATTAAACTGGTTAAATGCGTTTACATATTGACAATGAAGCGAATTTAATATAATATAGAAAAAGAAAATCTGAAAGAGAGCAAAAAAGTTTGAAAATTGAAGCATTACAAGGACAAAAAATCGAAGAACTTTCAATGATTGAAGTTGCTCATGCAATTTTGGAACAAAATGGTAAGGAGATGGCTTTCGCTGAAATCTTGAACACTGTCCAAGATTACCTAGAAAAGTCTGATAACGAGATTAAAGCCACAATTGCACGTTTTTATACAGAAATGAATACGGATGGAAGCTTTATTCCATTGGGAAATAACGTTTGGGCCCTTCGCTCATGGTATGCTATTGACGAAATCGACGAAGAAGTTATCGCTCTTGATGAAATCGATGATGACGAAGAAAAGACAACGAAAAAACGTACAAAAGTTAATGCGTTTGGTATTGAAGATGAAGTGGACCCTGAAGATGAACACATCGATAAAGGTAACGAATCTGACGATATGACTTATGATGATGAGAATCCAGACGATGAGAAAGACGAAGTTCAAGCTTATGATGCTGAACTTGCTGAAGTTGAACTGGACAATGTGGATGAAGACGTCGAAATCGATGAAGATGATGACGATGAAGACGACGACTCAGAAGATAACTAAAATCTAAAAGAGTGAGGTCCTTGACCTCGCTTTTGTGAATATTACCCAACAAACTTGCGTTTTATCTTTTATTTGTAAGCTAAAACGTGATAAGGAGGATTAACCTTGGTAGATAAAGATACGGAGAAGTTTTCGAGAGAAAGTTTCAAAGACAAGATCTTACGTGAACTTGAAGAAGGCAATCGAGCAAACACGGACGGGACTTTTGAAAACTATGCCCGTGAGTCCAACAAAGAACTTGCTTCATCCCACAGTAGACGTACCCGCCGGGAACGGACAGATTTTTCAGAATTTAAACGCCCTACGACATTTAAATTAACTGAAGAGTTAGAGGACTCTGGAGTTGAAAAAGAAGTAGAGGCTTCAGAATTATCCGATACATCATCAAGCACGACTTTTGAAGAAACTATAGCCGAAACGAGTGAAGAAGAGCGTCCAGATTTTGCAACCATTCGTGAACAGATGCTGGAAGCTAGTCAAGGTCAAAACTATTCGCGTCTGAAACGTAAGGAAAAAGTAGCCGAAGATTTTGATGAAGACTTTGATAAAGAATCAGAAATTATTCCCAAAGCTGTGCCAGAGGAAAAGGAACAAAATAGACACAGAAATCGCCGTTCAGAAGCACATAATGAAGAAGCTACTGAGAAATCGCTGAGAAAGCCTAAGAAATCAAAATCGAGGAAGAAAGTTACCTCGGGTAAGATTATCGCCGTTATCGTTGTGGTCTTACTCTTAGCTGCTGCCGGCACAGGATTTTATGGTTATACTTTTATTAGAGACGGAGTACAACCTCTTAATACCGCAGATACTTCAAAGCGAGCGATTAATATTCCAGTAGGTGCGAGTAGCAAACAAATTGGTGATATTTTACAAAGAGAAAGTATCATCAAAAACGGAATGGTTTTTCAATACTATACGAAGTTTAAAAACTTTAGTGGTTTCAAGAGCGGTTACTACAATCTTTCACCAAGTATGTCCCTGTCTGACATAGCGTCTTTACTGGAGCAAGGCGGAACTGAGCATCCCGTAGAGCCAACTTTGGGTAAAATTCTGATTCCAGAAGGCTACACACTTGAACAAATTGCTCAGGCTGTTACCGTAAATTCAGACAGTAAAAATGATAAAACTCCTTTTACAAAAGATGAATTTATGAAGAAGGTACAGGATCAAGCTTTTATTGAGAAAATGAAAAAACAGTATCCTAAACTTCTTGCAAGCTTACCAGCAAAAGACAGTGGAGTTAAATATCAGCTTGAAGGTTACCTCTTCCCGGCAACTTATGAATACAGTAAAAAAACAACTGTTGAAAGCTTGATTGAAACCATGCTTTCAACAACAAATACGCAGCTTGAACCACTCTATGCACAAATGGAAGCAGCAAAACTCTCAGTCAATGATACTCTGAGCTTAGCGGCCATTGTGGAAAAAGAAGCAAACAGTGATGATGACCGTCGTAATGTGGCACAAGTCTTCTTTAACCGCCTTAACTTAGGCATGACTTTGGATTCAAATACAGGTATCTTTTATGCTGAAGGAAAATTAGGTAAAGATACTTCACTGGATCAACAAGCGGCTATTAATACACAGTTGGATTCACCGTTCAATACATACTTGTATCAAGGAATGGGTCCTGGGCCTATAGTTAGTCCAAGTTTGTCAGCAATTAAAGCGGTCTTGAATCCCACTGCAAACGATTATCTTTACTTTGTCGCAGATACAGAAGGTAAAATTTACTTCGCACAGACACTTGAAGAACAAAATATCAATGTTCAAAAGTATGTCAATGATGCAATTGCAGCTGGTAATTAATTAGATTTTAAAAAAGGATAAAAAAATGGTAGAAAAAACGTTCCCTATGACCAAAGAAGGTCTGGAAAAACTAGAACAAGAATTAGATAACCTTAAATTGGTTAAGCGTCCAGAAGTTGTTGAACGTATCAAAATTGCACGTAGCTATGGCGATCTTTCAGAAAACTCAGAATATGAAGCAGCTAAAGATGAACAAGCATTTATCGAAGGCCGTATCTCAACTGTAGAAACAATGATTCGCTATGCTGAAATCGTTGATAATGCTAATATCGACAAAAATGAAGTTGCACTAGGTAAAGCCGTTATTTTCCAAGAAATTGGGGATGACGAAGAAGAAGAATACCAAATCGTGGGTACTGCGGAAGCAGATCCATTCTCAGGTAAAATTTCAAATGAGTCACCAATTGCTCAAGCTTTGATTGGTCGTAAAGTCGGTGATGTGGTTAAAATTCCACTTCCAATGGGTGAAATTGAAGTCAAGATCATTGACGTAAAATAAAATAAAAAAAGTTTGTCCATGAGGGACACTTTTTTTATTTATAGTATAGATTCAGCCACTATTTTTGGTAAAATATCAAAAATTTCGATATAATAGTCAACAAAGGTCAAAGATTGGGGGTTCTATGTCTGCTCAAAATACTTCAGATATTATCGAGGCTTACTTACGAAAGCTGTTAGAAGAGGCGCGCGAAATTGAGATTAAACGTGCGGATTTGGCCAGTCAGTTTGACGTGGTTCCTTCGCAGATTAACTATGTTATTAAAACCCGATTTACCCCGTCTAAAGGCTTTGATGTTGAATCAAAGCGCGGTGGTGGAGGTTATATCAAAATATTCAAGTATCATTACTCCGCAAAGCATGAGTTTCTGCTTGATCTGGCGCAAAAGATGCCAGCAAATTTGACAGAAGGTATGGCTCAAGATGTTCTTCAACTCTTGTTTGATGAGAATATCTTGACGGAACGAGAAGGAAATCTTCTTCTCTTGCTCTTAGCTGACAATAATATTTCCACAAGCTGTCGGGCAAAAATGATGATAAAAATACTACAGAGATTGGATCGAGATGATGAAATTTAATGAAAAGGACTTTACACCACAAGTAATTCGTGTGCTTGAGAAGTCTTTAGACTATGCACATAAATTTAACTACGCTTGGGTTGAAAGTTCACACCTCTTGGCTGCTTTAGCTGAAGTCCCAGCTTCATTAGCATTCACTTTACTAAATTCGGAGCAACTCGATTTAGAAGAAATGCTGATTGATATTGAGGACTTCTCAAGCCAAGTCAAAACAAAAAAATCCGAAATAAAGCTCAGCCCAAGAGTTGAGAATATTATTGAACAAGCAAAAGCTTTGGCGCAAAATAATGACAAAAATCGTGTGGGTACAGAGCACCTTTTATATATGATTTTGGCTAACGACGCTGGTTTTGCAGGGCAACTTTTACGAGAGCAAAATATCAATATTGCGAATCTTCGTAAGGTGCTGGAGCAAAAAGCTTACTTACGCGTGCCTGAACGCCGTAAAGCAGTGACTCCTGCATCAAAAAGAAACTTATCAGGAAAAGTTTCGGAAACAACAACAACGCCAACTTTGGATACAGTATCTACAGATTTGACGAAAGCTGCGCGTGATGGCAAACTTGACCCAATGATTGGTCGAGATCGTGAAGTTGAACGTTTGATTCATATACTTAGTCGCCGCACTAAAAACAATCCCGTTTTAGTTGGTGAACCAGGAGTCGGAAAATCAGCCATCATCGAAGGTTTTGCGACCCGCGTTGCTCAGGGGGATGTTCCTGTAGGCTTACGTGGAAGCCGTATCATGGCGTTGAACATGGCTATGGTTGTAGCTGGGACGAAATTCCGTGGGGAGTTTGAAGATCGCTTAACAGCGATTGTCGATGAAGTTACGCACGATAAAGATGTGATTGTCTTTATTGATGAGTTACACACCATTATTGGAGCTGGTGGGGGTATGGATTCTGTAAATGATGCCTCAAACATCTTGAAACCTGCATTAGCTCGGGGTGAGTTCCAACTTATTGGTGCCACAACCTACCAAGAATATCAAAAATATATTGAAAAAGACGAAGCCTTAGAGCGCCGCTTTGCACGTGTAAATGTAGAAGAACCATCAGAAGATGAGACAGTTGCAATTTTACAAGGTTTGAAGGAAAAATTTGAAGCCTACCATACTGTTAAATTTGACGAAGGAGCCTTGGAACGTGCAGTAACCTTGAGCAATCGTTATATGCCAAGTCGCCGTTTACCTGATAAAGCAATCGATCTTCTTGACGAAGCTGCTGCTAAAGTTAAGATTACCAGTAAGACAAATTATAGTAAATTAGACGAGCTGAAAGCAGAACTCAAAGAGCAAGAGCTAAAACTGCAAGATGCGGTTGTAGCTCTTGACATCACTGCTGCGCAGGATATTGAAAAAGGCATTCAAAAGTTAACAAATAAAATTGATAACTTTCCATTATCAGAACAAGATAATCCTTTGGTCCAAGAAAGTGATGTCTATGCTGTAGTCTCAAATCTTACAGGTATTCCACTCCAACAAATGACTAAAACAGAAAGTGAACGTCTAATTAACTTAGAAAAAGAATTACACAAGCGTGTAGTAGGTCAGGAAGAAGCCATCTCAGCTGTTTCTCGGGCGATTCGACGTGCACGTTCAGGAATCGCTGACAGTAGACGACCACTGGGCTCCTTTATGTTCTTAGGCCCTACAGGTGTAGGTAAAACGGAACTAGCGAAGGCCTTAGCGGAAAGTGTGTTTGGGAGTGAAGAAAGTATGATTCGTGTAGACATGAGTGAGTACATGGAGAAATTCTCGACTTCACGTTTGATTGGTGCACCTCCTGGATATGTTGGTTATGATGAGGGTGGACAACTGACAGAACAAGTAAGAAACAAACCTTACTCCGTCATTCTCTTTGATGAAGTTGAAAAAGCTCATCCAGACATTTTCAATATTATGCTCCAGATTTTAGATGATGGCTTTGTAACAGACACCAAAGGTCGTAAGGTTGATTTTCGCAATACAATTATCATCATGACTTCCAACCTTGGCGCAACTGCCATTCGTGATGATAAAACGGTTGGCTTTGGTGCAAAATCCATCTCCGCCGACTATTCAGCGATGAAATCAAGAATTATGGAAGAGTTGAAAAAACAATACCGTCCAGAATTCCTGAACCGTATTGATGAAACCATCGTTTTCCACTCGTTGACAGAAAAAGAAATTGAACAAGTTGTAAAAATCATGAGCAAATCGCTCATTTCTCGCTTGAAAGATCAAAACATCACCCTCAAATTTACTTCAGCCGCACTAAAAGTTATTGCTGACAAAGGTTTCGACCCGGAGTATGGTGCACGTCCATTACGTAAAGCTTTGCAACGTGAAGTTGAAGATTTGCTAAGTGAGCAAGTGCTTGCAGAAGAGATTAAGCCTGGTGATACGGTATCTGTAGGTTCTTCTAATAAAAAGATTAGAATAAGTGTTATTGATTGACTTGTAAGCGATTATATATTATAATTAAATTAGAAATAAAGAAAGGACGGTTCTTGAAGCTTGACTGTCCCGCTAGTCGTTAAACAGTGAAGAGTCAACAAAAGAGCCGTTAAGGTAGACTCTATGATCAAATATAATATCCGTGGTGAAAATTTTGAGTTAACAGATTCAATCCGCTCGTATGTTGAAGATAAGGTTGGAAAACTTGAAAAATACTTTAACGATGGTCATGAAGTAACAGCCTATGTCAATCTAAAAGTTTACTCCGATAGACGCTATAAAGTAGAAGTCACAGTTCCCGCGAAGAATGTAACTTTACGTGCGGAAGACACAGCAGATGATATGTATGCGGCTATTGACTTTGTCGAAGCTAAGTTAGAACGTCAAATTCGCAAGTACAAAACGCGTGTGAACCGTAAATCTAAAATCAATGTTCCTACAGGACAATCTTTCGGAGATGAGTTTGCACCACTTGATGCTGATGAAGAAGTGAACGAAGAACAAGTGAAAATTGTTCGTACAAAACACGTTTCTTTGAAACCTATGGATGCGGAAGAAGCAGTACTCCAAATGGACATGCTAGGGCATGATTTCTATATCTTTACCGATGCTGATACCGATGGCACTAATGTCGTATACCGTCGTACAGATGGAAATATTGGTTTGATTGAAACAAACTAAAATTTCAAATAAATGTATATCAAGTAAAAAACCAAGCGAGAGGCTTGGTTTTTTTGTCTCTTAGGATATGGATTTGTATCAGGAAAAAACAAGTTAAATATAGCACAAATTATAACAGTTTATGCTAAAAATCAAACTGTACTAGTAAAGAAAGTGCAATCATTTCCAAATATCGCTTGAAATTAGTAAACTGTATGATATAATGAAAAAGTAATCTGAAACAGAAAGACCAAAGGAGATTTTCTACATGAAAACAGAAACTAAAGAAATCTTTGAGCAAGCCTGGGAAGGTTTCAAAGGATCAGACTGGCAAGACAAAGCTAGCGTAACACGCTTCGTTCAAGCCAACTACAAACCTTACGATGGAGACGAAAGCTTCCTCGAAGGACCAACAGAACGTACGCTTAAAGTAAAAGACATTATTGAAACAACAAAAGCGCACTATGAAGAAGTGGGATTCCCATTTGACACAGACCGTGTTACTTCTATCCATAAAATTCCTGCTGGTTACATTGATCCTGAAAACAAAGATCTCGAACTCATTTACGGTATGCAAAACAGCGAACTTTTCCGTTTGAACTTCATGCCTAAAGGTGGTCTTCGTGTAGCAGAAAAAATCTTGACAGAACACGGACTCAGCGTTGATCCAGAATTACACGAAGTTTTGGATACTACAATGACTTCTGTAAATGACGGTATCTTCCGTGCTTACACATCAGCTATCCGTAAAGCACGTCACGCGCATACAGTAACTGGTTTGCCAGATGCTTACTCACGTGGACGTATCATCGGTGTTTACGCACGTCTTGCACTTTACGGTGCAGACTACTTGATGAAAGAAAAAGCACGCGAGTGGGATGCTATTACTGAAATCACTGAAGAAACTATCCGTCTTAAAGAAGAAATCAACATGCAATATCAAGCACTTGATCAAGTTGCGAAGTTTGGTGATCTTTACGGACTCGATGTGCGCCGTCCAGCTTTGAACACTAAAGAAGCTATCCAATGGATTAACATTGCTTATATGGCTGTATGTCGTGTTATCAATGGTGCAGCAACTTCTCTTGGACGTGTGCCAATCGTTCTTGATATCTTTGCTGAGCGTGACCTTGAACGTGGTACATTTACAGAAAAAGAGCTTCAAGAATTTGTTGATGATTTCGTATTGAAACTTCGTACAATGAAATTTGCTCGTGCTGCTGCCTATGATGAACTTTACTCTGGTGACCCAACATTCATCACAACATCTATGGCTGGTATGGGTAACGATGGTCGTCACCGTGTTACAAAAATGGATTACCGTTTCCTTAACACTTTGGATACAATCGGTAACGCTCCAGAACCAAACTTAACTGTCCTTTGGTCAGATAAATTGCCACATGCTTTTAAACGCTACTCAATGTCTATGTCACACAAACACTCTTCTATTCAATATGAAGGTGTTGAAACAATGGCTAAAGAAGGCTATGGCGAAATGTCATGTATCTCATGTTGTGTGTCACCACTTGATCCAGAAAATGAAAACGAACGTCACAATCTCCAATACTTTGGTGCGCGTGTTAACGTTCTAAAAGCTATGTTGACTGGTTTGAACGGTGGTTATGACGATGTTCACAAAGACTATAAAGTATTTGATATTGAACCTGTAACTGACGAAGTCCTTGACTACGAAACAGTTATGGAAAACTTTGACAAGTCATTGACTTGGTTGACTGACACTTATGTAGATGCGATGAACATCATCCACTACATGACTGACAAATACAACTATGAAGCTGTACAAATGGCCTTCTTGCCAACACGTGTCCGTGCCAACATGGGCTTCGGTATCTGTGGTTTTGCCAACACAGTTGATTCACTTTCAGCTATCAAATATGCTAAAGTTAAAACAATCCGTGATGAAAATGGCTACATCTATGACTACGAAGTCGAAGGCGACTTCCCACGTTATGGTGAAGATGATGACCGTGTAGACGATATCGCTAAACTTTTGATGAAGATGTACTACGAAAAATTAGCTTCACACAAACTTTACAAAAATGCTGAAGCTACTGTATCACTCTTGACTATCACTTCAAACGTTGCATACTCTAAACAAACTGGTAACTCTCCAGTTCATAAAGGTGTATTCCTCAACGAAGATGGTTCAGTGAATAAATCTAAAGTAGAATTCTTCTCACCAGGTGCGAACCCATCAAACAAAGCACGTGGCGGATGGCTTCAAAACTTGAACTCATTAGCAAAACTTGAATTTGCGCACGCAAATGACGGTATTTCATTGACAACTCAAGTTTCACCACGCGCTCTTGGTAAAACACGTGACGAACAAGTGGATAACTTGGTTCAAATCCTTGATGGATACTTTGGTCAAGGTGGACAACACGTTAACCTTAACGTCATGGACCTCAAAGATGTTTACAGCAAAATCATGAATGGCGAAGATGTTATCGTTCGTATCTCTGGTTACTGTGTAAACACTAAATATCTTACTCCAGAACAAAAACAAGAATTGACTGAACGTGTCTTCCACGAAGTTCTTTCACAAGATGATGATGAAGTAATGCACACATCAAATATCTAAAAAGAAAAAACAGTTTTATCCTCGGGATAAGCTGTTTTTTTATCCTCAAAAAAAGTAACTGACACTAAAAATGAAAATTCTGCTATAATAAATCTATGAATAAAGTAATCGGTTTGACAGGTGGAATAGCTTCTGGGAAATCAACGGCGGTTGATTTTTTGCGTTCTCAGGGTTATCCTATTATTGATGCGGATCAGGTTGTCCGTGAACTGCAAGCACCCGGCGGTTTGCTTTACCAGGCAATCATGCAAGAGTTTGGTGATACTTACTTTGATGACAAAGGATTGTTAAATCGTCGTAAGCTAGGGGATTTGATTTTTTCAAATGATGAGGCGAGGGAAAAACTAGCAAAGCTTCAAAATCATATCATTCGTCGTGAAATCTATGCGAGGCGTGATGCTTTATTGAAAGAGGGAAAAACAGATAAAGCTATTATTATGGATATTCCCTTGCTCATGGAGCAGCATTATGATGGCTTTGACGAGATATGGCTCGTCGCTGTTTCAGAAAACATTCAGATCGAGCGTATCATGGCTAGAGATAATATGACAGAAGCAGAAGCTCAAGCACGTATTCGAGCGCAGATGCCGCTGGCAGAAAAGAAAAAGTATGCCACACGAGTTATTGACACTTCAGGACAGATTTCTGAGACCTATGCAAAAATCAAAGAATTATTGAAAATAATAGAAAAGAGGGATTAACACGAGTAAATCAACTAAAAACAAAAACAGAAATGTAAATTGGAAACAAAACCTATGGATCACATGGATCGGCTGTTTCATTGTCGGCTCATCCTTCTCTTTGGTAATGCCATTTTTACCTTTGTATATTCAAAGTTTGGGCGTGACAGGGTCGAATGTTGAGTTATTTTCTGGAATAGCATTTGCGTCGACAGCACTTGTCTCAGGACTTGTTGCTCCGATGTGGGGTAAACTTGCGGACAAATATGGCCGAAAACCAATGATGGTAAGAGCTTCTTTTGCCATGACATTTACGATGTCTGCTATTGCCTTTTCACATCACATGGGTGGTTACTGGTGGTTGCTGCTCATGCGAAGTCTCATGGGCTTCTTTTCAGGATTCATCCCCAACTCGACGGCAATGATAGCTTCGCAAGCACCTAAAGAACGCTCTGGCTATGCTTTAGGTATTTTATCGACAGCTATGATTACAGGAACTCTGATCGGACCTTCTATTGGTGGGTTACTCGCTCAGTGGTTTGGAATGGCCAATGTTTTCCTCATCGTGGGTACACTGCTTGCTCTTGCAACAATATTAACCGTCCTCTTTGTTCACGAAAATTTCGAGCCTGTTGCCAAAGACGAAATGCTTTCCACAAAAGAAATTGTCAACCGGGTAAGCAATAAACAAATACTCTTTGGCTTGCTTATTACGAGCTTTATTATTCAGGTGACAACTCAGTCCATAGAGCCTTTTGTCACTCTTTATATCAAGACATTAACCACGAACACAAGTAATCTGATGTTCATCTCAGGGCTTATCGTCTCAGCTGTAGGTCTTTCTGCTATGATGTCTTCAAGTACACTTGGCAAACTTGGCGACAAGTACGGTGCTCACCGCTTAATCTTAATTGGTTTAGCTTTCAGCTTTGCCATGTATTTGCCGATGGCTTTTGTAACAACACCCTTGCAGTTAGGAATTTTACGCTTTATGCTTGGTTTTGGTACAGGTGCTCTTATGCCTTCCGTTAATTCACTTTTAGCAAAAATAACTCCTAAAGAAGGCGTGTCCCGTATTTTTGCTTACAACCAAATGTTTTCGAACTTTGGTGTAGTCGTCGGACCAATCGTTGGCTCGGCTATTGCAGGTTGGATTTCTTATCGAATGGCTTTTATAGTGACAAGTCTCTTTGTTGTGGTTAATTTTTTCTGGTCCTTAACTAATTTCCGCAAATACTTGAGAAAACGGAGTATCGTAGAATGAGGGTGAAAATAACATTAGCTTGCACAAGCTGCAAGAGTAAAAATTATATTAGCAGCAAAAATAAAAGCAGTCATCCCGAAAAAGTAGAAACTATGAAGTTTTGTCCAAAAGAACGTATGGTCACTCTACACCGTGAAGTTTAGGATCTATTAAACAGTTTTTATTACGTCTAAGTCCTACTATTTTTTAAAATAATTGCACATCTATAAAAATGCTTGTGAAAAAATGGTATAATAAAAAATGTTAAAAAATAATAGAAATGAAATGATAACTTAAAATGAATGATGGATTGAAGAAAGCAAATTTTCTGAATTATTCTATTTTGATTCCTTATCTGATTATGTCAGCTGTAGGGATCGTTATGGTTTTTTCAGCAACAGTCCCTTATCAGTTGGCGCTGGGACTCTCACCTTATAAAATGGCAATTAACCAAGGGGCATTTATGCTCTTGAGTTTTATCGCTATTGCTGTTATTTATCGTATGAAACTGCGTGCACTTAAAAGCAAGAAAATGATTGGGTGGGTACTTTTCCTCCTCATTTCGGCGATGATATATTCACGGGTAGGCCCTGGAACTTCGGCCAATGGTGCCCACGGTTGGATTCCTATTCCCGGTGTTGGTACGATTCAGCCTGCGGAGTATGCTAAGTTTTTTGTTGTCTGGTATCTGGCTTCTGTTTTCTCAGAAAAACAGGAAGAAATATATCAAAAAGATGCTTCTGCTATTTTTAAAGGAGAAACAATCTGGCAAAAACTGTTTAGTGGCTGGCGTTTCTGGATTCTCCTTATGTTAGGTATCCTTGTTCTTATGCCTGACTTGGGTAATGCCTCCATTATGGCGATGATCACCGGTGTAATGATTGCTTCTAGTGGTATTTCTTGGCGTTGGTTTAGTGGCTATGGTAAGATAATCTTGGGAGCTATGGTTGCCTTTATTGCCTACCTTTATGCTGTAGGTGGTGACGTTATCCCGGGACACTACGTCAATGCTCGATTTAAAGCAATGGTCAATCCTTTTAGTGGCTTATCCACTTATGGACATCAAATGGCAAACTCTTACTATGCTGTAAGTAATGGCGGCTGGTTTGGACGTGGACTAGGTAATTCTATTGAGAAAAATGGTTATTTGCCAGAAGCCCATACAGACTTTATCTTCTCGATTGTTATTGAGGAGTTGGGGGTAATTGGGGGAATTATCATTTTAGGCATTTTGTTCTTTATGATTGTGCGTATTCTTCAAGTAGGAATTCGTGCAAGAAATGCCTTTAATTCAATGATTTGTATGGGTATAGGTTCGACACTTCTGATTTCAGTATTTATCAATATTGGTGGTGCTTTTGGGATTATTCCTGAAACAGGAGTTACTTTCCCATTCTTGTCACAAGGAGGATCTTCTTTCCTTGTTTTGTCATTGGGGATTGCTTTTGTCTTGAATATCTCAGCAGATGAGAAACGTAGAGAAGTGAGAGAGCTTTCAAGCACATATGCTAGAAATGTTTAAGGTTTAATGCTAAAGTTAAGAAAAAGCTAATCAACTTAGCTTTTTTTATAAAGTTTGTATGTTGTGAAAATTCTTAATTTGGTTGCTGATGTCTTATAAGAGCCTGATTTTTAGATTTATAAGGTATCATCAACCACATTACACAACATATTAGGGAAGAAGATAGGGGATTGTATGAAAAAACTGCTCGTTGCCAACCGTGGTGAAATTGCCATTCGTGTTTTTCGTGCCAGTAATGAATTAGGTCTGTCAACCGTTGCCATCTATGCTAAAGAAGATGAATATTCGGTACACCGTTTCAAAGCAGATGAAGCGTATCTAGTCGGACAAGGTAAAAAACCGATAGATGCTTATCTTGATGCTGATGACATCATTCGTATTGCTTTAGATGCGGGTGCAGATGCGATTCACCCAGGATATGGTTTGCTTTCAGAAAATCTAGAATTTGCGACAAAGGTTCGTGAAGCAGGACTGGTCTTTGTTGGTCCAAATCTGAAACACTTAGATATCTTTGGGGATAAGATCAAGGCGAAAAAAGCAGCAGATATGGCACAGATTCAAGGGATTCCAGGTACAGATGGTGCAGTAGATATCGATGGGGCCCTTGCCTTTGCTGAAACATATGGTTATCCAGTGATGATAAAAGCGGCTCTTGGCGGTGGCGGACGTGGCATGCGTGTCGCACGGAATATTGAGGAAATGCGTGACGGATATGCACGTGCTAAGTCAGAAGCACAAACAGCTTTTGGATCAGCTGAAATTTATGTTGAAAAATACATTGAAAATCCAAAACATATTGAAGTTCAGATTCTAGGAGATGAGCACGGAAATATCATTCACTTACATGAGCGTGATTGTTCTGTTCAACGACGTAATCAAAAAGTGATTGAAATTGCTCCAGCAGTGGGACTAAGTCCAGCCTTTCGTGAGGAAATATGTCAGGCTGCTGTTCAACTTTGTCAGGCCGTCGGTTATATTAATGCAGGGACAGTTGAGTTTTTGGTCAAAGACGATGCCTTTTACTTTATTGAAGTGAACCCGCGTGTGCAAGTTGAGCACACGATTACGGAGATGATTACAGGTGTTGATATCGTTACGGCACAAATTCTCATCGCTCAAGGGAAAGATATTCATCAGGATATCAAAATTCCCGCACAAGAAGATATTCCATGCTTGGGCGCAGCTATCCAATGCCGCATAACGACTGAGGATCCCGAAAACAACTTCCTACCAGATACAGGTAAAATCAATACTTACCGTTCACCAGGTGGTTTTGGCGTACGTTTGGATGTAGGAAATGCTTACTCTGGTTATGAAGTAACACCTTATTTTGATAGTCTCTTAGTCAAAGTTTGTACTCATGCCACTGATTTTGAAGAAGCTGTACATAAGATGCAACGTGTCTTGCGCGAGTTTCGCATACGTGGTGTGAAAACAAATATTCCGTTCTTGGAAAATGTTATTGAAAATGAACAGTTTACTAGTGGACAAGCAACTACAACCTTCATTGATAACACAACAAGTCTTTTCCAATTTCCACGAAAGCGTAATCGTGGTACAAAAATGCTGAACTATATCTCTAATATCACAGTGAATGGTTTTCCAGGAATCGACCACACAGAGAAACGTTATTATGAGCCAGCACGACAACCCGAGCTGGAGCTTTCTAGTCGACTAACGACTAAAAACATTTTGGACCAAAGAGGAGCTGATGCACTCGTTGATTTTGTAAAAGCTTCAGATGAAGTACTTTTGACAGATACAACTTTTCGTGATGCACATCAAAGTCTTCTTGCTACCCGTTTGCGCCTTCAAGATATGAAGGGAATCGCAACATCCGTTGATCAAGGTCTCTCGGATTTATTCTCTGTGGAGATGTGGGGTGGTGCCACATTTGATGTAGCTTACCGTTTTCTAAATGAATCTCCTTGGTATCGTCTACGCAAATTGCGTGAACAAATGCCAAATACACTTTTCCAAATGTTATTCCGTGGTTCAAATGCCGTAGGTTATCAAAACTATCCTGATAATGTTATTCAGGAATTTATACAAAAAGCAGCTGCAGAAGGCATTGATGTCTTCCGTATATTTGATAGTCTCAACTGGTTGCCACAGATGGAAAAATCAATCCAAGCTGTTCGTGACACAGGAAAAATAGCTGAAGCAACGATTTGCTATACGGGCGATATTTTAGATAAAACGCGTCAAAAATATGATTTAAAATACTACAAAGATTTAGCGAAAGAACTAGAAGCTACCGGTGCTCATATCTTGGCGATTAAAGATATGGCAGGGCTCCTAAAACCACAAGCGGCCTATGTTTTGATAACGGCTTTGAAGGAAACGGTTGATTTACCGATTCATCTGCATACACATGATACAGCGGGTAATGGTATTATTACTTATTCAGGTGCTATCAAAGCGGGTGTAGATATCGTTGATGTTGCAACCGCCTCACTTGCTGGCGGTACATCTCAGCCTTCAATGCAGTCACTTTATTATGCTTTAGAGCATGGGGGACGTCATGCAGCGCTGAACATCAGCAATGCAGAGCAGATTGACCATTATTGGGAGGATACACGCCGCTATTATGCACCTTTTGAGGCAGGTATTACTAGTCCTCAAACGGAAGTATACCGACACGAGATGCCTGGAGGGCAATATACAAATCTCAAGGCACAATCAGCAGCAGTAGGACTTGATGCTCGATTTGACGAAGTTAAAGCCATGTACAGTAAAGTAAATATGATGTTTGGCGATATTATCAAAGTCACTCCAAGTTCTAAAGTTGTCGGAGACATGGCTCTCTTTATGGTTCAAAATGATCTAACTGAAGAAGATGTCTATGCTAAAGGAGAAGAACTCAACTTCCCTGAGTCAGTTGTGTCCTTCTTCCAAGGGAACCTTGGCCAACCTGTAGGTGGTTTCCCCGAGAAACTTCAATCTCTTATCCTTAAAAATAAAAAAGCTTTGACGGATCGTCCAGGACTTCATGCTCCTGCGGTAGACTTTGCACAAGTCCAGCAAGAACTCTCAAGCAAGTTAGGCTATCCGGCTGAAGAACATGAAGTGCTCAGTTATATTATGTATCCACAAGTCTTCTTAGACTATCAAAAAATGCAGGATGCCTTTGGTTCTGTTACTTTACTTGATACGGAAACTTTCTTACATGGTATGCGCATGGGTGAACAAATCGAAGTACAAATCGAAAAAGGGAAAACGTTGATTATCCGTCTGGATGAAATCGGTGAACCTGACATCTTAGGAAATCGGATACTCTTCTTTAACTTAAACGGTCAAAGACGTGAAATCAGTGTTAAAGACCAATCTATAAAAACACAAGTTGTTGCTAAACGTAAAGCGGACAGTACCGACCCCCAACAAATCGGTGCAACCATGCCCGGATCTGTTTTAGATATCCTTGTTAAAAAGGGTGAGAAAGTCAAAAAAGGACAGGCCCTCATGGTAACGGAAGCGATGAAGATGGAAACTACGATTGAAGCACCATTTGATGCTACAGTTGAAGATATCCATGTCGTTTCAGGTGAAGCGATTCAGACGAAAGATCTTCTTGTTGAACTACGTGAACAATAAAAGAAAAAAACGTTCAGCCTCTAAGCTGGCGTTTTTTTAGTTACTCCAAACTATTCTGCATTCAACATATTGAAAGGGACAATATAAATGTTCTTAAAGTTTTGATGAAAAATTATATCAAAAGTCATCCTAACTTTCTGGAGTTATTAATTTAGTCGAGTATTTCGATAAGCTCTACTAATAAAAATTCTTATTTTCTCTGTATTATAACCCACAATATATTTATTTTTATCAATAATCAGTGGCAGTCTGAGTATCTCAGGATGACTCAGTATAAATTTAACACTATCATTAAACGACATCTCCAATACATCCTCAATCATACTTTTCATGAAGTCCTCACACTGGGCTGGGCGTCTTAATAAATCTAAAAAACCATTTTCACTTAAACGTAAAGTGTGTATTAGATCACTTTTAGAAATATCACTAATATTTTTTTCAGCTATAGGTATCTCTTTTTCGTGAAACCAATTTATAGCTTTTCTACAGGAGATATTGCTCAAGGTATAATATAAAACGATCATTTTTAATTCAATTCTACTTTTAACGATTTTATTTAATAAATTACTTTCTGAAGATTTTCAATAGATATAATGTGAATATCTTTACCAGTACGCTTTATTAAGTTATTACTTTCAAAATATTTTAGTTTTCTAGAAAGAGTTTCAGCACGCGTTCCCAATAAACTTGCCAACTCATAGAGAGGAATAGGGATTTTTATTTTATTTTTACTTTTTTGTATTCGGGTGAGCTCGATTAAATAAAATGCTAGTCTTTTATCAATATGCTCCATACTTAAAATATGTGTGTGTCTTTCCAATTCCATAAGTTTCTTAGTATTTAAGTAGAGTAGCTTATTAATTATCTTAGGATATGTTTGACTTAAATAATCAAAGTCAGCTTTTAATAAGCAACAAATTTTTGTGTTATTTATTGCTTCACCATAATAACTATCATTTGGTAAACCTAATAAATTTTTTTCACCTTCATATCCTCCCGCTTCAACAATTCTTAGAATTTCCTCTCGGCCTGTTGAAGAAAGAGTATAAACTTTCATTTGACCTGAGGCAACAATATAAAGTTCTTTTTCACTTTCAGGAGAAAATACGATATCCCCTTTCCTAAATTGTTTATGTTTAAATAAATTATGAATTAAAAATTGGTCTTTATAAGTTAAATGATTGAATAAGGGGACTTTGTTTATACATAAATATTCTGCCATAATTTTTTTCTTTCCTAATATATATAAAAATTGACGCTGGTCATTTTTTTTTTATTTTTTTATTTATATAATATAAACACAATATATAGTTGTTGCTTTGGAATTGAACACTATATATTGTAGTTGAAAAGGAGAAAAGATGCAAACAATTAATATAGTATATATTAGTTTAAGTGGTAATACAGAATATTTTATCAATCAACTTGCTAATCATATAGAAAAAATATATGGAAAATACACGAAAAAAATAAATGTTAAAAACTTACACAAAGAAGGTAGTGGCTTCCCTGAAATGCAGGACTCATATGTAGCATTTCTTCCTTCCTATCTTGAGGGAGGAAATGGTATAGACAATGGATATAAGGAAATTTTAACTACACCCCTTAAAGATTTTTTAAGTTCAAACGATAATTATAAAAAATGTTTAGGGATTATTGGTTCTGGTAATAAAAACTTTAATAAACAGTTTTGTTTAACTGCTCTACAATATTCAGATGAATTTGGTTTTCCACTTTTAGATACTTTTGAACTAAGAGGTACAGAGGAGGATGTTGAACGCATAGCCAAAAACATCATAGAAAAAGTTAATCTTTAATAGCAAGGAGTTGGTAAAAAATGGTAGAAGTAGATACAAAGCAAGATTATTTTATCTTGAATAATATGGTAAATATCCCAGTAAATGGTGAAATTCCTTTGCACTATGATTCACAAGCATTAGATTTATTTTTAAAGAAAATAAAAAAAGAAATGGTTTATTTCCAAGATAATTCAGAAAAACTATCTTATCTTATAAGCAATGACTACATTGAAAAAGAACTTGTGGATTTGTATACTGATGATGAACAAACTGGGGCGAACTTTATTATCGAGATGTTCACGAAAGCTCAGTCTTATAAATTTGAGTTCAGAAGTTTCATGGCGGCCTATAAGTTTTATAATCAGTATTCGATGAAAACAAATGATAAAAAGTATTATTTAGAAACTTTTGAAGACAGAGTCACATGGAATGCATTGTATCTTGGCAATGGAAATAAAGCACTTGCGACCAGTTTATTAGAAGAATTAATGCTCCAAAGATATCAGCCTGCTACTCCCACTTTTTTAAATGCAGGAAAGAAACATCGAGGGGAAATGGTGTCGTGTTTCCTGATTGACTTAGATGACACAATGCTATCGATTGGAAGGGGAATAAACTCTTCTTTACAATTGTCACGACTCGGAGGAGGAGTAGGGGTCAATCTCTCAAACTTAAGATCAACAGGTTCCCCTATTAAAAATATTGTGAACACATCTTCTGGTGTGCTTCCCGTGATGAAGCTTTTGGAAGATTCATTTAGTTACAGCAACCAAATGGGGCAACGTAATGGCGCAGGTGTTGTTTATCTAAATGTTTTTCACCCAGATATTCTAGCATTTCTTTCTACAAAAAAAGAAAATGCTGACGAGAAAATACGCGTAAAAACTCTTTCTTTAGGTTTAGTAGTTCCAGACAAATATTATGAACTAATAAAAACGAATCAGCCAATGTATCTATTTAATCCTTACCATGTAGAAAAAGAGTTTGGAAAACCATTTTCCTATGTTGATATAACTTCAGAATATGATAATTTAGTTTCAAACCCTAAAATAGAAAAGATTAAAATAAATGCTCGGGAACTGGAACAGGAAATTTCAAGATTGCAACAAGAATCAGGATATCCCTATATTCTAAATATTGATCGTGCAAATGATAATAACCCAGTTAAGGGTAAAATTATTATGAGTAACTTGTGTTCCGAAATCCTCCAACCGCAAACCCCCTCCGTCCTGAAAGATGATTTAAGCTACAAGGAAGTCGGAACAGATATAAGCTGTAATTTGGGATCTACAAATATCGTAAACATGCTTCAATCTGAAGATTTTGGAGCATCTGTCGATTTAGCTGTCCGGGCCCTTACCACAGTGACGGATACAGTTTCAATTGATGAAGTGCCAACCGTACACAAAGGTAACAAGCTTTACCATACTATTGGACTGGGTGCTATGGGGCTACATACAGCTTTAGCTATAAACCACATTACCTATGGTTCACCAGAATCATTAGAATTTACCGATGCTTACTTTTTAGCTCTGAACTATTATTCTTTAAAGGCAAGTAATAATATTGCTAAAGAGAAAAATGAGAAGTTCTTCGAGTTTGAAGAATCTAAGTATGCGGATGGCAGCTATTTTGACCCTTATATAGAAAAAGAATTTGAATTTTCGTCAACTAAGGTAGCAGATATTTTTCGTGAGATTAGCATGCCTACCGTAGAAGATTGGAAAAAGTTAAAGGAAGACATTTTGAAATATGGCCTTTATCACCGTAATCGCTTAGCAGTGGCTCCTAATGGTTCTATATCCTACATCAATGAAACAAGTGCCTCACTTCATCCCATTACTCAACTTGTAGAAAATAGACAAGAAAAAAAAGTTGGGTCAATTTTTTATCCAGCACCCTACCTCTCGAATGAAACAATTCCTTACTATAAAACTGCTTATGATATCGATCAACGTGAAATAATTAATGTTTATGCTACTGCTCAAAAACACATTGATCAAGGAATGAGTTTAACCCTGTTTATGCGCTCCAAGCTTCCGGAAGGCCTCTATGAATGGAAAAAAGAAGGTAATAATAATTTAACAACGAGAGATTTAAACAGATTGCGAAATTATGCTTGGAAGCAAGGAATAAAATCTCTTTATTATATTAGAACATATACAGAAGATGATGAATTTGAAAGTGTAAATAACTGTGAATCATGTATGATTTAAGGAGAAAAAATGAGTAAGAAATATTTATATTATAAAGCAATTAACTGGAATGAAATTGAAGACGAGTTAGATAATGCAACTTGGGAAAGAGCGACCTCTCTCTTTTGGTTAGATACGCGTATTCCAATAGAGAATGATAAAGAAAAATGGAACAATTTAAGTACAGAAGAACAAAATTTACTTAATAAATCATTGATTCTTTTAACTAATTTGTCCACGTTTCAGTCTATAGAAGTATGTGAAGTAATCCGTAATAGTGCGCGCTCACAGCAAGAGGTAGCAATTTTTAATAATATTCAGTTTACTGAAATGGTAAATACAAAAGCATATAACAAGGTTCTCAGAGTCTTTAATAACAATCAAAAACAGGTGGATGAATTATTCACATGGGTAGATAACAATGAAAAAGTACAAAAGAGACTTGAGACGGTTGAAGCTGTATATCGGACAAATGATCCAATTAAAAAAAGGTTTTCAGCCCTATGTGTGGAAGGTATTTTAGTTTATAGTCAGTTAGCAAACTTATTGTCTTTTTGGGTTGAAAAAAAGTTTGTTAATTTAGGTGAGATGATTAAAATGATTATCTTAAATGAATCACTTCACTGTATTTACTTGACACATAAAATTACACTTTTACTGGAAACAGCTAGTGAAGCAGATGCGGCTCATTTTAGGAAATGGGCTCTGGAACAAACTATTTTAACAGTCAATCAAGAAATAGAACTGATTTCAATTACTGGCCTTAATAATTATTTAAAAAACATAGCTATTAATTTAATTAAAAATGAAGCAAATACTGTTTTAAGTAGCTTAGGAATAGAGGAACACTTTTCAGTGTCAGAATCTACCTTGAAAAATATTTATCCAGTATTGAATAGAATAAGAAAACATGATCTAACTCCGCAAAATGTAAAGCAAGTAAAACAAGTAGAATTAGAAAAAGTGATGTCAGACGATGACTATGATTTTTAGGAAGGGGTTATAATATGTTATATAAAACAATGAATTGGCAGACTGTAGAAGACGAATTTGATGAATATGTTTGGGATAAGGCAACAGCTCAATTTTGGCTTGATACGCGCGTTCCTGTATCTAGTGATTTGTTGGACTGGAAGAGCTTATCTCCAGTAGAGCAAGAAGTAGTAAAAAAGGCAGTTGGAGGGTTAGCCCTACTTGATACTCTTCAGTCAGAAGAGGGAATATATGCCATCAAGAAAAATGCTAGAACACAAAAAGAGTTAGCTGTATTAAGTGACTTTACATTTATGGAATCCATCCATGCCAAGACTTATGGTACTATTCTAATCTCTCTAAATACTTTTAAAGAAATTGACGAAATATATGATTGGATGAATAACGATCCCTATATGCAATTTAAAGCTGAAAAAATAAATGAAGTATACCAAAATGGTACACCTCTAGAAGTTAAAGTAGCGAGTGTATTTCTTGAAGGAATTCTTTATTATAGTAATTTCTTTACGCCACTATGGTACAGAGGTTCTAATAAACTTTCAAATTTAGCGGAGCTAATAAAACTCGTTATTCGAGATGAATCTGTACATGGTACTTACCTCGGTTATAAATTTCGACAGGATTTTGCTGAGTTAAACCTAGAAGAACAAGAAGCGTTCAAGATCTGGATGTACAACTTTTTAGATATACTAATGGAAAATGAATTTGAATATACAAAGCAGCTTTATGGAAAAATTAACTTAGATGATGATGTCATGACTTTTGTTAAATACAATGCAAATAAAGCATTACAAAATATGGGTTTTGATGCTTACTATAAAGATGTGTTACCTAGTGATGTGAATCCTATCGTTATGAATGGAATATCAATTGAAACAGCAAATCATGACTTTTTCTCTCAAGTCGGGGCAGGATACTTGATGGGAGATGCAGAAGCCATGCTTGATGATGATTATGATTTTTAATAGACATACTATATTTTTAATTATTGAAATAAAAAAAAATAAATGCTACAATAAATTTACAATTGAATAAATCTTCAGGGCAGGGCGAAATTCCCTACCGGCGGTAAAGCCCGCGAGCTGCTTGCAGCAGGATTCGGTGAAACTCCGAGGCCGACAGTATAGTCTGGATGAGAGAAGATATAGAACCATAATATTTTAGAAGTATTATGCTTATTTAGCCTTTAATTCTGGAGTGAAAGACAATTTCACTCCATTTTTTTTAGGATTTTTAAGCTCTTTTGATGCTACCAAAATATGGAAATATATTAATTTTATTAAAACACCTGGGAGTTTATTCCAGGTGTTATTTTTTTGGAAAGAGGCAGTAGTGAAAGATAAAGAATATTATATGAAGCTTGCTTTAGAGTTAGCAAAAAAGGGAGGAGGTATGGTAAACCCTAATCCTCAAGTAGGAGCAATTATTGTAAAAAATGACAAGATTATTGGAGAAGGGTACCACGAACAGTACGGACAAGCTCATGCTGAAAGGTCTGCACTCTCTTCATGTATTGAATCACCTCAGGGAGCAGACATGTATGTGACCTTAGAGCCTTGTGCCCATCAAGGAAGACAACCTCCTTGTTTCAAAGCAATAATAGACAACAAAATAAAAAGAGTAATTATAGGTTCTCTTGATCCTAACCCCCTCGTTTCGGGGAAAGGTCTTTCTCAACTAAAAAAAGCAGGCATAGAAGTGATTGGCCCCGTGCTAGAGAAAGAATGCAAAGAAATCAATCAAATTTTTTATCATTTTATAACCCACCAAACGCCTTTCGTTATGATGAAGTATGCAATGACTTTGGATGGGAAAATTTCGACAGTTGCGGGAAAATCCAAGTGGATCACAGGGGAAAAAGCAAGAGAGAAAGTTCATATGGATCGTGCGCGTTTCATGGGAATAATGGTAGGAGTAGGTACCGTAATAGCTGATAATCCCAAGCTTACAAATAGGGGAACAAGCTTGAAAAATCCTATCCGGATTATCTGCGACACGGGATTGAGGACGCCTATTGAATCAGAAGTTGTAGCCACAGCTCACGAGTTTCAGACCATTATTGCGACTTCTGTTAAGGATCTAAAAGCACACCAGCCTTATATCAGTAAAGGATGCAAAATCATAACAGTTTCTAAGAAGAAGGGAAGATTAAATCTAAAAGAACTTATGAAGAAGCTTGGAGATGAGTTGATAGACAGTATTATCTTGGAAGGAGGAGCGAGTCTTAATGCCTCAGCTCTAGAAGAGGGAATTGTCCATAAAATACAGGCTTATATTGCACCGAAAATATTTGGCGGCAGTACGGCTAAGACTCCTGTTGGAGGAGAAGGAATAACTTTTCCTGAACAAGCCACTCAATTTAAAATAACGAGTATAACTCAATTTGGAGAGGATATTTTATTAGAAAGTGAGAAAGTTTGATGTTTACAGGTATTATTGAAGAGATGGGAAAGGTAGTGAGTATTTCACATCATGCTAAATCATCAAAGATAACAATCAATGCCAAAAAAATATTTCATGATTTAGCTTTAGGGGATAGTGTATCGACCAATGGAGTTTGTTTAACCGTCAGTTCATTGACAAATTCACAATTTACGGCAGACATAATGTCTGAGAGTTTAAAGCGTTCTAACCTTGGCAGTTTAAGGGTGGGGAATTTAGTCAATTTAGAGAGAGCGATGCCCATGAATGGAAGATTTGGGGGGCATGTTGTTTCGGGTCATATTGATGGAGAGGGCAAGATAACGAAGATAAAAAAAGAAGCCAATGCTACTTGGTATACAATTGAAGCTCAGAACAATATTATGGATTACGTTGTGGAGAAGGGTTCAATAGCAATAGATGGTATCAGCCTTACCATTGCAAGCTTGACTCCTTCTAGTTTTAAAGTTTCAATGATACCTCACACTATTTCCAATACAATCTTTAAAGATAAAAAAATAGGTGATAAAGTAAATCTAGAAAGTGATATATTTGCCAAATATATTGAAAAATTTATTTTCAATGACAACTCGAAAAATGAAAGGATGACAAAAACTAAACTTACACAATTTGGTTTTTAGGGGAGAAGAATGATTAAATACAGTTCAATTGATGAAGCAGTGGAAGCCTTGAAGAACGGTGAGCTTATAATTGTTTCTGACGATGAAAATCGGGAAAATGAAGGGGATTTGATTTGTGCTGCAGAATTTGCAACTACTGAAAATATTAATTTTATGGCAACGCATGCTAAGGGTTTAATATGTACACCGATGAGTGAAAGTTATGCAAAACGCTTGGATTTAGCTCCGATAGTGGAAAATAACTCAGATAACCATGGGACAGCATTTACGGCTTCTGTCGACTATATTGCTACGACAACAGGTATTTCAGCTGTAGAAAGAGGATTAACTATCCGGAAATTAATAGATGAAAATGCCAGCCCAAGTGATTTTAGAAGACCGGGTCATGTTTTTCCTTTAATTGCCAAAAAAAATGGAATACTGGAACGGAATGGCCATACCGAAGCTACTGTGGACTTAATGAAAATTGCCAATCTTAAAGAAGTGGGAGTTTGTGTTGAAATTATGTCCGAAGATGGTAGCATGATGACACAGAAAGAACTCCATGAAAAGGCCAAAGAATGGGGATTGAAATATATAACCATAAATTCCCTTCAAGAATACCGAAAGAAAAACGAAGAACTTGTGGAACTTGTCACAAAAGCTAAACTTCCCACAAAGTATGGAGAGTTCGATATATTAGGTTTCGTAAATAAATTAAACGGAGAGCATCATGTCGCTCTTGTGAAAGGAGAAATCGGAGATGGGAAGGATGTGCTTTGTCGAGTCCATTCAGAGTGCTTGACTGGTGATACTTTTGGTTCGATGAAATGTGATTGCGGAGAACAATTAGATGAAGCTTTAAAGCAGATTAGTGCTGAGAAACGAGGCATTTTACTTTATCTTCGCCAAGAAGGTCGTGGAATAGGCTTAATAAATAAGCTACGTGCTTATAGTTTACAAGACCAAGGTCTCGATACTATAGAGGCAAATTTGGCTCTAGGTTTCAAAGAAGACGAAAGAGAATATTATATTGGGGCACAGATGTTAAAAATGATTGGAGCATCTTCTCTGCGATTATTAACCAACAATCCCATAAAGATTGATAACTTATCTGAGTATGGCCTAAAAATTACTGAAAGAGTCCCTATCCAGATAAAAGAAAATATTTATGATGAGAACTATCTCAGAGTAAAGCAGCATAAAATGGGACATCTATTATCCTATAAGTAAGTCACATATAAAATATAAAAAGAAGAATAAGAGGAAATAAAAATGGTTAAATATGAAGGAAAATTAGTAAATAAAAATGCGAAATATGGAATTGTTGTTGCGCGATTCAATGAGTTTATAAATTCAAAACTTTTAGAGGGAGCATTAGACGCTCTTAAACGTCATGGTGTAGAAGATGAACAAATTGATATAGCCTGGGTGCCTGGAGCCTTTGAAATCCCTCTGATTGCACAAAAGATGGCTAACTTAGGCAAGTATGATTCAATTATATGCTTAGGAACAGTCATTAGAGGATCGACTTCTCATTATGATTACGTATGTAGTGAAGTTTCTAAAGGAATTGCCCATGTTTCATTAAACAATGATATCCCCGTTATGTTTGGTGTATTAACAACAGAAAATATAGAGCAAGGAATTGAACGTGCAGGAACGAAAGCTGGAAATAAAGGATTCGAGGTAGCTACTGGCGCGATTGAAATGGTTAATTTAATAAATGAAATTAAAAATTAAGAAAAAATGACATACAAAGATTTAAAATAGTGAGTAGAGCTAGTGGGAGTAGAAGTAAAAAATAACTTATAGACGTATTATAATAGATTTAATTTAAAGAAAAAAGACTTGCTGTAAACAAGTCTATGTAATCGTTTGAAGTTGGATAGCTGTATTTAATCCAAAAGACCACTTATGTGCTAAGTGTAGTGACTTCCAAAAGTTAGTCTAAAATCTAACGTTTGGAGGTTTTTTTTCGTTTTAGAATATATCGATTGTAACTTCGATATTACCTCTTGTAGCACGAGAGTACGGACAGGTTTCATGAGCCAGCTCTAGTAATTCTTTTGCTTCCTCAAAGCTCACACCTTCAATATGTCCTACGATATCCACACCTAGAACCACATCGGGAACGGCTCCTTGACTTAAGTTATAAAGAGAAACAGTTACCTCGATGATAGATTCTCCTTCAACATTTTTAGATTTCTTTACATAGTCTAAAGCACTGTTAAAACAGGCACTATAACCTGCGGCAAATAGCTGTTCTGGATTTGTCGCATCTACAGCTTTACTTCCTGGCGCCGCGATATCTAGCTTAAAGCTGTTATCGGGAGAGTGTACCTCACCATTACGCCCTCCTGTATTGATCATTTTAGTTGAAAATATTTTTTGCATTTCGTTACCTCTTTCTATTTTAGATTGTGTACAATTTAATTGTACTAAATATAGTTGCGTTTGACAAATATATGAAATCAGTTATAATAAAAATGTTTGGGAGGACATTATGAGTAATTCAATTTTAAACAAGGAACTTTGCTTTCAATTATATATTGCTTCCAAAGAAATTATAAAACAGTACAAGCCGTATCTGAAAAAGTATGATTTAACATATACAAGCTTTATTACCTTACTCGCATTAGAGGAGGGTATGACTGTAAATGAGTTAGGCGAGGAGTTGTATTTAGATTCGGGTACCTTGAGTCCTTTATTAAAGAAACTGGAACAAAAAGGGTATCTTGTCAAAAAACGCTCCAGCTCAGATGAGCGTATTGTCAAGTTGTTTTTAACCGAAGATGGAAAAAGACTCAAAATAAAACTTCCGGCCATTTCTATGGAGGTTGGTCAAGAGCTTGCAAAACAAAGTGAAGAAATTAATTATAATTCTTTGATTACGCAGTTAACTCAGCTTAATAGCATCATGAAAAGCATGAAACAAGAAGAGTGATAAACTTATTTTCAAAAATAATTAAAGTGTTCACTGATAACTTCTTTAAATGTCCATAATTTGGAAAGAAAATCTATTTAATAATAATATGGATTAACAATAGATAAAAGAAAAAACCGAGGACGAATATCTCCTCGGTCTTTTTTTCTTAAATTTATATCTTTGTAGTGAATAGAATGTTTATCAATAAAATTTGAGTTTTTTTGATACAAAGTGAATAATTAGTGCATATTTTCGTTAAAATACACTATAATATTCTTTTTATAGTATTTATTATATTATGAAAAAATATTTTTGTAAATCCTCAATTCAAAAGTAATCATAAAGACATTTTTTATTAACATAAAAGCGAGTAAACGTTTCTTTGAGGTAATATAATGTCCCATGTTCTCTACAAAAAACTCAAATTTTATGGAGAGTTTTTGACAGAATAGAAGAGGCAATGCCTTTTCTAGAAAAGAGTATTAAAATAAATTAAGAGGTGGGGTAATATGAGAACTATAATGGTTTATTATAGGGATAATTCTGAAGTATCTTTACAAGCGATAAAGTGGTTGAAGAGTCATAATTGTACTATACAGCTAAGAAAAATTAGCACTATTACTCACCGAGAAATATTTCAACTTATTTATCTTTCAGAATTAGATATACCAGATATTCTCAATAAGACAAACAAATTTTCCTTTTTCGCGCAAAAAAAGAAAAATAAGTTGAGTTGTTTACGCTTTAGCGATGGTCTATCCTTTTTAGAGCGACATCCCGAGTTACTTCAGGATCCTATCATTCTTTCCAACAAATATTCATTAATAGGTTTTAATGAGCAAAAAATACAAGGCTTTCTCCAATAAGATTGTAAAACAAAGTATCTAACTTTGAAGGAAGCTTATGTAGAAATGGAGAGCATAGTAGTACTTAACGCTCCCTAATTCAATCTTCATTTCCAAAATTAGGAATAGCAGCTTGTTTTTAAATAATAAGAACAAAAAACTACGTTGGTAAGGCGCAGTTTAGGGTTGAGTAATAAAAATCTGCTTTCGCATGTTGTATTATGTTACCTTTATAAATATAGCAAATAATACCCTAAGTTGTGTTAACCTATGATAACAAAAAGACGCATGGAAAATCTACTACTTGATGGAAATTAAAAAACTCCTAAGTTAGTTTAAAAGCTAACCTTAGGAGTTTTTATATTTTCCTACATTATTTCAAGCTATTTGCTTCCATGATTTCATCAATGAAACCATAGTCAAGTGTTTCTTGAGCAGTCAACCAGTTGTCACGTTCCGCATCGTCATGTACTTTTTCCAGTGTTTGACCAGAGTTTTCAGCCAAGATTTTTTCTAAAGTACGACGTGTTTTGAGCAGGTGTTCAGCAGCGATAGCCATATCTGTTTGTTGTGTACCACCACCAGTGCCACCCATAGGTTGGTGAATCATATATTCAGCATGTGGTAACATGAAACGTTTACCTTTTGTACCACTTGATGCAATGATTGTACCCATAGATGCGGCGATACCCATAACGATTGTTTGAACATCAGATTTGATGAAGTTCATTGTATCAACAATCGCAAGACCAGCAGAAACAGAACCACCAGGTGTGTTGATGTAGAGGTAAATGTCTTTTGTGCTGTCTTGGGCATCCAAGAAGAGGAGTTGCGCGATGATTGAGTTGGCCATACCATCCTCAACCTCACCAGTCAACATGATGATACGGTCTTTTAATAGACGGCTGTAGATGTCATAGGCACGTTCACCACGGCTTGATTGTTCGATGACAGTAGGTACTAAATATCCCATAGATAAATCTCCTTTTTCAATGTTTTATTCTATTATAAATCAAAGGTCAAAAAAGGTCAAAAAATAAGTACGGCCTTCCATTCATCATGCCTACAATAAAAAGAAGGGCTCAAAAAGAAAAATGTTCCAAATTCTGTAACAGAATCACACGAGATAATATATTATAATGAAGACAGGAGGCAAAAAGATGAAAATTGAACATATCGGTATCTGGGTGAAAGACCTTGAAGTGATGAAGAACTTTTATGAAACATATTTTGGAGCTGAGGCTGGACCAAAATATCATAATGTTAAAACAGGATTTACTTCTTATTTTATGAGTTTTGCTGAGGGCGCACGTGTCGAGCTCATGCATCGTGACGATATTCAGGAGTTACCTGTTGAAGCTTTAGGCTTTGCTCACCTTGCGGTACAAGTAGGAGATGAGCGTGAGGTTGATGGAAAAGCTGAAACCTTTTCGAAGAATGGGTTTGAGGTCCTCTCGGGTCCAAGAAGAACTGGAGATGGCTATTACGAGGCGATCATTCTCGATCCTGAGGGCAACCGTATCGAAATCACTGCCTAAAAGACTAAAAATTAATAAAGAAATATGTTTTAAAAAACTAGTCATTTTGTTATAATAATAGTATGAATTCAGAACTTATTATTTCTATGATTATTGCTATGATTGCAGGAGCTTGGCTCTTTATTGCGGGGATGTATATCTATAAACGTTATGATGAAAACCGTTATAAAAAACGTTTAGCGATAGAAAAGCTCTTGCGTGAGATTGAGGTTCGTAATACCTTAAACCAAAAGATTATCGAGATTTTGAACCGTCCGATTATTGGTGATGATGAAGCCATCATGAATCCAAGAAGTGATGTGAAGGTTCCTTTTTATGATTATAATTTTTTGAAAAATTACACTTCAATGTATAATCTGTACATTCCAGCCTATTTCTTGAGTACCTTTTTCAAAAATTTATCCCAGCATTTAGCTGTTTTTGAAGACGAACAAGACTTGAAAAATGGGGGTTATATTTTCAAAGATGCCCGTCCCATTTTTGAAAATTTTTCGGTCGAAATTACAGAGGATATTGAAGCTAAGAAAAAGGAACTGGAAAAAGCTAAAAATGTTTATCCATCTATGCTAAAACGCCAGTACTACAACATTTAAGTCCTTTCTAAAAATCTGTCCAATATGACAGATTTTTTAGAATAAAAAAAGAAAAGGGTCTTTTTTTTGTCTCCCAATTGTGCTATAATAGCAAATGCTAATGCCGCTAGGTATTATAAATATAAATCATGGATTTTTCCATATTGACACATTAATATAAAGGAGAGAGGGATGCTTACTATTTATACGGCCCCATCTTGTACAAGTTGTAAAAAAGCTAAAACTTGGCTTACTTATCACAATATACCATTTCAAGAACGTAACCTCATTGGCGACCCACTTTCAACAGAAGAAATTAGCCGTATTCTTGAGAAATGCGACGAAGGTGTTGAAGGACTTATTTCGAGCCGCAATCGTTTTGTTAAGACCTTAGGCGTTGATTTTGAAGATTTATCACTTTCAGCAGCAATCAAAATCATTTCAGAAAACCCGCAAATCATGCGACGTCCGATTATTATGGATGAAAAACGTCTACATGTAGGATATAATGAAGAGGAAATCCGTGCATTCTTACCACGTACAGTACGTATTTTAGAAAATGGTGGCGCACGCCTGCGCAGTGCAATCTAAAATCCAATGCAATTATTATAAGCACCAGCTGCAGGGTGCTTTTTGCTTTGCTTTTTTGTAGAATGTAAAAGCAAAGGGATCTCCATGTAGAAAATATCAAGAAGAGGGAAATATACTTTTGAGTGCAGCGGTTTTTCTAAGAGAAAATTTGCTTTGTTTTGCGTTATAATATAAGAATGGATATTTTTGATACGCACACGCACCTGAACTCAGATGAGTTTATTGGTAGAGAAAAAGAGATTGTTGCTCAAGCACATGACTTGGGCGTCAATCGCATGAATATTGTCGGAGTTGACCGAAAAACCAATGATTGGGCGCTGAAGCTTGCTTCAGAATTCGCCGAGTGCTATGCAACGATTGGCTGGCACCCTGATGAATGTGGGGGTTTTAATCAAGAAGCTGAAGCCTACTTACGAGAAAATCTGAAAAAAGAGAAAGTGTTGGCTGTCGGAGAGATTGGTTTAGACTATCATTGGATGGTGGAAACTAAGGAGCTCCAAGAAAAAAGCTTCCGCCGTCAGATTCAGATTTCAAAGGAGGCGGATGTTCCATTTGTCGTGCATACTCGTGATGCTTTGGAAGATACTTATGAGATTATAAAATCAGAAGGTGTGGGACCTCGCGGTGGGGTTATGCATAGTTTTTCTGGTAGTTATGAGGATGCTCAAAAGTTCATGGAGCTTGGACTGATGATTTCTTTTTCAGGGGTAGTAACTTTTAAAAAAGCCTTAGATGTGCAAGAAGCGGCTATGAAGCTGCCACTGGATAAGATTCTTGTGGAAACAGACGCTCCTTATCTCGCACCGATGCCTTATCGTGGGAGAGAAAACCAACCGGGTTACACCCGTTTTACTGCAGAAAAAATAGCGGAGTTACGTGGTATATCCTTGGAAGAAGTAGCAGAGCAAACTTATGCAAACGCTTTGAGGGTATTTGGTTTATCATGATAAAAGAAAAAATAGATAAGGTCATTGTTGTCGAAGGACGCGATGATACGACTAACCTTAAACGTTTTTATGACGTAGACACCTATGAAACGGGTGGAAGCAGTATTGACAACACAGACATTGAGCGTTTGAAGGTTCTTCAAGAAAAACGTGGAATTGTTGTTTTTACAGACCCAGACTTTCAAGGTGAACGTATCCGTAAAATCATCATGCAAGCTATCCCTGAGGCACAGCACGCTTTCCTCAAACGAGAAGAAGCGCGTCCGAAAGGAAAAGGCTCTCTCGGCGTAGAACACGCCAAGCACGAAGACCTGCAAAAAGCTTTAGGGGATTTGACGGGAGGTAAGGGTATCTTGCCTACAGTGACTCAAGCAGACCTCATCACATATGGTTTGATTCTTCGGCCGGATAGCCGACAACGGCGTGAATATCTCTGTGAAGAACTCCGAATAGGCTATGCAAATGGAAAGCAAATATTAAAAAGACTCAATATGTTTGGAATCCGATTAGAACAAATAAAAGAAGCAATGAAGGGCTATAAATGAAAAAAGCACTTGAAATAAAAAATTTAAAAAAAGTCTATGACTCAGGTACAGAAGCACTTAAAGGAATTGATTTAGTCGTTGAAGAAGGTGATTTTTATGCCTTACTTGGCCCAAATGGAGCTGGGAAATCTACAACTATTGGAATTATTACCTCGCTGGTCAATAAAACTTCGGGAACGGTTAAAGTTTTCGACTATGATATCGATAAAAATCTGGTCCAAGCCAAGCAACAACTTGGACTTGTACCTCAAGAATTCAACTTCAATCAGTTTGAAACTGTGCAACAAATCTTGGTGAACCAAGCAGGATATTATGGGGTTCCACGCAAAGAAGCACTTATCCGTTCAGAAAAATACCTGACACAGTTAGAACTCTGGGATAAACGGAATGACCGCGCGGGACGTCTTTCAGGTGGGATGAAACGCCGCTTGATGATTGCGCGTGCGCTCATGCATGAACCAAAACTCTTGATTTTAGATGAGCCGACAGCTGGTGTGGATATTGATGTCCGTCGTTCAATGTGGGAATTTCTTGCGCAGTTGAACGCTTCAGGCACAACGATTATCCTAACCACACACTATCTAGAAGAAGCCGAGATGCTTTGTCGAAATATCGGTATTATCCAGTCCGGACAAGTCATTGAAGATACCAGCATGAAAAATCTCTTGTCAAAATTACAATCAGAGACTTTTATATTGGACATCAAGACAAATGGTGCTATACCGCAGCTTAAAGGCTATGAAATGAACTTGGTTGATTCACAAACGCTGGAATTGAAAATCCAACGCAATCAAGGTATAAATGCAGCTTTTGAACAACTGACAGAACAGGGTGTTCAAGTTCTTTCTATGCGTAATAAATCCAATCGTCTAGAAGAACTTTTTGTTAAGCTTACCCATGAAGAGGAGAAAGAAAATGTTTAAACTCTACTGGACAGCAGGTAAATCCCTTGCTATCAAAGAGGTCACACGCTTCATGCGTATTTGGGTGCAGACTTTGGTACCACCTGTGATCACAACAACGCTCTATTTCATCATCTTTGGGAAGATGATTGGCTCACGTATCGGAGATATGCATGGTTTTTCATATATGCAATTTATTGTCCCTGGTTTGATTATGATGTCCGTCATCACGAGCTCATATGCGAATGTTTCATCAAGTTTCTTTTCACAAAAATTCCAAAAAAATATCGAGGAACTGCTGGTTGCACCAGTACCGACTCATGTGATTATTTTAGGCTTTGTGGCGGGTGGTAGTTTGCGTGGGATTTTTGTGGGGACTTTAGTTACGATTATTTCCCTCCTTTTTGTACCCTTGGTGGTGAATTCTTGGATTGTTATTATTGTTACTTTGCTCCTCACTGCCTTCCTTTTTTCATTGGCTGGTTTGCTGAATGGTGTATTTGCAAGATCATTCGATGATGTATCGATTGTCCCTACCTTTGTTTTACAGCCTTTAACTTATCTCGGTGGAGTATTCTATGCTATTTCCATGCTGCCTCCTATTTGGCAAGACATTTCGAAAGTGAATCCGATTGTTTATATGATTTCAGGCTTCCGCTATGGTTTCTTGGGCATTCAGGATGTTGCGCTATGGATTAGTTTACTCGTCCTTTTAGGCTTTGTGATTGTCCTTTATGCGGTATGTTATTATTTCATTGAACGTGGACGAGGTTTAAGATCGTAAAACTAAACTTTGTTTTTTACTTATTCTTTTATAAGTGAAAAACAAAGTTTTTTTATAATATTCACTCTCCTAACACCATGAGACGTGAACGCACAGACACAAAATCCCAAGGAGACTTTGCTAGAGTCTTATGTCTTACTCAGTGAAAAAATTTTATTTTCACTTCATCAGGTCATAATTACTGAATATCGTGTTATGGGTTGTGTTATAATAAAGCTATGACAATTTCAAACATCGATCGTATTTCAAATGTGATCCGTACGCAGGATATTCTGCGTCGGCACGACTTTAACTTTAAGAAAAAATTTGGTCAAAACTTTCTGACAGACCATAATATTTTAACCAAAATTACCGCAACAGCAGAACTCTCAGACCAAGTAAATGTGATTGAGATTGGACCAGGTATTGGTTCCCTGACCCAGTATTTACTTGAAGAGGCAGCGGAAGTCATGGCTTTTGAAATTGACAAGACCTTGATTCCCATCTTAGAAGAAACTTTGGCCCCTTATGATAATTTTCAGCTGGTGAATGCAGATGTCTTGAAAGTAGATATGCATGAGCATATTAAGAATTTCAAAAATCCCAACTTACCGATTAAGGTAGTTGCTAATCTTCCTTATTACATCACAACACCGATTTTGATGCACTTGATTGAATCTAAAATTCCTTTTACAGAATTTGTGGTAATGATGCAAAAAGAAGTTGCCGATCGTATTGCGGCTAAGCCAAGCACTAAAGCTTATGGTTCACTTTCGATTGCGGTTCAATACTATATGGAAGCACAGGTTGCCTTTACCGTTCCTCGTACTGTTTTTGTACCTGCGCCGAATGTTGACTCAGCCATCTTGAAAATGACACGACGTGAGCAACCGTTGGTTGCTGTCAAAGATGAAGATTTCTTCTTCAAAACAATGCACAGCACGTTTGTACACCGCCGCAAGACCTTGATGAACAATTTGCAGTCTGCTTTTGGTAAAGACAAGAAACCACAAATTACGGAACTTTTGGCTGAAGCTGAAATATCACCAACGATACGGGCGGAGGCACTTTCAATCCCTGAATTTGCCCGCTTAGCAGATGCTCTACTCCCTTTGAAAGAAGGATAAAAATGGATAAGCTGCCAGAAATTTTTCAAGCCATAAAAGATGACCCGCAAAATGAAAGCTATACGGCAAAAGGTATTGATCCCCTTTATTCTGTACATAAAGAGGCAAAAATCCTTATCGTAGGGCAGGCACCCGGTCTGCGTGCGCAAGAAAGTCGTCTTTTTTGGAATGATCCCTCAGGGGAAAGACTCCGTGATTGGATGGGGATTTCTTATGAGGAATTTTACAGCTCCAAGAAACTGGCGATTTTACCTATGGATTTTTATTTTCCAGGTAAAGGAAAATCAGGGGATCTGCCGCCACGTAAAGATTTTGCTGAAAAATGGCATAAGTTATTGATTGAGGAAATGCCAGAACTTGAACTGATTCTTCTGATTGGTTCTTATGCTATACCTTACTATTTAGACTTGCCGAAAAATATACGGACGACAGATATTATTCATGATTTTCGAAAATACTTACCTCGATATTTTCCTCTTGTACATCCTTCGCCACGTAATAATATTTGGTTACGTAAGAACCCCTGGTTTGAACTGGAAGTAATTCCTGAATTAAAAATGAGAGTCAAAAAACTCCTAGGTTAGCCCAAGGAGTTTTAGTTTAATTTAAGAAATTAACCCTATAATACAAATAAATAAAGAAAGCGTTCTCTCACGGTGAATAGGAGAACGCTTATTTTTTTTAAGCAAGTTTATCATAAATCATTGTGATATGATCAATCCCTGCTTCTTCAAAAACTTCACCTTGCGCTTCAAAGCCAAACTTATCATAGAGACCTTTGGCACTCAGCTGCGCATGGAGGGTAAGAAGGGTAATGCCTGCGCCCTGTGCAAAGTCAAGCAGACTTTGCATCAGGAGATTTGCATAGCCCTTGCCACGCACTTCTTTTAAGACAGCCATACGCTGAACAACAGCTTTGGTCTTGTCGTCAGAGTCCACCAACAGGCGTACAGTGGCCAGAGCCTCGCCGTTTTCATAACCGACAAAATGCACCGAGTGTGCCTCATCGATCGGGCTTCCAACTTCAAGTTCAAAAGGAACACCTTGTTCCTTAACAAAAACTGTATTACGAATGCGCAGCGCGTCACAGTAAATTTCAGACATGGTATCACGGGTTTGCTTAATTTGCATAAATTTTCTCCCAAAATCTTGAATTTGCGTAAAAATCTTATTTCAATTATAATATAAATAGCGTTAAAAAAAAAGAAAGGGCTTCTTTGAGCCCTTAGTAGGATATTATGTTTAAAAATAGCAAACTATTTTTCTGGACAATTGAATTTTTAGCAGTGGCGTTGCTTATTTTTATGCTTATGCAACTGGACTTCCTTTTCCAACCTGTCAAGACACTATTGGCTTTACTCTTCATTCCCTTTATTATAGCTGGATTCCTTTATTATATTTTTAAGCCAGTAGTTACTTTTATAGAAACACGCTGGAAGGTCAAACGTTTTTTTGCAATCTTGATTGTTTTAATCAGCTTATTTGGTATTGTGATATGGAGCATCGCTTCAATTATACCGAATATTGTTTCACAGCTGACCAGCTTGATTAATGCAAGTACAAAAGCCTTTCCAGAGTTTCGTGACTGGATTGAATCTTTACAAAATGACCCACGCTTTTCTACTTTTTACCATCAGCTGGATGTGAATGGTATGATTAGTAATATCAACCTGTCTTATACAGACATTTTGAATAATCTTCTTAAAAATCTAACGGGCAGTCTAGGAAGTATCGTAAGTATTATTTCATCAGTAGTCATGGTGGCTATTTTAGTACCTATCCTGCTTTATTATATGCTTAAAGATGGTGAAAAGTTGTTGCCTTCTTTGAAACGTACAATTTTTAGAGAAGATCCACTTGGTTTCGTTGAACTTTTAGAAAAGATGAATGCAACAATTTCGCGTTATATTTCGGGTGTTGCATTGGATTCGCTTTTGGTCTTTATCTTTGTCTTTGTGGGCTACATGATTTTTGGGATTCCTTACGCTTTCTTGTTCGCAAGCTTCTCAGCGATTACAAACTTGATTCCCTATGCGGGCCCATATATTGGTGTTTTACCTGTCATCTTCACTTTAGCATTCACACAGCCCTGGACAGCAGTATTAGCAGTAGCTTATGTGTTGATTCTTCAACAAATTGACGGAAATCTTGTTTATCCCAAAATTGTGGGGAATGCGGTCAAAGTTCACCCCGTAACGGTTATGATTCTCATGTTAGTATCTGGTAGCCTCTATGGGATTCTAGGGATGATTGTTGCTGTCCCCGTTTATTCGCTCGTCAAAGAACTTATGAAATTTCTTGGAGGCTTATGGAACAACCATCGTGAACAACAAAAGAAAAAATTATTTCAAAATGATTAAACTATGATATAATAGTTCTCATAATTACTAAAAAATAGGAGTAAAAATGGCACACCCTGACCCCGAGAGCACCTCGGTAATTTTACAGATTTTATTACTTGTTTTTCTTACAGCTTTGAATGCATTTTTCTCAGCAAGTGAGATGGCACTCGTTTCTTTATCACGTTCACGTGTAGAACAAAAGGCGAGCGAAGGCGATGAAAGTTATCAATACTTACTTGGTGTAATTGATAACCCCACACATTTCTTGTCAACAGTTCAAGTCGGAATAACCTTCCTGAATATCGTGGCTGGGGCAAGTTTAGCGGATACTTTAGCTGCTCAACTGGCACCCTTGTTTGGGGATACAAGTTTTGCACAAACATTGAGTAAAATCATTATCTTGGTTATTTTGACTTTCTTTACGATTGTCTTTGGGGAACTTTTCCCTAAACGTATTGCTCAAGCCCTTAAAGAAAAGGCTGCTTTGAAGATGGTTCGACCATTGATGGCTGTCGGTGTTGTATTGAAGCCCTTCATTTGGCTTTTGACAATTACTATCAATGGCTTGGCGAGAGTTTTCCCTATCAAATTTGATAGCAGTGACGACGATATGACACGTGATGAAATCGAGTATCTTGTTCACACAGACGAAACCGCTTTGGATGATTCAGAACGTGAGATGATTACCGGGGTTTTCAGTCTTGATGAGCTTGTTGCACGTGAAATTATGGTTCCTCGTACAGATGCTTTCATGATTGATATTAATGATAATCCACGAGAAAATATCGAGAAAATGCTGAGTGAGTCTTATTCACGTGTACCTGTATACGATGATGACAAAGACAATATCTTAGGGATTATTCATACTAAACGTATTTTGGCGCGTGGTTTTGCGGATGGCTTTGACAATATTGACTTCCGTGAAATGCTCCAAGAACCTTTGTTTGTACCAGAAACGGTATTCGTAGACGACTTGATGCTACAGATGCGTAACTCCCAAAATCAAATGGCTATTTTGTTAAATGAGTACGGTGGAGTCGAAGGGATTGTTACCCTCGAGGACTTAATCGAAGAAATTGTCGGTGAGATTGAAGACGAAAAAGACATCGCCGAAGCGGAAGTTCACAAGCTTAGCGAAAACATGTATGTTATCCAAGGTAAAATGACCATCAACGATTTCAATGATGAATTTGGTACGCATCTCATAAATAATGATGTAGATACCATGGCTGGCTTCTTCCTTTCCGAAACGGGCCAGATCCCTGAAAAAGGGCAGCAAGTTATGTGTAAAATTGATAAGGAAGAAGATCACTTCTCTCTTACCAGTCTAGAAGTAGATGGCAACCGAATATTGAAACTTCGTGTGGAATTTGATATCGAACTTCCCGAATAAAATAAAAAAAGGACTGATGGCTATCAGTTCTTTTTTGATAAATTCATGTCTCCTGATCTAGAGAAATCTTACTTTTAGTAACTTTCTTAAAAATCTGTGATAAAATGAAAAGGATATTATGATAAAGGATACAGGAGGATATATGAAAAAGAAAGAGCATTTGGCTATTGTTATAGCTATTTTTATTGCGACATTTATGACATCTGTTGAGGTAACCATTGTCACGACAGCCATGCCGACGATTATTTCTCAGCTGAAAGGGCTAGAGCTGCAAAGCTGGGTCTTCGCTATTTATTTGCTTATCTCCGCTATTGCAACGCCTATCTATGGAAAGCTCGCAGATAATTTTGGACGAAAGAATATCTTTATTTTTGGACTTGTTTCTTTTGTAATTGGGTCTGTACTTTGTGGTTTTGCACCAAATATGTTTATATTGATAGTTTTTCGGGCAGTTCAGGGTATAGGTGCAGGAGCAGTCATGCCTCTAACTTTTACTATCATTGCCGACTTGTTTGACTTTGAAGAACGTGCAAAAATTATGGCACTTAATAATACAGCTTGGGCCATATCTGCCCTAGTCGGGCCACTCTTAGGGGGGTGGATTGTCGATACGCTTGGCTGGCATTGGGTCTTCTTTATCAATGTTCCTTTAGGTTTGATTACCATTTTACTGACGGTCTTTGGCTATAAAGATGTGCACGCAAAAACAGCAAAGCAACCGATGGACTGGCTCGGTATTGCCTCACTGTCTGTTTTACTCGTTTCTTTACTACTGATGTTTCAAGAGATGTCCGCCACTGTGATCAATTGGATGATGGAAGCTCTCCTCTTATTCTTGATTATTGCTGCAAGTACCGTTTTCCTTCGTACGGAAAAGAAAGCTGCTGACCCTCTTTTTAATTTAGAAATGTTTAAAAATCGTACGTTTACCGTTCAAATCCTTATTTCAATGTTGTTAAGTGGCTGTTTAATTGCTTTTAATATCTATTTCCCAATATGGCTCCAAGCTATTTACCGTGTACCTGCCTTTGTTGCTGGGCTTGCCTTAACGCCTACATCATTATTTTGGATGATTACAAGCTTTTTTGTGGGTTTCCTCTTGCGACATTTCGCTCCCAAACGACTATACACTGTTTTGGTAGGTCTTCTCGTTCTTGTATATATTCCTTTGGTAATATCTAGTGTGACTTTTCCTATTGAAGGTTTCTATGTTATTTCTGCTTTCACAGGAAGTGTTATGGGTGTTATTCTTTCAACTACGACACTTTTGGCACAAAAAATGGTTCCTGCTGAAATGGTAGGACAAGCCAGCTCTCTCATCGTCCTCGGAAGAACCTTGGGCCAAGCGATGATGACGGGCATTTTAGGCTTAGCTTTCTCTCTAGGTATCAACTCAGGACTGAGTAAATTTCCAGAAGTGAATTTTACCAATGTCAATGAATTTATCAGTACAGCTTCAAATGTCGTTATTCCTGAAAAAATCCATGGACAGTTAGAACAAATAGTGCTCGGTGCATTGCATAATGTCTTCTTTTTGGTCTTGTTATTATGTGTGGTTACATTTGTTGTAAATATGTTTGATGATGGGAAGCTAAAAGCTTAAAAAGCATTTGATAATAAGTGAAATTTGAGGTATGATAAAGGCATACTTAAAAAGAGGAATAGCTCATGACTGATATAAATATTGAAGAAGCAAAAAAAGTAACAGGCGTGATTCACTCTACAGAGTCATTCGGTTCTGTAGACGGACCTGGAGTACGTTTCATTGTCTTTATGCAAGGTTGCCAAATGCGTTGCAAATATTGTCATAATCCCGATACTTGGGCCTTGAAAAATGCCAAGGCAACGACCCGAAGAGTTGAAGATGTTATGGAAGAAGCTTTGCGTTTCCGTGGCTTCTGGGGTGAAAAAGGGGGGATTACAGTATCTGGTGGTGAAGCCATGCTGCAGATTGACTTTGTTATTGCCCTTTTCCAATATGCTAAAAGTTTAGGGATTCATACAACTTTGGATACTTCAGCGCGTCCTTATAAAACGGATGATTATATCACTTCCCGTATTGACGAATTGCTTGAAGTTACTGACCTTGTTTTGCTTGACTTGAAAGAGATTGATTCAAAACGTCATAAAGCTTTGACTGGTCATCCTAACGAAAACATCCTCGAATTTGCACGTTACCTTTCTGATAATGGTCAAGCGATGTGGATTCGTCATGTTCTGGTTCCGGGAGAAACAGACATAGACGAAGACCTAGAAAAGCTGGGGGAATTTGTTAAAACTTTGGATAATGTTTTGAAATTCGAAATCCTTCCTTATCATACGATGGGCGAGTTTAAATGGCGTGAACTGGGATGGAAATACCCACTGGCAGGAGTAAAACCCCCAACAAAAGATCGTGTCTCAAATGCTAAATCAATCATGGGCACAGAAACTTACCAAGATTATTTAGAAAGAATCAGATAAAAAAAGAGAAAGCCAATTGCGGCTTTTTTTTGTTTAAAAAAGTGAGATATTTTTAAGTGGCTTGTTTTGAAATCGTGCGTAAACCTTCTTTTTTTGGTATAATGAGACAAATATAAATATAATAATGAGGTAAAGAAATGTCGGATAAAATTTTCGTCTTTGGTCATCAAAAACCAGACACAGACGCAATCGCATCATCTTATGGTTTTTCATACTTGAGCAATAATCGCCCAGTTGGCGCTTTGAATACAGAATGTGTAGCTTTAGGCACACCAAATGAAGAAACACAATTTGCCTTAGATTACTTTGGAGTGGAAGCGCCACGTGTGGTAACTTCGGCGGCTGAAGAAGGCGTAGATACAGTTATCCTAACTGACCACAACGAGTTCCAACAATCAATTTCAGATATTGCGGATGTAAATATCTTTGGTGTGGTGGATCATCACCGTGTTGCTAACTTCAACACAGCTTCACCATTATTCATGACAATTGAGCCTGTGGGTTCAGCTTCATCGATTGTCTACCGTAAGTTTCTTGAAGCAGGAGTAGAGATTCCCCGTGAAATTGCTGGTCTCTTACTCTCAGGTTTGATCTCAGATACATTGCTTTTGAAATCACCAACAACACACGCAACTGACCATAAAGTTGCAGAAGAATTGGCTAAAATTGCTGGTGTAGATCTTCAAGAATACGGTATGGCTATGTTGAAAGCTGGTACTAACTTGGATGATAAATCAGCAGATGAACTCATCGATATTGATGCGAAAACATTTGAACTTAATGGTAGTCGCATCCGTATCGCTCAAGTAAATACAGTTGAAATCCAAGATGTACTTGCTCGCTTACATGATGTCAAAGTTGCCATCAAGAAAGCAATGGAAGTTGAACATTATGATGACTTTGTCTTCATGATTACAGATATCGTTAATTCTAACTCAGAAATTGTCGAAATCGGTAGCCACAAAGACAAAGTTGAAGCAGCTTTCCACTTTACGCTTGAAGACGACCATGCTTTCTTGGCTGGTGCTGTTTCACGTAAGAAGCAAGTTGTTCCACAACTGACTGAAGAGTTTAACAAATAATGCCTATTCGCGTTTTTAATGAAAATAGGCTGACACGTCAGCCTTTTTTCTTAAGCTTGATTAATTATTTGGAGCTACAGGAAGATGTAACCCTGCGTCAGATTCATAAGGAGTTTGAGCAGGTCAAAAATTTAGATCGTCAAATAGACAGTTTTATTGCAGCAGGTTTTATCTGGCGTAAAGATAAACGTTATGGCAATAATTTTAAGGTATTTGCTGATGAGGATTTTGACTTGGTTTTGACCCAAGAAGAGCCAGCTGCCTACCGCTATGAAGAACCTTTCTTTATTGCAAAAGGGAGTCAACTGGAAAAAAGGCTTGACGAGTCAATTACCCAGCAGGAACTAAAAAATCAGACCAATGCGATTGAGTTACATTTTTCTAGCCGATATGATTTGTCTACCGATAGCTTGTTTAATTATTTTTATAAGGTGGCCAATAATTTGCCATTGACAGTGCTTGAGCAAGAAGTCTATCAAATTATGGGCGATGTTGACCAAGAATATGCTCTGAAATATATGACGAGTTTCTTGCTTAAATTTACGCGTAAGGACATCGTCAAAGCTCGTCCAGATATTTTTATTAGAGCTTTACAAAAGTATGGCTACATTGAAGCAGTAAGTGAGAAAGAATTTAAGTCTCTTCTTAAGTTCGATGAGGAAACTCAAATTAGAGAGGTCACCTTTGACCAAGCTCAAGACTTCATTGCTGCTCAAATTCAACAAACAAAGGTATTAAATAACTTTATTTCCATAGGAGGATAAGAATGAAATACGAAAAATTGTTACCACGTTTCCTTGACTACGTTAAAGTAAACACCCGCTCAGATGAAAACTCAACTACTGTTCCATCTGTTCCCGCTTTGGTTGACTTTGCACACAAAATGGCAGACGAAATGCGTGCCATTGGTATTCAAGATGTACATTATCTTGAATCAAACGGATATGTTGTGGGGACTATTCCTGCAACAACAGACAAAAATGTCCGTAAGATCGGTTTGATTTCACACATGGATACAGCAGATTTCAATGCGGAAGGTATCAATCCCCAAATCCTCGAAAATTATGATGGTGAATCTGTTATTAAACTTGGCGACTCTGGTTTCACTCTTGATCCTGCTGAATTTCCTAACTTGAAAAACTACAAAGGTCAAACTTTGATTCACACAGACGGTACAACCCTTTTGGGTGCTGATGATAAGTCAGGTATCGCTGAAATTATGACTTTGGCTGACTACTTGATTAACATTAACCCTGACTTCGAACATGGGGAAATCCGTATTGGATTTGGTCCTGATGAAGAAATAGGTACGGGTGCAGATCGCTTTGATGTTGAAGATTTCAATGTTGACTTTGCTTACACAGTCGATGGCGGACCACTTGGAGAGTTAGAATATGAAACATTCTCAGCTGCGGGTGCAGTTTTAGAATTCCAAGGTAAAAATGTCCATCCCGGAACAGCGAAGAACACAATGGTGAATGCCTTGCAATTAGCAATGGACTATCATGCACAATTGCCAGAATTTGACCGTCCTGAAAAAACAGAAGGACGTGAAGGTTTCTTCCATCTTTTGAAACTTGAGGGTACTGTTGAAGAAGCGCGCGCACAATATATCATCCGCGACCATGCAGAAGATAAATTCAACGCACGTAAAGCTTTGATGCAAGAAATTGCAGACAAGATGAATGCTGAACTTGGCTCTGACCGTGTAAAAGCAACGATTAAAGACCAATACTATAACATGGCTCAAGTTATCGAAAAAGATATGTCAATCATTGACCTTGCAGAAGAAGCAATGAAGAACTTGAACATTGAACCAAAAATCGAACCCGTTCGTGGTGGTACCGATGGTTCTAAAATTTCATTTATGGGCTTGCCAACACCAAACCTCTTTGCAGGTGGTGAAAATATGCACGGCCGCTTTGAGTTTGTAAGTTTACAAACGATGGAAAAAGCTGTCGATGTCCTTCTTGAAATGTTGACTCTTAATAACAAAGTTGAAAAATAAAGTATAATAAGCTAAAATAGTTCTTAAGATAGAGAGGTTTTTCTCTCAACAATAACTTTTTTGAAATGCTTAATTTCATATAACCTTAAAAACAAGTCGCCTTCGGGCGACCTGTTTTAGGTTTTTCTTAAAATTGTCGCACAATTATAAAGTATTCTAGTTATGATTGTTCTATTCTATCTTTTAAAGTGCGCTTTTGTGAAAACATACGGTGTAAGACACTGTATATTCTTAACTCATGGTAATTATCCGAGTAAGTTTACTTACTTGATTTACAAATATTTACAATCAGCAAACCTGATTAACAAAAAAGGAGGACATTTGATGTCTGATAAAGCAAAAGGGAAACTCTCCCTTGTCGGCTTATGCTTGATGATCTTTACATCAGTTTATGGATTCAATAATATCCCACGTGCATTTTACATGATGGGTTATGCTGCGATTCCATGGTATATCGTAGGTGGTTTATTCTTCTTCCTACCCTTTGCCTTCATGGTAACCGAACTTGGTTCAGCCTTTAAAGAGGAAAAAGGTGGTATTTATTCTTGGATGGAGAAAGCGGTTGGTCCGACTTTCGCCTTCGTGGGTACATTTATGTGGTACGCTTCATACTTGGTATGGATGGTCAATGTTTCTAATGGGATTATGGTTCCTATCACAAACATGATTTTTGGTAACTCACTTCATGTTCCAGATCCATGGATTCTTTCAATTTTTGCGATGATTTGGGTAGCTGGGATTACTTTCTTTGCCCTACGTGGTTTAGATGCGGTTAAAAAATTCGCAACAGTCGGTGGTATCGCTGTTCTTTCATTGAATGCAATCCTCTTGGTATGTGCGCTCTTGGTTCTTATCCTCAATGGTCATCCAACAACACCAATCACTGCAGAAGCTTTCGTTACAAGTCTTAACCCTAATTTCAATAATGGTTCAGCTATCGGATTTATCGCCTTTATGGTTTTCGCTATCTTCGCTTATGGTGGTGTTGAGGCCGTTGGTGGTTTGGTTGATGAAACAGATGAACCTGAGAAAAACTTCCCACGTGGAGTTGTAACTTCAGCACTTATCATTGCTATCGGTTACGCTGTAATGATTCTCTGTGTTGGTTTCTTCATGAACTACCAATCAGGTGGCGCTTTCTATGAAGGTGTTAAAGCTGGAACAATTAACCTTGGGAACGCTGGTTATGTAACAATGCAATACTTAGGTGAAGCTTTGGGTGATGCTTTTGGTATGAGTCACTCAGGTGCTGTTGTTATAGGTTCGATTCTTGCACGTTACATGGGTCTTGCAATGTTGCTCTCATTGATGGGTGCTTTCTTTACATTGATTTATAGCCCAGTAAAACAAATCATCTCAGGTACACCTGATAAACTTTGGCCTGGTCGCTATGGACAACTTGATAAAGAATCAGGAATGCCTAAATTTGCGATGGTAATCCAATTTGTTATCGTATTTGTTATTATCTTACTTAATATGCTTATCAACCTTGGTGGTGGTGCAGAAGTAGCAGCTAAGTTCTTTGCTATCTTGACAAACATGGCCAACGTTGCAATGACTTTGCCATATCTCTTTATCGTTATTGCTTATGCCAAGTTCAAACTTAATGACAATATCGAAAAACCATTTACACTTTACAAATCAAAAGGTGTAGCTATGGCCGCTGTAGCTGTAACATTCCTCGTTGTTGCATTTGCGAATGCCTTCACAGTTATCCAACCAATCACAGACTACTTTGCGTTACCAGTAGCTGCTCGTTCAGCAGTGCTTGGTGATACAATTCAAACAGTTGTATCAATGATTGCTGGTCCAGTTATCTTTGGTTTAGTTGCTTTCTTCATGATGAATCGCTACAAAAAACGTTACCCTGCAGAATATGCTTCATTGACAGATCTATCGGAAGATGAATTGAGTAACGGCAAATAAAAAAACAGCCTCGGCTGTTTTTTTTTACTTATTAAAGATATTGTTCAGCAACAATGCGGTCCCCTGGATAAGGTACACGTTTATCATTGATGAGTTGGAACTTATCTGCTCCCTTTCCTGCGATAATCACAGCGTCATTTTTATCTTTAACACGTTGGATGGCTAGCTTAATAGCTTCCGCACGATCAGCTTCAAAGTCACAATGACGTGACACATAACTTGCAACTTCATTGGCGATAGCTTGCGGATCTTCATGGTTTGAGTCATCTTGGGTGAGGATGACTTCTAAACGTTCGTGAGCTTCAATAACTTGACCAAAGTCTTTGCGGCGACTTTCGCCTTTGTTACCCGTAGCTCCCAATACTAAAACGATTTTTCCACTGTGGTGTGGTTCCACAACAGAAACTAAATTTTTCAAACTTATACCATTGTGGGCATAATCGACATAAATTCGCGCGCCATGTGTGGTAGTTAACATTTCCATACGTCCTGGAACCACAGCTTTGGCAAGTCCTGCTTTAATCTGAGCTACATTCGCTCCGAGTTGGTGGGTCGCTAAAGCAGTTGCTAAAGCATTTTCTTGATTAAATTTACCTAGAAGGCGGATTTCAAAGTGTTCGGCAATCGTTCCACTTGTTGTAAATTCATGCGCTTGGGAGTCCGTAATCCGATTTTCTGAATTCTCACCATAGAAAGCGTGTGGAATCTGAAGTGTTTCCAGCTCTTGTTTGATGATATTGAAGTGTGTCATTTCACTGTTGGCTACAAAATAAGCAGAATGACGTAAAAGTTGACGCTTACAATAGAAATAATCTTCCAATGTAGGGTGTTCAACGGGACCGATATGGTCAGGGGAAATGTTGAGGAAAACACCTACATCAAAGTTTAATGCATAGACACGTTCTGTTTTATAGGCTTGGGAGCTGACTTCCATCACGAGATGTGTCATGCCGTTTTCGACGGCTTGTCGCATCATTTTTAGTAAATCTAGACTTTCAGGAGTTGTTAGCTCTGACTTGAAAAAGTTCTTACCGTCTAAAGTTGTCTCAGCAGTGGAAAGGAGTGCCGTCTTACCACCGTTCATTTCATCCAGGATAGCCTTGGCAAAATAAGCGGAGGTTGTTTTGCCTTTAGTACCTGTTAAAGCCAGTGTTTGGAGTTCTTTTTGAGGGTAGTCATAAAAGGCTTGTGCTAAAAGACTCATTGCACGTTTTACATTGGTTACCACAATAGCTGGAATGTCTACTTCGTAGTCTATTTCAGAAATATAGAAAGGCACGTCTATATTTTCTAAGTATTCAGCCTTAAAATTAAGACCTTTTGCAAAGAAAAGGGTGGTGGCAGATGTCTTCCGACTGTCATAACTCAACTGATCAAATTCGAAATCTTCTTCCCAGTCATAGTAATATTCTTTTTGGAAAGCTATTTCATGGAAGTTTTCATCTTTCTTCAGGATTTCTAGTATATTTTGTAATTTTATCAAGCTTTTTTGCCTCCTTTATTTATATCGCCTAACTTCAAATATTGGATAGGACCTAAGGCGCTTCACTTAGCGTTGGATGGAACTTTTAGTAATCCCCTCCGAAAGAATTACTTTCAGCCAAATTTTCAGTTTATATAGGCTTAATTATATCATTTTCGATAGTGATTTTGTATCTTTAGAAAGCTTGTTTTCTTAATACATGGTATATTGAAGCATCTTTACTTTAATTAATGTAAAAATGTTTTAGGCGTAGTTTTTTTAGTATATATGATTTATTACTTCAATGAGCGTTCTACATTTTCGATTTCTTCATCCATCTTTTGAGCAATTTGATAGAATTCACTAAACTCAAAAATCAGTTGGCATTGTTTCATGATAGTTAGCGAAGTCCTATTTCCAAAGGTAACTTCAAAATGCGCTTTCTGATATGTAAAATAGATTTTTTCGAAAAGATCATACTCGTGGAATTTCAAAGTCTCTAAATAATAAATAAGTTCTTCCGATAAAGTAAACTGTTTATTTTTAATAAAAATACTTAGGATATCTATAGAAGTATGTATCCTTATTTTATGAGTGAGGGGGTTATTGATTTTTTTCTGTATTGGGGCAAGCATTCTTTGACTGAATTTTGATAAGGTTCCTAAGTCTAAAATAGATGCTATAGTACCTAGCAGAGAAATCTCATATTCTCCCCAAAGTTTTATATCATTCAAGTATTGTTTAATGACTTGGATATTTTTCGTGTTTAACTCATAATTAGTATCAAGAATGCTAATAGCTAATTCGATACAAGTTTTATCCATTTGTAATTTGTTTTTCGATGTAGGGTTTTTAGGGATTATAGATTCATATTTTTTAAGTATAGCTTTAAGATGTGCAAGATTATTATTCGAATAAGCCAGATTACTCTCCTCAAGTAAGTTGAGGTGGCTATTGCAATATTGAAGGTGATAAAAAAACTCATGAAAAGAAACATTTATATTTTCGAGGAGATGGAATAATACGAGGGAAGATACAATGCTTTTTCCTCTTTCAAAATTTGAGAGTTGCGAAATGGAGATGCATTCACGAGCAGCTTCCTTGAGTGGGAAATTTTTTGATGTGCGGAAATATTTATATGTCTCACCGAGGGGGAGATTTGTTTGCATGCTTCCTTCCTCCTAAAATTTTAATATATTAATTCTTCAAGTTTGCACTAAAAATAGTAATCAACGACTAACGATAGAGTTTCCTCAGGGTATCGGATAAATCTCGAAACACAATATATAGTAATTTTAGTATAAGTTTAAATTATTTTTGAGTTGATGTGTGTTGTACACTAATATTAATTACTAATGAAAGGAGAATCGACTTAGCCGTTATATTTTTGCTTACTTATTATTCGTTTATTAAATGAATATTTCACCAAAGGACTTCAAAAAGTTATCTATGAAAGGAAGATTATAATGAAAAAGAAACCTAAAAAGGTCGTATCTATTGAAAAGCTTTATGAATAAAAACAATCAAACTTATAGCTACAATGCTTTAGTTCTTCTCGGTATGCATTTTTTCATAACGGACTTGGGCTCAATAAGTTCTTGGGATTTTGATGTACTTTTGGGACTTGCTGCGATGATCCAACTCGGTTTAGCTTTAGGCAGTCTAGGAATTTTTATGTTTCAACATGTAGCATTTATGAAAAAAGAGGATGAGATTGCTTTTTATAAGAAACGTTTCCCGAAACTGCAAGGAATTTCTTATTTGATGGCTTTGCTGTTTTACACGGTGGCTTCTTCCCTAAGCATGGTGACGTTAATCATGGTGCTCAGTTTAATCCTGATAAACATTATACTCATGGTCTATTTTGTTAGCGAACGTTTGCTGAGCTTATTAAGTATAGAGAAAAGGCCAATAGTCGGGGCTTACACTCTGCTTCTAGCAGTTTCTTTTATTATACTTACAGTGTATTTTCATTTACTCACAATTGTTCTATTTTTCATTTTGCTTCTTAGTAAAATAGCATGGAATATAAAGACAATGTCTACTTATGATTTTGCTGAGTAAAACCAGATATAAAGACCATTTAAAATATGAGATAAATGAAAAAAGATAGGGAGGATATAATGGGCTTATAGCTCTATTCTCGTCGTATTACAAATTTTTATTGTCAAAAATGCTTGGTTCATGGTAAAATATAAAAATGAATAGTACAGATACGACTGAAAATCTCAGCATGGAAGAGAAGCTCCAGCAGATGGATGCGGAAAACAAGCGTAAAGAGATTCGAGATAATAAAGCAGAACAACAGGATACAATGATGCGAGGGACTTTGTGGTTTACACTCGCAGATATTTTATCACGTCTTTTGGGCGCCATCTACATCATTCCTTGGTTTGCTTGGATGGGAGAGCATAATAATGAAGCCAATGCCCTTTTCTCCATGGGGTATAACATCTATGCTCTTTTCCTTTTGATTTCGACCGCAGGATTGCCGGTAGCCATTGCGCGTGAAGTGGCGCACTATAATGCGATGGGTGATGAAAATCTAAGTAACCGTTTGGTACGTCATATTTTCATCTTTATGCTTGGCTTGGGTGTAGTGGCGGCTGGCGTTATGTATATTGGAGCGCCTGCACTAGCAGCGATGTCTGGTGGTGGTGAAAATCTGACTGAAGTGATGCGTTCACTTTCCTTAGCCATCTTGATTTTCCCAGCCATGTCGGTTATTCGAGGGTATTTCCAAGGCTTAAATGATATGAAACCCATCGCCCTTAGTCAGATTTATGAACAAGTTGTTCGTGTAATCTGGATGCTGGTCTTTACCTTTATGATTATGAAACTTGGCTTCTCAGGGGGCGATTGGACGCAAGCAGTTGTTCAATCGACCACGGCTGCCTTTATCGGTATGTTGGGCTCTTGTGCTGTTCTTCTATGGTACTTAATCAAAAACAATATGCTGGGCAAAATCATTAATCCAGGACCAAGTATTACTAAAATAAGTGCATGGCGTTTACTTTCTCAGACGATTTATCAAGCGATACCTTTCGTTGTGATTGGTTCTGCCATTCAAATTTTTAAGATTGTCGATCAAGCAACCTTTGTTACTGTCATGCGTTGGGTGTCTGATTATAGCGACACACAACTCTTAGTCTTCTTCTCATACTTTTCTGCCAATACAGATAAATTGACGATGATTTTGATTGGGGAAGCGATGACCTTGGGAGCTGTAGCTCTGCCTTTGATCGCTTCTAACTTCGTTAAGAAAAACTATAAAGAAACAGCGCACTTAATCTCTTATGATTTCCAACTTTTTGTAGCCTTCATGCTTCCCGCCGTTTTAGGAATGACTATTTTAGCTTCGCCTATTTACACTCTTTTCTATGGTTCGGTAAATAGTATGCAGCTTGCCCTGTTTATCTGGGCCGTCCTTCAGAGTTTCTTATTGGCTCTCTACACGATGGTGGCTCCGATATTACAAGCTTTACACTATTCTAAAGTAGCGATGCGCTATTTCCTTATTACTTTAGTCATTAAATTAATCTTACAAATACCGGCTATTATGATTTTCCATTCATACGGCCCCTTAGTTGCAACGACGATTGCTTTTGCTTACGGAACATGGATTATCATACGTAAGATTCATGAGGTCACAGGTTTCCGAGTGAGAAGTACAATGAAGGGAATTATTGGTATCACGATTATCACTGCCATTATGGCTGTGGTTACTTTGGTGCTTTACGGTTTGATTTCATTAATTCTTATGCCTCTTTCACCAGGCCATTTCAAAGCCTTGCTTGTTGTTCTTGTTGCAGGCGGTGGGGGTCTCTTCACTTATCTTTTCTTGGCAGCAAAAGCTGGACTACTCGAAAAACTCATGGGAAGCCGTGGCACGCGTCTTCGACAAAAATTACATCTTTAAAAAATAAGCAAGTTTTTGACTGCAGAGAGCTCTTCAGAAACTTGCTTTTTCTTTTGTGTTATAATAGAAAAAACGTTTTCAGGGGGTTAAAATGACACGTATACAAGATGATTTATTTTCAACAGTAAATGCCGAATGGCTGACTCAGGCAGAGATACCAAGTGACAAACCGCGGATTTCTGCTTTTGATGAACTCGTATTGGTGAATGAAAAAAACTTGACCGCAGACTTACAGAGAATGTCCGTTGAACTTCCTGAGGGAAATCCTGAGCTGCTGGAAGCCATTAAATTTTATAATAAAGCGGGTGATTGGAAAGCACGCAATACCAATGATTTTTCGGCAGTGATAAAAGAGTTGGATAAGGTACAGCGTTTAACAACATTTGAAGATTTCCGTCTGCATTTATTAGACTTGATATTTCATTCGCAAGCACCACTCCCATTCTCACTCAGTGTGGATGCAGATATGAAAGATGCGGTACATCACTCGCTTGGTTTTACAGGACCTGGCTTAATTTTGCCTGATACAACTTATTATGCCGCAGAGCATCCACGAAAAGCAGAACTTTTAAGTTTTTGGCAGAAAAATTCGAAAGATCTTTTGGAACATTTTGGTTTAGACGAAGCCCAAGAAATTGCTGCCCAAGCGGTCGCTTTTGATAGTCTTCTCGTTGATTCAGCCAACACGTCAGAAGAATGGGCCAAATATGCAGAGCTTTATAATCCAATTCCTTTTGAAGAATTTGTGAATCATTTTGAAAATATAGATTTTCGCTCATTTGTCACAGGCCTTGTGCACACAGAACCGGAAAAGATTGTTGTTTTTGAAAATCGCTTTTATGATGCTTTCGACAGTATCATTAATGCAGAAAACTGGCCTTTGATCAAATCATGGATGCTTGTAAAAATAGCACGTAAAGCAAGTGGCTTGCTTTCCAATGAACTCCGTCTTTTGGGATCGGCTTATGGACGCTTTTTGTCTAATGTAGCTGAAGCACGAAGTCAAGAAAAACATCAGTTGGATTTAACGGAGAGCTATTTTAGCCAAGTGATTGGATTGTTTTATGGTCTTAAATATTTCGGTGAGGAAGCCAAGTCAGATGTAAAACATATGACCTCTGAGATGATTAAGGTTTATCAAGAACGTTTGGACAAAAACGAGTGGTTAAGTCGAGAAACGATTGATAAAGCAATTGAAAAACTGAGCGCCATCACAGTCTTTATTGGATATCCTGATAAATTACCAGAAATTTATAGCAGATTAAAGGTAGGAAAGGGCAGTCTTTATGAAGATGCATGCAACTTTGATGAATTACTCACGGCCCGTCACTATGAAAAATTCAGTGAAGATGTGGATAAATCTTTGTGGCATATGCCGGCACATATGGTGAATGCTTATTACAGTCCAGATAGTAATACCATCGTTTTCCCGGCAGCAATTCTACAAGCTCCTTTTTACAGTCTTGAACAATCATCAAGCCAAAATTATGGCGGAATAGGTGCAGTTATTGCCCATGAAATCTCACACGCATTTGATAATAATGGTGCGCAGTTTGACAAATTTGGTAATTTAAACAAGTGGTGGACCGATGAAGATTATGCGGCTTTTGAAAAGAAACAAGAAGAGATGATTGCGGCCTTTGATGGCTTAGAAACAGAAGTTGGACCTGCGAATGGTAAGTTGATTGTTTCGGAAAATATTGCTGATCAGGGGGGCATCACAGCTGCGATGACAGCTGCGCAAAAAGAAGCAGATGTAGATTTGGCTGAGTTCTTTAGTCAATGGGGGAAAATCTGGCGTATGAAAGCCAGTCGAGAGTTCCAACAAATGCTTCTGTCAATGGACGTGCATGCTCCAGCTAAGCTGCGAGCAAACATTCCGCCAACAAACTTGGAAGAATTTTATCAAACCTTTGATGTGTCAGAAGAAGATGGTATGTACCGTGCGCCTGAAAAACGCGTGAAGATATGGTAAAGGATATTCAAGAACTTAAACCTGAAACCCAAAAGATACTTGCTGAAATCAAACGTGTGCCTTATGGGCAGGTCAGTTCCTACAGAGATATTGCACTACGGGCAGGCTTAATTAATGGTGCGCGTCAAGTAGCTCGTGTTCTCCATGGCTTATCTGAAAGTCATCAGTTACCTTGGTGGAGAATTATTCGTGCAGATGGAAATATTGGCATGCATGGGGAAGGGCGAGTTGAACAAATCCGTCTCCTTAGATTAGAAGGTTTAGAGGTCACTGAAACGGGTAAAGTTAAAGTAAAAAATAAAGAAGCTGAACCCAGTCTAGACCTTGTAAATGACGTCGATAAATGATATAATATAGGGTAATGGTTTGTCGACAAATTCTGTGGGAAATATTGTCCCCACGGCTTTTGTAAGCAACGAAACGTCAAGTTTTCGTTGCTTTTTTGCCGTTTCTGAACTGTTAAAAATCCAAAAAGTAATGAAAAAGACAAACTACTGACTTTTCAGATTTTTTCATAAGAAACTTAAAAAAGACAAATCTTGTATAACACATCCAGTAAATCTGGAAAAATAGAATGAGGAGAATCAACTTGGCAGGACATGACGTAAAATACGGTAAACACCGTACAAGACGCAGTTTTTCACGAATCAAAGAAGTAATTGGTTTGCCGAACTTGATTGAAGTTCAAACAGCAAGTTACCAAAACTTCCTTGATGAAGGTTTGGCTAACGTCTTCAAAGAAATGTTTCCAATTGACAACTTTGCGGGCACTATGGAGCTTGAATTTGTCGGATATGAGATGAAAGCCCCTAAATACACAGTGGATGAAGCCCGTGCTCACGATGCAAACTATTCTGCACCAATCCATGTGACTTTCCGCCTTGTAAATAAAGAAACAGGCGAATTGAAAACGCAAGAAGTTTTCTTCGGTGACTTCCCACTTATGACAGAAATGGGTACATTCATCAACAACGGTTCTGAACGTTTGATCGTCAGCCAGTTGGTACGTAGCCCAGGTTCATATTTCCACCTTAAAACAGATAAAAATGGATTGGAATCATTTGGTCACACAACTATTCCTAACCGTGGAGCTTGGTTTGAGTTGGACACAGACGCTAAAGGCGTAGGTTATGTACGTATTGACCGCACACGTAAGTTGACATTTACAACAATGTTGCGTGCTCTCGGTTTTGGTAGCGATGATGAGATTCTTGAACTTATGGGTCCAAGTGAACTCCTCAACACTACATTAGGTAAAGATGTTCACAAAAACCCATCAGATACACGTGTTGAAGAAGCGCTCAAAGATATCTATGACCGTCTTCGTCCTGGTGAGCCTAAAACAGCGGACAGCTCTCGTGGACTTTTGATTGCACGTTTCTTCGATCCACGCCGTTACGACTTTGCACCAGTTGGTCGTTACAAATTTAATAAAAAACTCGCACTCAAGAACCGTATTCTTGGTTTGACTTTGGCTGAGCCAATCGTTGACCCTGAAACCGGCGAAATTCTTGTAGAATCTGATACAGTCGTAACACGTGATGTCTTGGATTCAATCGAAAACCTTTTGGACAATGGTCTCAACACAACAGTTTATCAACCATCTGACGATGCTGTTATTCCTGAGCCAATTGAACTTCAAACTCTGAAAGTTTATTCTCCAAAAGATCCAGAACGTGTAGTTACCTTGATCTCTAATGGTCAAATTCCTGCAGAAAATCGTGTGTTGATGCCAGCTGATGTTATTGCTAACATTAACTACTGGTTGGGTCTTTCTGAAGGTATCGGTAAAGTAGACGATATCGACCACTTAGGTAATCGTCGTATCCGTTCAGTTGGTGAATTGCTTCAAAACCAAGTACGTATCGGTCTTTCACGTATGGAACGTGTGATCCGTGAACGTATGTCATCTTCTGAAAATGAGAACATGACACCACAAGGGTTGATTAACATCCGTCCTGTAACTGCTGCAATCAAAGAGTTCTTTGGTTCTTCACAGTTGTCACAGTTCATGGACCAACATAATCCGTTGTCAGAGCTTTCTCACAAACGTCGTTTTTCTGCCTTAGGTCCCGGTGGTATCTCACGTGACCGTGCTTCATATGAAGTCCGTGACGTTCACTACACTCACTATGGTCGTATGTGTCCGATTGAAACACCTGAAGGTCCAAATATCGGTCTGATTAACAACTTGTCATCATATGCGAAAATCAATGAGTATGGCTTCATCATGTCCCCATACCGTCGTGTAGATCGTGCGACTGGAACAGTTTCTGATGAAGTTGAATACCTTACAGCTGATGAAGAAGACAACTATACAGTTGCGCAAGCAAACTCTGCTTTGACAGAAGATAATAAATTTGCTGACGAAACTGTAATGGCTCGTCACGTGGGTAACAATATTGAAGTTGAAGCTTCAACAGTAGACTTTATGGATGTTTCTCCTAAACAGGTTATCGCCGTAGCTGCTGCTTGTATTCCTTTCTTGGAAAACGATGACTCCAACCGTGCCCTCATGGGAGCCAACATGCAACGTCAAGCGGTGCCATTGATTGACCCACATGCACCATGGATTGGTACTGGTATGGAACATCAAACAGCCCGTGACTCAGGTGCTGCTGTCATTAGTAAACATGATGGTACAGTTGAATACGTTGATGCTGATGAAATCCGTGTTCGTCGTACAACAGGTGAACTTGATATTTACAATATCATGAAATATCGTCGTTCAAACTCAGGTACTTCATACAACCAACGTCCACTTGCTCAACTTGGCGATAAAGTTGAGGCTGGTGATATTATTGGTGACGGGCCATCTATGGAAAATGGAGAAATGGCTCTCGGTCAAAATCCACTTGTTGCTTATATGACTTGGGAAGGTTATAACTTCGAGGATGCCGTAATCATGTCTGAACGTTTGATTAAAGATGACGTTTATACTTCTATTGCTATCGAAGAATATGAATCAGAAACTCGCGATACAAAGCTTGGCCCTGAAGAAATCACTCGTGAAATTCCAAATATCGGGGATGAAGCCCTTAAAAACTTGGACGAAGACGGAATTATCCGTATTGGTGCTGAAGTTGAAGATGGTGACTTGCTTGTTGGTAAAGTAACACCTAAGGGTGAAACTGACCCAACTCCAGAAGAACGTCTTCTTCGTGCAATCTTCGGTGAAAAAGCACGTGAAGTTCGTGATACATCACTCCGTGTACCTCACGGTGGTGGCGGTATCGTTCATGACGTTCGCGTATTTACTCGTGAAAATGGTGACGAATTGCCATCAGGCGTGAATAAACTGGTACGTGTCTTCATCTCACAAAAACGTAAAATCCACGTCGGAGATAAGATGGCCGGTCGTCACGGTAACAAGGGTGTCGTTTCAAATATCGTTCCTGTAGAAGATATGCCTTACTTACCAGATGGTACACCTATTGATATCATGTTGAACCCATTGGGTGTCCCTTCTCGTATGAATATCGGACAAGTTATGGAACTTCACCTTGGTATGGCTGCTCGTACTTTGGGTATCCACATTGCTTCACCAGTCTTTGATGGTGCCAGTGATGAAGATATCTGGGATACAGTTAAAGAAGCTGGTATGGCTGAAGATGCTAAAACAGTTCTTTATGATGGTCGTACAGGTGAAGCCTTTGACAACCGCATCTCAGTGGGTGTCATGTACATGATTAAACTTCACCACATGGTTGATGATAAACTTCACGCACGTAGTGTTGGTCCTTACTCACTCGTTACGCAACAACCACTCGGTGGTAAAGCACAGTTCGGTGGACAACGTTTCGGGGAAATGGAAGTTTGGGCTCTTGAAGCCTATGGAGCAGCCAATGTCCTCCAAGAAATCTTGACTTACAAGTCAGATGACGTTATTGGTCGTACACGTGCTTATGAAGCTATTGTTAAAGGTGAACGTATTCCTAAACCAGGTCTTCCTGAATCATTCCGCGTTCTTGTAAAAGAATTGCAAGCACTTGGTATGGATCTTAAAGTCCTTGATGGTGATAAGAATGTCCTTGATCTTCGTGAACTTGATGATGAAATCGAAGTTCGTCAAGAAAACATTGATATTACACCAGAAATGCTTGAAGCTCAAGAACAAATCGTAGCCCAATCAGTTGAAACTGAGCAGGAATTGATTAGCCAAGCAAAAGAAGAAAAATAATTATTCTTTTCTAACATAGGAAACAAAAATGAGTTTATAAAAAGATTGTTTGCAATCTCAATATTAGAAACTTTGATAAAATCCTCTTGAGGTGAACCGCTGTGCAAAAATGCTAGGCGGTAATGCAGAACTAGACTTGATAAAACTATTCTTGAAAGTTAGCTCTGCATTGCTGTCTAGCTCCTTTGCCCTTATAATTCTCTGGCTAGAGAATTATAAGAGTTAAATCTAGCGCTCTTCACAGAACGTTCTTATTCTGATAGAACACTCAAAAGAAAAGAAATAAATACAAAGAAAGTGGAGAAAACATTGGTCGATGTAAATAAATTTGAGAGCATGCGAATTGGTATCGCATCTCCACAAAAAATTCGTTACTGGTCATTTGGTGAAGTCAAAAAACCAGAAACCATCAACTATCGTACGCAAAAACCTGAACGCGAAGGTCTCTTCGATGAGCGTATCTTTGGTCCACAAAAGGACTGGGAATGTGCTTGTGGTAAGCTTAAAGGCGTTTTCTACAAAAACCAAGTCTGTGAACTCTGTGGTGTTCAAGTAACGACAGCTAAATCACGTCGTGAACGTATGGGACACATCGAGTTGGCAGCACCAACTTCACACATCTGGTATTTCAAAGGGATTCCATCACGTATGGGGCTTGCTCTTGATATGAGCCCACGTGCTCTTGAAGAAGTTATTTACTTCGCAAGCTACGTTGTTATTGATCCTAAAGAAACAGATCTTGAAAAGAAACAACTTTTGACTGAACGTGAATATCGTGAACAACTCCTTAAAAATGGATTTGGTTCATTCGTAGCAAAAATGGGTGCTGAAGCGATCCAAGACTTGCTTAATGATGTCGATATTGATGGAGAAGTTGCTGAACTTAAAGAAGAGTTGAAAAATGTTAGCGGACAACGCCGTGTGAAAATCATCCGTCGTTTGGACGTTTTGACAGCTTTCAAAAAATCTGGTAATGAATTAGCTTGGATGGTTCTTAATGTTCTTCCAGTTATTCCACCAGATCTTCGTCCAATGGTTCAATTGGATGGTGGCCGTTTTGCCACATCTGACTTGAATGACCTTTACCGTCGTGTTATCAACCGTAACAACCGTTTGAAACGTTTGATGGAGCTTAATGCTCCAAACATCATCGTACAAAATGAAAAACGTATGTTGCAAGAAGCCGTTGATACATTGATTGATAATGGTCGTCGTGGACGTCCAATCACCGGTGCTGGTAACCGTCCGCTTAAATCTCTCAGCCATATGCTGAAAGGTAAGCAAGGACGTTTCCGTCAAAACTTGCTGGGTAAACGTGTCGACTACTCAGGTCGTTCCGTTATCGCTGTTGGTCCAACACTTAAAATGTACCAATGTGGTGTGCCACGTGAAATGGCTATCGAGCTGTTCAAACCATTCGTAATGTCCGAATTGGTAAAACGTGAAATGGCCGCAAACATCCGTGCCGCTAAACGTAAAGTTGAGCGTCAAGATGCTGAAGTATGGGATGTTCTTGAAGATGTAGTTAAAGAACACCCAGTTCTTCTTAACCGCGCACCTACGCTTCACCGTTTGGGTATTCAAGCATTTGAACCAGTCCTTATCGATGGCCGTGCTATGCGCTTGCACCCATTGGCTTGTGAAGCCTACAATGCCGACTTCGATGGTGACCAAATGGCCATCCACGTACCATTGTCAGAAGAAGCTCAAGCAGAAGCTCGTTTGCTTATGCTTGCAGCTGAACACATCCTTAACCCTAAAGATGGTAAGCCAGTTGTTACGCCATCACAGGATATGGTCTTGGGTAACTACTACTTGACTATGGAAGCTAAGGGACGTGAAGGAGAAGGTATGATCTTCTCTACTCCAGGTGAAGTTGAAATTGCTATGCGTAACGGATACGTTCACTTGCACACACGTATCGGTATTGCGACACAATCAATGAATAAACCTTGGACAGATTTCCAAAAAGGTAAGATCTTGATTACAACTGTTGGTAAAGTTATGTTTAACTCAATCATGCCAGAAGGTAATGACATTTACCCAGAAGGTATGCCTTACTTGAACGAACCAACAGATGCGAACATCACTACTCAAACTGATGACCGTTTCTTTATGGAACCTGGTGAAGATATTCATGCACGTTTAGCTGAAATCGATACAGTATTGCCATTTAAGAAAAAACACTTGGGTAATATCATCGCTGAAGTCTTCAAACGTTACCGTACAACAACCACATCTGAGTTTCTTGACTTGTTGAAGAACTTGGGTTACCACCAATCAACATTGGCTGGTTTGACAGTGGGTATCGCAGATATCCCAGTTGTTCCCGAAAAAGCAGAAATTATCGGTGCAGCCCACAAACGTGTGGAACAAATCACTAAACAATTCCGTCGTGGTTTGATTACTGATGATGAACGTTATAACGCTGTAACAGACGTTTGGCGTGGCGCGAAAGACGCACTTGAAAAACGCTTGATCGAAGAGCAAGACTTGACTAACCCAATCGTTATGATGATGGACTCTGGTGCCCGTGGTAACATTTCCAACTTCTCACAATTGGCTGGTATGCGTGGATTGATGGCCGCTCCTAATGGTCAAATCATGGAATTGCCGATCATCTCTAACTTCCGTGAAGGACTTTCTGTCTTGGAAATGTTCTTCTCAACTCACGGTGCTCGTAAAGGTATGACCGATACAGCCCTTAAGACAGCCGATTCAGGTTATCTTACACGTCGTTTGGTTGACGTGGCACAAGACGTTATCATCCGTGAAGTGGACTGTGGCACAGACCGTGGTCTATTGATTAGTGATATTGCAACTGGTAAAGAAATGGTTGAACCATTGGTTGAACGCCTAGAAGGACGTTACACACGTAAAACTGTGGTACATCCTGAAACTGGTGAAGTAATCATTGGTGATGATCAATTGATTACAGAAGATATTGCTAAAGAAATCGTTGCTGCTGGTATCAAAGAAGTAACAATCCGTTCAGTATTTACATGTAAAACACCACATGGTGTATGTAAACACTGTTATGGTAAAAACTTGGCAACAGGTGAAGCGGTTGAAGTTGGTGAAGCTGTTGGTACTATCGCCGCTCAATCAATCGGTGAACCTGGTACTCAGTTGACAATGCGTACATTCCACACGGGTGGTGTTGCGTCAAGTTCAGATATCACTCAAGGTTTGCCTCGTGTACAAGAAATCTTTGAAGCACGTAATCCTAAAGGGGAAGCAATCATTACCGAAGTTACTGGTACGGTTGAGTCTATTGTGGAAGACGCTGCAACACGTACACGTGAAATCACAGTCAAAGGTAAAACAGATACTCGTACATATACAGTATCAATGGCTGATGTGCTTATGGTTGAAGAAGGTGAATTCATCCACCGTGGTCATCAACTTATCCAAGGTTCTATTGAGCCTAAACACTTGCTTCAAGTCCGTGATGCTTTGTCTGTTGAAACTTACTTGCTCGGTGAAGTTCAAAAAACTTACCGTTCACAAGGGGTTGAAATCGGCGACAAACACATCGAGGTTATGGTTCGCCAAATGCTTCGTAAAGTTCGCGTGATGGATACTGGTGATGTAGATATCTTGCCTGGTGGTCTGATGGATATTTCTGACTTTGAAAAAATCAATGAAGAAGCTCTCCTTTCAGGTAAAACACCTGCCACAGGTCGTCCAGTGCTTATGGGTATTACCAAAGCTTCATTGGAAACAAACTCATTCTTGTCAGCTGCATCATTCCAAGAAACAACACGTGTCTTGACCGATGCTGCGATTCATGGTAAAGAAGATCACTTGCTTGGTCTTAAAGAAAATGTCATCATCGGTAAGATTATTCCTGCCGGTACTGGTATGTTCCGTTACCGTAACCTTGAGCCATTGTCAGACTTGTCAAATGCTCCAGAAAAAACTGCTCCAGAAACAGAAGTTGAAGAAGTAAAATAATATAAAAAATAGCGAGATTTGTTTCGCTATTTTTTTTGTGCTACAAAGTTAAAAAAACTGAAAGTTTTTCTGTTTGCCCAGATAGCTTTCAGTTTTTTACTAACAAATAATACGACGTTTTTCAGAAGTCAAAGTCAGGGTGTCATTGGCTTGTATTTCAAAGGATTCACCATCGATTTGTACAGGCTGAGGAGACTGTGAGGTAACGGAAACAGCTGTGGAAATACTGTGATGGAAAATCTCGTTTTCCAGATGCTTTCCTTTAAGTACACTCGGTATAAGCGAAAAGATTGTCGGCATACTATATTTGTCGAGTTCAACTAAATGTATTTCCTGATTAAAGTTAGACGCTTCTGGAGCAATCTGAATCCCACCGCCAAAGTAAGGATGTTTAGTAAAGGTCATAAGAAAGGCGTTTTCAAACTGAAAAGTATTTTTCAAGTTATAAACAGAGATGCTAAAAGGTTTTTTACTGAATAAAACATGAAGAGCAGTCAGAAGATAAGACAATTTTCCGAGCTTAATATAGTTTAGTAAGGTTTTTAGTCGACTTCCATTTGCTGCTTTAACGATAGCTGCATCAAGTCCGATTCCGACATTGTTCAGTGCGTAGCCTGAAAAAGAATGCGACTTGTACTGCATGACGTAAAATTCTCTTGCTTGGTTTTGACGAATATTGTTAAAGGCTTGGATGGGATCAAATGAAAGGCCCAAACTACGTGCGAAGTCATTGCCAGAACCAGAGGGGATATAACCAAAAGAAAAGTCATCAGGTAAAGCATTAAGAGCGAGGGAGATTGTTCCATCTCCTCCTAAAATAATGAGTTGATCTTGCCTATTTTTTTCTTCAAGAATTTGCTCAATAAAGGGCCCTTCTTGCCCCGTGTGCTCAGTTTCAAAGAGTTTATAGCTTAGCCCTTCTTTTTGAAGATAAGGCAACAAAAGTTTCAATGAACGCTCACCTTTACGTGAACCAGCATTGGGGTTGGCAAGAATGTAATAAATCATAGAACTATTTTATCAAAAAAAGTACGTTTATATACTAATAATATGACATTTACTACTGAGGTAAGGGACTCGGCAAAAATATCTTTAAGATATGCGTTTTTTGCTCAAAGATTAACCAAAAAACGCGAACAGTCTTTTATATGTTATAATTAAGAGAATTAGTTAATTATATAAAAATTGTGTGCGTAAAAAGATAGTATGAAAACTATTACTACAAGCAGACTGCACACTAAGAATAAAAATATAGGTTAAAAATATGCAATATGAAGAAATAAACGAAAAAACGATAAAGATTAGCCTAACTTTTCAAGATTTAGTTGATCATGATGTCAAGCTCTCTGACTTTTTTACAAACCAATCAATGGTTGAAAATCTCTTTTATGAACTCGTAGAAGAGCTGGGACTGGAAGAAAGATTCTCTTCAGGACTTTTAACTTTCCAAATCCAACCTTTTCCGAAGGGCGTAAATATTATTGTTACAGAAGAAAATATTGATATTGATCCCAATAATCTCCCAGATGATCCTGAAGAGTTTGAGCAACTTATGACAGACTTTTTTGGGCGTGTCGAGGATTTGAAACAAAATGGCGGAGCAATGACAGATACAAGTACAACGGAAAATAAAGAAGTAAAAGCAGAAGCAGAGAATAAGCCACAACCGGACTTTGTGTTCTATTCCCTAGAGTTTGACAATATGACACAACTCTTGACAGCTGTAAAAAATGTAAAAATTGAGGCTGAAGAATCAGAGCTTTATCGTTACGAAGATAAATTCTATCTGATTATTTTAGATAACCAAAAGTCTAAAGGAAAAACAGCTGTAAGCACGATGCGAGCACGTATGTTGGAATATGGTCATGAAACGGCAAGCAGCCGCGAAACTTTACAGGAGTATGGGGAAATACTAATAACTTCACGCGCTTTAGAAGTTCTCTCAAAAATTTAAACTATGTTAAATACTATAAAAGAAATACCGATTGCGGAAATCCCTTTTACTGTTAAGTTCTTTATTGTTCTCTTTATAACTTTTGGGATGTCTTTGATATTTACTCCCTTGATGACATTTGTTTCTCGTCGTATTGGAGCAGTAGACAAGCCAAATAAACGGCGGATAAATACGAAAGTAATGCCTTCAGCAGGTGGTTTGGCAATTTTCTTATCCTTTGCCATTGCCACTCTGTTTATTTTACCGATGATTGTCTATCCACAACTTCCTTTCCTGAGTCCAGGCCAAATGTCTAAGGAAATTCGGCCACAGCTGATTACTTATATGAGCTATATTTTACCTTTTATAGTAGCTGGAGGAATCGTGGTTTTGACTGGTCTTATTGATGACATTAAGGAACTTTCTCCAAGGATGAAGATGTTAGGCCTGCTGGTGGCAGCATCGATTACTTGGTTCTTTACACATGCTCGCTTTGACAATCTCAAAATTCCTTTTGGTGGTCCTTTTCTAGAATTTCCAGCTTGGCTATCCTTTATTTTTACTGTATTTTGGATTGTATCGATTACCAATGCCGTAAACTTGATTGATGGACTCGATGGATTAGCGAGTGGCGTTTCCGTTATTTCCTTATCAACAATGGGCGTTGTCTCTTACTTTTTCTTACCCAGTCCAAATGTATTTTTACCCATTACTATTTTTACTTTAGTGGCTGCAATCATGGGCTTTTTCCCTTATAATTATCATCCAGCAATCATCTATCTCGGAGATACAGGGGCTTTATTTTTAGGATTTATGATTTCAGTTGCTTCCTTGCAGGGTTTAAAAAATGCAACTGCTGTGGCAGTGTTGACACCTATTTTAATTTTAGGTGTGCCTTTGACCGATACTATCGTAGCTATGGTTCGGAGAAAATTAAACAAACAAAGTATTTCCAGTGCGGATAAGATGCATTTACATCACCGCTTAATGTCGATTGGTTTTACCCACCGTGGTGCGGTGTTGGTTATTTATGGAATAGCCGGGATTTTTGCCTTCATTTCGCTAATTTTACAAGTTTCAAGTCGCGTGGGGGGTATCTTTTTAATCATTGCCTTAATCCTTGGACTTGGACTTTTCATCGACATGGTAGGTATACTCGGAAAAAATCGTCAACCTTTCCTGAATGTATTGCGTTTTATTGGCAGTTCCGAATATCGCGAACAAGTTATTAATAAGAAACAACCCAAAAAATATAAACATGATAAAACAGAACGAAAATAGCTTTTCGGCTGTTTTTTTTGTTATAATGTAGCATGAAGTGTAAAAGATATTTTACTTATGAATTAAAGGAGTTAGAATGGCAACTTTAGAAATTAAAAATCTTCATGTTAGCATTGAAGACAAAGAAATCCTCAAAGGTGTAGACCTCACTATTAATACAAATGAAGTTCATGCAATTATGGGCCCAAATGGTACAGGTAAATCAACCCTTTCAGCAGCAATTATGGGTAACCCAAGCTACACTGTCACAGAAGGCGAAATTCTTTTTGATGGAGAGAATGTACTTGAGTTGGAAGTTGATGAACGAGCACGTCTGGGACTTTTCCTTGCGATGCAATACCCCTCAGAAATTCCAGGAATTACAAATGCTGAGTTTATGCGTGCAGCAATCAACGCGAAACGCGCAGAAGATGACAAAATTTCTGTTATGGACTTCATCAAAAAATTAGATAAAAATATGGAATTGCTCAATATGAAAGAAGAGATGGCGGAGCGTTACCTCAATGAAGGCTTTTCTGGTGGAGAGAAAAAACGTAATGAAATTCTGCAACTTTTGATGTTAGAACCAACCTTCGCTATTTTAGATGAAATTGATTCTGGTCTTGACATTGATGCGCTTAAAGTTGTATCAAAAGGTGTAAATGCTATGCGTGGAGATAGTTTTGGTGCTCTTATCATCACTCACTATCAACGCTTACTTGATTACATCACGCCAGATGTGGTTCATATCATGATGGAAGGCCGTGTTGTAATGACTGGCGGAGCTGAACTTGCCAAACGCCTTGAAAAAGAAGGATATGCCAAAATCTCAGAAGAGTTAGGTATTGCCTACAAGGAAGAAGCATAAGCTAAGCCGTTGGGAGGTGGTCCAAAGTGAAAAACTTTAGGACACCACACATCATCATGGAGAAAAATCAAATGAATGAAAAAATAAAAAATTTCTCGCTCATGCATGCTGAACCAGCTTGGCTAACAGAATTACGCCAAACTGCTTTTGAAGCTATGTCTGATTTGGCTATGCCAAATATTGAGCGTGTAAAATTCAACCGTTGGAATCTTGATAATATTGAAATAGGAGATTCAGAGCCGAGTGGAAATGTTCCAAGCTTTACAGAATTACCGAATCATCCCCTTCTCGTTCAAGTGGGCAGTCAAAATGTGATGGAGCAAATGCGTCCCGACTTGGCTGAAAAAGGTGTTGTTTTTACAGATTTTGCAACTGCTTTGGAAGAAATCCCCGAAGTAGTTCAAGCTTATTTTGGCAAAGCTGTAAGTTATGAAGAAGACCGACTGGCAGCAAGTAATGTAGCAAGTTTTAATTCTGGTGCCGTTTTATATATTCCAGATAATGTTGAAATAGATGTACCTGTAGAGTCAACCTTTTATCAAGATTCAGAGTCTGACTTGCCTTTCAATAAGCACATCCTCATCATTGCGGGTCGTAACAGTAAACTCAATTATTTGGAGCGTTTGGAAAGTATTGGTAACGGAAATACTAAAGTTACAGGTAATATTTCTGTTGAGGTGATTGCTCTTGAAGGGGCGCAAGTAAAATTTGCTGCCATTGACCTTTTAGGCGAGCATGTTACAGCTTATATCAGCCGTCGTGGAAATTTAGCAAATAATGCAACTATCGACTGGTCTATCGGAACAATGAATGATGGGAATGTCATCTGCGACTTTGATAGCGACCTGAGAGGTGACGGAAGTCACTCGCAAATTAAGGTTGTAGGCCTTTCGATGGGCAAACAAATTCAAGGGATTGATACACGTGTTACTAACTTTGGCCGTAACTCTGTTGGACATATCTTACAACACGGAGTTATTCTTGACCGTGGAACGTTGACTTTCAATGGGATAGGCCAAATCGTGCGTGGAGCAAAAGGTGCAGACGCCCAGCAAGAGAGTCGTGTATTGATGCTTTCAGACCGTGCACGTAGTGATGCGAATCCCATCTTACTTATTGAAGAAAATGATGTTACTGCAGGACATGCGGCTTCTATCGGACAAGTTGATCCTGAAGATATGTATTATCTGATGAGCCGTGGACTTGATGAAACAACAGCCAAACGTCTCGTTATTCGAGGCTTCCTTGGTGCAGTGGTTACTGAGATCCCCATCAAAGCTGTTCGTGACGAATTTATCTCAATTATTGAGAGAAAGTTGGCAATCTAATGCTTGACTTAAAAAAAGACTTTAAAATCCTTAATCAAAAGGTTAATGATGAACCTTTAGTATATTTAGACAATGCAGCGACAACCCAGAAGCCGCAGCAAGTTCTTGAAGTATTGTCAGCTTATTATGAGCACGACAATGCGAACGTTCATCGTGGCGTCCATACACTAGCAGAACGCGCAACAGCTGATTATGAAGCTGCTCGTGCGAAAGTACGCCGATTCATTAATGCCTCATCTGTTAAAGAAGTGCTCTTTACCCGTGGGACAACTACCAGTTTGAACTGGGTGGCTAAGTTTGCGGAAGATGTCTTAGAGGCTGGCGATGAGATTATTATTTCTGTGGCTGAGCATCATTCTAATTTTGTCCCTTGGCAGCAAGTCGCGGAGAAAACGGGAGCACTGCTGAAGATTGTTTATCTGAAAGATGGAGCTTTAGATCTTGAAGATTTAAAAGAAAAGCTGACAGAGAAGACAAAGTTTGTAAGCTTAACACATGCTTCAAACGTTTTAGGCTCAATTGCACCGATTAAAGAAATAGCTGATGTAGTACATCAGTATGGCGCTTATCTCATCGTCGATGGTGCGCAATCTGTACCTCATATGAAGATTGATGTTCAGGACTTGGGTGTTGATTTCTTTGCTTTTTCTGGTCACAAAATGTGTGGGCCAACAGGAATAGGTGTGCTCTATGGCAAGGAAGAACTGCTTAATCAGATGAACCCCATCGAGTTTGGTGGAGAGATGATTGACTTTGTTTATGAGAGTCATTCCACATGGACAGAGCTGCCTTGGAAATTCGAAGCAGGGACACCAAACATTGCAGGAGCTATTGCTTTAGGAGCGGCTATTGACTATCTTGAAGAGATTGGCATGGATAATATCCATCGTTATGAGCAAGAGTTGGTTGCTTATGTTATGCCTAAGCTAAAAGCTATTGAGGGTTTGGAGGTTTACGGGCCAGAAGACATAGCAGAACGTAGTGGTGTAATTGCTTTTAATATTAAAGGTTTACATCCTCATGATTTGGCTACGGCATTAGATATGGAGGGCGTGGCAGTTCGCGCAGGCCATCATTGTGCGCAACCTTTGCTCAACTATCTTGGTCAATCATCAACAGCCCGCGCAAGCTTTTATATTTATAATACGAAAGCAGACTGTGATAAACTTGTTGATGCTCTTTTGAAGACCAAAGAATTTTTCGGAGTATGATAAAAGAAAAGAGAAAAAGATAATGGCACTTTCAAAATTAGATAATTTATACCGTGCAGTAATTCTTGATCATTCTTCTGCACCACGACATGCGGGAGAGCTGAAACAGGCTTGTGTAATTGATATGAATAATCCAACCTGTGGTGACGTCATTCGATTAACCGTTGATTTTACAGAGGATAAGATTTCAGATATTGCATTTAGCGGGCACGGTTGTACCATTTCGACAGCTTCAGCTTCAATGATGACCGAAGCTGTGATTGGTAAAACAAAAGAAGAAGCCTTAGAACTTGCTGCTATTTTTTCACAAATGGTGACAGGTCACACAGATTCAGCACAAGAGCGATTAGGAGATGGGCAGTTTCTTGCAGGCGTTTCGAAATTTCCGCAACGCGTGAAATGTTCAACTTTAGCTTGGAATGCCTTGAAAAAAGCAATTGAGGCTGATGGTACTGCTACAGTATCGGAATCTCATTAGAATGCAAATAAAGAGAGGAAAATAATGACAGAAGAAGTTCCAGTATTAGAAGAATATAAATTTGGCTTTCATGATAATGCCGAATTAGTCATGTCTACAGGAACAGGTTTGACAGAAGAAGTTATTCGTACGATGTCAGCCGCAAAAGAAGAGCCAGAATGGATGCTGGATTTCCGTCTCAAATCCTTCGAGGCCTTCAAAAAATTAGACCTCCCAGAATGGGGACCTGATTTATCAGACATTGATTTTGATGATGTGGTTTACTATCAAAAACCGACAGATAAACCTGCGCGTACTTGGGATGACGTTCCTGATGAAATCAAAGAAACATTTGAAAAAATTGGTATTCCAGAAGCAGAACGTGCTTATTTGGCAGGTGCTTCGGCTCAATATGAGTCAGAAGTCGTCTATCACAATATGAAGGAAGAGTTTACTAAGCTTGGTATTGTTTTTACAGATACGGATTCTGCATTGAAAGAGTATCCAGAACTGTTTAAAAAATACTTTGCTAAACTCGTGCCGCCAACAGATAATAAACTGGCCGCTCTGAATTCAGCAGTTTGGTCTGGCGGAAGCTTTGTTTACGTGCCAAAGGGCGTAAAATGTGAGATTCCTATTCAAGCTTATTTCCGTATCAATAACGAAAAGTCTGGCCAGTTTGAGCGCACTTTAATTATTGTTGATGAAGGTGCATCAATCCAATACGTCGAAGGCTGTACCGCTCCAACTTATTCCTCAGCCAGCTTACATGCTGCTGTGGTAGAAATCTTCTGTGAAGAAGGCGGTTATATGCGTTACTCAACCATCCAAAACTGGTCAGATAATGTGTATAACTTGGTAACTAAGCGTGCCAAAGCAGAAGCAAATGCAACAGTTGAGTGGATCGATGGCAATCTTGGTTCACGTGTTTCGATGAAATATCCAGCCGTATATTTAGATGGCCCTGGTGCGCGCGGGACAATGCTCTCTGTAGCATTTGCCAATGCTAACCAAGAGCAAGATACAGGTGCTAAAATGATTCATAATGCACCTAACACAAGCTCGTCAATCATTTCGAAATCCATCTCTAAATCTGGTGGTGCAGTAAACTATCGAGGTCAAGTGACTTTCAATAAAAACTCAGCACATTCTAAATCACATATTGAGTGTGACACCATCATTATGGATGATATCTCAAAATCAGATACAATCCCATTTAATGAAATTCATAACTCTCAAGTTGCTTTAGAACATGAAGCCAAAGTCTCTAAAATTTCGGAAGAGCAACTGTATTATCTGATGAGTCGTGGCTTAACTGAAAAAGAAGCAACTGACATGATCGTCATGGGCTTTATCGAACCCTTCACGAAAGAGTTACCAATGGAATATGCTGTCGAGCTTAATCGCTTGATTTCCTACAGTATGGAAGGTTCAATCGGGTAGTTGTTTCTGGGTGCCTTTATGATTAGCTTTACAGACATTAATATTTATTTTAAAAACGTAAAGGGACACTAAAGGAGCATAAAAATAAAAAACACCAAATACAATGCTACTAACAAATGTGATATGAATAAAAAGTGCCCCCTTTAGATATGAGGGCACTTTTTATATAGTTTAGTAATAACCAACTTCGTCGACCAAAAATTTTAAACAAAACTATTTTTATTTTTGAGTGAGTGTGTCACTTTCTTTAATCATTTGAAGCAAGCCCTCGTGACTAAGGCTTGTGGAGTTCACGCTGACGGTATTCCAGTGCGTTTTATTCATGTGATACCCGGGATAGACTCCCGAAAGACGCCTAACTTCCTCGCCATGTTCTGGGAGGAGCTTTAAATCGATCAATAACTGATCATCTTTCTCAAAGATTAAAGCAATAATTTTTTTATTTGTTTTTTGTCTAATTGTCGTCCATAGAATTTTCTCACTGTTATTATTGTTAAAGGGATACTCCTCATAGGAATTTGTCGATTTTAGGACTAAATCAATTAATTCTTGTCGTGTCATGTGAATTCCTTTCAGTGTTTGAATTTATTATAACATGACGTATCTTCCTTTACTAAACACCAATTGCAATAATCCTGACTATTAGAGGCCAATTTTTAATGTGGTGGATGAGAGAATAAATAAATTAAACAGATAAAGTCTATAGTAATCTCGAAATTTTCATAAGATAGGAAAACTGCAAAGACTCAACTTTCTACTTTTAACTTTTTGTGTTAAACTATTAAACAGTATGTAAAAGAAAGAGCTGTAATATGAGTATTATCAACGTAAAAAATTTATCGCATGGTTTTGGTGAGCGTGTTATATTTGAAAATGTATCCTTCCGTCTGCTCAAAGGTGAGCATGTGGGTCTTGTTGGCGCAAATGGTGAAGGTAAATCCACCTTCATGAATATTGTCACAGGAGCCCTGCAACCAGACGAAGGAAAAGTTGAGTGGTCGAAAAAAGTGCGTGTTGGTTATCTGGATCAACATGCTGTTTTGCAAAAAGGTCAAACGATTCGTGATGTCCTTTCGAGTGCTTTTCAGTATCTGTTTGATATTGAGTCAGAAATCAACGCCCTCTATCTGAAAATGGGTGATGTAACACCTGAGGAAATGGATCAACTTTTGGAAGAAGTTGGCGAATTACAAGATATCTTAGAACAAAGTGATTTTTATCAAATCAACTCCAAGGTTGAAGAAATAGGGCGCGGCCTTGGGTTGCACGAGATTGGTTTTGAACGTGATGTTGAAGATCTTTCTGGTGGTCAACGAACCAAAGTACTCCTGGCTAAACTATTGTTAACCAAACCAGAAATTCTCATGCTAGATGAACCAACCAACTATCTGGATGAAGAACATATTGCTTGGTTAAAGCAGTATCTTTTGGACTATGAAAATGCGTTTATCTTGATTTCCCATGATATTCCTTTCTTGAGTTCTGTTATCAATATCATTTATCATATGGAAAATGGTTCGCTCGACCGTTATGTTGGTAACTATGAAGCTTTCCAATCTGTGTATGAGATGAAGAAAAAACAAGAGTTAGCGGCTTACAAACGTCAACAATCAGAAATCGCAGATCTTAAAGATTTTGTTGCGCGAAATAAAGCGCGTGTAGCTACGCGAAATATGGCAATGTCACGTCAGAAGAAACTTGATAAGATGGATATGATTGAGCTCAGTGCTGAGCGTCCTAAACCACAATTTGATTTCAAAAAAGGTCCAACATCAAGCAAGCTAATCTTTGAAACCAAAGACTTAGTCATTGGCTATACTGAACCTTTGTCGCGTCCGCTTAATCTACGTGCAGAACGTGGCCAAAAGATTGTCTTTACAGGTGCCAATGGGATTGGGAAAACAACTCTGCTCCGTAGTATTCTTGGAGAAATACAAGCACTTGATGGAGAAGTTCAACGTGGTGAAAAACTCGAGATTGGCTATTTTGAGCAAGAAGTAAAAGGTGATAATGGTAAAACCTGTCTTGAGGAAATCTGGGATACATTTCCTGCGATGAATCAAGCTGAAGTTCGCGCAGCTTTGGCCCGTTGTGGGTTAACCAAAAAACATATTGAAAGCAAAGTCGCGGTTCTTAGTGGGGGTGAAAAAGCAAAGGTACGCTTGTGCAAATTAATGAATTCAGAAAGCAACGTCCTTGTTTTAGATGAACCAACTAATCACTTAGATGTGGATGCTAAGGATGAGCTAAAACGTGCTCTACAAGACTACAAGGGAACAATTCTACTAATCTCTCATGAGCCAGAATTTTATCAAGATGTAGCGACCGAAACTTGGAACTGTGAGTCATGGACAACAAAAGTACTGTAAAAAGTACTTTTTTATTTTAAAGAGGATAAATGCCTGTCTAATGCGGTTTTACGAACTATATATAACATATATTTTTGCTCTTTCAAAAAAAAATCAATTTTTTATAATATTTTTCGTAAATTCTGCGAAAAAAGTTGTATAATTGTAGGAGTGCGTAATTAATCAGTTTTTTTAAGGAGACAACATGGAACAGCAAATCACAAGAAAGCCGGACAATGCTTTCAAAAAGTTGACCCATTTTTTTATTGTCGATAAGGTCTTTCTTGTATCATTTATTATCGCAGTCGTTTCAGTAGGCTTAGGTGGCATTCGAACAGAATTTTTTGATTATAAAGTTATTGTGACTGTTTTTGGACTCATGCTGGTTATTTCTGGTTTTCGTTCCACAGGCATTTTGTCTTACATGGGTCAAACATTAGTTAAAAGAAGTAAAACAACGCGTCAGCTTGTACGATTCACCACAATGCTGGCCTTCTTTTTTGCCGTATTTTTTACAAATGATCTGACTATCTTGACAATTCTGCCTCTTTATTTGACGATTACACGGGAAATAAAGAACCGTAAATCTGTTTATATCGGTGCAGCTATGATTGTTCCTGCTTGCCATACGGGGTCAAGTCTTCTTCCGCAAGGAAATCCCCATAATCTTTACTTATACTCTTTCTACCAAAATCCTATGCATCATTTGGGTCAGTCATTGACAAATCTAGAGTTTTTTAAAGGTACAGGTTTACTGTGGATTGCTGGTTTTTTACTTTTAAACTTAGCCTGTCAGTTTATAGATAATGAGCCTTTAGTGATTGAGACTAAAGTGAATAAGTTTAATCGGCTCGAAACTTCTATTTTTATTGCTTTGATGGTATTGATGGCAGCAGCTGTATTCGGTTATGTAAACTTCTATTTGGCCGTAGCTATTGTAGCTATTATTGTTCTGTTTTATCGTCCCCAGTTGTTTAATGATGTCGATTATCATTTGCTTTTCACCTTTGTGTTTTTCTTTTTGATTGTCGGAAATATTGCCAATATCCAAGTCTTAACTGATTTTATTAGCAATACCTTTGTTGGGCCACAGATGTCATTTTTAGGGACAGTCTTTATGAGTCAAATTATTTCTAATATTGCCTCACCTATTTTGATTTCGCCTTTCACACCTCATGCTGTTTCTGTAGTTATTGGGGCAGACATTGGAGGTATTGGAACCATGGTAGCTTCGATGGCTACTTTAATTGCTTATAAAATTATCCGGGTTCAAGCTCGAGGTGAAACTGCTGGTTTTGTAAAATATTTTGCCTTAGTCAATGCTGGCTTTCTAGCTGTGCTAGTATTCGTCGGTTTACTTATTGTGACCTTTGGTATATAAATAAAAAAGCTGAGCCTGATCAGCTTTTTTTGTTTCTGAAAACATGTAGTGAAAAGCTATGTGTTTTTTCGTGTTATAGGTCATGGACAAAATAACAGAATATATCAGAAAAAATCTAAAAGTTATTGTGGGTATTGCTTTATCTCTCGCTGCACTAGGGGTTTTTTATCTGAGCAGGCAAGAAAAGAAAGATAATCAAGGGAATTTTGAGGCGATAGAATGGTCTGCATCCGATAAAAAGAAAACAAACAACAATTCTCAGGAAGAAAAAGCAACTGAGGATACTATTTTTGTAGATGTTAAAGGAGCAGTGAAAAAACCAGGTATTTATAAGCTTTCAAGCAAGCACCGAGTCTCGGACGCAATAGTTCATGCAGGAGGTTTTGCTGATAATGCAGAAAGAAAGGCTATTAACCTTGCTAAAAAGTTGCAAGATGAAGCAGAAGTCTATGTACCAATACAGGGAGAAGCTGACACAAGCAAGTTGTTGGAAAGTAATTCTCATGGAGGTGAACAGCAAGAAAAAGCAAAAGTGAATATCAATACAGCAGACTTAACAGAACTTCAGCAGCTGAGTGGTATTGGCGCTAAAAGAGCGCAGGATATTATTGATTATCGAACAGAAAAAGGAAACTTTCAGTCAGTGGATGACCTGATAAAAGTCAGTGGATTTGGTGCTAAAACTTTAGAAAAGTTAAAAGAAGCTATAACTGTAGATGAGTAGAAAGTTAGGTATGGTATGAATCAAAAATTTCCTCTTATTTATTTGATTTATCTGTTAACTTTTTTATATTTTCTTGTTTTTAGTTTTTCTTGGGCTTTGTTAATGATAACTATGGCGAGTATAGCCCTCGTTTTTTATCGTAAATATTATTCTCTCCTTATTGTTTTAGCTTGCTTTACTGTCTTTTTTTATATGGTTAAGCAAATAGAGGAAGTAAAGGAAAACAAGCAAGTAGAGAAAATATCTACAATTAAACCTTATATAGACACACTTGAAGTCAATGGTAGCCGTTTAAGTTTTAGAGGAAGAACAGATGGACAAGATTATCAGCTTTTTTATAATTTCAAGAATAAAGAAGAACAAGATTTTTTTAAAAAGCTAGACTATAATCTTATCATTTACTTTCAGGGTGGATTGGAGGAGGCAGAGGGACAAAGTAATTTTTCGGGCTTTAATTATAAGCAATATATGAAAAATCAAGGGATTTATAGACTTATCCAGATTGAAGATATTCAGGGGTATAAGCGTTTATCCGGCTTTGATTTACGACTTTATCGCAGAAAAGCTATTCTCTGGGCACAAGCACATTTCCCCACACCTATGTCTTCTTATATGACGGGCTTACTTTTTGGCTGGTTAGATAAGGATTTTGAAGAGATGGGAGATATTTATACAAGTTTAGGTATTATTCATCTTTTTGCCCTTTCAGGAATGCAGGTTAATTTTTTTATTGCACTCCTTCGTAAGCTACTACTCAGATTAGGTATACTGCAAGAGACTCTCATTTTTATCCAAATACCTTTTTCCATTTTCTATGCTTTTATGACAGGTTTATCGGTATCAATTTTACGGGCCCTTTTACAAAAAAATATTCCGATGAAAAGGACAATGGATAAATTTTCTGTTACCTTTCTTCTTTTACTCTTGTTTATGCCCCAATTTTTACTGACAACTGGGGGCCAGCTAACCATGCTTTACTCCTTTTTATTATCTTTTCTTTCAGGAAAGTTTAGCCATCTAAAGGGGATAAAAAAGACAGTAATGGAATCCACAGTCTTATCAGTAGGTGTTTTACCTCTTTTAATTTTTCATTTTCATAGTTTTCAACCTCTATCTATTTTTTTAACCCTGTTTTTCAGTTTAATTTTCGATTTTTTGTTACTGCCAGGCTTACTTCTAGTTTTTATCCTTTCATTTTTGGGGTTTGATTTTGCTTTTCTCAACAACTTTTTTCTACATTTAGAAGAAATTATAAAAGTTGTGAACAGTCTTTTTCAGTATCCACTTGTATTAGGAAAACCAGAATTTATCTTTTTAGTTGTCCTTTTCATATGTAGCGGACTTTTCATTGACTTTTATAGAAAAAAAGTGTGGAATACAATCATCGCACTAATTCTGCTTCTTTTATTTTTTATTGTGAAAAATCCTCGACAAGCAAGTATCACCATGATAGATGTTGGCCAAGGAGACAGCATACTGCTACAAGACAAATGGAGCCGTCGTAATATTTTAATCGACACGGGAGGAAAACTAAGATGGGCTTCAGATGAAAGCTGGAAACTTACTTCATATAAAAGTAATGCTGAGAGAACACTGATTCCTTATCTTAAGTCACGTGGAATTGGTACAATAGATTCATTGATTTTGACACATCCCGATGAAGACCATGTCGGTGATTTAGAGATTCTAGCTCAAAAGTTGAAGATAAAGCATATTTATATTTCTCAATCATCTTTAGAAAAAAAGAGCTTCGCTAAAAGATTAACCAAGTTAAAAAGTCAGATTCACATTGTTAAGACAGGAGATAAGTTGCCTATTTTTGATAGCCAGCTTTACTTTTTATCCGCAGGACTTGAAGGAGAAGGTAGCAACAATAACTCATTAGTGACCTATGGTACTTTTTACAAGACGAAATTTTTATTTACAGGAGATCTGGAAGAGGAGGGGGAGCAATATTTGCAAAGAAACTACCCACACCTGCAGGCAGATGTATTGAAAGTTGGACACCATGGAAGTAAGAGCTCCTCAAAGCCTGAGTTTTTACAAACACTTAATCCTAAAATTGCCCTCATTTCTGTGGGGAAGAATAATCGATACAAGCATCCTAGTCAGGAGACTTTGGATAACTTGTCTTCGGAAAAAATTAAAGTTTATCGTACTGATCAACAAGGGGCAATTCGCTTAATTCAAGAAAATAATGTTTGGAAAATCCAAACGGTTAAATAATTCTGAGTGTAAAAGAAGATTGTTTCAAGTTATATGACAACAGCCTTTCTTTTTGATTGAATAGCAATGAGATTAAAGAGATATGTAATAATTCTTATGTTATAATAGTAGAAAACGTTTACTTCTGTATATAAAAGTAAACGAGATTGGAGGAAAAATGGCTATTATAAATATTGAATACTACTCTGAAGTACTTGGAATGAATCGCAAATTTAATGTGATTTATCCCGAAGCGAGTAAAACTGGGGAAGAAGTTGGGACTGATATTCCAGTACTTTATCTGCTTCACGGTATGTCTGGAAATGAAGATTCATGGCTGATACGGACTGGACTCGATCGGATGATTCGTCATACGCGCCTAGCTGTTGTCATGCCTTCGACTGATTTAGGTTTTTATACCAACACCCATTATGGCATGAAGTATTTTGATGCAATTGCTAAGGAGTTGCCAGATGTCCTTCATAACTTCTTCCCAAATTTGAGTACCAAGCGCGAGAAAAACTTTATCGCGGGGTTATCAATGGGAGGATATGGAGCCTTCAAGTTAGCGCTAGCAACAGACAAGTTTAGTTATGCAGCAAGTCTGTCAGGAGCGTTAGATATGACCGATTTGAAAGAGCAAAGTGCAGAGCATGCTGAGTACTGGCAGGGGTTATTTGGAAATATAGATCAGTTTAATGATACAGAAAACAGTATTCTTTATTTAGCTGAGCACCATTCCGGCTCTAAGCCAAAACTTTATAGTTGGTGCGGTGAACAAGATTATCTTATTTCGGGAAATAATCATGCGGCACAAGTACTTGAAAAGGAAGGCTTTGATCTGACATATAAAAATACCCCCGGTAAACACGAATGGTATTATTGGACCAAACAAATAGAAGAGGTCCTTAAATGGCTTCCTATAACTTATAAACAAGAGGAACGTCTTAGCTAAAACACTCTCAAACTTAAACCAATCCTAAAGAAAACGTTTGCTTGAAAAAGCCCGAACAATTTCAGAAAAAATGTATGAGAAACTTGGGTTAAGTTTTGACAAACGGTTTGAATAGGACTATAATTTCATAGTAATAAAAATTTGCGAAAATCGCATATAGAAAGAGGTCATTAAATGACAACAATCTCAATTGAAGCTCTTAAAGCAGTAGCTATTGGTATTAGTGCACTTGGTGCCGCTATCGGTGATGGACTTATTGTATCAGCATTTATCAACGCTGTTGCACGCCAACCAGAAATGGAGGGTAAACTCCGCGGAAGTATGTTCCTTGGTGTTGCCTTTGCCGAAGGTACATTCTTTATCGCCTTAGCTATGGCTTTCTTGTTCTAAAAAACGTTGATTTAATTTAATACTCAACAATTATTTAGAAAGGAAGACTAGCTATGGAATCGACATGGACATTTAATGTTGGACCAGTAACTTTTGACGGTGTCATTCTTTATATGACAGCTTTGACCGTTTTAATTGTCTTTGGTTTGATTTATTGGGCAAGTCGCAATATGCAACTTAAGCCTACAGGTAAGCAAAACGTCCTTGAATGGGTAGTTGACTTTATTAATGGTATCGGACGTGAAAATCTGGGTGCTAAAGAGTCACCAAAATATGCCCTCATGAGTTTTACACTCTTTTCTTTCCTTTTGATTTCGAATATCATCGGGCTAGTTACTAAAATCAGTTCACCAGAAGACATTAGTTTATGGCGCTCTCCAACAGCTAACTCTACAGTTGACTTGACCCTAGCGGTCTTGGTCATTGTACTCGCCAATACTCTTGGTGTGAAACAGTTTGGCTTCAAAGGCTATCTCAAAAATGCCTTTTGGAAAGAACCAAAAGCAATGCTTCCGATGACTATTATGGAAGAATTCACAAATGCTTTATCTATGGGACTCCGTCTTTATGGTAATATCTTTGCTGGTGAAGTCCTTTTAGGAATAATTGCTGGAATGATTGATTCCGGTTGGTTTATTCTTCCAGTTGTTTGGATTTTGGCGATGGCTTGGATTGCATTCTCAATCTTTATCTCATCTCTACAGGCTTATGTTTTTGTCCTTTTGACAAATCTTTACATCAGCCACAAAATTTTAGCAGAACACTAGGAAAGGAGTAGAAATGCTTACTACATTATTAGAAACTGCTCCGAACACAGTTCTTGGTAATATTATCGTTGTCAGCGGTGCATTCATCATCTTGCTGATCTTGGTTCGTAAATTCGCATGGGGTGCCATCACTGGTATCTTTGAAGAACGTGCAAAAAAAATCAGTAACGATATTACAACTGCAGAACTGTCAAAAAAAGAAGCAGAAACATTATTAGCACAACGTGAAAATGAACTTGCAGGTTCAAAAGAAGAAGCTGCACACATTATCCAAACAGCCAACGATACAGCTAAACAAAATCGTGCAAATATCTTGGCAACAGCCAATGATGAAGCAGCGAATGTTAAAAAACGTGCTCAAGAAGACATTGAACAAGAGCGCAAAGAAGCCCTCAGTTCAGTTAAAGGGGATGTTGCTGATATTTCAGTACAGATTGCTGAGAAACTTATTGGTCAATCTTTGGACACACAAGCACAATCAGAACTTATTGACAGCTATATTGCTAAGCTTGGCGAATAGGAGGTTGGTTGTAAATGACAACAGTCAGTTCTCAAAAATACAGTAAAGCCTTGCTTGAAGTTGCGGAAGAACAATCTCAACTAGAAGTTATTCTTGCTGAGGTCAATGAACTTACGCAACTTTTTAAAGAAGATGACCTGGCTTCCTTCTTTGGAACAGAAGTCTATTCTGCATCAGCAAAGTCTAAAGTCATTGATAGTATTAAGGAAACTTCATCTGATTTGATGAAGAATTTCCTTGATACTGTACGCTCAAATGGACGTTTAGCAAATTTAGCAGAGATTCTTGCTGAAATTAAAAATACAGCAGATGACATGTTTAAAATTGCTGATGTAGAGGTTATTACAAGCGTAAAATTAACTGAAACACAAATCGAAAAATTTGTTGCTCTCGCTAAATCGAAATTTGATTTGAACGAAGTAACAATCGTGAATACAGTAGATGAAAAGATTGTCGGTGGATTTATCGTAAATTCCCGTGGAAAAATCATTGATGCTTCTGTCAAATCACAATTGGCAAAAATTGCCAAAGAGATTCTCTAAGAGTCTCTTCTTTTGGGAAAGAAATTTCTTAAACCAATTCACATGAAAACTCAGAAAGGAGCAAAATACATTTGGCAATCAAAGCGAATGAAATCAGCTCACTGATTAAACAACAAATTGAAAATTTTACACCAGATTTTGAAGTCGCTGAAACTGGTGTTGTCACTTATGTTGGTGACGGTATCGCGCGTGCTTACGGCCTTGAAAATGCGATGAGCGGCGAGCTTGTCGAGTTTGAAAATGGCGTATATGGTATGGCGCAAAACTTAGACAGTACAGACGTTGGTATTATCGTACTCGGAGATTTCCTCAGCATCCGCGAAGGGGATACAGTAAAACGTACAGGTAAAATCATGGAAATCCAAGTCGGTGAAGAACTCATCGGTCGTGTAGTAAACGCGCTTGGACAACCTGTTGATGGCCTTGGCGACATTAACACAGGGAAAACACGTCCTGTTGAAGCTCCAGCTTCAGGTGTTATGCAACGTAAATCAGTTTCAGAACCATTGCAAACTGGTCTTAAAGCCATCGATGCCCTTGTACCAATCGGTCGTGGTCAACGTGAGTTGATTATCGGAGACCGTCAAACAGGTAAAACATCTGTAGCTATTGATGCTATCCTTAACCAAAAAGGTAAAGATATCATCTGTATCTATGTAGCAATCGGTCAAAAAGAATCAACAGTCCGCACACAAGTTGAGGCACTCCGCAAACTTGGGGCTATGGATTATACAATCGTTGTAACAGCTTCAGCGTCACAACCTTCACCATTGCTCTACATTGCTCCTTATGCTGGTGCAGCTATGGGTGAAGAGTTCATGTATAATGGCAAACACGTCCTCGTAGTTTACGATGATTTGTCTAAACAAGCCGTAGCTTACCGTGAACTTTCACTCTTGCTCCGCCGTCCACCAGGTCGTGAAGCCTATCCAGGGGATGTTTTCTATCTTCACTCACGTCTTTTGGAACGTGCAGCGCAATTGAGCGATGACTTGGGTGGTGGATCAATGACTGCCTTGCCTTTCATTGAAACACAAGCTGGAGACATCTCTGCTTATATCGCGACAAACGTTATCTCAATCACAGACGGACAAATCTTCCTTGAAAACGATCTTTTCTATTCAGGTATTCGTCCAGCCATTGATGCCGGATCATCTGTATCTCGTGTTGGTGGTGCAGCTCAAATCAAAGCGATGAAAAAAGTTGCAGGTACACTTCGTCTTGACTTAGCTTCATTCCGAGAACTTGAAGCCTTTACTCAGTTTGGTTCAGATCTTGATGAAGCAACACAAGCTAAGTTGAACCGTGGTCGTCGTACAGTAGAAGTTTTGAAACAACCTTTGCACAAACCATTGGCTGTTGAAAAACAAGTACTTATTCTTTACGCATTGACACATGGACATCTTGACGATGTACCTGTAGAAGATATTCTTGACTTTGAAGAAAGAATGTTTGATTTCTTCGATGTAAACTATGCTGAACTTTTACAAGTCATCACAGATACTAAAGATTTGCCAGAAGAAGCAAAACTTGACGACGCAATCAAAGCCTTCAAGAAAACTACAAATTACGTTAAATAAGGAGGTTCATTATGGGCGCTTCACTTAGCGAAATTAAATCAAAAATTGCTTCAACAGAAAAAACAAGTCATATCACTGGAGCCATGCAAATGGTTTCCGCAGCTAAACTTCAAAAATCTGAAAAAGTTGCCAAAACTTATCAGATTTATGCAGACAAGGTGCGCCAAGTGACAACTGATTTGGTTGCTGCAGATCGTGGTCCTTCTAAAAATCCAATGATGATCAAACGTCCTGTCAAAAAGACAGGGTATCTGGTTATTACATCGGATCGAGGCCTTGTAGGAGGTTACAACTCTAATATCTTGAAGTCAGTCATGAATAAATTACGTGAAAAACATCAAAGTCCAGAAGAATATAGTATTCTTGCTTTAGGTGGAACAGGAGCAGATTTCTTCCGTTCACGTAAGGTTGAATTATCTTATGAATTACGTGGTTTGACTGACCAACCAAGTTTTGATGAAGTTCGTGAAATTGTACGTCAGGCTGTATCACTCTACCAAAATGAAGAGTTCGATCAGCTGTATGTTTGCTACAATCACCATGTCAATTCTTTGACAAGTGAAGCACGCATGCAAAAAATGTTACCAATCACTTTTGATGAAGCAGAAGAAACAGAAGAAGAAGCTCCAGTATCACTGGTCAGCTTCGAACTGGAACCTAGCCGCGAAGCTATTTTAGATCAATTATTGCCACAGTATGCTGAAAGCATGATTTATGGAGCAATTGTTGATGCTAAAACAGCAGAACATGCTGCTGGTATGTCTGCTATGCGTACAGCAACAGATAATGCTAAGACAGTGATTAATGATCTGACGATCCAATACAACCGCGCGCGTCAAGCAGCAATTACGCAAGAAATTACGGAAATTGTTGCAGGAGCCTCAGCGCTTTAAGCACGTGGTAACCTTTCTAAAAGAATTAAAGATAGAAAAATAAACTAGGAGGAAAAACATTGAGTTCTGGTAAAATTACTCAGGTTATCGGTCCCGTTGTCGACGTTGAATTTGCGTCAGGCGCGAAACTTCCTGAGCTTAACAACGCTCTCATCGTATACAAAGATGTAGACGGCGTTAAAACTAAAATCGTCCTTGAAGTCGCTTTGGAACTTGGTGATGGTGCAGTTCGTACTATCGCTATGGAATCAACAGACGGCTTGACTCGTGGACTCGAAGTTCTCGATACAGGTAAAGCAATCAGCGTACCTGTAGGTCAAGAAACACTTGGACGTGTCTTCAATGTCCTTGGAGATGCTATTGATGGTGGCGAAGCTTTTGCCGAAGATGCAGATCGTAGCCCTATCCACAAAAAAGCCCCATCATTTGATGAGCTTTCAACAGCTAATGAAATCCTTGTTACAGGGATTAAAGTTATCGACTTACTTGCCCCTTACCTTAAAGGTGGTAAGATTGGTTTGTTCGGTGGTGCCGGTGTTGGTAAAACCGTCCTTATCCAAGAATTGATTCACAACATTGCCCAAGAACACGGTGGTATCTCAGTATTTACTGGTGTTGGGGAACGTACACGTGAAGGTAACGACCTTTACTGGGAAATGAAAGAATCAGGCGTTATTGAAAAAACAGCCATGGTCTTCGGTCAAATGAATGAACCACCTGGTGCACGTATGCGTGTTGCCCTTACTGGTTTGACTATTGCTGAATACTTCCGTGATGTTGAAAAACAAGACGTGTTGCTTTTCATCGATAACATCTTCCGTTTCACACAAGCTGGTTCAGAAGTGTCTGCCCTTTTGGGTCGTATGCCCTCAGCCGTTGGTTACCAACCAACACTTGCAACTGAAATGGGTCAACTTCAAGAACGTATTACTTCAACAAAACAAGGTTCTGTAACTTCTATCCAAGCTATCTATGTCCCAGCCGATGACTATACTGACCCAGCGCCAGCTACAGCCTTCGCTCACTTGGACGCAACAACTAACTTGGAACGTCGTTTGACACAAATGGGTATCTATCCAGCCGTTGACCCATTGGCTTCTTCTTCTCGTGCTCTTACACCTGAAATTGTTGGTGAAGAACACTATGAAGTCGCTATGGAAGTTCAACGTGTCCTTCAACGTTATAAAGAATTGCAAGACATCATCGCTATCCTTGGTATGGATGAATTGTCTGATGATGAAAAGACATTGGTAAACCGCGCACGTCGCATCCAATTCTTCCTCTCACAAAACTTTAACGTTGCCGAAACGTTTACAGGGGTCCCAGGATCTTACGTACCTGTTGAAAAAACTGTTGAAGACTTCAAAGCTATTCTTGAAGGTAAATACGATGCAATCCCAGAAGATGCTTTCCGTGGTGTAGGTCCAATTGAAGACGTTCTCGAAAAAGCTAAAAAAATGGGTTACTAAGATAGGAGGTTGCTGAAATGAGTGAAAATGTCATGGCTATACAAGTCATCACTCCCGCGGGTGTCGTTTACGACCACCATGCAACCTACATTCTTGCGCACACTCTTGGTGGAGACATGGGTATCTTGCCTAACATGATCTCAACCATTGCTGGTTTACAGATTAGTGAGCTTAAGGTGCGCCGTCCTGATGATATGAATCACGTTGATTATATTGCTGTAAATGGTGGTATTATTGAGGTCAAAGATAGCTTGATTACAATTATTGCAGATTCTGCTGAGCGTAATCGTGATATTGATGTTCCGCGTGCAGAACGTGCCAAACTCCGAGCTGAAAAAGAGCTTGAAGAAGCGAAAGCAGCACATAAGAGTGATGAAGCGAGACGTGCAGAAGTTGCACTTCATCGTGCGATTAACCGTTTGAATGTATCAAAACATAATTAATAAACAAAAAAACATCCAATACTGGATGTTTTTTTAATGTAATTGTAACAAAAAAACTTGATTTAAAATGTTAGAATGTAAATCTAAATACAAATTTTACGTATAGTTTTGTAAAGTATTACGAAAATGATTAATATAACGTATTTGTTATTTTGATACTAAGAGGAGGTAAAGCATGGGGAAGGAGGAGAGTGCAGGTATTCAGCACTGCCAGAAGCTATTGAAAGCGTTAGAAGCTTTAGAAGAAATATTTACACAATTTGATACTTTAGAAATTGATTTTGTAACCGAAGCTCAGCGAAAAATTAACCATCGTTCAGCTCTAACAGCTTTTATCTTACCAATGCTTGTCCTGTCTTTTTATCTTACGAATGATTTTGCCTTTGTTGATAATGTAGCTGAGCGTTCTATATTGCAAACTTTTTTAGGAACTTTTATTGTCAGCTTTTCTCTATGGGCCTTGGGGATTTATTTAAATAGTTTTTTCAAAAAACTGTTTGGTAGCGATTCTCTGCCGATTGGTCAAAAATCTTTGGCTAAACAGCTTTTTCCCAAGTACAGTCGAAAAAGAGAAAAAATGATTACAGATATGGAAATGCTTTTAGATTGTGAAGCTTTGAAAAATACACCAATTCCAGAAAAATATCTTAATCTAAAAAGTTTGAACTATATTACTGAAACCTTAAGGCTCGAAGAAGCTTCTACTTTGAAAGAAGCAGTGGAATTATTGGATTTAGAAATAAAAAATTCACGAGTACAATGTACCTTGACGGAGAAAGCCAGCACACTTCGAGCAGAAGAGATTATTAATGGAGGCATCAGCCAAACGCTCTTTGAACAGTGGCTCAAAGAACGTATATGAAACCTTAGATATAACTGTGGAGAAAATATTTGGAGTAAGAGTTATTCACAGTTTGAAGGATGCTTAGTATAAAAAGATGAGAGAGGAGCTTTAATTTTATATGAGAAAGAACATAAAAGGATTCGTTTTGATGGGTGCCTTAATAATAGGTATCTTTGCAAACATAGGAAAAATTGAAGCATCTTCCATTGCCACAGATGACTCGTCACATACAGCAGGAACATCCAATGCTTTACTGGATCCTGCAACTTCCTCAAGCCCGCTTCAATCAGAGATATATTTCAGTTTTCAATGGGGAGAAGCTATCCCTAATGCTACGCTACCCGAAGCATTCACACAAAGGGGGGAGCTAAAAACAAGAATAATTCCCCCTGTAATTTCCCTTCCTAAAGATATTACCATTCAGCAAGTGGCTAACCATCAAGGCATTGTATATGCTACTCTAGAAGAGGCCTGTCGCTCAACTCAGTATACAGCAAAGGGTGTAAGTTTTGTAATTTATTTGGTCAAAGACGTATCTACAATTGAAGGAGAAACAGCAGTAACGCCAGACGTGCCAAATCCAGAGTCTATAGCACCACCAAATCCGATTACTCCAACAGTACCAACCAATCCAGAAACTCCAGATATTGTCATACCCCCCACAATAACTGAACCGCCGAAGCCAATTACCCCGACGGCCCCACCCATTGATCCCGATATCACGCTACCACCAGTCCCAATAGACCCACCAAAACCGGTTACTCCAACAGCACCCCCTGTCAATCCTGTAACCCCCGATATCACTCTGCCACTAGTGACAGTAGATCCGCCAAAACCACTCACCCCGATAGCCCCACCTACATCACATGAGAAAAAAGTAGACGTGCCCACCAAAGAAAAAAATGAACCTAAAAAACTAAAACCGACTACAGTAAAGAAAGTTAACGATAGAAAAGAGCCAAATGTCGGCCCCACTTATTCGACTAGAGAAACTTTTCCTGCTCAATCCTTAACTTTAGTCCCTCAATCCACAGCCTACTTGGTAGATAATACTGCTGAAGGAGAATTAAGACAGCAATTGCCTCATGTAGCTGAAAAAGTCGCTTCTCGTAAGCATGCTATTGCAGTTAACGCCGCAGGTGCTGGGGGCGTCGTTACCGGTATCGGTACCTCTGCTTTACTGCTAAGTGCGTTGAAAAAAATAGGTTGGTTACGTCACTTCTTTAGTCAATAAAAGAAAAAATCTCTGAAAAAGGGGATTTTTTTTGATACAATGAAACAAGTAAGGGGAGCTTTCCTCTATATTAAAAGGAGATTCAGATGCGTAAAGTAGGTATAATTGGTTTAGGAAATGTCGGAGCGATGATTGCTCAAATGATTGTGCAAGCAGGTTATGTTGATGAATTAGTCCTCATTGATAAAAATACAGCAAAATCAAAGGCAGAAGCTTTTGACATGTTAGATGCTGCAAGCTTACTGAATAGTCACACAAAGATTACGGTTGGAGATTATCCAGATCTTACAGATGCAGAAGTTGTTATTTCAGCCTTGGGACATATCAAAGCTTTGGATGCTCAAGACCGCTTCCAAGAACTTAAAATCAATACACCAATGGTTAAAGCTGTAGCCGATGAAATAAATGCTTCAGGTTTTAAAGGTGTATTCTTAATTGTGACAAATCCAAATGATGTGATTGCACAACTTTATTCACAAGCACTTAATCTTCCAAAAAATAAAGTTTTTGGCACAGGAACTTATTTGGATTCAGCACGTTTGCACCGCTACATTGCTGAAGAAGCTGGTGTAGATGCACGAAGTGTGAATGGTTATATGCTGGGTGAGCATGGTGATTCACAGTTTGCGGCGTGGTCGACAGTTACTATTGGTGGGGTACCATTTGAAAAAACAGCTGCTAAGAATAAATTTGATCTTGAAATTATTGAAAATTCAGCACGTCATGGTGGTTTTGTAGTCTATGAAGGTAAAGGCTATACAAACTTTGCTATTGCAGCAGCTTCAGTGAGCCTGATGAACTTGATTCTCTCTGATGCTAAGGCAGCGGTCGTTTGCTCACACTATGATGCTGAACTAGATGCTTACTTATCAACACCAGCGCTTGTTGGTCGTGAAGGTGTACAAGCGTATCCAGGATTTATTGAAAGTCTATCTAAAGATGAAGCGGATAAGTTAAAAGAATCTGCACATGAAATCCAAGAAAAAATTAAAAAATTCAGCTAAGATATAGCATAAATATTTAAGCCTCTTGGACTGCAAGAGGTTTTTTTGTCTGTTAAATTACTTTGAAATAAAGTATAATATTAAGGTATACACAGTTAGAAGATAGGGTGAATTCATGGTTGAAATTTATTTAGTAAGACACGGAAAAACAATGTTCAATACAATCGGGCGTGCACAAGGTTGGTCAGATACACCATTGACGGCAGAGGGTGAACGTGGTGCCATGGAATTAGGGTTAGGTTTCAAGGAAAAAGGATTGAAATTTGATCGCGCTTATTCGTCGGATTCGGGACGAACCATTCAAACAATGGGATTCATCCTGGAACATTCAGAAAATCAAAATATTCCTTATAAGATGGATAAACGTATCCGGGAATGGTGCTTTGGCTCTTTTGATGGTGGCTATGATGGTGAACTTTTTGATGGCGTTCTTCCTATTATATTTGCTGAAAAAGGTATGAAGGACTCTGGTCGTTTTCCTACAGATGAGGAACTTGCGCGTGCAATATACGAAGTAGACACAGCAGGATGGGCCGAAACTTGGGAAGAACTTTCTGGACGCATTATGTCAGGTTTTGGTGAGATGGCTGCAGAGTCAGAAGCGGCTGGAGCAAAAAACATCGTCATTGTCAGCCATGGCATGACTATTGCGAGCTATGTTAAAATGCTTCGTCCTGATGAAGAGCGCCCACATGACTTAGACAATGGTTCTGTAACGCATCTTACTTTTGAAAATGGTCAATTTAAAATTGGTGAAGTTGGATCAATGTTTTACCGTAAACTCGGGGCAGAAGTGTTAAAAAATGCAAAGAAAAACTAAAAAAAGAAAATTAAATAAAAGTAAAGTGATTGGGAGTATTCTTGTTCTTATAGCTTTCATTGGTATCTGTGTATTCACTGTGAGCAAGCTTAAAACCCGAGATACTAATCAACCAGAAACATCTCTTACAACCACTGCATCAAGTACGTCAAACCCTTCAAGTTCAGAATCCGAAAGTAAGAAAGCAGACTTACCAGATGCTCATCAATCGGACTGGAATCTAATCTTGGTTAATAGAGAAAATCCTAAAGAAGAACTTTCTCCCGACTTAACTACTATAGGTAGTGTGCAGGTGGACAGTCGAATAGCTGAGGCACTAACAGAATTTTTAGCTGCTGCACAGGCTATTGATCCTTCTGAGCATTTGATTTCTGCTTATCGCTCTGTCGCTTATCAAGAACAGCTATTCAATGGTTATGTCGAAAACGAAATGGTGGGAGCGGCAGGGTCAGTAAATAATACCGGCCAAGCTATTTCCCGTGAAGAGGCAGAAGCAAATGTTAAAACTTATTCACAACCCGCAGGAAGTTCAGAACATCAGACAGGTTTGGCTGTGGATATGTCAACCATAGATGCGCTGAACCAAAGTCCTGCAGATGTTGTGGAAGAAGTTAAAAAAATTGCTCCCAATTATGGTTTTGTCTTACGTTTTCCAAAAGGAGGAAAGTCCTCCACAGGTGTAGATTATGAAGACTGGCATTTTCGTTATGTGGGTGTAGAAAACGCGAAGTATATGACAAAACATAACTTAACGCTTGAACAATATTTAAGGTTATTGCCAGAATAAACGGAAAGAAATTCCAAAGGAGTAACGAAACTATGCTGAATAAAGCACATCTTATTTTATATGCTAATATCGCCCTATTTATCTACACACTCATGCAGGTATCCCAGAGGCTTTTAGCTGCTCCCAATGCTTTTACGACTTTTTTTCAAAATACAAGTCGTACAGTAACTCATTTTATCAATCAAACTTTAGCCCCGGTTGCTCAGTGGCAAAACGTTATTCAAGTGCTTCTCGTTTTTGTGATTATCCTTCTGATTATCCGTTTTTTTCATGTCGGAATCTTACTTTTAGAAATTTGTGCTGGTTTAGTACTCGTTGATTGGCTTTATCAATATTTTACACACCAGCAAAATTTGACACTACTCTATCCCCTTGCTGTCCTTTTTATTAGCTTGTTTAGTATCCGCTTTATTGCTAAAGAAATGGCATTAATTTAATAAAATTTAAAATTAGCACTCTATAAAAAAGAGTGCTAATTTTTGGTTTTTTTGCTTGACAAGTTATTTGATAAGGGTTATAATAAGATTGTTAGCACTTGGAGGTGTCGAGTGCTAAAATGGAAGAAGGGAGACAAAATGATTACAGAACGGCAGCAACAGATTTTGGATTTGATCGTCTCTCTTTACGCTAAAGAGCATACTCCAGTTGGTTCTAAAGCTTTATTGGAGCAGATTAAAGCTTCGAGTGCAACCATCAGAAATGATATGAAAGCTCTCGAAAATCTTGGTCTTATCCAAAAAGAACATACATCCAGTGGGCGTGTCCCTAGCATTTCTGGTTATAAGTACTTTGTGGAAAATGTATTACGTCTAGAAGAGTTTACACAAAATGACCTTTTCCAGATTATGAAGTCATTTGATGGTGAATTTTATCGCTTATCGGATTTATTCGAGAGAGCGAGCGAAGTGCTATCCAGATTGACAGGTTTGACATCTTTTGTACTCAATGTACCTCAAAAAGAGCAAGTCTTGCAGTCTTTTGAGCTAGTTACTTTAGATAACCACTCGATACTAACAGCGATGAGCTTAGCTACTGGCGAAATCCGAACCAACCAATTTGTTCTTCCTAAAAGTATGAGTGAGCATGACTTGAAAGTCTTCACTCGTTTAATCAAGGAACGCTTGGTGGGTAAAAAAGTTCTGGAAGTACATTACGCTTTACGAACTGAAATACCGCAGATTGTACAACGTTATTTCAAAACCACAAGTGAGGTCTTAGAACTTTTTGATTCAGTCTTTGCGGACTTGCTTACAGAAAAGTTGACCAGCAGTGGTCGGGAGCATGTCTTTGAGTTTGCGACAGATAACCTGTCCGAACTTTACAAACTTTTAAGCGATGACGCACGTATGGCTCAGGAAATACGTGAATTAACCAATACAGATGAGATGCGTTCGGTTGTTATTGATAATGTATCTTACTTTGCAAACCTCACGTTAATCAATCAAAAGTTTGTCATTCCTTACCGAGGTTTGGGTACACTGACTGTGATTGGGCCGGTGGAGCAAGACTATCAAAAAACGCTAAGTACGCTTGACTTACTTGCTAAAGTCTTAAGTATGAAACTAATGGATTACTATCGCTATCTTGATGGTAATCATTATGAGATAAGTTAACATATGAAATTTTTTAAAAGAAAAGGAAACAATATGGCTGAAGAAAATAAAGAAGAACTAAAGAAAAAAGTCCAGGATGAAGAAGTTGTTGAGGAACTTACAGAAGAAGCACTTGAAGACATCGTGGAAGAAGAAGTTTCTGAACTTGACGCAGCTGTAGCAAAAGCCGACGAGTGGGAAAATAAATTCTTGCGTGTCAGTGCCGAGATGCAAAATGTCCAACGTCGTGCAAACGAAGAACGTACAAGTATTTTGAAATACCGTTCGCAAGACTTGGCTAAAAAGATTTTACCAAGTTTGGATAATCTGGAACGTGCACTTGCTGTTGAAGGTTTGACAGAAGATGTTAAAAAAGGTTTGGAAATGACGCGTGAAAGTTTGATTAATGCACTTAAAGAAGAAGGTGTGACTGAAGTTGCAGTCGATGGTCTTTTTGATCCAAACTTCCACATGGCCGTGCAAACTGTTCCAGCGGATGAGGAGCATCCAGCAGATCATGTCGTTCAAGTCTTCCAAAAAGGCTATCAAATCCACGATCGTATCCTACGCCCAGCAATGGTTGTCGTAGCTCAATAAGAAATCAAGTGACCGAAATGTCCCTAAACTATAACAAATAGATAAAAATAATAAAATAAGAAGAGGTAGAGCATATGTCTAAAATTATTGGTATTGACCTTGGTACAACAAACTCAGCAGTAGCAGTTCTTGAAGGAACTGAATCAAAAATTATTCCAAATCCAGAAGGAAATCGTACAACACCATCTGTTGTAGCTTTCAAAAATGGTGAAATTCAAGTCGGTGATGCTGCAAAACGTCAAGCAGTAACAAACCCTGATACAATCATCTCAATCAAATCAAAAATGGGAACAAATGAAAAAGTTTCTGCAGGTGGTAAAGAATACACACCTCAAGAAATTTCAGCTATGATCCTCCAAAACTTGAAAGCTACAGCCGAAGCTTACTTGGGTGAAAAAGTTGAAAAAGCGGTTATTACTGTTCCTGCTTACTTCAATGACGCACAACGTCAAGCAACAAAAGATGCGGGTAAAATCGCTGGCTTGGAAGTAGAACGTATCGTTAACGAACCAACAGCAGCTGCGCTTGCTTATGGTATGGATAAACAAGATAAAGATGAAAAAATTCTTGTCTTTGACCTTGGTGGTGGTACATTTGACGTTTCTATCCTTGAATTAGGTGATGGTGTCTTTGATGTATTGTCAACAGCAGGTAACAACAAACTTGGTGGTGATGACTTTGACCAAGCGATTATTGATTACATGGTAGCTGAATTCAAGAAAGAAAATGCTATTGACCTTTCTCAAGATAAAATGGCGCTTCAACGTTTGAAAGATGCAGCTGAAAAAGCTAAAAAAGACCTTTCAGGTGTAACTTCTACACAAATTTCATTGCCATTTATCACTGCAGGTGCTGCAGGTCCTCTCCACTTGGAAATGACACTCACACGTGCTAAATTCGATGAATTGACAGCATCATTGGTAGAAGCAACACGCGAACCTGTACGTCAAGCCCTTTCTGATGCTGGTCTTTCAACTTCAGATATCGATGAAGTCCTCCTCGTTGGTGGTTCAACTCGTATCCCAGCAGTTGTAGAACTTGTTCAAAAAGAAACAGGTAAAACTCCAAATAAATCAGTTAACCCTGATGAAGTAGTTGCGATGGGTGCTGCTATCCAAGGTGGTGTTATCACAGGTGATGTTAAAGACGTTGTTCTTCTTGATGTAACTCCACTCTCACTTGGTATCGAAACTATGGGATCAGTATTTACAAAACTTATCGAACGTAATACTACAATCCCAACTTCTAAATCACAAGTCTTCTCAACTGCAGCAGACAACCAACCAGCCGTTGATATCCACGTGCTTCAAGGTGAACGTCCAATGGCAGCAGATAACAAATCATTGGGTCGCTTCCAATTGACAGATATTCCTGCAGCACCACGTGGTGTGCCACAAATCGAAGTAACATTCGACATCGATAAAAACGGTATCGTATCAGTTAAAGCAAAAGATTTGGGCACTCAAAAAGAACAAACTATCGTTATCAAATCTAACTCAGGCCTTTCTGATGAAGAAATCGATAAGATGATGAAAGATGCTGAAGCAAATGCCGATGCTGATGCTAAACGTAAAGAAGAAGTAGACACTCGTAACGAAGCAGATGCTCTTGTTTTCCAAACTGAAAAGACAATCAAAGATCTTGAAGGTAAAGTAGACGAAGCTGAAGTGAAAAAAGCAGAAGACGCTAAAGAAGAATTGAAAAAAGCTCTTGAAGGTGAAGATATCGCTGATATCAAAGCTAAATCTGAAGCTCTTAGCGAAATCGCTCAAAACCTTGCAGTAAAACTTTACGAGCAAGCTAATGCTGAACAAGCGGCAACAGAAGGTCAAGAAGCTGGCGGAGAAGATGCTCCTAAAGATGACAACACTGTTGACGGCGACTTCGAAGAAGTTAAATAAAGTCAAATAGCCCCAAAAGCCCCAAAAGCCCCAAAAGCCTAGTGCCTTGGGGCTTTTTTTTATTTTTCGTATTTCTATGAAAAGCATTTCATTTGTGTTCAATAATATAAAATAGGATAATAAAAATAACAAAGAGGCTCTATCTATAAAAGAAAGGAGATTGCTAATGCTTAAAATTTACACAATCTCCTCTAATCAGGAGACAAAAGAAGCAGAAAGTTGGTTGTATTCGCATAAAATTAAATTTGTGGAAATCGATATTTTATCACAAGTAATTTCTTCCGAAGAGATTTTACAGATTATTTCTTTAACAGAGAATGGTTTGGAAGAAATTATTTCTAGAGAAACGCGAGCTTTTAGCCGGTTGAATATTGATCTCAACTATTTAATGTTAGAAGAATTTATGGAGTTAATAGAGGAAAATGCCACACTTCTAAAAGTACCTCTAATTCTTGATGAAAAACAACTGCAGGTAGGTTTTGATAAAGAGAAGATGCAAAAGTTTTTGGAGAAACCAACTGTTAAGATTAATAACTTAGAGTCCCAAGAAACGCAGACAGGTTAGCCTCTTTCACTCAAAGACTTAAGGTAGGATTACCTTGAGTCTTTTTTTAAATGAAAATGGTAGTTTTTGGTTGACTTTGAACGAAAATGGTGTATAATATAAAATGTAAACGAATTCAGAAGGAGAGAGCGAATGTTAGCGACAGAGCGTAAGGAAAAAATACTTGCTTTACTAAAAGAGCAAAGAGCTGCAACTTTAGAGGAACTTTCTACTGTAACAGAGGCTTCTGTTTCTACTTTAAGAAGGGATTTGAATGAACTCGAAGAAGAGAACTTCTTACGCCGTGTACACGGTGGTGCGGAACTGCAGCAAGATTTTTCGGAAGAACTTTCGATTTTGGAAAAATCTTCCAAAAACGTTCAAGAAAAAGAAAAAATTGCCGCTCTTGCTTTTGCGAAGATTAAAGAAGGTGACATTATTTACTTGGATGCAGGTACAACAGTGACACCGCTCTGTCATTTACTCAATCAATCAGGTAAAAGATTAACAATCGTGACGAATTCTATTAGTCATTTGCCAAGACTAACAAGTGAAAACTTGATTGTCTATTTGCTGGGCGGGAGAGTTAAAAAGCAAACGGATGCGATAATTGGCAGTTCAGCTATTGCACAATTAAGCACTTATCGCTTTAATCTTGCTTTTATTGGTGCAAATGCTTTTGATAAAGAACTCGGGGCGATGACACCAGATAGTGAAGAGGCAGCAGTCAAAGCACAAGCCATTCAGCAAAGCCGTACAAGTTATCTCCTTCTTGATAGTAGTAAAATTGGTCAAACAAGCTTCGTAAAGTTTGCAGACAGTGACCAAATAGAACTTATAACGGAGAAATTATGATATACACAGTAACACTAAATCCAGCATTAGACTATTTCATGGATTTTGAACAAGTTGAACTTGGTCAAGTCAACCGAGCAACAGAGACCCGTATGCTTCCAGGAGGAAAGGGTATTGTTGAAAGTCGAATGATGTCACTTTTAAAGGTGGACAACACAGCTCTCGGTTTTCTCGGAGGCTTTCCTGGTAAATTTATTCAGGACTATCTTCAAAATATTGGTAGCCAGTCGGATTTCACGCCCATTGCTGGCACAACTCGTATTAATACCAAAATTAAAGTCAATGCCCAAGAAGAAACTTCCTTTGACGCAGCAGGGCCGTCCTTGACCGAGGAGGAAATAAATGCTTTCCTCAGTAAATTCGATAAATTACAATCAGGAGATATTGTCGTTTTTGCAGGTACCATACCTAAAAGCTTAGGCGAAGATTTCTACGAAGTATTGATTGAAAAAGTTAAGGCCAGAGGCGCTCAGTTTGCTATTGATGTAGATGGACAAAAATTATTGAAAACCTTGAAGCATTCACCCTTAGTTATCAAGCCGAATCGTGAAGAATTAGAGGAAATTTATTCTGTTAAGTTTGAAACAAAAGAAGACATCATTCCATATGGTAAGAAATTACTTGAGGAGGGTGCACAGAATGTCATGATTTCCATGGCAGGAGATGGAGCTTTGCTCTTTACAGATGATGAAACATACTTTGCAGCCCCAATCAAAGGAGAGTTGAAAAACTCTATCGGTGCGGGTGATTCTACAGTTGCAGGCTTTCTTGCCGAATGGAGCCGAAGTCAAGATCCACTCCGCGCCTTTAAACAAGGTGTGGCATGTGGTACGGCCAAAGTCTTCTCAGAAGATATGCCAAGTGAGAGCTTCCTAAAAGAATGCTTTGAAAAAGTAGCCATAGAAAAAATACATAAAAATTAGAAAAGAGAAAGATTATGGAAATCAAAGATTTACTCAAAACTGAAGTCATGATTTTAGACCTTCAGGCGACATCTAAAGAAGCAGCAGTCGATGAAATGGTGAACAAATTAGTCGTTGAAGGTTACGTTAGTGACTTTGATACATTCAAAGCTGGTATCATGGCCCGTGAAGCACAAACTTCTACAGGTTTAGGCGATGGAATTGCTATGCCACACAGCAAAAACACAGCAGTGAACGAAGCAGTTGTCCTTTTTGCCAAATCTCAAGCTGGTGTAGATTATGCAGCTTTAGACGGTCAGCCTGTCAATCTTTTCTTCATGATTGCAGCACCAGAAGGAGCAAACGATACTCACCTTGAAGCTTTAGCACAACTCTCTAAATTCTTGCTGCAAGCTGGCTTTACCGACAAAGTAAAAGCAGCGAAATATCCGCGTCAAGTTCTTGAACTTTTCTCTGAAGAAACAGAAGAAATTGAACAAGTGACAGACAGCGAGCACTATGTCTTAGCAGTAACAGCTTGTACAACAGGTATCGCCCACACATATATGGCTGAAGAAGCCCTAAAAAAACAAGCAGCTGAAATGGGAATCGCTATCAAGGTTGAAACAAACGGCGCGCGTGGTATTGACCACAAACTGACTTCAGAAGATATCCAAAAAGCAGATGGTATTATTGTTGCAGCAGATAAAAAAGTTGAAATGAATCGTTTTGCTGGAAAACCGATGGTACAAGTTCCAGTAGCAGCAGCTATTCGCCAACCTGAAGAGCTCATCAATAAAGCAATCTCAGGTAATGCTCCAAAGTTTGAAGCAGATGCGGCAGATGAAGTGAAAGAAGAAAGCTCAGGCGGTATTGGTAAAGCCTTTTACAAACACCTCATGGGTGGTGTCTCTGCGATGTTACCGTTTGTCGTAGGTGGTGGTATCCTGATTGCTCTTGCCTTCTTGATTGACCAGTCTATGGGTGTTCCTAAAGATCAGCTGGCCAACCTAGGTACTTATCATCCAATTGCAGCCTACTTTAAAAATATTGGGGGAGCAGCCTTTGCCTTCATGCTTCCTGTATTGGCAGGTTTTATTGCCAACTCTATCGCGGATAAACCTGGACTTGTTGCCGGTTTCGTAGCGGGTTCCATGGCTTCATCTGGTCTTGCTTTTGGTAAACTGGACCCTGCAACAATGATTCCTTCTGGTTTCCTTGGCGCTTTGGTAGGTGGTTTTATCGCTGGTGGAGTAATTATTCTCTTGCGTAAGCTTTTGACTGTCTTACCAAAATCACTTGATGGGATTAAAGCCATACTCATTTTCCCACTTTTGGGGACATTTATCACAGGTTTGCTCATGCTTTTCATCAACATCCCAATGGCTGCAATCAACACTGGTCTTTCAGATTTCTTGAACAGCCTTAACGGAGCTTCAGCCTTGGTTCTTGGCCTTGTTGTTGGGGGAATGATGGCGGTTGACCTTGGCGGTCCAATCAATAAAGCTGCTTATATCTTTGGTACAGGAACATTGGCAGCAAGCGTTGCTACAGGTGGATCAGTTATTATGGCTGCTGTTATGGCTGGTGGTATGGTACCACCGCTTGCAACGACAGTTGCTGTCCTCTTCTTCAAAAATAAATTTACAAAAGAAGAACGTCAATCAGGATTGACAAATATCGTCATGGGCCTTTCATTTATCACAGAAGGTTCTATTCCATTCGGAGCAGCGGACCCAGCGCGTGCGATTCCATCATTCGTTGTCGGTTCTGCTTTGGCTGGTGGGCTTGTTGGTGCAGCTGGTATCAAATTAATGGCTCCTCACGGTGGTATCTTTGTATTGGCCTTGACAAATAATCCTTTATTGTATCTCCTCTTTGTCTTAGTAGGTGCAGTAGTGTCTGGATTAATGTTCGGCTACTTGAAAAAAGAAAAAGCCTAAGAAAATCAAGAGTGAAGAAGATAGAAAAACTATCTTCTTTTTTCTTCTCAGTTTCCTGGAGAAGTAGTTAAAAATGAGATAAAAGTATTGATTTTTACCAAAAACACCACGTCAAATTTTATTTAAAGAATAATTTATTTTATAGTCAATAAAAGCTTGAATTTCAAGAACAAATCTGTTAGAATATTAAGGTCTAACAAACTTTGGTCTGGCAAACAGTCCAAGGCAGAAAGGAAATTTTGCAAAATGAAAAAAGACATCCATCCTAATTACCAACCTGTTGTGTTCTTAGATACAACTACTGGTTTTAAATTCTTGAGCGGTTCAACTAAAGGTTCGAAAGAAACTGTTGAATGGGAAGACGGAAACACTTATCCATTGATTCGTGTGGAAATCTCATCTGACTCACATCCATTCTATACTGGCCGTCAAAAATTCCAAGCAGCGGACGGACGTATCGCTCGTTTCAACAAGAAATATGGAAAATAAAAAAGTGCTTCGGCGCTTTTTTATTATCGTTCTTTTTGCTTTGACAAATAAGAACCACAATATGCAGAGAGCACAGCAGGAAGTGAATATCTTTAGTTCATTGGGCTATAAAAAAATTAAAAAATATCATATAATAGAACAAAGATATCTGTTAAGAAATTGGAGAAATAGCCGCAATCAAGAACTGCTGCTCTTGAGCAAATACAAAAGTAAAGGAAATATAAATAATGAAATGGTCTATTCTTGAAATATCAAAAAAGAAAATAATTAAATTTGAGGAAGAACTGGAACTGACTGCAGACCTCAAACAGCGTTCAGAGGAAATTTTGGATGCAAAACCAGTCAAAGTTCAAGGTCAAATTTCTTATGACACGGGGATCTACTACTTAGACTATACTCTTAAGGTAGGTCTCACTTTGCCATCATCACGCAGCCTAAAGCCTGTAGATTATCCCATGGAAATTCAAGTGAATGAAGCTTTTACTACAGAAGAATTTCTTAAAGAGAATGAAGATTTACTAGATAGTGACATGATTTTTACACTTGAAGCGGATTGGATTAGTTTGTCAGAGTCTGTGGCTGACAATATTCTTCTAGAAATTCCTTTGCAGATTTTAGCTGAAGATGAAGAAGAAGGAAGTGCAAGCTTACCTTCAGGTAAAAACTGGGCAGTTATGTCTGAAGCAGATTATAAGAAACAAAAAGAAGAAGAAGAAAACAAAGAAAATAAATCTCCTTTTGCCGGTTTGGCTGGACTTTTCTCAGAAGAAAAAAATTAAGAAAAATCTCATAAAACACTTGCAACAAAATTACAATTATATTATAATTTTGTTATAGAGGAAATAAAACTAAAAAAGATAGATATTAATGAGGCTAAATTATGAATTCATCTAAACGTATTTTGATTATCGAAGACGATAAAAATATTGCGAGATTTGTTTCACTTGAGCTTGAGCATGAAGGTTACCAGACTGCCGTTCAAGATAATGGTCGTAGAGGTCTTGAAGAAGCGATGTCAAAAGATTATGATTTGATTTTGCTTGACCTGATGTTACCTGAACTTGATGGCTTCGAGGTTGCACGTCGCTTACGCCGTGAAAAAGATACTCATATTATTATGATGACGGCGCGTGATTCAACTATGGACCGCGTTGCTGGTCTTGATATTGGTGCTGATGACTATATTACAAAACCTTTTGCCATCGAAGAGCTCTTGGCTCGTGTGCGTTCACTTTTCCGTCGTGAAGATAATATTCATATCGCGGAGAAGGCAGATAACACTTCATTCCGCGACTTGGTGATTGATAAAACAAACCGTACGGTTCATCGTGGTAAAAAGGTTATCGACCTTACACGCCGGGAATATGACTTGCTCTTAACACTCATGCAAAATGTGGGTGACGTTGTAACACGTGAGTATTTGGTTTCAGAAGTCTGGGGTTATGAAGAAGGAACCGAGACAAACGTTGTTGACGTTTATATTCGCTATTTGCGTAACAAAATTGATGTGGAAGGGCGTGAGAGCTATATCCAAACCGTTCGTGGGATGGGATATGTCATGCGCGACCGCAAATAAATAAAAAAATTTCTAGTGGTTCCCCCACTAGATTTATTATTACTATGACATCTAAAAGAAATAGAAAAATGTGACATGGCAAAATTTTTTGATTCGAAAAAAGAAATAACAGAAAGTCTACCAGAAAGAAAGCGGAGCATTATGCTTCGCTGGGCTTTTGCTAATACAATTTTCTGTTTTATCACCTTTACTATTTTTGCAGTATTGGTTTATCAACTCACAATCACAACTTTTATCAACTCTGAAAAAGATGACATGATGAGAGCTTTGGATAATGTAGAACAGAGTCTGTCTCAGGCTGAAATGCCTTTGTCAGAAAAAAACCTCTCAAACTATTTAGCTTATGCGAGAGACTATACGACTTCAAATCAAGCAAGAGAGAATGAACTTGAGACTTTAGGGAGTATGATTGGATCGAGAAAGTCTTTTTATGTTTTTGACGTGAGTGAAAATCTTCTTTATTCTACGAATGCTTATGGTTTTCCTCTGAGAAAAGATGTGGGGGATTCCACTGATGCGGTACGTACCTTTGGGGACTATTCTGGATACTTAGTAGAACGCCCTGTTCATTCTCAGAAAACAGGGAAGCTGGTTGGCTATGTGCAAGCTTTCTACGACATGAGTTATTATTATACTGTACGTACGAAGTTACTCATCGCCCTGATTATTTTAGAAATAATCGCGCTCTTTATCGCTCAATTTGTAGGTTACTTTATGGCAAGTCGTTATATCAAACCACTTGAGCGTTTACATGATGCTATTATCACCAGAACCAATAACTTGAGTATGGATTTCAAACCTGTGGTGATTCAGACAGGCGATGAAATCGAAGAGCTGGCTACGGTCTATAATGATATGATGACCAAAATTAACGAGTATGTGGATCAGCAAAAACGGTTTGTTTCAGATGTGAGCCATGAGTTACGGACTCCATTAGCGGTTCTTGACGGGCATTTAAATCTCTTGAATCGTTGGGGGAAAAACGATCCCGAAGTGCTTGATGAATCTTTGTTGGCAAGTATTGAGGAAGTTAAGACGATGCGGACCATGCTTGAAGAAATGCTCGCCTTGGCACGATTAGAAAGCATTGATTTCCGAGATGAGGACTTGATTTGCGATCCAATTGAAGTTTCAAACTTTTTGATGAAAAACTTTTTACTTATTCATCCGGATTTGGATTTGACAGTAAAAAATGACTTGACCCCAGGAAGATTAGCCCATATTTACCCTAACCATTATGAACAAGGACTGAAAATCTTGATTGACAACGCTATAAAGTATTCACCAGCAGATCGTCAAGAAGTAAGCATTCATTTGGAAGAAGACGAAAACTTCATCATTACAAGTGTGGAAGACCATGGTTACGGTATTGGTGAAGAGGACCTGAAGCATATTTTTGAGCGCTTCTTCCGTGCGGATAAGGCGCGTAATCGTGATATAGGGGGAACTGGACTCGGTCTTTCGATTATTAGTCGACTTGTGAAAAACTATGAAGGGGATATTAGTGTAACTTCGGTTCTAGGAGAAGGTTCTAAATTTATCTTGAAAATCCCTAAAATTAAATAAAAATGAAAAACTATTGAAAGTGTGTACACTGGATATAGTTTTTATTTTTTTATAATTTTTCTAATTAATTTGATGATTCGAGTAATTTATTGACAATTTGCAAAAAAAAAGTTAAGATTTAGAGTACAATATACAAATAAAATGATAGAGGTCGCAATGAATAGGAAATTTTACTGAGCTGGACAAGCGTTGAAGTAAAATGGAGGAGACATTGCCGAAATAAATTCACTCGTCCAAGTGGATTTGTTGGGGCAGCAAGGGATACTTGCTGAACTGTCGCAGTTTTGCGGAGTGCTATTCGTTACTTACTGATAATAGATCACGTACAACGTTTAGCAACCTCTCTGTGTAAAGGTTGCTTTTTATTTGGAAAAAATGAAAGAGAGAGTATTATGAGAAGAAAAAACTTATTTTTACTTGTCGCGACGTTGTTTACGATATTATTTATCGGTAGTTCAAAAGCCAGTGCAGATCAGTTCCGTGTGGGGATGGAAGCGGCTTACGCTCCCTTCAACTGGACGCAGTATGATGATAGCAATGGTGCTGTCCCTATTGATGGTGTTGATGGTCAGTGGGCCAATGGATATGACGTACAAGTCGCTAAAAAGATTGCAGATAAGTTAAATAAAGACTTGGTGATTGTAAAGTCAAGTTGGGATGGTCTACTGCCAGCTTTAAAATCAGGCAAGATTGATGGAATTATTGCAGGAATGTCTCCCACAGCTGAACGGAGAGAACAAATTGCCTTTTCTGAGCCTTATTACACGTCTAACCTTGTAATGATGGTAAAAAGTGGCGGAACTTTTGCCCAAGCATCAAGCTTAGCGGATTTCTCTGGAGCAAAAATTACAGCTCAGTTGGGAACTTTCCACTATAACATGATTGACCAGATTGAAAATGTAAGTAAACAAACAGCTATGAAAGATTTTTCAAGCATGCGTGTAGCTTTACAAAGTGGTGCCATCGATGGTTATGTGGCTGAGCGCCCTGAAGGAGTTACAGCAGAAAAAGCTAATCCTGATTTCAAAATGATTGAGTTTGGCGAAGGTAAAGGTTTTGTAACAAACTCAGATGACACTACTGTAGCAGTAGGTGTACGTAAAAACGACCCTAACTTACCTGTGATTAACAGCTTTCTAACAGGCTTTACTCCACAAGACCAAAAAGAGCTGATGGACAAAATGATAGCCGCACAACCTGAAGCTAAAACTCAAGGTGCTTGGTATGATCAGATTATCAGTATCGTAAGAGACAATGGTAAACAGTTTCTTAATGGTACAGGGATGACATTATTCATTTCATTGATTGGTACAATTCTTGGTACAATTTTGGGTCTATTAATTGGTGTTTATCGTACTATTCCAGAGATTAGCAATAAGTTCTTAGCTATTCTTCATAAAGTATTTGGTTGGTTGATTACTGCGTATATCGAAATCTTCCGTGGCACGCCAATGATTGTGCAAGCTATGGTACTCTATTATGGTACGGCTTTAGCATTTGGACTCAGTTTAGATCGAACTTGGGCAGCACTTATCATCGTCTCAATTAATACAGGGGCATATATGTCAGAGATTGTTCGTGGAGGGATCTTCTCTGTCGACCAAGGACAATTTGAAGCCGCACAGGCTATTGGGATGACTCATGGCCAAACGATGCGTAAAGTTGTTTTACCACAGGTGCTAAGAAATATTCTTCCTGCTACGGGTAATGAATTTGTTATTAATATTAAAGACACTTCTGTGTTGTCCGTGATTTCTGTAACAGAGCTGTTCTTCCAAGGAACAACAGTTGCTCAACAAAACTTTATGTATTTCCAAACTTTCGCTGTAATTTGTGCGATTTACTTTGTTCTTACATTTACAGTGACACGTATTCTACGTTTTGTGGAAAGAAAAATGGATGGTCCAGATGCATATGTTCCAATCCAAAATCAAATGCAAGTACAAGAATTGGGGGATGCCTAAATGACAGCTATTTTAGAAATTAATCATTTGAAAAAATCATTTGGCACGAATGAAGTCCTAAAAGATATTCATTTGACAGTCAACAAAGGGGAAGTTATTTCCATCATTGGTTCATCAGGAAGTGGAAAATCAACCTTACTGCGCTCTATCAATTTATTGGAAAAGCCCACTGGCGGGGAAATTATTTATAAGGGAGAAAATGTTTTAGCTAAAGGTTTTGATATCCCTAAATATCGTACTCATCTCGGCATGGTCTTTCAAAGTTTTAATCTCTTTAATAATATGAATGTTATCGAAAATGTTATGGCAGGACAGGTAACTGTATTAAAGAAAAATCAAGAAGAAGCACGGGCCATTGCTCTAGAAAATCTTGAAAAAGTTGGCATGGTTCGGTTTGCTAATGCGAAACCAACACAACTCTCAGGGGGGCAAAAACAGCGTGTTGCTATCGCACGAGCTATTTCAATGAATCCAGATGTTATCTTATTTGATGAGCCGACATCAGCATTGGATCCCGAAATGGTGGGAGAAGTGCTCCAAACAATGCAAGGGTTAGCGGAAACAGGGTTGACTATGGTTATTGTAACGCATGAGATGGAATTTGCGCGTGATGTGAGCGACCGTGTAATTTTCATGGATAAGGGCGTGATTGCCGAAGAAGGAAAACCAGAAGAAATTTTTGGAGCACCTAAAGAAGAACGCACACGTGCTTTTCTTTCCCGATTTTTGAAAGCCTGAATAAAAAAGCAGCAAGCAGAATGACCTGCTCTCTGCTTTTTTATTTGCCCTCGGATAAAGTTTTTGTTTTTTCTACGTTTTTAGGATATATACTTTGTAATTCTAATTCTATATTGAAAAAATAGGCAAATAGCGGTAAAATAGAGGGAAGTAGAAAGAATAGGAACAATGAAAAAAATCACGACTTTTGAACATAAAAATGTGCTAATCCTTGGGTTGGCAAAATCTGGAGAAGCTGCCGCTCGCTTACTCCACTCACTAGGAGCTTTAGTAACCGTTAATGACGGTAAAGCTTTTGATGAAAATCCAGCAGCTCAGGCCTTGCTTGAGGAAGGGATAAAAGTTATTTGTGGTAGCCATCCTATTGAACTTTTAGATGAAAATTTTGACTTCATGGTGAAAAACCCAGGAATTCCTTATGATAATCCGATGGTTAAAAAAGCTATAGATAAAAAAATTCCGGTTATTACTGAAGTGGAGCTGGCTTATCTTGTTTCTGAGGCACCAATCATTGGTATTACAGGGACAAATGGTAAAACAACGACAACAACACTCATTGCAGATATTTTGAACACTGACGGCCAATCCGCAAAATTGTCAGGTAATATTGGTTTCCCAGCTTCGGCTGTAGCAGCTGAAGCTACGCCTCAAGACACCTTAGTTATGGAGCTTTCAAGTTTCCAACTTATGGGGATTATTGATTTCAAACCTCAAATTGCTTTGATTACAAATATCTTTTCATCCCATTTGGATTATCATGGTTCACAAGAAGCTTATGAAGCGGCCAAATGGCGTATTCAAGAAAACTTGACAGCCCATGAATATCTAGTCCTTAATTACAATCAAGAAAAGTGCCGTGCTTTGGCAGAACATACTGCTGCACATGTAGTAGCTTTTGCAACGGAAGAAAAAGTAGATGGGGCCTATTCTTTAGAGGGCAAGATGTATTACCGAGGGGAATATATCATGGAAGTTGCTGATTTGGCTCTTCCCGGCGAACATAATCTTGAAAATGCTCTTGCAGCCATAGCGGTTGCTAAGTTATCAGGGGCTAAAAACGAAGCTATCGTTGAAGAACTCACCAGTTTTTCAGGTGTTAAACATCGTTTACAATATCTCGGAGAAGTCGCGGGACGTAAAGTTTATAATGACAGTAAAGCAACGAATATTTTGGCAACAGAAAAAGCTCTCTCTGGTTTTGACAACAGTAAGTTGTGGCTTTTAGCTGGTGGTTTGGATCGCGGGAATGGCTTTGAAGAACTTTCTGAAGCAGTTTCAGGTGTTAAAGGCATGGTTTTGTTTGGGGAAACTGCACCAAAATTGCAACAATTAGCGGATGAGTTGCATATTCCAACTCTTAAAACTGAAAATGTAGCTACTGCGCTGAAAGAGATTTTTGAAAAAACAGCCGTAGGTGATACGATATTACTTAGTCCTGCTTGTGCGAGTTGGGATCAATATAAAACCTTTGAAGAACGGGGAGATTTGTTCATCAAGGCGTTTGAAGAGTTGAAAGGTGAAGTGAAATAATATGAGAATTATTGTAACGGGGGGAGGCACAGGAGGTCATATTTATCCTGCCTTGTCCTTTATTAATCATCTGAGAAAACTTGAACCCGATTCTGAAATTCTCTATGTGGGTACAAAACGTGGCCTCGAAAATAAAATCGTTCCTGCTGCAGGTGTCGCCTTTAAAACAGTGGATGTACAAGGCTTTCGTCGTAGTCTCTCTCTAAATAACTTTAAGACAGTTTACAAGTTTTTGAAATCAACATCTGATGCTAAGAAAATTATCAAAGACTTTCAACCAGATGTGGTTATTGGAACAGGAGGCTATGTAGCAGGTCCTGTACTTTATGCAGCAGCTAAGCTAAAGGTGCCAACTATTGTCCATGAACAAAATTCTATTCCAGGAATTACTAATAAATTCTTAAGTAAGTATGTGGATAGAGTAGCTGTAGCATTTGAAGCAGCTCGACCTTATTTTCCAAAAGAAAAGACTGTTTTTGCAGGTAATCCGCGTGCCCAAGAAGTTGCTACACTAAAAGCTACGGATATTTTAGAAACAGAATACAAGCTCAACAAAGATAAAAAAACAGTAGTAATTTTTGGGGGATCTCGTGGTGCTCAAACCATCAATGAAGCTGTTAAAGCAGCTCTCCCTAAATTTGCAGAAGAAGATTATCAAGTTGTTTATGCTTCTGGACAAATTTATTTTGATGAAGATCATGCTGAGTTTGCTCAATATGATACAACTGAAAATATCGCCATTCGCCCCTATATTTCAAATATGCTTGAAGTGTTAGCATCATCAGACTTGATTCTATGCCGTGCGGGAGCGACTACGATTGCTGAGATTACAGCTCTTGGTCTTCCGACCCTGTTTGTTCCTAGTCCTAACGTCACAGCAGATCACCAAACCAAAAATGCCCAAGCTCTTGTGGATATCGGCGCAGCTAAGATGATTAGAGATGCAGAGCTTACAGCAGAGAAAATGCTTGCAAGTATCTCAGAGATATTCTCTGATGAAGCACTTTATCAAGCCATGTCATCAGCCAGCAAAAAAGCAGGTGTACCTGATGCAAGCGATCGACTTTATAAACTTGTGAAAGAAATTAAAAAATAATGAGTGAAGAAAACCTTACGCCTTGGCAAAAGAAAAATCTTGAATATCAGCGCCGAAAAGCGGCTGAAAGTAAAGAAGAATCTGAGGAACCCAAAAAACGGAAGTTTTTAAATAAAAAAGAAAACAAAAAAGTAGAACCTGATAATGAACAGGAAGAAGTCACTCAGAATCTAGAATCTGATGCGATGGAAGAGAGTGAAACATCGGAATGGAGTAATTCTGATGATTTTGCTGAGGACAATGAACCTGAAGAGGAAGCAAAACCCTCTATCTTTGATGGGAGCTTTGAAGTTTTTAAACAGATGTGGCCTGTTCTGTTCATTACTATTTTTCTGTTTCTTACATCGGTCTATGCTGTTTCACCTATCAGTAAGATTGGAACATTTACTGTCTCAGGAAACCAAAATGAGTCATTTGAATCAATCGTAAAAGCTTCAAAACTTAGGCCTACAGATAGAATATATGGAGTACTTAGAAACCGAAGAGGGATTGAGAACAGCATTGTTCAACAATTCCCTCGTGTGAAATCAGTGAATTTACATATTTCTTTTCCTAATAATGTCGAAGCAAAAGTGACAGAGTTTCAAAAGGTTGCTTATGTTGAACAAAAAGGAAAAACTTATCAAGTTTTGGAAAATGGTTATATTTTAAGTAATCAAGCAATTTCCAAAGACAAACTTACGAAATTACCGATCTTAAAGAGTTTTTCAGATCAAGAAGTAAAAACCTTTATAACGGCTTATATGAAGCTCAAGCCCGAAATACGGAACCTTATTACTACTGTAAGCAAGGCGCCGACTAAAGCCACGAAAGACTTTATCGCTTTAGACATGTCAGATGGCAACCAGGTTAGAGTTTCCTTGAGTCAAATATCAGATAAACTTCCTTACTATACCAATGTCGCAAAGCAACTTCAAGCTCCGCAAGTCATTGATATGGAAGCAGGAATTTATGCAAAACCTAAAGAAGAATATCTCAATGATTTGAAAAATCCTGAAGCTGCTAAAAAAGCAACAGATAATACAACTGAAGCTGCCGCTACAGAATAACAAAACGGAAAGGTTAAGCTCCTTTCCGTTTTAACATATTCTGAATAAAAAAAAGACTTTCTTTGTTAGTAGAAAGTCTTTTTTTTAGTTAAACATTCAATACTTTTGATAAGAAATCTTGTAGACGTGGATGTTGTGGATTTTCAAAGAGTTCTTCTGGTTTACCATCTTCGAGAATTACGCCAGCATCTGTAAACATGACACGGTTAGCAACTTTGCGTGCAAAGCCCATTTCGTGTGTTACGATGAGCATTGTCATGCCATCATCAGCAATACGACGCATAAGGTCCAGAACATCTCCAACCATTTCAGGGTCCAATGCAGATGTGGGCTCATCAAAGAGCATTACATCTGGATCCATAGCAAGTGCTCGTGCAATAGCTACCCGTTGTTTTTGACCACCTGAAAGCATTTCAGGCATTGTATCTTTTTTCTCTCCGAGACCAACCTCATCAAGTAAGCGAAGAGCTTTTTCTTTTGCTTCAGCTTTTGTTAACTTTTTAAGTTCAACAGGAGCGTACATGATATTTTCTAAAACAGTCATATTAGGGAAAAGGTTAAAGTGTTGGAAAACCATTCCGACGTGTTGGCGAACCAAGTTAATATCTGTATTTTTATCTGTAAGGTTGTAACCGTTGATGATAACATCACCACTAGTTGCATCTTCTAGGCCGTTTAATGTACGGAGGAATGTTGATTTACCAGAACCAGAAGGACCTATGATACAAACAACATCTCCTTTGTTGAATTTTGCGGAGATACCTTTAAGGACCTCGTTTTTACCATATGTTTTATGAAGATCTGTAACTTCGATTTGTACAGGCATATCTTTAATCTCCTTATTTCATTTTTTGTTCGATGCGACGTCCTACCCACATCAAAAGAAGTAGAACAATCATGTAAATCAAACCAATCAAACCGTAAACACGGAAGGCTTGGAAGTTACGGGCAACGATGATTTGACCAGCTTGTAAGAGTTCAACCAATCCGATAACAGATACCAAAGTTGTATCTTTAAGTGTAATGATAAATTGGTTAATCAAGCTAGGAATTGTAATCTTAACAGCTTGTGGTAAGATTACCTTTTGCATTGTCTTCACATAAGGAATACCGAGTGAACGGCTGGCTTCCATTTGTCCGGTTGGTACCGCAGCGATACCTCCACGGACGATTTCGGCAATGTAGGCTGATTCATTAAGGGTCAAGGCAATCACACCGGCTGTAAACTCATTCAGAGGGCTCTGATGTCCTGTGAGGAGTTGGAGCATATTTGGAATACCATAGAAAATGAAAATGGTTAATACCAAAAGTGGAATTGAGCGGTTAAGGTCCACATAGATACGTGAAATGGTACGTAGAGCTGGTGATGGGCTGGCTGAGAAAAGACCAAAGATGACACCAACAATCATTGCTAAAACAAATGAAACTAAAGCAAGTTGAATTGTAATCCAAAGTCCTTTACCTAATTGTTTCCAGTTGTTTTTCAAAATACCAAGCATTGTACTTTCAGTATTTGATTCTGTAGTTGTTTCAGTTTTTGAAGCTAAATATTTATCAACGATTTCTTGATACTGTCCACTAGCGCGTAGTGAAGATAATCCATTGTTGAACATTTCAATCAACTCTGGGTTTGTCCCTTTTTTCACAGCGAAACCATATTGACCAGTTGGGACAGTTTCAAAAGGAGTTTTGAATTCTTGCCCTTGTTTAATGGCATACTTAACAACAGGCTCATCATCCATAATGGCTTGAATTGAACCATTATTCAATGAAGAGTACATTGGAGTAGCATCAGTAAAGGTTTTTAAAGTGTAGCCATACTTACTTTCATTTTTTGATAAGTAATCATAACCAGCAGTTCCCTTTTTGGCTCCGACTTGTTTTCCTTTTAAGTCTTCCCATTTTTTAATATCGTCGTTTGTTTTAGGAACAGCGAGTGTGAGATTAGAGTCGAAATAAGCATCACCAAAGTCGAATACTTTTTTACGTTCCTCTGTAATAGTCATACCTGACATCATTGCGTCAGCATGTCCTGCTTGGACAGAATCTACGGCAGGTTGGAAACCAACATGGTTCCATTTAATTTTGAAACCTTGTTGTTTAGCAATGGCATTAAGTAAGTCAACATCAATCCCAGTAAACTTTTTATCTGTATTTTGGAATTCAAAAGGAGCGAAACTATTGTCAGAAGCAATAGTATAAACATCTTTTTTAGGTGTAGCTTTTTTACCACCTGTGTATTTTTGAACGATTTTATCATAATCGCCGTTAGCTTTCATTTGCGTAAGAGCTTTATTAAAGCCTTCAATTAATTGAGGTTTTTGACCTTTCATTACCGCAAAACCATAACCTCCAGGAAGCGAGAATGATGGAAGATGAATTGCCAAGTCTTGCCCTTGATTGATGGCATAAGAAATGACAGGAGCTTCATCCATCGCTCCAACGATATTCCCAGCAGCCAAAGAAGCGAACATATGAACACCATCAGAATAGGTTTTGATTGTATAACCATATTTATCTTGATTTTTTTGTAACCAATCATAAGAAGCAGTACCTTTTTTAGCACCAACTGCTTTACCCTTGAGCTCATCATAGCTCTTAAGGGTAGAAGACTTCGTAGTAGCTAAAGTAATAGCTGAAGTGTAATAAGGGTCTGAAACGTCAAAAATTTGTTTACGTTCATCAGTAATTGTCATTCCGGCAATGACAGCGTCGGCTTTACCAGCCTTTAAGTTTTGAAGCGCTGCGTCGAACCCAGGAAAGGACATTTCAAGTTTCCAATCATTGATCTTAGCAACTTCCTTCATGATATCTACATCGATACCTACCCAGTTTTTATCTGAATCTTGAAATTCAAATGGGGCATAAGCATTATCGCTTGCAATACGTACAGTTTCCTGAGCGCTAACATTTGTTGCAGTAGCGTAGGATATACCAGTAATCGTGGCAAATATTAAAGATAATGTAAGGAATAATTTCTTCATTTCATTATTTCTCCTAAGTTTCATTAATTATATAAACAATTATATACTTGTCAGTATACCATAAAACATTCTTGAAAAAAATAACTTGTGTAATAAAATATAACATGAAAAAGGGCGAAAATATATAAAATTTCTCTATTTGTCCAAAAAAATAACCTTATGAGGATTTGATAAAGGTTCATATTTAGTGTAAAATTGTAAATACAATAACAGCACAGTAAAAGGAAAATTAAAATATGTTTACAACACTTTCGATGTTTGGCTTTTTCAATGACTGGATTTCTGGTTTTTTGAATGCGCCAGGCGCACATATCTGGGTTTATGTTCTTTTGGGAGCCATTATCTTTATTGAAACGGGCTTAGTTATCTTCCCATTTTTACCTGGAGATTCTATCCTCTTCTTTGTCGGATCCATGGCTGCCTTGTATCCAACTAAATTATCAATGCCCTTGTTGATTTTGACGATGGGAGCATTAGCTTTCTTGGCTAATCTTTTGAATTATGAGATTGGCCGGAAGTTTGGAGATGTAATTCCTCGGCACAGAACTTTATCAAAATTCTTAAAACCAGAATATATTGAAGAAGCAGAGCAATTTTTTGAGAAATGGGGCTCATGGGCAATCTTCTTGGGACGTTTTATGCCAATCATTCGGACAGTTGTTCCATTTACAGCAGGAACAAGTCGTATGCCACATAAGAAGTTTGTCTTCTACAATTTCCTAGGTGGTTTTGCTTGGGTGACGGTCGCTTTAGGGGCAGGTTTTCTCTTTGGGCAAGTACCCTTCATCAAGAAAAACTTTGAGCTAGTGATGCTCGCCATTGTTGCCGTATCTTTACTTCCTGCCGTTCTAGGCCTTGCAAAGCGGTATCTCGCGGCACGCAAAGCAGCATAAAATAAGTTATAATAGTATTTAGGAAACTGAATACTATTTTTTATATTAAAAAAACAGAACAAATAAACAATAGATATAGGTGTAAGATGGAAATCAATGGACAAACACGAATGGCTGCCGTACTAGCCTATCCTATCAAACACAGTCTTTCCCCTTTCATTCATAATCGCGCATTTAATCTCTTGAATGAAAATGGAGTGTATCTGGCTTGGGAGTTAGAAGATAAAAAAGAACTGGGACAAATGATAAACAATGTGAGAACTTTGCACATGTATGGGCTTAATATTTCAATGCCTTACAAGAAAAGTGCTTTTGAGTTTCTCGATGAGTTGTCAGAAGAATCGCGACTGATTGGAGCTGTCAATACTATTGTCAATCGGAATGGAAGACTCGTTGGCTATAATACAGATGGAATTGGCTTTTTTAATGCTTTAGATTTTAAGCCCAACAATAAAAAAATGGTAATTTTAGGCGGTGGTGGGGCTGCTATCGCAATTATTGTTCAAGCAGTTTTGCTTGGGACCAAGGAAGTTATTGTTTTTGCAAGGCAATCAGCTTCCTATGCTCCCTTGGCGCAACGCTTGCAAAAACTAGCAAAGCAAACGGAAAGCCAAATAAAACTTTGGGACTTGGCAGATTTATCGCGGTTGCAAGAAGAAATAACGGAGTCGGACTTGCTGGTTAATGCAACACCAGTTGGTATGCTGGATCAAGCAATGCCCCTATCGTCTTCGATTATTTTACCGTCTCATATATTACTTGTGGATACGATATATAAAGTACTGGAAACTCCGCTTTTAAAATGGGGCAAAGCGCAGGGTGTTCAAACTCAGAATGGTATTGGGATGCTTATTCACCAAGCAGCAGCTTCCTTTGAACTATGGACAGGTAAAAAAATGCCGGTTGAACAAATCAGTCAAGAATTGGAGGAAAGCAATGAAATTAAGTGTTAACCTTCCGAATACTCCCTATGAGATTATTATCCAAAAAGGAGAGTTGGCAAAAGTAGGAAGTTGGGTTTCAAATCTTTGGCAGAAACAAAAGATTGTACTTGTCACAGATGATAATGTGAATGCACTGTATGGTAGGAGCGTAGCTGAGCAGTTAGAAGATGAAGGATTTGAAGTTTTTGTCTTTGAGTTTCCAGCTGGTGAGTCAAGCAAAATATTGGCAAATGCTGAAAGAATTTGGAACTTCTGTGCTGAAAAAGGCCTTACCCGTTCGGATGGAATAGTTGCTTTAGGCGGGGGAGTTGTTGGCGACCTTGCGGCCTTTGCGGCAAGTACGTATATGCGAGGCATTCATTTTTTGCAAATTCCGACAAGTCTCACGGCACAGGTGGACAGTTCAATTGGCGGGAAAACAGGAGTAAATAGTACCTATGCTAAAAATATGATTGGAACTTTTGCTCAGCCAGATGGAGTTCTTATCGATCCAAAAGTACTCGAAACCCTCTCTCCAAGAGCTTTTCGGGAAGGAATCGGAGAAATCGTTAAGTGTGCCTTGATCGGGGATAAGATGCTTTGGGAACGATTGCTAGACCTGAAAAACGAGCAAGAGTTGCTTCAAGAGGCGGAGTACTTTATCAGAGCAGCTTGCGAAGTGAAACGTCGGCTTGTCGTTGAAGATCAATTTGATCAAGGTACAAGGCTGTATTTAAACTTTGGGCATACAATCGGGCATGCTGTGGAAGCATGGGCGGGCTATGGGCAAGTTATGCACGGAGAGGCTGTTGCTATTGGTATGGTTCAAATAAGTAAAGTTGCTGAAAGTAAAGGACTCATGCCCAAAGGATTAACAGCCAAAATCAGAGCTATGCTTCAAAAATTTCGCCTGCCACAAACTTTTGAGCCTTGGGATGAAGCAGCACTTTTTAATATCTTGACACATGACAAGAAAACACGTGGGAATAAAATAAAAACAGTAATTGTGCCAGAAATTGGACAAGCTAAAATAAATGAAATAAGCTTAGAAGAAATGCGGGAGTATTTAAGATGAGATACTGTGCCTTTCTTCGAGGAATTAATGTTGGTGGTATAAAGCTTAAGATGACTGATCTAAAACAGGAGTTTGAAGCTGCTGGTTTTACAGATGTTGCTACCGTTCTAGCGACAGGAAATGTTATCTTTAGTAGTAAAGCAGCACCAGATTTATCTTTCTTACCTGTACAAGCCTTTGTAAAAACAGAGCAACAAGTGAAAAAAATGCTGGAAAATAATCCTCTTGCTATACAAGAAGATTATCATATCTATATTTTTGTGGCAGAGGAAGCCTTTGCGCAGATTGCTTTATCTGAATTTGAGAGTTTGAAAACAGCACAAGAAGCAGCTGCTGTCAAAGAAAATACTTTTTATTGGAAGGTTCCCAAGGGTTCCACCTTAGGCACCCCTTTTGGTAAGATTTTAGGAAAAAAAGCTTATAAAGAATTATTTACGAGTCGTAATATCAATACAATGGAGAAAATAATAAATAAAATATAATGTTTATCTATCTTGGAATAGCACTTTTTGCGGGTTTTTTACTAGCAAACCAAAACCCGATTAATGCTGATCTTCGCAAAAAAGTAAACTCCCCTTTTTGGGCATCGACAATTTCTCAGATTATTGGGGTTATTTTTCTCGGAGGAATATCACTCGGTTTAACCGGAGATTTATTTCCTTCTGTTGAGTTTGTAAGTAGTCATCCTGCTTGGATTTGGATAGGTGGCTTGTTAGGTCCAGTTTATGTGACTTCCAATGTCTTTCTTTTTCCAAGATTAGGTGCTGTGCAAACAGTGATTTTACCTATCTTAGGACAAATTTTGACTGGAGTGATAATAGATAGCTTTGGCTGGTTTTATGCTGTTCAGATTCCTATGAGTCCGATGCGTATTGTAGGGGTTATTGTTACCATGGCTGGACTTTTTATTGCTGTTGTACTCACTAGCTTGAGTAAAAAAACAGAACGAGTGAAAGACCACAACGAACCGAGTTTACTCTTATGGCGCCTTTGGGCCGTTATATCTGGCTCATTTACCGCCATTCAACAAGCAATCAATGGCCATCTAGGTACTTTACTGCATCGACCTTTTCAAGCTTCTTTCATGTCCTTTTTTATCGGTCTACTTGCCATTATTCTTGTGACCTTATCAATAGAACGACGCTTTATCACGAAAATCGAAATCCGAAGTATTAAGAAATGGAACATTCTTGGTGGAATTTGGGGGTCCTTCTTTGTTCTCGGGGCAGTCTTAGCGGTACCAAAGATTGGAGCAGGGCTCAATATCATGATGGCTATTCTTGGTCAAATTGTCGGTTCAATGTTGGTACAGCAATTTGGCTGGTGGCATTCGGATCGTTATCCGATCAAACCTTTACAAGTCGTTGGTGTCTTGGTTATGCTTGTAGGGATAGTTTGTATAAAATTTTTGTGAGGTTATATGTTTAGAAAAAAATCATTTGAAGTATTTGATATTGAAGGTTTAGAACCACGTATGGATGGGGTTCGTGCGGAAATTCAACCTGTTTTTATGAAAATAGGTGAAGAAATGAGAGAAAGAATCAGTCAGGCTATTCCAAATCAAGACTTCTATCTCCATATCGCACAACACCGTCGTCGTACAAGTAATGCTCCAGAAAACACATGGTCAGCAATTGGACGACAAAAACGAGGATATAAGATGGAACCTCACTTTCAGTTGGGCATTTGGCAAGAATATGTTTTTGTCTATCTCTCTATTATCGATCAGCCTAAAGGACAAAAAGACTTTGCTGAAAAACTGGGCCAGCTTTCGGCACTACCAGAGGGTTTTGTTCTATCTAAAGATCACACCAAGGCTGATTTTTATGAAGTGAACTATTTTCCAGAATTTGTCGATCGTTTAAAAAAAGTGAAAAAGTCAGAACTAGAGCTGGGGAAAATTTGGGAAGCATCACGCTTTGATGGCGTACAAGATAAAGTAATCTTGCAGGAGATGATGGAGACTGTGGATGACTTATTGCCGATTTATAAACAATTGATGAAGGAGGGGTAACATGCGTTTTTTTACAGCAGGTGAATCACATGGGCCACGCTTGACTGCCATTATTGAAGGACTTCCCGCAGGACTTTCTCTTAAGGCAGAAGATATCAATGTGGAGCTTAAACGTCGTCAAGGTGGTTATGGCCGTGGTGGACGGATGAAGATTGAGTCAGACCAAGTTGAAATAACGAGCGGTCTCCGTCATGGAAAAACCTTAGGAAGCCCTCTGACCCTTAATGTTACCAATCGAGATTTTTCACATTGGACTGAAATTATGGCAGCCGAGGAAGTGGATGATGCCATAAAAAAACAACGTAAGTTGACAAAACCACGTCCTGGACATGCTGATCTCGTGGGTGGGATGAAGTATGAATTTGAAGACCTGCGCAATACACTTGAGCGATCATCAGCAAGGGAAACAACCATGCGTGTAGCTGTTGGTGCAGTGGCTAAAGTTCTATTGAAAAATCTAGGCATCGAATTAGGCAATCATGTTGTTAATTTTGGCGGAAAAGATGTGACGGAGAAGCTCTCGGAATTAACTGTCAGTAAAATCAAAGAAACCGCTGGTTCAAATGATTTGTCTTTAGTTGATACGTCAAGAGCAGAGGAGATTCGTAGCTATATTGATGAAATAAAGAGAGCGGGAGATACAATTGGCGGCATCGTAGAGGTTCGCGCTGAAAATGTACCCGCCGGTCTAGGCTCTTACGTTCATTATGATCGTAAATTAGATGCAAAAATTGCGGCAGCAGTAGTGTCTATAAATGCTTTTAAAGGCGTGGAATTTGGATTAGGATTTGAAGCAGGGCGTCGTCAAGGAAGCCAAGTAATGGACGAAATTCTTTGGACAGAACAAGCAGGCTATAGTCGAAACACAAACAATCTTGGTGGCTTTGAAGGTGGGATGACCAATGGTGAAGATTTGATTATTCGAGGAGTGATGAAACCGATACCTACTTTGTATAAACCACTGATGTCCGTAAATACAGAAACGCATGAAGCTTATAAAGCCAGTGTGGAACGCTCTGATCCAACTGCTTTGCCAGCTGCGGGTGTAGTGATGGAAAATGTGGTTGCTACCGTTTTAGCTCAGGAAATATGTGATAAGTTTTCAAGTGATAGCTTCCGAGAGCTCCAAGAAGCCTTTCAAAAGTACAAAAAACGCTTGAAAAACTTTTAAGTAAAATAAAAACTAGAGGTTATGAAATAGCTTCTAGTTTTTTTATTACAAAAGTGTAAGTTTATAGAAAATATTATTTGCTAGAATAGAGGTATAGGGTTAAGAAAAATAAAGCCCAGTATGAAAGAGGTAAAATTATGAAAAAAGTATTATTTGGTTTACTTGCACTTGTAGTAATAATCGGTGGCCTGGGTTATGGTTGGTATAAGTCAAGTTATGGTGGAGCAGAACGTTATGTCAAAATCACCCAAGACGGTACTAAAAAGGAAGGCAAGACTGATTCAGGGGAACGTTATGTAGATTACGTATACAAAATACCTTCTTACGATAAAAATGGTGTTAAAAAAGAGGTAACTTTTAACGCTCAACACAATTTACGTAAGGAAGCTTACTTAAAATTAACGGATAACAAAGTTAAAGGAATAACAAGCTGGGAAGAAGTTCAACAAAAAGACGTACCAGCTCAAGCAAAAGATAAATTAAATTAAGAAAAAATATATTAAGAGGACAAAAAATGCTATTAGAAGTTAAACACATCAAAAAAGTTTTCAAAACACGTTTTTCAAAAGAAGAAACAACTGCTCTTGCTGATATTGATTTTTCTGTGGAAGAGGGTGAATATATTGCCATTATGGGTGAATCTGGTTCAGGTAAAACAACATTGCTAAATATTTTATCTACATTAGAAAAACCAACAGCAGGACAAGTTTTACTTTCAGGAAAAGATATTACAGCGATCAAAGACAAGGATATTTCAGCCTTCCGTCGTGAACATTTAGGCTTTGTCTTCCAAGATTTTAACCTTTTGGATACTTTGTCAGTAAGAGATAATATCTATCTTCCGATGGTTCTATCTAAAGCACCAGTAAATAAAATGAAATCACGTATAGAAGCCTTAGCTCCTAAATTGAATATCGAGATGCTTTTAGAAAAACAACCTTTTGAGTTATCTGGGGGACAAAAACAGCGGGTTGCTGTGGCACGTGCCTTGATCTCTAAACCAGATCTTGTTTTGGCTGATGAGCCAACAGCAGCTTTAGACTATAAAAATTCTGAGAGCTTGCTTGAGCTTTTTGAAAATATCAATGATGCGGGACAAACTATTATTATGGTTACTCACTCTAGCTTGGCAGCAAGTCATGCTAAACGTGTTCTCTTTATTAAAGACGGGATGCTTTATCACCAACTTTATCGCGGTGAAAAAACTTCAACAGAATTTGCTAAAGAAATTACAATGTCAATGACTTCATTCTTAGGTGATTCAACAGGCCCAAGTGAAATGGAGGTAGCAAACAATGCTTAGTTTTAAACTGGCAGTCCAAAATTTAAAGAAAGGCCTCAAGTCCTTTGCGCCTTTTATTGTAGCAAGTGTTACCATGTTTGTCTTACTCTTTGTGACAGCAGCCATAGCACAATCTCCGTCTCTAGAAAAGATGAGAGGTGGGGCAGCAGTTGCACAATTGATGACCTTTGCCATGTGGATTTTAGCTATCTTTGGTGCTATCATCCTTATTTATAGCTATCGTTTTCTCCAATTGCAACGTTCAAGTGAGTTTGGGTTGTACGATATCCTAGGATTAGGTAAAAAGAAAATCGCTCTTGTATCTTTCTTTGAACTTGTGTTAAGCTATGTGGCTACAGTGATTATTGGTACAATCGTTGGTATTGCTTTTTCAAAATTCCTTTTCCTTATTTTCATAAATATGATTGGGGAAAATCAGTTTAATTTAGCGATTACTCCAGCTTCAATTCTGACAGTGGCTGCTATCTTCTTGCTTTTCTTCTTCCTACTCCTTATCATAGGAACGTTTATCATTTGGAAATCTTCAAGTTTAGACTTATTACGAGAAGCTTCTAAGGGAGAAAAAGAACCTAGATCAAATATCTTTATGGCGATGGTTGGTCTTATCTTACTTATTGTAGGGTATGGACTCGCAGTCAATGTTGACAACCCTGTTAAGGCCTTGTCTACCTTCTTCACCGCAGTCTTAGCAGTTATTCTCGGAACTTATTTCTTCTATATCAGTTTCACTGTATGGTATTTAAAATGGCGTAAAAAACGTAATTCATACTATAAACCACAAAACTTTATCACAATCAGTTCAATGCTTTACCGCATGAAAGCTAATGCGGTTGGTTTGGCTAATATTACTATTCTCTTGTCAATGACTTTAGTAACACTTGTTGTTACTGTGGGTATCTTCTTAGGTAGCACACAGTCAGTTGAGCGCTCTTATCCAAAAGAAGGGCAATATACTCTGTATACACAAGAAAAAACTGGCGATCAGATGATTCAGACTTTAGAAGAAAAAGCGAAACAAGCAGGCGTGGATATCTCAAATGTTTCAACGGCTTTGAGTGCTGATGGTTTACTTGCAAATGGTCAAAAAGAAGGGGCAAATTCTTTAAAGATTGCTCCAATGGCTGATCCCAAAACGGGAATCCAGTTTTCACTGACAACGATGCAAACTTTGAAAAATCTAGGTGAAAAGGTTGATGAAATATTTGGCAATCAAATTAACGTCTTGGATTATTTTGGCGCTCATCCAGCTTTAAAAGAGCTTAACTGGTTTGGGACAAAATATGAAGTCAAAAGTATTATGGCGAATAATGATTTGACAAAGTATCCAATCATGATGAACATTATGAACCCAACGCTCATTATTTTCCCAAATGATCAAGAGTTACTTCAAGCGCTGAACACTTTTAACACAGCAAGTGGCAATGATGGTCAAGATTACCAAATAAGTCCAGCTGTAACTGTTAACTTTGATATTCAAGAAAAAGATCAAGACAAACTTGTAAAAGCATTTGGAGACGGAGAACACCTTCTTAGCTTCCGTACTGTTGAGTTGAAAGAAGTCAAAACAGGCATTGGTGCCTTTGTCTTCATCGGTTTAGTGCTTGGTATTAGCTTTATTCTCGGCGCTGCCTTGATTATCTATTACAAACAACTTTCAGAAGGTGTGCAAGATAAACGCTCATTCAAAATCCTTCAAGAAGTTGGACTTTCCAAAGAACAAGTTGCTAAAACAATCAAATCACAAGTAAGTATGATTTTCTTATTGCCAATCGCAATGACAATTATTCATTTCAGCTTTGCTTATATCATGATTAGCAAGATTATTCAGGTCTTTGGTATCATGGATAGCCAGTTGATTCTCTGGGTAAGTTTGGGAACAATCGCAGGTTTAGCCTTTGTTTACTGGCTTATTTATAAAGGAACAAGTCGCGTTTATTACAATATTGTGGAGAAAAAATAAAATGGAAAAAATACCCTACTATTTACTGGTCCTTGGTGGCTCACTCACTGCTATTAGTTTCTGTGCCTGGTATGTTTGGGGGATGATTCACTTTATACAAAGAAAGATTCACGAATGTAAGGATATTAAACTCTTGCAGGCAATATCCTTAGGCTTACACCTTCTTTCTATTCTTATCATTGTTGGTTTAGGCTACTTTGGTATTACAACTTTTTTCTAAAATCAGATGGAATCATCTGATTTTTTTGTATGTTATAATAATACTAATATAGAGGATAGTTTTTGGAGGAGAGAATGCCCAAAATTTTTATTGTCGAGGATGACAAAACAATTGTTAAAATGTTAACCACTGCGTTGAAGAAAGAGTTTCAGGTCTATTCTGTTTTGAATTTTAGGGCAGTGAAGCAAGAAATCTTAGAAGCAGAGCCTGATTTGGTATTGATGGATATCGGCTTACCTTTTTACAATGGCTTTTACTGGACCACAGAGTTACGAAAGGTTTCACAAATTCCGATTATCTTTATCTCATCAATGAGTGACGATATGAATCAAGTTACAGCCATGAACCAAGGCGCAGATGATTTTGTTACAAAACCATTTTCTCTAGAAATTTTACAGGCGAAGATAAAAGCCTTACTTCGTCGTTCTTATAATTTTTCGGGTCCTGAGAAACTAGAATTTGCAGGCTTTGTTTTATCGGAAAATATGGTAAGATCTGAAAAAGATCAAATTGAGCTGACACCATCGGAAAATAAAATTCTTACGGTCCTTTTTAGAGCAGATGGTGCAGTTGTGAGCAAAGAAGTAATACTTCAAGAACTATGGCAAACAGATGAGTTTATTGACAATAATACACTGAATGTGAAGATGACAAGGTTACGTAAAAAGTTAGCGGAGATTGGTTTTGCGCATCTTGTCACGAAGCGAGGGGTCGGTTATGCCTTGGAATAAGATAAAAAGTTTTTTACAGACTAAAGTAGCTCAGATTGGAGTTTTTCTCGTCATGCTCTTTATCTTTGTCAGTAACTTTTTGCTCTGGCATCTTCCAATAGAATCTCTTATTAATGCCACAATATTGGCCTTGATTATCTTTGTTATTTATTTGGTTTCTTCTTATTTTCGCTGGGCAAAACGAGAAGAAATTCTATTAGACCTAAAGCATGAACTGAAAGATTTAAGAGAAGATTTAAAAGAAAGAGAACGCCATATTAGAGAAACGGAAGATATCATCAAAGTTTGGTCCCATCAGATGAAAATACCTCTCGCGGCTATTGATTTAATGGCACAAACGGAAATCAATCCGATAGAGCTGAAAAATCAAACTTTTGCCTTGGATAATTACTTGAAGATGCTACTGGAATATCAACGTATATCGAACATTGCAACCGATTTTCACTTTGAAAAATTCTCAGTTGCGCTTGTTATGCGTGAACTTCTGAAAAAATACAGCAGCTTTTTTATTCAGAAAAATTTATCTGTCACGATTTCTGGGGATTGGGAAGCAGTTACGGATCGTAAATGGTTCAGCTTAGCGATGGAGCAACTGCTCAATAATGCAATCAAATATACAAATGAAGGCAGTTTAACTATTACTATTGAAGAAAATAAGGTGCATTTGTGTGATACAGGCATAGGTATTTTACCTGAGGATCTTCCGCGTATATTTGAGCATGGCTTTACTGGTTATAATGGGCGAGGACACTACAAAGCTTCAGGGCTTGGTCTTTATTTGACAAAACTTATTTTTGATCGACTTGATTTTGATATTAAAATCAGCTCAGAAGTAGGAGAAGGAACGAAAGTAGAGGTAAAGAAGCATGAAGGATAAGCAAATAATGCTTGCTCGGCTGCAAGAGTTTGAAACAAAACGATTACTTTTTAGAAAAATAGAGCTTTCGGACAAAGAAGATATGTTTGAATATGCGAGTGACCCCGAAGTCGTTCAGTATGTTTCTTTTCCACAACATACAAGTAGAGAAGTTACAGAAGTAAGTATCGTCAATTATTTTATCCCCAATCGTTTAAACTGTTGGGGGATTGTGGATAAGGAAAGTCATAAATTGATTGGGTCCATAGACCTCCGTCTTGATGGTGATATGGCTATTTTTGGTTGGGTTCTTAACCGTAATTTTTGGGGAAGAGGATTTATGCCAGAAGCCGCTACTTATCTTAGGAACTTTGCTTTTGAGCAGTTAGGTATGCAGGTTATCACGGCTGAACACTATGCTGACAATGCAAAGTCAGGGCGTGTAATGGAAAAAATAGGCATGCGAAAAATAGGACAAGTTTATACATATGTCGCCAAGGAAGAACGCTCAATACTCTGTGACTATTGGGCAATAACCAAGGCGGAATATCAAGCCTTATAGCCAATAAAAATAACTGCTCATTATTGAGCAGTATTTTTTTATTTCTACTTATCCAAGTTCTTTCCTCTAAAAATAATTCAATATTTCAACGCCTGACTTGTGCTATAATAGTAGATAAAATCTATATAGAAGAAAGCCGAATGGAATGAAACTCAAAACAAACGCAACAGCTCTTACAGGAAGTTTAACTATTCCTGGAGATAAATCTATCTCACATCGTTCAATCATGTTTGGTGCTATTGCTCATGGACAAACAAAAGTTCACCATATCTTGCGGGCAGAGGATGTCCTCTCAACCATGAAGGCCTTTCAGGCACTAGGAGTTGAGATTGAGGATAAGGATGGGATAGTTTGTATTGAGGGGAAAGGGTTTGAAAGCTTGAAAGCTAGTCCAGAACCACTCGATATGGGAAATTCAGGAACTTCTATGCGCTTAATGTCAGGGATTTTAGCTGGTTTAAACTTTCAAACAGAGCTGTGTGGTGACGCTTCTCTTTCTAAACGCCCAATGGATCGTGTAGCCATTCCTTTGCAACATATGGGGGCAAAAATTGAAGGAAAGGGAGAGCGTTTGCTACCGCCTTTAAAAATTCAGGGCGGGCATTTAAAACCGATAAGTTATCAACTCCCCGTAGCATCCGCTCAGGTTAAATCAGCTTTGATCTTTGCTGCATTACAAGCAGAAGCAGGTCAAGTGACCGAAATAATTGAAAAAGAGATTACACGTAATCACACAGAGGAAATGTTGCAACAGTTTGGAGGGAAACTCTCCGTTAAGGGTAAACAGATTTTAATACCGGGCGCCCAAAGATTAACAGGTCAAGATATAACTGTTCCTGGCGATATATCCTCTGCAGCATTTTGGATTGTAGCGGCGCTGACAGTTAAAGACAGTAACATCGAGCTTAAGAATGTAGGGATAAACACAACCAGAACCGGAATTCTTGATGTAGTGGAAGCTATGGGCGGTAATATAGAACTCTCTGAACAAACGGAAATGTCAGCAACTTTAAAAATTTCCTATTCATCATTAAAAGCTACAAAAATATCAGGGAAGCTGATTCCACGATTGATAGATGAATTACCTATAATAGCACTGCTCGCTACTCAGGCTGAGGGTGAAACGGTCATTGCTGATGCAGAAGAATTAAGAGTAAAAGAAACAGATCGAATAGCCGTAGTCGCAGATATCCTGCAAGCTATGGGTGCAAAAATTACCCCTACAACAGATGGAATGATAATCAAGGGGAAAACTAGCTTACATGCTCCTAACAAAACGATTGATACACATGGAGATCATCGTATTGGAATGATGACGGCTATTGCAGCTCTGCTTATTTCAGAAGGAGAAGTAAATCTCAACGGCAGTCAGGCCATACAGACCAGCTATCCTAGCTTCTTTAAAGATTTGGAAATACTTATGAGTCTCCATAGAAAGGACAGATGATGCCAGTAATTTTGATTGGTTTTATGGCTGCTGGAAAATCGACCATCGCTAATGCTTTGAGCCAGAAAAATTTTATTGATTTAGATCAAGCGATTGAAAAAGAGATCGAAATGCCTATCATGCAATTTTTTGAAGAGCATGGGGAAGATCGATTCCGTCAGATTGAAAGAGAAACTTTAGAAGCAGCAGTACTTTCAGGTTTTAATGTTGCTACGGGTGGTGGAATTGTTAAACTAGAAGAAAATCGCAAATGTTTAAAGAAAATGAAAGAAGTTGTTTATCTCAAGGCTGATTTTGAAACGCTCTATAACCGCATCCTCTCGGATAAAGAAAACAGCCGACCTTTAGCTTTACAAACAAGAAAAGAAGTTGAAAAACTTTTTCAGCAACGAGAAAGCTTTTATGAAGAAGTGGCTGATATTATTATTGAAACTAAGGACAAAAGTCCAGAAGAAATAGCAAAAGAAATTCAGGAATTAAAATGAAACTCTATTTTGTAAGACATGGAAAAACGCAGTGGAATTTAGAAAAAAGACTTCAAGGCCAAAAGGGAGATTCTCCCCTTTTAGCGGAATCCTACGAGGCTATTGCGCGTGTAAATAAAAAACTGTCGCAGATTGTTCAGTTTGATAAGGTTATCTCAAGCCCCCAGCCGCGAGCAATTACGACAGCAGAACTATTGACAGAATTACCGGTAGCCAAAGACCCTAGACTCTCAGAGTGGAATTTTGGGCAGTTGGAGGGCCAACTTGTTGCCGATGCCCTTCTTAAATACCCAGAAGAAATGTTTGCATCGCGAAATGAATTGCAAAATTTTGATGGACGACATTTTGGAGCTGAAACAGTTGGGAATGTTTTGGCTCGCTTTGACAGCTTGGCTGATGAACTGCGTCATCAAGATGCAGAAAATATTTTACTTGTAGGACATGGTGCTTCAGGAACAGCAGGCATACGACATTTAGCAGGTTTTCCTATTCAGGAATTACGTGCGGCAGGCGGGTTGGCCAACAATAGTGTGACTGTACTGGAAACAAAGGGTCAAGGCTTTCAGATGACTCACTGGAATCAAGAATTATGACAGAAAAAATATATTTTACGGGTTCTATTGAAGCTATTTTCTTCAGTAATCCTAGTAATTTTTATAAAGTACTTTTGTTAGAAATTGACGATACAAATAGCGAATACGAAGATTATGAGATCGTTGTTACGGGAACGATTGGAGACCTTATAGAGGGCGACAGTTATACTTTTTATGGTCAGATGACGACTCATCCTAAGTATGGGGAGCAATTGCAAGTTGAAAGCTATGAAAAGGCAATGCCAACGAGTGCCGCTGGACTCATAAAATATTTTTCATCTGAAAAATTTCCTGGTATTGGTAAAAAGACAGCAGAAAGAATTGTGGCTCGTTTTCCAGAGAATACCGTAGACAGTATCTTAGGTTCACCAGAAGAGCTAGAAGAAATACTTCCCATGGCCCGCAAAAATTCTTTTATTAAGCGACTGAGAGACAATCATGGTGTTGAAAAGATTTTATCTAAACTTGCAGAATATGGTATACCTAGTAAACTACAATTTCAAATACATGAGCTTTATAAAGATGAAACACTAGATATTATTGCTAAAAATCCCTACCAACTTGTCGAAGACGTCAAAGGGATTGGCTTTAAAACAGCAGACCAAATTGCTCAAGAACTCGGTATTGCAGCTGACAGTAGCGATCGATTTAGAGCAGGTTTAATGCATGTAGTGAAGACAGAGCCGCTTCTTACAGGAGATACGTATGTAGAGGCTCGTGAACTTCTCACTCAAACCATTCAACTGCTCGAAGAAGCGCGACAAGTAGAGATTAAACCAGAACTTGTAGCTGAAGAAATCAATCATCTTTTAGAAGATGGGAAAATTCAGCAAGAAGGAACAAAAATCTTCGAAAACTCGCTTTATTTTGCTGAAGAGGGAATTAGTGAGTATCTCAAAAAACTCATTAAGCGGCCTATGCAAGATTTTTCGGAAGAAAAAATTCTAGATTCTATTGAGCAGGTTGAAAAGAGTTTGGGAATTACTTATGATAAGTTACAGAAGCAAGCTATTCTACAAGCCCTTCAAAGTCAGTTTTTTATCCTCACAGGTGGACCAGGTACAGGGAAAACAACCATAATTAATGGTTTTATTGAAACTTATGCACAGCTCTATGAAATTGATTTAGACCCTGAGCATTATAATGATGACATTTTTCCTATCCTTCTTGCTGCGCCTACAGGAAGAGCCAGCCGCCGTATGAACGAACTGACAGGGTTGCCAGCCGCTACTCTTCACCGTCAGCTTGGCTTGAATACAGATGAAGCGATGGATATGGAAAGCAATGACCTTTCGGGTTCACTTTTGATTGTGGATGAGTTTTCTATGGTAGATACTTGGTTAGCCAATAAACTTTTGCAAGCCATCCCACCATCAATGAAAGTTCTTTTTGTTGGAGATGCAGATCAGCTCCCTTCGGTGGGGCCGGGACAAGTATTTGCTGACTTGTTAAAGATAACTGATATTCCATCAGTAAGACTGGATAAAATTTTCCGACAAGGTTCAGAATCCACGATTATTGACTTGGCTCATGAGATTAAAGAAGGGCGACTCCCAGCTGATTTCACGAGTCGCCATCCTGACCGTTCATACTTTGAAGCAGGTACAGGGCAAGTTGCTAATCTTGTAACACAGGTAGCAACCGCTTGGAAAAAAAGAGGAAATAATCCTTTCGAATTACAAATATTAGCCCCAATGTACAAAGGTGTAGCAGGAATAAATACGCTAAATACCCTTTTGCAAGAGCTTTTTAATCCACTTGAGGATCGTCAAGAGTTTAACTTCCAAGAAATCCATTTTCGAGAGGCAGACAAGGTTTTACATTTGGTAAACGATGCAGAAAGTAATGTTTTCAATGGAGATTTAGGTAGAGTAATTGAACTCATCCCAGCAAAGCATACCGAAAGTAAGCAAGATGAGATTGTGATGGATTTTGATGGTCAAGAAGTCAGCTATCCAAGGTCAGAATGGTACAAAATTACACTGGCATATGCAATGTCTATTCATAAATCACAAGGGAGTGAGTTTTCTACAGTTGTTGTCCCTATGGTTTCTTCTTACTCAAGAATGCTCGAAAGAAATCTTCTATATACGGCAATCACGCGTGCCAAGCAGAGTTTGATTCTCATTGGGGAGCAGAAAGCCTTTATGCAAGCTGTGCAAAAAGAGAGCGCCAATCGTAAAACTTATCTGATTGAGCGCTTTAATGGTAAAACAGAAACGCTTGAAAAGAGTAAATTGCAAACAGAAACAGTTACCCAAAAAGTTTTTGAGCCAAAAGTAACACAGTCCGAAGAAATCTCTCTTTTCCCAGAAGAGAATACAGACAGCTTTACAAATGAACCATATTTGAGCACTGCTCTCATTAACTCTGGAGAATTTGACCCCTTGATTGGACTTACTGAAGCAGATTTTATGATTTTTAAATAAAAAAAGACTTGCCTTAAGGCAAGCCTTTTTATTAAATTGGGAGGTGACGTTTAAAGTACTTACGTGTTTTCCATTTGAAACGCGCAGTTTCTACTCCTTCAGTCATCGCAACATAATCATCTGCAAGGGTAACTACCCAACTTTCTTTGTAACGGGGTGGTGCAAGTGTTGCTCCCCACATATGTTTAACGATACAATCGTATTCAAGATCTGAAAGTGTAGTGATTTTTGCTGCATTACGGGCAGCAATACGTGGATGAACATAGGCATGACTTTTATTGAATTTAGTGTCGCGCCAATCGTAGTAGAAGAGATCATGTAAAAGACCTGCACGGGCTGCTGATTTTGCATTCCAACCCATTTTTTTACAAACTAAATAACTCACATAACTTACTTTGATTGAATGAATCAAACGTGTAGAAGTATAGTGATGTGTGATTTCATCAAGTTGTTTCAGTTCCGGCATTTCAAGAAAGTGACCAACATAACTCATAAATTCGGAATCTGTCAACCAAGGATTTTCATCTAATTTCATATTCATATTATAGCACCAAACTGTAAAATGTAAATAGCAATATGCAATTTAACAGCTAAAAAAAGTGAAATAATTCGATTTTCTTCGGATAAACAGTTGCTAAAAACCTAAAAATCCTGTATAATTTATAGGTATTACAAAATTTTGGAGGAAATAATGGCTAATATCAAATCTGCAATCAAACGCGCTGAATTGAACGTTGTTGCTAACGAACGCAACTCACAACAAAAATCTGCAATGCGTACTGCAATCAAAAAATTTGAAACTGCACCAAGCGAAGACACATATAAAGCTGCAAGCTCTGCAATTGACAAAGCTGCAACAAAAGGTCTTATCCACGCTAACAAAGCTTCACGTGATAAATCACGTTTGGCAGCTAAATTGGGCTAATTCTTAATTGCAAAAAATATTCCTGTCGGCTGATAGGATTTTTTTTACACTTTTTTACATTACTAAAAATTACTTAAAAGAATTTTAAGAGACAACTTGACGTTTTTGTAATAAATGTTATAATTAAATTACAAAAACAAAGGAATTTGGATGCAAAAATGTTAAAAATTTATACAGTGACAGCTTGTAGCTCATCTAAAAAAGCAAAAAATTGGTTGACTAATCATGGTATTGAGTACCAAGAGATAAACTTGCTTACTGCTGATATAGAAAAAGAAGAGTTTCTTAATATCCTTTCGTTGACAGAGGAAGGAACAGGAGATATTCTCTCAAAACGCAGCCGTATCTACAAAAAACTCGTGTCAAGATTGGATAAACTTTCCTTAGGAGATTTGCTTAATTTTATAGATGAAAACCGCTCTATCTTGCGACGCCCTCTAATTATTAATGATAAATGTCTTCAAGTGGGGTATAATGAAGACGACATACGTAAATTTTTACCTCGAACGGTACGACGTGTAGAGATGGCGGATGCGAGTGAAAGTATTCGTGATATTGCACTTGGAAATAATTTTAAATCTCAGGTGGGTTAAAACATTGAGAAAGCATTTTATAATTAACATTTAGGTAGAGGTGTGTAGACCTCTTTTTCTTATATTTAGGCGAGTGGTGGTTAGAGAAAGATAAATGGTATAATGAGTTTATAAACTTTTCTTACTCAAAAATCTAGGAAGAGATGACGTTAAAAATTAAAGAAGGAAAAAGATAAGGAAGCACAAAAAAGCCAGAGCGAAATAGTGGTATGAACGTAGAGTGTGGATTTTCTTAAGGAATTTAAGCAATGACTAAACCTATAAAAATTGACTTTAAAAAAACGGAAAAAGAGTACTATTATCCTAAGAAAATAGAAACAATCACTGTGCCAGAGATGACCTATTTAACGGTATCTGGAGAGGGGGATCCCGCAGGAGAAGCCTTTCAAAAAGCTATTGGGTTACTTTATCCTATTGCTTATACGATTTCCATGTCTTATAAAAAAGAAGATTATAAAATTCCTGGATTTTATAACTTTGTTGTACCGCCATTAGAGGGATTGTGGACAAGCAAAGAAGCACCTAAGGAAGGTCAAGTTTTAAATAAAGAAGAACTGATTTGGAAAATCATGCTGAGGATGCCAGACTTTGTTACAGAAGAAGTTGTAGATTGGGCAAAACATGAAGCTACTCTGAGGAAAAGAGAAGATTTTTCCTCAGTTACTTATGAGAAAATAGCGGATGGGTTATGTGTACAAGCTATGCACATAGGGCCCTTCGCGGAAGAAGCAACAACCTTTACTCAGATGGAAGAATTTGCAAAAGCAGAAGGACTGGCACTTATTCACAAAACTTATCATCATCGAGAAATTTATCTTAGTGATTTCCGAAAAACTGTGCCTGAGAAATTAAAGACAGTACTTCGCCAATATGCAGTAGTTAAAGATAATTATGAGGTTAAAAAATGAAAAAAACAGACTGGAGCAAACCGTTAAGAGCGCGTCTTAGTGCGGAGTATTTTCAAGAAATAATAACTTTTATCAATGACGTTTACGCACAAGGAAACGTTTATCCACCTGAGGATAAAATATTTCGAGCAATTGAGTTGACATCCTTAGCAGAAGTCAAAGTTATTCTAGTCGGACAAGATCCTTACCCTCAACCAGATAAAGCACAAGGCTTAAGTTTTTCTTACCCGGCATCATTTGTTGTTAACCGTCCGGATTCGATTGTGAATATTCGGAAAGAGCTATTGAGTGAAGGCTTTGAGAAAAAAGACTCTGATTTGACAAATTGGGCAGAACAAGGAGTACTCCTACTCAATGCAGTCTTAACAGTTCCAGAAATGAAATCCAATGCCCACAAGGGAAAAATTTGGGAACCTTTAACAGACGAGATTATCAAGATTGCTTCCGATGATGAACGGCCAAAAGTCTTTCTTTTATGGGGTGGAGATGCAAGAAAAAAAGCAAAATTCATTAATTCCGAAAAACACTTGATTATTGAGTCCGCACATCCCTCACCTTTGTCTGCTTCCCGTGGCTTTTTTGGTTCACATCCATTTTCACGCGCCAATGATTTTTTAGAAAGTACAGGACAAAAAGCCATAGATTGGTCAAAATAAGACGATTATTAGGAAAATAAGCCTAACTCGGACTCAAGTCTGATGACAGTCTTAGATTATTTTGGTAAAATGAGTCTAAAGATATATTAGAAAAGGAGATACAATGGAAAATCCATTTTTAGATAAACACAACAACAGTCAAGTATCGTTAAATCAATTTTTTGCTCGTATTTATGGAATTGTAGGTATCGGAGTTGCGATTTCGGCACTCACATCTTATTTGACAATGAATGTCTTTTGGGAAAGTGCCCAAAACTTAGTAGAGAATGCAGGTATAGGTATATTCATTATTTGGCTCCTCCCGCTTATTCTCATCTTCCCGATGCAAAATGCAGCAATGAAGAATAAACCAACCGCTTTGCCGATGTTTATTGGCTTTTCAATCCTCATGGGCTTCATGATGAGCTTTACAGTTGTTGCCTACACAGCTTCAGATGTTACTTTAGCTTTCATCACAACTGCAGGTATGTTCTTTGGTCTCTCTGTCTATGGACGAACAACAAAACGTAACTTATCTGGTATGGGTCGTGCCATGATGGGGATGCTAATCGGTTTAATTATTGCAGGCATCATTAACTTCTTTTTAAGAAGCCCGATGGTTGTCTTCGTTTCATCAATCATTAGTGTTATTGTTTTCAGTGGTTTAATCGCTTGGGACAATCAAAAGATTGAACAAATCTACCGTCAAAATAATGGTAATGTCAATAATGGTTGGGCTATCAGTATGGCCTTGTCACTCTACCTTGACTTTATCAACCTGTTCCTCACAATTCTAAGACTCTTTGGATTTATGGGCAACAGTCGTGACTAATAAAAATAAAAAAACTTCATCAGTGGATGTAGTTTTTTTATTTTTATACTTAATTTTCTTTATAAAGAAATTATTTCAAAAAAAGCTCTTCTAGCTTTCGCGCCACCCCATCTTCATCATTTGTCCAAGGTATAATTTCTGTGGCATAGGGGATAAGTCGATAAGAAGCGTTCTTCATCGCGTAGGCTTCTTCGGCAAGTTTAAACATCTCAATATCATTATGTTCATCACCAAAAGCAATTAAATTTTCTCTAGGAATATCTAGAACCTTGAGCAGATGTTTAAGCCCTGAAGCTTTACTGACTCCTTTAGGGACAATTTCAAGTATGCCGTTTGGTCCCCCCCAGCCACTTACATTGACTTTTCCATTATAGTGGTCTTGGATTTGTTTAGCAAGACGGAACTTGTCTTTGACGCGGGTGGAAAGCAAGACCGCATGCGGATTATCATCGAGTCGATCCGCACGGAGACGGTTGTAAGGATGAAATTTATCCACTCCAAATAACTTCGGCTCGACATTACGGAAACTGTTCAAGAAGAACTTGCGGCGATATTCAACTGCAAAAAATTCTAAATCGAAATTTTGTTGGTGACGTAAAAAATCAAATACAAATGAGCGATCAATATAATGTCCTTTTGTATGCTCCCAATTACGATTATCAGGCTTGGAGATTAATGCACCATTAAAGTTAATCATGGGACTTTTAAGCTCTAGCTCACGGTAAATATCTAAGGACATACGAAAGGGGCGGCCTGTTGATATACAGATGATATGCCCCAGTTCTTCAATACGTTTGAAGACGTATTTTGTATAACGACTAATCGTTTTACCATCACTAAGAAGTGTTGTTCCATCAAGGTCAATGGCAATAAGCTTTTGAGTGTTCTTGTCCATAGAAGTTGTTCTGCTTTCTAAATAATAAATACTAAGGCCATTATAACATAATCGTAAATTCCTGAATGAAAAAAAGCGATTGCAATTAAATGTTAGATATTTCCGGACATTCTTGTAACTAATTAACTAAATATCTCTAAATAGATTGAAAGTAATAGGGAAAGTCATTAGAATAGGAATGTAGAAATAATTATCTTTTTATTATATTAGAAAAGGGAGATCATCCTCGTGAACAAGTTCTTTAAACTTGAAGAAAACGGCACAACTGTTGGCCGTGAAATTATGGCAGGTATTACTACCTTCTTTGCTATGAGCTATATTTTATTTGTCAATCCTGATGTTTTAGGATCAACAGGTATGCCCGTTCAAGCAGTATTCTTAGCCACTATCTTGGCTTCTATCGTTGGTTCTGTAGCTATTGGTTTGATTGCTAATGTACCTTATGCCCTTGCACCAGGGATGGGAATTAACGCCTTTTTTGCTTATACCGTTGTCCTTTCTCTTGGCTATACTTGGCAAGAAGCTTTAGCTATGGTCTTTATTTGTGGTATCGTAAATATCATTATTACGTTTACTTCAATTCGTAAAGCGATTGTTCTGGGAATTCCAGAAAGCTTACAGCATGCTATTGGTGGTGGTATCGGGATTTTCATCGCTTATATTGGTATCAAAAATGCTAGTATCTTAGAATTTATTGCCTCACCAGGTACTTATTCTGACAACCATGGCACAATCACAGCAGATTCCACTATCGTTCCTGGACTTGTAAAATTTGATGACCCAGGAGTATTGATTGCTCTTGTGGGGATTCTTGTTACAATGTTCTTCGTTCTCCGCAAATGGAAAGCAGGAATTCTTCTTTCAATCGCGGTTACAACTGTTCTTGCGCTTTTGACAGGCGTAACAAAAGTTGATATGGCTACCTTGTTTGCGGATAACAATCTTGGAACAGCGATCAATGAAATGGGCACTACATTTGGTGCGGCCTTTGGCTCACAAGGCTTTGGAAGCTTATTCTCTGATTCTTCACGTATTATTGAAGTTCTTATGACTATCTTGGCCTTCTCTTTAACTTCTATTTTTGATCCGATTGGAACTTTCATTGGTACAGGCCGCAGCACAGGTATCTTTTCTGATCAAGACTTCGTGGATATGGCAAACAGTAAAGGTTTCTCATCTAAGATGGATAAAGCTCTCTTTGCTGATATGATTGCCACTCCAATCGGTGCGATCTTTGGAACATCAAATACAACAGTTTATGTTGAGTCAGCTGCAGGTATTGGAGCAGGAGGACGCACAGGTTTGACTTCAATTGTGGTCGCTGTAATGTTCGCTATTTCAAGTCTCTTCTTACCTTTGCTTGCTATCGTTCCAACACAAGCTACAGCGCCAATCCTTATTATTGTGGGTATGATGATGTTGTCATCATTCAAAGAAATTAATTGGTCTGAGTTAAGTGAAGCTATTCCAGCCTTCTTTGCTTCAGTATTTATGGGGCTTGGATATTCTATTTCATACGGTATTGCTGCAGGATTTATCACATATATCTTCTCTAAACTGTTCACAGGTAAAATTAAAGAAGTTAAACCAATCATTTGGGTGGTAGCAATCGCCTTTGCATTGAACTTTGCAGTACTAGCTATTCTATAAGAACTCAAGCTTATAGCCTGATATTAAAAGAGAAATCCGCTTTCGTAAGCGGATTTTTATGTTAAAATAATATTATGGAAACACCTTTTATTATTATATTCTCGGTAATCAGTTTTTTTGCTTTGATACCCACTGTTATTTTTTATACAAAGTCACATCGTATGAAAGATTTGAGAACACTTCGCTTAGGACGCTTAACCATTGGTTTTTTAGCCAGTATTTTTGTCTTGTTTAACGGTATTATGGGGATTATTTTCTCTGCTAATTATAACTATCACAGTAATGTTATTTTAGTGATATTAGCTATCGAACTCGCTATCTTTCTGATTCCAACTTTTATGATTAGTTTTGTCGTGCCTATTAGTATAGTTGTTCTGACTATTAAAATGTGGCGACGAGAAACTCACAGTTTAGCAAACCTCATTTTACCTGCTATTATGTTTGTTTTCTTCTTGGTGGACTGGCTCTATATCCGCGTAGCAAACTTGTCTGAGGGTTGGGTTTGGTTACAACTTTTGAGTTATACTTATCCAGTTCTAGCAATTTATCTCGTTTGGCAATTTATTGTTTTCTTTTTTGCCAGCTGGACCTATGGTCGCCGTTTTCGTAAGAAGTCTGCTAAATATCATGTTGTCTTAGGCTCGGGTCTCATTAATGGTCGAGAAGTAAGCCCACTATTAGCAAACAGAATCCGTGCGGGAATTGCTGTAGCCTCTCCTGAAACCATTTTGGTTTTTTCAGGTGGGCAGGGGGCTGATGAACAAATTCCTGAAGCTGTTGCTATGCAAAAATATGCTGTTGAGAAGCTTGGCTTTCCGGAAGAACGGACATTGATTGAAGATCAATCAAGAACAACCTTTGAAAATTTAAAATTCTCATCGTCCTTGATTGAAAAGATTGAAGATAAAGCTAATGAGGAGTTTCTCTTTTTCTCTTCTGATTATCACGTTTTTCGAGCAGCACTCTTTGCCGCTCAGCAAGGACTCAATGCACAAGGAGGCATTGGGGGTAAAACACCGATGTATTTTCGACTTCCAGCATTTATCCGTGAATTTATTGCAGTAATGAATAGTCAACGACGAAAACATATTTTCTGGGTAGGCTTAATTACAGGTATCTTTATTGCTTTCTCTTTGTTTATCTTGTTTATGGAGCACATTGTATTTAAGCGTTAAAATATGTTAGAAAAAAGCTCAATTTTTTGAGCTTTTTTAGTTAGAAGTGATAGTTAATAATATTTTTCGTACTAGATGATATGTTAGTAGCTTTAGATGAACAAGGAAAAGCAATCAATATATTAGAAAAGCCCGATTTGCAAGGAGCTTTCTATTGTCCTGCTTGTAAATCACCCTTACGTTTGAAACGGGGAACCATAAAAACGCCACACTTTGCTCATGTCTCTCTCGAGGGGTGTGATTCATGGAGTGAACATGAATCGGCCCAGCATTTAGAACTAAAGCTAAATTTGTATCAGTGGTTTTCGCAAAAGGAAAAGGTCGAAATCGAAAAATATCTTCCTGAAATTCAACAAACAGCAGATTTATTAGTCAATGATCGATTGGTGATTGAGGTGCAGTGTTCCTCTCTTTCATTACAGCGCTTAGTCGAAAGAACGGAGAATTATCGTAAGGCGGGGTACTTTGTTCTATGGCTTCAAGGCAGGGATTTATGGCTTAAAAACTCATTGACTAGCTTGCAAAAAAATTTGCTCTACTATTCCGAAGACTATGGCTTTTATTTTTGGGAACTTGATTTAGATAACCAAAAGATACGTTTGAAGTCACTCATTCATCAAGACTTGCAAGGAAGGATGATTTACCTGACTGAGGAATTTGATTTGTTGCGTGGAGATATTATTGAAATTCTCCGTCTGCCTTTTAAAGCACAAAAGAAATTGAATATAAAAGTTCCCAAAAACGAGAAAATGAGATCCTTTATCCAAAAACAACTGTATCATCGTACTCCAAAATGGCTTAAGATACAAGAAAAATATTATCAAGTAGGTAAAAACTTATTGATGGAGGACTGGAATAAAAATTACTGGAGTCCGCCTGGTTTGAATTTATTAACATACAGTTTTGAGAAAGACGTAAAAGAGACCTTTTGTCAAATCGAAACTTCCTTAGTGGACTACTACCAAAATTTTTATGAAAATTTTGAAGCGGAAGGAATAGAAATCCTGCACGCCCCGTGCTTCTATGCTATAATTAAGGGTAAAAATAAAAAAGAAGATGGGGAGCGAAATGGCAAAAAAACGAGATGAAATAGCTGAAAGTTTAACCTGGGATTTAACAACAATATTTAAAAATGATGAAGCATGGGAAGCGGAACTAGCAGAGCTCCAAGAAAAATTAGAATCAGTGGAGCAGTATGAAGGCCATCTTCTAGATAGCGCGCATAATTTATTAGAAATTACTGAGGCAGAGCTGGAACTTTCACAAGCGGTTGAAAAAGTCTACGTTTATGCCTCCATGAAACATGACCAAGATACACAAGTAAGTCTTTACCAAGAATATGAGGCTAAAGCAACTAATTTATATGCGAAATTTAGTGAAAGATTTGCTTTTTATGAACCAGAATTTTTAGAGCTTACTCAAAAAGATTATGAAAAATTCTTGGAAGAAGAACCAAAACTTAAGCAATATGCGCATATGTTTGAGCGTCTATTTGCCAAAAAAGCCCATGTTTTAACCCAAAAAGAGGAAAAACTCCTGGCATCTGCGGGAGAAATTTTTGGGGCAGCTGCGGACACCTTTGAAATTTTTGACAATGCCGATATTAATCTTCCTGTGGTTAAGGATGACAAAGAAGAGATTCAATTGACGCATGGCAACTATATTTCGCTTATGGAAAGCAAGGACCGCAAGGTTCGTAAGGCAGCTTACCAAGCGCTTTACAGTAATTATGAACAATATCAGCATACCTATGCTAAAACACTTCAAACAAATGTAAAAGTTCATAATTTCATGGCTAAAGCACGGGGGTACAGTTCAGCACGTCAAGCAGCTCTCTCAAATAATTTTATTCCAGAAAAAGTTTACGACAAACTTTTAGAAGCTGTAAATAAACATTTGCCCCTTTTACATCGTTATATGCGTCTTCGTGAACAGATTCTTGGTTTGGAAGGGGATTTGAAGATGTATGATGTCTATACCCCTTTATCTAATCTTGATTATAAATTTAATTATGAAGCTGCTGTTCAGAAAGCCCAAGAAGTTCTCGGTGTCTATGGTACAGAATACTCCGTTCGGGTAAAAAAAGCATTTGATGAGCGATGGATAGATGTTGAGGAAAATATAGGTAAACGGTCAGGGGCTTATTCTGGTGGATCTTATGATACAAATGCCTTCATGCTCTTGAATTGGCAGGAAACGCTCGATGATTTATTTACGCTCGTCCATGAAATGGGACACAGTATGCACTCGACCTTTACGCGAGAAAATCAACCTTACGCCTATGGAGATTATCCAATATTCCTTGCAGAGATTGCTTCAACTACAAATGAAAATCTATTGACAGAAAGTCTGCTCGCTGAAACTGAAGACGAAAAAGAGCGATTTGCGATTCTTAACCATTGGCTTGATGGGTTCCGTGGTACGGTCTTTCGCCAAAGTCAGTTTGCAGAGTTTGAGCATGATATACATAAGGCGGATCAAGAAGGAACAGTCTTAACCAGCGAATTTATGAATAACCTGTATGCTAAGCTCAATGAAAAATATTATGGTTTATCTGCTAAAGATAATCCAGAAATTCAATACGAATGGGCACGTATTCCTCACTTCTACTACAATTATTATGTTTTCCAATATGCAACAGGATTTGCAGCTGCAAGTTATCTTGCGGAAAACATTCTTCATAATGGCGAAAGCGCGCGAGAAAAATACTTAAACTACCTTAAAGCAGGTTCGAGTGATTATCCGCTTGCTGTAATTGCTAAGGCTGGAGTTGATATGGAAGGTAGTGAATATTTGGATTCAGCCTTTGCTGTTTTTGAAAAACGTTTGAGTGAACTTGAAAAGTTAGTAGAAAAAGGAGTCCATTTATAATGGTTTTAACATATAAGAGAACAAGTAATCCAATGATGAATCGTCCTGTCGTAAAAGAAGAGATTGTTGAATTTATGCGTGAACGTCAAACACAGATTACCGGGCCACTAAAAGATGTCGAAAGTTTTGCTCATGAAAATAATATTCCGATAATTCCGCATGAAACAGTTGTGTATTTTCAATTGCTTTTGGATATGATGAAACCCAAAAGAATTCTCGAAGTAGGCACAGCGATTGGTTTTTCAGCATTGATGATGGCAGAAGCAGCACCTGATGCAGAAATAATCACCATTGATCGCAACCCTGAAATGATTGCCTTAGCCAGAGAAAATCTCGCCATATATGACCGTAACAAGCAAATTACTCTCTTGGAAGGAGATGCAGCAGATCTTTTAGCAGATTTGCGAGGCGAATTTGACTTTATTTTTATGGATTCAGCTAAGTCTAAGTATGTCGAATTTTTACCGAGAGCAATGGAATTACTTTCTGAAAATGGGGTCATCATCATGGATGATATTTTTCAAGGGGGCGAAATTCTTATCCCTATTATGGAAATTAAACGGACACAACGTGCTTTAGAGCGTGGACTTCGTCGTCTTTTTGATGAAGTTTTAGATAATCCAAAATATCGCGCCAGTATGGTTCCGCTCGGCGATGGAATCTTGATGATTAAAAAAGGAAAAAGTACCGAAGTGGTTTAGGTTTATTTAATGTTTTGTGTTATAATAATGTTACAACAACTAAATGTATCAAGGGATTATACCCGCACAAGGAGAAAACTTTGAAATTTAAAAAACTGAATATTTTGCTTGCAACAGTTGTTGCAGCTGTAGGACTTATTACATTATCAGCATGTGGAAATAATAATTCGACAGGTGCTAATATCATCACTATGAAGGGTGATACAATTAATGTTAATGATTTCTATAAGCAGGCAAAAGAATTCCCAGGTATGCCAGCAACATCTCTTTTACAAAATTTGACTATGTCAAAAATGTTTGAAAAAGACTTTGGGGATAAAGTTTCGGATAAAGATGTTCAAGCGAAGTTTGATGAGACTAAAAAACAAATGGGTGACCAGTTTGCAGCAGCCTTGCAACAACAAGGTTTCACTGAAAGCAGCTATAAATCTTACGTCCGTCTTCAACTTTTGCAAGAATATGCCATTGAGAAAAAAATCTCTGATACACAATATACAGATGCTAACTTAAAAGCAGCTTGGGCAGACTTCCATCCAGAAGTCGAAGCAATTGTTGTACCTGAAACAACTAAAGATGCAGCAACTAAGGCTAGAAAATCGGCTAAAGAAGATGCAGCTAAGTTTGAAAAAGACAACGCCAGCAACAAACAAAAATTTGATTCAACAAGCACTACTGTTCCTTCAGAAGTACAGACAGCTGCCTTCAAGTTGAAAAATGGTGAAGTTTCAGATGTAATCGAGTCAACAAATACTTCTACTGGAGCGACAAGCTACTATGTTGTTAAGATGATTAAAACATCGGATAAAGGTTCAGATATGAACAAATATAAAGATCAACTTAAAAACGTGATTAAAACACAGAAAATGGCTGATACTACTTATGTTGCCGGTGTAATTGGAGAATATCTTAAAGCACACAATGTGACTGTTAAAGAGGAAGCCTTCTCTTCAATCTTCTCACAATTCACATCAAGTTCATCTAAATAAAAAACAAATTAAATGACCTTACAGAGAGTCGGTATAGGGTGAAAGCCGATAGGTCAATGTGCTGAAAATCTTTTGATTTTCATATAGCAGGGCAAGCTGCTTTACCAAGCAAAATAGAGACGATGTATTCATCGTGAATGAGGGTGGTACCGCGTAAGTGACGCCCCTCGTTTACGATGGATTTTTTGTTTTGACATTGTGTGAAATTTCACATAAAAATATAAACGTAAATTATTTTATTAGGAGAGTAATTATGAAAAAAATGACTTCTACAGAAGTACGCCAAATGTTCCTTGATTTCTTCCAAGCAAAGGGCCACTCTATTGAACCATCACAATCTTTGGTTCCTGTTAATGACCCAACTTTGCTTTGGATCAACTCAGGTGTTGCTACTTTGAAACAATACTTTGATGGATCCGTTGTACCTGAAAATCCACGTATTACAAATGCTCAAAAATCAATTCGGACAAATGATATTGAAAACGTTGGTAAAACAGCACGCCATCATACAATGTTTGAAATGTTAGGAAACTTCTCAATTGGAGATTATTTCCGCAAAGAAGCTTTAGCTTATGCTTGGGAAATGCTTACAAGCAGTGAATATTTTGACTTTCCAGCAGAAAAACTTTATATCACTTACTACCCAGATGACAAAGATACATTTAATCGTTGGGTAGAACTGGGTGTAGATGCAAGCCATTTAGTACCAATTGAAGATAACTTCTGGGAAATTGGGGCTGGTCCTTCAGGTCCTGATACGGAAATCTTCTTCGACCGTGGTGAAGCATATGATCCAGAGAATATTGGTCTAAAACTTTTAGCAGAAGATATTGAGAACGATCGTTATATTGAAATTTATAATATCGTTTTGTCTCAATTTAATGCTGATCCTGCTATTCCACGCAGTGAATACAAAGAATTGCCACAAAAAAATATTGATACGGGAATGGGTCTTGAACGTATGGTTTGTATCATCCAAGGTGGTAAAACAAACTTTGATACAGATCTCTTCCTGCCGATTATTCGCGAGATTGAACGTATTTCTGGAAAAACTTATGATCCAGATGGCGATAACATGAGCTTTAAAGTTATTGCTGACCATATTCGTGCGCTTAGTTTTGCTATTGGCGATGGTGCTTTGCCTGGAAATGAAGGACGTGGTTATGTACTTCGTCGCCTTCTCCGCCGTGCTGTTATGCATGGTAAGAAGTTGGGTATCGAAGGTAAGTTCTTAGCTCAATTTGTACCTGTTGTAGGTAAAATCATGGAATCTTACTATCCTGAAGTACTTGAGAAACAAGACTTCATCATGCAAATCGTTGACCGTGAAGAGGAAGCATTTGGTCGTACAATTGATGGAGGAAGCAAACTTCTTGATGAATTACTTGCTAAACTTAAAGAAGAAGGCAAAACAATGCTTGAAGGTCAAGATATCTTCCGCCTCTATGACACATATGGCTTCCCAGTGGAATTAACTGAAGAATTAGCAGAAGATGCAGGCTTCAAGATTGACCATGAAGGCTTCCAAGCAGCGATGAAAGAGCAACAAGATCGTGCACGTGCTGCTGTCGTCAAAGGGGGCTCAATGGGCGCTCAAAATGAAACACTTCAATCAATTAAAGAAGAGTCTGAGTTCCTTTATGAAGTTGAAAAATATGATGCTAAATTACTGGTGGCTGTTAAAGATGATGAAAAAGTAGATACAGTTATCGGTGAAGCACAATTAATCTTTGATAAAACACCATTTTATGCTGAAATGGGTGGTCAAGTTTCTGACCATGGTGTGATTAAAAATGCCGCTGGAAAAGTTGTAGCTGAGGTTAATGACGTCCAACATGCTCCAAATGGTCAAAACTTGCATATGGTTGATATTCTTTCAACTCTTGTGGTTGGTGAAACTTATACACTTGAAATTGATACTGAGCGTCGTCAAGGCATAGTTAAAAATCACACTGCTACTCACTTGCTTCACGCAGCATTGCACAATATTGTCGGAGAACATGCGCTTCAAGCAGGATCTCTTAATGAAGTAGAATTCCTCCGCTTTGACTTTACACACTTTGCACAAGTAAGTAAAGAAGAGTTAGCAGCGATTGAGCGTCAAGTGAACGAAGTTATCTGGCAATCATTGGCTGTTGAAACTGTTGAAACAGATATCGATACCGCTAAAGAAATGGGTGCGATGGCCCTCTTTGGTGAAAAATACGGGAAAAATGTACGTGTCGTTACGATTGGGGATTACTCTGTTGAACTTTGTGGTGGAACACATGCGGCAACAACTAGCGAAATCGGTCTTTTCAAGATTATTAAAGAAGAAGGTATCGGTTCAGGGGTTCGTCGTATCGTTGCTGTAACAGGCCAAAAAGCTTATGAAGCCTTCAAAGATGCTGAAAACACATTGAGTGAAGTTGCTGCAGTTGTAAAAGCACCACAAGCATCACAAGTTGTCGCTAAAGTAACAGCAATCCAAGAAGAACTCAAAGCTGCTCAAAAAGAAAATGATGCTTTAGCAGGTAAATTGGCTGCTAGTCAATCTGAAGAAGTATTCCAAAATGTACTTAAAGCAGGCGATGTAAGCTTTATCGCAAGTGAAGTAGCAGTACCAGATGTCAATGGTTTGCGTAATCTTGCGGATATCTGGAAACAAAAAGACCTGTCAGATGTTCTTGTACTTGTTGCTAAGATCGGGGAAAAAGTTAGTCTTCTTGTAGCAAGCAAAAATTCAGAAGTTAAAGCAGGAAACTTGATTAAAGAGCTTGCTCCTTACATCGATGGACGTGGTGGCGGAAAACCTGACATGGCAATGGCTGGAGGTTCAAATGCAGCGGGTATTCCTGAACTCATCGAAAATGTAGGATCAAAATTATCTTAAGGATATAACAAAAACGTGGCCCTTTCTTGAAGTTAAAAAGAAAGTCGTTGTTAAGAAAAAGAGCCTCTCAAGGCTCTTTTTCTTAACGAATGTTGAGGAAGATTAGAAGTTTATCTCAGGGGATATGATATAATTAAAATATGGTAAAAAATACAGCAGACAAGCCGCTAGCGCAAAACAAAAAAGCACGGCATGACTATGAAATATTTGAAACTTTTGAAGCAGGAATTGTACTCACAGGTACAGAAATCAAATCCATTCGGCAATCAAAAATACAACTTAAAGATGGCTTTGCACGGGTAAGAGATGGCGAAGTCTGGCTTTCAAATGTGCACATTGCTCCTTTTGAGCAAGGGAATATTTTTAATGTGGACGAATTACGTACACGTAAACTGCTTCTTAATAAAAAAGAGATTATCAAGATAGAGAAGGAACTGACGGGTACAGGGGTTACTTTTATTCCTTTAAAAGTTTATCTTAAAAATGGTTTTGCTAAAGTCTTGATGGGTCTTGCCCGTGGTAAAAAACAATACGATAAACGTGAGACGCTAAAACGTAAAGAACAGAACCGTGATATTGCACGCCAACTTAAAGCCTATAATCGTTAAAAAAAAGTCAGAGTACCAGTACTTCTGGCTTTTTATTATAGTCTGTAACTGGTAAAAGTTAGCTTAAATAAAAAGACGACTCATTTACCAAGCGTTTACTTAGTATTTACCAAGCATTTACATTTATGAGCTTTATTCAATGTTAAGATAGTTATGTAAGCAAAAGGGCTTACACGGAACTCAAAAAAATTATTGGAGAAAATCTCATGAATAAAAAGTTACTTTCTGGAATTATCGCTGGTGCGGCTCTTTTAACTCTTGCAGCTTGTGGCAATGGCAGCACATCATCAAATAGCTCAGACTCATCAGCTACTTCAGGCAAAATCATTGCGGGTGGTTCGACAGCTTTACAGCCAATGGCACAGCAAGCTTCAACAGACTACACAGCTAAAAAACCAGAAGTTCAAATTACTGTACAAGGTGGTGGATCAGGCGTAGGTTTGACTCAGGTCTCAGCAGGAACCTTCCAAATTGGTAATTCCGACATCTTTGCAGAAGAAAAATCAGGCATTGATGCTTCAAAATTGAACGACCATAAAGTAGCTGTTGTTGGTTTTGCTCCAATCATAAATAAAGATATCAACGTAAAAAATCTATCAACACAGCAGTTGACAGATGTCTTCACAGGCAAAGTTACAAACTGGAAAGAAGTTGGCGGTCCAGATGAAAAAATCACAGTAATTGGACGTGCAGCTGGATCAGGAACGCGTGTTAACTTTGATAACTTAGCTCTAGGGGGCGCAACAGAAGTTGACGGTCCAACTCAAGATGCTTCAGGAACAGTAGTCACTATGGTCGGGCAAACACCAGGAGCAATTTCTTACGTTGCTTTCTCTTACCTCGATAAGAGCAAAGACATCAAGCCCGTGAGTATTGACAATGTAGAACCAACGGATGAAAATGTTGCAGATAACAGCTACAAAGTATGGTCATATGAGCATATGTACACGAACAAAGATAAAGAAACAGCAGCTGAGAAAGATTTTATCAAATATGTAACTGAAGATACAAAAACAATCAAGGACCTTGGCTACATTCCAGTTTCAGATATGAAAGTAGAACGTGACGCACAAGGTAAAATTACCAATAAATAAACTGTAAAAAGTTCGTTTGAGCAAAACCTTAAAATTTTCTTTTCATACATTTAATCTTCTTGTTTTGCTGCTTTGCATCTTATTCTTTATTGATAATTTGCCCTTCTTGATGACGACGGTGAGGACAAGAGTACTTGAGCAATGCTCTCAGGTGCTCTCTTTGCCGTTCTATTTACAAACTATTTACATTGTAAGCGTCAAGCTTTTAGTAATTTAGGCTGGGTTTATGCTAAAATAAAGGTATGAAAAAGAAAATTTTAATGGCTTTATTTGCAGCGATGAGTCTTGTGACTTTAGCGGCATGCGGGCCGAACTCAAATCAAGTCACCGTGGGTGGCTCAACAGCTCTCAAACCCTTGGTAGAACAAATTTCTTTGGACTATATGAAAAAATATCCAGAAGATATTATTATGGTTCAAGGTGGTGGATCTGGTGTCGGTCTTGCACAAGTAGTTGCTGGATCTTTCCAAATTGGTAATTCAGATATTTTTGCGGAAGAAAAATCAGGCATTGATGCGTCTAAAATTACGGGGAATAAAGTTGCTACCATTGGTTTTGCTCCCATCGTAAACAAAGAACTTGATTTGTCAGGTGTGACTCAAGCTCAGCTTATTGATATTTTCACTGGTAAAATTAAAAACTGGAAAGAAGTGGGCGGTCCGGATCAAGAAATTACTGTAATCGGACGCACATCAGGGTCAGGTACACGTGTTAACTTTGATAACTTTGCTTTGAATGGCGCACGAGAAATTGATGGACCCACACAAGATGCTTCCGGATCAGTCGTACAATTGGTTGGTCAAACCCCAGGTGCGATTTCTTACGTTTCTTTCTCTTATATGCACAAGCCAGGTGTGAAACCTCTCAGCTTAGATGGTGTACAACCTTCCGATGAGAATGTAACAACGAATACATGGAAAGTTTGGTCTTATGAACACATGTATACCAACAATAAAAACGAAAATGTTGTAGAAAATCGTTTTATCAGTTACGTAAAAAATGATACGGCTACTCTTAAGAAACTCGGTTATATTCCTATTTCAGAAATGAAAGTAGATCGCGATTACAAAGGTAACGTTACACCGATTAAATAATTTAGTAAGGTAATTATGGAAAACTCAAAAATTAAAGAAAAATTACTTTCAAGCTCGAAAGACTCGCGCTTGGAAAAATTTGGTAGGACATTGACGTTCCTATGTATCGCAATTATCGTCTTTGTCGTTGGACTTATTCTGGTCTTTGTCGCTCAAAAAGGTCTATCAACTTTCTTTGTTGATGGTGTTAACCCTTTCCGCTTCCTCTTTGGCACACATTGGGAACCGGGTGCTATTGGCCCTGACGGTAAACCGGCAGTTGGAGCTTTGCCAATGTTTACAGGATCATTGATTGTTACGGTACTTTCAGCATTGGTAGCGACACCTTTTGCTATTGGTGCAGGAATCTATATGACAGAAATTTCACCAAAGTATGGTGCCAAAATTTTGCAACCTGTTATTGAACTTTTAGTAGGGATTCCTTCGGTTGTTTATGGTTTTATTGGTTTAACAGTTGTTGTTCCAATCATCCGTAATACATTTGGGGGGACAGGACTAGGATTGTTAGCTGGTGTCTTTGTACTCTTTGTTATGATTCTTCCTACTGTTACTTCAATGACTGTAGATGCCCTTAAAGCAATTCCGCCTCACTATCGTGAAGCTTCTCTCGGTTTAGGAGCCACACGCTGGCAAACTATCTGGCGTGTGCTTCTTCGTGCAGCAGCACCAGGTATCTTGACTGCTGTAATCTTTGGTATGGCTCGCGCCTTTGGTGAAGCTTTGGCTATCCAAATGGTTGTAGGTAATGCCGTAACTATGCCGCAAGACCTTGTTTCACCTGCTTCAACATTGACTTCTATTTTGACATCAGGTATTCCAAATGCGACACCAGGTATCCAACTGAACGCACTTTGGTCTCTTGGACTCCTCCTTCTCATTATGTCATTGGTTTTCAACATCGCTATGCGCGCTATTGCTAAGAAAGGAAGTCTTAAATAATGAATGCTAAACGCACAGATAAAATTGCCACAGGCGTTCTTTACGCCCTTTCAGGCATCATCGTTGCTATCCTTGCATTTCTCTTGATTTATATTTTGATTAAGGGTTTGCCTTATGTATCTTGGGAATTCTTGACAACACCTTCTAATCCCTTGACAGGTGGCGGTATTGCGATTCAACTCTTTAACTCTGTTTACTTGTTAGTTGTAACGCTCATCATTTCTATCCCCCTCTCACTTGGTGCAGGAATCTATCTTTCAGAATATGCCAATCAAAAACACTGGTTGACAGGAGCAGTTCGTTCAGCTATTGAAGTGCTCTCATCTCTTCCTTCAATCGTTGTTGGTCTCTTCGGGATGTTGCTCTTTGTTATCCAGTTTGGGCTTGGCTTTTCTGTCTTGTCAGGTGCACTTGCACTTACAGTCTTCAATCTTCCTTTGATGACGCGTAACGTCGAAGAATCACTCCGTGCTATTCCAACAATGCAACGTGAAGGTGGCTTAGCACTTGGCCTATCAAAATGGGAAACAGCAACAAAGGTAATCTTGCCAGCTGCAGTACCCGGTATCCTGACAGGGGTTATCCTGTCTTCTGGACGTGTTTTTGGTGAAGCCGCAGCTTTGATCTATACTGCTGGTCAAACCAACTTGCCGATCAACTGGGCAAACTGGAACCCTATGTCATTGACAAGTCCCTTGTCCCTTTTCCGTCCAGCGGAAACCTTGGCCGTACATATCTGGGCTTTAAATACAGAAGGAACAATTTCAACTGCAACACAGATTTCTGCGGGAGCTTCTGCAGTATTGATTATCTTTGTTCTCCTCTTTAACCTTGGGGCACGTTTCCTTGGAAACCGTCTCCACAAAAAACTCACATCTGGAAATTAGTAAGGAATATAGAAAAATATGGCAACTTATGATTGGAACGAACGTCACATTTTGACTTTCGATAAAGACATCGCTCTTTCAACAAACGATTTGCGGGTTTTCTATAACGGCACCAAAGAAGCAATTCATGGAGTCTCTATGCAATTTCCTAAAAATCAGGTTACAGCTCTCATCGGGCCTTCTGGTTCAGGTAAGTCTACTTATCTCCGTGCGCTTAATCGTATGAATGATACGATTGATGGTGCCCGAGTTACAGGTGAGATTATGTATGAAGGCGTGAATATCAGTGACCCTAAAGTAAATGTTTACGAAGTTCGTAAACAAATCGGTATGGTTTTCCAAAGACCAAATCCCTTCCCTAAGTCAATCTATGAAAATATTGCTTTCATCCATCGTCGTGAAGGAATAAAAGATAAGAAAAAACTTGATGAAATTGTTGAAAAGTCACTCAAGCAAGCAGCGCTCTGGGATCAAGTCAAAGACAACCTTAACAAGTCAGCCTTGGCTCTCTCTGGAGGACAAGCACAACGTCTTTGTATCGCACGTGCGCTCTCTGTTAAACCAGAAATCATCTTGATGGATGAGCCTGCATCAGCTTTGGATCCTATTTCAACAATGCAAATCGAAGAAACAATGACAGAGTTGAAAAAAGACTATACGATTATCATCGTAACGCACAATATGCAACAAGCCAGTCGTGTCTCTGACTATACAGCTTTCTTCTATTCAGGTGACTTGATTGAATACGATGAAACAAGTAAAATCTTCACACAGCCAAATCTTAAAGCAACAGAAGATTATGTTTCAGGACACTTTGGATAATCGAGAGGACAATATGACAAAAGAAGCAATTTTAACAGTCAGCGACCTTTCGCTGTATTATAGTAAGAAAAAAGCGCTCAATCAAATCAATATGGAATTTTATCCAAATGAAATCACAGCGCTTATCGGCCCTTCTGGATGTGGGAAGTCAACGCTGCTGCGTTCTATTAACCGCATGAATGATTTGATCCCGACAGTAACGATTACTGGGGCAATCATGTACAAAGGACACAATATATATAGCCCTAAAGTAGATACAGTAGACCTTCGTAAAGAAATCGGTATGGTTTTCCAACAACCGAACCCTTTTCCATTCTCCATCTATGAGAATGTTGTATATGGTTTACGTTTAAAAGGTGTTAAAGATAAAGCCCTCTTAGATGAAGTTGTAGAAAATTCACTTAAAGCTGCAAATATCTGGGATGAAGTGAAAGACATCCTCCACACCTCAGCACTTGGTCTATCTGGTGGACAGCAACAACGTGTGTGTATCGCTCGTGTTCTCGCTGTTAATCCTAAAATTATCTTGCTGGATGAGCCAACCTCTGCCCTGGACCCAATCTCTGCAGGACACGTTGAAGAAACACTCCTGGAATTAAAGAAAGACTATACCTTGGCTATTGTAACTCATAGTATGCAACAAGCTTCGCGTATCTCAGACCGTACAGCTTTCATGCTCAACGGCGACTTGGTTGAAATGGACAACACGAAAAAAATCTTCCTTAATCCTGAAAAACAGGAAACAGAAGATTACATTGCTGGTAAGTTCGGATAATATGGTATGATGTAAAGAGCAGTATTGCTCTGAGCTTAGTTAAGAGGAGAAAAAATGTTACGTACACAATTTGAAGAAGAACTTAATAAACTTCACAATCAGTTTTATTCAATGGGAACGCAAGTTTCTGCCCAATTGAATAAAGCAGTTCGTGCCTTTGTAAGTCATGATCGTGAATTGGCAGAAGATGTCATTACAAGCGATGAAATGATTAACCAACTGGAAACAAAATTAGAAACAAAATCTTTAGAAATGATTGCTTTGCAACAACCTGTATCTGGTGACTTGCGTACGATTATTACCGTACTTAAAGCTTCAAGCGACTTGGAACGTATGGGTGACCATGTCACTTCAATCGCAAAAGCAGCAATCAATCTAAAAGGTGAAGAGCGTATCCATGAAGTCGAAGAAGACATCTCACTTTTGGGAGAAAAAGTAAAATCAGTCGTTGACGCTTCATTGAATGCTTATATTCAAGGCAATGATAAACGTGCGCGTGAAATTGCGGACCAATATCAAACTGTGAAGAACATGAGTGGCGAAATCCAAGAAAAAATCTTGGAAGCCATGAAAGAAAATACAGAGACAATTACGACAGGTAAAGATTACTTGATGACCCTTGTTTTCTTAGAGCGTATTACAGGCTATGCTGTGAACCTCTGTGAGTGGATTGTTTACTTGAAATCAGGAAATATTGTTGAGTTGTAATATAAAAAAACTTGCTTCTGCAAGTTTTTTTTGTTTATTTAATAACTTCTAAACCACCCATATATGGACGAAGTACTTCAGGGACAGTGACTGAACCATCTTCATTTTGATAGTTTTCGAGGATAGCAGCAACGGTGCGACCAACTGCAAGACCAGAGCCATTCAAAGTATGGAGAAGGTTTACCTTGCCGTCTTCGTCACGGTAACGGATTTGGGCACGGCGTGCTTGGAAATCTTCACAGTTAGAACAGCTTGAGATTTCACGGTATGTGTTTTGGGCAGGAATCCAAACTTCTAAGTCATAAGTCTTAGCAGCTGAGAAGCCCATATCTCCAGTTGAAAGTGCGATGACACGGTAGGCCAAACCTAATTTTTGAAGGATATTTTCCGCATTGACAACCATTTTTTCAAGTTCATTATATGATTCTTCAGGACGTGCAAATTTTACCATTTCTACCTTGTGGAACTGGTGAAGACGAATCAAACCACGTGTATCACGACCCGCAGAACCAGCCTCTGAACGGAAAGATGGAGACATTGCTGTGAAGTACACTGGAAGTTCAGCATTATCCAAGATTTCACCACGATAGTAGTTGGTTAAAGGCACTTCAGCTGTTGGGATGAGGACGAAGCCACGGTCATCATTTACTTCAAAAGTATCTTCTTTAAATTTAGGATATTGACCTGTTCCGAACATAGAGTCTTGATTGACCATATAAGGTGTGATCATTTCAGTGTAGCCTTCTTTAGCGTGTTCATCCAACATAAAGTTATAGAGAGCACGTTCTAAGCGCGCACCAGCTCCTTTGTAGAAGAGGAAACGTGAGCCAGTAACTTTACCACCACGTTCCCAATCAAGGATACCAAGTGACTCTCCTAAGTCCCAGTGAGGTTTAGGTTCAAAGTTAAATTCAGGAGTTTGGCCGTTGCGACGAATTTCAACATTGTCGTCTTCATCAGCACCTACAGGTACATCATCGTGAGGCAAGTTTGGCAAAGTTGTTGTGTATGCTGTAAGTTTTTCTTCAATCTCAGCAAGCTCAGCATCAATAACTTTGATGTCAGCAGAAACTTGTTTCATGGCTGCTATCTTTTCAGTAGCATCACCTTTTTCACGTTTTACAGTGGCTATTTCATCAGAAACGGCATTACGTTCTTTTTTCAAGTTTTCAGATTTTACAATCAACTCACGACGGCGAACGTCAAGATCATGAAGTTCTTGTAGTGTTTCCTTTTTGACACCACGCGTTTCAAGTTTTGCGGCTACTCCGTCAAAGTCTGCACGGATTTTTTTGATATCAAGCATAAATTTCTCCTTTAAATATAAAATAAAAAGCCCTAATTCTCTATAGAAAAGAATTAGGGCGCTCTAAGCACGGTTCCACCTAAATTTCCTATCATCTGGATAGGACTTTAGCTCCCTTATCGCGAGAAACACGTTCTTGCTTTCGCAAGAGAAAATAAATCAAGAAGCAGAATGTTTGGAGTTTCTTTACTTGCTTTCAGCAACCGCAAGCTCTCTAGAAAAGATAGGCTCAAAACTAACTTCTAGTGTCATTCTATCAGAATTTTTAAAACTTTGCAAGCAATTCACAGAAATTGTTAGTGGTTTCAAAAGTCAAATGTTATTATAGAATAAAGGAGGTTTTTTATGTCAATCATTGGTGTAAAGATAGATAAACAGTTTATAAAGGACTTGATTGTTCTCATAATAGGAGTAGGGTTATACATTTTATCGGTGAGACTTTTTGTTATTCCGAACTACTTAGCCAGTAATGGTATCGCTGGATTTTCCGTGTTCATTGATTTTGTATTCGGGATAAACCCAGCCTTAACTTTCTTTGTGGTGAATGTTCCTTTGTTTCTCTTCGGTTGGAAGCTTTTGAGTCGACGCGAGTTACTTCTTAGCCTACCTGGAGCAGCAGCCATGAGTTTATGGATGTTGGTCTATGAAGCGATGGGAATCAATGGTTTTCAGTTTAACCAGATTATCTTTGCGGGGATTTCTGATGGTGTTTTATCAGGTATAGGAGCAGGACTGGTGGTCTTATCTGAAGGTACCTTTGGTGGCTCGATACTCCTCAGTCGTATCATGGAAGACCGTTGGGAGTTTACCATTGACCGTGTGCTGTTTGGCATAGATATTGTAGTTATGGGATTATCCTTGGCAACCTATCTCGCCTTTCCAAACTTCGCAGTGACATTATTATCTTGCTTTATTTTTAGTAAGGTTACACGTTTTATAGGGCGTAAGGATTATCGCGATACAGTTTTAGATAAGATTTATTTCAACATCTTCCGACGTGAAAGAAGTCAAAAAACTAAAATAGATTAGAAACCAGAAGATCATGGTGCTTTCAGCAGTATGTTTTTTTTCTGCTAAAAAGTAAAAAAACGTCTCAAGTGAGACATTTTTCTATTTCTTTTTACGGCGGAATAGGCCAAGGAATTTATCAAAGAAGCCTTTTTGACGGACGACTTTTTCATTTCCGATATACTGACGGATGTATTTCAAGACAGTTCCAGACTCTTTGGAAGCGAAACGAACTTTCTGCTCATTACGAAAGACAATGATAAACTGGCGTCCGATTTTTACTTTTCCATTTTTTGAAACAGAAACATCACCTTCCACACGTTTAATAGAGGCCCACGGAAATTGCATGTTTTTCTCCACATTAGTATCATTGAAAAACTCAAACGCTCGGTCTCCCACCATAATTTTACCGTATTCAGCAAAGCCAAGATAGGCGATACCTGCAGTGGTAAAGTCAACTTTAGTATTAAGTGATTGTGCCAAATTAATGCTCCTAACGATAATATGATATCTTTATTATATCAAAAATAATCTTAATAAAAAATCGCCGCGAGTACACGGCGATTTTGTTCTTGTTTTAAAATCTTATTAAGCAAGACCTGCAACGTGAAGTACGATACCAAGAACGAACATACCAATGATGATGAACAATGGTGCGTTTTTGTTTTTCCATTTACGCAAGATCCAAAGAACAAGGAAAGTCAAGAGCAATGCGATAAATCCAGGAATTAATGAATTGAACACGTCTTGAAGTGATTGTGTTTGTTCTGGGCTCAAGCCAAGACCTGATGATACTTGACCTAAGATGTTGTGCAATGTAGAACCGTCAACAGTGTTAAGTTGATCAACAGTTACGTAATGTGCGAAACCGCCTTGACCAGCAACACCGTTACCAACTACGTTACCAGCTTGGTCTAACCATTGGTATTGAGCAACACCGTCAGGAGTAGTACCTGTTTGGGCACCTTGAACAACGACTTTACCTGCTTTATCCAACCATTCACCAACGTATGCACCATCAGCCAAAGGTTTAGATGGGAGCATAGCGTTAGGACCAGTGAAGCTGATGTTAACCCAACGTTGGATCAATACACCAAGGATGAACATACCAAGAATAGATGCACCTTTAGTGATTTGTTGAAGCATACCTCCACCGAGGTCGCTTGTGATTGCAGTACCTTGTTTGTAACCAAACTCTTGTGTATACCACAAGAAAGCGATACGGATTGCATTCCAAACAACGAAGAAGAAGATTGGAGCAATGATAGAACCACCAGTTGCAAGTGAAGCAGCGATGGCACCAACGATAGGACGTACTGTGAACCAGAAGACAGGGTCACCGATACCAGCAAGAGGACCCATCATACCAACTTTAACACCTTGAATAGCTGCTTCGTCGATTTCGACACCGTTAGCGATTTCTTCTTCAAGGGCCAATGTAACACCGACGATAGGTGCGGCTACATATGGGTGAGTATTGAAGAACTCCATGTGGCGTTTCAAAGCTTCTTTAGCTTCTTCAGAACCTGGTTTGTAGAATTGTTTCAATGCAGGAATGATTGAATAGAGGAAACCAAGGTTTTGCATACGTTCGTAGTTCCATGAACCTTGGAGGAACATTGAACGGAACATAACGCTCAAGCGAGTGTTTTTAGAAAGGCTAAACTTTTTATTTGTATTTTCCATTTTTATAAAATCTCCTTTCTAATTAATAATCATTGAGAATATCGCCGATTGGGTCACCACTTGAAGAAGCAGTTCCACCGTTACCAGCAGTATTAGAAAGATTGAGGTAGATAAGAGCGATAACAACACCAAGGATACCCATACCAATCAAAGTGATTGAAGAAAGTGGTGCGAGTACAAATCCGAGGAAGAAGAATGGCCATAGCTCTTTAGTTGCCATAAGGTTGATAACCATCGCATAACCGACAACAACAACCATACCACCACCAACTGCAAGACCTTTAGAAACCCAATCAGGAATTGAGTTCAAAGCAGCAGTTACTGTTTCAGCAGGGATAGCAAGGATGATTGCAGCAGGGATAGCGATACGCAAACCTTGAAGAAGGAGTGCGAACATGTGCCATCCAGCAACACCAGAGTAAGAACCTTTTTCAGCAGCAGCATCAGCTAAGTGAACGATACCAACTGAGAGGAAACGAACCAAAGTAGTAAGTACGAGACCAGCAGTTGCCAACAAGATAGCGGCAGGTACGATAACACCAGTGATGTGTGTCAAGTCGAAGTTACCACCTTGAACCATCAAGATAGCAGAAGCGACAGAAGCAAGTGCAGCGTCAGGTGCGACAGCGGCACCAACGTTAGCCCAACCGAGGGCGATCATTTGCAATGAACCACCCAAGATGATCCCTGCAGCCATGTGACCAGTAGCGATACCGATCAATGAGCAGGCGATAATTGGTTGGTGAAATTGCCATTGGTCCAAGATACCTTCAAGTCCAGCTAAGAACGCGAAGATAAGAACTAAAATGATTGAAATAATACTCATTTTATAAATTTCTCCTAATAATATTTAATTTTACTTAACGTCCGCTTTGTTAATCAAAGCAAACAAGTCAGATTTAGAATCGTTAGGGACTTTACGAACGTCAAATTGAACGCCGAGATCACGTAACTTTTCAAAAGCGGCAACATCATCTTTATTTACAGACAATACTGAGTTGAGCATTGTTTTACCTGTACTGTGAGACATAGAGCCCACGTTAAGGGTAGTTACTGGAACTCCGCCTTCGATAGCAGCAAGTGCATCTTGAGGAGTTTCAAACAATAGAAGTGCTTTAGTTTCACCAAAACGTGGATCTTTAGCAACTTCGATCATTTTACTGATAGGGACAACGTTAGCTTTAACGCCTGAAGGTGCAGCTTGCGTGATAAGTGTTTTACGCATCTCATCTTTGGCAACAGCATCAGAAACAACGATAATACGGTTTGCTTTTGAGTCTGGAGTCCAAGCAGTTGCAACTTGACCGTGAAGAAGGCGTGAGTCGATACGTGCAAGATTGATTTTAATCTTACCATCTCCGACAACAGTACCTTCTGGGATAGCAGCAGCAGTTACACCAGCTTCAGCTGGAGCAGCGCTTTCTTCAACAGGATTAAGCTCTTCTGGCAATGCTTTGATACCAGCTTTAGCTTCCTTGATAATGTTTGCGGCAACTTTTTCAACACCTGCAGATGCATCCATCATGCGTTCTGTGTAGGCTTGAATAAGCATTGGCAAGTTGAGGCCTGTGATGATAGCTACCTTGCGTTCTGGGTATGCACCCATAACTGCGCTTGCTTGGTTAAATGGAGAACCGCTCCACAAGTCAGCAAGGACAAGGACTTCATCTTCAGCATCAAATGTTGCGATAGCGGCTTCGATTTTAGCACGTAAGTCGTCTGGTCCTTCGTTAGGCATGAAAGTGACAGATTGTACTTTCTCTTGCTCACCGAAGATCATTGAACCAGATTGCTTAATGCCTGCAGCGAATTCACCGTGGCTCGCAATAACAATTCCGATACTCAATTGAGTAACCTCCTTTAAGTTTTTATATAATATAATTATTACTGTCTTAGTATACTACAAATTGTAAACATTTGCAAAGATTTATGAAACTGGTTTCATAAATCTGTTTTTTTAATACAAATGGACAAATAAAAACAACTTGTACATAAGAAACAAGCCGTCTATATAATGAAAAACTCTATATTAAAATCACGAAATAGTTAGATAAAGAAGTAATTTTATGGTAAAATGAATATTAGAGTTTAAGATTTTAAGGATTAGTAATCTTTATCGCAGCCGTTGGACAAGCCTTGGCTGCACTTATTATTTTGTCATCATAAACATATTCTTCTTCGAGTTTGTCGGAATTATTTAATTTTACGATACCATTATCATGGTAATCAAAGACATCTGGAGCGTGTAAATAACACAGGCCGCAGGCAATACAGTTTTCTGGAATTACGTTTACTTTCATACAACGATGATAATATAAAAATAAAAAAAAGGAAAGGAAAAAGATGTGGCAGAAAAAGAACCTTGGGATAAAGAAATTTATGAAGCCATGCGTGAGGATTCAGAGATGAGCCGTAAAAATGGAAAAGGGAAGAATAAGCATGGCAGTAAGAAATCCGTAACCTCACGTGCTTTGACCTTTACCGTGGTTACGATGTTTTTATTAGTGGGTTTTATGATTGCTTTTATTCTTTGGAATAACCAGACACAACACAGTGGTGGTTTTGCGCAAGAAGAATCTGAGAAAAAAGTAGAACAAACTACTGAGCAGCAGACCCAACAAACAACAACAGAGACTCAGACAACTGAAAGTACAACTTCTGCAGCACCGGCAGAATCCTCTTCATCAGAAGAAGGTGGGAGTTATACGATTGTTGCTGGCGATGATCCTAGTAAGATTGCAGCGAAAACCGGTGTCGCTTGGTCGGTTATTGCAAGTCTCAATAATATTTCCGAAACAGGTTATAATGCAGATGGCTCCCCAATATCACCGGGGCAAGTCCTAAAATTAAAATAAGAACGAAACATTTATATAGGAAAGAAACATGATAAAGTTACAAATTGCTGTTGATGGTCCCGCCTCAAGTGGAAAGTCAACTGTCGCTAAAATCGTCGCTCAAAATCTGGGTATTATTTACCTTGATACAGGAGCTATGTACCGTGCTGCCACATTAGTGGCCCTCCAAAATAAAACAGAGGACCCACAAAAAATTATCGACGTGATTAAGAAAAAACCAATTTTCTTTAAAAACACTGCTGACGGTCAGCTTGTATTTTTAGGAACAGAGGATATCACTAAGATTATTCGTACAAATGAAGTAACTAATAATGTTTCAAAAATCTCTGCACTTGGTGCTGTACGCGAATTTTTAGTGGCAGAGCAGCAGCGGATAGCGGATGAAGGTGGCATTATCATGGACGGTCGTGATATAGGTACGGTTGTCCTTCCTCATGCAGATTTGAAAATTTTCCTCGTAGCGTCTGTGGATGAACGTGCAGAACGTCGTTATAAAGAAAACTTAGAGAAAAACATTCCTACTGATTTGGAAGAACTCAAGGTGGAGATTGCAGAGCGTGATCGTAAAGACAGCACGCGTGCTGTATCGCCCTTAAAGCAAGCAGACGATGCAATCTTATTGGATAGCACAGGCAAAACGATTGCCGAAGTCGCAAGTTTTATCGAAGAAAAGGCGCGTGAACTCTTGTAGTTTTTAGGTATTGAAAGTTTGCGAAGTAGAATTACTTCGCTTTTTTTTATCGCTTTATCCTCGGCAGATAGCCTCTCTTTACCTGCCGTAGTATCCAAATACTCTATCATCAAACTATTTGTCAAATCATCACACGATACCCTTGTGCAATTTTTGCTATAATAAAAATAAAATAATTCTACGAAAAGGATACTTATGTTGACTTATCTCCATGCTATTCAGATTGGTGTGTTGCTTTTTTTCATTTTCTTTCTGATTAGCCTTATACCTTATATGATTGTTCAATACCGAAAATACGGCCTTGTCCATCCGTGGCGTTTTTTCGTCAGTTTTTCTTTTGTGCTTTATATTGTTTGTGCCTATGCAATGACTATCTTTCCCCTACCAGATGTAGCGCAGGTAGCCCAGATGACGGGGCCTAAGCAAAATCTTGTACCTTTTGAATTTGTACGCCAATTTATAGCTTATAACCCTTTTGTTTTAAGTGACAAAAGTACCTGGCTGGCGGCTTTGAAGTCACCAAGCTTTATCCAGCCTTTTTTTAACTTGCTTTTGACACTTCCCTTTGGAATTTATTTGCGGTATCTCTTTAAGAAAAATTTTTCGCAAACTTTGATCTGGAGCTTTTTGTTAACACTGTCTTTTGAACTCTTGCAACGTTCAGCTCTTTTTGGCCTCTATCCCCGTCCTTATCGACTTTTTGATGTGGATGACTTAATGATTAATACAGTGGGAAGCCTGATCGGCTTTGGGATAGCTTGTCTCCTTGTTAAGATTTTGCCTGACCTTGATGCGCAACAACCTGTTCCTGCACAGATCGGCATGACTCGACGCACGATTGCTTTTGGTGTCGACTTTATTTTGGCTCAGATTTTAGCTATCTTTTTGCCAGAATTTTATATGTCTTTACTTGTCATCTTCATATTAATTCCTCTCCTTTTTGGAGTAACTTTGGGACAAAAGCTTCTTAAAATAAAAATCGAAGCCAGCCGTATGAGGATAGTGATGCGACAGCTGCTCTTCTTTGTTAATTTTGGAATTTGGGGTCTTTTAGGTTATTTCTTACAGCGCTCCAGCTATATCCCTGCGGATGAGCTTGCACAGAATTACTTGATGATTATCCTTTCCCTCATCCTTTTACTCCTGCCGACCTTTGACTTTATCTTTGCAGGCTTGTCTCGTACACGGAAGTTATGGTATGAACGACTGACTCGAACAGAACTACAAGCAAAATAAAAAAGACCACGGTCTTTTTTTTATTAGGAAACTTCAGACTTTGATACAGGCCGACAGTTTTTACAGCCCATGCCCCACACCTGGTCCAAATAAGCTTGAACTTGATATTTTATTATAAAACTCTGTAACCATGGGGGTTAAAGTATAACGTATGGCAAGTGGGCGCAACTGAACTTCTAGCTTGGAGAGTTCGTTTGCAAGATTTCCTCCAGCTTCAATCCGGTTTTTGGTTTCTAAGATTAAAGTGCGTTCCCACTCTCTGATATGTTTAGTTAAAACTAAATTATACATTTCATTTAAAACTTCCATTTTATCTAGTGGTTTTTTCATAGTTCAATTATAGCATGTAAACCCTTTCGCTGTGCTATAATGTGCTTGGAGGGTAGAATATGAGTACAGAAATAGCAATTTTTGCAGGCGGCTGTTTTTGGTGCATGGTTGAACCTTTTGAAACTCGTCCCGGAATCATCTCAGTGACGAGTGGCTATACAGGAGGTCATGTGGACGATCCGACTTATGATCAAGTATCCGGCAAATATACAGGACATACTGAAGCTGTGGAAATACTCTTTGATAATAAAGTTATCTCTTACAGTGAGTTGGTTGAGCTTTACTGGAGCTTGATTGATCCGACAGACGAAGCGGGGCAATTTTATGATCGAGGAAGCAACTATCGTCCTGCCATCTATGTCGAAAATGAAGCACAACGTCAAGTAGCTGAAAAGAGTAAAGCAGAGTTAGCACAGTCTGGGATTTGGAAAAAACCTATCGTCGTCCCTATCGAAGATGCTCAGCCTTTTTGGCCTGCCGAAGATTATCACCAACAATTTTACAAAAAGAATCCTCAGAGATATAAACAAATGCACAAAGCGCGTGAGCAGTTCCTAAAGATAAAACGTTTGAAAAACAAGTTTTTAGGAGGAAGACGCTAACTGCGTGGCTTTATACCGACTTGAGTCCTCAAAATCGTCGTGCCTTAGGCTGGCGATTTTTATATTTTAGCGGAATTACTTTCTACAAGAGCGTTTAGTAAAAGTAAAATTCATGATATAATAGAAAAATAATGAAAGATAATAAACAAAAACGCTTTGACTATCTTAAAGCAAACAAGGCTTATTTAAGTAAACGTGAAAAACAAGAATATTATGAATTACTAGAAGAAATCGAAGGCTACCAAGCTATGGAGGAAGAGTATGCTGCAGATTTGGAAGAGGAGCGTGCAGCAGCAGAAGGCTCTTCTTATGAGCGAAGAAGCAGATCAGACCGTTCTTCTATTCCAAAAACAGGCGTGGCTTTTTCAAGTCTAGGAAGAAGGAAAAAAGCAGAGCGAGATAGAACTGCTGACGATGAGGAGATGGAAGAACGAGTAGAAAAAAAACCTAAGAAAAAGAAAAGCTGGTTTAAGCGTATTCTCTTTATCATCCTCGCCATTCTCTTAATCATGGTTGGTTTCTTCATCTATGGTTATCAGCGTGGTGCTAGTCGTGAGGGGGGCGCTATTAAGGCAGAGGCATTTAACGGTGTAGCAAACTCAGACGGCTCAGTGAATATCCTCCTCCTCGGTGCCGACCAACGTCCAGGACAAAGTTCGGGTGTCGCTCACTCCGACAGTATCATGGTTTTAAATGTGGGGCGAAGTGGAAAGATGCAGCTTGTCAGCTTTATGCGTGATACCTTGGTCAACATTCCAGGTGTAGGTGACGCCAGTCAAGGGCCAAACATGAAGATTAACGCAGCCTTTACGATTGGTGAGCAGAACGAGAACCAAGGTGTGGAGTTAGTTCGTCAGACCTTGCAACAAAACTTCGGCATTAACTGTAAGTACTATGCCGTCGTTGACTTCTCCAGCTTTGCGACAGTGATTGATTCGATGTTCCCAGCGGGCGTCGAGATTGATGCCAAGTTCTCAACCATCAACGGACAAAAGTTTGATGAAGTTCCTGTACCCGATGATTTAGCAGAAACAGAAGGCATGGCTTCTAATGACAAGCAACTCAGCGCAGAAGAAGCTGCCGCTCTCGGCTATCCTGACGGTGGTGGTATCTTTATGATGATCAAGCAAGGCAAACAACGTATGAATGGTCGTACGCTCTTGAACTATGCTCGCTTCCGACATGATGATCAAGGAGACTTTGGACGTGTTCAACGTCAGCAGCAAGTCCTTGAAACTTTAACCTCAAAAATGAAGAATCCTTTGACTCTCTTTACAGGTTCAAGTGCCATGGGTACCGCGCGTGCAGTTACGATGACAAACGTACCGAACACCTTCCTGCTAACAAAAGCCCTACCCGCAATGTTTGGTGGTATGGAAAACACAACGATTCCATCGGATAATGACTGGCAAGATGGCTACGACATGTATGGGGGTTCAGGTATCTTAATCGATCTGAACAAATACAGTGCCAAAGCGCAAGAAATTTTAGGAAATTAAAAGAAAAAATAAAACGTACAGCCCTCAGGCTGGCGTTTTTTTCTTGGAAAAAATGAGAAGCGAAAACTTTCTTTGGATGGACTTGGCTAAAGAGTTTAGAAAAGTAGGGCCAGAGATTATTTCCTCGCCTACAAGAGACCGATCTTTTTCAAGGAGAATATGAAATATGATGTTTACCAACAATAAAATATACAAAAGAGAAATATAAGAAATATATAGAAATCATTTCGTCATCAAAAAGATAAATGTTAAAATATTATGAGAGAGATTCTTAGTTTATTTTAAAAGACTTGACGAGGTGAAGGTGATGACTTATAATCGGCCAGCACAGCACAGCACAGCACAGCACAGCACAGCACAGCACAGCACAGCACAGCACAGCACAGCACAGCACAGCACAGCACAGCACAGCACAGCACAGCACAGCACAGCACAGCACAGCACAGCACAGCACAGCACAGCACAGCACAAGCGGTAGACACCCGCCTCTTTTTACTTGCACCCAAACGCTCGGGACCTCTGGAGCGCTTTTTTCGTGGCCCGCCCAAGGCGAGAGACACGAAAGTTTGAAGTCAAAAGATAAAAAAAGATAAATCAAGAAAGAAAGGTATCACTATGACACCAGAAAAGAAAAAGAACCGGAGATTACGCAACTACGTCCTCCTCTCCCTCCTCTTGCTCCTCATCGGAGGCACTTATGCCTTTACCGCCTTTAACCAGCGGGCCATCAATGACCGAGAAAATCAAATCGAGATTAACGTGGGTGGCCGTGTCCACGACTACTATAACCGCGACACCGAAAACAAAGATGTCTTTGTCGAAAACTACGGCGAACGTCCCATCATGGCCCGTATCCGCTTATCGGAGTTTTTAGAAACCCGCCAAACAGGTCAAGACAGCTGGACTCAGCTTGTAGCGGGAACCGAGCGTAACAACTTGGACTCATGGACCACATGGATGCCTAACCCCACAAATATCAATGACCGTCTCAACACCGACCCGTCCAATGCTTTTGACCGCTATGCCCGACTGACCTTTGGCTGGAGCCGTGAAGGCCGAGATGCCCCATGGTACATGCCAACCTTCAACCATGACAACATGGACCAGATGACGGCAGCCGCAGGTCATGGCCGGGACTACATCGCAGGAGGTGGAGCGACAGATGCGACCACTGATGGTGCCACACATCCCGGAGATGGGACCGACGATTACTGGTCAGAAACAGACAGCTTTGATAACGGCGCAGGTACATGGCCGGGCGAAACGATTACCAACGATGCCGCCCAAAACCTGCACCAACAACGTGCCCCAATGACCATCGAGCAGTGGGCGCAACTCCAACCTTACCAACAGATTGGTGACTTCTGGGTGGTAGACCACCAAACAGGCTGGGCTTACTGGGCCTCGCTCCTAGAACCTGGCGAAGCAACTTCGTACCTGCTGGATGCGGCAGAGATGACGGCGGCTATCGAAGACACAGTCTTCAATGGCTCTTACTATTATGGTATCCATGTGGAGAGCGGACTGGTCAGTCCCGACAACAGTGACGACTTCCTGCCTGATGGGCATGACCGCTTAGCCGACTTCCTCACAGGTATCCGTGACAATGCCATGGATGGGGAAGGCTCGAACCCCCGTGCTGATGTGGATTCTCCACCCTCTGCTTTTAACTTTGGGGCTATGCTTCCAGGTCGTATCTTTACCATGAGCGGTCAACAATATCGCTATCTTGAGGATATGGGCAATGGCAACCACATGATTATCCGCCATGATGCTATCCGTAATGTGTCTTGGAATGACCAAGGAGCGCAACTGACTTCTTGGTATAGCAATCTTGATAGTGCTGTCCAAGCCATAGTTCAACCTGTAGCCAATAGCTTTACGACAGGAGAAGTAGCGGAGAGTTCTTTGAACTTTATTGGTAACAGATGGATTCCTACTAACTTAACAGGCGAAGTAGCGGCCGATATTACGCAAGTTGTTCCCGGAGGAACCGCACGGGCCTTTGCCCTTTCCCTTGCGGATGTGACACGTTTATCTGGGGAGGGTTTAGCATTTCCATATCCTGCACAACGTGGCTCCGCTGTTAGAAGTTGGTGGTGGCTCCGTACGCCGGGTCCTAGCACGATAGCTTGGGGTGTGGGTGATGCTGGAAACTTCTTTGGTCGTGATGAACGTACGGGTGCTAATGCTCATGGCGGAGTCCGTCCAGCCCTCATCATCAACCAACCTACAAGCTAAAAAGCACCTGAAAATACCTATCTCTAACTTCATAACGTGCAGCGAAATAATCAGAAATAGATACATCTTTCACCGCTACGCTAGATATACATACAGAAAATAAAAAATGGAAATCCTTATTGATTTCCATTTTTGTAGTGACTTGAGATGATAAAACAAGTCAACAGAGAGTTTTTTTAGCCCTTATCCGCTCCAGCAGTAATGCCTTTTACATAGAATTTTTGCATGACGATGAATAAGATAGTAATAGGGATGGCGATAATCACACAGCCTGCGACAAATTGGGTAAAGTTTGTCGCTGAGGATCCACGTGAGTTAGTCATCATGTTTTGCAGCCCGTAAGCGATGGTCCGTGACTTAGGGTCGCCCCCACCCAAGATAACGCTGGCAAAAAGGAAGTCCAACCAAGGTGCGATGAAAGCAGTCAATGATGTGTAGACAATCATTGGTTTTGAAAGTGGCAGGGTAATCTTGGTAAAAATCTGCCATTTTGTGGCTCCGTCAATCACAGCGGCCTCATCGATAGAAGCAGGTATCGTATCAAGGAAGCCTTTAAAGATATAGAAGCCTAAACCGGATCCCCCGATATAGATCAGGGTTAAACCGACTAAGTTAGTCATGTTAAAGGACTTGAGGATATAGTAGAGGGCGATCATCGCCATGATACCAGGAAACATCCCGATGATAAGCGCCAGCTGTAAGAAAGGTTTGCGGAGTTTAAAGCGCAAGCGAGAGAGCACATAGGACATGACGGTCGTGATCATGGTGTTGACCACGGCACAAATGACCGCAATGATAAAGGTGTTAATCAGCCAGTTGCCATAAGGATAAACCGGGTTGTTAAAGATACCGGTAAAGTTGTCCAAGGTCCACTGTTGCGGGATGAAAGTTGAGACAAAACCTGTATTGTTTTTAGAAAAGCTCGTCAAGATAATCCAAAGGATCGGGAAAATCCAAATGACCGCAAGTAGAATCAAGATCAGATATCTTAATACCAGTGAGGCTTGACGTTGGCGTTTGTATGATTTCATTTTAGCCCTCCTTGAAAGCATTTGTACGACGGTAAGCAACCAATGAAGCCGTAGCAGAGATGATAAAGATGACGATACCGATAGCAGAAGCGATGTTATAACTTGGGATAGACTTCATCGTTAAGCTATAGAGCCATGTGATCAGCAAGTCTGTCGAACCTGCTTGGAAGTACTCGGCATTCAGCGGACCACCACCTGTTAAAAGGAAGATAACGTTGAAGTTGTTGATATTCCCGATAAACTGCTGAATCAGGGCGGGCGTCATGACAAACAAAATCTGTGGGAAAGTGATGGAGCGGAAGATATGGAAACTGTTTGCCCCATCAATCTTCGCGGCTTCGATCTGATCAGTCGGTAAGTTTTGGATGATAGCTGTGGAAATCAGCATAGAAACGGGTATACCAATCCACATGTTTACACCGATAACTGAAAACTTAGCCAGCAAAGGATCCATCAAGAAAGGAATCGGATGGTCGATGAGACCGATACTCTGCAACCAGCTGTTCAGTGGTCCGTTGTTATCCAAGAACATGTTCATCATCAAGAGAGAGACAAAGGAAGGCACAGCCATAACGATGACGAAGAGTGTACGCCAGAAACCTTTGAACTTAATCCCTGAGGATTCAATCAAAAGGGCAAGTAAAACGCCAAAGAAGAAGGTTGTTGCTGTCGCAGCCACTGCCCAGACCAATGTCCATCCGAGAACAGGGAAGAAGGTTCCTGCGATGTTCCCTGTGATAATCTCACCAAAAGAAGCAAACCCAGTCCAAGAAAAGCCGATCGGATGGTCTTGGTTAAAGTTGGTAAAAGCGATGGTAATCATGAAGAGAAGCGGCGCTATCGTAAAGGCCAAGATACCAAGGAGAGGGAGAGCCATCAAAGTATAGTGGAGACGGCTGTCGAGAAGTGTAGCCAAATCTTCAAGGGTAGTAGGAATATGTTCACCGTCACGGTTCAAAACATAGAGGTGGCGTGTAGAGCGCAGACTTGTGATATAGATAAGTCCCACCATCGCGATGAGAATCAAGGCCATCACACCGAAAAGAAGGATGAGCATTGAGTTGTCAGGCTGTTGTGTGACATAAATCTGCCGGGCCTCATCGAAAACGACTTGCTTTGTTTTGACATGTCCGAGGCTACTCAGAAGGCTGATCGAGCTTATGCCGTTAAAAATCAGCCAGAAGAGAAAGACGATTTCGATAATAAGGAAGCTGAGTCCTTTGAGCCATTGCTTATTTTTCAGCTGAGCCAAACCCATAATAAAGAAGCTTAGCTTAGTGAAAATATCACCTTCACGCCAGACCTCTTTATAGGTTGCTTCAGGAGACGGTTTAATTTTCTTTTTAAACATAAATATTACCCTTTTGTATATAAAAAATAAGAGGATTAGGATAAGCCCAATCCCCTTAGAGTTAATCAAAAATTATTCAGTAGCTGATGAGATTGATTTTACGAAGTTATCAAGTTGTGCTTGGTATTGTGAAGCAGGTGTTTTACCTGTGTAAGCATTCTCGATAAGCGGTGCTGCCAAGTTCCAGAATGTTGCCATCTGTGTCATCTTAGGCATTAATGTGTCATTTTCTACTTGTTTGATTACCGCAAGAGCTACGGGATCTTTAGCAACTTCAGGATCTTTTTGGGCTTCTTTTGATACTGGAATTGCGTTATTGGCTTTGTAAAGGGCCAACTGTGACTCTGTATTTGACAAGTACTGAGCTAAAGCAGATGCAGCGACTTGGTCTTCAGATTGTGAGTTGACAGCAAGTGTACCAACACCAGAGAAGGCTTGCATTTGCTTAGAGCCAGAACCGAAGTCAGCAGTTGGTAAGGTTGTGGCACCAAAGTTATCGCCGAGGATTTCTTTGATAGTGCTGCCATCCCAAGGGCCATCAAGTACGGCTTGTGTTTTGCCAGACTTGAGATCGGCAAGAAGGGCTGTCGCTGATTGTTTTACACCAGGATTTGATTTTTGTTTTGCAAACCAAGTCATGGCTTCCACGCCAGCTTTGGTATTTGCATCTGTACCGTCAGCAGTTTCACCATCTTTACCGAAGAGCTGTGTGCCGTTCGCAAGGAAGACGGGGTACCAGTTGTAAGAGTTGGTAAAGTCCGTACCGATCGGTTTATCTGCAGTGAAGTCTGACCAGTCTGTTGGTGCTTCACTGAATTTGGCTTTATTATAGTAAATAATGTTTGATTGTTCATCTTGTGGGTAGGCATAAAGTTTGCCTTTCCAAGATACGGCATCAACAGCGATTTGGATATCGTTAGATTTTACCCAGTCTGTTGCGCTTGGAGAAAGAGGGTTGATGTAGCCTGCCTCAGCCATCGCACCGAGCTGATCGTTGGGTACTTTGAACACATCCGCCGCCTGAGCAGGATCTTTACTTACATCTTGTTTTGCATTGGCCGAGCCATTTGGAGACTGTGTAACTTTGACTTTGATATTTGGATATTCTTTGTTGAAGTTCTTAACCAAGTCTTTATAAGAAGCAACGTTTGCGGGATCGACCCAGAGCGTAACAGATCCTTCATGATCTTTCGCATCTGAAGAAGCAGATGTTGAACTTCCACTATCTTTACTGTTTCCACAAGCAGCTAGGCTAGCAAGAGCAATGATAGAAGCACTACCTAGAGCGATCTTTTTCCATGTGTTCATAAAGTATTTCCTCCTAAATGAAAATAATTATTCTTGTTTGTAACTCTTATTTTATGCAAACGCTTCCGTTTTGTCAAGTGGTAGTTCTTTACAATTTGATTACTGGCATTGTTGGTATAGACACGTTAAGCGTATATACTATAGAATATAATTATTTGTCTTGAAAAAAATTAAAAAAAGTTATTTGCAAACGGTTGCGCAAAAGTGCGGCTTATGCTAAAATGAAAAAAACAAGAAAAAATCGAGGTATTTATTCATGAATAAAGCAGCTGTCTATCATCGCCCAGAATCAGAATTCGCTTATCTCTATACAGAACAAACGATTCACATACGTTTGCGTGTCGCACGTCATGATATCGAAAGTGCTGTATTGATTTATGGGGATCCTTATATGTTTTCAAAACATGAAGGACATAAAGAGATGATATGGAACTATCAAGAGATTCAGATGAACTATGCTCTTTCAACAGAAGAAAGTGATTTCTATTTGGCAGAAGTTGGTGTACCTCATAAACGTATGGACTATCTCTTTGTGATTACAGGAAAAGATGGGGAGAAGGTTGTTTATACTGACTCAGGTATCCTGCCTTTTGAAACAAAACTTCTCACTGGAAAATATGCGGCTTTCCGGATGCCTTTCTTCCATGAAGTGGATCGTTTTAAGGCACCAGAGTGGGTGAAAGATACAGTCTGGTATCAGATTTTCCCTGAACGCTTTGCGAACGGTAACCCAGAGATTAACCCTGAAGGAGTCAAAGTCTGGGATCCAACAGAGTCGCCAGCCCGGCAAGACTTATATGGCGGAGACCTCCAAGGTGTGATTGATCATCTCGATCATCTCACTGACTTAGGGGTAAACGGTATTTACTTTACTCCCGTTTTCCAAGCCTACTCTAATCACAAATATGATACCGAAGATTATTTAAAGATTGACCAGTATTTTGGGGATCTCGAAGTATTTAAAACTTTGGTCAAGGAAGCGCACCAGCGCGGCATAAAAGTAATGTTGGATGCTGTATTTAACCACATCGGTGATACAAGTCCACAATGGCAAGATGTCCTCAAGCACCAACAAAACTCTAAATATGCAGACTGGTTCCATATCAATGAATGGCCTGCAACTTATACAGCCACAGAAGATTTTGAAGTTTCAGAGTCCGCGACTTATGATACTTTTGCCTTTACACCCCATATGCCAAAACTGAATACGGCACATCCAGAAGTACAGGAGTATTTGTTAAATATTGCGAAATACTGGATTAAAGAATGTGACATTGATGCTTGGCGTTTAGATGTGGCGGATGAAGTGGACCATGCTTTCTGGAAAAAATTCCGTACAACTTGTGATGCGGCGAAAGACGACTTCTATATCTTAGGGGAAGTTTGGCACTCGGCACAGCCTTGGCTCGTGGGCGATGAGTTTTCAGCAGTGATGAACTATGCTTATACGAATGCGATTATCGATACTTTTGTAAAAGAAGATCTCAACTTAGAACAAATGGTCTCGGCTATTAATGCCCAGCTCATGCTTTATCGCAAGCAAGCAAATCAAGTGATGTTTAACATCCTAGACTCGCATGATACACCTCGCTTGCTGACCCAAGCAAAAGGCAATAAAGACCTGGTCAAACAAGTGCAAGCCTTTATGTACATGCAACCGGGTGTGCCATGTATCTACTATGGCGATGAGTATGGTTTAGATGGTGGAGCGGACCCTGACTGCCGCAAGTGTATGCCGTGGACTGAGGAACACCAAGACTTAGAGATGTATGCTTTCTTTAAAGATTTGGTCGCTTTCCGCCGTGAAAATGCTCAAACCTTGAGTCAGTCAGATCTAGAATGGCAACTTGTCGATACTGCAAATGGTGTGGTCAAGTTGGTGCGTGGCGAAATCACTGCCTTGTTCAACAAAGGTGACAAACCCGTCGCATTCACAGGGGGGGAGACTCTCCTAGCTCATCTCGCAGACAACAATCATGTCCAAAAAGATGGATTTGTAATTTACAAATAAAAAATTAAAAAGTACCTTAAAAAAATAGTTGTGGATATTTTCTCGATATTACTTCCTATATTCAAATATTTTGTCATAATAGAATAGAAGGAGAAAAGATGAGAATAATATTATTAAGTATATTAGCAGTTTGGAATGGCATTGTCTTTGCTTTTTACGCTGTGGATAAACAAAAAGCCAAGACACATGCTTGGCGGATACCAGAAAAAATCCTCCTCGGACAAGCCATTTTTGGCGGTGGTTTAGGTGCCTTACTTGCTGGCAAGATATGTCATCATAAGACCAGAAAATGGTATTTCTGGCTGGCGTGGATTATTGGGCTATTGATTGATTTAGGGTTACTCATTTTAATTTTACGATATATATAATCTAAGGTTGAAAAATGAAAAAAGAAGATTTCGCACATTGGGTAGGTTATCAGATTTATCCCAAGTCTTTTAAAGATAGTAATGGTGATGGTGTGGGAGACCTGCAAGGGATTATCCAAAAGTTGCCATACTTGAAAGAACTGGGTGTCGACTTTGTCTGGATAAATCCCATTTATAAAAGTCCACAAGTCGATGGTGGTTATGATATTGCTGACTTTTACAGTATTGATGAGCGGTTTGGCGACTTGAATGATTTGAAAGTGCTTCTGCAAAAGGCGCACGAAAATGATTTGAAAGTAATCATGGACCTGGTCATTAACCATACCTCAGACCAACACCCGTGGTTCATCGAAAGTAAAAAATCCAAGGATAATCCTTATCGCGATTATTACCACTGGATGGATGCCACACCAGATAAAATGCCTAATAACTGGCAATCTTTCTTTGGCGGGTCGACATGGACCTATGATGAACAGACAGCACAGGCATACTTTCATGTATTTGCAAAAGAACAACCGGATTTGAACTGGAAAAATCCTCAGGTCCGTCAAGAGATTTATACAATGATTCGCTGGTGGTTAGAGCTTGGGAGTGGACGGTTTTCGCTTGGATGCAATATCGCATATTCAAAAGGAAGATTGGAAGTTCCAAATCAAGTCCAAAAAGGGCAACGATCCATGGCAACCTTTTATGAATGTAGCTGGCATTGAGCACTATATGTCGGATCTGAAAGAGATATTTGATGAGTATGGTGCCTTGACAGTAGGAGAAGCTTCAGGTGTGACTTCAACAGAAGCGCCCGACTGGACTGAAGAAAAAGCAGGCTATCTTAAAATGATCTTCGAACTCGAGCATAATATTCGCCATGAGGATAACCCCGGCCATACCTGGATGTATGCTTATAAGAAAACAATCATGCGCTGGCAAAAAGATATGCTGGAACGCGGTTGGAATGCGCTTTATCTGGAAAATCATGATCAGCCACGTGCCATAAGTTGTTTTGGAGATGGAAGTATTGCTTCAGCAAAAGCTTTAGCTGTATCTTATATGCTTTTAAGAGGGACACCATTTATCTATCAAGGGCAAGAGATAGGGATGAGTAACTTTCCTTTTACGGATATTGCTCAAACCGACGCGACTGAGATTAAGCAAGCTTACGAAAAACTTTTAGCGGAAGGCTTCACGAAGAAAGAGGCGCTCTCACAGGTCATGGCAAACAGCCGTGATCACTCACGCACACCCATGCAGTGGGATGCGAGCGAGAATGCTGGCTTCACCAGTGGTGAGCCGTGGATGCCGATTCATCCAGACTATGAGGAAGTAAATACAGAAAAGTCGCAGGACATTTTATCGTTATATAAAGCTTTGATCCAGTTACGGCATGAAGAAGAGGATATTGCACACGGGAGCATAAGTTTTCTGTTTGAGCAGCATTTAACAGCGTTTGTTTATGAGCGAGATTCCTTTTTGGTTATAACAAATCTAGGAAAGACGAAAGCGCAGTTAGACTTTTCGAAATTTGAGACAGAGGCTTATCAGCAGGTGCTCGGAAGCTCCAACCGCACCCTTGAAACTAAAATGAGTCTTTTGCCTTGGGAATACCAAGTTTTCAAGAAAAAGTAGAGTAAAAAAGAAATGGGAAGAGATATGAAAGAAATCAGTAGAATTATGGAAGTTGATCCTTGGCTCATCCAGTCAAGTAAGCTGGAAAAAGAGGAGCGTCGTCTTCAAGAGTCCTTAACCTCACTCGGAAATGGCTATATGGGGATGCGGGGTAATTTTTCGGAAAAATATTCAGGCGATCATCATCAGGGGACTTATATTGCAGGCGTGTGGTTCCCCGATAAAACGCGTGTAGGCTGGTGGAAAAATGGTTACCCAGAATATTTCGGTAAAGCCATTAATGCTATGAACTTTTCCGGTGTCTCTCTTTTTATCGATGGCGAAGAAGTCGACTTATATACGGATGATATCCAAAACTTTCATATCGCTTTGGATATGCAAAAAGCGGTTCTTTCCTACCACTATGAGAAAGCGGGTGTCGCGGTTTCAGTAGAACGCTTTATGTCTATTGTACATCCTGAGTTGGCCGTCTTTTCTTTCCGTTTTGAGAGTGTAGATGGTAAGGCGCATCAGGTTCGTACAGAATCCTTTATTGATGCCGATGTGCACAATGAAGACTCGAACTATGAAGAGAAGTTCTGGAAAGTTTTAGACAAAGGCGGTGATAAAGCAGCTTCTTACATCGCAAGTCAAACTATCGAAAACCCATTTGGTGTGGAGCAATTTACAGTATTAGCTAGCCAAAGTTTTAAAGGGAATCTTCAGAGCAAAGGACAAGATATTCAAGAAGAAAAAGTTCTCGATTATCATGAAGCTCTTTTGGAGAAAGAAGTTTTACATTTTGAAAAGCGCGTGCTTGTTGTGACCAGTCGTGATTATTCTGACTTAGCGGAGATGAAAAAAGCATCAGCTGACTTAGAACACACACTTCAAAGTAGAAGCTATGACCAACTTTTAGAAGAGCATGTAAAAGCTTGGGCTGAGCGTTGGGCACTTGCGGATGTTGAGATCAAAGGCTCTGACCAAGCTCAGCAAGGTATTCGCTTTAATCTTTTCCAACTTTTTGCGACCTACTATGGGGAAGATGAACGCCTTAATATTGGTCCCAAAGGTTTTACAGGTGAAAAGTATGGGGGAGCAACTTACTGGGATACTGAAGCCTATGCTGTGCCACTCTATCTTGCCTTAGCAGACCAGCAAGTAACCAAAAACTTGCTGCATTATCGCCATAAACAACTGCCACAAGCCCAGCATAATGCAAGACAGCAAGGCCTTGATGGTGCACTCTATCCGATGGTTACTTTCACAGGAATAGAATGCCACAATGAATGGGAAATCACCTTTGAGGAAATCCACCGTAACGGTGCCATTGCTTACGCAATCTATAACTATAGCAACTACACAGGGGATGAAACATACTTGGCACAAGAAGGGCTGGAAGTTCTGGTAGAGATTTCTCGCTTTTGGGCTGATCGTGTGCACTACTCAAAACGTCAAAAGGCCTACATGATTCATGGTGTAACAGGACCCAATGAATATGAGAACAATATCAATAATAACTGGTATACCAATACATTGGCAAGCTGGGTCCTAAACTATACTCTAGAAAGTTTGGCTAAGTATCCACGTCCAGATTTACAGGTTTCCGATGAGGAGTTAGGCAAATGGAAAGATATCACAGCCAATATGTATTATCCAACCGATGAAGCTATGGGTATTTTTGTGCAACACGATGGCTTTTTAGACAAAGACTTGACGCCTGTTGCCGAACTGGATCCAAAGCATCTGCCTTTGAACCAAAACTGGTCTTGGGATAGAATCTTGCGTTCGCCTTATATTAAACAGGCTGATGTTTTACAAGGTCTGTACTTCTTTGGTGATCATTACAGTCTTGAAGAAAAACGCCGTAACTTTGATTTTTATGAGCCTTTGACTGTTCATGAAAGTTCTCTTTCCCCTTCGATTCATGCCGTTTTAGCTGCGGAGCTGGGTATGGAAGACAAGGCGGTGGAAATGTATGAACGAACAGCACGCTTGGATCTCGACAACTATAATAATGACACAGAGGACGGCCTCCATATTACGTCCATGACTGGTTCTTGGCTGGCTATCGTTCAAGGATTTGCCCAAATGAAAACTTGGAATGGACAACTGAGTTTTGCTCCCTTTATCCCTCAAGCTTGGGAATCTTATAGTTTCCACATTAATTATCGCGGGCGTTTACTTAAGATTAGTGTAGGAACAAAACTGCAAATAGAATTGCTCAAAGGCGAGGCTCTCGATTTGGAAGTCTATGGAGAAAAAGTGCAGTTAAAAGACAGTTATGAAGCAGAGGTAGAGCATGTTTAAAGCAGTATTATTTGACTTAGATGGGGTAATTACCGATACGGCCGAGTATCATTTTCAAGCATGGAAAGCCCTAGCTGAAGAAATCGGAATTTCCGGAGTCGATAGGGCATTTAATGAACAGCTCAAAGGTGTTTCGCGAGAAGATTCTCTCCGAAAGATACTGGAACTTGGGGGAAAAGCAGACCAGTATGGGCCAGAAGCATTCGCCCAGTTGGCTGAGCAAAAAAATAAAAACTATGTGCAGATGATTCAGCAAGTTGGTCCTGCCGATGTATATCCAGGTATTCTGGAGTTATTAGAGGATTTACAAGCTGCTAATATCAAAATTGCTCTAGCATCTGCCTCGAAAAATGGCCCCTTTTTGTTGGAAGCGATGAATTTAAAGACATATTTTGATGCGATTGCTGATCCAGCAAAAGTTGCTTTCTCTAAGCCTGCTCCAGATATTTTTTTGGCGGCAGCAGCGGGAGTCAGTGTGCCTATCTCTTCGTGTATCGGTATTGAAGACGCCCAGGCAGGTATTGCGGCGATAAAAGCGGCAGGTGCCTTGCCTATCGGTGTCGGTTCTGCTGAAGACTTGGGCTCAGATATCGCTCTAGTTTCAAATACCAGTAGTCTGTCTCTTGAATTATTAACAAAAGTTTGGGAAAATAAGTAAATAGAGTAGAATCAGGAGATAAAAGATGGCCGTTACTATAAAAGATGTAGCTAAAAAAGCTGGGGTCAATGCTTCGACTGTTAGCCGCGTTCTCAAAGATAGTCCAGAGATCAGTGAGAAGACAAAAGTTAAAGTAAGAAAAGCAATGCAAGATCTAGGCTATACACGTAATGTAGCGGCTCAGATTTTAGCTTCAGGAAAATCAAATACGATTGGTGTAGTCTTTCCACCAGTAGAGGACAAGTCCAATCAGCCCTTCTATATGAAGGTTTTGACTGCGATTAATGAAACAGCACGTAAATACGATGTGTCGATTGCTGTGGTGACAGGCTACCAAGAGAGTGAACTCAAACAGCAAGTGGAACTGATGTATTCTGAGAAACGTGTGGATGGTTTTATCGTTCTCTATGCGGGACAGTCGGATAGTGTGCGTGACTATCTTTTTGACAATAAAATTCCTTTTGTCCTTCTGGGTACACCAACTGAGAAGCAAAATGAAATCACTCATGTGGATAACGATAATGTCCTCATGGGCCATGAAGCCACACGTTATTTGATGGATCTAGGACATAGTGAAATTTCTTTTGTGACTGATACTAAAGATGGTGAGGTCTTTGAAGAGCGTTATCAAGGCTATCAGGATGAAATGTCGAAGAAAAAAAGACAAGCCAAGTTGCATGTTTTTGACGAAAATATGTCCCTGCAAACAGAAACAGGGCTAGTGGTCATGGATGAAGTGCTTGCCCTAAAGGTCATCGCACGCTTAGCAGAGCAAGGCTTGAAAGTTCCCGATGATATTAGCGTCATTACTTATAATAACTCGGCTTTCTCCACACTTGTACATCCTTATTTAACGACTTTTGATATTAATATTGTGCGTCTAGGCGCAGCAACAGTGGAAAAGTTTTTGGCACTGACACATCAGAAAGAAGAGTTTCATGACAAAACAATCATTCCCTTTGAGCTTATTTTAAGAGAGTCAACGGCCTCGAAAGGTGAGATGGAACGGAAACAGTGAAGAATATCTTCACTGTTTTTTCAATATTTAATAAACAAGGGAAGAAAATCTTCTCTTTGCGTTTTTCAGCTTTAAATAAGAAAAAAAGGTCATAATAGTGTAAAATAAAGGGAAGGACGGGCGCAACTTTTGGTTGATTATACCCGTTAGTGTAAGAAAGATGGATGCGATGATTAAAATATTATTAGTTGAAGATGACCTCTCTTTGTCAAAGTCAGTCTACGATTTCTTAAAATCTTTTGCGGAAGTAAAGCAAGTATTTGATGGAGAAGAAGGACTTTATGAAGCAGAGATGGGGATTTATGATTTAATCCTCTTGGATTTGATGTTGCCTGAGAAAAATGGTTTCGAAGTGCTGAAGGAACTGCGTGATCAAAATGTTGATACACCTGTATTGATCATGACCGCTAAAGAGTCTTTAGATGATAAGATGCATGGTTTCGATATCGGGGCAGATGATTACTTGACCAAACCTTTCTATCTTGATGAATTAAAAGCACGTATTCAAGCCCTTTTGAAGCGTACAGGTAAACTTGAAGATGCTAACGGACTTACATATGGTAATGTTCGTTTGAACTTGACCAACAAATCAGCCTTTGTCAATGATGAACCTGTGGAATTAATCGGTAAGGAATTTGATTTGGTTGTTTATTTGATGCAAAACCAAAATGTTATCTTGCCTAAAGAACAGATTTTTGATCGTATCTGGGGCTTTGATAGCGATACGACTGTGACTGTAGTTGAAGTATATATGAGTAAGATTCGTAAGAAACTAAAAGATACTGACTTTGCCCAAAATTTAGCTACATTGCGTAATGTCGGCTATATTTTACGGTAATTATTATGAAAAAAATAATAGAAAAAATAAAATCGATGCCAATTGTGAAAAATGATGGGAAAAACTTCCTTCATTTTTTTCTAGATTTCACGATTATTTTCTTTGCCTTGACGGTAATCATTTTACAGGTCTTGACAAGTGGAGTCTATAAGTCAACGGATCAAAATCTACGTGATTTGGCTTCTAATCCAGATATTCTCAGAGCCTTAGCACTGAATCAATCGGGTGTCAACCAAGGATCTTTGGAGATCGACCAAGGAAACTATAATCCTACCAACAGTATCGTCATGTATGACGAAAATGGTACGGTTTTGAACCCGACAGGAGGGATAGGCACAACCAAAGCAACTAATGGTAGTCATCAGCAAGTCTTTACAGTAGATCTTGTCCGATATCAACTTGAACGAACGGCCAAGCTAGACAAAGATGCCCTCGGGCAAATCAAGTCCATATCGATACGAAATCCTTATGGAGCAGATTGGCATTATCGCTATGTGACTTTGGCTATGCCGCCTTCAAATACTCTTGATGCGAGTCCTGGGGCGAACAGTATGGCTTATATCCAAGTTTTTAGCAATGTGGATCAGCTCCAAGACAGTTTGAGTCGTAGTAACTTTATTATCATTACCACTATGGTTATGTTCTGGTTTATCTCAGTGATTATCAGTTTGTATCTGGCTAACTGGACCCTGCGCCCCGTGATGGAGGCCTATGAAAAACAGAAAGCCTTTGTGGAAAATGCCAGTCATGAATTGCGGACGCCGCTCGCCATTTTACAAAACCGTTTGGAGTTACTTTTCCAAAATCCTAATGCGACAATTATTGATGAGTCGGAAAATATATCAGAGAGCTTGTCTGAAGTGCGTAATATGCGTTTGTTAACCAGCAACCTCCTGAATATGGCACGACAAGATAATAATATTAAGATTAATCCAGAAGCAACAGATAAAGAGTTCTTTGAAGCAATTTTTAGTAACTACCACCTTCTGGCAGAAAGCTCTGAAAAGTCACTTAAAACTTCTTTAAAATTTGATGGTAGCATGAGTTTAGACCAAAGCTTAGTGAAACAACTTTTAACTATCCTCTTTGATAATGCCATGAAATATACAGGAGAAGATGGTGAGATTCAAGTTGATGTTCAAAGAAATGGATTGACACTTATGCTGAGTGTGGCCGATAATGGTGAAGGTATTAGTGATGAAGATAAGAAGAAAATCTTTGATCGCTTTTACCGTGTGGATAAGGCCAGAACACGTCAAAAAGGTGGTTTAGGACTTGGCCTTTCCTTAGCACAGCAAATTGCTGAAGCACACAATGGTCGAATCATCGTCGAAGATAATTCTCCACGTGGCACAAAATTTGTTGTACGATTACGAACCAATATATCTCCAAAATCAGCAAAAGTGAACAAAAAGTAATAAAATGGAGTAAATGCTTATCCACAGAGGATAAGTCTTGCCAAAAAAACGGGTAGAAAGAGATCAAGATGACGATTTTAGATAAAGTAAAAGAGCCAGCAGATTTGCAAAAGCTCAACCGTACAGAGTTGACAGAACTTGCTGAGGATGTCCGTAGAGCAGTTTTGAATAAAGTGAGTCAAATCGGTGGGCATACTGGACCTAACCTTGGTGTGGTAGAGTTAACCATTGCCTTACATAAGGTCTTTCAGTCACCTGTGGATAAATTTGTGTGGGATGTGAGTCACCAAACTTATCCCCATAAAATTTTAACAGGACGTAAAAAAGGTTTTGAAGATGGGCATTTTCATGACATCACAGGTTATACCAGTCAAGAAGAATCCGAGCATGATTTCTTTACTGTTGGGCACACTTCGACATCTGTGGCGAACGCTATGGGGCTTGCAAAAGCGCGCGATTTGACAGATAAAAAAGGCAATATTATTGCTGTATTGGGTGATGGTTCACTCTCTGGTGGACTTGCTCTCGAAGCGATTAGCAACGCGGGTGCTTATGATAAAAACTTTATCCTTATTCTCAATGATAATCAAATGTCCATTGCGGAAAATCATGGGGGTATTTATAAAGGTTTAGCAGAGTTGCGTGAGACCAAAGGGCAATCTACAAATAATATGTTTAAAGCTTTTGGCTTAGACTATAAGTATGTGGCAGATGGCAATAACCTTGATACGCTCATCGCTTTATTTGAAGAAGTGAAAGATATTGATCATCCTATTGTTTTACACATCAATACTGAAAAAGGTCATGGTTACCAACCCGCTATTGATATGAAAGAAGCCTTTCACTGGCGTTCACCTTTTAATTTATCAGATGGGTCTTTGAAAAATACCAACTCAGCTAAAAATTACACGCGCATTATTCTTGATTACATGGAAGAAAAGGTGGCAGAGGGTATGCCGCTGGTAGCTGTTAATGGTGGCATTCCGATGATAAATAATCTCAAGGAATTTGCTGAGAAACACCCCGAAAATTATGTTGATGCGGGTATAGCTGAACAGTATGTCACAACATTTGGTGGAGCCGTTGCAGCCGGAGGTGCACGCGCCATGATTTTCCACAATTCTACCTTTATGCAACGTGCGTATGACCAGTTCTTACATGACTTAGCAATCAACAAAGAACCAGCTGTCGTGATTGTAAAATCAGCTTCTATTTCTGGTTCTGACAAAACACACCAAGGCAGTTTTGCTATTGGTATGCTTTCAAACATTCCAGATCTTGTCTACCTTGCTCCAACGAGTGAAGAAGAAGTGATTTCTATGCTGGATTGGGCTTTGACTCAAAAAGAAAATCCCGTCATTTTACAAATACCTGAACATGGTGTTGAGAGCCATCCATCAAGCCTGAAAGATTTTAGTAAGGCGCAGTACGAAGTTGTGCAAAAAGGTTCAGAAGTTGCGATTCTCGCACTTGGTGGTCTCTTTAGTCATGGACAAAAGATTGTGACAGCTCTTGAAAAAGTAGATATAAAAGCAACTCTTGTTAATCCTCTCTTTGTGGCTGAGCTTGATAAGGAAAGCTTAAGTAAGTTAACAGAAAACCATAAAGTATTTGTGACGTTGGAAGATGGCATTCTAGATGGTGGATTCGGTCAAAAAGTTGCAAGTTATTTAGGCAAATTTGGTGTTAAAACACTAAACTATGGTGCAGACAAAGAATTTAATGACTCTGTAGCTGTAGAAGAACTCTATGACCGTTATCACTTAACGCCTGAACTTATGATTGCGGATATCCTAGAGGCTCTAAAATAAAGGAAAAAATGAAAAAAGTTTTAGTAAAAACCGTGCATGGTTATCAGAGATTTATTTCTCCTCTTTTACCTCCCGCTTGCCGCTATTATCCAACCTGCTCAAATTATATGATTCAAGCGATTGAAAAGCATGGCGCAGCCAAAGGTATTGCTATGGGCTCAGCTCGGCTATTGCGGTGTCATCCTTTTTGTACACCCGGTTATGATTTGGTTCCTGATAAGTTTTCCTTGAGAAGAAACTTTGAGGTTCCTCAAGAGGACACTAAGGAAACTTAGAAAAATTTGTTATAATCATAAAAGAGAATGAGAATCAGAAGTGGTTTCATTTGAAAAAAATAAAAAAGAAAACAGGTTAACCTTCAAGACATTAGGCTTGAAGGTTTTAATCTTGGTCTTCTTACTATTATAAGAACACTCCATTAATAAATAATTAAGAAATCACTTGTTAACTTTTATAAAGTATGTTTTAATTAGATATGTAAAAAGTATTTGACATTATTGGCATTACGAGTGACTAGAGCTAAAGGGAAAAACTCATGTATTTTGGGGCAAAACACATCAACGTATCTTACGGGAAAAAGCAGGTTTTGAAAGATGTTTCTTTGGAAATTGAAAAAGGAAAAACCACTGCTATCATCGGAATAAATGGATCAGGTAAATCAACCTTATTAAAAGCCTTGGGACGTTTAATAAAGTATGAGGGTGAAGTTATCTATGACGATAAACTTCTCACAAGTCGAAGCAACTTAGAGATTGCTAAAATCTTAACCTTGCTTCCGCAAACCATGCAGGCGCCGAGTGATATCACCGTTTATGAACTGGTTAGTCTAGGACGTTTCCCTCATCAAAAGCTTACGCAGCAAAACCTATCAGAAACAGATAGGGAATTTGTGGAGAAAGTCATGAAGGAGACGGAAATTTGGGATTTACGTGATCAGCAAGTTGCGCAACTTTCGGGAGGACAGCGTCAAAGAGCATTTATCACGATGATTCTAGCGCAGGACAGTGAGATTATCCTTTTGGATGAACCCACAACATATCTTGATCTCCTCCATCAACTGGATATCTTGAAATTGCTTAAAAGCTTTGCGGAGAAAATGCAAAAAACTGTGGTTTATGTTATTCATGATTTAAACCATGCTGCGCGTTTTGCCGATAATTTGGTCATCGTTAAAGAGGGTGAAATTTTTGCAGCAGGTACTGTGGAAGATTTATTCACAGAAGAAGTTATTCATGAAAGTTTTGGCTTGCAAGTGCGCTTAGGTCGTGATCTTTTCTGTCAAACTTTGATGATTACAGGGGTTAAAAATGAAGATTAGAAAATATTCAAGACAGGTCACTGTTGCCCTTCTACTCATCCTTTTCCTCTCGGTCCTTTATCTGATGCTTGGCGAGCAAAATTATAGTTTGAGTCAATTTTGGCAAGAAAATGTGGTTTTGCAACTGCGCTTGCCTCGGCTTTTTGCCTTAGTTTTTGTCGGCATTCTTTTGTCTAGCTCTGGTCTCTTAGTCCAAACAATGACGGGAAATCCGATAGCTGAAGTATCTACACTAGGCATATCAGGAGGTGCAAGCTTTGCGCTTGCCCTTCTCCTTGTTTTTAAACTTTCCACAGGTGGTTGGTTAGGGACAGCTGTTGCGAGTGTAGGGGCTTTTATTGCGCTAGTAGTGGTGGCTTTTTTAACGGTGAAGAGTAAGTTTCAACCTATGAAAGTTGTACTTGTAGGGACATCTGTTGGTCTATTTGCCACAAGTCTTGCAAGTATCTTGACTTTTTATAGCAAAAATATGCAGTCTTATTTTTTATGGATTGTAGGTTCCTTCTCAGGTATCACTATGGTAAAGCTAAAGATTTTGGCCGCTGTCACGCTCCTTTTTGTGTGTCTGATATTACTTCTTTCTAACCAGATAAAGGTTCTTGCTTTTGGTGAAGAAATGGCGACGAGCTTAGGAGTATCGGTGAATAGGCTGAGACTATTGATTATGCTTCTGGTGGCTCTTGCCAGTGGTGTTACAGTTTCGAGTGTCGGAGTGATTAGTTTTGTTGGGTTAATGGCTCCACATCTCGCAGGACGTGTTGTAGGCAGCCATTTTTTGAAGAAGTTCTTCATGTCCAACTTAATCGGGGTTTTACTTTTGCTTATCGCAGATTTACTGGCGCGTAATTTGTTTAAACCTTACGAATTTCCCGCTGGAAGTCTGACATTGTTGGTGGGTGCCGTCTTCTTTATCTATATGATGCGTCAGGAGGAAAGATGAAAAAGAAATTTTTATTTTTATTTCTCGCTTTGGTCGCGCTTGTAGCTATTGATTTGACCCACTTCTCCACAGATTGGGATCTTCTTTCTTTATTGATTCCACAGTTTAGGTTGCCACGTTTGTTTGTTGTATTGATTGCTGCCATTTCTTTATCGATGGCGGGCTTAATTATACAGACAACGGTAGACAATCCCCTAGCTGATGCGGGGACGATGGGAATTACCAGTGGCGCAAGCGCTGGCGCTGTGTTTTTTCTTCTCCTCAGTCAATGGTTGAAACTTTCAGGGATTTGGCTTTTTATGTACCCGTTCTTTGCTGTGCTGGGAGCTTTGGTAGCCTTTGCCCTGCTCTATCAGCTTGCCCTAAAGAAAAATGCCAGTAATATACGCGTTCTTCTTATTGGTCTCGGGATTACTGCTCTTTTTCAAGCTCTGATTACTTTGGCTCAGCTGTCTATCAACAGTTTTGATTTTCAGCAGGTAGCGGTCTGGCTCTCGGGTGATGTCTGGCAGACAGACCTTACTTTTATTCTGTTTACTTTTGTCTTGTTAATCGTTGGTTTCCTTATCTTTTATTTTCTCAGGAAAAAGTTGGAAATACTCAGTCTAGGAGAAGAGATGGCAACAAGTCTGGGCTTAGATGTCGGCAGAAGTAAAATGCAGTTTTACCTCATCGCTTTGCTTTTTGCTTCTATAGGCGTTTTGCTGGTTGGAGGCTTAGCTTTTATTGGTTTGATCGCTCCACATATAGCACGCGAGCTGGTTGGGTTTGAAAGCAAGAAGCGTGCTGGAGCAACAATCTTAGTGGCGATGATTATCTTGCTTTTAGCCGATAGTCTATCACAAACTATTATCGCCCCGTCCAGTCTTCCCCTTGGATTCATGGTTGCCTTGATTGGTGCACCTTACTATATATACTTGATACAAAAAATTTGAAAGAGGATTTCATGAAACACCTTAAATTATTTTCTTTAACTTTGGCAGCAATTGGACTCTTGGGACTATCTGCCTGTTCTAACTCTGATACAGCTGAAACACAAAAAGATGAAAAGGTAACTTTTACAGCCTTGAACGGTGAAGTAAAAGTGCCTGCTCATCCTGAACGCATCGCAGTGCAAAATTATCCAGATGATGTGGCAACTTTGGGAGCAAATGTAATAGGAACAGATTCGTGGGCTTATCCTAACCCTTATCTTTCAGATAAGCAAAAGGAAAACATGGCTGACTTAGGAACTCCAAGTTTTAACTTGGAAAAACTGATTGCTCAAAAACCAGACTTGATTGTTACAGTAGATAAGAGTCAAGTTTCTGACTACGAAAAAATAGCGCCAACTGTTCTGGTGAATTATCAAGATATGAACAACATGGATAAGTCTTTAGATTTCTTTGCAAAATTACTCAATCGTGAAGATGAAAAGAAAGAATTTGTCGAAGCATTTGATAAAAAAGCGGATGAACAAAAAGCGAAGCTCAAAGAACATGGTGTGAATACATCCAAATCAACAATTTCCCTTTTGGAATTACAAGCAGACAAAATATATGCTTACGGCAGTAACTTTGCCCGTGGTGGGCAAGCACTGACTCGGGGTCTAGGTTTCCAAGAATCTGCCAAAATGGCAGAGCTCTCAAAAGGGATAGGCTACTCTGAAGTTAATGCTGAAAGTCTAAAAGATTTTGATGCAGACTATATCTTTATTGATTTCAAAAATTCAGATAAGGCGCAATACGAAGCTCTTCAAAAAAATCCAGTATGGAAGAATCTGAAGGCAGTCAAAGAAGGACATGTTATTACAATGGACTACGACAAGGTTTATTTCTTTGGTGGACCAACAGCCTCTATGACACAACTTACTGACTATACAGATGCACTGATTAGCCAAACCAAATAATATTTGACCAACTCTTGGAAGTTATTCTAAGGGTTTTTTTATCAAAAAGTAAAGTTTTGTCTTAATTAGTCAGATTATTGATAAAAACAGGAAATAATCAACTTTTATTTTGATATAATAAAGCTAAGCATAGAGTAGATGAGAGAAAAGCTCACAAAAATAAAAATTAAGGAAAGAAATATCCCATTAGAAAGAAAAAAGCTAAGAAAAGTTAGAGATGAAATGCTTTTATTTTACCCACTGACTTCCGACTACATCTTGCTTTTTTTCTGTATTGGTTGGAAAAATACAGGGAATACAAGCCCAAAGAGTCGCCTTTTCCAATCTACTTAGCACTTGCAAATTATTTTTATTATGGTACAATTTTGTATTGTAAATGGTTTGTATCATCAAAATATCAGGAAGTACAAATGAAAACAGATTTTGACAAAATTAATGAATGGTTGATTCAACTTTTCCACGACTGCATGAACTTAGAAGAACAGTTCTTGAAGGATTCTGATTACCCAGATGTAACTGTGAAAGAACTTCAACAAATGACACTTATCCATACTTTGGGAACTTGCCGAGCTACAGATATTGCAAGGAATCAAAAATTAGCCCTTTCAACAATTACCATTACACTCAATCGCTTGGAAACTAAGGGATATATTAAGCGCGAACGTTCAGATCGTGATCGTCGTGTGGCCTATATCGTTTTGACTGAAAAAGGTAAGGCACTTTGTGCTTCACATAGTGAATTTTTCCGTGGAATTTCAGAAAAACTTATGTTGAGTGTTTACGGGACAACCGAAAACAAACTTGCAGGCGAACTTGAAGAATTACATAAGTCATTGGAGAATATGAAATAATGCCTTTCGCTAAAATTACCCAAGTGGCACACTATGTGCCCGATAAAATTGTGTCAAATGATGATTTGGCAAAAATCATGGACACGAGTGACGAGTGGATTTATTCACGCACGGGTATTAAGCAGCGACACATCACAGTTGATGAAAATACCAGTGATTTAGCGGCTAAGGTAGGAGAACAATTATTGGCACAAGCGAACTTGTCTGCCGATCAAATTGATTTTATTATCGTAGCCACTATTTCGCCAGACAGCAGTATGCCCAGCACGGCAGCTTTGGTTCAAGCAAAGATTGGTGCAGAACGCGCCTTTGCCTATGACCTTACAGCAGCCTGCTCGGGCTTTGTATTCGCTTTGTCAACGGCTGAGAAGCTGATTGCAGGGGGATACAAACGTGGAATGGTTATTGGTTCGGAAGTCTTGTCTAAATCTATAGACTGGTCTGATCGCTCTACAGCTGTTCTTTTTGGAGATGGTGCAGGTGGTGTTCTTTTGGAGAACACAGGTACACAGCCTCTAATCATCGCAGAAAACTTACGGACGGATGGGAGCCGTGGCGGCTCGCTTACTTCTAATTATTTGGCGCTCAATCCAGAGCTTGATGGTCAAATAAACCATGTTACAGAATTTATAAAAATGGACGGACGTGCCATATTTGATTTTGCGACACGTGATGTTCCCAAAAATATCCAAGAGACTTTAGAAAAAGCAAACTTGAAACCAGAAGATATTGATTATTTTTTGTTGCATCAGGCTAATTCGCGCATTTTGGATAAAATGGCGAAGAAACTGGGCGCTGAGCGTAGTCAATTCCTACAAAATATGCAGGATTATGGCAATACAAGTGCAGCTTCCATACCTATTCTCTTGTCAGAATCCATAAAAAATGGTAAACTTTCTTTGGACGAAAAATCTAAGATTGTCCAAACAGGTTTTGGAGGCGGCCTCACATGGGGCACGCTGATTATCAATCTTTAAGTAGGTTGATATGACTTAAATTTGGTTATATGAGTGATTTATCACGCTATAATATATATACTTTCTACACATTAAAGGAGAAATACCATGGCAGTATTTGAAAAAGTACAAGACATCATCGCTGACGAACTCGGCAAAGAAAAAGAAGAAGTAACACTCGAAACTTCATTTGAAGAACTCGATGCTGACTCACTTGACCTTTTCCAAATCATTAACGATATCGAAGACGAATTCGATGTTGAAGTAGATACAGAAGCAGACATGAAAACAGTTTCTGATCTTGTTAAATATGTTGAAGCTCAACAATAAGAGAAATAATGGGGTGAAAGCCCCGTTTTTCACTTGTGTTAAATTTTGAAAATTAGGAAAGTGTCACAAGAGTGAAAATTTTTGTGAAATTTTAAAAATATGAAAACAGCATTTCTTTTTTCTGGTCAAGGCGCTCAACGATTGGGCATGGCTAAAGACCTTTATGATGAATTTGCCATTGTCAAAGAAACTTTTGATGAGGCAAGTCAAGTTTTGGGCTATGATCTTCGTGAGTTAATTGATAATGACGAAACAAAGCTCAATGAAACACAATACACACAGCCGGCAATCTTGACGACTTCTGTAGCTATTCTTCGTTTACTCTCTGAGAAGGGAATTAAACCTGATCTTGTTGCTGGTTTATCTTTGGGAGAATATTCTGCCTTAGTAGCCAGTGGAGCTCTCGACTTTGCTGAAGCTGTTGCCTTAGTTGCAAAACGCGGACAGTACATGACGGAAGCTGCACCTGCAGGTTCAGGGAAAATGGTTGCTGTGATGAATACTGATGCCGCATTGATTGAAGAAGTCTGTCAAAAAGCTTCTGAACGTGGTATTGTCAGTCCAGCTAACTACAACACTCCGGCACAAATCGTTATTGGTGGGCAAGCTGAAGCAGTAGATTATGCTGTTGAACTTCTCAAGGAAGCAGGAGCGAAACGTTTGATTGAACTCAAAGTTTCTGGTCCTTTCCATACTGCAATCTTAAAACCTGCAAGTGAGAAGCTCGCGCAGGAGTTGGAAAAGATTCATTTTAATAATTTTAAAATGGACCTTATTTCTAACACCACTGCCCAAGTCATGCCTCACTCAGAAATAAAAGCCCTCTTGACACGTCAAGTGATGGAGCCTGTACGTTTTTACGAATCAGTAGAAACGATGAAAGAATTAGGAGCGGAGCGCTTTATTGAAGTGGGTCCAGGAAAAGTTCTCTCAGGATTTATCAAAAAAATTGATAAGGAAGCAAGCTTCACAAATGTCGAAGATCGTGAATCTCTCGATGCTTTGTTGGCTGAATAATGAATTTAAAGATTACAGGTATCCTTCTTATCTTACTTGGGGGCACTGGACTTTTGTTTTTAAAACAGAATAGTCTCCTCTGGTATGGATCAGTTGTTGTTGCTTTTATCGGCTCAGGAGTTTACTCTCGAGCAGATAAAAAACAAAAGAACAGGAAAAACAATGGAAATTAAAAATAAAAATGTCTTTGTGACTGGCTCAACACGCGGTATTGGTAAGGCCATTGCTTTACAGTTTGCCCAAGCCGGTGCTAACGTAATTATTAATGGGCGTTCAGCGATTTCTGAAGAACTCTTGTCTGAGTTTACAGCCTTTGGTGTCAAAGCTGTAGGGATATCAGGAGATATCTCACAGTCTGAAGATGCTAAACGTATGGTAGCAGAAGCAGTTGAAACTTTGGGATCAGTCGATATCTTAGTTAATAATGCGGGAATCACTCGTGATGGCTTATCTTTGAAGATGAGCGAAGAAGATTTTGAAGCGGTATTGAAAATCAACCTTACCGGTGCTTTCAATATGACTCAGGCGGTCTTAAAACCAATGACGCGCGCGCGCGAAGGTGCAATTATCAATATTACTTCTGTAGTAGGTTTGATTGGTAATGCAGGACAAGCCAACTATGCGGCTTCTAAAGCTGGCTTGATTGGTTTGACAAAATCAATTGCCCGCGAAGTTGCTGGTCGTAATGTCCGGGTCAATGCTGTTGCGCCAGGCTTTATTGATTCTGATATGACTGAAGTTCTTTCAGATAAAGTCAAAGATGCAATGAAAGGTCAAATTCCAATGAAGCGCTTTGGTAATCCAGAAGAAGTCGCTTCAGTAGTGAAATTCCTTGCTGAGCAAGAATATATGACAGGACAAGTATTGTCTATTGATGGCGGGATGGCAATGTAAGTCCCTGTTTATCAGGTTAAAAAAGAAGTTTGCAACAAACTCCAAAGGAGAAAAAATATGAATCGTGTAGTCATTACAGGTTATGGTGTAACTAGTGCTATCGGTAATACACCAGAAGAATTTTGGAATGGTCTTAAATCTGGTAAAACAGGTATCGGTCCAATTACGCACTTTGATGCTGAAGCGACTGGAATCAGCGTAGCAGCTGAAGTAAAAGATTTTCCATTTGAAAAACATTTTGAGAAAAAAGATGCGCGTCGCATGGATACTTTCTCACTTTATGCAGTTTATGCTGCACTGGAAGCAATGGAAATGTCTGGTATCAACCCAGAAAACACCAACTATGATCGCTTAGGATGTATTATGGCATCGGGTATCGGTGGCTTGGAACAAACACAAAAGAATTCCCAAGCATTGCTTAAAGGCCCACGTAAAGTAACACCTCTTTATGTTCCTTTGGCTATTGCTAATATGGCAACCGGAAATGTCGCTTTGCGTACTGGCGCTCGTGGTGTATCACGCGCTGAAGTTACAGCATGTGCAGCAGGCGCTAACTCTATCGGTTCCGCATTCCGCGAAATCAAACACGGTTATGCAGATGCAATCATCGCTGGTGGTGCTGAAGCTGCAATTTGTGAACTTGGTATCGCTGGTTTTGCTAACTTGACTGCTTTGACAAAAGAAACAGATGCTTCTATCGCATGTCGTCCATTTGACAAAGACCGTTCTGGTTTTGTTATGGGTGAAGGTGCTGGGGTCTTGATCTTGGAAAGCCTTGAGCATGCCAAAGCACGTGGTGCGAATATCTTAGCAGAAATCGTTGGTTATGGGAATACAAATGATGCTTACCACATGACAACACCATCAGGTGTTGGTGCGGAAAATGCGATGAAACTTGCTTTGGAAGAAGCAGGAATTTCTGGAGCAGATATTGATTATATCAATGCACACGGAACTTCAACTCATGCAAATGAAGAAACAGAAGCAAAAGCTATCCATAATGTGATTGGCGATAAAGCTTTGGTTTCCTCAACAAAAGCCTTGCATGGACATGCTCTTGGTGCTACTGGTGCTATCGAAGCAGTTGCTACAGTACAAGCTATTTTGAATCAGTTTGCGCCAGTTAATGCTGGAACAAAAGAATTGGATGAAGGAATGACAATCAATGTTGTTCTGGGCCAAGGACAAGATGCTGAAATCAACTATGCTTTGTCACAAGACTTTGGTTTTGGTGGTCACAATGCCGTATTAGCATTTAAAAAGTATACGGACTAGTCTAAAGAAAGAGAAGCACTCTGCTTTCTTTCTCAGAGTTTAAGTGTTTTTGAACTTAAGTTGTGAAAAAGAAAGCGAGCGGGATATAAAAATGAATATTAACGAAGTAAAAGATTTGATGAAACAGTTTGATGGTTCTAGCTTGCGTGAGTTTTCTTGGCGTACAGCAGAAGGTGAACTTTCATTCTCAAAAAATGAAAATAAAATACTTGCAGCTCCTGCAGCTCCAGCGCTTGCTGAAACAAAAGTAAGTGCTCCAGTTCCAGTCAGTGAAACAAATGCGGAACGCACTGGCGAAGTTGAAGCTATGGATGAAGTTTCTACAGCAGAAGGTGAAGCAGTAACAAGTCCATTGGTTGGTGTGGCTTACTTGAAAGCAGCACCAGGGAAACCTGATTTTGTCTCTGTTGGAGATACTGTTAAAAAAGGCCAAACTTTGCTTATTATTGAAGCGATGAAAGTGATGAACGAAATCCCAGCACCAAAAGACGGTGTGATTACTGAAATCATGGTAAGTGCTGAAGATGTGATTGAATTCGGTCAAGAATTGGTTCGCATTAAATAAAGGAGTGAGTAAGATGGCAGAAGTAAATATTGATGTTACCAAAATAATGGAGGCCTTGCCTCACCGCTATCCTTTCCTCTTGGTGGATCGCGTTATTGATATCGCTGATGATGAAATCACAGCAATAAAAAATGTAACGATAAATGAAGAATTCTTCCAAGGACATTTCCCCCAATATCCAGTTATGCCAGGCGTTTTGATCATGGAGGCCTTGGCTCAAGCTGCGGGTGTTTTAGAATTGTCTAAACCTGAAAACAAAGGTAAACTTGTCTTCTATGCGGGTATGGATAACGTCAAATATAAGAAACAAGTTGTTCCAGGTGACCAACTTGTCTTACATGCTAAATTTATTAAACGTCGTGGACCAATTGCTGTTGTTGAAGCAGAAGCTAAAGTAGATGGCAAATTGGCAGCAAAAGGTACTTTGACTTTTGCCCTCGGAAAATAAATAATATTAAAATCTGCCACAGTATTCTGTGGCAAATTTTAAAAGTAAGTGTAATTTGAATTACACTGCTTCAAGGAAGATTGGCTTGAATACCTTTATTGTGGGTTATATATTGTCAATCAAAAAATATACTGAGACTTGAAGTCTTATTCACACTCTTTGTAAGTCAGAAGTTTTTTACTTCCTGAACCCATAAAAAAGAGTGTCTGGTAGGAGTTATCAAAATATGTTTAATAAAATATTAATTGCCAACCGTGGCGAAATTGCAGTACGTATCATTCGTGCGGCGCGTGAGCTTGGGGTAGCTACTGTTGCTGTTTATTCAGAAGCAGACCGTGAAGCCTTGCATGTGGCTCTTGCAGATGAAGCAATCTGTATTGGCCCTGCGCGTGCAACAGAATCATACTTGAATATGAATAATATCTTGGAAGCAGCAGTAGCGACTGGTGCCCAAGCTATCCACCCAGGTTTTGGATTCTTGAGTGAAAACTCAAAATTTGCACGCCTTTGTGAAGAAATGAATATCAAATTTATCGGCCCTTCCGCTCAAGTAATGGATATGATGGGTGATAAAATCAATGCCCGTGCTGAAATGGTGAAAGCAGGAGTCCCCGTAACCCCAGGTTCTGAAGGGGAAGTTTACACAAGTGAGGAAGCATTAGAGCTTGCCACAAAAATTGGCTATCCCGTCATGCTTAAAGCATCAGCCGGTGGTGGTGGGAAAGGTATTCGTAAAGTCAGCAATGCTGATGAATTACTCCCTGCTTTTGAAGCAGCAACTGCTGAGGCGAAAGCCGCTTTTGGTAATGGCGCAATGTTTATTGAGCGCATGATTTTCCCAGCACGTCATATTGAAGTGCAAATCCTGGCAGACCAACATGGCAATGTTATTCACTTAGGTGAACGTGACTGTTCACTTCAACGTAATAATCAGAAAGTTCTAGAAGAAAGTCCCTCTGTAGCTATTGGGCATACTTTACGTGAACGTATTTGTCAGGCAGCTGTAAAAGCTGCAGCCCATGTCGGTTATGAAAATGCAGGAACCATTGAATTCCTCTTAGATGAAGCTTCAGGCGACTTTTTCTTCATGGAAATGAACACGCGTGTACAGGTCGAACACCCTGTTACGGAGTTTGTTTCAGGTGTGGATATTGTAAAAGAACAAATCCGTATCGCTGATGGTCAGGAATTATCCGTTAAACAAGAAGATGTTGAGTTCAAGGGCCATGCTATCGAGTGCCGCATCAATGCTGAAAATCCTAAGTTTAACTTTGCACCAAGTCCTGGTAAAATTACAAACCTCTTTCTTCCAAGTGGTGGCGTAGGTTTACGTGTGGACTCTGCTATGTATACAGGCTACACTATTCCGCCTTACTATGATTCAATGATTGCTAAAGTCATTGTCCACGGGGAAAATCGTTTTGAAGCCCTGATGAAAATGCAACGTGCTTTGATGGAGTTTGATGTTGAAGGTTTGACAACAAATATTGATTTTCAATTGGAACTCATTTCAGATAATAATGTTATTGCGGGTGACTACGATACAAGCTTCTTGGCGTCGACATTTTTGCCAGAATACTTGAAAAAATAAAAAAAGCTTGATGGCTTTTTTGTTTTTCTAGGCTCATTTTATCTACAAATATTTGAATATTATGACTCAGATTTATCTGTTTTAAACTCTTGTACACTGCTTGATAATCGCTTTTTAGACACTTAGATAGTTCTTGACGAATTTAAGTTTTGCGTGTATAATTATGTAATTAGACAATTAAAATAAATGGAACGGCACAGATAATATCTGAGAAGAAGTGTTCCATATCAAAGCCCTTTAAACTTTGAGAAAAAGGAGAAATAATTGGCTCTCTTTCAAAAGAAAAAATATATTAAAATTAACCCTAATCGTTCAACTGTTCAGGGAGAAATGGCTAAGCCTGAAGTTCCAGACGAACTTTTTGCCAAGTGTCCTGCTTGTAAACATAGTATTTATAGTCAAGACCTTGGTGACAGTAAAATCTGTCCCCACTGTGGCTATAATTTCCGTATTACGGCCCCAGAACGTTTGAAACTTTTAGTGGATACAGATTCATTTGAAGAAATGTTTACAGGGATTGAAACTAAAAACCCACTTGATTTCCCGAACTATACTGAAAAACTCACAGCCATTAAAGAAAAGACAGGCTTAGATGAAGCTGTAATGACAGGCAAGGCGATGATAAAAGGGCAAAAAGTTGCCCTCGCTATCATGGACTCAACTTTTATCATGGCTTCGATGGGGACTGTTGTTGGTGAAAAAATAACACGTCTTTTTGAAATGGCTATTGATGAAAAACTTCCAGTAGTTATATTTACAGCTTCTGGCGGTGCCCGTATGCAAGAAGGTATTATGTCCCTCATGCAAATGGCTAAAATCTCAGCAGCTGTTAAAAAGCACTCGAATGCTGGATTACTCTATCTTACGGTCTTGACAGACCCCACAACTGGAGGAGTAACTGCTTCCTTTGCCATGTTAGGCGATATTATTTTAGCTGAGCCTCAATCTTTGATTGGTTTTGCTGGTCGACGTGTTATCGAGCAGACTGTTCGTCAGACTTTGCCAGATGACTTCCAAAAGGCAGAGTTTCTGTTGAAACACGGCTTCGTGGATGCTATTGTAAAACGTCAAGAGATGCGTGATAAACTTGCCTTGCTCTTGAAATTTCATGGGGGTGTGAAAAATGTCTGATATTGCAGAGATTATTAATAAAGCACGTGCGAATGACCGTGTATCTGTACGTGAGATTATTGTCGCTATTTTTACGGACTTCTTTGAACTGCATGGGGACCGACAATTTATAGATGATGAAGCTATTGTTGGTGGGATTGCTACTTTTCAAGGGCAAGCTGTGACTGTTATTGGGATTCAAAAAGGAAAAAATCTTGAAGAAAACTTGGCGACTAACTTTGGCCAACCCGGCCCTAATGGCTATCGTAAAGCTTTGCGCTTGATGAAACAAGCTGAAAAGTTTAAACGCCCCATTATTACTTTCGTTAATACCGCAGGTGCATATCCTGGGATTGAGGCAGAGGAGCGTGGACAAGGTGAAGCTATCGCTCGTAATCTCTTTGAGATGTCGGACTTAAAAGTTCCGGTTCTAACCTTTATCACTGGCGAGGGTGGCTCAGGAGGCGCGCTCGCTTTAGCTGTTGCAAATAAAGTTTACATGCTAGAGAATGCGATGTATTCGGTACTTTCTCCTGAGGGTTTTGCAACTATTCTCTGGAAAGATGGCTCCCGTCGTGATGAAGCAGCAGACTTGATGAAGATTAAAGCTGCTGATCAACTGCAGATGGGGATCATCGAAGGTATCATTGAAGAAGAAAATCTCATGGAAAACTTGAGACTGACTATTCAGAGTGAGCTTCAAAAACTTGGGCAACTTTCAGAAGAAGAACTTCAAGAAAGTCGCTATCAACGTTTTAGAAAATATTAAAATATAAAGTTTTGCTGTCTTAAAATACACGGCAAAACTTTTTTTTGTTATAAAGAGAAAATAAAATAAGGTCAACAAAAAAACGTTCTACTTGAACGTTTTAATTATCTTTTTTCCCAAACAAAGCAGAAGCGACAAGAACCACGATGATTGCCCCCACAATAGATGGGACTAAAGCCATTCCCGCTAAATGTGGTCCCCAGTTTCCTAGAAGTTTCTGACCAACGAAGGAACCGAGAAGCCCCGCGACAATATTTGCGATACAGCCCATGCTTGAGCCTTTTGAGGTGATCGCTCCGGCTGCCATACCGATTAACGCACCTACGATAAGTGACCAAATCATAAATAATCTCCTAAATTTATATTCTTATCTTATTTTAACATATTTTTTATTCTCTTAAAAACTTCAAGAGTCATTATAGAAAAGGAAAAACTCTCTGCTTCTCACTTTTTTTGTTAAAATAAGAGTTAAGGAGGATTAAAAATGTACGACTTTTACGAATATCCAAAATGCTCAACCTGTCGCAAGGCGAAGGCGACTTTGGATATGCTAGACATTGATTATAATGATATTGATATTAAGACCAATCCGCCAAAAGCCGAACAGTTTGAAAAATGGTTTGCCGACTTTCCTGTCAAAACTTTTTTCAATACGAGTGGTTTGGTCTATCGTGAGCTAGGTTTGAAGGATAAACTCGCAGGGCTGTCCAACCGTGAAGCTGCCGAACTCTTAGCTTCAAATGGCATGCTCGTGAAACGTCCGTTAATTGTGAAGGATGACCAAGTTTTACTGATAGGTTTTAAACAAGAGAAGTATCAGGAAGTTCTGAAGCACTGAGTGAGTAGTAAAAATAAGAATATTAAAAAAGTCCAGAGTCATTAAAGACTTTGGACTATTTTTATTTAAATATCTATTTCTAACACAATAGGCACATGATCCTGACGGGCTCCAGAGTCAAGAGGCTCTGCACGTCTAATCTTATCAGCCAATCGATTAGAGACTAACCAGTAGTCAATTCTCCAGCCAGAGTTATTGATTTTTGCTGTACGAGAACGTTGAGCAAACCAAGTATAAATACTGCGTCCTGGTGCAAAATAACTTTCAACATTGCCATGAATTTTACGGAAACTGTCGGTGAAACCCGCTTCGAGGAGAAGACCAAATTTTTCACGTTCTTGATCGGTAAAGCCTGCAGAGTTACGGTTACCTTTAGGATTTGCAAGGTCTATCTCAGTGTAGGCCGCGTTGAAATCCCCACAAGCTAAGACGGGTTTTTGAAGATCAAGCATTTGCAAGTAAGCACGGTATTGGTCGTCCCACTGGCCACGAAGATCTAAACGGCTAAGCGCATCACCGGCATTTGGAGTGTAAACAGTTGTCACAAAAAACTCAGGAAACTCGAGCGTAATGATGCGCCCTTCGCTATCCATTGTATCAGGTGCTCCAATTTCGGGTAGCGTTATGATTGGCTCTGGCAGACTATTTTTGTAAAGAAACATTGTACCAGAGTAGCCTTTACGTGCAGGTGGGGTACTGATACGGTGAACCATCTTATATTCTGGGAAATGACTGGCTAAAGCTTCCAAGACTTTGTTTGTTTTTTTTAGATCACCATTCAGTTTTGTTTCTTGAATAGCGATAACATCTGCTTCAGAGGAGGCAAGCTGTTCCACGACAGCTACAGACAGAGCTGCGCGAGGACTTGTTCCAGTCAAAGCTGCATTCAGCGAATCGATGTTCCAGGAGATAAATTTGTAGGTCATAATAAAATCCTTTTGTCTTTATTAGCTCAATTATAACAATTTTTAGAGGGTTTTTGTATTAATCCAAATCTCTTTTGAGATAAAATCCTCCAAATATTATTTGGAAAGAGAATTACTGAAAAAGGATATGCTATAATAGAAACAAGGCTTTTTTCAATTAAGAATTGAAAAAATACTAATCAAGTGGCTTTCATTAGGCCATGAATTAGGAGAAAAAAATGACTGAAAACAAGAACTTTTACATCACGACACCGATTTATTATCCATCGGGTAAGTTACACCTTGGCTCAAGCTATACAACTATTGCTTGTGACGTTCTCGCACGTTATAAACGTTTGATGGGCTTTGATACTTTTTACCTGACAGGTCTTGATGAACATGGTATGAAAATTCAACGTAAAGCTGAAGAACTCGGCATGACACCTAAAGAATATCTGGACCCTATGGCAGAAGATGTTAAAGAGTTATGGAAAATGTTGGATATTTCTTATGATAAATTTATCCGTACAACAGACAAATATCATGAAGAAGCCGTTCAAAAAGCTTTTGAGCAACTTTTGGCACAAGATGATATCTATCTGGATAAGTATGCAGGTTGGTACTCAGTGTCAGATGAAGAATTCTTTACTGAAACACAGCTGGAAGAAGTTTATTATGATGCCGATGGTAATGTAACTGGAGGTAAGGCACCCTCAGGACATGAGGTTGAGTGGGTTGAAGAAGAATCATACTTCTTCCGCATGAGCAAATATGCCGAATGGCTTTTAGATTATTATGAAACTCATCCAGACTTCATCCAGCCTGAAATCCGTAAAAATGAGATGGTCAACAACTTTATCAAGCCAGGTTTGGAAGATTTAGCAGTGAGCCGTACAACCTTTACATGGGGAATTCCAGTTAAGTCAAATCCTAAGCACGTTGTTTATGTCTGGCTGGATGCCTTGCTTAACTATGTAACTGCCTTAGGCTATGGTTCAGATGATACAAGTAAACTTGATAAATTCTGGCCCGGTGTGAACATGGTGGGTAAAGAAATCGTTCGTTTCCATACAATCTACTGGCCTATCATGCTTCATGCTTTGGGCATGCAACCACCAAAACAAGTTTTTGGTCATGGATGGCTCGTGATGAAAGACGGTAAAATGTCTAAGTCTAAAGGAAATGTTGTTTACCCAGATATGTTGGTCAACCGTTACGGACTTGATCCAGTACGCTACTATCTGATGCGTGCTTTGCCTTTTGGTTCAGATGGTGTCTTCTCACCCGAAGACTTTATCGACCGTATCAATTATGACTTGGCTAATGACCTTGGAAACTTGCTCAACCGTACAGTAGCAATGGTAAACAAGTACAATGGTGGTGTTTTAGTCAAAAACGAGGCTACAACCGAGTACGATGCTGCTTTGGAAACGGTTTTGGCTGAAACGTTGGAAAAATTCCATACAGCTATGGATAAGTTTGAGTTCAATGTAGCTCTCAATGAAGTCTGGGTGCTTATCTCACGGACAAATAAATATATTGATGAAACGGCTCCTTGGGTCTTAGCCAAGTCCGAAGACGACAAAGACAAACTCAATAATGTGCTCTATCATTTAGCTGAAAATCTTCGTGTTGTAGCTGCACTCTTGCAACCTTTCATGCGTGCTACAAGCAAGAAAATTTTTGCACAGTTAGGTTTGGCTGACGAAGAATTTTCACTGGAAGACTTGGCCTTTGGTTATGAATTTAGCAACAAAGTTGTAGAAAAAGGTGAACCCGTCTTCCCCCGTTTGGATAAGGAAGAAGAAGTGGACTATATCAAACTGCAAATGGCTGGGGGGAAACTTCCCGAAAAAGAATGGGTACCTGAGGATGTTAAGCTTAATCTGACTCTACCAGAAATCAAGTTTGATGACTTTGAAAAGATTGAGTTAAAAGTTGCCGAAGTACTGGAAGTTAGTCGTGTTGAAGGGTCAGATCGTCTGTTGCGCTTCAAGTTGGATGCTGGAGATGAAGAGCCACGCCAAATCTTGTCAGGGATTGCGGAGTTCTATCCAAATGAACAAGAATTTGTGGGTAAAAAACTCCAAATCGTAGCAAACTTGAAACCACGTAAAATGATGAAAAAATATGTCAGTCAAGGTATGATTCTTTCCGCAGAATTTGATGGCAAATTGCGCGTGCTTGAAGCACCTGCAGATGTACCTGCTGGTTCTTTGATTGGATAAACAAAAAAAACACTTGGTTTATAGCTGAACCCAAGTGTTTTTTTTGTTTATTTTTTACCTTTTCCCATATGCTTCAAAGCTGCATTGAAGACTTTGATATAGAGTTTTGGATAAGTTCGCGCGGCGTGGACGATTAACCGATCCGTGAAGGAATAATAGTAACGAGACTTTGCTTTTTTATCTGTGGCTGCCTTATAGAAGACTTGTGCCAAATCAGCCGAAGTGGCAGAACTGCCAAAATTTTCGGTCAGGGCCGCACGTACGGTTTGGACTAACGGCTGGTAGGGGCTATCTTTTTGGAGATTTTTTTCAGCATTTTCCATAGTAATAGAGCTCCAGTTTGACGCCGTCCCTCCAGGTTGAACTACAATAGAACGGATACCAAAAGCTCTGACTTCTGTATCGAGGACATCAGACCATTGTTGCATAGCCGCCTTTGTGGCGTGATAGAATGCCCCAAGAGGCATATAGACATCGCCTCCGATGCTAGAAATGTTAACAATACGACCAAATTTTTGCTGTCTCATAATAGGAAGGACTAACTGTGTGAGTTCCACCGCACCAAAGAAGTTTGTTTCAAATTGCTTACGAACATTCTCCATTGGAATTTCTTCAGCAGGACCGTATTCGCCATAGCCGGCATTATTGATTAAGACATCGATGCGTCCTGTTTTATCTAAAACACCTTGTATAAAGGCATGGTTACTTTCACTGTCTGTGACATCGAGCTTGAGTGAAGTGATACCTCCTTCAGTTGGAATTTTTTCCACACGACGGGCTCCGGCATAGACCTGCCAGCCACGTTGAGCAAAAGTTTTAGCTGCTTCATATCCCATGCCATTAGAAGCACCGGTGATGACAACGATTTTTTCTTGATTTTTAGTATTTTTCATAGCTTCATTTTAGTTGAAGGGGAGTTTCTTGTCAAGGAAGAAACAATAAATGACAAAATAAATCGCAAAATGTTAAAATTAAAATATTCACGCTGTAATTATCAGAAGCGAAAACAAAGAAGGATAATAAGATGACATTTGAAGAAATTCTACCACAGCTTAAAGCAGGTAAAAAGATAGTGCGTACAGGTTGGGGAGGAGCAGAGAACTATGTTGCTCTTTATGACAATATCACCCTAGAAACAGGTGAAAAATTACAAGTCACACCCTATTTCCTTATCAATGTAACAGGTGAGGGGGAAGGTTTTAGTATGTGGGCCCCAACACCGTGTGATGTTTTAGCAACAGACTGGATCTTAGTGAATGACTGATTGGGATTTCAAAGGAAAAAAAGTGCTCGTAACTGGAGCGGCTAGTGGCATAGGGCAAGCACAAGCCGCAGCTTTTACAGAAGCTGGAGCAGAAGTTGTTGGGCTTGACCTTCACCCTTTTGTAGCAGAATACGAAACGTTGGTATGTGATGTTTCAAATCCACAAGCAGTGGAAAAAGTGGCTTCACAGATCGGAACTATAGATATTTTGTTAAACACTGCTGGTCAGTTAGATGATTATCGCACAATGGAAGAAACAGACTTTAAGCTTTGGAAGAAGATTCTTGAAACGAATCTTGATAGTATGTTTCTTATGACCTCAGCTTTTTTGCCCGCTATGAAAAAGCAAAAAGCAGGAGTTATTATCAATATGGCTTCGGTTGCTGGTTTAGTTGCGGGTGGAGGCGGACTTGCCTATACTGCCAGTAAACACGCGATTGTTGGTTTTACCAAACAGTTGGCCCTAGATGAAGCCCAGTACGGTATTCAAGTAGCGGGTATCGCCCCTGGCGCAATTGATACACCCATGAATGCCAAGGATTTCACGGAAAATGATGGTGAAATGGCAAAATGGGTCGCATCAGAAACGCCCGCTAAACGTTGGGCAAAAGCCAAAGAAGTAGCAGACTTGACCCTCTTTTTAGCAAGCCCCGAAAGTTCTTATCTGACAGGTGCAGTCATCCCTATTGATGGAGGATGGACGATAAAATAAACTCAGCTATTAAAGCTGGGCTTTTTTTGTTTTTCAAAATGGCAACAAGGCTTTCCATTATACTCCAAAACTGTTATAATATAAAAGTTGCGTATTATCAGCAATCCTCAGGACTTTTAACCTTTGCTTGAGCATATTACAGGCGGTATTCAGCCGCTAAAGGAGAAAAAATTGAAAAAATCTACTGTCTATGACATGGTCACTATTGCCATTGTCGCTGCGCTTTATGTTGTTCTTACAATGACACCACCTCTCAATGCCATCTCTTATGGCCCTGTCCAATTTAGGATATCGGAAATGTTGAACTTTACAGCTTTTTTTAATAAAAAATATATAGTCGCTGTGACTATTGGCTGTATGATTTCGAACTTCCTTAGCTTTACTTGGATTGATGTTATCGTTGGGGGGCTTTCTACACTTATCTTCTTAAGTCTTGGTGTTCTTCTTTTTGAACGCTATATGAAGCAGTATTTCTTCAATGGTCAGTTAAACAAAGCATTTTTCTATTTTGCCATATTCTTTTCAATTAGTATGGTTACAATCGCTTTAGAAATGAATCTTCTCTTTGGCATGCCTTTCTTGTGGACTTGGTTTACATTGGCACTTGGAGAGTTTGCTAGTCTTTTGATAGGTGCTATTATTATGGACAAGCTAAGTAAACGCATTGATCTCACCCGATAAAATAATAAAATTATAAAAAACAGAGCATTATATTTAAATGCTCTGTTTTTATTTTGACAAAGTTAGATAAAATTCCAATGTTTAAAAGCATTGACAATCCCACGCTCGGTATTTTTACTGCTAATAAAATCGGCGATTTCTTTCAGTTCTGGCACGGCATTTCCCATTGCTGTTCCGTGATCAGCAGCATCTAAGAGATGTAAGTCATTACGTCCATCACCAAAGGCGTAAGTCTCTCCTTTAAAATTAAGAACATCTTTCACATGAGTGATTCCTGTACCTTTATTTGTCGTGATATTTGTAATATCGATAGAGGTAGGAGCATTCATGAAGAAATTAAGTTCAGGCATACGAGATTTGTAATAATCAACTTGTGAAAGCTTATCTGTTAATAATAAAAGCATATTCACTTCCTCTGACTTATAGCCTTCTGGATTAATTGTGGGGAGGGGCATATGCGTATAGGCATAGGCATCTTGAACAAACTTAGTGTGGCGGTCAACCCAATACCCGTCTTTACCATAAAAAGCGAGTGCTTCATCTTGTTCGATAGCTAGGGCATGGAGTTTTTCAATATGAGTGGGCGAAATAGGATCTCGGTAGATTGTTTTTCCATCTAAAACAATGTACTGTCCATTCATGGCTACAGCCCCAGTGATACCAGTTTCTTCCATTATTTTATCAAGTTCAAAATGACCACGTCCTGTTGCAATGAAAGGAAGTACACCATTTCGACGAATTTCATGAATAGCGTCAACGACTTCTTTATCAAGCTGACTCTGTTCATTGAGTAAAGTACCATCAAGATCAAAAAAGGCTAAGGCCTTGTAAGCGTTTATATTTTCCATAAGTTCATTATATCACAACGGAATTTGTAATAATAATAATTTTTATCAAAAGTTATACTTCTTCCTAAAATAAAAGGCAACATACAAAATATAAGACGGAATTTTTTAATTCATGTTTGAGAAATGTTAAGATGGAACAAAGATAAAAGAAGAGAGGAGGTCGTGCCTTTGAAGAAATACTTCCTTCTTTTAGGAATATTACTTGTCATATTGGCGGCTTGTGCTAAACCAGAAAAACAAGTGACAAACAAACAAGCAGAAAAAAGTACAACCGCCTCAACTACAAAAACTGAAAAGGTCCCCAAAAAAGAGGAGGTGAAATATATGCGCGTGTTAGAAGCTGTGAGTGAGAAAAAAAGCTTGGCAGAAGTTGAGAAAAGTATCCAAGCAGGACAGTCTGACATTGATGAAGTCAATGCAAAAGGTGAATCCTCTCTACTAATTGCAACTCATGAAAATAATGTAGCGCTAGCTAAGCTGCTTATTGATAATGGTGCAAATGTTAATCTCCAAGATCACATACAAGATTCACCCTATCTCTATGCTGCAGCTCAAGGGAAAACAGAAATCTTGGCATATATCTTAGAGCATAGCAATCCAGATCAAAAAATTTATAACCGTTTTGGTGGAAATGCTTTAATTCCAGCCGCTGAAAAAGGGCATTTGGACAATGTCAAATTGTTGTTAGAGAAGGGTCAAGTAGACATCAATCACCAAAATAATTACGGCTATACCGCCTTGATTGAGGCTGTGGCATTGCGAGATGGGTCGCCCAAATACCAAGAAATTGTGCGCACACTGTTAGATTATAAAGCTAATAAAGCACTGCGAGACAATAATAATATGACTGCTTTAGATTATGCTAAACAACTTGGCTATTCAGAAATGGTTAATTTATTAAGCTGAGTAAACCTTAATAGCTGAATATTTATGAGAAATAAGTAATAAAAAATAAGAAATTTAAACTTTTTATTGGACTTTGTTATGAAAATGTCTTATAATAAAGTAAAGGAGGCGCTTACAATGAGAGAAAATTATAACAACATTTTAGTCGCAGTAGATGGATCCGAACAAGCAAATCAAGCTATTCAAGAAGCTATTGAGATTGCAAAAAGAAACCACGCAGCTTTATTTGTCGTAAATGCTAAGGATGTGGCACAACTCTATGGCACTGCCTACATTATGCCTGCTGTTTTGGAAGAAGCAGAAAAGCAATCTGCAGAAGTTTTAGAAGAAGCGGGTAAACTCATCGGAGACAAAGTTGAGTACAAAGCATTCCAAGTTAGTGGTTCTCCGAAAAAAGAAATCGTTGATTTTGCTGAAGAAAATGATATTGACTTGATTGTTATGGGTTCAACAGGTAAAGGAGCGATTGACCGTGTGTTAGTTGGTTCAACAGCAACTTATGTTGTCAATCATGCGCCATGTAATGTTATGGTTGTAAAATAAGTTAAAGTTATAAGTTTAAGAAGTCGAAAGCATGAAGCTTTCGGCTTTTTTGTTATAGCTTAAGAATAATTGCTTTTCATTCTAAAAGTTGTTAAAGTAACTATTAACAGCACAAAAGAAGGGTAGTATATGTTGAGGAATTTATTAAATAAAAAAAAGTATTTTTTGAGTCTGTTAGCAATACTCTTTTTATATCTCGTCATCACTCTAATAATTTGGGAGAAACTGCCAAATGAAATTTATATCTCACTTCGTTGGGATGGCCAGAAAGGAGTGGGATTTTATCCTAAAACCATTCAAAATGTAAAATATGTTTTTCTTACGCCATTTATAGGAATGATAGTAATTCAAGTTGCGAGTATCTTCTCTTTTGCCAACCAGAAAGACTTATTCTCAATGACTTTTACCAAGGTGTTGGATTTGTTTTGCTCTTTCCTTATTGTAATGGGACCTTTGTCTTTCATCATTTGCTCCCTTTTCCAAAATGCACATCTAGCACTTTATTTTTATATAATTGGGGCAATATTTTTAGGTGTTGATACTTTAAATTTTAGATATAAATGGAAAATGAGAAGTGAGAGATAAAATATGTTGACAGTGAATTATAAGTTATTAAGTTTAACAATGCTTTCTTATATAGTTGCAGATGACTGTACTGCTCATTGTCAAGTCTGTTTGGGTCGTCATTTTTACTGGATGAGAAGCAACTTTCCACTTAGATGAATTGTCCACTATAACCTTAAAGGAGCGAAATCATTTGCACCTGATAAGTTAGCTTTGATTGCTCTTTATTTTGAAGTTAGTTTGGAAAGCAGAAGATATAAGTAATAAGTTGAACATTGAGAAAAACATACTGAAATGTTAAAAAATCCCGATAAAATGGGAACTAAGATTGAAAACGAGAGCAATAATACAGCTTTATATTGGGATATTTTAGGTAGGACTTTAACGGGAAATTAACACTTAATACTCAAATTATTGTTGTACCCACACGAACTCACGCGCAAACTGTACTTAGAACTATTTTCTAGTGAGCAAAAAGCATTGTATGTATTAGGTATTGTCATGTTGCAGTGGTTGCACGAGAAAAAAAGTAAAGTGATGGTGTAAAGTACGAACTGAAAGGGGTTGAGGTGCATACCCCCTACTTAGCTTTGAACCTTAACCATTCTTAACTAAAATAAAAACCACCTGCGCGTGTGAAAGGAAAATAAAACGGAGCGAAAATGATTGAGAAAAAGAAATGGGAAAAAACTTTTAAGCATATGAACGGGCGTAAACCCAATGAACAAGAATATCAACAAGCTGTCTCTGATGGTTTAGTAAAAGATGAAGTTATTCATAGTAAGAATGATAAAAGAACAATAATTATTGTGGGAAGTATTTTAGGTATGCTTCTAGTCATTGTCATAGCTATACTTTTAACTGTATTTTTCTATCCTAAACCTTCAAACGATCAAGCCTCTACTTTTAATAACAGTTCATCAAAAAGTTCCTTGAGAAGTACGAGCATATCAAAGGCACAATCGTCAAGCTTGTCAGAAGACTACTCACAAGCTCTTGTAGAATGGAATAACCTCTCCTTAAATGAACAAGTAGCATTATTAGCACAGACGTATGCTGAAATAAATCCACAAACAACTATTTTAAGTGCAGAAAGGATTGCGATGACCGCGAACGGTAATGCGGGTGTTAATGATGGATATATCCAATGGTATGATAATACAAATGTTCAGCATAAGTTAGATGTAGTGATCAGTAATAATACAATTTTTTTTAGTTATATTGATAATAAGACTGGTCAACTTCAGGAGAAAGAGGCAAAAATAAATTCCTCATTAGTTACTTACTACCAAAACAGCACCTCTAAGCAAAAGACACTGGATATAGCTTCAAAAGTAGTTACTCCTGCCGAATTGCAAAATTTTGAGTCTGAGTCACTTATTTATGAAGCTCTTATTAATAAGGGATTTAGATATTCTTTAGTAAGCTATGATGGAATGGATGTAGATACAGCCATGAAGAATGGTGCTCCCCAAAATTTAGCTCATGATGGTACTTTTTATTATTATTTTCTGGATGACTCTCACTTCAAAATAACTGCAGTTGGTGCATATAATCCAAGTTCGACAGATACTTTTAGTATTGACACTAAAAACGAAAAAATTATCTTAGGTCCCCGGTCCGGCATAAAAATACCGTATAAAATAAATAATGGTAAAGTATATTTTAGTGACCGCTCGGTTACGAGGGATGATAATCATACTTATGTTTATTCATTTACAGAGGACTCAACTGCTAAGGAATATATTTATTCAAAAAAAGTCAGTAATTAAATGAATAGCAAAGTAATATGAGGGAAAATAAAAAGTGCCTAGACACGTGAAAATATAATTAAAGTTTTAGTATATTGGAGTAGCAGTACAATTGGCAGATTATGCACTATTATTCTTAAAAATTTCCCTCGTATCCATTGCATCTGACAAAGCAAATGAAACTATTTCAATTTATGTAGAAGCACTAAAAAGATTGGATTAAACTCAAAAGTGTTTTAAATTAAAAAAGAAATTAATATAAGTCCTGTAAAGGCAAGAGTAGCAATACTTAAAGAGGAATACTTTAATAAAAAATGTTACAATAAAGAGTAATATTAAGTTTTAGAACAGAGAAATATCATGCCTGCAAAAAGAAAAACAAAAAGTAAAGCGAAGTCAAAAGCCAAGCGTTCACCCGCAAAAAAGACATCAGCAAAAAAAGCTACCGACAAGTTCTGGACTGCCAATAAAAAAATGGCAGCATTTTTTGGGACCTTTATTATTATTTTATTTGCTCTTGCACGTCTAGGGCTTTTTGGTGTTTTTCTCTATAATATCACACGTATTGCAGTAGGTTCTTTAGCGATTGTCCTTTTATTATTGGTTTTATTCATCATGTTTATGACAGTTTTCAAAAAAGAATACTTCAAGAAGAATAGTCGTTTTTTACCAGGGATAGCGCTCTTTTTCTTCGGACTACTCTTGGTATTTCAGGCAAGATTTGATGCACTACATACCGGCAAAAAAGTAATGGTTTTAGCTATGTCAGATTTGAAAAAAGGACAAGTTACTCACTTTTTAGGAGGAGGATTCCTCGGCGATCTTTTCTTTAACCCTTCTAAAGCACTCTTTTCAGTTATTGGTGTTTATATTATTGTTGGTGTCCTTTGGCTGCTCGCAATCTATCTTATGGCTCCTACATTAATTTCTCGTTTACGCATCTTTATTCATCGAAATATAAGCGAAACCCGTACTAAGCTTGCGGAAAGAGCTGAGGCAAAACGTGCAGCTGCGCTCTTAGAAGAAAAATCACGCGCGCAAGAAGAAGCAGAAAAGAAACTAAGAGAGATGGAAGAACCTCTTCCTTTGGAGCCCCAGTTCGAAAAGGATGTTTCTTCAGAGTTTTCTGAAATCCCGATTGCTATTCCAGATATGCCAAGTACGGATATGAATCAGTTAGAAGAACCTTCTCCAGAAGAAGACGATCGAGAAGCGATTTCTTTTGACCGCTCAGTTGCAGTTAATAATGATTTTTATCAACTTCCAACAATTGATTTGCTTAAAGAGATACCACCAAAAAATCAAGCTGGCGAACGAGAAAATGTAAGAAAAAATATTCAAATACTCGAACGTACGCTAGAGTCCTTTAAAATTTCTGCCACTGTAGAATCGGCCGTTGTAGGACCCTCAGTAACTAAATATGAGATAAAATTAGCAACTGGTGTAAAAGTTTCGCGTGTTGTGAATTTATCGGATGACTTGGCCTTGGCGTTGGCTGCAAAAGATGTTCGGATTGAGGCGCCTATTCCTGGAAAATCTCTTATCGGTATTGAAATTCCTAACAGTGAAGTAGCAACTGTTGGTTTCCGTGAGCTTTGGGAAAATGCGCAACCAAAAACAAGCAGCTTGCTTGAATTACCTTTAGGAAAAGCTCTAGATGGTACCATTCGTACATTTGACATGACCCGCATGCCTCACTTGCTTGTTGCCGGTTCGACAGGTTCGGGTAAATCTGTGGCGGTAAATGGTATTATTACTTCCATTTTGATGAAAGCTTTACCAAGTGAAGTGAAATTTCTTATGGTCGATCCCAAAATGGTTGAACTTTCTGTTTATAACGATATTCCTCACCTGCTTATCCCTGTGGTCACAAATCCCCGTAAAGCATCACGCGCGCTTCAAAAAGTAGTAGATGAGATGGAAAACCGCTATGAGCTCTTTAGTCAAGCGGGTGTACGTAATATTGCGGGTTATAATGAAAAAATTGAAAAATATAATGCTCAGTCAAACGAAAAGTACCAAACGTTGCCTTTAATCGTGGTTATTGTGGATGAGCTTTCTGATTTGATGATGGTGGCCAGCAAAGAAGTTGAAGACGCCATTATCCGTTTGGGGCAAAAAGCACGTGCTGCTGGCATACACATGATTTTAGCGACACAACGTCCTTCTGTTGATGTTATCTCTGGCTTGATTAAAGCGAATGTTCCTTCGAGGGTTGCCTTTGCGGTATCTAGTGGTACCGATTCACGAACAATTATTGATACCAATGGTGCGGAGAAACTTTTAGGTCGAGGAGATATGCTCTTTAAGCCTATTGATGAAAATCATCCGGTGCGTCTGCAAGGTGCCTTCTTGTCAGATGAGGATGTTGAAGCCGTCGTAAGTTTCATCAAAAATCAATCACAGGCCGACTATGATGAGAGCTTTGACCCTGGAGAAGTGGAAGAAGACAGTAGCCGTGGTGCTTCTACCGGTGCTAGCAGTTCAGCGGATCCCCTGTTTGACGAAGCACGTAATATGGTTATATCCGCTCAGAAAGCTTCAACGGCCCAACTACAAAGGGCACTCAAAGTAGGCTTTAACCGCGCATCTGATTTGATGAACGAGCTTGAGGCTGCTGGTATTGTTGGCCCAGCCAAGGGAACAACCCCCCGTAAAGTACTTGTGACCCAAGATGGCGAGTTTCTAGATGGACAGGAGCTTGATGAAGAATGAGTGTCTTTGATGAGTTAGAAAAAATAAAAAAAGTAGGACTTCCTCAAATACTGGTCCTTTATGGTGAAGAAGAAAATATTGTTCAAGAACTCAAAGATCGGTTGTTAGAGTTTGTACATTATGATAGCTCAGATTTGGGGCAAGCCTATTTTGATTTAAACACTTCTAATGCGAATTTAGCATTGGAGGAGCTAGAAAGTTTGCCCTTCTTTGTTGAACAAAAGCTGGTTATTCTTGAAAATCTTACAAATCTTACCACAGCTAAAAAGTCTGTGCTAGATGAAAAACAGACGTCACGTTTTGAAAACTTTTTGAATAACCCTGTAGAATCAACACAGTTGATACTTATTCTGCATGGCAAATTAGACAGTCGTTTGAAACTGACTAAAAAGCTGAAGTCTGTTGCGACATTACTAGAAGCACAAGAACTTAAACCGCAAGAACTTAGTAGAGCTTTTGCAGAAACAGGACTTTCAAACACGATACTTCAAAGAATTTTTGAAAAATCAAATTTCACTTTTCCGATTATCAAGCAAAATATTTCTCTTTTGAAGACCTATACTGGCGAGAGAGAAATTACGCTTGAAGATGTGGAAAAGGTTGTCCCCAAATCACTGCAAGATAATATTTTCTTACTGACGGATTTGATTTTGAAAGGAAAAGTAGCTGACGCTCGTGACTTAGTCCATGATCTAACCTTGCAAGGAGAGGAACTTATCAAAATATTGGTTATTATGACCAATACTTTCCGGCTTTATTATCAAGTTAAGCTAATGCAAAACAAGGGCTGGGATGAGCAAAAACAAACAACTTATCTTAAAATACACCCTTATCGTGTGAAATTAGCTAATCAACAAGTGAGAAAGATGCAGGAAGACTTTTTAGCACAAGCCTTATTATCCCTCATTGAGCTTGACTATAAGATAAAAAGTTCCGGTGTAGATGCAAATTATTTGTTTGATTTAGCTGTGATTAAGTTAGCTTTGAAAGACTTATAATAAGCCATCTGTAGCAATTTAATTCACTAAGGGGTTGACTTGAAAAATTAAAAAAAATCTGCTATGATAAAAAGTGATAAAACTTTGATATGAAATGATAAAAGAGGACGATATGGCAACATTTAAATTTACACCTAAAGATATCTATGAAGCTGATTTTGGAACAAAAATGCGCGGTTATGATAAAGAAGAAGTTGACGAGCTCCTCGATGACGTCATTCAAGATTATGAAGCTTTTCAAGCAGAAATGTTACGTCTGCAAGAGGAAAACGAATTTTTAAAGAAAAAAATCGTGGAACTTGAATCTCAAGCAAGTCGTCCTAACCAAGCGAACTTAGAAGAAACACAACGTCTCGACAATATGAGTCGTGTCGTTTCAAATCGTTTGAGTAAACCTAAAACAGAAATTGGTCAACCAAGCAACTTTGAACTTCTCAAACGTATCAACCGTTTGGAACAGGCTGTTTTTGGACCAGGTAGTGCTTCAAGTGAAGAAGTTTAAGTTTAGCTTCACAATAATAAAGTAAAATAAAAAAACAGTTTTTGGATAACTGCGTGGTACAAAACGTACCATGAGGAAAGTCCATGCTCGCACGGGCTGCGATGCCCGTAGTGTTTGTGCTTGGTGAAACAATAAACCAAGGTAGGAGTGTCATGCCTAACGGCTGAAGAAAGTGCTAAGTCTTTTGATACGCATGAGTATTCTGTAAAAGTGCCAAAGAGACGAGACTTGCTGGAAACGGCAAGATTGGAACGTGGTAAACCCCTCAAGCGAGCAACCCAAACTTATGGTCGGGGCACTTGACTAGCCGAACTGAAGGCGTGGTCGAGGGGGAAGTTTTGCTTCCCCAGACAGATGGTTATCGACGGTCGCAAGACCTGAACAAAACATGGCTTATAGAAAACTGTATGACACGCTGGGCTAGTCCCAGCTTTTTTTAGAAAGAAACAAGGAATAAATGAAAAATAATTTTAAGCTAATGGCAACTGCAGCAGCAGGTCTTGAGAGCTTGGTCGCCCGCGAACTACGCAATATGGAAATTGAGAATGTTAGTATAGACGATCGCTCTCGTGTTTTCTTTACGGGAGATATCAAAACTATCGCTCAGGCTAATACTTGGTTGCGTACTGCTGACCGGGTAAAGATAGTCGTGGGTGAGTTCAAAGCCCGCACTTTTGATGAGCTTTTTGAAAATGTTTACGCACTGGACTGGGAAGAATACATCCCATTTGGATCAGCATTTCCTGTAAGTAAAGCTAAATCAGTCAAATCAACCTTACACAATGAACCGAGTGTACAAGGGATTACTAAAAAAGCTATCGTCAAAAAACTGCAAAAAGCTTACCATCGTCCAGAAGGAGTACCAATACCCGAAAATGGAGCTGGTTTTTCTATCGAAATTGCTATACATAAAGACAATGCTACGGTGTCAATCGATACAACAGGAGATTCACTCTTTAAGCGTGGATACCGTGTTGAAAAAGGTGATGCGCCGTTGAAAGAAAACATGGCGGCAGCTATTATTATGTTAACGAACTGGTTGGCCAACCCTAAACGTATGTTTGTAGACCCCACTTGCGGTTCAGGAACTTTTACGATTGAAGCTGCAATGTTAGCACTCAATATGGCTCCAGGCTTGAACCGCAAGTTTGCTTGTGAAGCATGGTCGTGGATGAAACCGGAAGTATTTTCTGAGGTGCGTGAAGCTGCGAAGAAAGCTGTACGCAAAGACTTAGAACTTGATATTCAAGGCTTTGATATTGATGGACGCATGGTAGAAATTGCGAAAGGTAACGCACTTGCAGCAGGACTTGACCATGTGATAAAATATAAACAGATGCGCTTGCAAGACTTCCATACAGATGAACTTGATGGTGTGATTGTATCCAACCCACCTTATGGAGAGCGGTTGGGCGATGAAGATTCAGTAATGGAGCTTTATAAAGAAATGGGAGCGACTTTTGCTCCGCTCGAAACATGGAGTAAGTACATTTTGACAAGTGATATTGCCTTTGAAACACACTATGGTGCAAAGGCAACAAAAAAACGTAAACTCTATAACGGAACTTTACGCACAGACTTGTATCAATATTTTGGAAAAAGAATTAAAAAATAAGCAAAAGCTATGGAGTGCTAAATGACAGAAGAAAAAGATAAAGATAAAGATATCAAGAATTCTGGCGAAAAAGTCTTAAAACTAGGCGATGTGTCGGACTTTACTATAGGTGAGATTGTAAATAAAGCGCAAAGAGTAGACAAAGAAAATAGTGAAAGCGAAAGCGCTCTTGATAAATATATTCGTCAGCATCGTGGCGAGATTGAAGCTGTTAAAAATCAAGCTTTAGAAAAGTATATTCGATCAGAACGTGAAAAGATGGATCAAGAAGTACCAGCTGAATCAAGCAGTGAAGCTGAGGAAACGAGTGAAACTTCCGAAATACAGGAAACTGTTATTGAAGAAGTTGGGGAAGATCCTAGTGTAGAGTCTGATACTCCTTCGAAAGTAGAAGAAGACCCTAGTGAGGCAACTTCAGAAGAAAACAAATTCAAAGAAAAAAATAAAAATGAATTTGATGAGGTGGAGATTGTTGATGATCTCCCTCCTGTTGTTCCTGCTCCGCCGGCAACTTCGGATGTGAAAGCAGAACCAGAGGGGGTACCAGAAGCAGAAAATGTGGAAGAAGATTTTCCAGAGCTTTCAAATGAAGTACCTGAATCAAATACTCCCTCACTAGAAGAGAGCGAAGAAACAGAGAGTTCTACACCTGAAGTTTCCTCAGAGGATGAGACAGAAGCAACAGAAGAGCAGCAACCTGAAGCAGAAGCAGTCTACATGGCTGAGAAAATGCCGGTAGCAGGAGAAACTGTTCCTATACCACTGCCAGTCGTTGCTGAAACTGAAACAGAAGCTGCTCCAAAAGAAGAAAGAGTGGAAAAGAAAGACAGTAAAAAACCGCTCATTATTGGACTTTGTGTTCTTGTGCTTTTAGCTGCTGGTGGTACAGGTTATGCTATCTATAACCATAACAACAATCAAAAAGCTACCGAACAAGCAAACACTGCCAACAAAGAAAACTTGACAGCATTTAATAAAGCATATGATGAATTTTTTACAGATTCAGACCATACTTTATTGAAAAACTCTAACTTTGATCAGCTATCAGCGCTGAAGACCAAATTAGAAAAATTAAAAGGCAATGATTTTGACACTGCGGAAAAGAAAGTTAATGCATTAGAACCGCAAATAAATGCAGTCCAAAAGGTCAACGCTCTCTTTAATAAATCAGTTATTGTTGATGGAAAATTAGATGATACGGCTCAGGTTAAAGCTGCGGTGAGTATCCCAGCAGTACCGAAAACAGCAAACGAAAGCTTGAATAAAGTACTTGCGAAAGCCATAAGTCTTGCTAAGACGCAGCAAGCAGATGCAAAGGCTAAAGAAGAGCAAGCTGCGGCCCAAAGTAACAATTCTTCGGTTACAGCAGATCAATCAGCTGGGACAGCTGTAACACCAGACTCAGCAACTAATTCAACACAACCTTCAGCAGATGCAGGGACAAGTCAAACAGAACAAAATGCTAGTCAAGGCTCAAATGCAACAGGAAATGTAGCAGCCAATGGAGCCCAAAATCCAACAGGGGCAACACCGGATAATTCTAATGCCCGTGTTCAACCACAAGCTAATCTCAATCTGAATGATCCAGCCTTCACGTGGAAACCAGGCGTTATGGATAAAGTCTTGAACATTGCCCGCCAACGTGGTTATATTTCTGGAAATAACTTTATCCTTTTACCCGTTGCGATTCATACAATGACATCAGGTTATATGGCCGGCCAAGTAGCCGGATATTTCAATCTGTATCGTCCAGACGGTAGTTATTTGTTAACAATTAATAATAAGACAGGGTATTTCTTTGGTAATGGTAAAGGTTTACCTACGGATTTTGAATAATATAAAAACTTCTTTGTGGATAACAAAGAAGTTTTTTCATGTCTAAAATAAAACTTGCTATTTTTCGAGATTTTGGGTAATTTTGGACAGGATTAAATCAATAATTGCCATCTGAAAAGTCCGTGGTGTCACATCATAGTTGTGGTAGCTAGCAGTCGAAGTGTTAGTAGAGATATTTATTTTACTTAAGCGCCCTAATGGGCTGGTTTTAGCATTCGTCAAAGATAGTACAGTTGCACCCGTATGACTTGCCTTTTGTGCAGAGTTTGTTAGTCGCTTTGTTTGTCCTGATATTGATACATAAATAACTAAACTATGACGATTAAGAATATTAGGTAATAAATCTAAAAGAGTGTCATCTGAAACATGAACAGCGGCATAGTCAAATTGGTTTAACTTATGACTGAAATAAGCAGCAAGTGATTTTGAAGCTTCAACACCTGCAATATAAATTGTTTTTGAACTGGAAATTTCTTGTGCAAATAAGCGTACTTTCTCTGTAGTAATATCAGAGGATAAAAAGTGACAAAAACTTTCTAGTTCCTCTAAAAATGAAATTTGGTTTTGATTGTTTGTCAATCTAAGAAGTTTCTGTGTTTCAAATTTAAACTCTGAAAAGCCTGAAAAGCCTAATTTTTGACAAAGACGTATAATTGAGGTCCCAGAAGAATGGAGCTCCACCGCGAGTTGCGTTAAGTTATTATTTAAAAGCTCTGGCTGACTATCTAACCTTAGTAATATCGATTGCTCTGTATTAGAAAGGTGTGTGCTCAGATAATTATCAATAAATATTCCCATACAAATATTATAACATGATTATGGAGAATTCTCCTTTTTTTGGAGAAAGCGGTTACTTTTTCCGTGATATAATATTTAAGAACTAAGAAAGATAAAGATAAAAATTTTCTTAGAACAGATATACAGAATTAGGAGAAAGTATGAATTTCGGGATTATTGGACTTGGAAAAATGGGACTGAACCTTGTGAAAAATGCAGTGGATAAGGAAATAAAAGTATTCGTTTTAGACAGAGAAGAAGTACAAATAAAAAAGGCAGAGCAATACTCTGATCGAGTAATAGGATGTTATAATCTAGAGCAATTTATTACTTCAGTACCACAACCCCGTGTTATCTGGCTGATGTTACCCGCAGGAAGGATAACCAACAGTGTAATTGAAGAGTTAACGAATATCCTGTCAGCGGGAGATATTCTTATTGATGGAGGAAATTCAAATTATAATGATAATCTTCAACAGAATGTGAAGTTAAAAGCTAAAAAAATAGACTTCTTTGACGTTGGAACATCAGGCGGTATGGCAGGAGCACGTTCGGGTGGTAACTTTATGATTGGTGGTGATAGCGAAGAATCTTGGAACAAATTGGAGCCGCTCTTTCAAAAATTAGCACAAAAAGATGGTTATCTTTATACTGGTCCAATTGGAAGTGGCCATTACCTCAAAATGATCCATAATGGCATTGAATACGGCATGATGCAGGCAATAGCAGAAGGGTTTGAAATTTTAGAAGCTTCAAATTTTGAATACGACTATGAAGCAGTTGCAAAACTATGGAACCATGGGTCGGTTATTCGTTCTTGGCTCATGGAACTGGCGGAAGAACAATTTGCAAAGGATGCAAAATTAGAACAGATATCAGGACGTGTCCAAGCTTCGGGGGAAGGAAAGTGGACTGTTGAAGAGAGTTTAAATTTGGAAGTACCTGCACCTGTGATTGCCCTATCATTAATGATGCGTAATCGTTCCTTGCAGGAGGATAGCATGAGTGGAAAAGTAGTTGCAGCTCTCAGAAATGGCTTCGGTGGTCATGCTGTGGAAAATAATAACTAAGGAGTAAAAGAAAATGGCGCAAGATTTTAAAGTAATGGCGGAGGCTATTCTTCAAGCAATAGGTGGTGTCGATAATGTTGAAAATTTAACACATTGTATGACACGACTTCGTTTTATCTTGAAAGATGAAAGTAAGGCAGATGATGAAAAAGTAAAAAGTATCAATGGAGTGATAGGACTTGTCCATCAAGGTGGACAATATCAAATCATTGTTGGGAACAATGTAGCTGCAGCTTACGCAGCCATTCTAAAAATGGGTGTTGCAGGTGGTGCTGTGACAAATGAAACAGGTAAACCTAAGGAAAAATTAACCTTGAAAAAAATAGGGACAAATATCCTCGATGCCATTATTGGGACTATGTCTCCCTTGATACCAGCTATTATTGGCGGTTCAATGATTAAGCTACTCGCGATGCTTTTGGAAATGACGGGCGTTATAAGTATTGATGGCTCAACCTACAACATCTTGAATACCATAGGGGATGCTTCATTCTTCTTTTTACCAATATTAGTTGCCGTTTCAGCTTCTAAAAAATTTGGTTCAAACACTTACTTAGCAATGGCTATCGCTGGTCTGATGGTTCATCCAGTCTTTATGGAATGGATGGCTAAGGCAGCTGAGGGAGCAACTGTAACTTTTGCGATGATTCCAATGACATCTGTAAAATATACTTATACTATTATTCCCGCCATTGTAATGACTTGGCTACTTAAATATATTGAAAATTATGTCGATAAAATTACGCCTGTGGTAACGAAAAATTTTTTGAAGCCTATGCTTATTTTGCTTGTGGCAGCACCAATAGCTATACTTTTAGTTGGTCCAGCAGGAGTTTGGTTAGGGACAGCTATTTCTAATGGTGTCTTCTTTATTCATGACAAACTAGGATGGTTAGCGGTAGCTATTGTTGGTGCATTGTGGCCATTGCTTGTCATGACAGGAATGCATCGAGTTTTCACACCGACAATCGTACAAACGATTGCGGATACAGGTGTTGAAGGAATGGTTATGCCATCAGAAATTGGTGCCAACCTCTCATTGGGTGGTGTTTCTCTAGCAGTTGCTTTGAAAACAAAAAACAGGGAATTACGTCAAACAGCTTTAGCCGCAGCTTCATCAGCTATCATTGCAGGGATTACTGAGCCGGCACTTTATGGTGTGGCTATACGATTGAAGCGACCAATGATTGCTTCAGTTATTACAGGTTTTGTTGCAGGGGCTGTAGCTGGAATGGCGGGACTTGCCAGTCACTCAATGGCTGCTCCTGGTTTATTTACCAGTGTTCAATTTATTGATCGTGATAACCCAATGACTATTGCTTGGGTAGCTATTGTAATGATTCTCTCTATCATATTGTCATTTGTCTTAACCTTGATTATTGGCTTTGAAGATTTGCCTGTAGAGGAAGACAACTTAGAAGAAGTTCATCTTAAACAGGTAGCTCAGACAGTAAGTATTAAATCACCAGTATCCGGAAAAGTAAAAAAACTTTCAGATGTTGCAGACGAGGTATTTTCGAAAGAAGTACTAGGCAAAGGCTTTGCGGTTGTTCCAAGTAATGGTCGAATCGTTTCACCTATCACAGGGACAGTTACAGCTGTTTTTCCAACAAAACATGCTATCGGTATTACCAGTGAGAAAGGGTTAGAGGTTCTTGTACATATTGGTATTGATACAGTGACTTTAGAAGGGAGAGGCTTTACTTCAAAGATTAAAATGGGGGACAAAATTTACCAAGGAGCTCTAATGGTGGAAGTTGACCTAGCTCTGATTGAAGCAGCAGGACTTGCAACAGATACGATTGTCGTTGTGACTAATTCCGCAGAGTATACGAATTTTACTCTTTTAGAAAAGGAAGAAGTAGATGAGGGTGAGGTAATTTTAGACGTTGAAAAATAAAAAAGATGAATTGGAATTTCCTAAAAATTTTCTTTGGGGGGGAGCCATTGCCGCCAATCAAGCTGAAGGTGCATGGAAATCAGGAGGAAGAGGTGCCAGTAATATTGACATGCTACCTTTAGGTGACAAGCGCTTGCCTGTGAAATTAGGTAAAATTTCTCACCCGATTTTAGAGGAAACAGAATTTTACCCGAGTCATCAAGGTATTGATTTTTACCATCGTTATAAAGAGGATATAGCACTGCTCGCTGAAATGGGTTTAAAAATATTCCGCACATCAATCTCTTGGTCGCGTCTTTTTCCAAAGGGGGATGAAAGTGTGCCCAACAAAAAGGGAATAGCATACTATCGTCAAATGTTTGCAGAGTGCAAAAAGTATGGAATGGAACTTTTGGTAACTTTAGGACATTTTGATGTTCCGATGGGATTAGTTGAACAATATGGCTCTTGGCGTAACCGAGAAATGATTGGCTTTTTTGAGAGGTATGCTCGCACATGCTTTAATGAATTTGGTGACTATGTAAAATACTGGATTACTTTCAATGAAATAAATATCATTTTACATAGCCCATTTTCAGGAGCAGGATTGGCTTTTCAAACTGGTGAAAATCAAGCACAAGTTATCTATCAATCTGCACATCATATGCTTCTTGCCAGTAGTCTGGCTGTGAAAGCTGCCCATGATTTGAATAAGGATTTACAGATTGGCTGTATGATTGCTGGCGGTTCCTTTTATCCTTATTCCTGTAAACCAGAAGATATTTGGCAGGCACTGCAAGATGAACAGATGAATACATTTTTTACAGATATTCAAGCTCGAGGATATTACCCTTCTTACACAAAGAGAATTTTTCGTGAAAAAAACATTGAATTAAAGATGGAAGCTGGTGATGCGGAAATCTTGAAGCATACTGTGGATTTTGTTTCTTTTAGTTACTATGCTTCGCGTTGTTCAGCAGCAAGTTATGACGATTTGGAAGTTAATTCAGGAAATGTTGTTAAGTCAGTTAAAAATCCTCATCTAAAAACGAGTCAATGGGGGTGGGCAGTAGACCCTCTAGGGTTACGGATAACCATGAATCAGATTTACGACCGCTATCAAAAGCCTATATTTATCGTCGAAAATGGTTTGGGAGCTTCAGATACACTCATTGATGGGGCAATTAATGATGATTATCGTATTGATTACTTAAGAGAGCATATCAAAGCTATGTCAGATGGTATATCAGATGGAATCCCCTTAATGGGTTATATCGTTTGGGGAGTCATTGATTTGGTTGCAGCTTCCACAGGCGAGATGAGTAAAAGATATGGTATGATTTATGTGGACAGAAAAAATGATGGAACAGGTTCGCTTGCACGGATGAAGAAAAAGTCGTATGACTGGTACAAGTCTGTTATTGAATCAAATGGAAATAATTTATAAAATAATAAGGCAGTGATCGCTTGCCTTTTTTTGAAAGGAAATACATGGATTACTTAGTAGGGATAGATTTAGGTACTACTGCGACAAAAGCAGTTCTCTATAATCAATCAGGAATTAAGATTGCCACAAGTTCTCAAGCCTATCCACTTTACCGCGATGCAAAAGGTATGGCAGAAGAAGATTTAGATGAGATATTTTCAGCTATGGTTAGAGTTGTAAAAAAAGTAACGGGCCGATTAAAAGAAGGAGAATCTATTTTAGCATGTTCCTTTAGCACACAAATGCATGCATTAATAGCCTTTAATCAAGAATGGCAACCTTTGACTCGTGTATTAACGTGGGCTGACACTAGAGCTGAAAAATATAGTAATTCTTTAAAAATTAGAGACTCTTCAAATGATCTTTATCAAAAAACAGGAACACCTTTACATCCCATGTCACCTCTCGCCAAAATGTTATGGCTCAAGAATGAAAGAGAGGAACTTTTCAAGAATGCCGCACATTTCATGGACTTAAAAGGAGCAATCTTCCAGCGTATTTTTCAAAGCAATACGATTGATTTGTCAGTTGCTACAGGTACAGGTCTTTTTAATAATCAAGATATGGCATGGGATCGTGATATTTTAAACCTAGCAGGCGTTTCAGAAGCGCAACTTCCCAAAGTTGTATCGCCTTATACAATAGAAAAAAATTTACCAGAAAAATGGATAAGAGAAATGGGCCTATCTCCGCACACAGTTTTTGTATATGGAGCTGGCGATGGGCCAATGTCAAACCTTGGCCTAGGGGCAATTAAAAAAGGTGAAATAGCAATTACAGTGGGAACTTCAGGTGCACTTCGAATAATAAGTGATGCTCCTCAACCAGATCGCTCAGCAAGAACTTTTAGCTATGCGCTTGACGAAGAGCATTGGGTAAACGGAGGAGCAGTAAACTCAGGTGGTGATGTTTTTCGTTGGCTAAAAGACAACTTATTTGAAACCTCACATGACTTTGCGACAATTACAGAGTTAGCAAGATTGGTGCCACCAGGTTCAGACGGACTAATCTTTCATCCTTATCTAGGTGGTGAACGGGCGCCTCTATGGAATGCAGCAGCTAGAGCTTCCTTTTTTGGGCTTAACTATAGTCATACGATAAGTCATATGTCGCGTGCAGTTCTAGAAGGAATTTCCTTTAACTTGCGTATGTTAGAAGAGACCCTCACAGAAAATTTAGATTTTATCACAAGAATCAAAGTGACAGGCGGTTTTTCTCAGTCGGAACTTTGGTTGCAAATTCTGGCAGATATTTTTGAATTACCTATAACGGTTCAAAAAGATCATGAGGCAGGATGCTTTGCGGCTTGTATTATGGCGCAGAAAGCTTTAGGGATTATTGATAATATTGACACCGTAGCAGGTGAAATGTCGGAAATAACTTATAAACCTAACTCAGAAAATTTCAAATACTACCGCGCTTTGTATCCTCTGTTCAAAAACTTAACAGAGCAATTTACAAAGAGTTATTCTGAAATCTCTAAGTATCAACAAGAGTTCGCATAAGCTTCATAAAGCTTGTGCAAGTATGGGAGAGAAATAGTGTATAATATGTAAAAATAGTTTAGGAGAGTTACCATGTTTAAAATCGCCTTTATCTGTGTGCATAACTCCTGTCGTTCACAAATAGCAGAAGCTCTGGGAAAAAAACTGGTTGGGGACAAGTTTGAGTTTTATTCTGCAGGTACTGAGACCAAACCACACATTAATCAAGATGCTGTCCGCTTGATGAAAGAAATCTATGACATAGACATGGAAAAAACACAAGCTTCTAAGCTCTTACAAGATATCCCACATGTAGATCTTGTAATTACTATGGGATGTAACGTGGACTGTCCTTATCTGCCTTGCAAGTATAGGGAAGATTGGGGCTTAGAAGATCCTACTGGGCAAAGTGATGCAGTCTTTAAAGAAACAATCAAGCAGATTGAGACTAAAGTGCTTGCTTTAAGAACGCGAGACTTTGGTTAATAATAAAAAAGCACTGAAACAGTGCTTTTTTATTTAAAGATAACCTTAGAAAATCATCAGTTCTTTATTTGTTTTAGTTAAAGGTTCGCAGCCAGTTTCAGTAACATAGAGACAGTCCTCGATACGTACTCCAACTTTACCAGGAATGTAAATACCAGGTTCATCTGAGAAGCACATGCCTTCTTCGATAATAATATCTTCCGATCCACCAATTGATGGGAACTCATGCACATCCATACCGATACCATGTCCTAGTCGGTGGACAAAGTATTCGCCATAACCAGCTTTAGTAATCACATCACGAGCTACTTTGTCAACTTCGAGAGCAGAGACTCCAGGTTTTACGAAGTCCATCGCAGCCATTTGTGCTTCAAGTACGATTTTATGAATATCAGCATCAAAATCAGAAGGCTTACCGATTGAGATTGTACGTGTGGCATCCGAAGCATAACCATTTTTCATAACGCCAAGGTCGAAAAGCAAGAGCTTGTTGTCTTGGATTTTGACATCTTCTGGCATACCATGTGGGTTAGCCGCGCGTGCGCCTGAGAGAACTATTGTTTCAAAACTCATTTGTGGCACGCCCATGCGTTTCATTTCGTATTCAATTTTGGCTACGACGTCAGTTTCAGTACGACCTGAATTTGCGTATTCAAAACCAATTTCGAAACATTTATCTGCATAATCACCAGAGATTTTCATTTTTTCAATTTCGTCAGCAGATTTGATCAAACGCATACGTTCAACCAAAGGTGTCAAGTTGACAAATTCCACACCAGAAAATTGTGATTTAAGTCCTTCAGTTTTTGATAAAGGGATATCAGAAAATTCAACCGCGATTTTTTTAATGCTTTTAGATCCTAAGTGTTCTTTAACAACTACCCAAGGATTTTGTGAATCTTCATAGCCAAAAATATCAAAACCAGTTGTGTTTTCTTTAGCTTTTTCCACTTCCAATGCCGGTGTAAAAAGAGAAGGGGCTTTGTCAGGGAAAACCATCAAACCTGCAATACGTTCATGCGGGTCAATGGCAAGACCTGTTAAATAATTCAAGGTCGTAGGATTAGTAATGAAGGTCATGTCGACTTCATTTTCGTTCAGAAAATTAGAGATACGTTCGAGTTTGCTCATAGTATCCACCTTTCTATAATTATTATCTCTATTGTACGCTAAATTCTGAAAAAAATCATGCTTTAAAATATGCACAATATGTTACCAATAATTATTGAAACGGTTTTCAAAAAGTGATATAATTAAATTTGGAAAAACTTTTCATAAACATTAAAAAATATATAAAAAGATAAACACTATTAAATTCGAGGTTTTAAGAGAATGGAAGAATCAACAACAACAATTTATGACGTTGCTCGAGTTGCTGGCGTGTCAATGGCTACCGTAAGTCGTGTAGTTAATGGTAATGCTAACGTCAAAGAGAAAACACGTCAAAAGGTCTTAGATGCAATCGAGGAGTTAGACTACCGTCCTAACGCTGTTGCACGTGGCCTTGCAAGCAAGCGCACAACGACAGTTGGGGTTGTTCTCCCAACCATAACATCGCCATACTTTGCAGAGATTGCACGCGGTATTGATGATATTGCATCAATGTATCAATACAATGTTATCCTTGCAAACAGTGACGGAGAAGAAGAAAAAGAACTTAAAGTTATCGAAAGCCTTTTTTCTAAACAAGTTGACGGTATTGTTTACATGGGAAGCTTTATGTCTGAAAAAGTACGTAAGCAACTCAAATCAACACGTACACCTATTGTTCTTGCGGGAATGATTGATGTTGATAAACAGATGTCATCTGTAAATATTGATTATCATCTTGCTGCGCACCAAACAACTTCAAAATTAGCTCAAAACAATAAACGTATTGCTTTTATTTCTGGCTCTTTAGAAGAAGTGGAAAATACAGAGCGCATGGTAGGTTACCAAGAAGCTCTTAATGAGGCTGGTGTTGAGTTTGATGAGTCTCTTGTTTTTGAAGGCAACTACAGCTTTGAAAATGGAGTAGCATTAGCTGAACAAATGTTAGCTAAAAAAATTGATGCAGCTATTGTTTCTTATGATACTGTAGCAATTGGTTTGCTTAATGCACTGTTGTCTAAAGGAGTGAAAGTTCCTGAAGACTTTGAGATTATTGCGGGTTCAAACAGTCCAATCACGGCATATACATATCCAGGATTGACTTCTGTTAATCAACCTTTATATGACTTAGGAGCTGTTTCGATGCGTTTATTGACAAAATTAATGCATAAAGAAGATGTTGAAGAAAACCAACTTATTCTTGCTCACCAAATCATTAATCGTGGGTCTACAAAATAATAGTCTATAATTAGCATAGGTATGAGCTTTTAACCTGTGCTTTTTGTATCGCCTATTCTTTATCTATGAGAAACTGATGAGATAGGGTTGACTTTGAAGCGAAAGCATGGTATTATTAAGAGGTAAATTTAGTCTAAGTTATATATTTTATATGTTTTCTTTCACACCATGATTTACAAATTTGACGAAAGGAAATATATACTATGACAAAAGGAACTGTAAAATGGTTTAACGACTCTAAAGGTTTTGGCTTCATCACTGCTGAAGATGGTACTGATGTGTTTGCACACTTCACACAAATTCAAAGCGATGGCTTCAGAAAACTTGAAGAAGGCGAAAAAGTTACATTTGATATTGAACAAGGTCAACGTGGCCCTCAAGCATCAAACATTACTAAAGCATAATTAATAAGCACTCTTGGGAGTGCTTTTTTTGTTATTCTCAGCCCAAATTAGGATATTAACAAAAAGTGTGTTACAATAAGTACACCATTTGGATACATCCATAATGGAAGATCTAGTTGTCTAAGTTATAGCGTGATTTAGGCAGAATAGTTCAATTTCTTCCATTTTTATTATCGCGGGATGGAGCAGCTAGGTAGCTCGTCGGGCTCATAACCCGAAGGTCGTAGGTTCAAATCCTGCTCCCGCAATATGCATAGAAATCCCTGAATTATCGGGGATTTTTTTATTTTAAGATAAAAGGAATATACTTTATCAGGATTCTATTTGGTGAGCTTAGTAATATATGCTAAACTTAAAAGTATGAGGAAAACGAAAATTATAGTACCCGTTCTTCCGTCAAATATAGCGGAAGTGCAACAGTTGGATGTTAAAAAATACAGTAACGCCGATATTATCGAGTGGCGTGCTGATTTTTTAGAAAATGAAGCAGCAATTCTAGAAGCTGCGCCGCTAATGTTTGAAAAATTCAAAGACTTCTCCATACTTTTTACTGTGCGTACCGCTCATGAAGGTGGAAATTTATCCATTTCAAAAAAAGATTATGTGAAACTTTTACGCACCATCTCGAAATTTGATCCAGACTATATTGATCTTGAGTATTTTTCTTATCGTAAAGCTTTGCCTCAGCTTCTGGATATTAAGGAAAAAATCGTTCTGTCTTACCATAACTTTTTTGAATTTCCGACAGATTTGACAGCACGGATGATGAAAATGCAAAAGGAAGAAACAGGATTTGTTAAAGTTGCTATCATGGCTCAACGCGAATGTGATGTTCTCGATTTACTACAAATTACACGTGATTTTACTATGGAATATGGGCATAAATTTATTGGTATCGCGATGGGTGAGTTAGGAAAAATTACACGCGTTGCGGGAGGTTTGACGGGTTCGGTCTGGACTTTTGCGGCGCTAGAAGATAATGCTCAGAGTGCTCCAGGCCAAATAACTTTGCCTAAAATGGTAGAGGTTCTTGATGCCTTAGAGGGTTAATATTCGTCTTTTCCACATATTTAGACGATAAAATCCTAATACTTAAGAAAATCCCAACAAAAATTCTCCAAAATGGTATAATTTATAGTAAGTTAGAAATTTGGAGGAACTATGGTTATCAATCGTTACAGTCGCCCTGAAATGGCGGCAATCTGGTCGGACGAAAACAAGTATAAAGCTTGGCTTGAAGTCGAAATTCTTGCGGATGAAGCTTGGGCAGAACTAGGAGAAATCCCTGTTGAAGATGTCAAGAAAATTCGTGAAAATGCGAGTTTCGATGTCGAACGCATCTTGGAAATCGAAAAAGAAACACGCCATGATGTTGTTGCCTTTACACGAGCTGTATCGGAAACACTCGGAGAAGAAAGCAAGTGGGTTCACTATGGTTTGACTTCCACAGATGTCGTTGATACAGCCTACGGATATCTTTACAAACAAGCGAATGATATTATTCGTCGTGACTTGGCGAACTTTTTGGAGATTATTGCTGATAAGGCACGTGAGCACAAATACACTGTCTGTATGGGTCGCACGCATGGAGTACACGCAGAACCCACAACTTTTGGTCTCAAATTAGCGACTTGGTATTCTGAGATGAAACGTAATATTGAACGTTTTGAGCACGCAGCTAAAGCTGTAGAGGCTGGTAAAATTTCAGGTGCAGTGGGTACATTTGCTAACATTCCACCATTTGTTGAAGAATATGTGTGTGGTAAACTGGGTATTCGTCCACAAGAAATTTCAACGCAGGTTCTTCCACGTGATTTGCATGCGGAATATTTCAGTGCGTTAGCTCTTATCGCCACATCGATTGAACGTATGGCAACAGAGATTCGTGGTTTGCAAAAATCTGAACAACGTGAAGTTGAAGAATTCTTCGCTAAAGGTCAAAAAGGTAGTTCAGCAATGCCACATAAGCGTAACCCTATTGGTTCAGAAAACATGTCTGGACTTGCACGTGTTATTCGTGGGCATGTGGTTACAGCTATGGAAGATGTCGTTTTATGGCATGAGCGTGATATTTCCCACAGCTCAGCTGAGCGTATCATCACACCAGATACAACGGAGCTCATCAATTACATGTTGAACCGTTTTGGCAATATCGTGAAAAATCTGACCGTCTTTCCAGAAAACATGAAACGCAATATGGATGCGACTTTCGGATTGATTTATAGCCAGCACGTTATGCTCATGTTGATTGAAAAAGGAATGACACGTGAAGAGGCTTACGACTTAGTTCAACCTTTGACAGCACAATCATGGGATGAGCAAATCATGTTCCGTCCCCTTGTAGAAAACAATGAGAAAATACGTGAAAAACTCACTGATGCAGATATCGATGCTGCTTTTGATTATAACTATCACTTGTCACGTGTGGATGTGATTTTTGATCGTTTAGGATTATAAAAAGGAAATGCTCTAAAACTTTTGTTTTAGTGCTTTTTTTGTACAAAAATTACAAAATATCCATTGTTTATATAAAATAACAATTCAGTATTGACTAATATGTATAGCTTTGATAATATATTAGTATAAACTAATATAAAGAGAAGAATAAATTATGAATCTTACAGAAAAACGTCAAAAAGTGATTCACGCCTTATCCAATACCACACGACTTCTCGTTCTAGAAGCACTGAGAGATAAGGAAATGACCGTAACGGAGCTCTTAGAACAAACCAAATCGGGACAGTCTAACCTTTCACAACATCTCTCGTGTTTGAGAGACTGTGGATTAATCACAAGTCGTAAGGAAGGAAAGTATATTTACTATTCTTTAACGACTCCTGAACTGAATCATCTATTAGAAGTCATTGATGCTACTGTAGAATCAATGCACTGGTCACCAACAGAAGATATCCATTGTGATACATTTATAAATTAAAAGGAGTTTTATATGTTTAAATCTACACAAAAAAATGTAGGGCATCACACTGCACATGGTGTCAAAGACACTTGCAACTGTTTAAATCATCAAGCTAAGGCTGCTATGTCGACAGAGAGCGGAGACAGCGTCAGCTGCTCGGAAATACCAGAGAGTTCCGATGATTCAGATCCTGCCTGTTGTAGCGTTAATCTGAGTTTAAATGCGGGCTTAGAGGATAAGGAGGAAGAAAATAATAGTGAACTGTGGATTATTATTATTTCTGCTCTGCTTTTAGCAGTATTGAGCTTTTTTGATTTTTCCTCAGAGCTCAAAATACTTCTCTTTATCTTGACCTATCTTTTAATTGGGCACAGTGTTTTATTCAAGGCTTGGAAACAACTGCTTAAAGGAGACATTTTTAATGAATTTTTCTTGATGAGTATCGCGACAGTCGGCGCATTTGCTCTAGGTGAATATGCAGAAGCAATTGCTGTCATGCTCTTTTATCAAGTCGGCGAATATTTCCAAGATCGTGCTGTAGGTAAGAGCAAGAAATCTATAGTGGCCTTGATGGACCTCCGTCCCGAAGTCGCAACTGTTAAGAGGCAAGAAAAGCTAATAAATGTTTCACCTGAAGCGGTAGCTATCGGTGAGATAATCCAAGTTAAGCCGGGAGAAAAAGTGCCTCTTGATGGGCAAATCCAATCTGGAAAATCAAGTGTGAATACAGCTGCGCTGACTGGTGAGTCTTTACCACGTACTGTGGAAAAAGGAGACGAAGTCTTGGCGGGATTTCTTAATATCAATGGTGTACTAGAAGTCAGAGTCGAAAAAACATTTGGTGAATCTTCCGTCGCTAAAATTCTTAGTTTAGTAGAAAATGCTCAAGAAAATAAAGCACCCACAGAACAGTTCATTTCAAAATTTGCACGTTATTATACGCCGGTTGTTGTATTTGCTGCAGCGATAATTGCTTTGATTCCACCAATCTTCTTTCAACAAGATTGGTCTGATTGGCTGACGCGTGCCTTTACCTTTTTGATTATTTCTTGTCCTTGTGCCATGGTCGTTTCGATTCCTTTAGGTTTCTTTGCGGGGATAGGGGCAGCCTCAAAAAATGGTATTTTAGTCAAAGGTGGCAACCATCTGGAAGCTATGACTAAAATAAAACAAGTACTTTTTGATAAAACAGGTACCCTCACACAGGGAAATTTCAAGGTTACACAAGTATTGCCAAGTTCTGGTATTCCAAAGGAAGAAGTGTTGCGCCTCGCGGCAATTGGCGAACTTAATTCGAACCACCCCTTAGCACTTGCTCTGAAAGAAAATCAAAAACTTGAAGCACTGATAGTCACTGAATCAGAAGAAATATCAGGTCATGGTACACGCACGGTCTACGAGGGTGATGAGATTCTTGTAGGTAATGCCAAACTGATGCAACAGTATAACATTGCCTTCCAAGAAAGTGATGAGATAGGCTCTCTGATTTATGTTGCCAAAAATGGCCAGTATCAAGGCGTCATACTCGTCTCTGATGTGCTAAAGGAAGATGCAGAAGAAGCAATAGCAGAGCTGAATAAGCTTCAAATTTCACAAACAATGCTGACGGGAGACAGTCAGAAAGTAGCTGCACAGGTTGCTGAAAAATTGAAAATTTCAGATTATCATGCGAATCTTTTGCCCGAAGATAAAGTTACAATTTTAGAGGATGTTCTGAAAAAAGCACATGGTTTGACGGCCTTTGTAGGGGATGGAATCAACGATGCTCCAGTCATTGCCCGAGCAAATATTGGCTTTGCTATGGGAGGTTTAGGCTCGGATGCGGCTATTGAGACAGCTGATGTGGTACTGATGACGGATAAACCTTCCAGTATTGCTAAGTCAGTCAAAATCGCCAAGAAAACCAAACGTCTTGTCGTGCAAAATATTGTGCTAGCCTTAGGTGTGAAAGCTATTTTCCTCGTCCTTGCTGTCTTTGGGATTGCAACAATGTGGGAGGCTGTTATAGCTGATGTTGGTGTCACTCTTTTAGCGATACTCAATGTTTTGAGACTTTTAAAATAAAAATAAGCTCCGATCGGGAGCTTTTTTATATGGATATGGCTTTTTAAAATTGAAGTATGCTAAAATTATGAGATGAATGCTTTAAAAAAGAATGCAAGCTTACTTTTTAAATTTGCAAAAATTCAATCCATGTGCTGTATTTTTCCCCTCGCCGTCTTTTCTATTTTAGCGATAACCAGTGTCATACATATTCCTTATATTCCCCGTTATGACTTGATTTTTATCCTTTTACTTTTGGTCCAAATTCTGATGGTTAAACTAAAGTTAGAAACAATCGAAGAACTAAAGATTATTTGCTTATTTCATATCTTAGGCTTACTTCTCGAAATTTTTAAAGTGAATATAAGTCATAGCTGGACCTATCCAGAAGCATCTTATCTCAAAATTTTTAATGTACCTTTTTACTCAGGCTTTATGTACGCAAGTGTCGGGAGCTATGTTGTTCAGGCGTGGAAAAAATTAAAGTTAAATGTTGAACATTGGCCATCGCTAGGTCTGAGTTTTACACTTTCATTTGTTTTATATCTTAACTTTTTCACGAACTATTTTATATATGATTTTAGATATTTTATTATTTTAGCGATTGTTGTCGTTTTTTGGCGAGCCCAATTTATTTTTAGCATTGATGAGTCAACCACTCATAAAATGAAAGCTCTCCTCTCGTTTAGCTTGATTGGTTTCTTTATTTATATTGCGGAAAATATTGCTTCTTTTTTTAATGCTTACCGATATCCAAATCAAGCCGAGACTTGGCATTTGGTTGGTTTTGGTAAAATGTCATCCTGGTTTTTATTAGTTATTGTCAGTATTGTATTAGTAGTTAATCTCAAACAGGTGAAAGGGAGAAAACCGTAGGTAGAGAATGAACTTTCACAAGGAGAATTAAAAAATATTATAACTAAGATAATTATATCCACAACACACCAAAGACTTCTGAAATGTTATACTAAACCTATGAAAAAATTTTTGATTATTGGACTATCTGTCTTTTCGATGTTACTACTTACAGCTTGTACAAAAACACAGCAATTTTCACTTTCAGGAGAGTGGGTTTCATTCTCAGGTAATAAAATAGATTTACCACATGGTAATAGCGCAGCGGCTTCAAAGAAAATTCTTGAGTTTACTGCCTCGACCAGTGACAAGATTAGTTTTACAAAAGATAAAGTAAAACTGTATGGGCATGAATTTGACTATAAGTTGGATAAGAAGCAAAAAAAGATAGACACTGAAACTTATACATACGGTTATCAAATGCAAGAGTCTCAAGATATTCTTAAATTTGGAGCAGAAGGTACTTCTGAATCAGAATGGACAACTTACTATCGTGTAGGAAGTAAGGCCGAAAAAGAAAAACAAGAAGAGATTAAAAAAGAAGCAAGTAAGGACGAAGAAAGTGTGACAAAGCTCAATCAAACCTGGTTAGAAAAAGCCAACCAGATTGATACACTTTTAAAGGAAGCCTTGGTAGGAACTTGGAGTGGATATTTCACATCCGTGCCTACAACCGGTCTTGGTGTGGCGTGGGCACCAGGTATTGAGACAATATCTTTTGACCAAAATAGCAAGGTTTCTTTTCATGCCTCATCGGATGATTTGACAAATTTTGATAGTGAGAAGATGAATAATAGTCATGCAAATTACCAAATCAATGGTATTTTAGGATTGGAACCTTCAGAGGTAATTCCAAAAGATCCAGAAAAAATATTGCGTATAATAAATAAATTAAGCTTTGAAGAAATATTCAACCGCATCAAACTAATCACTTTTTCATACGATGTAACCACTGAAGCTGGGACAATTTCTCAGTCACTCTCACCAATGAAGGTGGTTTATGAAGATGGAAAATTGAATATTGATGAAGTTTTACTCATTACGCAATGCGGTGATGAAGGTGTACAACTTTCTGGAGATATTTCAAGGGTGGAGTAAAAATGAGAAAAGTAATTATAGGATTTCTCCTTATTATTGGTTTATTTAATTTATCAGCTTGTGGCAGATTTGGAAAATCTTATCAGAGTTTACTAAAGGGAGATTGGGTGCAGATGGCCAATCCAATGTTTGAAGCTGCAAGCGGTGACTTACTAAAGGTTTCTCCCATAGAAATGGACTTTAACAATGAAAAAGAATTTAAGTTCAATTCAAAAGAAAAAGAGTTAACCTATCCTAATGGAGAAAAAAGAAAAATAAGTTTTGACAGAACGGGGAATATATTAACGGTAAAAAATGTAGAAAACGATAAGGAAAGAAGATATTACCGTAAAGATTCTAACCAATACAAGGATGAGAAAGAAATTTTGCAGAAGCAGGTTGATTCTGTAAATGAAGTATGGAAAAAACAGTACCAGAGTTATTTACAATAATTTGAAAAAGCAATTGAAGGAACGTGGTCAAATGCCGAAGTGAATGCTCAAGTAGATTTAAAACGTGACTCTCCAGACCCAGACACAAAACTGGTAATATCAAGTCCAAAATTTTTTATCTTTGAAGCAAGCTTTTCAGGAGCAAACCGACGCAACACAATGTCCGCCAGTTTTGATAATCAAAAAATAACGGATGCTGCTCTGAAGCTCACGGACACAGACCTTGTTAACCTTTTAGATGAAAGCTGGAGGAATCCTAACCATTTAGAGGAAACGAAGGAAAGTTTAGAAGATATGACCTTTAGAGACCTGTTTATGAGATTGGGTGAGTTGACATTAAGTTATAGCGTGCCCGATAAGCAATTGGGACAAGATATCACCGTCTCTGCTTACGGCAACACTATTGCACCAAACTTATCAAGAATTAACAGCATTAGTGTAACAAGTACGGACTTAACAACTCAAAAATATTTTGAATCTCATCTTACTGTGGAAAAATAGTCAATGTAGAGTTGACTATTTTTTTATTTTAAATTGAAACTTTGAGTTCGCAAAGTCAAAGTTTAACTTCCTGAATATGTTATAATAAGACCATGAATAACACGATAAAAGCAAAGCTGGAACTCCTACCAGATAGTCCAGGATGCTATTTACATAAAGATAAAAATGGAACAGTTATCTATGTGGGGAAAGCGAAAAATCTGAAGAATCGCGTGCGTTCCTATTTCCATGGTTCCCATAATACAAAAACTGAGCTTTTAGTTAGCGAGATTGAAGATTTAGAGTGGATTGTTGTCGAGTCAAATATCGAATCACTAGTACTTGAGATCAACTTAATCCAGCGCTACAAACCTAAATACAACATCATGCTTAAGGATGATAAATATTATCCTTTTTTGATGATAACAAATGAAAAATACCCTCGTTTGATGATTACACGTCGTGTAAAAAAAGACGGAGCCATGTATTTTGGCCCTTATCCCGATGTCAAAGCAGCAAATGATGTGAAACGTCTTTTAGACCGAATTTTTCCTTTTCGTAAATGTGGCTTGCACGAAAAAAAGGTTTGCTTCTATTACCATATCCATCAGTGCCTCTGCCCAGTAGTAAATCATGTGGATCCTCAAGTTTATAAGGACATGGCGCTAGAGGTCAAACATTTCTTAACTGGTGATGACAAGAAGATTATTAATGAATTAAAAAGCAGAATGATGGCAGCATCTGAAAAGTTAGAATTTGAGCAAGCAGGCGAATACCGTGATGTTATCAATGCCATTAGTACCTTGAGGACAAAACAACGTGTCATGAATCATGACCTCAAAGACCGCGATGTTTTTGGCTATTATGTGGATAAAGGCTGGATGTGTGTGCAGGTTTTCTTTGTAAGGCAAGGTAAGATGATTCAACGTGATGTGAATATGTTTCCGTACTACAATGAAGCGGAAGACGATTTTCTAACTTATATTGGTCAGTTTTATCAAGAAGCTGAACATATGGTACCTAAAGAAATTCTTATTCCGGCAGATGTTGATGTGCAATCAGTTGAAGCCGTGACACAAACAAAGGTGCTCAAACCGAGTCGAGGCGAAAAGAAACAATTGGTTGCTATGGCAATTAAGAATGCACGGACTCAGCTGCAGCTGAAATTTGATCTCTTAGAAAAAGATTTGATTAAAACTCAAGGTGCCATTGAAAATTTAGGAGAAATTCTTAATATCCCAACTCCTGTCCGAATCGAATCCTTCGATAACTCTAATATCATGGGGACTTCACCTGTATCAGCCATGGTAGTTTTTATTAATGGTAAACCTTCGAAAAAAGATTACCGGAAATATAAGATAAAGACTGTTGAAGGTGCAGATGACTATGCTTCGATGCGTGAAGTGATTACGCGGCGATACAGTCGAGCTATGCGTGAAGGCACAGCCTTACCAGATCTTATCGCGATGGATGGTGGAGCAGGGCAAGTTAACGCAGCGAAGGCCATTTTGAAAGAACTCGGTTTAAACATCCCCGTTGCGGGTATGGCTAAAAATGACAAGCACCAAACCAGTGAATTACTTTTTGGGGATCCCTTGGAAATAGTGCCACTTAGTCGGCAATCACAGGAATTCTTCTTGTTACAAAGGATTCAAGATGAGGTGCATCGATTTGCGATAACTTTTCATAGACAAGTCCGGGGTAAAAATACCTTTTCTTCAAAATTGGATGGTATCACAGGGCTTGGTCCGAAGCGCAAGCAAAAATTAATGACGACTTTCAAGTCGCTTAAAGCAATTTCGGAAGCAGATGTCGCACAAGTTGCGGAAGCTGGTGTTCCCTATGAAGTAGCGGAACGTGTGAAGGAAGTTCTAAGCAAAGAAATAGAATGATACTTTTATAGATTTAAAAAGCCAATCGACCTGATTGGCTTTTTGTAGTTGAGGGGAAATATTACTCTTTATTCAAGAGCTAAAGCAAAGAGTTTTTACATAAAAACTTGTTATAATAGTTTCATGAACAAAACCGAAATAAAAAATTTTCAGCAGGATCTTCTGGAATGGTACAACATTCACAAAAAGCCATTGCCTTGGCGTAAAACAACGGCTGCTTATTCTGTCTGGATTTCTGAAATTATGTCTCAGCAGACACAAGTTGAGACGGTTATGCCCTATTATCTCCGCTTTATAGAAAAATATCCAAGTATTGAAGCCTTAGCTGAAGCAGACGATGATGAGCTTTTAAAACTTTGGGAAGGCTTGGGCTATTATTCACGGGCTCGAAATTTAAAAATAGCTGCCCAGCAAGTAGTGACAAACTTTCATGGAACCTTTCCTGAAAGTTTGGAAGAGATCAAAAGCTTACAAGGCATTGGTCCTTATACAGCAGCAGCGATTGCCTCGATATCTTTTGGTCTACCAGAACCAGCTATTGATGGAAATTTGATGCGCGTGACTAGTCGTTTATTTGAAATCGATGCCGACATTTCTAAGGCTTCCTCAAGAAAAATATTTGACCAACAATTACGAGAATTAATTTCACAAGAACATCCAGGAGATTTTAATCAAGCATTGATGGATATAGGTTCTACGGTCTGCACTCCGAAAATTGCCAAATGTGATATCTGTCCTTTGGCAGAATATTGCCAAGCAAGATTAGAGGGAACGCAACTTAAGTACCCAGTGAAAAGTAAAAAAATAAAGCAACAGCATCTTTACTATACAGCTTATGCTCTGAAAAATTCACGAGGAGAATACTATCTAGAACGACGTCCCTCTACAGGCTTACTTGCTAATATGTGGACTTTTCCCATGCAAGAAATGTCAAAAGAAGAGTTTGAAAGTGAAGTATTACCGGCTCCAAGTAACCTTCCTGATAGTATCTCGCGCCTGAGGAAAATAGGTGAAATTACCCATGTTTTTTCTCACTTAAAATGGTTTGTCCAAGTGATTGAATGTACACCAGAAGAAAATTTTATGGTAAAAGAAGAGAAGTTGGAGGACAACCAGCTCTGGGTTAAAATTTCAGACCTTACCAAAGTCGCTCTTCCTACACCACAAGTCAAAATGTTTAAGCTTTTTAAAGATTAATTTTCACTTGATAAATGCAAACGTTTTACTTTTTTGGTATAATTATAGGAGTTTAGAAAAAACACTTCTTGTGATTTTTTTATCAAGAAGTAAAAAAATGGAGGCACTCATGACAACTATTGATTTTACTGCAGAAGTAGAAAAGCGCAAAGACGCGATGCTCGAAGATTTGTTTGAACTTCTTCGTATTGATTCAGCGATGGACATGGACAATGCGGACAAAGAAAACCCATTTGGCCCTGGCCCTCGTAAAGCCCTTGACAAATTCTTGGAATTGGCTGAACGTGATGGTTATGAAACTAAAAACTATGACAACTACGTAGCTCATTTCGAATATGGTGACGGCGATGAAGTTTTGGGTATCTTTGGTCACTTGGACGTTGTTCCTGCTGGTTCTGGTTGGGATTCAAATCCATTTGAACCTGAAATCCGTAACGGTAACCTCTATGCACGTGGTGCTTCAGATGATAAAGGCCCAACTATGGCTTGTTACTATGGTTTGAAAATCTTGAAAGACCTTGGCGTGCCATTGTCTAAAAAAATCCGTTTCATCGTTGGTACAAACGAAGAAACAGGTTGGAAAGATATGGATTACTACTTCGAACACTGTGAATTACCATTGCCAGACTTCGGATTCTCTCCAGATGCTGAATTCCCAATCATCAACGGTGAAAAAGGTAACGTTACAGAGTACATCCACTTTGACGGAAAAAATGCTGGTCCAGTAGTTCTTCATTCATTCAAAGCTGGTTTGGCTGAGAACATGGTTCCTGAATCTGCAACAGCAGTTATCTCAGGTGCTACTGACCTCCAAGAAAAATTGGAAGCTTTTGTTGCTGAAAATGCAGATAAAAACTTGCGTTTTGACCTTGAAGAAGCAGACGGTAAAGCAACAATCACAGTTTATGGTAAATCAGCACACGGTGCTATGCCATTTAAAGGAATCAATGGAGCAACTTACCTTGCTAAATTCCTTAACCAATTTGACTTTGAAGCTGGAGCAGCTGCTTATATCAAACTTGGTGCTGAAACATTGATTGATGACCACGAAGGTGAAAAATTAGGTACTGCCTACAATGATGACCTTATGGGAGCAACATCAATGAATGCTGGTGTTTGGAACTTTGACGAAAATGGAGAAGGCACAATTGCGCTTAACTTCCGTTTCCCACAAGGAACTGATCAACACAAAATCAAAGCAGTTCTCGAAGCTCTTGAAGGCGTAAATGAAGTAACAATGAACGACCACGTTATGGAACCTCACTACGTACCAATGGAAGATGAACTTGTTTCTACATTGATTAGCGTTTACGAAAAACACACTGGCCTCAAAGGTTACGAAACAGTAATCGGTGGTGGTACATTCGGTCGCCTCCTCAAACGTGGTGTCGCTTACGGTGCGATGTTTGAAGGTGAAGAAGACACAATGCACCAAGCTAACGAATACAAACCTTTGGATGCACTCTACAAATCAGCTGTAATCTATGCTGAAGCAATTTACGAATTAGCTAAATAATAGGATAAGAAAATCTCTCGTTTATGAGAGATTTTTTATTTGGAATTTAATAAACTTGAAATGTTATCTAAGTGAAATTTCATTTCAAGTTTGACAAATTGTAGAAAAGTATAAAGCCTGTAAGATAGCCTCCTTACAGGCTTTATACTTAACTTCAAAAATAAAAAACAAAAAAATACTATATAAAACTTGAAATAAACTTTCGGGTGTGATAAAATGAATGCGTTAACAAAAGAAATAAAATTTCAAGAAAGAGAGGGAATTTATGTTTGGTTTTTCAATTTTTATGAATGAAGATCTATCTGAGCAAGATGTCCAGTATATCAAGGCAATGAAACAAGCTGGGTTTGTGGGAATCTTTACTTCGATGCATATTCCAGAAGATGATGTAAAAGCCTATAAAGACCGACTCGAAAGATTAGGAAATTGTGCAAAAAAGCATGGCTTGAAATTAATGGTAGATATTTCGGGTGAGGCTCTAGAAAGAGCAGGCTATTCCTTCCAACGTCTGGGTGAGCTCCAAAAGATAGGTGTGACGGGATTACGGATGGATTATCATATTGATAACGAAAAAATCGCTAAAGCAAGTCATAAGATAAAGATTAGTTTAAATGCCAGCACGCTACAAGAAGAAGACATTGAGGAATTAGTTTCTCTAGGTGCTAATTTTGAAAACCTAGAGGCTTGGCACAATTATTATCCACGGCCAGAGACGGGGTTAGATCCAAAATACTTTATAGCGCAGAACCAATGGCTACAAAAATATAATATGAAGCTAATTGCTTTTGTGGCTGGGGATGCCAAAAGACGGCTTCCTTTAAAACGAGGTTTACCCACACTGGAAAAACACAGAAATACACATCCTCTTGCTGCGGCTCTTGAACTTTTGGCAATGGGAAGTGATGGCGTTTATATTGGGGATGGAGACCTGGAGGAACTTACGAGGACACAATTTGCAGCCTATATCCAATCTGACACCATCGTACTTCATGCAGAAAACAATAACTCCGCTTATTTTACGACCATTTTAGGGAACCACGAAAACAGAAATGACCAGTCGCCTCACTTGATTCGAAGTGCGAATGCACGGTTTAAAAAAGTTGAGCAAATAAAAAAAGAACATACAGGCAAGCGTATCAAAGGTGCCATAACGCTGGACAATGAACTGTACGGTCGTTATATGGGAGAAACTCAAATATGTAAAGAGGAGCTCTTAGCAGATCAAAAAGTTAATATTGTCGGCTATGTTACAAAAAAAGATAAAGATTTGTTAGATGTTATATATTCGAAGCAAAAATTTGAGATAAAAGAAAAGGGAAGAAAATGAATTTAGAGAGTTTAACTACAGAACGTCGTAACGAAGCAACATTTGGATTGGACGAAATGTCTGTATCTACTGCTTTAGCAAAGATGAATAATGAAGATAAAAAAGTAGCTGAAGCTGTGGAAAAAGCCTTGCCAATGATTGAGCCCGTTATTGAAAAAACTATTGAAAGTTTTAATAAAGGCGGACGCTTAATCTATCTTGGTGCAGGAACGAGTGGTCGTTTGGGTGTTCTTGATGCCGCAGAATGTGTACCAACTTTTGGGGTTGAAGCGAGTATGGTTGTGGGCTTAATTGCTGGAGGTGAAGAAGCAATGACGGTAGCAGTCGAAGGTGCAGAAGATGATTTTGAGCTTGGCAAACAAGATTTGATTGATCTTCAACTTACGACTAATGATATGGTGATTGGGATTGCTGCTAGTGGGCGTACACCTTATGTTATTGGAGCACTTGATTACGCGAGAGAGCTAGGCGCACATACTGGATCATTGGCTTGTAACTTCAATGCTGAGATTAGTAAACATGCAGAATTTCCGATTGAAGTTGACTGCGGAGCAGAATTTTTGACTGGCTCAACGCGACTAAAATCTGGTACAGCTCAAAAATTGATTTTGAATATGATTTCGACAATTTCAATGATTGGAATCGGAAAAGTATATAATAACTTAATGGTGGATGTTCGACCAACTAATGAAAAATTAGTCGAACGCAGCAAACGCATTATTATGCAAGCAACTGAGTGTGATTATCAAGTGGCAGAAAAGACTTTTTATCAAGCTGATGAAGATGTCAAACTGGCAATTGTTATGATTTTAACAAATAGTGAGAAACAAGAAGCACAAGAAAAGCTAGTAGAAGCAAAGGGTTTTATCAAAAAAACGTTGAGTTAAGACATAAGGATTAGGAGACTAAGATGGCAGAAGATAAAGTAACGCGCATTGCTCGGCAAATTTATGAAGAAATTGGTGGAGTAGAAAACGTACAAAGTTTAGTGCATTGTATGACCCGAGTGAGACTTTCAATGGTTGATGAAGAAAAAGTAAACATTGATGATCTCAAAGCAATTGATGGAGTTATGGGAGTAGTTAAAGGAGAAACGTTACAAGTTATCGTTGGTCCTGGTACAGTCAATAAAGTTGCCCAAAAAATGGTCGATATGGTCGGTGTAAAACTGGGTGAACCATTCCCAACTGCAGCAGGTGGAAGCTTAGAAGATCGCACTGCTCAAATGAAAAAAGAAGCCAAAGAAAAATACAATAAGCCTTCAAAAATTAAAGAAGTACTTAATTCCATTTCACGTATTTTCACACCGCTGATTCCAGCATTTGTTGGTGCGGGTCTTATTGGCGGGATTGCCTCAATCATGGCCAATCTTATCACAGCGGGAACAATTGACGGTGCAACATTTACTCAGATTGTTGCTGTCTTAGGAGTTATCCAAAAAGGTATCTTTGCCTATCTCGTTATTTATGTCGGTATTAATGCTGCGACTGAATTCGGTGCAACTCCTTCCTTAGGGGGTGTTATCGGAGCGGTAACCATGCTTACGGGGATTACTCCAGAAGCGCCGATTAATAATATTTTTACAGGACAACCCTTATCAGCCCAACAAGGAGGGATTATTGGTGTAATCTTTGCTGTATGGCTCCTCTCTCTTGTAGAAAAGAACTTGCGAAAAGTTATTCCTGATTCTATTGATATTATTGTTACACCAACCCTTTCTTTACTTGCTATTGGGTTATTGACAATCTTTTTGATTATGCCTATTGCTGGAACTATTTCGACTTCACTTGTAGGTGCGATTAATGCTGTATTAAATGTCGGTGGCGGCTTTGCTGGTTTCTTATTAGGAGCACTCTTCCTTCCGATGGTTATGTTTGGTTTACACCAAATTTTGACTCCCATCCATATTGAAATGATTGATAAAACAGGCTCAACAACCTTACTTCCAATCCTTGCCATGGCAGGAGCAGGTCAAGTCGGTGCTTCTTTAGCCCTTTGGGTTCGCTTACGTAAAAATAAAGAATTTGCAGAAATCGTAAAAGGAGCTTTGCCTGTTGGTTTCTTAGGTATTGGGGAACCACTTATCTATGGTGTTACTCTTCCTATGGGGCGTCCATTTATCACAGCCTGTATCGGTGGGGGTATCGGAGGTGCCGTCATTGGATCTCTAGGTCATGTAGGCGCTATTGCTATTGGTCCTAGTGGTATTGCCTTGATTCCATTGATTGCGGATAATCGTTGGTTGATTTATATTTTTGGTTTAATTGGCGGTTATGTCGGTGGCTTTATTGCAACATATTTCTTCGGAATTCCACAGTCTGAAAAGGATAAAGCAGACAACTATGTGGACGAAAAAGAAACAACCGTATTGCCAAATATGGAAAAAACGGTCGCTTCACCCATGTCAGGTAAAATTATTCCCTTGACTGAAGTAAAAGATGAAGTTTTCTCTAAAGGAATGCTAGGCCAAGGCTTTGCTATACAGCCCCAAGATGGAAAAGTTTTTGCTCCTTTTGAAGGTACTGTAACAACAATTTTCCCTACAAAACATGCGATTGGATTACTCAGTAATTCAGGAATCGAAGTTCTAATCCATGTTGGTTTAGATACAGTTTCCTTAGAAGGAAATCCTTTTACTGCTCGAGTGACTGAGGGAAGTAAAATTGCTAAAGGCGATTTACTTTTAGAAGCTGACTTGAAAGAGATTGAGGAAGCTCAATTATCACCTGTCACATTAGTGGTTATTACAAATTCAGATAGTTTCAAACATATTTATATTGAAACACCTGAAAAGGTAACTTCTGGAGAACAAGTTATTATCGCAGAATAAAAGATAGGCTGAAGGATTACTTCAGCCTATCTTTTTGTTGATACAGTAGTCGAGAAAAAGAATGATTTCAAATAAAGTAATTAAAAATTTGGTATAATAGAAAGATGATTTACGGTATAGGAACGGATAATGTTGAAATATCTCGCATTGTCAAAGCATTAGAACGCAATGAGAAATTTGCCAAGCGGGTCTTAACTGCCAGCGAATTTACTCATTTTGAAAGTTTTACTTCAAAAGGACGCCAAGCGGAGTTTTTAGCGGGTCGATGGGCCGCGAAAGAAGCCTTTTCCAAAGCATTGGGAACAGGCTTTGATAGTCAACTTTCTTTTCAGCATATAGAAATTTCTAAGAATGAAAAAGGAAAGCCTTACTTCCTAGAACATCCTTTTGCGGGACAAGCGCATTTGAGTATTTCGCATAGTAGCCTTGAAGCAGTCGCAATGGTTGTTTTGGAACGTAGAGATTGAGAATAACAAAAGAGGATAGATATAATGAAAGCAGCACCACATCGTCACACACCAGCTATTATTAAGTTGTCAGCAATTGAGAATAATGTCAAAAAAATGCGCGCGCATATTGGCGAAAAACCAGAACTTTGGGCAGTTGTCAAAGCGAATGCTTATGGTCATGGCGCTGTTGCGGTTGCGCAGCATATTGATGGTCTTGTAGATGGCTTTTGTGTGTCAAATTTTGATGAGGCGATTGAACTTCGTCAACAACTGATCATCAAACCAATCTTAGTATTGTCAGGTATTGTTCCTGATCATGCAGAGATTGCTGCCAGCCAGCACATCACTTTGACTGCTCCAAGCTTAGAGTGGCTTCAACAAGTGATTGACTCAAACAAAAACAAGCACTTTTCACGGTTGAGAATTCATATTGCAGTAGACACTGGTATGGGACGTATTGGTGTAACAACTGCAGAAGAAGCCAATCAAATTATTGAGTTGGCAGATAAATACAAGATTAGTGTCCGTGGGATTTTCACTCACTATGCAACGGCAGATGAAGAGGATACAACTCAGTTTGAGAAACAAAAAGCTAAGTTTGAGGCATTGGTAAGTCAATTGAGTCGCCGGCCAAAATATGTTCACTCAACAAACTCTGCGGCAGGCTTATGGCAAAACAAATCAGTTCAAGATATAGAGCGTATTGGTCTTGCTATGTATGGTTTGAATCCAAGTGGCGATGAGCTAGAGCTACCTTATGAGGTAGAACCCGCTTTAAGTCTGCACTCAGAACTGACACATGTGAAAAAAATCCACAAAGGAGATACAGTTGGTTATGGAGCAACTTTCCGTGCCGAAGAAGATACTTATGTAGGAACAGTTTCTATTGGGTATGCGGATGGCTGGACACGGGATATGCAAGGGTTTAAAGTTTTGGTTGAGGGAGAATACTGTGAAATTATCGGTCGTATCTCTATGGACCAAATGACGATTCGCTTACCTAAGGACTATGATCTAGGAACGACAGTTACTCTAATAGGTAAAAATGGCGATAAAGAAATCACTGTCCAAGACATTGCTAACTGGCGTAACACTATTGGTTACGAAGTTATCTGTCTTTTATCAGACCGAATTTATCGGGTATATGAAGAATAAGAGCTGCTTTTGTGCGGCTTTTTTCATTACATTTTCATTTTTAAATAATACAAAAAAGCACGAGTTTGACAATTAATTTAAAAATGATATAATTAAATTAAATACAAATGAGATAAAGTTAAGAAAAGTAAGGAGAGAGATATGATTAAAGTATATACTGTCATGGCTTGCAGTTCTTGTAAAAAAGCTAAGGAATGGCTGACTAACCACGAATTAGAATTTGAAGAAGTTAATTTAATAACAGACAAAATCGATCCTGAAGATTTTCTTAACATTCTTTCCTTAACTGAAAATGGCACTGAGGAGATAATCTCTACGAGAAGTCGAGCATATAAACGATTGGCCTTAGACTTTGAAAAAATTTCACTTCATGAGTTGGTCAGTATTATTGAAGATAACCGCACTCTTTTGCGTCGTCCGTTGATTCTTGATGATAAGCGTCTACAAGTTGGTTATAATGAAGATGATATTCGAAAATTTTTACCACGCTCTGTTCGCCGTGTGGAAATGTCTGAAGCGACTTATAATATTCGCCAAATGGACATAGAGCGGATGTTAGAAGATAAAGCACAATAAAGAAAAAATGAAATACTATGTGTTTCATTTTTTATATACTTTTGGTTAGAAAAAAGAAATTTCACCCTTATATATCACTTGGCATCATACAAAATAATATACAAACTGTGTATAAATTTACCTATTTAATTTTTTCCTACACGCTGTGGGGAAATTTTTGTTATAATTTATAATTGATTAAGGAGCTAAAAAGTGAGACAGCTCCGCCCTTTTTAGCCCTTTTATCTAACTTAAATATCATAAATTACTCAATATAGGGTTGTTTATTCACAATAAATTAGCAAGAGGGAACTATGAAAAACTATATAATCTGGTTAAAACATGAACTCGCATCCATTAACACAGCTGGCAGTATAATGCTAGCTTTTATCATAGGCGTACAGCTGGCTTTTTTCCTTACGGCGCCCATTACGCTACTTTCTGTCGTTACATTACTGGCTACGCTGGTGGGTTCGGCTTGCACAGTGTATATGATGATTGGGAGACCAATCAATGGTTTGCTTGGTCTGATTAGTGCATTTGGATTTATTTATATTAACTGGACAGCAGGGCATTACGCTTCTGTTTTGGATCAGATTGTCTTTATCGCACTGATTGACATTCCATTGATTTTGACTTGGAAAACATGGGGTCATCGTATTGAGAATGGCGCAAAGTTTATGACGGCAAAAGGCTGGATGATAGCAATCATCTTGATGCTCGCAGCTTGGTGGCCGATGATGCAAGTGTATTATTACCTTGGGGATACTAACCCTTTGTGGGATTCAATTACGCTCATTATTGGAGCTACAGCTTCGCTTTTGGTCTTTAAAGGTTATGGAGACAGCTATTCTTTATGGCTGCTCTCAAATGTTGTAACTATTGTCCTTTGGGCTACAGCCTTCACTCAAGGTTATTCTGCCAGTGCTCTCCCAATGTTGCTTACTATCATTTTTTATCTGGCCACAGCCATATATGGAAAATACTTTTCTGTGTGGAAAAGAAAGAGTAAAAAAGCCTAGTCTTGAACGAGGCTTTTTATTATACATATTAATGGTTTAATGTCCGCTGGTAACTTTTATACCGATAAGTCCTATGACAAGCATGAGAACAAAGACCCAGGTCAATGAAGGAACCTTGTCTTTGAAAAGGATAGCTCCGACCAAAATAGCACCAACAGCCCCAATACCTGTCCAAATCGGATAAGCAATCCCTAAGGGCAATTTCTTCATTGCCAAAGTTAAAAAGCCAAAACTAACCAGCATTCCAATAACAGTTAGAACATCATACTTGAGGATGGAAAAGCCTTGACTTAACTTCATTGTTGAAGCCCAAACTACTTCAAAAATGCCTGCAAGAAATAAAAAAATCCACGCCATAATACACCTCTTTCTCCAAAAAAATTTTGTCAGTTTTTAAGGACAGAAACTGACTTGGTTTTCAATAAATAAAAAGAGCCATGTCAACTAACCACAAGGCCTAAGGTTAGTTGGCATGACTCTGATAAGCACTACTCCGGCGAGTAATACTCTGGTCCTTTTTTATTGTAGTATCATTATTTCACATTTGAGTATAGAGGTCAAGCTCTAGGTTCCTAAAATATAATTTAGGAAGTTTCTCAAATGAAAGTCGATAATAAAGCTAAGGCAGCTAATCCACCTTGTGTAAAGATGATTTTCTTGTCACTACTGATGCTCCCATAAGCAGCTACAAGCAGGATATAGACTAAGAGCATCCTGCTGATTAACAGAGGAGCTGAAGATAAGAATGCTCCATAAAGTAAACCAATCGCGATAAGCCCGTTGTAGACACCTTGATTTTTTAGCAAAGTATTTACACTCTCTCTTTTCAACTCTGCCTTGCTTAAATTGAATACTTTACTCGTTTGTGCTGATGTTGTAGCTAGTGTTTCTAAGTAAAGAATGTAAAAGAATTCTAGAGCAACGAGTATGATAAGTATGTGAGTAAATATTGACATAATAATTTCTTCCTTTTATTTAAATATTATACCCTTTTTTTAGCACAACTCGGTAGGATAAGCTTACTTATTCATAAAACTGTTAATACAAGACTTAGAAGAAGTCTATAGAGGATTATTCAGCTTTAACAATGTTGAATGGTGAGGGCATTTTTACTTCACCACTACATCTTTTGGACGACCGATGCTTAAAGTACTGAACAAAGGTAAAGGTGCTCCATTCAATACTCGCGAAAAACGTTTTGTCATTAAAAAGGAGCTTGCAGTAGTTTACTGTAAGCTCCAGGTTGATTTATACTTTTATTCTAACACTAATTTATTTTATTGACTGATAATTTGTTTTTCTTTTTTTTATGCTTTAAATAATTGGAAGATACACATGAATCTTTTGATGAAATCTATTACTTATTCTTTCATGGATTGGCTGAAAAGCCAACTAAATTTATATCTTACAAGATACAACGAATTATTAAAAGGTAACTCAGTCTAAAGAAATTAAAAGTAAAATTTGTACGCTAACATAGCGTTTTTTCTATAGTACGGAATTTGCTTATTTTAGAGAGAAAGTACAGGATAGTCAAATATACTCATTGGCACTTCTTTATTGAGTCTGATATAATAAATAATATGAAAATTATTGATGGAAAAGCCCTTGCTGAAAAGATGCAAGAAGAACTCAAAGATAGAGTTATAAAATTAAAAGAAAAAGGCATTCAGCCAGGACTCGCTGTCATTTTGATTGGAGAAAATCCAGCAAGTCAAGTTTATGTACGAAATAAAGAACGTGTGGCAGCAAAACTTGGTTTTAAATCAGAAGTTGTTCGCTTGTCTGAAAATATTTCAGAAGCTGAGTTACTAAGTATGATTGAGGACTACAATACTGATGATTCATGGCATGGTATTTTAGTGCAATTACCACTTCCTGCGCATATCTCTGAGGAAAAAGTTTTGTTAGCAGTCTCACCTGAAAAAGATGTTGATGGCTTCCATCCTATTAATATGGGGAAACTCTGGAGCGGTGCACCGTTGATGATTCCCTCAACGCCTGCGGGTATTATGGAAATGTTTCGGGCTTATGATGTAGATCTTGCCGGTAAAAAAGCAGTTGTAGTCGGACGCTCAAACATCGTTGGTAAGCCTATGGCTCAATTAATGATGATGGCCAATGCGACTGTAACCATTGCACATTCACGCACAGAAAATCTATCTGAACTTACACGATCCGCAGATATTTTAGTTGTGGCTATCGGACAAGATCGTTTTATTAAGGCCGAAGATGTAAAACCAGATGCAGTAGTAATTGACGTTGGTATGAATCGGGACGAAAATGGCAAACTACACGGAGATGTTGATTTTGATCAAGTGAAGGAAGTCGCGAGTCTCATTACCCCAGTCCCAGGAGGAGTGGGCCCTATGACGATTACGATGCTGATGGAACAAACTGTGCGTGCAGCTGAAGCTTCTGTAAGATAAAAAATCACACATATTTTAGAAAGAATAAAAGCATGACAGAGTATTTAACAGTATCAACTCTAACCAAATACCTGAAAGCAAAGTTTGATCGCGATCCTTACTTGGAGCGCGTTTATTTGACGGGAGAAATTTCAAACTTTCGTCAGCGACCAAGCCATCAATATTTTGCCATTAAAGATGAAAAATCTGTTATACAGGCAACAATGTGGGCGGGGCAATTTAAAAAACTCGATTTCAAACTAGAAGATGGAATGAAAGTTCTTGTTACAGGACGAATCAGTCTTTACGCCCCATCAGGGTCTTATTCTATCAATATCGAAAACATCGTACCCGATGGTATTGGTGCCCTAGCGGTCAAGTTTGAACAGTTGAAAAAGAAATTGACAGCAGAAGGGCTTTTTAACCAGCAATGGAAGCAAGAGTTACCACTTTTTTCCAAAAAAATTGCGGTAATTACAAGCCCTTCAGGTGCAGTCATTAGGGATATTATTACAACTGTTAACCGGCGTTTTCCTATGAGCCAGATTTTACTCTATCCGACCAAAGTCCAAGGTGCGGGGTCTGCCGAAGAAATTGCAGCTAATATTGAAATTGTAAACGAACGCTCAGATATTGATGTGCTCATTGTGGGACGGGGCGGTGGCTCTATTGAAGACTTGTGGTCATTTAATGAAGAAATTGTCGTACGTGCTATTTTTGAGTCACGGATTCCTATCATTTCTTCCGTGGGACACGAAACAGATACAACCTTGGCGGACTTTGTTGCAGACCGTCGCGCAGCTACTCCGACTGCAGCGGCAGAGCTCGCAACGCCTAATACAAAGCTAGATCTGTTAACGTGGAGTAATGATCAAGAACGCCGTATGAGAAATCGAGTGGCGCATCTCATTAAAGTTCAAAGGGATCGAGTAGAAAAATTATCAAATTCAGTAGTTTTTCGTCAGCCAGAGCGTCTTTATGATGGTCATATTCAGAAAATAGATCATTTAACGAGCCGACTCCAAAACTTGACTGAAAACAAAATAAACCGCGAAAAATATCGTTATGAATTATCGGCAGGCAAATTAGTACCAGCTTTTGCGAAAATCTACGAAAAAAAGCAAAATCAGGTAAACCATCTCGTTCAAGCCCTTCTTTTAATGGATATTAGTAAAATTAAGGCACGAGGTTTTTCGGTCGTCACAGCCCGTGATGGCAAGATTATTAAGAGTGTCCATGAGATTCAGTCTGGCGATCAGGTGAACTTAGAACTAAGTGATGGCACAGCTCGTGCAGAAATAAAATAAAGGATAAATATGGCTACAAAAAAAGAAGCAAAATTTGAAGAAAATTTAGTTGAACTTGAAACTATCGTCAAAAAACTCGAAAGCGGAGATGTTGCCTTAGAGGATGCAATCTCTGAATTTCAAAAAGGAATGCTACTTTCTGAAAAACTTAAAACTACTTTAAATGAAGCAGAAAAAACATTGGTAAAAATAGTTGGCAAAGATGGTTCAGAAGCAGAATTTACAGGAGAATAAAAAGATTGCTTAGGGCAGTCTTTTTTTGTTTACTTAGTCCGTAAATGGGTCGGTTATTTCTAGATTCGGTGCTATAATATTAATAGAAAGAAAGTGAGACGGGATATGAAAATTGTAGTAGCGATAGATTCTTTCAAAGGCTCTGCCACAAGTTCAGAGTTAAATCAAACAGTAAAATCAGCAATTATATCTTCCTTTCCCGAAACAAACGTAGAAACTTTTGAAGTAGCTGACGGCGGTGAAGGAAGTATTTCAGCTTTGAAATCCAAATTAGGTGGAAGTCTGATACCGGTTGAAACAGTAGATTTATTAGAACGCCCTCTTCAGGCTTCCTATCTCTTAGTGGACCACAAACTAGCTTTCATTGAAGCGGCTGAGGTTGTAGGAATTGATAAGATTGTACCCAGTGAGGAAACAATCCAACACGCGACAACTTTTGGTTTAGGTGCCTTATTTAAAGATGCGAAACAGCGAGGAGCCACAGAAATTATCCTCAGTCTTGGCGGGACTGGGACTTCAGATGGAGGTTTAGGATTACTGACCGCCTTAGAAAATGAGGACTTTTCGCATCTTAAAATTACAGGTTTAGCGGATGTTACCAATGTATATGCTGGTCAAGAAGGTTATGCAAAATTTTTCGGTAAGCAAAAAGGGGGAACCTCAGAAATTTTAGAAAAGCAAGATATAGCTGCACAAAGTTTTGTAAAAAAAATAAAGGCGGAGAGAAAGATTGACCTCCAGCAGATACCAGGTACGGGAGCAGCTGGAGGCCTTGGGGCAGCAATTGTTTTACTTGGAGGACATCTTGAATCAGGATTTACGAAGATTGCTCAACTTTTGAAGATGGAAGAAAGTATCAGGGATGCGGACTTGATTATTACGGGTGAGGGACGTATGGATTTTCAAACAGCAAATGGTAAAGTACCTTTTGGAATGGCTAAGTTGGGAGAAAAATATGGCTTACCTACTGTGGCTTTTTGTGGTGCTCTAGCAGATGATTTAGGTGAAATGAACCAGGTTTTACTTGCCAGCTACAGCATCCAACGTGAGGTGCTTCCACTGGAAAAAGCGATGAACAAAGAAGTTACATTAAAGAATATCAAAGCCCTCACAGAAAATGTGATTAAGACATGGTTCTACGCTCGGAAAACAAAAAGATAAAGGAATTTGCTGCGAAACATAAACCCCTTAGTTTTATCAAAGCTCTGTTATAATAGGAATAACAAAAAAACAGGAGCACAAGTATGGATTGGAACAACTTAGTAGATAAAGCAAAAGAGCTTGCAGAAAATGTACCTGATGACATGAAGCAAAAAGCTGAAGAAGTAATGAGTGAGCAAGTCGAGCAACATGCACCAGAAAACTTGAAAGATCAAGCACAAGGACTTATAGACGGTTTGAAGGGTAAACTTGGCTTGTAGATTAGAAAAAAGAACGTTCTTTACTTATGAGCGTTTTTTATATTAAGGAAATGAATCAAGCTAGGGAGTATTATTTTTCTAGTGGACTTTATTTCTTTGAAATGGGATAATATAAGTAATGAATACCGATATGAAAAGGCTTAATACAGAGCTAACAAAATTTTATAAAAAAACTGAAATTCCAAAACATTTGACGGATTCGATTGTTTACTCACTAGGAGCTGGTGGTAAAAGAATCCGCCCCCTTTTATTCTTAAAAATGCTTGAATCTTTTGGAATAACACTTGAAACTTACCACTATCAAGTGGCTGCTACAGTCGAGATGATTCATGCAGGAAGCTTAATTCATGATGATTTGCCTGCGATGGATGATGACGATTACCGTCGGGGACAGCTTACCAACCATAAAAAGTTTGATGAAGCAACAGCTATTTTAGCAGGTGATTCCCTCTTTTTAGATCCCTACTATATCTTGGCAACAGCAAATCTACCAGCTGCAACAATTGTAGCTTTAGTCAAAGAACTATCCTATGCGAGTGGTTCATTGGGTATGGTAGCAGGCCAAATTTTAGATATGGATGGCGAAGGAAAAAACTTATCTTTGGAACAAGTCAAAGAAATACATACTCTTAAAACAGGGAGGATGCTAACTTTTCCTTTTGTAGCAGCTGGTATTATAGCCGAAAAATCAGAAAAAGTTATTACCACTCTACGAAAAATTGGTCAAAACTTGGGATTAGCCTTTCAAATACGTGATGACATCATTGATGTGACAGGTACATTTGAAGAAATTGGAAAAACACCAGGCAAAGATATTCTTGAAGAAAAGTCGACGTATGTGGCTTTACTCGGTTTAGAAGGAGCGCAAGAAGCTCTAGATAAATTATTGAATAGTGTAAAATATGAATTAGCACAGATTACATCAAGTGTTGAAATCATCGAAATTATAGAAAGTTTAGAAATAAAATGAAAGAAAGAGTAGATGTTTTAGCGACAAACCAAGGACTGTTCGAAACAAGAGAGCAGGCCAAACGTGGCGTTATGGCAGGCTTAGTGGTAGATGCTAAATCAGGAGAACGTTTTGACAAGCCGGGTCAAAAAATCGAAGATAGTGTAGAACTTAGACTTAAAGGAGAGAAGCTTAAATATGTGAGTCGTGGTGGCCTAAAACTAGAAAAAGCGCTCCATGAATTTGGTCTTTTAGTAGAAGATAAAACTTGTCTAGACATTGGTGCCTCAACAGGTGGCTTTACCGATGTTATGCTACAAAATGGGGCAAAGCGAGTTTACGCTTTAGATGTTGGAACAAACCAGCTGGCTTGGAAGCTTCGTAAAGATGCACGTGTGGTTGTAATGGAGCAGTTTAATTTTCGTAAAGCAGTTTTATCTGACTTTGATCAAGGGCAGCCAGAATTTGCTTCCATCGATGTGAGCTTTATATCCCTTGATTTGATTTTACCTCCATTATTTGATATTTTAGCAGATGGGGGAGATGTTGCTGCTTTGATTAAACCTCAGTTTGAAGCTGGTCGAGATCAAGTAGGTAAAAACGGAATTATTAAAGATCCAAAAATCCATCGCCTAACCATTGAAAAAGTAGTAAATAAGGCTTTAAGTATAGGATTTTCAGTAAAAAACTTAACTTTCTCACCAATTAAAGGTGGGGCAGGGAATGTTGAATTTTTGGTACATCTTAAAAAAGAAAAGACAGCTGAAATTGCTCCTCGTGTTGATATTGAAGCTGTACTCGAAACAGAAAAGGAAACATTAGCATGAGAAGAGAAGAAAGACTTGACTTTATTTCAAGACTCATCACTGCAAAAGAAGTACAAACACAAGATGAGCTTGTACATGAACTTTTGGAAAATGATATTGATGTGACACAAGCCACAGTTTCACGCGATATCAAAACTTTAGCCCTCATAAAAATCCCAGGAAGTCGAGGAGGTTATCGCTATGCTTTGCCACAGCAGCATGATGATGAACAAAAAGATCTCCTCCATAAAGAGTTAGCAAGTGAAGCTATTCTTGAGATGAAAATACAAGAAAATATGATTTCGATTATAGCTCGACCTGGGACAACAAGTGTCATAAAAAAAAGTTTAATTAGTCGTTATAACACGAAGATATTTTCTGTCATGACGGATGATGACAGTATTCTGGTTATCTGTGAAACAAGACGACAAGCGAACACAATTTATGACGAATTAAGTTTATAAAGGAAACAGTATGCTACAAGAAATTTCGATCAAAAACTTTGCAATTATCGAAGAAATTCATCTCTCTTTTGAAAGTGGGATGACTATTTTGACTGGGGAAACTGGTGCTGGGAAATCCATTATTATTGATGCTATGGGTCTTTTACTGGGCGGACGTAGCTCTAGCGATTTTGTACGTACAGGAAAAGACAAGGCTGAAATTGAAGGACTTTTCTTTGCAGGAAAAAATAAAGAACTTGATCAAAAACTAGAAAATCTAGGTCTTGAAAGTAGCAGCGAGCTTATTTTACGACGAGATATTTTTGCTAATGGCCGTTCAGTCTGCCGTGTAAATGGTCAGATGGTTAATTTGACTACTCTGCGAGAAATAGGGGAACTTCTGGTTGATATTCATGGTCAGCATGATAACCAAGAATTGATGAATGCAAAGCATCACTTACGTTTGTTGGATGAGTTTGGTGATGAAACTTTTGAACAGATTAAAGCGGAATACCAAGTCAAGTTTGAATACTATAAAAAAATTCGTCAGTCATTAGAAACTCGGCAAAAAAATGAGCAAGAATTCGCTCAACGCATCGAAATCCTACAATTTCAAGTGGAAGAAATTGAAGCAGCTGATATAAATTTGAAAGAGGATGAACAACTCCAAACACGTAGAGATAAGCTGACAAATGCTAAAAATATTGCTGACGCGCTTAATACAGCCTACTTAGCTTTAGATGATGAAGAAGGTGACTTCTCAAGTCTTAGTGGAATTCGCACGGCCATGTCTGAGCTAGAATCAGTGGCTGAATTTGATCAAGATTATCAAGATTTATCAGATAAAACGATGGATGCTTATTATCTGCTTGAAGAAGTGTCTACAAAATTAGCGATATCCCTTGATACGATAGAATTTAATCCAACAGAACTTTTGCAAATTGAAGAAAGAATCCTGACTTTGAACACTTTACGTAAAAAGTATGGGCCCGAACTTTCCGATGTTTTGAAAACCTTGGAAAAAATCCAGCTGGAACTTTCCGATTTAACAGGTGGTACAGAGGATAGTGAAAGTCTGGAAGAAGCTCTTAAAAAGGCACAAGCAGACCTTTTAGTAGCGAGTGACCATCTTAACAGCGCACGCCATGCTATAGCAAAAGAACTAGAAGCAGATATCAAAAAAGAACTTGCGGATCTTTACATGGAGAAAGCCGACTTTTCGGTCCACTTTGAGAGTGGAAAATTCTCTAGCAAAGGCAATGAGCAAGTAGAATTTTACATTCAAACTAATCCTGGCGAAGGATTTAAGCCTCTAGCTAAAACAGCTTCAGGAGGAGAACTTTCACGCTTAATGTTAGCGATTAAATCGAGTTTTTCAAGACGTGAAAATAAAACTTCTATTGTGTTTGATGAAGTAGACACAGGCGTTTCTGGGCGTGTTGCTCAGGCTATTGCTCAAAAAATTTATAAAATTGCACGTGCAGGACAGGTATTAGCAATCTCTCATCTGCCACAAGTGGTAGCAATTGCGGATACACAGTTTTATATTGAAAAAGCCTCAACAGACGATGTGACAACTTCTACAGTGCGAAAACTTGAATTAGAAGAACGGATTGAAGAAGTTGCGAAAATGTTAGCTGGAGATGATGTAACCGTAGAAGCGCTGGCACAAGCAAAACGATTACTAACGGAATGAGGAAAAGTATGTTTACGTTAAAAGATTTCAAACAGGCCTACCAAAAATTTTGGGTGGGTTACATGTCCTTTAAAGAAAGAACCAACCGCAAAGATTACTGGTTAGCCATGCTTGGGCACGGTTTACTTACTCTGATCTTACTTTTGCTTTCTTTCTTATTTGAGGCTTTATCAAACGATGTATTACCAGATATCTGGTCTGTTTTTTCATATTTTTTCCTTGGGTTATGGGTAGTCTATGTGTTATTAACAATGTTACCTTTTTGGGCGATTGCTGTGCGACGTTTACGCGATGCGGGTCTCCCTTGGGAATTGATTTTTATTCTCTTAGCACCAGTTGGTGGACTTTTAGGGATGTTTGTTCTGAACGCTCTACCTTCTACTCAGTTTCAAAGGCAGTTGCCAGAATTTTCCGAGGCCGCTTATCGCAAGCCTAAGATTCAAGAAACTGGGCATGAGACATTTTTCCAAGCATGGAAGAATTATTTTATTGGTTATGTATCGTTCACAGGCCGTACAAGTCGTATTAGCTTTTGGATGGTACAACTGGTCTTTGCTGTACTCTTTGCCATTTTTGGCATTTTGCTTGTAGGCGTTCATTTGTTTGAAATGGCACTCTTTGGTGGTGCATTTCTTGCCACTTGGATGCTTATAGCACTAATTTTCTTAATCGGCATGGGGTTATTACTGCCCACACTGGCTCTATTTGCACGTCGTTTTCGTGATGTGGGTTTATCAGACTTTGCGATTGGCTTAATCTTTCTAGTAGCCATAATGTTGATACTCTTGAGCAATATCACACATGCTGTAGATGTAGCAAGCTTTGGGATATACGATTTCGCGCTACTAAATTATCTTTTATTCTTGCTTGATTTTGTCTTTGTCCTGCTCATTATTTTTGTGACTACCCAAGACAAGAATCAACTGGTACAGAAGGAAAAAACACTTTTGTTTAGAAGAGAGGGCTGAAATATTCAGTCTTTTTTGCTATAATAAATAAAATCACTAAAGAAATAAGGATATGTTTTGAATTATAAATTAAGAGAAATTTCCGCTGAAGAATTCGCTCAATTCAATGAAAATGTAAGCCAAGGGAGCTTTTTACAAACTCCCGAAATGGCAGAGCTGATGACGGCAAATGGCTGGGAAGTAACTTTATTGGCTGTCCAATCAGATAAAATCGAAATGGCCGCTCTTTTAGGAGCGAAAAATATGACTGGTGGTAAGCATTATGAAATCCAGTACGGCCCCATTTTCCAGACATATCAGGAAGATGTTGAACAGTTTTTCTATCAAGAGTTACGTCAGTTTGTCAAAGAGCATGGTGGGATGGAGCTTTTAGTCATTCCGAATACAAACTATCAAGAATTCGATAGTACTGGACAGCCTCTTACAGAAGAAAACAAGAAATTCATCACGGCTATGCAGAATCTTGACTACGCACATACAGGTTTAGAAGTAGGGTATAACAAGCGGGGCGAATCTACTTGGCACTATATCAAGGATTTATCAGAAATCGCTGATGAGAAGAAGTTGCTCAAGTCTTACTCTAAAGATGGACAATACTCTGTTAAGAAAACACAACAATTTGGGATTCGTGTGCGCCCCTTAGCTTATGAAGAGTTAGATAAATTCAAGAAAATTACGTCTGAAACTTCTGAGCGTCGGGGATACGATGATCATGATTTAGCTTACTATCAAAGCCTTTACAAGACATTTGGAGATAAGGCAGAATTTTTAGTTGCGGAGATTAACTTTGCGGACTATGAAGAAGCTATTTTAGCTCAAATTGATAAACTTACCGGGCAAATTGAAAAAACGAAAAAAGAAGGCAAGCGAAAAGAACTAGAGAGCCAATTGGAAACGCAAAAAGTTCGTTTAACAGAGGCGCGTGAATTCATTGAACAGCATGGTCGTGAAGACATTATTTTAGCAGGTTCGCTTTTCATTTATGGAGCCAGTGAAACCATTTATCTTTTTAGTGGGTCTTATGAAGCCTTTAAGAAATTATATGCTCCATTCGCTATTCAACATTATGTGATGAAAAAAACATTGGCTAGTGGCGTGAAGAGTTATAATTTCTTTGGTATTGCAGGAACTTTTGATGGAACAGATGGTGTTTTGCACTTTAAACAAAACTTTGCAGGATATGTCGTACGTAAAGTTGGTTATTTCAATTATTATCCAAAACCACTTAAACATAAAGTTTTAAGTACAATCAAAACAATGTTAGGTAGAAAATAATGGAATTCTTAGAAATCTCGCAAGAACAATTTGCAGCATTTGCAGCTGAAGAAACGGAGTCTTTTTTACAAACAGCCGAAATGGCAGAAATGCTTGCAAAACGTGGCTACAAGACACATTTTTTAGCTGTAAAAATAAATGATAAAATTAAGATGGCAGCGCTTATGACTTCTATCGCTGTTTCAGGCGGAGCAAGGCTTGAAATTAATTTTGGTCCAATCGGCAACTTTGACCAAATGGTCTTTAATTGTTTTATCCAAGAACTTAAAAAATATGCTAAAGCACACCAAGTTCTAGAAGTGAAAGTTCGTCCAGCAGTTAACTATATGACTTTTGACAGTAAAGGACAAGAGCTTGGAGAAGTAAATGCGTCCTTTATTGACGAAATGAAAAAACTCGGCTTGACTTACAATGGTCGACACACAGGTTATGAGGAACAAGATGCGGTAGCAGAATGGCAATATATCAAGGATCTTTCGGAAATAAATAATGAAGAAGAACTTTTGAAAAGCTATAACTCGAATGCAAAGCGAAATGTAAAAAAAGCGATAAAAAATGAAGTTCTTGTGAAAGTAGCTACATATGATGAACTTTTCGAAGTTGAACGTTTGGTTGGCAACACAGGTGAGAAACGACACTTTGCGACAAAAGATTTAGAATATTATCAAGAGCTTTATACAGCTTTTGGAGATAAAATTGAATTCTTGATAACTTATCATGAATCAACTGCTATTGCTGCTGGTGTATTTATAGAAGTTAATCAAGAGTTTCTCTACCTTTATGGAGGATCAGATGGAGCTTATGGTAAACTTGGAGGGCCTTTCCTCATGCAACATACCGCAATGTTACATGCACTGGAGCGGGGAATGAAGACCTACAATTTCTATGGTATCTCTGGTAATTTTGATGGGAGTGATGGCGTTTTGAAGTTTAAGCAAAACTTTGGTGGCTATATCACTCAAAAAGTTGGTGAATTTTCATATTATCCACAACCCATGAAATATAAACTCATTCAAGGAATGAAAAAAGTCTTAGGACGTGGTTAAATAATAAAAAGGCTCTATGGAAAGTTTCTCCATAAAGCCTTTTTTATTTTAAAAGTCGATAATAAAATCTCACAATGTAAAAAACTTTTGACAAATTTGCTATAATGAATGCATGGAAACTTTATACGATTTAACAATTATTGGTGCAGGTCCTGTTGGTCTCTACGCTGGATTTTATGCTGGAATGCGTGGTATGTCTGTTAAGATTATTGAGGCTTTAGAAGAAGCCGGTGGTCAACCTCAAACCCTCTATCCTGAAAAAATGATATATGATATAGCGGGACTCCCTGAAATTTCAGGAGCAGACTTGACAGTAAACCTTTTGACGCAGCTCGCGCGTGTGCCTCATGAACTTTACTTAAATGAGAAAGTCGAAAATATTAGTCAAGATGAAGTTGACGGTACTTTCAAACTTCAAACAGATAAGAGAACACATAAGTCAAAAGCAGTTTTACTGACGACTGGGTCGGGATTGTTAAGTCCACGAAAACTTAATCTTGAAGGTGAAGATGAACTCCATAATGTAGGAAAACTTAACTACTTCATTAAGAGTTTAGAAGAATATCGAGGAAAAGAAGTTGCGGTTCTTGGTGGGGGAGACAGTGCTTTAGACTGGGCATTAATGTTAGAAAAAGTAGCCAGTAAAGTTCATTTGATTCATCGTCGTCCTTCATTTAGAGCGCACGCCCTCACTGTGGCAGAGCTTGAACAATCAACAGTTAAAGTCCATACACCTTATTTGCCGAATCATTTATCTACAAAAGGTCTCCACCTTCAACGTGTGAAGTCAGAAGAAATACATCCTTTGGAAGTAGAAAAAATATTAGTAAATTATGGTATGATGACAAATCATGTGAATCTTAGTGAAGAACTAGAAATGAGCCGTCGAGGAAGAATTCAATCCAATCGTCAGCAGCAAACAAATATTTCAGGCTTATATGTAGCGGGTGACGCCAGTGATTATGAAGGAAAAGCACCTTTGATGTCTGTCGGTTTTGGTGAAGCCGTACTGGCTATCAATGATATGACCCAAAAGTTAGAGTTCAGTCACAGCTTACAAAAAGGTCATTCTTCAAGCCTATTTGGTAAATGACAGGAAAATAAGGTATAATGGGTAGGAATACGAATGATTTACAGGAATTTAGGAAAACATTATGCTTATTAACTTACTCATTTTAATATTACTTGTATGGTCTTTTATAGTTGGCTATTCTCGCGGTTTGATTTTGCAAGCTCTCTATAGTTTGGGAATAATTATTTCGGCTATTATTGCCTTCTTAAATTATAAGGAATTAGCTTCCCATCTGACGATGTGGGTGCCTTTTTCCAGTGCTACTGCTGATTCTCGACTGCTTTTCTTTGATAACAGTATGCTTTTCCAGATTGATGATGCTTTCTACGCCGGACTTGCTTTTATCCTAATTTTTGTGGTGTCCTATGTGATTATTCGTTTGATTGGGCTTTTTGTGCATATCACGCGTCTCCAGCCGCTTGGAAAAAACGGGAAAATTATTGCAGGTGTTTTGGCAGTGGGGGCGACTTATTTTGGTCTACAAATGGCCGTTACCTTATTGGCGCTTGTACCTATGCCAGTGGTACAAAATCATTTGAATGCTTCGGCACTCGTCCGCCTTATGGTAAGTCATACCCCAATTTCTTCGGGAATGCTGAAAAATATCTTTATTGAGAACATAATAGGTAATCTTTAAAACTTATGAATAAAAAAATTATCCAAATTTTAGAATTTGACAAGGTCAAAGAGCAATTCTTGGCCTTTTTAACAACAGCTCAGGGAAAAAAAGAGTTGGCTGAATTAGAGCCACTTTCTGATCCTAAAAAAATCCAAACATTGTTTGATGAATTAGCTGAATTTGAAAATTTAGCGCAAGAAAATGGGCAAATTCATCTTTCTAAAACAGCAGATATCAGTGAAATACTACGACGTCTAGAACTTGATGCACAGCTTAGTGGCCGTGAATTTGTTGAAATTAAAAAAATTGTCCAACAAGGATTAAATATTCTGCGTTATTTTGATGAAGCAGAGAATGTAAATATTCCTACTCTAGAAGAACTTATCAGTAAATTTGCAGAACTTTCTTCTGTTAACAAGGAACTAGAAATATTTGACAATTCTGGCACACTCTATGATAATGCTTCATCTGAGCTAATGCACATACGCTCTGCAATTAAACGTTATCAGTCCGACATAAAAAAAGTGATGCAAGAGCTTTTGTCTAAAAATGCAGGGGCTTTAACAGAAAACTTGATTACAGTTCGTAATGATCGACAAGTGTTACCTGTCCGTGCGGATAGCAAGAATAAAATCTCTGGTGTCGTTCATGATATGTCAGCAACAGGTCAAACGCTCTATATTGAACCTAACGCTGTCGTTTCGCTTAATAACAATCTGAACCAAAAGAAAATTGAAGAGAAAAATGAAATCATTCGCATCTTCCGCGAATTAAGCGAGAAGTTAAAACCATTCACTCCAGATATCCGACAAAATGCTTGGTTGCAGGGGCATTTAGATTTAATTAAAGCGAAGTACAATTATCTATTGAAATACAAAGCAAGTATTCCGGAATTGGCAGCTGATAATGACATATGTTTCTATGAGGCGCGTCACCCGCTGATTGATCCCAAAGTTGTTGTGGCAAATGACATAAAGTTTGACAGTAAACTAAATACGATTGTAATCACTGGACCCAATACTGGTGGTAAAACGATTACCTTGAAGACAGTCGGCCTTTTGACTATAATGGCACAGTCTGGTTTGCCTATTTTGACCAGTGCGGGAAGTCGGGCACACATTTTTTCTGAAATCTTTGCGGACATTGGAGACGAACAATCCATTGAGCAAAGCCTCTCAACTTTCTCAAGTCATATGACAAATATTGTCGAAATTTTAGAAAAAGCTGATCATACATCATTGGTTCTTTTTGATGAGCTGGGTGCAGGTACAGATCCTAAAGAAGGAGCTGCCTTGGCCATTGCTATTTTAGAATTTTTGCGTAAAAAACATGTGAAAACACTGGCGAGTACCCACTATCCAGAACTTAAGGCTTACGGTGTAGAAACACCAGAGGTTATTAATGCCAGCATGGAATTTGATATTGATAAGATGCGCCCAGTTTTTCGTCTACAGCTTGGTGTGCCAGGTCGGTCAAATGCTTTAGAAATCTCACGACGCATAGGTTTATCAGATCAGATTATTCAGGAAGCCAGCAATATGGTCTCGGATGAAGAACATGACGTGAACCATATGATTGCGAGCCTTGAAGAGAAAACCAAGGAAGTTACAGAAGCAGCAGCAAATATCAAAAGGCTGGAAAGAGAGAATATTAACCTCCACAAGGATTTAACTCGAGTTTATGATCAAGTGAATCGAGAACGTGATTTAGAACTTCAAAAAGCAAAACAAGAAGCCCAAGAAGTTGTGAAAAAAGCAAGCCAAGAGGCTCAAGATATTCTCAAAAATCTCAATGAAAAAGCGCAACTTAAGCCCCATGAAATTATTGCTGCTCGTGGTGAACTCGAGAATCTAGTTCCTTCTGTTGATTACAGTAAGAATAAAATTTTGAAAAAAGCAAAAGCTCAGCGCGGTCTTAAACAAGGCGCAGAAGTTGTTGTTACGGCTTATGGACAACGTGGTAAGCTTATTCGCCTGGAAAAAGACGGGCGTTGGCAAGTTCAGATGGGTTCAATAATGACCAAACTGCAAGAAGATGAATTTGAGCTGACAGAAGAAGAAATTGCGAAAAGCCAACCCGCCAAGACAAAAGCTGTTACACGGAAAGTAAGCAATAAAGTTAAAGCACAATTAGATTTACGTGGCATGCGTTATGAAGAAGCAGAACTTGAGCTGGATAATTACATTGACCAAGCATTGCTTGCTAATCTTTTACAAATCACAATTGTGCATGGTATTGGTACTGGCGTAATTCGTGAAATGGTGCAGAAAAAGTTGCAAAAACACCGTCATATTAAGAGTTATGAATATGCTCCTGTAAATGCTGGTGGAAGTGGCGCAACAATTGCTACTTTAAAATGACTTAAATTGTAAAGAAAATCATAATATTTGTAAAGCAGTTAAAAATTCGCTAGAATGTAGTCATAATAAAGAACGAGGAAATAAAAATGGAATATAATATCACTGATGCTACTTTTAAAGAAGAAATTAAAGATGGACTAGTACTTGTAGATTTTTGGGCAACATGGTGTGGTCCTTGTCGTATGCAAGCACCTATTTTGGAACAATTGGGAGAAGAACTTGACGAGTCAGAACTTAAAATTTGTAAACTTGATGTCGATGAAAATCCTGAAACACCACAAGCTTTCGGTGTAATGAGCATTCCTACATTGATTTTCTTTAAAGATGGTCAAATGGTTAAACAAGTAGTTGGAGTTCAAACTAAAGCTCAACTCAAAGCTGCTGTTGCAGAATTATCATAAAATAAAATTATAAGAAATACCATGGCCGGTATTTCTTTTTTTGTAATATAATTTGTCTCTTCAAGTGATAGACAGCATTTCTCGTAAAACAGCGTGACAAATAGCGAGCAAAATGGTATCATGGAAAAGTTGAGGTTAAATTCTCTATATTTAAAGTTAAAGGAGTTTAAAATGTCTAAGAAAAAAGATACAGAAATTGAAATTATTGATACAAAAACTGGTGTTCAAGTCAAATCAGGCAAAAAAATCATCGCTGAAATTAATGAAGAAAATGGCAATTTTGTCGTCCTTACTTCTGGAAAAGAACTTACAGTAACGCGTAATTTTGCGGATGCCTTGGAAGAAGCAATTAAAGCTTACAATTTGGGTGCCTAAACTTACCCAAATTACCATCTTATACTTATAAATGAATAGTAAATTCTTGAAAACTATTTATTAATTTGATAAAATATTTACTGTTGTCGAAAGATAGACAGTGGGGTATAGCCAAGCGGTAAGGCAAGGGACTTTGACTCCCTCATGCGTTGGTTCGAATCCAGCTACCCCAGTTATGCAGACAGGTTCAAACTGAGCCTGTTTTTTTTAATAATTTTTGATAGAATAGAGATATGTATACAGTAAAAATTGGACTTGATGCTCATCTTCATGATGAGTTTGTTGCTGCCTCGGGCATGCCAAACCTCTTACAAACGTCAAAATGGGCTACAATTAAAAGTAGTTGGAAATCAGAAATCATTGGTTTTTATAAAGATAAAAGATTGGTTGCTAGTAGTTTAGTTTTAATTCGCCCGCTTCCCCTTGGATTTACGATGCTGTATATTCCGCGTGGGATTTTGATGGATTATACAGATAAAGCTTTATTAAAGTTTGTTTTGTTAGAATTGAAAAAATTTGGGAAAAGACAGAAAGCACTTTTCATCAAATTTGACCCTGCTTATAAATTTGATGATGCGTATGATATCATGACAAATTTAACAAATGCTGGCGTTGAATATACTGGACGTACTACAGAAATGCACGATACAATTCAACCAAGGTATAATGCTGTCATTTATAAAGAAGATTTTTCAGAAGAAGTTCTGGATAAAAAAACACGTCAATTTATTCGCAAGGCAAGAAATTCTTACCCAGAAGTTATTTTTGGGGGAAAGGAGCTAGTCCCTGTATTTGCTGAATTAATGAAAAAGACAGAGGCCCGCAAAAATGTAAGCCTTCGTAATGCCGACTACTATACCAAACTTTTGGACACATATGGTTCAGATGCCTTCATAACTTTAGTGAAATTTGATATGTCTAAAGTGAAGGCTGACATGGAAGCCAATGTGGAAAAAATCAAAGATAATCAATCAAAAGCGAAGAATGAAAAGCGCCTAAAAACTCTAACTGAAGAGCTGGCAATTGCGGAAAAAAATGTTTCTGATATTTCTGCTTTTATTGCTGAAAAAGGCGCAGTTATTCCTGTAGCTGGCACTTTATCTATTAATGCTTTTGGTGCCGCAGAGACTCTGTATGCGGGAACAGACACAGCTTTTCAAAAGTATTATCCTTCTTACCTCGTATGGTTTGAAACCATTCAACATGCTTTTGAAAAGGGTGCAAATACCCTTAATATGGGTGGTTTGGAAAATTCTCTTTCGGAAAAAGATGGACTTTTGAAATTCAAAAAGCATTTCAATCCTCGTATAGAAGAATATGTGGGCGAATTTGACTTACCTGTGAGCAAACTCCTCTATAAAATGGCGAATTCATTGTATATGCGCCGGAAGACAAAACATTGAGGACTGACAGAAAAAGTTTACAAGAGGTTGTAAACTACTATACATTTTTGAGAAAAATGTTATAATGAATATTAGCTATTAGGGAAGGATGGCGTTTTTCGCCTGTAAACTTGTAAACATGGAATTCAAGCATGACACTGTAATGCTACACGAAACCGTTGATATGCTTGAGGTTAAACCTGATGGCATCTATGTTGATGCAACTCTTGGTGGAGCAGGACATAGTGAATATCTTTTGAGTAAGTTGACAACAGGTCATCTCTATTCATTTGATCAAGACGAAACAGCACATGAAAATGCTAAGATACGTTTAAAAACAGCTCTAGAAGAAGAGAAAGTCACATTAATAAAAAGTAATTTCCGATATTTGCGCTCTAGCTTAGCCGAACTAGGAGTTACAAAAATTGATGGAATTCTCTATGATCTCGGCGTTTCTAGCCCACAATTTGATGATACTCAGCGTGGTTTTTCTTATAAAAAAGAAGCACGTTTGGACATGAGAATGAATCAATCTCAAGCACTTTCTGCTTATGAAGTCGTCAATGACTATCCTTATGAAGACTTGGTTCGAATTTTTTATCGCTATGGTGAAGAAAAATTTTCTAAACAAATTGCGCGCAAGATTGAGCAAGCAAGAAAGCTAAAGCCTATTGAATTAACAACAGAGTTAGCAGATTTGATAAAAACTGCCTTACCTCAAAAAGAGCTTAAGAAAAAAGGCCATCCGGCAAAGCGTATTTTTCAAGCGATTCGGATTGAAGTTAATGATGAGCTTGGCGCTGCTGAAGAATCTATTGAAGAAGCTATTGATCTCCTTAAAGTTTCAGGACGGATAAGTGTAATCACGTTCCATTCTTTAGAAGATCGCTTAACCAAAACGATTTTCAAAGAATATAGTACGGTTGATGTACCTAAAGGACTTCCGATGATTCCTAAAGATATGGAAGCTAAACTAAAATTAGTAAATCGTAAACCAATCCTTGCAAGCTCTGAGGAACTTGCATTTAATAACCGGGCCCATAGTGCTAAGTTGCGTGTGGCCGAAAAACAAAAAGATTAAATCCTGAAAATGAAAGTAGAGAGGGGAGATAAATATGGCAGCACAACCAAAAGAATATTTTGATATTGAAACGGCAGCTAAAAAGGACAGCTATGCAATCTCAAAAGACTCGTTAGCACCGGAAGTTTTAGCTAAAAAATTCAAAAGCTTTTCTGGGGTTGAAAAAGCATTTTATCTTTCTATGGTTGTGGTTGCTTTAATGTTAGCAATAACCCAACTCTTCATTCAAACAAAAACACAGGAAATTGAAAGCAGTACTTTGCACTATAACAGTCAAATCACTGTTAAAGAGCAAAAAAATTCTGAATATGATCAGAAAATACAGGAGCTAACATCCCAAGCCAAACTTCAAAAAGTTACGGATAAATATGGTATCTCCTACAACCCTGATAATGTATTGAAAGCGACAAAATGAAAACTATTTTTCGAATAATTACTCTCCCTTTCAGACGTATTTCGAAAAAAGCGAAAAAAAGTCATCAAAGACCTGAACAAAATCGTAAACGTGTCGGTAAGAGTCTATTTGTAGTAGCTATTGCTCTGTTTGCGATTTTTATATTTCGCTTTGTCTGGATTATAACAGTTAACCAAATCGGTGGTGTGAATATCTCCGAGATGGCCAAAACAAACTATTTAAACACAACTACTGTCTATGCTAAGCGCGGAACGATTTATGATAGGAATGGAATTCCCTTAGCCGTTGATGCCAGTGATTATACGGTCTATGCAGTGCTGGATGAAACACAAGTAGATAATAACAATAATAAACTTTATGTTGACAAGTCAGATTTTGGTAAAGTGACAGACTTTTTGAATAAAGAGTTAGGTATTGACAAAACACTGATTGAGCAACAGCTTAATTCTGGAAAATCTCAAGTTCAATTTGGTTCAGCAGGAACAAAGATTCCTTTGGAAAAAATGGAACAAATGAAAAAGGATGCAGAAAATGCAGGCTTAGTTGGGATTGGCTTTACGCCTAACTTGACGCGTTCCTATCCAGAGCCTAACTATGCTTCACAATTTATTGGAATTGCGCAGCTTAAGACACCAGGTGATTCGGGTTCAGGTTTGGTAGGTATCAATGGTTTGGAAGCTTCATTTAATAATATCCTTAGTGGTACAAATGGCGAAGAAACTTATGAAAAAGACCGTTATGGTCGTCCTTTACCAGGAACAACAACTGTAAGTAAGCAAGTTAGAAATGGACAAGATTTATATACAACCTTAGATGCCCGTCTACAAAGTAATCTTGAAACACTCATGGATACAGCTGTGAAAAATTCAGGAGGTCAGCAACTCTCTGCTACCTTGATGGATGCCCATACAGGCGACATCCTTGCTACAACACAACGGCCAACATTTACTGCCAAAAACTTCAATGATAAAGCAACCAGAGAGCAACCACACTTTACGGAAAACAGTATGCTTTATCAGTCACAGTTTGAACCTGGTTCAGTAATGAAAACTTTCCTCATGGCATCAGCACTTGACAGTAATAAAGTGGATTTGAATTCAAGTTATTTCCGTCGTGTAAATCTATACGATGTTGTGATCAATGACTGGGATGTCAATGAAAGTGAAGATAGTACCTTTAAGTTACCGTCAACAGTGACTTATGCTCAAGGCTTTATGATGTCAAGTAATACGGGTATGAGCCGTATTGTTCAAAATATGGGTAAAGACCTTTGGGATAGCTACTTGCGTCGCTTCAAATTTGGTGTACCCACACGTATCGGTATGGGGGGAGAACAATTCGGTTCTCTTCCGGATGATAATGCAGTTTCTCAAGTTCAGTCTTCATTTGGACAAGGTATTAGTACCACGCAGATTCAACTCTTACGTGGCTGGACAAGCTTTGGTAATAAAGGGGAGATGCTTGAGCCTCATGTTGTAAGTAAGATTGTCGATAAAGACAAAAATACTTATCTGGAAGCACAAAAAGAAGTTATCGGTCGTCCTGTTTCGGAAAGTGCGATTAGTCAAACCAACAACCTCATGGTAGGTGTGAATACAGACCCAATATGGGGAACGTCTTATTTGACGGTGGATTCTCAAGGTCATGAGCCTGGACCACTTTTCATGGTAAACGGAAATAGTATGGCTGTGAAGACAGGTACAGCTCAGATTGCCTCAGAAAAAGGTGGCTACCTTGAGGGTATGCAGGATAACATCTACTCTGCTGTAGCTATGTACCCTGCAGAGAATCCAGACTTTATCTTCTACATGAACATTAAGATTCCATCTAGCACTTGGTCTTTGACTTATATTTCTGATGTTGCCAATCCGTTGATAACACGTGCAGAACAAATCAAGAATCAAGAAGCGGCTGCTTCGGATACTTCAGGTTTGAAAGAAGGTAAAGTTACCATTGCTGACTACAAAGATAAATCACCTGGTAATGTTTCAGATGAGCTACGTCGTAGTCTCTTATCACCAATAGTTATCGGACAAGGTGCTAAGGTAACTGCTCAATCGATAGCTAAAGGTGAAGAAGTTAGTGCCAATACACGCATTATGCTTCTCACTGAAGGAGATCATATCATGCCAGATATGTTCAAGTGGTCGAAAGAACAAGTTGAACAGCTTGCTAAATGGTACAATCTAAAAATTGATTATCAAGGTTCTGGTGACCAAGTTAACACCCAAAGTGTTGTGATGGGAACTAAACTAAAAAATAATCAGACAATCACAGTAACGATGAATTAGGCGAAATTTTTCGCCTCTTTCAATTTTGAGCCACATAAAGCTCTATAAATAAAAGAAACACAGTTTCTAAGTAACAGTCGGAGGCACTATGTTAATCACTGCATTTTTAGCAGCTCTAGTCGCGATGGTTTTAACCGTAATCGGAATTCCACGCTTTATCATGTTTTTTCACAAGAAAAAACTTGGGGGACAACCCACTCTTGAAGAAGTAAAACAACACGCCAGTAAGTCAGGTACGCCTACAATGGGAGGTCTCGTCTTTGTAGTCACAGCGCTTGTTGTTTCAGCAGTGTTTGCCTTAATCTTCGCACAGTTTACACCGATGTTTATTACTGCATGGTGGGTGTTAGCCATGTACTCTTTGATTGGCTTCTTAGATGATTTCATGAAGATATTTAGTCAAAAGAATCATGGAGGTCTTAAAGCGAGCCATAAACTTTTGGCACAGATAGCTACGGGTATTGTTTCCTATTTGATACTCGTACAAGTAGATAGCACTAACGTTCTTAATATTTTAGGCTGGCAAATTGACTTAGGTTGGTTCTTTGCTCTCTTTATCATCTTTTGGCTCGTGGGCTGGTCAAATGCTGTAAATCTTACAGATGGTATTGATGGTTTAGCCAGTATCACAGTTACCATCTCTTTAGGTGCCTATGCTATAATTGCTGCGACTCAAGGACGCTATGATGTACTCCTCATTATATTATCTGTTATTGGTGGTTTGCTTGCTTTCTTTTTCTTCAACCGCAAACCAGCAAAAATATTTATGGGTGATGTGGGAAGTCTCGGGCTAGGCGGATTTATTGCTATTGTTTCGATACTTTTACATGTAGAATGGTCTCTTCTTTTAATCGGATTTATCTACATTCTAGAAACAGTTTCAGTTATGATGCAAGTCTCATACTTCAAGGTCACACATGGAAAACGTATTTTTCGGATGACCCCCATTCACCATCATTTCGAACTAGGCGGTTTTTCTGGTAAGGGAAAAGGCTGGAGTGAATGGAAAATAGATATTGTCTTTTGGTGTGTAACCTTAGTTTTGTCAACTGCAGCTTTACTCATTTATTTCAATATATAAAATTTATAAAGATGAATCTTGGTTCGTCTTTTTTTGTGTGTAAAATCACTTTAAATTAAAATTTCTTTTTCTTTTAGGAAAGCTTAAGTTCTACTTGAGTACCTCTTAAGTTAATAAATATATAATCTTTTTATTAAAGAAAAGGAAGGAAAAAGAACAATGAACTTATTCTTAAAAAAATTAATTACGTTCACAAAGATGCAGTGAAAGGCAAAATAAAAAAAAACACTAGAACAGAAATATTGAGGATTAATACATGGATTTTATAAGACGGGCTTGGCTTTTTACGAAAGCCAAAATATCAAGAACGATTCTACTTACTGTTGCTTTTTCAGCAATACTCGTTTTTGTCCTTTCGGGATTGGTTATTAATACAGCAGCCAATCGCTCAATTGAAAACGCCAAAAAAAGCGCAGGCGCAACAGTAACTTTATCGGTAAACCGACAAGCAATAATGGAAAAAGCTAGAAGTGCTAGTCAAAGTTCGAGTTCAGGCAACAACAGTAGAACGCCGATTGAAATGCCTGATATTACTAAAGCAGATGCGGACAAAATAGCAAAGCTTTCTGGAGTAAAATCTTATTCTTACACCAAACAAGCTACTGCTGATGCAAGTAAGGGTATAGAAGCCGTAAGTACTACGGATTCTACATCTGACGCCAGCAGCGATCAGCCTAGTGGATTTGGTGGAGGACCAGCAATGCCTGACTCTGCTAATCAAGAATCTGGTGATTTCCAAATCATTGGTACAAATGATTTAGGGGCTTCTTCAGATTTTTCTGGAGGAACAATACAATCACAACAGGCCGAGCCATTAATGCCTCAGATGAAGGAACAAACAACGTTGTAATTGAAGAAAGTTTAGCTGATCAAAATAAACTAAAGGTAAATTCAACCTTTACACTTAAAGATAGTAATGATAAAACCTATAAGATGACCATTGTGGGTATTTATAAATCTGGCTCAACAGGAAGTGACTTGTCTTCCAACTTTAGTTTTATGGAGCCAGCAAACCAACTTTATACAGCACTTAGCGTCCCTAATGCTATTCAAGAAACCACCAATACTATCAGTAGTGCAGTTTTTAACCTAGAGAATCCAGAAGCTACCAGTGATTTTGTTACAAAAGCCAACAAACTCATAGATACAGATCAATTTGAAGTTCAATCAAATGATGCTATTTATAAGCAAATGCTCCAACCCTTGAATAACATCAGTAGTTTTGCGAAGAATATTGTTATCCTCGTTGCTATAGCTGGAGCCCTTATACTTGCGCTTATCGTTATGCTTATGGTACGTGAACGAAGATTTGAAATCGGGGTACTTATGAGCTTGGGTGAGACAAAAGGTAAAATACTTGCTCAATTCTTTACGGAACTCTTTATGATAATGATTGTTTCGATTGGTATTGCTTCGGCTGCAGGGAATTTTGTGGGAAATGCAGTTGGGCAACAGCTCCTTAAGCAAGAAACGCAAACGAGTCAAACCAATGATAAAGAACAGAAAGCTGGGCCAGAAGGACAAGGTAGCCCTACTGAAGCAGGAAACGGAGCACCAGGAAATGGGGGCGAAAATGCGATACGTTCTACTTTAGGCATAGGGCAAAGTGCAAGCCAAAAAGAAGCTGTAAATAAGCTTGAAGTCAAAACATCAGCCCAACAAATTGCTACACTAGCGGCTATTGCACTTTTAATTACTTTGGTCGCAGTAGGACTCGCTGCTATCGGTATTTTACGATTGAATCCTAAACAGGTACTGACCAATTAAGGAAAGAGGAAAAAATATGGCATTAGAAATAGAAAAACTGACTTATTACTACACCAATCCTGAAGACTATCTCTTTCAAGATGTAACAGAGACCTTCCATCAAGGAAAATTGTATACGATTCTCGGACAATCCGGAAGTGGAAAAACAACACTCTTATCCTTACTGGCTGGTTTAGACCTCCCCAAATCAGGACAAATCAAATTTGAAGGGAAAGAAATCAAAGCTAGCGACTTGACGAATTATCGTAAAAAAATCGTTTCGACAGTGTTTCAAGCCTATAACTTATTGACCTATATGTCTGCTTTTGAAAATGTTAAGACCGCTGTTCGTATTTCAAAGGTACAATTCGAGGACGAAGAACATACTATTGTAGAAAGTTTAGCAAAAGTTGGATTAACTGAAGACATGATTTATAAGCCAGTCAGTAAGCTTTCTGGGGGACAACAGCAACGTGTTGCTATTGCTCGTGCTCTTGTTTTAAACCACGATATAATTATTGCCGATGAGCCTACGGGAAATCTTGATGAGAAAACGACACAGCAAATTGTCGACTTGTTTAAAAAGATTGCCCATGAGGACAATAAAATAGTTATCATTGTTACACATGAGACAGAGGTCGCACGGGCTTCGGATACAGTATTTCAGTTAAAAAACAGGAAATTTGAAGAAGTAACATGAAAAGGAAGAAAAGGAGCGAGAGCTCCTTTCATTTTATCAGTACGTTCAAAGCGGGAAGAAATCTGGTTGCCAAATAGGATAAATTTTACAGCCTTTGGTATAATAGAGGTATGTGAAAAGACTTTCAAGAATGGAATTTGATATGAATAAAAAAATAATAACCACCCGCTTTGAAGTTGAGGAATTTGAAAAACTTAAGCGTAATTTGGTCAAATATGAATGTGCTTTAGCCGTAATCATGACTGAATTATCTAACCTCAATGCTTACTATAATGCTTATGAGCCCGTTAACCCCATTGAGCATATTAAAAAGAGAATCAAATCCCCAGAAAGTATCGCAGGCAAATTAAAGAAAAAAGATTTACCTATAACGGCGGAAGCAGCTGCTCATTATTTATCCGATATAGCAGGTGTTAGAATCATTTGTGCCTATGCCAAAAATATTTATGAAATTGTAGAGATCATTAAAAACCAAGAAGCTTTTAATGTTGTGAGTGAAAAAGATTATTTGAATCATCCAAAACCTAGTGGTTATCGCTCATACCACATGATTTTAGAAGTGGATCTTGGCCCACTTTTTAACAATGAGTGCTGTCGGGTGGAAATACAACTTCGTACTTCGGCAATGGACTTTTGGGCTACTTTAGAGCACAAGGTACGTTACAAATATGGTGGAGAAATGCCGGATCATCTCAGTAATGAACTTCAAGTCTGTGCGGAACAAATTCATGCTTTGGATAATCGGATGTATCTTATTCATGAGCTGGTAGACATGATTAATGAGGAGGAAATCTAATGGCTAAAACAATATATATTGCGGATGACGATGACAACATACGCTTGGCAATCAAAGCTTTTTTGGAAAAAGAAGAATTTGTAGTAGAAGATTTTTCTACAGGAGATGAATTACTGGAACGCTTTAATGAACAAGCTAGTGATTTTGTTATACTTGATGTGATGATGCCCGGTTCCAATGGCTTTACAATTTTGAAAGCTCTCCGTGCTCAAAGTATTGTTCCAATTATTATGCTGACTGCACGTGATAGTGACCTTGATTACGCCACTGGCTTGGATTTGGGGAGTGATGATTACTTTACTAAACCCTTTAGTCCGATGGAACTAGTAATGCGTGTAAAAGCAATTTTCCGTCGCATTGAGTTTGAAAAGCAAAAAAATGAAGAAGTAGAGTAGGAGACAATATGATAAGAAGACCACCGAGTATTAAAACACGCTTGCTTCTTACAAATATTGGATTTGTTTTTTTTGCCTTTCTTTGGATTATATTGATTTTTAATCTTTTGATTAATAGTTATATTAGTAATTCTGCTGCAAAGCAGCTGTCCCAAGTGAGAGTTTATCAGACCGAAGCTACGGCTCCTTCAGGTAGCATATCGGCGGATTTAGATGATGCGCCACGAGGTAGCTTAAACACTCATCCGATGGCTTTCGACATTAATGAGGACTATGAAGTTCAGAATTTAGCAGAAGTAGGTAACTTTGAAAAAGAAACAGCAAATAATATTGCTCAAGCTCTAAAAAATCAAAAAGTATCTCTGAGTAAAATTAAAAATTATCGACTGGATACTTCAGGAAGTACTTTTTATATTGAAACAATTCAGCAAGGTGCAGGGCAGTATCAAATTTTATATGTTGATATAACAGGAATCATTAATTTCACAAATTCGGTTAATTTATTCTTGGTTTCCGTGGCGCTAGCTGTAGTTGTGATTCTTGGTTTAGCAGTGACTTTTGTGACACAAAGACTAATTAAACCATTATCTATCTTGGCACAATTTGCGACACGTATCGGGCAAGGGGACTTTACTCAATATGAAGGGACATTCCAAGATCGTGAGTTGGCTATTTTGGCTCATAATATGAATGTAGCCGCACGGCAGCTAGATAATAATGATAAAAACCAAAAAATGTTCTTCCAAAATGCCTCTCACGAACTTCGTACTCCTTTAATGGCCATTAAAAGTTATGCAGAAGGTATTTCCTATGAGGTAATGGAGCCGAAAAAAGCCAGTGAAACCATTCTTTATGAAACAGATCGGATGAGTGAACTCGTGGAAGACCTGCTTACCCTCTCTCGTCTGGATAGTCTTAGCGCACATCAAGAGATGTTGAGCCAAGATGTGCGCGTGATTATGCGCGATATTGCTAAAGAACAAGAAATCTTTGCTCAGCAAAGAGGAATAAAAATAAGAACCAACTTTGACAAAAAAGCAGTGATGCTGACATGCGATTATAAAGCTTTGCGTCGAGCCATCAGTAATCTTGTATCAAACGCTATGCGCTATGTAGAGTCGGAAATTGTCTTGACCTGTCTCAATAAGGGACAAGAAATTACTATTTCTGTGGCAAATGACGGTACAATAATAGACCCAGAAACACTGCCTCATATTTTTGAAAGATTTTATAAGGGTTCAGGCGGCGTTCATGGTATTGGCTTAGCTATTGTAAAGACAATCGTTGAGCAGCACCAAGGAAAAATTTTTGTTGAGAGTGAAGCGAACCAAACGGTATTTACAATGGTTTTTACCAAAACTTCAAGAAAAACGCTTGAAAAGAAACAATAAATTTGATAGAATGTTAGAAGTGCCAATTTGGCATAAATAAAACTGTTTATCCGCTGGGCCTAAGGCTTTATTGATGAGCAAAAGGAGAAAAAAATGTCTATTTCATTGATCGAATCTATCAATGCAGGTCAACTTCGTTCAGATATCCCTGAATTCCGCGCTGGAGACACTGTACGTGTTCACGCTAAAGTTGTCGAAGGAACTCGCGAACGTATCCAAATGTTCGAAGGTGTCGTTATCGCTCGTAAAGGTTCTGGTATCTCAGAAACTTACACTGTTCGTAAAATCTCAAACGGTGTTGGTGTAGAACGTATCTTCCCACTTCACACTCCACGTGTTGAAAAAATCGAAGTTATCCGTCACGGTCGTGTACGTCGTGCTAAACTTTACTACTTGCGTGCATTGCAAGGTAAAGCAGCTCGTATCCCTGAACGTCGTAAATAATTTTGGCTTGTCTAACCGCTCTGTTGAGCGGTTTTTCTTTTTATTTTAATGACTTAGAAAAGACATGGAATTATTGGAATTAAAAAAAGGGGGCAATTAAAAAACTCACTAGAGTAGTTCTAGTAAGTTTTTTGTTTTTTCCTTCATTCTTCCTGTAATATGTAAATAAATATCTTGTGTTATTCCACGATATTTTTTCAGAAATTTTGAGAATAATATTTTTGTGTTAATCTCGTGATTTCTTGAGTATTTTTCGGAAATGCTGTAACTTCAATTTATTCTTTAGATGAGTGATGCAAGTTTTGATTTAGTGCAGTTTTTTCTGACATAATAATTATTTGAGATTGGTTAACAGGATTACCTACTTTATTCCCATAGTCAATAAGTGCTTTGCGACTATACCAATATACTTTTGAATCTTTGCCAGCTACATATACAGTTGTAGTTGATGGATCAGCTGCATACCAAGCTATTCCTTCGTATTTCCATCCACGAGAAGAAAGACTATTTTTTTCGTAGGCATCCATTGTAGTAAAATGTGCACCAATGCCTGCCGCTGGATTGTATAAACGATAAACAGGTTTAGTAGATTTAATTTGAGAATAGAAGGCCACACCCTCTTTTCTCCAACCATTTTTAGTTGTCAGAACTCTAACTTCATAGTTATCAGATGTATAAAGGTGTTCACCAGAACGAGGGTTATATACTCGGAAAATTGCTTTTGTGCTTTGACCTGAAGTACCTTGTGCTCTAAAGTTAATACCTTCCTGTTTCCAGTCTTTAGAAATTTTAGGTAAAGATTTGTATTCATTTTTGCTGGCAGTATACAAATGTTCCATCGAGACTTTATTATATAAACGGTAAACATTTACGGAATCTGCTTTGGTATTTGTAGCAAATATCAAGCTAGCTGTTAGAGTAGTAACAGCAATGAATAATAAAGACAGTGTTTTTTTCCACTTCATAAAATTTCTCCTTACCCTTTTATCGTGGTTAGCGCACGTGCTTATTTTAAAATAAAGTACTATTGTATGTTTTAGAGGGTTTTCTCGCTTTTATACCAAAGTTCTCTTATACTGTTTCACTTTTCCAGAGTTTAAGGAATAAGAATTCTTGTTCTTGTTATCCTTATGGTTCACTGATATTCCTATTTTTTATTTCTTTATTTATAGCAGCTTTCTTAGCCTCAATAATAATACGTAACATTTCACGATCGGACTCATTTAATTCACCACCAGAATAGTTTTCTATACTGTCTAATATTTGTTCTACTGTCAAGTACGGTATATCAGCAATTTCTTCACGTCCTAGAAGATAATCGACGGAAACGTGGAAGTAGTCGGCTACCTTAGTTAGTATTTCCGAAGAGGGTGAAGATTGGGTATTTTTCATATTATAAAAATAATTTTCACTAAAACCAAGGTTTGATGCGAGAGATTTCAAGTTTATTTTTCGTTTCTCTGCTAATATTTTTATTCTTTCAAAAGTAGTCATGTCAATCCTCTCAAAGGTAGGACAAAAATAAAAGTACTTTTTTAGTATCTATCGATTAAATAAACTAAATATAGTACAATTATTTTTGTAAAGAGCTACCCTACAAATTTGGCAATAAACTAAATAAATACAACAAAACACGCCATAAAATAGACTTGAAAGTATTTTAAGCGCTTTCTTTCTATACTATATGGTACTAAATATAGTTATAGAAGTCAAGTATGAGCTAATAGAAATGCTCACTAATTTATATGTGTTAAGTAAATTAGGAGTCTTTAATCTGGAGGGAGAAAAATTTATCAAGAAATATTGTTGGTCTCTGTTTGTGCAGACAAGGCGCCCAGAACGCTGTAAATAATTTTGACTTGTCTAACCACTCTGTTGAGCGGTTTCCTTTTCCTAGCTTACGCAAAAGCAAACAAAAAGTACCTATATCAAAATAGGTACTGTCAGTTATGCTATCGCTTCTAAATTATACACGGCTTCTTCAATGGTATTACCCAAACTGCTTAATGGAGCAGAAGTACTAACCAGAGAAGCTTTAAATAAGTTCGTTGAAGTATCTAGAGATACTGTGTATTTGAAGTTTTTAGTGTTGTTAGTGAATGTCATATGCATTCCCCTTTCTTGTTTCTCATCGAAAGGACACTATAACGAATATAACGAAATTCTATTGCTATTGTAGCACACTATCTTCAAAACACCAAAAAGACCGCTCACAAAGATTGAGAGTTAAACTCTAAGCACGTATTGGATACTGATTTATAAGGCTTTATCGTTGCGCGTTGTACTATTAAATGTTAGGATTGAACTTTGCTGTTTATACACAGAATGGGAGATTATATGTTAGAACTTTTTAAAACAACAAAAATAAATCTGTGGTCATTTTTAGCTGCTACAGGTATTATAGCATTAGGCGATTGGGGAGTCATGACTGCTCAGGGCGAAAGTGTGTTGAGTTTATTTAACTTTACATTTTTAACAATAGCAGGGCTTCTTTCCTTAACCATCTTGCTTGGCTGGCCCGGTGTAAAAAAATTATTTAAAAAAATGAGTAAAGGTGATTGGAAATGGATAGCTTTTGCCATTCTTGCAGAAATAATTTTGACATACGGCTTTGCGTTTATAGGGGACTTTTTCAAACAGTCGCTGGCTGATAATGCAGGTGTAGAAGAGCTCGGTTCAATATTTGATTTGTTCATTTCCATTCCCTTTATAAGTATGAGTCTTGTGGGAGAAGAGTTATTTATTGCTACCTTATTTATTTTAGTCTTCATGATAGCGAATAAATTTGGAGGAGAAAAACAAACAATCATAATCGCAGCAATAGCTTCATTAGCAATATTTGGTCTCAGTCATTATGGTGTTTATGACGGAAATTTATATCAATGTATTGTGGTAATTGGAATGGCCCATATCCCCACGATGTATGCCTGGTTAAAAACTGAAACACTATGGGTGCCTATCCTCATACATGTTATATATGATGTGTTGCTGCTTTCGCTTTCTACATTATTAGCTTAGATAATTCAGAAAAAGTTATATCTTAAAGTCGTCACAAATGATGGCTTTTTTGTATACCTAAAAGGGAAAGTCAGGGCGCAATTTTAGATGAAGGAGAAATAAAAGAGTTTATATAATTCTTTCTTACAAATATGTAAGAAGAGGTAAGCTAAAAGAGAGTAAAATAATAGTTGTTAAACAAACTAGAGAATCAGGAGCATACAAAAATGAAAAAAGTATTACTAGGTTTAGTTGCAGTGGCACTATTACTTATTGGCGGTGGTTATACATGGTATCACTCACAATATGGAGGACAAGATTACTATATACAAATACATAAAGATGGAGAAAAACTGACGCAGAAAACCCAAGATGGTGGGACTTGGCACGGTTTTGGCTATGATGAAAAAGCATACAGTAAAACAGGGCAAGAAAAAGAGTTGAAATTTACGACTGTTCGCAATCTCAGACAGGAGGCTTACCTGAAGCTCATCTGGAATCGAAAAAATGGGGTCATAAGCTGGGAAGAAGTTCAAAAGAAAGATGTACCAGAAAAAGCACTAAATAATATTTAGAAAGAAGACTAGATAGATGGAACCGACCAAACAATAAACTAATCGGCTCTAAGTAGACGTATCAGTTTATTTTTAAAAAGCAAATGCAGAAAGTTCTTATCTCTGGATGGCGAAACTTTCTGTCACGTTTTTCCACCGTGACTTTTTTATTATCAAAAGTTAACACTACCCTTCTAAAATTTTGCTATACTCATTTTAAGTCAGATATAGGGGCAGATCCCCGAAATAAACTATTTACTATCTTTGCTACAAATGTCTGTCTTCGCTTTCTCTAAGTGTCTCGGTAATATTTAGAGGAGGCTTTTTTAGTAACATAAGCTAACATGTGTGTTGTATGAATATGTTATCTTAGAAAAGGCAAATTAATTATATAGATTAAAATTTCCTGAATGCAAAAGTCGTACCTTGCCAATACGACTTTTTTTGTCACTTATTTTACAAAATAGGGAAAGCTTTCCTATTTAACAGTTTATATAAGAAAACGGAAACCGCTTTCTTGTAAGTCTCAAAGCTCTATGTTAAAATGAAAGAAAAGAAAAAGGGAGAGTTTTATGAACAAAAAAATTATCTCATTATTGGCTACTTCTGTTTTATCATTGGGAGTACTGACTGCTTGCGGTTCTAGTACGGATAAAACTGAAGAATCAAAAACTGAACAATCTGCAGAAGTTTTCGCTGGAGCAACTGCGGGTACTGATAGTTTTGACACTCTGTCTAAGGGACTTTCTAAGGATGGAGCTTGGATTGCTGCAATTACTAAAGATTTAGATGCTGCAGATAAGACGTTGAAAGTAGACGGTGATTTTAAAAACAAAGAAGGAGAAACTGCTCGGAAACTTGCTCTTTATACCCAAGACGCTGAAAGAAAAGTGACCGATCGTTATACTTTAACTGTAGATACTTTAGAAGTTAATTCCCCTAATTTTTATATTTCCAATGGTACAGTAAAAGGAAATGTTGAAGTTAATGCCGAAGGCTTCCATGGTCAAACTGGAAAGGGAGTTGAAGGAGAAGCTATGATCGATGGTGATCTTATCTTTAAAAATAAAGATTTAATGGATACTTATAATAAGCTTCCTAGTGAAGAACAAGTTAAAGTAACAGGGGAAACAAAAGTAAAATAAAAAAGGGGGAAATCCCTTTTTTATTACACAAACATATGGCATTTACTATGCCCTAATATCAATAAAAGTTTTACGATTCTAATTCCTTGTTTTCCTAATTGTAAAATTATAGAATTTTATTATGAGTAATATTCAGAAAATTTATAGAGTGCTAGAGTTATAACGTTGGCTACTGTAACCAGAAAGGAGTTAAGTATGATGCAAGTCTTGACAGCAGTGAAGAACAGATATTTATATAAGAAAGTAAAAAAAGCAAGAGAAGGTTGGCATCCATATTTAACTTTAGATAACTCAAAAGAAGCGCTTAAGTATTATGAAGAAGTTTTTGGAGCTCAAAGTATCACTCAAGTGCCGCTTCACAGCGATTTTGCAGATGATTTTGGAGTAGAAGCTGACAAGACAAGTGATTGGACGGTACACTCGCAATTTGAAGTTTTGGGTACGACAATTATGGCTGCAGATAATTTTCACAAGGATAGACTGTCTTACAGTCAACCCGCAGTGTTAATAGATCTGCACACAGAAGATGAGCGAGCAATGACTCAAGCAAAAGAATTTTGGGAAAAAATTGTAAGGTCTGATAGAGTAACGATAAACACCAAATTTGAAAAACAATTTTGGGGTGGCACTATGGGTCATATAACAGATGAATATGGCGTCTGTTGGCTTATCCATGTCCATCCTTGCTTATAAAAATATTTTGGAGGTATCAAATGGTTAAAAGAATTTCTTTAGAACAAGCAGCGCTCGAATTTAGTGAAGCAAATGCACCTCACCCGCGTATTTATGAACTTCCTGTTGATGAAGGCAGAGACTTATTGAATGAGGTACAGGATTCACCTGTGGAAAAAGCAGAAGTGAATATTGAAGATATAGATGTTGATACAGGTGAATGGGGAAAAATTAATGTCCGTTTTGTTCGCCCTCTTGATCAAAATAAAAAATTACCCGTCATATTTTATATTCACGGGGCAGGTTGGGTCTTTGGCAATGCACATACGCATGACAAACTTATCCGTGAATTAGCTGTGAGTACGAATTCGGTTGTCGTTTTTCCAGAGTATTCGCTCTCTCCCGAAGCAAAATATCCCACAGCAATAGAGCAAAACTATGCTGTATTACAGAGTTTAAAGAATCTTGCAGAAGAGAAACAGCTTGACCTGAGTCGTTTAACTGTGGCAGGTGATTCTGTGGGTGGAAATATGGCCACTGTCATGACTATTATGACAAAGCAAAGAGGTGGTCAAAGCATTAAGCAACAGCTTTTATATTATCCGGTCACTGATGCGAACTTTGACACAGAGTCTTATAATGAATTCGGGGAAAATTATTTTTTAACTAAAGAAGGTATGAAATGGTTCTGGGATCAATATACGACAAGTGATAAAGAGAGAGCAGAAATAACTGCCTCACCACTTCAAGCAACAAAAGAAGATTTGACAAGCCTTCCACCCGCTCTAATTATAACTGGAGAAGCAGATGTACTTCGAGACGAAGGCGAAAACTATGCGCGCAAGTTAAGAGAAGCTGGTGTAGAAGTGACTCAAGTTCGTTTTCAAGCGATCATCCATGACTTTGTAATGGTAAATTCAATGAACGAAACAAATGCTACACGTGGGGCAATGCTACTTTCTACAAATTGGCTTAAGAGTCAGAATAACAAGTAAGTGTATAGAACATCAAGGATTTGATGTTCTTTTTTTGTGCTTAATCTCCTCTGAAAAGTGAAAAGAAGCTGATTTAAATTATCAAAGCATTTTTGTTTTGAAAAGATAGTGTGATAGAATGAAAGATAGGTAAAAATCGTCAAAAGTGATGAAGAGGATAGACATGCTGAACTTTCAGGAACGTGTAAAAAATAAAGAAAATAAGTTAACCGAGTTGGAAGAAGATTTGGTGGACTATATTCTGAAAAACAAAGAAGAAATTAGCCAAACAAAGATTGTTATATTGTCACAAAAATTTTACACAGTGCCAAATACAATCACGCGCTTCTGTAAGAAACTAGGCTATGATAATTTCTCTGAATTTAAGCTTAATCTCAAGCAAGAATTATTAACGCCAGAAATAACAAATCCTCATAGGGAAATTATTTTAAAGAACTTTGATCTTATCGATAAAGAGCGAGAACTTAGAGTGGTTCAATTAATGCACAGGGCTAAGTCGGTTAATTTCTATGCTTTAGATCAGACGGGACTTTTGACTAAAATGTATGTAAAGAGTCTTTTTGCTTTGGATGACAAGTTTCAATTTTTTGAATATCAACAAGAGATGAAAAAGAAAATACTAAACTCATCTAACGAACTTTTCTTTTTTGTTTCTTTATCGGGAGAAACTTCATCTGTTTTGGAATTGGCAGAAATGGCCAAAGAAAGACACCATAAGATTATTAGTCTTACTACTCTAAAAGAGAACCCATTAGTTCAAATATCCGATATTCCGCTTTATTGCTTAACAAAAAAGGAAGAAGTGAATGGCTATGACACAACCGACAAAACGCCATTACTTTTAATTTTACAGTCTCTTTATTATGCTTATCGTGGAATTTTACACATCTAAAAATACACTTTTTCTAGGGGAAGTGTTTTTTTAGTAGTTTAACTGAAAGCGCTTTACATTGTGGTACTATTTACTTAGTAACAAAAATAAAAAAAGGTAGGTTAAATGATGAGTAACCAAAAGAACCTCTATTCTCCTTTTGATGGAGAAATCATTAAGCTAGAAAGTGTTAAAGACCCTATTTTCTCTGAGAAGACAATGGGAGATGGGTATGCTGTTGAGCCAACAGGCGAAACAATTTATGCACCAGTTTCTGGTACCGTAAGAATGGTTCAAGGTCATGCTGCAGGATTTAGTACAGCTGAGGATTTGCAAGTTTTATTGCATATTGGTATTGATACAGTTAGTCTTGACAAGTCAGTGTTTGAATTTAATATTAAAGAAGATGACACTGTGAAAGCAGGACAAGCTATTGGGCGCGTGAACTGGAAGGCAGTGGAAGACGCTGGACTTGAAAAAACGGCTATTGTAGTCATTACAAATACAGCTGAAAAGCTAGAAAGCATTCAGATTAGCGACTCGGGTAGTGTTAAAGGAGGCAGCCCAATTGGTAACGCGGTAGCTAAAGGTGTCAAAGTCGCGTCTGCAGCTCCTAAACCCCTTAAGAAAAAGAAAAAATTTGCACTCGGTGGTTTCTTCCAAGAATTAGGAAAAACCTTTATGCTTCCTGTTGCCTTAATGGCTTTCATGGGCTTACTTTTAGGTTTAGGTAGTTCCTTCTCAAGTCAATCAACAATTGATGCTTTTCCTTTCTTAGGAAATGAAGTCCTACAAGTTGTTTTCCGTTTCTTCTCGGCTATTGGTGGTTTTGCATTCAGTAACCTCCCAGTGATGTTTGCTATGGCAATTCCTCTCGGATTGGCTAAGAAAGAAAAGGGAGTCGCTGCTTTTTCTGGGTTTGTAGGCTATATGGTCATGAACTTGTCTATCAACTTCTTTTTGACAGAACGAGGCCAAATTGCTGATCCAGAAATGATGCAAAAAGCCGGTCAAGGCATGGCTTTGGGTGTTCAAACAATTGAGATGGGCGTTCTTGGGGGTATTATTACCGGTATTATTGTTTACAACCTACACAAGAAATTCTATAACATTCAACTTTCAGACAGCTTTGCTTTCTTTGGGGGAGCAAGATTCGTTCCTATTATTACAGCTTTAGTCATGTCTGTAGTGGGAATTCTTATTCCAATCATCTGGCCTCTCTTTGCACTCCTTATCCGCGAAGTAGGGAACTTGATTCAAGGCGCAGGAATCTTTGGACCTTTCCTATTCTTCTCTGGTGAGCGCTTGCTTTTACCATTTGGTTTGCATCACATCTTAGTAGCGACCATTCGTTTTACTCAAGCAGGAGGGTCAGCTCTTATTGATGGGCATGAAGTATATGGCGCTTTAAATATTTTCTATGCGGAACTTTCTAACCGTTTGCCAATTTCAGGTTCAGCAACAGCTTTCTTGTCACAAGGTAAAATGCCAACATTTATGTTTGGTCTTCCAGCAGCAGCTCTTGCGATGTATCGTACAGCTAAACCAGAAAATCGTGCAAAAATAAAAGGGCTCTTGATTTCTGGGGTTATCGCAACTTTCGTTACAGGTATTACAGAACCAATTGAGTTTCTCTTCCTATTCATCAGTCCTTTCCTCTGGATTTTCCATGTGTTTATGACAGGTCTAGGAGCTATGGTCGTCAGCCTTCTCGGTGTGAAAATCGGTAATACAGATGGAGGGGTCCTTGATTTCCTTATCTTTGGTGTAATGCAAGGTTCTTACACACAATGGTTCTTGATTCCTCTAGTTGGGGCTCTGTGGTTCGCAGCCTACTATTTCATGTTCAAGAAAGTTATCCTTTGGAAAAACTTGAAAACACCAGGTCGTGAAGAAATTTTAGAGCCAGAATATTCAGATCAAGAAATGGCACACACAGGAGGCGCTTCGGGCTATAATGCAGAAGCAATATTGGCAGCCTTAGGTGGAAAAGAAAATATTGTCACTTTAGATAACTGTATTACACGCCTACGATTGATATTGAATGATGGTGAAATTGTCGAAGATGACAAATTGAAGTCTTTAGGTGCATTAGGTGTTGTTCACCTAGATGATACCAGTGTTCAAGTTATTATTGGCACAAAAGTAACAACCGTCCGAAATGCTTTGGACAATTTGATTTAGAAGGGGAACGGTAAAGCAAGACGATTTGTCTTGCTTTACCATTTAATGATATGACAGAATTTGATAAAATAATTGACCGTAAAGGTACCTTTTGTACTCAATGGGATTTTGTGGAAGATCGCTTTGGCCAGAAAGATTTGTTGCCTTTTACCATCTCAGACACAGACTTTGCGATCCCTGAGACGGTTAACAAAGTGCTTCAAGAAAGACTCCAACACCCTATTTATGGATATACACGTTGGAATCACAAACATTTCAAATCTGCTGTCACAAACTGGTATCGTAAACAATTCGAATTTGAAATTAATGAAGATTGGATTCTATATAGTCCAAGTGTGATTTACTCGCTCTCACAGCTGATTGAAATTAAATCTGAACCGGGACAAGGCATTGTACTTCAAACTCCAGCTTACGATGCTTTCTTTAAAACAGTGACAGCAAATGAAAGACTATATGTTGAAAATCCTTTGATTTTTAAAGATGGAAAATACCATATTGATTTTCAAGACTTAGAGGAAAAACTATCAAATCCGAATAATAAAATTCTCCTCTTTTGCTCGCCACATAATCCCACAGGACGTGTTTGGTCAAATGAAGAATTGGAAAAAGTTGCTTTGCTTTGTCAAAAGTATAATGTATTTCTGATTTCCGATGAAATTCATATGGATATTTTGCGTAAAGAAACCCAGCATCATCCCATTTTGCAATATGGTACGGAGAATGTAGCACTTTTAACCTCGGCAAGTAAGACCTTTAACTTCCCAGGACTGATTTTTTCTTACCTCTTGTTGCCTGATGCGAAACTACGTGATACTTTTTGTAAACATTTAAAAGACAAAGATGGACTTTCTTCTTGTAGTATCCTCGGAATGGAAGCTACAGTTGCAGCTTATCAAACGGCAGACATCTGGTTGGAAGAACTTAACACTTACTTGGATGAATCAGTTGCCTTTACGAGACACTTTTTACAAGAAAATTTACCCCAAGTTAAACTCATAGAATCAGAAGCAACCTATCTTCTATGGATTGATGTATCAGGATTGGGTGTTTCGATGGATAGATTACAGAAAGCATTAATTAATGTTGGGAAAGTAGCAATCATGGATGGCCAAGTTTATGGTCAAAGTGGAAGAAATTTCTTACGATTAAATATTGGCTGCTCAAGATTAAAAGTGAAAGATGGACTTGAACGCTTATTAAAAAGTATAAAATCACTATAAAATAAAAACCTTCAAATCTTTTGAATGAAGGTTTTTATTTTATCGCAATACAGTAATATTAGTGGATAAGATTGCTAAGAATTTTAGAAATTTCTGCAGGGGTTTCTTTACGTTTTCGTCGGATCCAAGCTTGAGTTAAACCAAAAATTGCATTTGCATAATAGGTCGCCGCATAGACTTTACCGAGGCGTCCTAAATTATTCCATTTTTCACCTTGTGGAAGGATGGAATGCTCTATCATACTTTTTAATTTCGCTTGCATAAATTGATGGATTTCTTTGCTTCCATTTTCGGAAAGAAGGGCAGCATAAATCTCATTATGATTGAGAAATTCATAAGTTTCGAGCATCGTTTCTTGTAAATCTCCATCATTTTTTTCAAAAACATATTGAATAGTATTGAGCAATACTATTTGATATTGTTCAATCATTTCGTACTTGTCTTGATAATGTGTATAAAAGCCACTACGACTAATTTTAGCAACTTTTACAAGCTCTGTTGTTGTAATCTGATCAAATGTTTTCTCTTGTAAAAGTTGAGTCATTGCATCACGAAGGCGTGCTTTCGTACGTTCTTTTCTATTCTCCACGGTGTATCCTTTTCCTTATGAAGTTCATGATAATAATTATTATAACATTTTTTAGACGTAGTGTCTATAAAATTATTTTGAGATAATAAAAATTTTTTATCTTATGGCTCTCGTCAAATTTTTAAAATTATGATAGAATAACAATGTCAAATAGATTTTACAATGAGGACATGGAGAAATTTATGAGCGAATCAAGCAAATATACAGATACACAAATAGAAGAAATTAAAACAAAAATTTTAGCTGCCCTAGAAACGGTGATTGACCCTGAGTTGGGAATTGATATTATTAATTTAGGACTGGTTTACGAAATTTCTTTTGAAGACAACGGATTTACAGAAGTCAAGATGACTTTAACAACAATGGGGTGTCCTCTAGCAGATGTGCTTACAGACCAAATTCATGATGCACTTAAAGAAGTTGAAGAAGTAACCGAAATTAAAGTTAATCTTGTTTGGTATCCAGCGTGGACAGTAGATAAAATGAGCCGCTATGCGCGTATCGCTTTGGGTATTCGCTAATATTGGTATAACTGGCTTTAAGAGAGTTTTGATAAAAATATTAACCTTTTAAAAGTACATTTAGTACGGTATCTAAGCCATTTTTGAAAAAATATTTATTGTTGTTAAGTCTAGTAAAAACAGAGGAAAACAACATGGAAATTTCAATCCAATCAGCAATTCAAGAAATGCTTTTTGACAATAAAGCAAGAGGATTGTCGAAAAATACAATTATATTCAGAGAAAAAACACTAAAGGTTTTCTCTGTTTTTTTGTGCCAAAATGATATTTTAAACATTAACGAAATCAAATCAATTCATATAAAACAATATTTAGTTAGCAGACTAGAATATGGCTACTCTGAGACTTCCGTTAATGCACATTTGAGAGCTATCAGAGCATTGTTTGCATACTGTGTTAATGAAGAATACATGAGGTATGAGGAAGCGCCTATACACCGTGTTAAATGGATTAAAGAGAGACGAACTGTTATTAATACATTTACAGATGAAGAAGTTAAAATGATGCTCCAATATACAAGAAAACGAACTTTCAATAAAATCAAGAAAACGGGAAAAGGAAGAACTGGTTTTTGTACAAAATTTGTGAATGAGAGGAATTACTTACTAATACTTATACTTACGGATACTGGTTTGAGGATAAATGAGGCTTTGAACTTAAAATTAGAAAACATTAACGATTCTCAAATTATTATTAAGAATGGTAAAGGTAAAAAAGACAGAATTGTGCATTGCTCACCACTTGTATATAAACAATATCTTAAATATACTAGAGCAAAAGATAATTATTTGGACAGTAATGGAATAATTCCCATAGAGAATGTATTTGTAACTAAGTTTGGTAAAAAATATGATTATAGATTAGCAGAAAAAGAAATTTATAAAATAGGAAAAGCTGTGAACATTCGTGACAGTATCCGTATCTCACCTCATACTTTCCGTCACTACTTTACTCAGAAGTTAGTTAGGGAAAATGTTGATATATACATGATCCAAAAACTACTAGGTCATGCTAGTATTAAAACAACGGAGCTTTATCTTAGAAGCTTAAATATTGAAAATGAGATTAATAAGATGATTAAATATAGTCCTTTGCAGAATTTAGATTAAATAGCACATATATATTATGTGGAGTATTTGAATACAAAACATCAAAAGTAGTAAATGGAGAGGTGTTCCCAATTCTATTGAATTAAACTACCTTTTCTATATACTAAGAAATAGAGATAAGTTAAAAAATTAGATGATAACCTGTTTTTAAGCACGACAGGACAGCGTATAAAGACAGTGGCTAACATTGAGTTAATGATTACTCAAACAGGCTTAAAAGCCAATGTGAGAGGTTCTGTGAGGTGCTCACCTCATACCTTTAGACACTATTATACAGTCAAAAATATCCAACTAGGACAAGATGTATTTACTATTAGTAAGTTATTGGGGCATAGTAATTTATCAATCACTCAAACATATATACAGTCTCTAACTAATGAACAATTAATTACTAAGGCTTTGAAATTTAGCCCACTGACAAATCTTGAATAAAAATTCATTATTTGCTATACTTGAAGCGAATGAACAAAGTTGTATATTCATTTTAATTTTATTATAAGGAGAAGTTTATGAAAAAGGTTGCAATTATTGGAATGGTTGCTTTATGTGGGATATCATTGAGTGCTTGTTCTCAGAACAAAGATTCAGCTGAGACAAAAGAAAGTACTACACAGAGTACCGAACAAAGTACAACAGAAATTACTGTACCAGAAAGAACTTTAACCTTAGATGAAAATGTGACAACGAATATTCTTGGTTATTTTAAGGTTGAGGGGCAAACAGAGCCTAACTCAGAATATACAGTTGATTATGGTACATTACATAAGGTTGAAACATCAGATGATTATGGAGGCATTTTAATTGGTTTGAGATTAAGTGATGATGTTATGGGTAGTCCTGTTTATGTCACTGTTAATGAGGGTACTGATAAGGAAATAAAAAAAGAGGCTTTTGCTACTCATAGCTATGATTCATATATGAGAATTAAAAGAGCAAAAGGTGAATAATAAATAGTTAACAAATAGTTCTTACTTAATTGTAAGAGCTTTTTTATTATCATAAATTAAAACAGCCAATTTTTATATGTTAATTGAAGGTGGGTGAATTGAGCGACAGCGAAAGAGGGCTTTAGCCCTTAGAGGTTTTTTCCAAGCGTTAGCGAAACAGCACCGCAGGTGAGAAAGCCATGGCGCTATGTTATCTTCTCTTTCTATTTTATTCTCTTTCTTTTTCTTCTCTTTATACATACCTGTTTTGTTATGAAAAACATAACTAAACAGAACAAACCAGTTCCTGTTTTCTTATCAATTTGATGACTAAACAGAACATCCAGTACCTATTCTCTTATCAAAAACATAACAAAACAGGAACTGGTTTTTATTCTTATTGAAGATTTGCTTAGTCAGTTCCTAAAAGTGTAAAAAAAATTGACAGAAATAGGAACTGGGTATAATCCCAAGCCGTGGGCACACCAATTAGTATGTATATAGAAGAAAGACAAAACATAAAATAAACAAATTAAACACTTTAAAAGAGAATTGTAGCTGAGTTCTATACTTTGTTGCTGGTTCTCAAATAAATCGTGTTATTTTTCATTTATTTTATGTTTTTTGTTCCTGTTATATTAAGTTTTGACTACAAATATATTACAAGCGAAGGAAATCATCAATTATTTACACAAAAAGGCTGTGAAGACTTGGTATAACTGGTTTTATCAAAACGTGTGAAAAACCTCTCGTAACCCTTATTATAGTGAAGGGGTAGATAATAACACGTGAAAAATCAGTTGAAACTATCTATTAAGTAGAGGGGTTAGTTAAAAAACACGTGAAAAACAGACCCAAACCCTTATTATATTGAAGGGAGATTTAAAAAACGTGTGAAAAACTAGCCCTAACTATCTATTAAGTAGAGAGGTAAAAAAGAATAGGAGAATTTATTATGAAAAAACAAGTTATTGCAGTTAATTACGAAAGTCAAATGTTTAAAGAGTTTGATTCATTAAAGAGTGCGAGTGAGTACTATGGAATTACTACATATAGAATAAGAAAACAGTGTAAAGAAAATCAAAAGTATACAAATAAAATGGATTTCTTCTTTGTAGATGATTATAAAGATGGAATGTTATTAGAGGAAATTGAAATTGTACGTAGTCGTGAGCGATTATTGAATCTAATCTTTGGAACAAAGAATATAGGAGTGGACAAATGAAAAATAATACAACAAATTTACGAGACAAAATGTTCTTTTGTTATAGCAAATATCTTAAGAATTTTCTTGAGAACGAAAAACACATTATTAGTGTTATGAGTGCAAATCACTTAAAAACAGGAAAAAGATTCTGGGTATTTGAATATAACGAAGAATTAAAATCATCGCTAACAGAGTATGGCGAACAAAAGAATTAATTATTAAAGAAAAGGTATTTATTATGGTAGTTGAAAATTTCGTACAAATCCCAAACAAGATGTTTGTGGACACAAACAATGATGAAAAATTAGTATACGTTAAGCTATTGCAATCTCAAATGGTTGGGTATCTTGACAAAGATAACAGAACAACAATGACAACAGTTCCTGTGTTAGTAACATTACTTGGTTGGAATAAAAGTCAATACTCAAATAAGAAAGTTATAACAGCTTTGAATGGTCTCAAAGAAAAATATTATATCAACTTTGAATCAACAAAAGATGTATTCGTTGTTGGAATCAACAAATGGAATGACAAAGAGAAATATGAACTTGATGTTGACTGGAGAGAAAGTAATGTTACTTTTAGCGGACACACACAAATCAAATACAGTGTTATTGATAATTTGTTAGAAGGTAAAGATTTCACTATCTATTCTTATACAGAATATCGAACAATGAAAACTCATCAATACAGAATTTGTTATGAGGAATGGGGAATGGTTCTAGGTCTTTCTAAAAGTAATGCTTTTAAGAATGTAAATGATTCAGAGGTAATTGTTAAAGTTTCACATGGTTACAACAAGAACACTAAGAAACGAGAAACAAACTCTTACTTGACTTTTGATAAAGCAGAGCTTGTAGAGGAGACAGCTAAGAAACCTACTTATGAGGCTCAAGATGAATCAGAGAAAGTTTCAGAACCTGTTGTTGATGATGTTTCAGAAACTAAAGATTATGATGTTGCAGATGAGAAAGTAGAGGAAACAGTGGCAGAAACAATTAGCGATGAGGATATCAAAGATATCAAAGAACAATGGAAAAAGATAACTGGTAACACACGTGAACAAAACATCTTGAACAAGATGAACGACAAACGAGTATATACAATTGAACATATGAAACAAATTCAAGACTTTAATTATCCAATGTCTTTGGAAATGTATAAAGTAATTCAAGACACTGATGATTATTACATTCGTAAATATGGTAAAAAGAAATTGGCAAGCAAATTGTTTAAAGATAATCATGCTGACAAACTTAATGCAGAGATTCATAAAGAAAATATCAAAAAACAAGAGGATGCAGAGAAAAATAAATATCGTTTCAAGAAATTCCTTTTGAAATATAGTAATGGTAAAACACAATGGTTGGATTTTGAAACATTCTCAGATTGGAAAAAGATGAAACTGATTCAAGGTGATGATGATTACGGTTATGGATTTACCTCAGCAATGGTTGATGATGAAGGGCAAGGTGGTATTGTCAAAGTGTTGAGCTATAATGAGGCTATGAAATTTGTAGATTAGTAAGTAGAAAGTAAATAGGAGAAATTATTATGATGAACAAAGAACAAGAATTGATGAACAGAATCGCACAAGCACAACTTGAAGAATCTAAATTGGTTGAGGAATGGAAAGAGATTGAGGGATTTGATGGTTACATGATTAGTAATCTCGGTCGTGTGATGAGTCTTAAGTATGGTAGAAAAAAATTTCTTAAAGGTGGTACAGCAGGTGATAACCGTACATATAAGAATGTTAAGCTCAATAAAGATGGAAAACAATATACTAGACTAGTTCATAGACTAGTCGCTGAGGCTTTTATTCCTAACCCTGAGGGCAAGAAAGAGATTAATCATATTAATCCAATGGATACTCACAACAACACTGTAGCGAACATTGAATGGTGTACACGTAGAGAAAACCTTGAACATGGTATGTGTATGGAAAAATCAGCAAAAGCTAGACAAAAGAAAATCAAAGTTTTCATTAGTGAGTTTGATTCAATTGAATTTGAGTCTTGTAAAGAACTTTATGCTCAGTTAGAGATTTCTAAAACAGCTGTTACTAATGCTATGAAAAAAGGTGTGACTTACAAAGGTATGAGATTTGAAAAGGTTGGTGCTTAAGATGGATTGGTTAGATACAAAAGAAAGTGTTCGTGTTTACAAAAAGATTATGAAAAAGAATATTAAGTATGATGAAAAGATTCGCTTGTGGGAACAAGAACTTAAAATTCATGGTGTAGTTGAGAAAGAAGTATTTTAGAAAGAGGAATGTTTATGTTTAAGAAATTTACAAAGATGCAAGCAAAGTTGAACGAACAAGAAAAATTAGCTCAAGCAATCGAGGATAAATTAGAAAAGATGGGGTACTAAGAATGAGAGTAAAGAATGGATTCTCATAAGATTATAGGTGAATAGTTTTAATAGGAGAGGTTAGATAATGATTAGTATTAAAGAAAAAGAGTTATTGATTAAAGAGATTATTGCGTTAACTGATACAGACCTTATGTATCTCAAAGAGTTAGATAGCGATGTTGATTATGATTGGAAGTATTTTGTTGCTTATAGGATTCGTGCAATGATTATGAAAAGGACATTAGAGCATAATCAACGTACAGCGATGTTCGCTGGTAAAGAACAGGCTGAACGCTTTGAGATGTTGAATGGTTATGTTTCTACATTATATGATGTAGATTATATTAGAAATGTTATTGATTGGGATGCAATATTTGTAGACCATGATTATCGCAGTGTTGCTGAAAATAAAGAGGATGTTATCAGAGTATTCGGCTATGAGGGATTCATAGAGTTCTTGGAATTAGTGGTTGAGTTTGATTTCATGAATAAGAATAGTGAGACCTTCAAAAATTTGTATAATGACTTTAGTTATGATATGCTTCCACTATTCAGGAAAGCACTGAGTAGAGCACTTGATTCTACAGACTTTACATTAAGTAACAGAGAGATAGCTACTTATGTTAATAAGGTTGTTGCTCATAAGTATTATGACTTAAAGCTTGAAAGCGATGGTAAGATAAGAGTTAAACACGGTGACAAATATTATTACCCAGTTGCTAAGTTCAACGAGGAACAGGATGCTTGGATGTTGTTTATGAATAGAACATTTAGTTATATTGGTGTTGAACCATTAGAGGATGTACTTACTAAGAAACAGTTCGAGTTCTTAAAGAGTGCATATGAGATATCTCAGAGCCACTATGAGAATAGAGATAAAGATTTCTTCAGATGGAATCATAAAGGCAGAATGATTGTTAACAAGAATTGTTTGGCAAAAGAGATTGGTGTGAGTGAACCTAACTACACTCAAACAATGAAAAGAATCAATCAAAGAATTGATATTGTGTGGGCTGACTTATTAAAAGCTGGCTTAAAGAAAATTGCATAAAAGAAAGAGGGAAAGAATATGATTATTTTAATTTTGTTATTGGTTGGATTGGCAACAGCAGGGATTGCACTTGGTAAAGGTTATGGCGGTAAAGAGGTAGTCAAATATTTCTTTAAGGGTATGCTGGTTTATGGATTCATTAAAGCAATTAAGATGCCAAAGAAAGAAATGGAATTGACAGACTATATCAGCTTTAGTGTTGCTAAAGAGAAAGACAAAGCAAAGATTGCTGAGTATGAGGAACTTGGTTATGAGGTGGTTAGTATGAACGCTTTGATGACAAGAGTAACAATGAGAAAAGTTAAATAAGAATGATAAGAGAACAGCTTAGGTTGTTCTTTTTTTATTACTCTTTTGTTATATGTTTGTTATGTTTTGTTAATAAGTGTAGTATTATTAATATATAGTGAGAGAAAGAATAAGAGAGGGAAAGAGAATGAAACTAGAAATTACAGTTGATATTAAAAGTATTAATTATTCTGTAGTCAAGATTGGATTATTTGATTTTAATATATTCAATCATAAACAAAGAACTAAAGATAATGTTATACACATTATTACTATTGAGACCTGTAAGAATAACAGTATCACAGAGACATTTGATACAAGGTCAAAAGCGATGGCTAGAATGAATGAGCTATCAAAGTATATGTAGAGGAGAAAGAGAATATGAAATTAGCAATTGAACAAGAAATTAATTTACGACAACGAGATGGTGAAACAGATGTTGACCACATCACTCGTATTGAATATGAAACTGGTAATGATGAGATGGAACAGGGTGAGGCTGTTCGATTAGTAGATTTGCTGAAAGAGTATGGAGGTAGTAAATAATGTTTGGGATTTTAATTAATGCATTGATTGTGTTGGCAATTGTATTTGTGATTGCAATGATTGTTATTGTAGTGTTTGCGACAATACAAACAATTAAAGGAAAGCGTAAGACTGAACAGGTTATCAATAAGACTTTCAATATTGATAGTTCAAATCCAGATGATTTAGTTAAGTTGATGAAAGAAAAGATTAATGAGGATTTTTAATATGCCATGTGAAGATTGGTTCTATGAAGATTAAATTGTTTTGACAACAGTAAGCTGTAAGGGTTAAGGTTGGTTCGATTCCAACAACAGCTATAAGCACTTAAGTGCTTTATCTAAGTTTACTATTACATTCCTCCTATTATGTTATGTGAACTAGAGACATACCCACTATGTTTCTTAGATACCCTAGGTAGGTCAATGTGGGTTCGATACCCACTGTATCTATTGCTTGTAATGAGCAAGCCATTTAATAACTCCTACTTTACTACTATGGTAAGCAACATTGGTTTAACTACAGTTCGACTCTGTAGGTTGCTATTGGATTTAATAATCCAAAGTTCTTTTATTCCTTATTTATTTCTCTTAGTAGCTGTGATGGTTCGTTAGAAAGAGTTCGATTCTCTTTGCAGTTATTGGTTAGACATAAGAGCTAACCAAACTTTATTCTTTTTTTATTTCTATTCTTTTTTTATTTCTATTCTTTTTTCTTCTTAAGAGTACAGGAATGTTTGTGAGACAAATGTTCCCAACTCTTTTTTGTTTTGTTTGAATGAGATAAATAAATTTATTTATTTGAGTAAGCACAACAGTATAAAAATTTCTGGAAAGAAATAAAAAAATAAAAAAGAAAATAAAATGGGAAAGATTTTTTGGAAAAGAAAATAAAAATAAAAAAATAATTCCCCCCGTTGAGAAAATTTTTCGAGAGAGTTTTATGCACGAGAGAGCCATCGGAAAATCTCTCTCAGAAAATTGACCCCTCAAATAATTTCCAACAAAATCAGTAATAAACCAAGATTATCTCTTGGAATCTTATTAAATCTAAGAGAATCCTAAGACACTTAGAGAAAGGACAGCGAAATGAGCAAGATTGATGAATTGAATAGTGAAAACGTTACAGCAGAAATTATTAAGAAAATTGAATCTGGAGCTACAGATATGAAAATATATAAAGCTCTCGGTGTCACAAACAAAACTTTTGATAAGTGGAAAGCTGAACATCAAGAGGAGTATGAGTTAGCGAAACAAAATGCTCACATCATCGCTCTCACCAAAGTTGAGGCTAAGCTAAACAAAAAAGTCCGTGGTGGATGGCGCAGAAAAGAAAAGTATGAGGTTGTCGATGGTGAGGAAATACTTGTATCTGTTGAGAGACAACAAGTTGACCCTTCTGAGAATGCTATCATCTTTTGGTTACGTTCTCATGCACCAGAAATTTATGACCGTGCAACTATGAAACGATTAGAGCTAGAGGAAAAATCTACTGAGAATATTCAAGATATTATAAAGAAATTATCTGAGTTCAATGTTAACAACTATACAAAAGATAACGTTGAGGTTACAGAGGATGAGATTAACAAGTTATTAGAGGAGGATTCAGAATGAATGATTTTATATTAGATGCAGTTCCAGAGATTCAAGAGTTTGTTGGTGATGAATTGCTAAGTATTGATATACCTGATATTCAAGAAACCGTAGAGATAATTGATGAGGCAGTTGATGTTGATTTCAAAGACGAATTACAATTCAATCTTCCTAAAATCAATAGTTAGATATGGATAGAAAGGAATGATAGGTTGAAGTATTTAAAAGAGTATCTAGAATACAACAAAGAAAATAATATTCGTATGAATAAAGACATACGTAGACAGATTCAAAAACAGATACGTATTCATAAAAAATATATCTATCATCCTGAAAAAGTAGAACAAGCAATTGACTTTATTGAAAGTAATTTCATGTTAACAACTGGTCAATTACAAGGCATTACGTTGTTACCGCCTCAAAAATGGTGGTATGAATTAATGCTTGGTTACTACATGATTGATGAAAATGGCGATGAGGTCTTGTTAGTTAACGAGGTCTTTTTAAATGTCGGTCGTGGAACTGGTAAATCAACACTTATGGCAACACGAGTACTTGACTGGATGATTCTTGGTGGTCAGTTTGGTGGAACAAGTCAAATTATTGCCTATGATAACAACCAAGCAAAACATGTGTTTGACCAAGTAAGAGACCAAAGTAGAGCATCACTCTTGTTATCTGAAATGGATGATTTCAATATGTTCAACTCTACTAAACAAGGTCTTAAGTTTGAATCTATGAACACTAAGTTTGGTAAACAAACAAATGATGTTAATAGAGCACAAGGTGGTGATACTAGTTTGAATGTCTTTGATGAGGTTCATGTTTACAAAGATGACATCACAGAGGCTGTTAACAAAGGTTCTCGTATGAAACAAAAGAACTGGCAATCAATCTATATCACAAGTGGTGGAACAACTCGTAAGGGTCTGTATGACAAGCTTATCAAGCGTTTCACTAGTGATGCTGAATTTGAAAATGATAGGTCAGTATCTTTGATTTATAGACTTGAGAATGTAGACCAAGTTAAAGATAAACGTAACTGGTCAATGGCTTTACCTCTGATTGGTAAGTTACCACGTTGGTCATCTGTAGAGGAAGAATATGAATTATCTAAAGGAGACCCAGCGTTACAAGTTAAGTTTCTAGCAATGTCAATGGGGATTGCAATGAATGATGTTCATGGTTACTTTACAGCTGGTGAGGTTATGAAACGTGAGTTTGATATGAATGTCTTTAGAAATGCCAAGACATACGTTGGCATTGACTTAGCATTACACGGTGATTTAACATCAATTGCTTTTCTTACTCGTAAAGATGAAAGCTATTACTTACACACAATCAACTTTACTACTCGTAAAGAGTTTGACAATCTCGATTATGACTTGCAAGAGCTATATATGAGATTTGAGGAAGAGGGGTCACTTATCATTCTTGACACTGGGAATGATTATATGAAAGCAAAAGACCTCATCCCTTACATGGCTAAATTTAAGAAAGACACAGGATGTATATTCTCAATGGTTGGTTATGACAGAGCTAGATATGAGGTTCTTGAGAAACTAATTGAAAAGTTTTTCTTTGATAAAGACGGTGATAAACAGAAAGAGGTTCGACAAGGTTTTGCAATGTCTGATTACATCAAGATATTTAAGTCTCAGATGAAACAAGGTGAGATTTATCATAACCAAGAATTACTTGAATGGTCGTTCATGAATGTTGCTGTGAAGGTCGGAACAAGTGATGACTTAATGTTTAAAAAGACAACTAACAGCAAAAAGATTGACCCACCAGTTGCTAGTGTCATAGCTCTACAAACCATGCTTAGAGATGAGTATTAAGAGGTAGAGAAATGATTAATTACAACGCAAAATCAGTGAGAACAAGCGGTTTCTATTCTGATAAAAGATGGATTAAAACAAGAGATGCTATTCGTAAACGTGATAATTCAACATGTCAAAACTGTGGTGACTATACAGCTGAAAAGTTTGAGGTTGACCACAAGCAGGAGCTAACTATGGAAAACGTTAGAGATTGGAACATAGCATATAATCCTGACAACTTATGGTTATTATGTTTTGCTTGCCACAAGCGGAAAACAGTACGTGATAAGCAGAGCAATGACAGATTATTTTATTAGAAAGGAGAAACACATTGGAACTAAAATTATTTGGTAAAACAGTTAAGATTCAAAGTTCAGAACTTGACCAAGATACACAACGTGCAAAAATGTGGAACGATGAAATAGTTAACGCTACAAGTGGTTTCTATAACAACATCTCAAGCAAGATTGCAACAGAGTTATCAAAAGTTAATTTCCAACATGTTAAGTACAAGAAAAACGATGGTGGACTTGATACTTTAACAAGTATGGATGGTTCTGACCTTGATGAGGTTCTCAACTGGAAACCTAAAGGGCACTTAAACTCTACAGATTTCTGGTTCACAGTTACTAAAAAGTTATTGACTACTCGCAAAGTTTATATTGAGCCTGTACTTGATAAAGAGGGTAACTTGACTGACCTCAAATTACTTGGCTCAGATGACAAGATTGATACTAAAGAAACAATCAATCTGGTAAGTCCATTTTTTATTAATGAGAATACAAGCATTTTAGATTCAACTCTTTCAAGCATTGCAACCAAGCTTAAACAAGGTCGTATGAGAGGGATGATTAAAGTTAATGCAATTGTTGATACTGAAACTGATGAGTTTAAAGAAAAAGCAACTAAGACACTAAATACAATGCAAGAGGTTAGCTCTTACAATGGTTTAGGTGTTATGGACGATAAGTCTGAGGTTGTTGAATTTAAAAACTCTTACTCAGTTCTCAATGATGAGGAAATTGCTTTGATTAAATCTGAACTATTAAGTTCTTACTTTATGTCAGAGAAAATCTTGACTGGTGAACCTAGCCAAGAGGAACAAATTTATTTCTATCAATCAACAATTATTCCGTTACTTGCTCAACTTGAAAAAGAATTAAGCTTTAAGCTTATTTCAGAAACTCGTAGACGTAAGGTTAAAGGGAATATCTATTATGAGCGTATTATCATTGATAATCAATTATTCAAATTCGCTAGTCTTAAAGATATGTTGGACTTGTACCACGAAAATACACAAGCCCCAATCATGACAGTGAATGAGTTCAAAGTCCTTATTGGTTTAGAACCAACTGAGGGTGGAGATGTTTACTTAACGAATTTAAACTCAAAAGTTATTAAAAACTTTAGTGACTTAGAGGTTAATGCAAATCCTGACGGAAAGGAGGACTAACACTTGAAATTAGTTGAAAATATCGCAAAAGTTGAGTTGGTTGAAAACGAAAGTGGTGATAAATCTATTCGTGCAATTGCAAGTTACGTTCACAAAACAAACAACAATGATTTGTATTTGGACGGTGATGTAATTGAATTTAAACGTGAGGTTTACCCATTCTTATTCAATCATGGTAAATCAGCTGATGATTTCCTTGGTGAATCTCGTACTCATTATGATGCAGAGCTTGATGCTTACGTATCAGATATTAATGTTTATGAAAACCGTCCTGAAATTATCAAAGCTATTGAAAATGGTGTTTATGATTCTGTTTCAATTTCTTACTACATTACTGAATATACATTTGGGGATGAGGATGAAATCATTGTTAAACATGCAATCATGAATGAAGTATCACTCGTTTCCGTTGGTGCTGACCCTGGGGCTAAACTTATGAATAATGAGTTAGCTGAGGAACGTACAGCATTCATTGAGGCACGAAATCAATTGAAGGAGATTAAAGCTCAATATGAATAAACTTGACCGTATCGAACTTGAAAAATCTATTAAAGATTTGCAAGCTCGCAATAATGAAATTAAAGGTTTGATTCTTGCAGAAAACTCAGTAGACTCAGCAAAAATTCTTGATGCTGAATTTAAAGAGAACGAAGCAAAAATCAACAGTGCACAAATCAAATTAGAAGAAAATTCTAAAATCAAAGGAGAACCTACTATGTCTAAATATCTTGAAACTCAAAACTCATCACGTGACTTTATCAACATCTTGAAAACTGCTGGCGACAAAGATGCTGTTATGAACGCTTGGAACGCTAAACTTGCAGAAAATGACCTCAAAGTTGAGGACAAAGGATTGGTATTACCAAAACGTTTGGTTGACTCAATCGAAACTGCTCTTACTGAAACTAACCCAGTATTCAAAGTATTCCAATTGACTCACGTTGGTGCTTTGCTTGTTCAAAAAGGTTTGAAATCAACTGATGAGGCTAAAGTACACGTTGAGGGAACTGAAAAAGTATTGCAAAACGCTGTATTGACTGCTGACTCTATCACTCCACAACTTATCTACAAAGCTCAATCAATCTCTACTCGTAACAAAGAAATTCTTGAAAACTTTGAAGAAGTTTACGCTGTGGTAGTTGCTGAACTTACACAAGCTATCGTAAACAAAGCTGTTGACTTGGCTCTTGTTGAAGGTAAAGGTAATGCTGATGGTTTCCTTGCAATCATGAACGAAACTGATACTGAAAAAGTTAAAGAAATCACTGCTGAAAAACTTGTTGATGGTATTGAAGATGCTACTGACTTTGTACGTGGTCGTGAAGGTCGTAAATTCCTTATCGTAACTGCTGAACAACGTAAAGCTTTGCTTAAAGAAGTACGTGCGTTGGTTGCACCAGCTCGTGTGCGTAATGACGATGCTGAAATCGCAAGTGAGGTTGGTGTTGATGAACTTATCGTTTACACTGGCTCTAAAGCTATCAAACCAATCGTTATCGTTGACCAAGCTTACAAAATCGACATGAAAGATTTGACTAAAGTTGATGCCTTCGAATGGAAAACTAACGGAAACGTTATCCTTATGGAATCACTTTCAGCTGGTAAAATGAACAAAATCAAAGGTGCTGCCTTCGTAACTGTGACTGCACCCTAAGCAACCCCTTAATAGGGGTTTAGAGACTGAAACTGTAGAGTTAAGCAGTATGTCAGTGGATAACAGTACTAAAAAAGAAATAATGGCAAGTCTCGATGCTCAAAGAATAGATTATAAAACATCTATGACAAAAGCAGAGTTACTTGCTCTTGTGTAACAGAAAGGGGATAACCTTATGTTAGATTACATCAAAACATACTGTGGCATTCCCTTGAATGTTGCTTTATACGACAAAACAATTGAAATGAATAAATCAATTGCTTTAAAAAGATTACAAATTGCTGGTGTTTCTACTGATGAGACAAATGAGATTGTACAACAATATGTTGCTACATTCTGTAGATTCCAATTGGTATCAGAACCAAGTAGAGTCTTTGTTGATGCTGAAACATCAAGAATGAAAGAGATGCTCGAATTACTTACTTATGGAGGTGTTTAATGATATTTTCACAAGTCACAATCGAGTTAGCTGTTACTGAGAAAAAACCTAATGGTGCTGAGAAACAAGTTATCAAACCTATTGATTTGCCAGTTAAGAAAGAGCGAATCACTCAAAATAGACTTGATGAGTTCTCTATGCAAGGTTTAAAGAAAGTATCACGTTATTCTCTTAATAACATTGGTGAGTATGAGGATGCAATATTTGACTACTTTACTGATGAAAAAGGTAATAGGTACAAACGTACACTTTGGGAAAGAGACCCTAAAACAAACAAAATGATTCTAGAGGGAGAAATCGCTAATGGCTTATAATTCATACATAGAGTGGAAACAAGCTGTTGATAAGATTGGATTTGCTGACATTATCTTAGGTGTCAAAGACACAGTTGAACCAAACACAGTATACATCCAAGTTTCTGATTCAAAAGTAGTTGGCTCTGATAACTTTAAATTTGTCATTGGTTATTCTTACAGCGTTGTAGCAAGTGTTCCAGAGGTTGATAGTCACTTAGTTAAAGAATTATCTGAATTACTTGATTCTGGACTAGAGATGGTAAATTTCTCTGAGACAAGCCACTTGTACAATTTCTCTGGAACTATTTATCTACCTGTTGGGTCTAAAGGTGATGCATTTGAGTAAAGATAATCTAGACATTAAAGCAATCAGTGAACAGTTAGCAAATGATGTTACTGATAGAGTTGCTGACTTCATTGAGACTCAAACAAAAGCTGAGGCTCAGAAAGCAAGTCGTAGACAAAAAAGATTTAGAGCACATGGTAAAACTTATACCTATGCTAAATATCGTAATACTGGTCAACTTGCTCGTAACTTAAAGATAGACAAAAAAGGCAAATACAAAGTTGTACATGATGGTAGACGGTCTGATTATTCAGATGGTTCATACCACGGAATGTATTTCTTAGTTGAGAAAAAAGGTGAACGTGCGATTCAACAAATTCTCAAGAATGCAAAAGTCTATACAGAATCTACAAAACTATAGAAAGAAGGCATATACATGGCTTTAAATTTAAAATATGATGACCGCAAAATCTTTTGGGGTAACGAAGGATTGCTTGTTGGTAAGATTGACACAGCTGGTTCTAAACCAACTGCTAAAGACATCAAATTAGCTACTGGTATGGTATCTGCATCTGCTATGGAAGACCAAGCTGAAACAGCTAATTTCCCAGCAGACAACAAGCCTGACCACGGTTCTAAAAAGGGTTCAACACTCTTACAAGGTGAAATGGTATTCATGCAAATTGACGAACCTGTTGGCGAGGGATTGCTTGGACAAGTTAAATCTGAAAATGGTTTAGGTTGGGTACCAACTGGTAACTACACAGACCACATTGTACAATACGTTAACCGTGCAATGAAAAAGACTGCTGATGGTGAAGTTATCAATGGTTATAAAATCATCGTTTACCCAGCACTTAAAGCAACTGGTGAGGGAACATCTGAGAGCGAGACTGATTCGACAGACGGTGTTGACCCAATTTCTTACACAATTCCATTGCAAGCTACTGCAACACCTGCTTACAAATCTGGTAACTATCAACCAGCTGAAATGAAATATGAGGTTTGGGGCAAGCAAGCTGAGGAATTTGAAAAAATGATGGAAGAACAACTTTTCATTATGTTCCCAGATACAGTTATCGCTGGCGGTACTGTAGAAACAGGCAAATAATCACAAATTTATTAAAGAAGAAAGAGGTATAAACCTATGACACAATTATCACCTGCACGTAAATTCAAACTGATTACAGGAAAAGACATTTTTAAAGCGAGTAAAGAACTCGAAAAAGTAATGCAAGATGAAGAATCAAATGACACTACTGAGGCGGTAGAGTTTGTTCAATATGGTTTGTATCTCGCTTTTTATAATCCAGATTTGACTAAAGCTAAGAAAGAGTTCTCTGAGTTCCTTGAAACTGGTGAGCTTGATACTGAGCAAGAAACTATTAAATCATTGATGGAAAAATTCAAAGCCACTTTCGGCTAATAGAGGGAATGGCGGTACTTAGCGGTATCGCTTTTTCTTTTGGTTTAGAAAGGGGATTATATGAAATTAAAAGATGCGATTAGATACTATGAGCTAACTGGCTCAGATATTTTAGCTGACATAGAAAAACAATCTAAATATGTCACAGCTTTAGATTTTGGTTATGTTTTTGATGATTTCACTGAGGTTATGGAAGGATTATATGACAACTTATTGTTGTTATGGTGTGATTCTCATGAGATTACTGATGAAACAGTATTACCAACTAAAGAGGAATTGTCTGGATTGTATTTACATTCTATTCCAAAGCAGGAATCAGAAAGCACTACCCAAGAATTTGAAATGCCAAGTAAATTTGCTCTAAAAGTCAAGCGAAAAGAAGAGAATAAAATTGTTCTTTTACTTGTTTCTATACTCACCGCAGAGATGAGCATAGAGCAGTTTTATGACATGGAAATTGAGACGGTAGTTGAAATTATCAATGCTTATGGTGAAAAAATGGAAGCTGAACAGAAAAAACGTAAGAAAAACAAGCATAAGCTTTAATAGCAAAAGGCGAAGGAATGTGACAACCATAGGATTTCTTGATGAAGGAAAAGAAATATTCAACAATATTACTATTTTCTTGATTTTTGGGAGACGAAGGAATGTGACAACAGAGCCATTCAATTAAAAGAAAAATTAAAAAAAGTTCTTTTAATATTTTGAGAGAAGAATTTGGAAATGAGAGAACAAAAACAAATTTGAAAAGGAGGTTATAAACTATGAGTTCAAATGCAAAGTTTGAAGTAGAGATTTATGGTAATACAGCCAAATTTGAGAACTCCTTAAAAGGTATAAACTCTGCAATGACCAGCTTAAGAGGTGAGGCAAGTCAATTAAGAAAAGACTTAAAACTTGACCCAACTAATACTGCTAAGATGGCTCAATTGCAAAGAAACTATACTCAACAACTTGAACAAACTAAAAACAAAGCTAGTCAATTAAAAACTGAACTAGCTGGAATTGATAAGTCTACACCTGACGGACAAAAGAAATTCATTCAACTTTCTAAGTCTTTACAAGACAGCGAACTAAAAGCAAACTACCTTGAGAAAGACATCAAACAACTTGATAATTCTATTTCAAATGGTAAGTATGAGGTTAATTTAAAAACTGATAAGGCTGAGGGTCAAGTCAGTAAAGTTAAAACTAGTTTTAGTGCCTTACGTGAGGTTGCTACAGGTGCTCTTAGACAAATAGGTTCTAGTATAACAAATGCACTCGGAAACAAAATGGGTGACTGGATAAGTGACACAATGGCAACTCAAAAAGCCATGAACTCACTTAAGAATACAATGAACTTTGCTGGTGTTGGTAGCGAGTTTGATTCTTTAAGTAAGCGTATGGGTCAAGTTGCAGTAGATACAAATGCTAATACAGAGGACACTCTAAAACTAGCATCAACATTTGTTGGTCTTGGTGATAATGCTCAAACAGCTGGTGATAAAGTTGAAAATATTGTTAAAGCCAACCAAGCATTTGGTGGTTCTGGTGAGGACTTAAAAGGTGTTGTACAAGCTTACGGTCAAATGTCAGCAAGTGGTAAGGTCACTGCTGAGAACATTAATCAGTTGACTGATAACAATACAGCACTTGGTGCATCACTTAAGAAAACAGTAATGGACATGAACCCACAACTGAAACAATATGGTTCATTTGCTGAGGCATCATCTAAAGGTGCTGTGTCTGTTGAGATGCTTGATAAAGCTTTAGCACAATTAGGTAAAGCAGGTGGTGGCGGTGTTGAGACAATTGGTGATGCTTTTGCAAGTTTAGATGAAACAATCGCTCTTGCATTACTACCAACTCTTGATGAAATAACACCACTTGTTACAGATATTGTAAATGGCATAGCAGATGCTCTGCCAGATATCTTGTCTAAGTTGACAGACTTAGCTAAATTCTTAAAAGAAAACTGGGATTGGCTAAGTAAGGTGGCAATTGCTGTAGGGGCTGTAGCTATTGCATTCGGAATATTTAATGCAGTCATGGGTATAGCAAGTACTGTTATGACAGTGTTTGGTGTAAGTATGGGTGTTGCTTTCGGATGGATAGGGATTATAATCGCAGCGATTGCAGGACTTATTGCTGTAGGTGTTCTTATCTGGCAAAACTGGCAAACAATTGCTGACTTTGCTGTTTCAATCTGGGGTGGCATTAAAGAGTTCTTTGCTGGTTTAGGTGTTTGGTTTAGTGAATTATGGCAAGGCATCACAGAAACAGCAATGAATGTTTGGAACGGTGTTGGTGAGTTTATCACAGTAATCTGGGATGGAATCAAAGCCTATTTCTCAACACTCGTTGAGTTCTATTCAGCATTATTTAGTGCTGTTGGTTCTGTGATATCTACAGCATGGAATGCAATTGTTCAATTTGCACAAACAGCATTCAACAATATCGTTACTTTCTTTACACCACTTGGAAATGTATTTAAAGCACTGTTTGACTTAGTTGTTGCAGTGTTCAGACTTGGATGGGAAATTATCAAAGCTCTTGCACGTGGTGCATGGATGGGTATTCAAGCTATCTGGTCTGGTTTGGTAGGATTCTTTACACCAATCTGGAATGCAGTATCAAATATAGTCAATATCGTATTTCAAGCAATTGGTAACTTTGCTCGTAGTGCTTGGAATGTAATAGTTTCAGTATTTAGCGTTGTTGCTGGATGGTTTGGTGGTGTATTTAATGCAGTCAGAAATGTTGTTTCTGGTGTATTTAGAACATTCGGTAGTTTTGCATCAAGTGCCTGGGGTTCTATTCGTGGAATCTTTAGTGGTGTTGCAGGATTCTTCTCATCAATATTTAGTAGCGTGAGAAACGTTGTAAGTAATGCATTCAGCGCTTTTGGAAACATTGCAAGTGGTGCATACAATGCCGTTACAGGTGTGTTCAGCGGAATCGGAAGTTTCTTTTCAAATGTATTTGGTGGTGTAAGAGATATCGTTGACAATGTTCTAGGTGGTATCACAAACACAATCAATGGAATAACTGGTGCTATCAATGGTGTAGCTGGTAAAGTAAGTAAATTATTTGGTGGCTCAACAGTTACTGTAGCACGTGAGTTTGCTGACCTGCAAGCACGTGGACTTGTTCAAAACAGTTCAAGTAAAGAAACAACAAATTATCAAAATACATTCAATATTCAAGCTGGAAACAAAGATACAACTGCTTTAGCACGTGCTATCAGACGTGAGTTTGAATTAGGAAGGGCATAGAAAAACAAATGGTAAGACAATATAAAATTCATACAAATTTAGACAGTGATGAAAACAAGACATTTGATATGACCAATGGTCTTATCAGATTCTATGAACCATCTAATCTTGGTTTGAATATATCATCAAATATCTGGTCTACTCAAGGAATAGGTGTTTTGGGTAATAGTAATATTACTCATCCACCAATTGATTTCAAACTAGAAACTTTTGGAAATGACTTACATGAAAATTATCAAATATTTAATGAGTTTATCAATTCAATAATTAAAGAAAAATACATAACACTTGAGTACACGAGTGAGCTAGGAACTTACTATGCTGATATCAAAATGTCTGAGGTTAGTAAGACGGAGGGGTATGGTTTTAATGGTACTTTCTCAGAAAAAATCTCATTTGACCCAATTACAATGTGGTACGTATATGAACAAGTTAAACTCAAAATTCTTGAAAATGGAAAAATAGTTGATAATACAAAAATATATACAAATGGAAATACAACTGTTTCAGATATTCCTGCAAACGATTTTGGTGATAATTTATTAAATAATTCCACATGGAACTTAGGAAAAGGCGATTGGACATTTACAGTAGGTACTGGTGCTAATTTTGAGATTCAACAGCCAGATAAAGATAAACCACGCAGTAATATCGTACATGCAATGCCTTTAGCTACTGGAACTCAACAGATTAGTAACTTGCCACATCCTGTACAAATCACAGCTGGTCAACAAATTACTTTGTCGTTTGATTTCAAAGAAAACAAAATACCAGATAGAAATGCGACTATGTTTGCATTGCGAGTTTTCCCAGAAAATAACACATCTAATACTCAGGCGAACTCATTATGGTATGAAAATATCGTACATTCAAGTGTTGCTACAGATTGGGCAACTAATCCAATCTTAGAATGGAAACGTTTCAGCTATACATTCACACCAACTGCTGATGGATGGCTAGACCCAGTTGTTTATGATTCTGATACATCTGGAACTCATGAGTCTTGGTTCAGAGAGCTTAAATTAGAATATGGTGAGTCTGCAACTGAGTGGACACCTAGCAAAAAAGACAAAGCTCAATTGAAATACACATATGACTATACATACTATGGAGAGGATAATATTGAACGTTTCTCTAAATGGGAAATCAAAGATGATATTTTTTCAATGGTTGTTAAAATGATACCAGCTAAAAACAATAGCACAAAGGATAAAGGCATTCGATTCTTAGATGCTAAAAGCAATGAATACACAGCGTTTCTGTTTAATCTAAATACCACAAATGTTACATCAATACAGATAAACACAGACATTAATGATGAATACTATATAGCAAATGTTGGTGATGATTATATTAATATATTCTCTAATCTAAATTTCCAAAAGTTTAGAACACGTATATTCCAAAAAGGAACAATGGAATTGATTGATGTTACAGAATTAGAAATGAATGTAAAAAGAAAGGTAGAATTTGTATGATGCTTGAATATAACTTATATGATAATTTTAATCCAAATAAATATGCAGTTCCATGTGAAAATCCAAGTGCCCCAAACGTTCCAGCAATTAAAAGACTTCCATTACCAAAACCAAAAGCACGTGGTGTGGCTATGAACTATGAACTATGGCAAACAGGCTATAAAACAACGAGCTATGCCACTCTTTCAACGAAAGTTGATGTTGGTGATGTTGTTCAAATACTATTAAATGAACCAGCACAATATGTTAATAATAAGACCATTCGTGATGAGGAGAAAGAACATATTTTATATATTGTTAAGGATGTCGATGACGATAGAGTTTCTTTGCAAAATTACTACTGGTATGCTATCGAGGGTGTTGAATACCCTATTTCTCAATATAGAACATCGACAGCTAGTGGAATGTTGAGTGATTGCTGGAATATACTTGATTCTAGATTAGTAGATGGGGCTAGTTATATTTATTATGCTGACAGTATCGCTAATCTAAAATTAAATGTTAAGTCTGAAACAACAGATTCTATATCTGTAGCTAAGAAAATTTTTAAAGCATTGAAAGTACAACCATATGTTAGGTACAATTTGATAAAAAATAGGATTGAAGTTGATTATGGTGGTCGTAGTGATAAAGAGTTTACTACTCGTATTGATGGAAAAAATAATGTAACCATCGAGACAGAGGTTGATATAGAACGTTCTAATTATAATTACTTATCAGCTTATATTAAAGATTCTCAAGGTCTATACAATCCTTGGCAAGACTTATATACGCTGGATGATAAAAATAATGTTATTAACCTTAAAAAATATACTGGTGATGGTTCTGATTTGCCATCAATGAGAGTTACAAAAACAGTGTTTTATGATGATGGTGTACCAACAGATGGTGAAATACGTGCTGAAATTTCTCAATCATCATTTATCTCAAATATATATTTTAATCAAAGCGATTTACAAAAATTGTATGTCAATGATAGAGTTAATCTCTGGTATGATGGCACTAGTTATACAGGTCACATTGCTGATAGATGTTTTAGCGATATTAATGGCATATTTACAGATAGACTATTATTCGTAGAAAGAGGTCAAAGACAATGATTTATAAAGCAACTCTGGGTGGTAAATATTCCATAGACAATTTCATTGATAAGGTTGAACTTAGATTTGACCACGAACTTATATTACCAGCTGATGTTTATAAATTAGACTGGAATACAGTCATCGTTGACACAAAATTACAGTTTCCAGTAAATCAACCTGTTTCTATGGGGGGCTATCCAACTGGTAGCATAGGCGGAAAAAGTTTTAGATTATTGGAGGTATCAATTACTAATTACCCAGTATTTGATAATTCTATGATTACAGAGATTATCTATCACGATGATGATAAAAATAAACCAACAATAGAATCCATCTTAGACGGTTCTTACTTAAGTGTTGTTGCTGAGCCAAAGAAATATGAACTTATGGTTATCGAACAACCAAAATTCAATAAAGGAGAATAACAATGACAATTAGAAATTATACATTCTTTAGTCCAACAGGAACAGAATTTCCAGTCTCAGCAAACGCTGATGCTAAACTATATTCAATGCTATCAAGTGTAGCCTACAGTGGTAGTGCAATGGTTAAAGTATGGGAAAGTTCAAATACAGTAGGTCTTAATGGTATCATTAAAAATGCAAGCTTTATTATTGCTGGGAGATATTTTGAGATTCTAGATGAGGTATTTCCTCTACAACCAAATTCTCGTAACTATATTATGGCTACTGTTGACCCATCAGACACAGTTAATCCAGTAAAATTATCTGTTGAACAGACAGATACTAGTACATCTGTTGATATCAATAATAATGATGGCGTTATTAAGAAATATGTTTATATCTTTGAAACAAATTCAACTAGTGTCACAGCATCATTGATTCCAAATGCCACTAAAGATAAAACATACTTTACTACTATAACATCAACATCATTAACAGCAACCGAAATTACAACATCAAATAGAATTAAATATCCTAATGATGTTGATAAAGGTCGTATTACACCAGATACAAAATGGACTTGGAACGCTGATTATTACAGAGTTCTTGACGGTATCTTATATATTCACATTGAAGGTTCGAGACCAAAAGCTCCTTTGACAGGTGAATCTTATCCTGTCGTTGGAAAATTACCTGCTGAGATTGCTAGTAGATTAGAAACAGATACACGATTTATGTGGTCTAACTATCAAGGTGGTGGTAAACCTTACGCTGGGGGGATTGAAAGAGCTGGAAACATTCGTTTATATCTCTCACCATCATCTGATACTTTGCAAACTAATCATCGTTTTAGTGCTGATATATCAATCCCACTCAAAGGCATTTAATCGTAAACGAATTTAAAATTTAGAAAGAAAATCCCCTTATGATAATGATACTAAAGCTCTTATTTATATCAGTGTTAGTGTTAGCAATATTATTCGTAACATGGGTCAAAGATAGAGAGAATATGAATCCACCTCTGAAACGTAGAGTGGTCATAGACTTAACGACAATTGTAATCTTTTGGCTCTTGTTTCTAGGATTTATTGTTATTGGTAACGGTGAATATGACAAATCAATCACATCAATAATTGACTTAGCGTTGCTGTTTTTCACAACACGACTAGTCCAACTTGTAGCAATTATGAACCCTATGGTTCAAGAGCTAATTGCATTCATAAAAAATAGAGGAAGTGGAAACGAGAATAAATAGAGAACAAGGGATTTAGAGAGTAGAAATACTCTCTTTTTTGGTTTGTTAACACCTTTATGAAAATATATTTAAAAATCTAGGGTTACAATAAAAAATAGGCACTTTTCATATTTGTAAAAGAGAATAATTTAGTCATGTTTAATAACTTCAGAGGTATACTTCATACTTTAAGTGAGAGGATAAAGGGTTAGCTATTACAATTTTTTCCTTCTTCAAATAAATATTTAACATTTAAATAATAAAAATTTTTTTATTGATTGTTCAATGTATTTTAATTAATTATTAAAAAAGACATGTACTTATAAGTACATGTCTTTTTCATTAACGATTTTGTCGAGTTCATCGCCAATTCTTTTGACAATCCCTGTAACCAAAGCATTTCCCATGAAAAACATTCTCATCCGAGTGCTTACTTCCGAGATTATTCCATTCTCATCTTTTTTAAACTTTGTCCAATTGTCTGGAAAGTCTTGGATTCTTTCAGCTTCAATTGGTGTTAGTAAGCGATAGCGATTGTTAATCTTTAAAAAGTGAGTTGAACGATTGACAGACCCTTCACTTGTCAACATGGTTCTAGCTGGTAAATCTAAGCTATCATAGGGAGACATCCCACCTTCTGAATAAATCCATTTATGCCCATCAGGTGTCGTTCTTTCAATTTTTTTAGCACCACGTAGATATTTATATTTTTCTAATTTATCCTCATCAGTAACATAAAATTCTTCTGGGATATACTTTTCATCTTGTATAATATCTTTGAGGGGGATGGGAGTTTCTTTTATTGGTTCAGTATCAATAGTAAAGTAACGACCATGGCGCATTATACCAGTATTCCATACAGTACCAGTAAATTCATCTGAAACTTTTACAACATCATTAGATAATTCATAAAATGCTGAGCGATTTTTATATGGCTCTTTTTTTATAGGAAACTGACGTGCAAATAACCCTTTATTGAATATATAATCATCATATAAGCCCTCGATGTCAGTTAAATCACTTATTTTAGATTCAAACTCTAAATCCATTTTTTTAGCAAATCTTGTATCATTTTTATAAACATAAAAGAAGACACGGCGTCTTCTTTGAGCGCGTCCGTAATCAGCAGCATTAATCACACGCCATTCGACCGAATAATCTAAAGAATTGAAAGCAGATAGCATAATCGCAAAATCACGTCCTCTTTGATTTGATGGAGATTTTAATAATCTGTCAACATTTTCTAAAATTAGGTATTTAGGTTTAATAAATCTCACAGCTCTTATGATTTGCCAAAAAAGGACACCTTTTTTACCTTCTATTCCCATCTCATTCTTCTTGGAACGAGCAACGGAGTAGTCTTGACATGGAAAACCTCCAACAATCATATTCACTCCATTATTGTACATTTCTTTGAATTTTTTGTCGGGGATAAGTTCGACATCAATATTAATATGTTCCATATCAGGAAAGTTATGAACGCCGACTTCATAAGCATCTTGGGATTTTCTAGATGGCTCATATTGATTAGAATAGATTGTTTTATAAAGTTCTTCATTTGAATTATTTAAACCCAAAATGAATCCACCTACTCCATCAAACATTGAAAATATTTTTAATTTTTCCATAGACTTCCTTTTAAAATTTTATAGATATACTATTATAGAACAAAATTGGAAAAAGATCAAGTGATAGATTTTATAAGTTGTGGTTTTAACATATATATTTTTTTGAAAAAAAACTAATACTGTTATAAAATAATAGATAAGAAATTAGGTAAAATATAGGAAACGTAGGAACATATTATGTGTGAAAAAAAATGGAGTTCAGTTGAAGAAGTACATAACCGTGGAAAAGAAGCAATAAATAAACAAATTTTTGAGCTTGTAAAAGATGAAACTGTGGAAAAATATTGGAATAATACTAAAAATAAAGGATGGATTGGAAATTCTATTGAGTCAGACTGGTTTAAAATTCCCAATAATTCAAGACATGAGGCTGACATCCCATATCTAAATTTAGAAATTAAAGTTACGCCTATAAAAAAGAACTCAAAAGGCTGGGTTGCCAAGGAGAGGCTTGTTTTAAATATTTTTGATTTCAATGACGAATATAAGCGTACTTTTGAAACAGCATCATTTATGGAGAAAACAGCATTAACAGAAATGTTGTATTATGAATTTAAGCAAGATGTACCAAGCCCTGATTTATTTATACGACAAGCAGTTTTATTAAAATTAAAAGATTTACCTAAAGAAGATTTATTAATCATAAAAAATGATTGGCAAACAATTGTTAATAAAATTAGAGAAGGTAAAGCAGAAGAGTTGTCAGATTCTTTGACACAATATCTAGGAGCTACGACTAAAGGTGGGAAAAGTGAAAAGAACATGACTACCCAACCATTCTCTCATAAAAAAGCACATCGCCGTTCATTTACATTAAAGACGAATTATATGAGCTTTCTTGCAAAAAAATTTATGAGTGAGGATTATAAAGAGTCTGAAAGAGTTATTTCAGATTCTAATTTATTAAGGGAGAATAGTTTTGAAGAAATAATTTTATCTAAGTTTAAACCATACATTGGAAAAACGAAACAAGAACTTGGGAATGAATTTGGAGTGAAAATTCACTCAAAAAATGATAAAGCAAGCAGTCGAATAATTGCAAGTAAAATATTGAATTTATCAGATGATATTGAGAAAACAGAAGAATTTAGAAAAGCGAATATTTCGTTAAAAATTGTCACAGTTAATCCGAACTCTAGAACTAGAGGAACAAATCTTCCAAAGACAACAGAAGGTTTTAAGTTGCAAAACTGGAATGATGAATTTTGTGATATAGAAATAGAATTTGAAGATTCACAATTATATCGTTATTTAACCGAAACAAGATTTTTACTAGCTGTATTTGAAGAAACAAAAAATGGAGATGTATTCAAAGGCTGTAAGTTTTGGAATGTCCCAGTTTCAGATGTATATGGAAAAATACAAGAAGTTTATGATGATACAAAGTGTAAATTAAAATCAGGCGTTGAACTTACCTATAAATCAGGTAATTATAAAAAAGGTTATAAGGTCGAGAATAACTTTATTAATATGTCAGATGAAATGATTGCACATATTCGTCCAGATGCTATTGATAGTGAGGGGGCATATAACGGAGATTTTAATCAAAAGAATGCTATGGCACTGCCTCGCAAATCTAGATGGGTAAACCGTCCTCCAGAACGTGCAGGGGAACTGACTTTTGACTACATGATAAAACAGGCGTACTGGCTAAACCCTACTTATCTTTATCAAGCTGTAAAAGAGTTTTTTGAGTAACATGTATTTATTTCATCAATTGATGAATTTGGTTTTGTCTTTTGGTTTTTTCTTCTTCAAAAAGATGTCTGTAAACTATCAGAAGAGTTTTAAGTATGTTTTCGAGAGTAACGGAACTAGCTTTCGTGACTGGATTCCCTTTTTTCTATACTCTTAATTATATATTCTCTTTTTTGTTATGAAAGTCAGAAACTCAATTTTATATGGAGAAATAGTTGCACAACAACAATAGTTCCAGAAAAAAATGGCTTTGATTTAAAAAATTACAAACTTAATTAACTCTATTGATTTATAATACGGAATTTGAACGAAATTTTTAAACCAGTTTGAGGTAAGAAGTAAAAGAGTCTTTAGAACTTTCTTTATGGTACATTTAGTATACATTCCAAGCCACATATTACTTGACTATTAAAGTTTACTAGCCTATAATTATTGTTATAACAACAAATAAAAAATAACTTTCAAAAATATTCCAGCATGGACTGTCGATAAAATGAGCCGCTACGCGCGTATCGCTTTAGGGATTCGTTAAGAAATAAATTTTAAAATAGGACCAAAGACCGAGCAAAGCGCGGTCTTTTTTTGGTAAAATAGGGGTATGAGTAGACGGATAAAAACTTTTATTATTATTGAAATATGTATTATAGCAGCCTTGCTTATTCATGTTCTAAAATCGCCATACTTTCTCTTACTGCTTGCCTTTGCTGTAACTTTTAGTGTTTTATCTCAAAAGATTACCTTCCTTCGACCAGTTTCCGCAGTGCTGTGGATTTTTCTCACTGTGATGTTGTTGACAGCAGGTTGGTTTTGGCTTGCTCTCCTTTTCCCGATTCTTGTAGGGATTAGCTTCTGGAAAAAACAGGGACAGGGTGAATTCAATTATGACCCTCAAAACTACCCCGATAGAGACAATGCAAAAGATATTACTCGTGCAAATGGGAATGATGTTATTGATCTCTATGATATAAAATTTAGGCCAGAAGGGAATAATCTCAATATCAAAAAATCAGCGGGAAATACTAAAATCATTGTACCTGAAGATGTAGCCATTGCATTAGAAATTACGGTGCATAATGGTGTGGTCAAAATTTTTGATGAAGAAGCTGAGATTAATCCAAGTAATTTACGCCATTTTTCTGATGTAGCTCAAGGCACCCAAAAACGTATTCGTATCAAGATTCAAGTTGAAACTGGGAATGTTGAGGTGGTTAAAGGATGAAAAAATCTATCATTAAAACCTTTACTGTCCTTTTCCTGATTATTGTTTTAGTTGATATTTTGTTGTTCTCCATTACAAGCGGTGTTTCAACTGCTAGTATTATGGGAGAAATTGCTAATAATTTCTATGGTATATGGATTTTTCTATCGGTAGCTGGTCTCTTAGCGCTGGTTTTTACCTTTTTTAATTATCTGGAAAATAGTAAAATAAAGAAAAATTTCTATGATGATATTCAACGCTTAAGTCAAAACCAAGAACCAGAGCATCAGGAACTTCAAGATTTGCATAAACGTTTGAAAGAAATGTCCATTGAATTACAGGAGCTTTCTAGTCAAAAGTCTGCAAATAAAGCAGAAATTATTGAGACAGAAAGAAAGAGAATTTCACGTGAACTTCATGACTCAGTGAGTCAAGAACTCTTTGCTGCCACGATGATTCTGTCTTCAGTGACAGGAAGTGAAGCAGAAAATACAAATTTAACTCAAGATCAAATTTTGACTCAAACACGTTTGGTTTTGAAAATCTTGCACGAAGCCCAAAATGAAATGCGCGCCTTATTATTGCACCTCAGACCGATTGAGTTAGACGGAAAATCTCTGTCAGCTGGACTAAATTCTTTAACGGATGAACTTCAAGCTAAAATTTCTGCTAATATTAATGTGAAGCTCAGTGATATTCAAGCTTCTTCAAATATAGAAGACAATCTTTTTCGAATGGCGCAAGAAATACTCAGTAATACCCTGAGACACTCACAAGCTGATAATATTGAAGTACTCCTGAGAGAACAATATGATAATATTATCTTAAGGATAGCTGATGATGGCGTAGGATTTGATACCCGCGACAGCAAATCAGCCAGTTATGGCCTTGTTAATATCAAAGAACGGGCGCTTCTTCTTGGCGGTGAGGTCAAGATTTCGAGTGCTCCCAATCAAGGAACTAGTGTAGAAATACGTATTCCTCAAGTTAATCAATAAAAAGATAAAAGGAAAAAATGGATAAAATAAAATTACTTATAGTTGATGATCATCAGATGGTTCGTCTTGGATTATCAAGTTTCATGAGTATTCAACCTGACATTGAAGTAGTTGGAGAAGCTGCTGATGGAGAATCTGGCTATCTCAAAGCTCAAAATCTTAAACCAGATGTAATCTTGATGGATTTAGTCATGGACCGCTTGGATGGCATCGGGGCAACACAGAAGATATTGGCGGAAACGCCAGAGCAGAAGATACTGATATTGACCAGTTTTTTGGATGATGAAAAGGTGTTCCCTGCTTTGGCTGCAGGAGCAAAGGGTTATATTTTAAAAACTTCCCAAGCAGCTGAAATTGCAAATGCGGTCCGTAAAGTGGCAAGCGGAGAAGATGTCTTATCACAGGCTGTGAAAGAAAAAATAAGCCAACAAAAGCATCGTAAACCAGAACTTTATGATAATCTTTCAAAAAGAGAAATGGAAGTTCTCAAAATACTCGCTCAAGGTTTATCAAATCAAGAAATTGCGGATCGTCTTTTTATAAGTCTAAAGACGGTTAAAACACACGTGTCCAATATTTTCAATAAACTCGAAGTGAACGACCGTACCCAGGCAACAATTTATGCGATTCAGCACAAGCTTGTTGATCAATAAAGTCATTCAAAAAGAGCCTATGTTTTTAGGCATATACGCCCATGAGGGGAAGCAGATTTACTGCTTTTCTGTTATAATAGAAAAATGAAAGATTTAATTGAAAAAGCTTCAAATATCAAAATTATTTTCTTTGATATTGATGATACCTTACGCGATTTGAAGACCGGTTTTATCCCAGAAAGCTTGCCTTATATCTTTGATAGTTTGCGCAAAAAGGGAATAAAAACGGGTATTGCAACTGGGCGAAACTATTTCAATGTCCTTCCAGAAATTCGTAACCTGAAACCAGATTTTTTTGTGACAATCAATGGGGCTTCTGTTCAAAATAAGGAACAAGAAATAATCTATAAAAATCTCTTAGATAAGCCCACAATCGAAGAAATTATTACTTGGTTAAAGAGCGAAAATGCTGACTATCTCTTTGTTGGGAACGACAATCTTAAAGCTTCGAAATGGGAAGGACTACCTGAGCAGGTCATACCAAAAGATTACGGCAGACTTGAAGTGGCTCCTGACTATTACAAAACAAATGATGTTTACCAGATGCTTACAATATCTGATCACGATCAAGACTTGGTTTTACCTTCTCCACTAGTAGACAAGGTTAGAATGGTACGCTGGCACCCAAATTCTTCAGATATAGTACCTCTTTTAGGAAGTAAAGCAAACGGCTGTATGAAGGTTTTAGAGTATCTGAACCTGACATCAGAAAATATGATGAATTTTGGAGACGAGCTTAATGATAAAGAGCTTTTTGACTTAGCGGGTTTATCAGTTGCGATGAAGATATCTCATCCTGAAATATTAGCTAAGGCGGATTACGTTACTGATACGGTTCAGAATGATGGTATCTTGAAAGCATTGCAAAAGTTACAAATAATCAATTAAACTTACAAAAATGAAAGTCTCATCATGTGGGATTTTTGATAAAATTTAGAAAAGAGAAACAAATGACTTATCCACAACTTAACCTTGACCAACACGAAGGCACAACAGCGATTATTCATACAAATCATGGAGACATGACTGTGAAGCTTTTTGATGAAGTAGCCCCTAAAACAGTTAAAAACTTTGTTGAATTGAGTAAAAATGGCTATTATGATGGTATTATTTTCCACCGTATTATCAAAGACTTTATGATCCAAGGTGGTGATCCTACAGGTACTGGTATGGGTGGCGAATCAATCTATGGTGAAAAGTTTGAAGACGAATTCTCACAAGATGTGTTCAACATTCGCGGTGCTTTGTCAATGGCAAATGCTGGTCCTAATACAAATGGCAGCCAGTTCTTTGTGGTACAAAATCAAAACCTCCCTTATCCTAAATCAGCTTTAGTTGAAGGAGGATGGCCTGAAGAAGTTGCTGAACTTTATACACAAGGGGGAACACCACACCTTGATGGACGCCATACAGTCTTTGGCCAACTTGCAGATGAAGCATCATTTGAAGTTCTAGATAAAATTGCAGGTGTGCGCGTGGGCATGCAAGACCGTCCAGTGGATGATGTTGTGATTGAAAATATTGAAATTATCGAGAAATAAAATGATTGATAAATCAGTAAAAATTGGTGATAAAGTCACTGCTGAAATTATTGGCTTACAAGATTATGGTGCTTTTGTTAAATTTTCGGATCGAGAAAATAAAGAGCACAAGGGCTTGATTCATATTTCGGAAGTTCAATCAGGTTTTGTCAAAAATATCCGTGAAGTTATAAAAGTAGGACAACAGGTCGAGTCACAAATCATTGATATTGATGAGTACAATGGCAAAGTCAGTCTCTCTATTCGTAGTCTTGAAGAAAATCCGCAAAATCATTATTTTTATCGTAAAAAAAGATTCACAGATTCCCGTGATAAGATTGGTTTTAAAAGCTTAGCTGATAAAAGAGAGCTCTGGATTAAAGAAGGCGAGGACTATCTAAGAGAAAGAGCAAACTAAATTCAAACGAGGTGAAGATGAACAACAATGTCTTAAAATATACCAAACGTGTTTTTAACGTGATTACGATTTTGGGTTTTATTGCTACTATTGTTGGTAGTGTTTACCTCTGGCATCTTGGGGTGTTTCAAGATCAAGAAACCTTGAAAAGTCTGATAACGGCGCACGCCTTTCTTGGACCGATAATTTTTTTCTGCATGCAAATTATCCAAGTTATTATCCCAATAATACCAGGAGGCTTGACTATAGCAGCTGGTGTCTTAATTTTTGGACCTGTCTGGGGCTTTATCTATAATTATCTAGGTATTGTTATTGGATCAGTGATACTTTTCCATCTGGGACGAAAATACGGTCAGTCCTTAGTTCAAGTCTTTGTTAAAGAAAAAACTTACAACAAATATATGGCTTGGTTAGAAAAAGGACAAAAACGTTTTAATATCGCTTTCCTCCTACTTATTTTGTCCCCCATTGCTCCAGATGATGCTTTGGTTCTTATCGCAAGTCAAACACGAATGAGTTGGAAATTTTTCAACTGTGTCATGATACTATGTAAGCCACTTCCGATTTTATTCTACTCTTACGCTTTGATTTTTGGAGGGAATTTACTGGGAAATCTGTTCTAATGAGCAATCTGAATAATAATTAAAAATGGTTTTGCGGAAGCAACCATTTTTATGTAAATAATGTATAATATAGCTTAGATACTTTCTAGTGATGGAGCTTCATTTTGAATAATAAAACAAATACAATAAATAAAAAGAAAAAGCTGACGAAAAATAAGTTGACATTTGACAGTCGCATTGACTATGCGCTGATATTACCAGCCTTTCTTTTAACAGTTATTGGACTATATGCTATTTGGGTAGCAGTAAGCCACGACTATCCAACGCAAGCAACGCAAATGGTTGGGCAGCAAGGCACATGGATAATCGTTGGTGTCATACTAGCTCTGATTGTTATGCATATGGATTCCAGACTGCTTTGGAATCTCACACCGGTGCTTTATGGCCTTGGTCTCATATTGATGGTCTTACCCCTATTTTTTTATAGCCCTTCCATGTATGCATTAACCGGGTCTAAAAACTGGGTTGCCTTCCATAACACCAACCTTTTTCAGCCTTCGGAGATGATGAAAATAGCGTATATATTATTTTTATCAAAGATTGTGGTTTCCTTTCAGAACAAGTTGAAAAAGCGTTACCTTAAAGATGATTTTATTTTGATTGGTCAAATTGGTTTGGCGACAGTGCCGATTGCTGTTCTTGCGGGACTTCAGAAGGACTTTGGTACCTTTATGGTGTTCCTCGTCATTGCCTCAGGTATTATCTTAGTTTCAGGTGTATCTTGGAAAATTATTTTGCCTGTTATTCTTGCTGCCATTCTTGTTGGGGTAGGAATTGTGGCTATGGTTATGGACCCGAAAGGCCAAGAATTGTTGGGACACGTTTTTAGTCAGTACCAAATCAACCGTTTCCTTGCATGGCTGCACCCCTTTGAATACACGCAGACTTTCTCACTGCAACAATCCCGTGCCTTAATTGCTATTGGTGTGGGAGGCCTCTTTGGACGTGGCTTTGGTGTAGCAAATATCAACGTGCCTGTTCGAGAATCAGATATGATCTTCACAGTAATCGGCGAAGGTTTTGGCTTTGTTGGTGCTACTTTTGTAATCTTGCTCTATTTCATTCTCATTTATCGCATGATTCGTGTGACCTTTCAATCAAATAATCAGTTCTATACCTTTATTTCAACAGGAATTATCATGATGATTCTTTTCCATGTGTTTGAAAATATTGGAGCAGCTATCGGTTTAGTTCCTTTGACGGGGATACCCCTTCCATTTATTTCACAAGGAGGTTCAGCCCTTATCAGTAACATTATTGGGCTGGGACTCGTTCTTTCAATGAAATACAATCAACTTCCAGAATTTATTACGGTTCGTGAAGCTGGACGTAAGTCGTTAGAAAATAAAAAAGCCCGACTCTCGCGCTCTTCTCAAAAAAGAGTAAAAGCAACTAAAAACCGTCGAACTACACGATGATATAAAAAAAGTTTTTCCTTGAGAAAAGCTTTTTTTATTTCTAAAATATGGTATTGAAAAACGGAGGCTGACAATAAGAAAAGTTCGATAATTTTCTAAGCTATAAATTTCACATACTTCACAAAATGTGATAGTCTATAATTAAGGAAACAGAGGAGGAAATTAAAAATGAAATATGCAGTAAGATATGCTTCACGTGGTGGAAATACACGTGCAGTTGCAGATGTGATTGCTGATAAAATCAATGTAAAAGCAGAACGTATCTCGGAACCTTTAGAGGAAGAAGTGGATGTTTTATTTCTCGGAGCTGGTGTATGGTTTGCATCTGTAACTAAAGATATGAAAGAGTATCTCGCAGCTTTAGATAGCGGAAAAATTAAGCAAATTGTGGCTTTTTCAACTTCCGGTCACTTGGAGTCAGCCATCAAAAAAATTACTGCAGCAGCAAAAGAAAAAGGAATTAAAGTTAATCCAGAATCTTTTGATTTACACATGAATATGCAAGGGATTACGTTTTTTGCACCTGCAGGTGGTGATTTAACACAAGAACAAGTGCGAGAAGTTGACGCTTTTGTGGATAAAGTAGTTACCAAATTGTAATTGCAATTAATTGGCCTTTTATTGGAAAGCTCCAAAATTTTGGAGCTTTTTTCTTTTTCTCTCAGGTTTGAGGAGCACTTTTAATCCCAGTAAATACGGTAATCATTTTGTTTATTTGGTAATCAAAAATAAGCAAAAGTAATTATTTTGATAGACTAATGAAAATAATTGTGATAGAATGGTAACAATCATATGTAAACCTTGAGGAGGTAGAATTAACTTTTTATGAAAAAGAAATTAATTATGACATTGATGCTTTCGACAGTGATATTGACTGCAGGGGCTCCTTTGGCTACTGTAGCAGCTGATTCAACGGAGCAAAAGATTGCAGAACAAGATTCAAAAATTTCGGCTATAAAAGACGAGGCAGCTAAAGCACAATCACAAGTAGATGCTGTAGAAGCACAAGTTGGAACATTGAAAGAAAAGCAAGTTTCAATGGAAAAAGAAGTTGAAAAATTGTTAAGCCAACAGAAACAACAGTCTGAACAGATTCAAGAGTTAAACAAAAATATTAAAGAACGTCATGAAGGATTAGAGGCACAAGCACGTAGTGCTCAAACTGAGGGCTCAGCAACAAACTATATCTCAGCAGTATTGGACTCAAAATCTTTGACTAATGCAATACAAAAAATTACTGCCATGGCTACTGTTGCCGATGCTAACAAAGCGATGATTGAAGAGCAAGAGAAAGACCAAAAAAATATCCAAGAAAAGCTCAAAGATAATCAAGCTAAATATGAAAAAGTAACAAAATTACAACAAGATTTAAGTAGTCAAGCGGATGAGCTAGCAACCCAAGAAGCAAAACTTAAAGTAGCTCAGCTTAGCTACCAAGCAACGGTGACTTCTGAAGAAGGTAAAAAGCAAGAATTACTGAGCCAAAAAGCTGAAGCTGAGCGTGCAGCACAAGCAGCAGCAGAGGCTCAAAAGTTGGCCGAGCAACAATTATTACTCTCACAGCAAGAGAAACCAAAAGAAGAAACAGTTGAAAATATTCCTGAACCAGTAGTGCCACCAGTGACGGGTGGAGACAAGGTGGACCCCCCTATTGTAAATCCAGGTCCAACTCCTCCACCTACCAATAATCAAAATCCATATCCATGGGGACAATGTACTTGGGGAGTTTGGGAGTACTTCGGTGGAAGCATTCCAACATATGCTGGGAATGCTGGTGACTGGGTAGTTTATGCTAATAGTGGACCTGCCGTAGGTACAATCGCTGTATTCCCTCCAGGTAATCAAGGTGCAGGTGGTGTAGGTCACGTTGCGGTTGTAACTGCAGTTAATGGTAGCACCCTTACTATTTCCGAAACTAACTTCTCAGGCCCTAATGGTGGTGGACTAGGAATTCGGACGACCCGTGAAGTTTCTTCTGCAGGTGTAAGGTTTATACGCCCCTAATATAAAGGCAAGTTTTTCTTGCTTTTTTTATTTTAAAGTAAGTCTTCTTATTATTTTCATATACTCTCTTAATAAGGTATACTAAATTAAAAGGTTATCATTTTTATTTGAGGAGGAAGAAAATGCTAGAAGTGAAAAATCTCCGTAAAACATTTGGAGAGCTTGTTGCAGTGGATGACCTGAGTTTCAGGATAGAAGATGGAGAGATTTTAGGATTTATCGGACAAAATGGATCAGGAAAAACAACGACATTTCGACTTATATTGGACTTTTTAATGCAAGATGAAGGAAGTGTTTTATGGAATGGGAAGCCATTATCTAGCAAAGAATATGATATTATAGGTTATTTGCCAGAAGAGAGAGGACTCTATCCGAAAGACAGTATTGAAACACAGCTTCGTTTTTTTGGACAGCTGAGAGGAAAAACTCGAAAAGAAATCGATGAAAAAATCGATTATTGGATGGAAAAATTTGAAGTAAAAGGAAAACGAACAGATAAGGTAAAAACTTTGTCAAAAGGTAATCAACAAAAAGTGCAACTTATTGCGACACTTATCCATGAGCCAAAGCTTGTTATCTTAGACGAACCCTTTTCAGGTTTGGACCCCGTTAATGCTGAATTGCTGAAAACAGCTGTTGCTGAACTACGTGAACAACAGGTATGTGTTGTCTTTTCAGATCATAACATGATGAATGTTGAAAAAATGGTTGATAAGATGATTATGGTAAAAGATGGCAAGAAGATACTGGATGGAACGGTAGATGCGGTACGTCAAAGTTTTGGGCGTACAAAAGTATTTATAGAAGCACCAGTATCCCAAGCAGAACTGTCGAGTCTTGAGGGGGTAAAAGAAGTTACGCTGCAGCGAAATGGTGCTTATGAGCTGACTTTATCAAATGAAGAAGCAGGGAAAGGAGTCTTTGACTATGTTACAAAATCAGGCTATATCCACATGTTTTCTCAACAGCCTCCAACCTTAGAAGAAATATTCAAAATGAAGGCAGGTGAGATTTATGAATAGTAAATTCTGGACAATCGTAAAAGAAGTTTTTCGGAAGAATGTGAAATCCGTTGCTTTTTTGGTCATGGTTTTTCTTCCCCTTCTCATAGGTTTAGCCATTTATGTGATTGCTAGAGTAGCAGATGGCGGGTCAGGAAATGTTGATAATATTGCTGTAGTCACCGCAGACAAAAATATTGGAGCTGCTCTTACAGAAGTTAAAGGTGATATCCACTATGAAGTTATGGACAGGTCAGAAGCCAACCAGAAGCTTAAAGACGAGGATGTTGGTGCTATCTTAGTTCTTGACGTTCAAAAGGAAAAAATTAAGGCTAATTTAGAAACCACTCGTTCTCTAGACATGTCTAGTCAGATGACAATTTCTCAGACTCTAACGTCCATCCAGCAGAGTTTATTTGCTGCACAGCTTGGTCTCTCTCCAGCTGAAAAGGCCCAGCTCCTCACACCAGCTACCTTAGATTCAGTTCATATCGAATTTGATGCAGACGGTAATCGAATACAAGGCACTGATTATTCTGGATTGAGACAAGTCATTGCTACAGTACTTATCGTTATGATTTGGATTTTTGTAGCGACCTACGGCAGTATTGTCGCTCAAGAAATAGCCAGTGAAAAAGGCACACGTATCATGGAAGTTATTCTTTCAAGTGTGAAAGCTGAAACGCACTTTTATGGTAAGCTTGTGGGGATTATTCTCGTTTGTATGCTGAATGTTGTAGCTTATGCTTTTCAGATTGGTGTCGGATATTTTATTTTTAAAGATAACGATATGGTACGACATTTCTTAGAAGGGTTGAATCTTCAGGAAGTATTTACAGGTCAATTTTGGCTGGTCATTCCTATTGTCATTCTAGGGATACTTCTGTTTACATTCTTAGCGGCTTTATCAGGATCTTTGATTTCACGTGTAGAAGATGTCCCTAAAGCTCAGACGCCGATGACGATGATTGGCTTACTTGGCTATATGCTTTCGGTTATTTTTGCCTCGCAACCAGATAATATTATAATGACAGTGACAAGTTATATACCATTTATTTCAAGCTTTGTGCTACCTATGCAGATAGCCACAGGGGTTGCCAGTAATTTACAGGTGTGGATTTCAATGGGAATTATGTTTGTCACAATGCTGTTCATCCTTTTATTCTCAGCACGATTATATAAATCTAATGTATTGATCTATAGCAGTGGAGGCTTACTCAAAGTTTTAAAACAGTCTATCAATAATCTTAAAAATGAAGACAGACTAAAGAATAAAATGAATTAAAAAAACAGAGCAGTGATATGCTCTGTTTTTTATTAACTTGCATGGATATGGAAGTCACGTTCCATAACAATGTCCCGAATGTTTTGACTGATGTCGCTTAATCTTACTTGACGTACAGGCCGAGGAAGAAATTTACGAATATCATCATCATTGTAACCAATCTGCAGTCTTTTTTCATCGAGAATTAGAGGGCGACGTAGAATGGAACGATTTTCTTTCATGATGGTAATCATAGTATTCAGTGAGAAGTGCTCCAAATCTAATGCCAAGCTTTTGTATGCACGGCTTCTTTTTGAAATAATCTCTTCAGTGCCATTTTCTGTTAAGGCAAGGATTTCAAGGAAATCTTCTTTTTTAATGTCATCGGTCAGAAGATTTATTTCTCGAAAGTCTACATCATTATCCATTAACCATTTTTTGGCCTTTTGACTGGAACTACAACCTGCAACTGTATATATTTTTATCATCTCGTCCCCCTTACCGAAAAAATCTTATTTATTTCTAATCTATATATGGATTAATTATAACATTTTTTAGAAAAGTGTCAAGAGGATTTTTAATTAAAATTTAATTGTAATTGGATAGTAAAGATAAATAATGCAAAAACAACAATAAATAAAGAGGTTGTAGTGAATTTCATTGTCTTAAATATAAACTCAATTGTGATATTGTGATTTATTTCTCTTTTGTTTTTATCATATAGAAAACGCTTCATATTTAATCGAATTCTTATTCTATTTAAACCTAATGAAAAATGTACTTGCTTACGTAAAAGTTTTCGTTTGACTGCTTCTTAAGAAAATGATATCCTACTAAGGATAAAACTTTTAAACTGGTCCAGAGAGGCTAGCAAGGTTGTGAACATGAATATTAGACTCTTTTTTCAAAAAGGGTATACTCTATCTTCTTTACACCTGCTCTTCTTGCAGGTGTTTTTTCTTAGACAAAGGAAGGAACATTTGCGTTTAGAGGGAGGTAAAGTTTATATCACAGCTGTTTGGAATTTAGAAATGGAGACATCATGCCAAAACGTACGGATATTAAAAAAATCATGATTATTGGTTCAGGACCAATTGTTATTGGCCAAGCTGCCGAATTTGATTATGCAGGAACACAAGCCTGTTTAGCGCTTAAAGAAGAAGGTTACCAAGTTGTACTCGTTAATTCAAATCCAGCGACGATTATGACAGATCGTGAGATTGCCGACAAGGTTTATATCGAACCGATTACTTTAGAGTTTGTCAGCAAGATTCTTCGCAAAGAAAGACCTGATGCTTTATTGCCAACTCTTGGTGGACAAACCGGACTAAATATGGCTATGGAACTAGCAGAGAGCGGCATTTTAGAAGAACTTTCGGTTGAACTTTTAGGTACAAAGCTATCAGCCATTGACAAGGCAGAAGATAGAGAACTTTTTAAGGAACTTTGTGAAGATATAGGAGAGCCACTTTGTGAGTCGGAAATAGCGACGAGCGTTGAAGAGGCAGTGGTACAAGCGCAAAGTATAGGATACCCCATCATTGTACGTCCAGCGTTTACTATGGGTGGAACAGGTGGTGGAATCTGTGATAATGAAGCAGAGCTCCGCGAAACTGTAGCAAATGGCTTAAAACTTTCACCTGTGACTCAGTGTTTGATTGAGAAATCAATAGCTGGCTACAAAGAGATTGAGTACGAAGTAATGCGTGACTCTGCTGACAATGCAATTGTTGTCTGCAATATGGAGAATTTTGACCCCGTAGGAATCCATACGGGTGACTCTATTGTCTTCGCGCCAAGTCAAACCTTATCAGATGTCGAATATCAAATGTTACGTGATGCATCATTGAAAATCATCCGAGCATTGAAGATAGAAGGTGGCTGTAATGTACAACTGGCATTAGATCCGCATTCCTATAAATATTATGTTATCGAAGTTAATCCACGTGTCTCACGCTCATCTGCCTTAGCTTCTAAAGCTACAGGTTATCCTATTGCTAAAATGTCTGCTAAAATCGCAGTAGGTATGACCTTAGATGAAATTATTAACCCTGTAACTAATACGACCTACGCCTTGTTTGAGCCTGCCTTAGACTATGTTGTTTCTAAAATCGCTCGTTTTCCTTTTGACAAGTTTGAGAATGGGGACCGAAACCTAGGCACACAAATGAAAGCGACGGGGGAAGTCATGGCTATCGGTCGTAATATTGAAGAGAGCCTTCTTAAAGCCGTACGCTCTCTCGAAATAGGTGTGTGTCATAATCGTCTAGAAGGATTAGAAGAAGTATCAGAAGAGCTCCTATATCAGAAAATCATTAAAGCTCAAGATGATCGACTTTTCTATATTTCGGAGGCTATCCGTCGTGGAATTCCAATCGAAGAGATTGCATCTTTGAGTAAAATTGATATCTTTTTCTTGGACAAGTTACTCCATATAGTAGAAATCGAAAAAGAATTAGAACTGAATGTTTTTGAGCCAGAAATTTTGAAAATTGCGAAGAAAAATGGCTTTTCCGACCGTGAAATCGCGCGTTTATGGAATGTCACAGAAACAGAAGTACGTCGACGTCGAAAAGACGGAGAAATTCTCCCTGTTTATAAAATGGTGGACACTTGTGCTGCTGAATTTGAGAGTAGTACGCCTTATTTCTATTCATCTTATGCGTGGGAAAATGAATCTGTCAAATCTGAGAAAGAAAAAATCCTTGTTCTAGGTTCTGGTCCGATTCGCATTGGTCAAGGGGTTGAGTTTGATTATGCTACAGTTCACTCGGTGAAAGCTATTCAGGCTTTGGGTTATGAAGCTATTATTGTAAATAGTAATCCTGAAACAGTTTCGACAGACTTCTCCATTTCTGACAAACTCTACTTTGAACCATTGACTTTTGAAGATGTCATGAATATCATTGACTTAGAAGAACCTAAAGGGGTGATTGTCCAGTTTGGAGGACAGACAGCTATCAATTTAGCTGAACCATTGGAAAAGGCTGGCGTTCAAATCTTAGGTACACAGGTGGCTGACCTTGACCGCGCGGAGGATCGTGATTCATTTGAAAAAGCTTTGTCTGATTTAGATATCCCACAACCGCCAGGGGCCACAGCCACAAACGAAGAAGAAGCAGTTGCGAATGCTGACAAGATTGGCTATCCGGTACTGCTACGTCCATCCTTTGTCTTGGGTGGTCGTGCAATGGAGATTATCGATAATGAAACAGACTTGCGCAACTATATGAATCGTGCAGTCAAAGCTTCACCTGAGCATCCTGTCCTAGTGGATAGCTATCTGACAGGTCAAGAATGTGAGGTTGATGCTATTTGTGATGGAACAGATGTCTTGCTGCCAGGAATTATGGAACATATTGAGCGTGCAGGCGTTCACTCAGGTGACTCAATGGCTGTCTACCCTCCTCAAACATTTAGTCCTGAAATTATTGAAACAATCGTTGACTATACAAAACGATTGGCTAAAGGACTGAATTGTATCGGTATGATGAATATTCAGTTTGTTATCCATGAAGAAAAAGTATATGTTATCGAAGTCAATCCTCGTGCTTCAAGGACTGTACCATTTTTATCTAAAGTTACAGGTATCCCAATGGCACAGCTTGCTACACAGATGATTTTAGGAAAAACTTTGGCTGAATTAGGTTATGAGTCAGGACTTGCTCCAGAATCTGAACTTGTTCATATTAAAGCCCCTGTCTTTAGCTTTAGCAAGTTAGCCAAAGTAGATAGTATGCTTGGCCCAGAAATGAAATCCACTGGAGAAGTGATGGGCTCAGATACTACACTAGAAAAAGCACTTTATAAATCTTTTGAAGCTTCAAAACTCCATATGGCAGATTATGGATCGATTCTCTTTACGATTGCTGACGAAGATAAAGCCGAGGGACTCGACATGGCTCGGAGATTCGCGGATATCGGTTATTCTTTAGTTGCAACTTCAGGTACAGCGCAGTATTTAAAAACTGCAGGTTTATATGTAAGAGAAGTTGGCAAAATCACGGAAGAAGCGGAAGAAACAGTTTTGGATGATATTCGTCAAGGCCGTGTACAAGCTATTGTTAACACTATGGGAAGCAAGCGTATATCCACAACGGAAACCGATGGTTTCTTGATTCGTCAAGAGGCAATCAGTCGTGGAATTCCATTATTTACTGCGTTAGATACTGCGGAAGCTATCTTACGCGTAATGGAAAGCCGCTCATTTACGATGAATGTTATCTAACATAAAAAGGCATGCTCTCAGCAGCCTTTTTTATTTCTTCAATAGATGGTAACGCTCGCCATCTTTTGATACAATAGAAATGATGATATTACTATTTAACAAACCATTTGATGTGCTCACTAAATTTACAGATGCAGAAGGCAGAAAAACTCTGAAAGACTATATTGATTTGCCAAATGTATATGCTGCGGGACGATTAGATAAAGACAGTGAAGGCCTTCTCTTATTGACTGATGACGGAAAGTTAAACCATCGCCTGACCGATCCAAAATCAAAATCTTACAAGACATATCTTGTACAAGTCGAGGGAGAGTTTACAGAGGAAGCTGCTCAAAAATTGCGCGCGGGTGTCCTTCTGAAAGACGGGAAAACTTTGCCAGCCAAGGTTAAACTTACGGATGAGCCTGATTGGCTTTGGGAGCGTACACTACCTATTCGCGAACGAAAATCAATACCAACAAGTTGGGTTGAAATATCGATCAAAGAAGGAAAAAATCGACAAGTCCGACGAATGACAGCCCATGTAGGATTTCCGACTTTACGGCTGATACGGACGAAGATTGGTGCCTATGAGTTGGGGGATCTCCCTTCTGGGGCATACAAAATAATAAAATAAAAAAGAGCTTTTGCTCTTTTTTGTTTTAGAAGCTACGTCCACCTCCTGAACCACCTCCACCAGAGAAGCCGCCTCCACTGGAGTTATTATTTCGTGGAATCCGACGAGTTGTGATAAAGGAATTAACAAGAGTATCGGTACGTTTTGATAAATTAAGCTCACCATTTTCCTGGTAGCGGTAGTTCCAACGGGCGCCTAGTTTCAACTGATAACGAGAAACAAGAACGATGACAAAGGCTGTAGCTGAGACGAGAGCGATTATAACAGCAATCAAGATATAACCAGGGCGGAAGGACCGGTGAAAGGTAACTGCACCCGTATCAGGATTAACAGTATACTTACGTCCTCCGGGGATACCTTCTTGATAATAATGATGGACTTGTCCATAGAAACTTTCAACAGCTTGGGTATAGTTGCCATCCGTCAACTGGGGTTGGACAACATCAAGAATGGATTCAATACGTGAAGAAGTAATATAATACTTCAAGTTCCCTGTCGCCCAAATATATATTTCCCGTTGCCCCATATCAATGAGTAAAACGATGCCGTTATTTCCTTGACCGACCTGATTAGCCAAATAATTCATGGCAAAATCTTTTGGTTTTTCGGTATTAGTCGTTGTTGTAACAACAAAAACGCCAGCCTTGGTTTCTTCGGCGAGAGTTGTAGCTTCTTGTTTTAGTCCCTGCAATGGGGCGTTTAAGACGCCTGCCTGATCGTCAATACCCACTTGCTGTGCCATTCCAACTTTTGGGAAAGCAAAAAGCAAGATAAAAGTGATTGAGACAAAAAATATATGAAGAAGCATTGTTTTCTTTTTCATGATATAAACCACCCCACAATCACACCTAATAGAAGTACAGCAATAAAGATAAGAACTGCCACAAGTCCGACTTTTTTCTTATCTACGGGGAGAATCCCAGACGTTTTTCCTGTTTGGCCATTCATCGCATAGTAAAAAAGTTTATCACTATTTTTTTGGCGGTAGGTTACAAGCCAAAGAGGCAGTAAAACATAATCGCTTTGAAGTTGCGTGATAGTTTGGTCAGATTGGACGCTGGTGACGGCAGTATAACCTTGAACTGTATCACGCATCAGTGCCTCGGAATATTGCTGAAGTTCACTATCCACTATTTCCTTTATCTCAGCGAATTCAATATCCCTTTTTTCTGTTAGGAAACCAGAGAGGTATTGATTTTTGAAAGACACAGCTTTAGACAAATCAAAAGGTTGAACAGCTCCGACCATTTTTTCAGGCTCATTTTTTTTCAAAGCATTTTTTACTAAATCTTGAAAAGAACTACTCCCTTCGCGAACAATCTGATACTGTTTAGTTTCTGTGTATTCTAAATCGCCAACAATCCAGACACGTATATTATGGGCACGTGCTTGTAACTGCCCTTGGAGATCCGCTCCGACAACCCAGTAGGGAAAGTAGACACCTTGGAGTTGCTTGATTTGTTTTTTATCAAAGAAGTCCTTCGGCACAAACTTCTTTTTGCCTACCCATTCTAGAAAAGCCTCCTCGGCTTCTTTTTGTTCAATTTGAAAAGGGAGAACTTTTTCAGGTAAAAACTTTCCAGATAAGCGTTCGGATAGAACGACTGGATTATGACAGTAATAGCAAAATGTTGAAGCAGTTGTTGCTTCGGTAACAATCTCGGCACCACAGGAGGGGCATATAAAGAGAGCGACTTCATCCTCAACTGCTTCATTACTTTGAGCGGCTGCCGGTTCATCTGCAAGAACACCTTCAGAAATTCCCTTATCTTGTTGTTTGGCTTCAAAGTCACTGACTTCTTGTTCAGTAAAAGTAGATAAACAATACTGGCAATGAAAACGTTGACTCTTAGGATCAAAAAGAAGCGGTCCCCCACAGTTAGGACAGAGATGAGTGAGAACCGTTGATTGGCTCATGGATTACCTCTTTTCCTATAGTTATAATGGCTTAGCAACAAAGGGTTGTCCGCATTCTGGACAGAATTTAGGTACCCCATTGGCTAAGTTAACGATCGCATTACAAGCAGAACATGCCATTTCTATTTTCATAGCAGCAGTTTCAGCTTCAGGCTTTTTTTCACCACAGTTTGAACAGAATTTTCCTGTGTTTTCTGTACCACAGGCTGAACAAGTCCAGTTATTTTCGGAATTTTGAGTTGCTTTTTCTTGTTGAGCCATTTGCGCTTGATTTGAAGCACTTGCCTGACCTAGGACGTCCCCCGCTTGGTTCATACCCATGCCCATACCCATGAAAGCTTGCATAGCCCCGCCAGAGTTACTTCCGGCGGCTTCGATACCACGAGCGACAGCGCCTTGCATATAACCTTCACGGACACCTGGATCACCCAGCATCGCACCTTGGTTACGCATATTGATCAATTTTTGGCTATCCTCTGTGTAGCTAATCGAGCTGACAGCTACAGCAACAACTTCAATCCCACGAAGTTTACGCCATTCTTCATCAAGGGTATCTGCCATGTATTTTGAGAGTTCGACAGATTTAGAAGGAAGGAAAGAAACACGCTCACCTTGGGCAGAATAAAGGTTGATTGAAGTATTTAATGCTGTTAAAAATTCTTGGAGATATTGTTCATTAATATCTGAAATTTCCACTTGGGTTTGATTCTTAGGAATAGCGTTCGCATAGAACAAGATTGGATCAGTAATTCTCATTGAATATGTCCCATGTGTGCGTAAGAAAAGTTCTGCATTATAGAAATTATCAAAATATTGTAGCGGTGTAGCTGTACCAAACTTAATGCCTTTAATCTCTTGAAGATTAATATAAAATACTTCTTGTTTCTGAGGCGTAACGCCGCCAAACTTGAAACGGAAAAAGGCTTCCTGTACAGATTCTTTGAGCCCACCATTAAACATAGAAGGAGCTGTATCATTTTTTACAGTATAATAACCTTCTTCAGCTGTATAATCAATAATTTTACCGCCATCAACCAGGAGCATCATCATATTTGGATAGACATGGACTACAGAACCATCTGTAATAACATCAGCAGTTCCTTTACGATTGCTTCCACGTTTATCGTCTTTGCGGACCATAACGCCTTTGGTCATTACCGTTTGATCGGACATATCTTCTGGTTCAATGACCTCAAGCCATTGATCTGCAAGTGTACCTCCGATACTGCTTGTTGCTGCTTTAATAATACCCATATTTTTCTCCTTCATCTATTTAATTTACACGCTTTCATTATAACATAGAATAGAGGTAAAATTTTACTGCTTTAGTTGTATTTATTGTTTCTTGAAATTCCTTCGAATTTAGGTTATAATACTTTAAAACCTTTAACTTAGTCCAGAGAGGCTAGCAAGGATACGATTAATTATATCTATTTTCCGACATGAATTTTTATGATTTGTGCAGAAATAGATAGACTCTTTTTGTACACCTGCAGTTTATACTCTGCAGGTGTTTTTTCTTCAACTTGCAGATCTATCGGATAACACAATGTTTTTTACAGAAGGAGGAAGTGATGAAGCTTCAAGAAGATATGCTCATTGTCAGTCAGAAAGAAGTAGCAGAAGATATCTTTGAACTCGTCTTGCAAGGCGAACTCGTTGATGCAATGCACATACCAGGTCAGTTTTTGCAGATTAAAGTACCAAGCCATGATTTACTTTTACGTCGCCCTATTTCAATCTCCAGTTGGAATACTCAAGCAAGAACTTGTACACTGCTCTATCGTCGAGGAGATACAACGACGGGGACTTATCTTTTGTCTCAGCTGAAAGAAGGGCAGACCGTAGATATACTTGGTCCACTTGGCACTGGCTTTTCTATTGATGAAGTGTGTGAAGGAGAAGATGTTCTTATTATTGGAGGAGGAATAGGAGTGCCACCGCTTTATGAATTGGCCAAGCAGTTAAGCAAAACAGGCTGTAAGATAAAAGTTCTCCTAGGATTCGCACGAACTGAGGTGAAAATTTTAGAAGAGGACTTTGCGGCGCTTCCGAATGTTGAAGTAGAAGTTACAACTGACGATGGGTCTTATGGTCATCAAGGACATATTGGTACTTTACTCGAAAAGTTAGAAAGTAGCGCTGATGTTGTTTACGCTTGTGGGGCACCACTGATGTTGAAAGCCGTGGCTAAACGGTTTGATAATCTCGAGCGTTTATATGTGTCAATGGAGGCACGTATGGCTTGTGGTATTGGTGCTTGTTATGCTTGTGTGGTTCCAGATAAAAAAGATCCTGAGCATGCTTTAAAGGTTTGTCAGGATGGACCGGTATTCAAAGGGAATGGAGTAGTTATATAATGAATCGACTTGCTGTAAAATTACCCGGTTTAGATTTGAAGAATCCAATCATGCCAGCTTCCGGTTGCTTTGGTTTTGGCGAAGATTATGCACGCTATTATGATTTAAACCAATTGGGATCTATCATGATCAAGGCGACAACCTTACAGGCTAGATACGGAAATCCCACACCTCGTGTAGCTGAAACGAGCTCGGGTATGCTTAATGCGATTGGTTTGCAAAACCCAGGACTAGATGTGGTTATGTCAGACAAGCTTCCCTGGCTTGATAAGCATTTTCCTGAATTACCCATCATTGCCAATGTTGCTGGGTCTGAAGAGTATGATTATGTGGCTGTATGCGCTAAAATAGGTACAGCACCAAATGTAAAGGCGATGGAGCTCAATATCTCTTGCCCGAATGTTAAGCACGGAGGGCAAGCTTTTGGAACAGATCCAAAAGTCGCTTATGATTTAGTAAGAGCTTGTAAAGAAGTTGCTGATGTGCCTTTATACGTTAAACTTTCCCCGAATGTAACAGATATTGTAGAAATAGCCAAGGCAGCAGAAGCAGCAGGAGCGGACGGCTTTACAATGATTAATACCCTGATGGGGATGCGTTATGATTTGAAAACACGAAAACCTATTTTAGCTAATATTACAGGAGGACTATCGGGACCTGCAATTAAGCCTGTTGCTTTAAAACTCGTTCATCAAGTAGCCCAAGCTGTTGAACTTCCGATTATTGGTATGGGTGGTGTGATGACAGCTCAGGATGTGCTTGAATTCTATATGGCAGGCGCAAGTGCAGTCGCAGTAGGGACAGCAAATTTTTCTGACCCTTATGTTTGTCCCAAAATTATTGATGAATTGCCAGAACTTATGGATAAATATGGCATTTCCAGTTTAGAAGAATTACGTCAAGAAGTTCAAAAGGAGAGAAAAGAAAATGCATGAATCAAGACCAATGGTAGCCCTCGATTTTCCAAGTTTACGCGATGTGAAAAATTTTTTACTTCGCTTTGATGACCATGAGAAACTTTACGTTAAGGTTGGGATGGAATTACTCTATCAAGAAGGCCCCGTTGTTGTGGATTTTCTTAAATTCCAAGGGCATGACGTCTTTTTAGATTTAAAATTACATGATATTCCCAATACAGTAGGTTCGGCGATGAAAGGCTTAGCTCGTTTAGGCATTGATATGATTAATGTTCATGCTGCTGGTGGGATTGAAATGATGCAGCAGGCTAAAGAAGGACTTATAGCGGGTACTCCAGCAGGTGAGAAAGTAGCAGATCTTATTGCAGTAACACAGCTAACGTCGACTAGCCAAGAGAGCATGCATCACGATCAGATGATTATGACCAGTCTCGAAGAATCTGTTTTACATTATGCTCAATGTACGGATCAAGCGGGACTTGATGGTGTTGTTTGTTCTGCACATGAAGTTAAGAAGATTAAAAGTGTGACACGTCCTGACTTCATTTGTTTAACTCCGGGTATACGTCCAGCTGGTACAGCTAAAGGGGATCAAAAGCGTGTCATGACACCAGAAGAAGCACGTAAGATTGGCTCAGATTATATTGTGGTTGGTCGCCCCATTACACGAGCTGAAAATCCTACTGAAGCCTATAAAACGATTAAAAACGAGTGGAATGGCAACTTATAAGAAAAGAAAAAGCTTTGAGAGAACTCAAGGCTTTTAAAGTGGTTTTTTATTTGGAGTACCGGCTTTACGTGGGTATTTTTTTGGTGTTTCTTTTTTCTTTTCGATAATTGCAATATGCCGCTCGTCCCCGTTTGGAAGTTGATAATCAATTTGCTCAATAAATTTGCTTCCTAAGACAGCGATAGCATTTTTGGCGTCGGAAAGTTCTTCGTCGAATTTTGCTGCTTTAAGTGAAAGTAAGCGCCCATTTTTTTTAAGAAAAGGAATGGTAAGCTCAGAGAGCACGCTCAGGCGGGCAACTGCACGAGCTGTAACAATATCAAACTGTCCGCGATAAGCAAGATCTTGACCAAAATCTTCAGCACGTCCGTGTAATAAAGTGATATGATCAAGTCCTAACTCATTAGCTAATAGTGACAGAAAGTTGATACGTTTATTTAAGGAATCAATAATTGTAACTTGCAATTCAGGAAAAATAATTTTCATTGGCAAGCTTGGAAAACCAGCACCAGCACCAATATCAAGGATTTTTATTGCCTCATTATTGATAAGCTTATATAAAATTGGAGCGATAGAGTCATAAAAATGTTTGAGAAAAACTTCCTTCTTCTCTGTGATTGCTGTGAGGTTAATTTTTTCATTCCACTCCACTAAAAGCTCAAAGTAGCGTTCAAATTGTTCTTTTTGCTGCTGACTTAAAAAGATGTCAAAAGTTTCAAGTTGAGTATAAAATTCTTCAGGTTTCATTTATAGGTTCCGTTCCAAAAGTTTTTTTGTGACACTACTGATGTTCGCGCGTGTCTCGCCTTCAGGGAGTTTATTAATAAGATTGAGTGCTCTGTTTGTGTATTCTTGAGCTAATTCTTTTGTTTTATTAAGTGCTTCAGATTCGTGAATGAAGTTATAAACTTCATCAAACTTTTCCTCTTGAATCAAAGTTTTGACACGTTCAGGATCAATTTCTAGAGCAAAGAGAACTGGTGCCGAAAAAATACCTTGCTTAATATCTTCGTGTACGGGTTTACCTAGAGTTTGGCTATCACTCGCGTAATCCAGATAATCATCCATAATTTGGAAAGCAATACCGATATCCATACCGATATTATAAGCCAAATCAGATAAGCGCACTTGCTTCATAATCAACGGCGCAATTGATGAAGACATGGCGAAAAGTTCGCCTGTTTTACCCGAAATATTTTGAATATAGTCATCAAGCGTCTGATCAAAATCAAAATGCTTGTTCAATTGACCAAGCTCGCCTCCCAATAGTCTTTCGATTGAACCAATATTTTTGGTTAAATTTGGAAGGTCAAGAGAGTATTTGGAAAGAAGTTTAAAGACAGCGACAAAGAGATAATCCCCTGCATATACGGCAATAGATGGATCGTATTTTTTTGAGAGAGTTTCGACACCTCGTCGTGTATCAGCTTGGTCTACAATATCATCATGAATAAGTGTCGCGGTATGCAACATCTCAACACTAGCTGATAAAGCAATTTTTCGCTTGTTATCCATGCTTGTAAGATCTGCAAACATCAGTAAATAAGCAGGGCGCAACATTTTTCCACCCGCATCAAATAAATCAAAAATAGCAGACTTAATGTCTTCGTTTTTGATCCCGACCTGTTGTTTCATCAATTTTTGTACTTTTAATAATGAAGTTTCTAATTTTGGATATTCTGACCAAATTGTATGTTTCACGTCCATTTTTTACTTTCTTTGATAAATAATAACTGAATTGGTGCAACCCGCTGAATGATCTGGTTTCCACCAATGCCTATCGCAAAGCCGGCTAGCATGCCAAAAAAAGCTAGCCAAGGTAGATAGAGCATGACAGCACTTGCTCCTGCTAAAAGAGAAGCAACCGCGAGCTGACCGAGATTGTGGAAAAAGCCTCCCACAACAGATATACCGATGAGAGAGACGCGCTTAGGGCCCAATTTTTTCATCAGGTACATTGCTAAAAGGCTTAAAATGGCTCCCGCAGCGGAATAGATAAAAACAGAGAATCCTGTGAATAAGGCAGTAATAAGGAGACGTAAAACCTGCATTGTCCAAACTTTACGCCAATTTAAAGTGAAGATTGCTATAATCATGACTAAGTTAGCCAATCCAACTTTTGCTCCCGGAGCAAAAGCAAAAAAAGCAGGTATCCAACTTTCAAAAATCCCCATCACAACTGCTACGGCTGTGAGTAGAGCCACATAGATATTTTCTTTTACATTCATCCGCTATAATCCACTCCAGAATTTTCTTGTTCACCAATAACTTTAATGACTAAATTATGAGGTAAGCAGACAATTGTGTCTCCAACTTTTGAGACAAATCCTCTTTCTACATCAATTTGGTCGCGACAAGAAGCCTTGACGACAGCTATTGCTCCATCTTTCACTTGAATTTCATTGTAATCCCCGTCTTTAGAGTGATAAGTCCATGTCTGATTTTTGTGCAAATCAAATGTTTTTATCACTTTACCTTCAACACGAAGTTGAGCTTCTGTGCCCGAACCATTACTGGGTAAAAGGAAAAAAACAGAAAAAGAAGCAAAAAACAAGACAATAATAATGACAATATCTAGAGCTTTAATTTTGATTTCTTTGAAAAATTTCATCCTTTCCATAATAGCATAAATTAGCCAAAATAAGAAGCTTAGAATAATTTTCTTTCAAGTTTACAAGAGTTAACAAAAAGCTGTCTGCACGAATGCTAGACAGCTTTTTGTTATTTTTCGATTGTTGTTTCAGTTTTTGCAAGTTCTTTAGCTTTTGCGATGATATAATCATGCAATTCTTCCTTAATTTGTGGGTGATTAAGTCCGTATTCGATAGTTGTTTCAACGAAACCAAATTTATCCCCTACATCATAACGTTTACCAGTAAATTCATGTGCAAAAACGCGTTGTGTTTTGTTCAATGTTTCAATAGCATCTGTCAATTGAATTTCATTACCTGCACCAGGTTTTTGTTTTTCTAACACTTGGAAAATTTCTGGTGTAAGTAGATAGCGACCGATGATTGCAAGATCAGAAGGTGCATCCTCAACGGCTGGTTTTTCAACAAATTCAGCTACATTGTAAAGGCCTTTAGAAACTTCCCCTTCAGGAGCGATAACACCATATTTATCAACATCTTCATGAGGCACTTTCATAACCGCAATGGTAGAAGCATGGGTTTTTTCATAATCAGAAATTAATTCTTTTGTAAGAGGTGTACCATCGCCCATGATATTCATGAGATCATCACCAAGCATAACAACGAATGGCTCATTCCCCACAAATGCTTTGGCTTGGAGAACAGCATGGCCAAGTCCCATAGGATGACTTTGACGAATAAAATGAAGATTGATATCCGTTGTTTCTTCAACCAACTTAAGAAGTTCTGTTTTTCCTTTTTCTTTTAGGTTCTGTTCCAATTCGATATTTGAATCAAAGTGATCTTCGATTGGACGTTTTGCCTTGCCTGTAACGATAAGAATATCTTCGATACCAGATTTTAAGGCTTCCTCAACGATAAATTGAATTGTTGGTTTATCAACAATAGGTAACATTTCCTTAGCCAAGGCTTTTGTAGCTGGAAGGAAGCGCGTTCCTAAACCAGCAGCAGGGATGATTGCTTTTCTTACTTTTTGTTTTGGATTAACTTTAGTCATTTGGAAGATGGTTCTCCTTTTATTATTTCTTACTTATTTATTCTTAAATGCTGAATTCATTTTCGGTACGTGTTTCACGGCGCATAATATCTAAAATTCCTTCACGCGCATCCATATTTTCATAAAGAACTTTGTAGATTGTTTCTGTAATTGGCATATCAATATTCATGCTTTGAGAAAGTTCATAAGCAGCTTTTGTTGTTGAAACGCCTTCAATTACCATGCCCATATTAGCCTCAATATCGGAAAGTTTTTCACCACGACCCAGTGCATCACCAGCTCGCCAATTTCGTGAATGAATAGAAGTTCCGGTAACAATTAAATCACCGACCCCAGAAAGACCACTGTACGTGAGAGGCTTTGCACCCATGGCAACACCAAGACGGGTAATTTCGGCTAAACCACGGGTGATGATAGCAGCTTTTGCATTATCACCAAATCCCAGGCCATGTAAAGCTCCTGCGCCGACAGCGATGATATTTTTTAAAGCACCTGCGGTCTCAACCCCAATCACATCTGTATTTGTATAGAGGCGGAAGTAATCATTTGAAAATAGTTCTTGTACATATTTTGCAGTATCTAAATCATTTGATGCAGCAGAAATTAAAGTTATATCACGTTTGATTGTTTCTTCAGCATGTGAAGGCCCAGAGACAACTACGATTTCACTTCGATATTTGGCAGGTATTTCTTCTTCAAGGATTGAAGAAATACGTTCATGAGTTCCCTGTTCGAGACCTTTAGAAGCGTGCATGATTGTTACTTTATGCTTGAGTACTTGAGCAACTTGCTGCGCAACTAATCGCGTTACTTTTGTTGGAACAACAAAGAGGACAGCAGCAACATCATCCAAGGCAGCTTCAAGGTCTGTATAAGCTGAAATATCAGAATTTAAACTGATACCTTTGAAATAACGTTCATTGGTGTGCTTCTCGTTTATCTCAGCAATTTGGTCAACATTATTTCCCCAAATACGAACTTCATGTCCATTATCATTTAGAACTTGCGAAAGAGCAGTTCCCCATGATCCAGGGCCAAGCACGGCAATTTTTTGTGGATTCATATCTTTTCCTTTACTAGTTTGTCACAGCTTCTAAAAGCTTATTACCCCTTCATTTTAACATAATACAGAGTAAAATTCATTGAGGATATAAAAATCACCTCAAATAAAAGGACACTTTTCAAGATATGACAGAATAAGAACAGTAATGTTCTACGAAAAATGAGAAAACGTTTTTATTTGAAAAAAATTCATTGTATAATAAAAATGAAATCTTTTAGTGATTGAAGGAAGAGGATTCAAAATGAAAATCAGAGCATTAGAAAGAACAGATTTAAAAAATATTCATATTATTAATAATGAAGCGCAGACCATGCACCTGTGGTTTCAAGAGCCATATGAATCATTAGATGAACTCACTTCTCTCTATGACAAACATATCCATAGTATGGATGAACGCCGCTTTGTTGTTGACGTTGACGATGAATTCGCGGGGATTGTTGAACTTATGGATATTAATTATATTCATCGAACCTGTGAAATTCAGCTCATTATTACCGAAGAATACTCTGGTCGTGGCTTAGCTCAAGAAGCTTTCCACCAAGCACTAGGATATGCTTTTAAAGTCTTAAATATGCATAAAGTGTATCTCTGGGTGGATGTTGATAATGCGCCTGCAGTCCATATATATGAAAAAGTTGGCTTTAAGATAGAAGGTACAATGAAGGAACATTTTTTTGCTAATGGGAGTTATCACGACAGTCATTTTATGGGCCTTTTGAAAAAGGATTACTGGAATTAATTTTTTAAGAAATAATAAAAAATCCCAATTATTCTGGGATTTTATTTTTTGCTGTTAAGTCTAACAGAAACTCATTAATACTCGGATAAAAGGTTGAACCTTCTGGGAGATCCGTAATACCGACTCTTCTAAACGATTCAATTAACTTGTTACTCATTGAAGAAAAAACGACTTTTCTGTTGTGACTAATAAAATCTTCATGCGTATCAATTAATAACTTAAGAGAAGTAACATCAATCATGGGTACCCCCCTTAAAGAGAAGGCGATATTAGTATCAGCGGGCAATGCATCAATTATTTGTTTCAACTTATTGCTGGTCAAAAAGAATAGGGGACCAGAAATATAAATGACGGTCCATTCGTCAAATATTTCTTGATGCAGTTGATTAATACGATGTGGCTCAATCCGAGAAATACTTATCTCAATTTGAGAAATTTTAATAATAAAAAGTATAAATCCAATACCAATTCCTACTAATATGGCAGTGCTCAAGTCAAAAGCGACGGTAATAATCATTGTTACAAAAAATTCAATCATCCCCCCTTTTAACTTGTTTTGAAATAAAAAGCGGATGGCTTCCCACTCATTCATCCGAACCCCAGTCATGATGAGAACGCCAGCAAGGGCACTGAGGGGGATATGCATCATAAAGGGAGCAAATAAAAACATTGATAAAAGTAAGATAAGCGCGTGAATAGTACTCGTAATCCGGGTTTGTGCTCCAGACTTTATCGCTACACTTGTTCTTGCTATAGCAGCTGTTGCGGGAATTCCGCCAAAAAAGGGCAATATTAGGTTCCCGACTCCCTGCGCAACAAGTTCTTGATTATTATCTATTGGATGATTTACGGCTCTACCGGCAGATGCACCGCAGAGTAAACTTTCGATCATCCCAAGGACTGCAATACTAAAGGCTGGTATAATTAAGGCTTTGATATTTTCATAATTTATTGCTGATAAATGAAGGCGCTCTGCTGGGAGAAGCGTGGTGGGGATTTTTCCAACAACCGGTATATTAAAGTTCAGTAATATAACAGCAAAAGTTGAGATAAGTATTGCTAACAAAGAAGCTGGCATTTTTTGTCCCCATGATTTCGGATAAAAAACCATGAGCAATATAGTTAAAATACCAATCAGAGTTGAAGTATAATCAATATTTAAAGCAAAAATAGATTGCAGGAGTTCAAAAAAAGTTCCTTTAAAATGTTCGATTCCAAAAAAGTTTTTAATTTGCCCACTTGCGATAATTATAGCAATTCCTGAAGTGAACCCAGTGATAACTGGCGAAGGAATTAAGGAAATCATGTTGCCAAAGCGAAGAAGTCCAGCAAGGAGCAGGAGAATTCCTGCCATGAATGTTGCAATGAAGATGCCATTGATACCATATGCACTAACGAGTGAAATTAAAATGGCAGCCATAGCACCCGTAGGACCAGAAATTTGATAGTAGGCTCCAGATAAAGAACCAATAGTGATACCAGCGATAATTGCTGTTACAAGTCCAGCAGCTGCAGTAGTCCCACTGGATACCCCAAAAGCAAGTGCCAGTGGCAGAGCAACCGCAGCAACAGTAATCCCTGCCATTACATCTTGCATGAGCTTTTTCTGATTGTATCCTTTAAATTCTGAACGGATAATACATAAATAATTTTTAAACATTCTAATTCCTTTACTTTTTAAGCACAGTATTCTATCTTATCAAAGATAATTGAGGTAAGCAAATAATTATTTAGTTTAATTAAAGAGAAGTATAGCTCTGTTTTATCAACCACATCATAAAGATATACTTAAATATATTGTGCCTTACTTTCTTAAAACTCAAATTAGAAATCATACGAAAGTCTGAAAAGTTTCCTTTAGAATGTGATAAAATTAGAGTATAGCCAGTTGGCTGATGAAATAAGAAAAGAAAGCTTGTTATAACAGGAAACAAGAATGGAGGCTAAAAATGCATATGACAGGAATGATGATGGACGGGATCCCTAGTTTTATACGGATAATTCTAATTCTATTAGTGGCACTTTGGCTTATAAGCTTATTTAGAAGAAAATCTAATAAAAAAGAGAGCACGGCAAAAAAGCCCGCACGTAAAGAAAATATACGGCGTTATCAAGAAGCAGGGCTTTCTGAAAGTGATATCGAAATTTTTCGTGAAACTTTAGGAGATGCTAAAGAAAATATCGAAAAATGGGAAGCAAATACTAAGAAAAACGATGAGCTAGAGGTTGTCGAATCTGTAACAGGTGGACTAGAAGCAAGTAAACTTCTCTTCAAGCACATTGTGCAAAACCCAACCCAGTTGACAAAACAAAATGATTTCCTCTATAAGGATTTACCAAATATGGTAAAATTAACAGAGAAATACCTAGAGATGCAGAAGCAATCTGTTAAGACACAGGAAGTAAGTCGAGATATGGATGAAACACTACTTCTGATTAAAACACTATCTGCTAATTTTTCGAAGAACTATCATGAAATTTTGATGGATGATGTGAATGTTATTAAACATGAGGTAAAATTTGATTAAGGAGTAGCAATGGAAAACCCTATTTTAGATGAATTAATTAATGATGACAAGGTTGTGAAAGAAGCGGAAGCACTCTCGGAAAGTCAGAAAACAGAACTGGTCGATATGCACCAGAGAGCTTCTCTCAGGGCGATAGATGCGCTAAGTCCTGAGGAGTTAGCTAAGGCTAAAGAATTATCGAAACAGTTGGATGAAAATAGCTCACAGTCAGTGATTGCATATGGTGCCAAAGCACAAGATAAAATTTCGGCTTTTTCACAGAGTGTTCTGGATAAAGTTCAAGCACAAGATTTAGGTGAAGTGGGCGGCTCTTTGACGGATCTGATGTACAATCTTCAACAAGCCAATCCCAATGAACTTGTGGCTGAAAACAAGAGTGTCTTCCAAAAGATGTTTGGTAAGGTCAAAAAATCAATTTTTGAAGTGACGCAAAAATATCAAAAAATTGGAGCCGGTATCGATAAAATTTCGGCTAAACTCAATAATGAACAGCAAGGCTTGTTACAAGACAATGAAATGTTGGATAAGCTTTATGATGAGAATTTAAACTATTTTAAAGCGCTGAATGTTTACATTGCAGGTGCTGAGTTTAAGGTCGAAGAACTGGAACAAGAGATTATCCCAGCAGCTCGCCAAGAAGCTCAAGGAGCTGGTGATGACGGGGCATTAGCTGTCCAAAAAGTTAGTGATCTTGAGGCCTACAAAAATCGATTGGATAAGCGCGCCCATGATTTACGTTTAGCGCGTCAGTTGACAATTCAACAGGCACCGCAAATTCGTTTAATCCAAAACACGAACCAAGAATTGGCAGAAAAGATTCAAACTTCAATCAATACCGCAATCCCCCTATGGAAAAATCAAGTAGCTATTGCATTGACTTTGCTTAAGCAAAAAGATGCTTTAGCCAGTCAACGTATTGTTTCAGAAACGACAAATGATTTACTTCGTAAAAATTCAGAAATGCTTAAATCATCAACGATTGAAGCAGCAGAGGAAAATGAACGTGGCTTAATTGATGTAGAAACTTTGAAAGTGACACAGCAAAATCTAATTGATACAATTCAAGAAACTATGCGGATTCAATCAGATGGCCGTCAAAAACGTCAACAGACTGAACAAGAATTAGTAAAAATGGAAGACGAAATCAAACAAAAATTATTGGAACTTTCCAACAAAAAATAAAAGAAAAAAGTCAAGTATTGATATATACCAATTCTTGACTTTTTTTATAGTGAGTGTTAAAATGTTAGTGAATACAAAGTATTGGAGGAGTCCTTTTATGACTTACTATATTAAAGCAGACAAATTTTTCTATCCTTATGAAGTAAAAACAGGTGGTTTCTTGCAAATCACAGACGGTAAATTTGGTAATTGGATGGCAGAAGCTCCAGCTGACGCTGAGATTCTAGATTATTCTGGTCAATCTATTGCCCCTGGTCTGGTAGATACACACATCCATGGTTTTGGTGGAGCAGATACAAACGACCGTAAGATTGAAGGGATCGTTCAAACAATGAGTGAAGGGCTTCTTGCAGCAGGTGTGACAAGTTTCTTCCCGACTGCTGTAACTGCTAGCCACGAAGAATTATTAGAAATTGCTGATGAGATTGGTTCAAATGTGGAGAAAGCAGCGGGTGCTAAGATTCGTGGACTTTTCTTTGAAGGCCCTTATTTTACAGAAGAATACAAAGGTGCCCAAAATCCTAAGTACATGCGAGACCCATCTTACAGTGAACTCGCTGAATATGGAGTAGCAGCAAAAGGATTGCCAATCAAAATTGGGATTGCTCCTGAACGTGAAGGTTCAACTGCATTTGTAAAAGAAGCTGTGGAGCATGGTTTCACCATCGCACTGGGTCACTCAAACGCCACATATGCTGATGCTGTAGCTGCTGTACAAGCGGGAGCAACAATGTGGGTTCATGCTTTCAACGGTATGCGTGGTCTTAACCATCGCGAACCAGGTATGGTTGGAGCAGTGTTTAACTTGCCAAATACTTATGCAGAACTTATCTGTGACGGCTTCCACGTTCGTCCAGAAGCTTGTCAGATATTAATGCGTGAAAAAGGTACAGATCATGTCGTTCTGATTACTGATTCAATGCGTGCGGCTGGCTTAAGTGATGGTGAATATTATCTTGGTGAATTCCCTGTTATTGTTAAAGACGGTGCTGCACGTTTGAAAGAAGGGGGTAATCTTGCGGGTTCTATCCTTCTCCTTAAAGATGCAGTGAAAAATGTTGTGGATTGGCAAATTGCAACACCAGCAGAAGCTGTAAAAATGGCTTCACTCAATGCGGCTAAATCTACAAAAATTGACGATGTCTGTGGCCAAATCAAAGAAGGTTTAGAGGCAGACTTTATTGTTCTTGATAATAATCTGGAACTTGTTGCAACTTATCTGGATGGAGAAAAACGTTATCAAGCATAAATAAAGAAAAATTACCTTTTAGGTAATTTTTTGGTTTTTACCGGCTTTTATAATTGGAAAAAATAACTTTTAGACACTCAGTTTATTTTTGTAAGCTGAAAACCATTACATTTAAAAAACCATAAATAAAAACGCTGTCATAGCGTTTTTAAGAGATTTTTTTCTCTTATCGTGATATAATAAACATGAAATAAAAATTGAACTTTAAATTTGCTCTTGCAAATTAAGTATCAGATATGATGGAGGAAAAAACTCTAATGAAACGCATTGCAGTTTTGACTTCTGGTGGTGATGCACCAGGTATGAACGCAGCTATTCGTGCTGTTGTTCGTAAAGCGATTTCTGAAGGTATCGAAGTTTACGGTATCAACCACGGTTATGCAGGTATGGTAGCGGGTGATATTTTCCCACTCACATCAGCGAGCGTTGGTGATAAAGTCGGACGTGGTGGTACATTCTTGTACTCCGCACGTTTCCCAGAATTTGCTCAACTTGAAGGGCAACTTGCTGGTATCGAGCAACTAAAAAAACACGGCATCGAAGGTGTTGTTGTTATTGGTGGTGACGGTTCTTACCATGGTGCTATGCGCTTAACAGAGCATGGCTTCCCGGCAGTAGGTCTCCCAGGTACTATTGACAACGATATCGTTGGTACTGATTTCACAATTGGATTCGATACTGCGGTATCAACAGTCGTTGATGCTATTGATAAAATTCGTGATACGTCATCATCACATCACCGTACTTTTGTTGTTGAAGTTATGGGACGTAACGCTGGGGATATCGCACTTTGGGCTGGTATAGCCGCTGGTGCTGATGATATTGCTATTCCTGAAAAAGAATTCAAGTTTGAAAGCATCGTTCGTAACATCAAATCAGGCTACGCAAAAGGTAAAAATCACCATATTATCGTAGTTGCTGAGGGTGTTATGTCTGGTGAAGAATTCGCTATGAAGCTTAAAGCTGCTGGCGATGATTCTGACCTTCGTGTATCTGTTCTTGGACACATCCAACGTGGTGGTGCTCCAACAGCGCGTGACCGTGTATTAGCATCACGTATGGGCGCTCGCGCAGTTGAATTGCTTCGTGATGGTATCGGTGGGGTAGCCGTTGGTGTCCGTAACGAAAAGCTTGTTGAAAGCCCAATCCTTGGTACTGCAGAAGAAAATGCACTTTTCAGTCTGACAGACGAAGGTAAGATTGTTGTCAATAATCCACATAAAGCTGGATTGGAACTTTATCGTTTAAACGCTGATTTAAACAACCTTGACATCAAATTTGATTAAGTTATTAAGTTATTGTTAGTAGTCTTATCTAATTGATGGTGAGGGAAGCTGAAATACAGAACGCTCGCATTTATTAGGTAATGAGTACATTTATATAAAATAGGAGAATTACTCAAAATGAACAAACGTGTAAAAATCGTCTCAACACTTGGCCCTGCAGTAGAAACTCGTGGTGGTAAAAAATTCGGAGAAAAAGGATACTGGGGAGAAGAGCTTGATGTTGAAACATCAGCACAAACAATTGCAGATTTGATCAAAGAAGGTGCTGACGTTTTCCGTTTTAACTTCTCTCACGGTGACCACGCTGAGCAAGCTGCACGTATGGCGACTGTACTTCGCGCTGAAGAAATCGCTGGCCGTAAAGTAGGTTTCTTGCTTGATACTAAAGGCCCAGAAATGCGTACAGAAGTATACGAAGATGGTGCAGACGAGTATAAATACGTTACTGGTGACAAATTCCGCGTGTCTACAAAACAAGGTTTGAAATCAACACGTGAAAATATTGCTTTGAACGTTGCTGGTGGTCTTGATATCTTTGACGATGTTGAAGTAGGTCAAACTATCCTTATCGACGATGGTAAATTAGGTCTTACAGTAGCTGCTAAAGATGTTGAAGCACGTGAGTTTGACGTAGTAGCACAAAATGATGGTGCTATCGGTAAACAAAAAGGTGTGAACATTCCTAACACTACAATTCCTTTCCCAGCTCTTGCTGAACGTGATAACGACGATATTCGTTTCGGTCTTTCACAACCAAATGGTTTGAACTTTATCGCTATCTCATTTGTACGTACTGCTAAAGACGTTAATGAAGTACGTGCTATCCTTGAAGAAACTGGTAACACTCACGTACAACTTTTGGCTAAAATCGAAAACCAACAAGGTATTGATAACCTTGATGAAATCATCGATACAGCTGATGGTATCATGATTGCTCGTGGGGACATGGGTATTGAAGTACCATTTGAAATGGTTCCAGTATTCCAAAAAGAAATCATCCGTAAAGTTAACCAAGCAGGTAAAATCGTTGTTACAGCAACAAACATGCTTGAATCTATGACTGAAAAACCACGTGCTACACGTTCAGAAATCTCTGACGTATTTAACGCAGTAATTGATGGTACTGATGCAACAATGCTTTCAGGTGAGTCTGCTAACGGTAAATACCCACGTGAATCAGTTCGTACAATGTCTACAGTTAACAAAAATGCTCAAACATTGTTGAAAGAATACGGACGTCTTCACCCAGAAAACTTTGATAAAGATTCAGTAACAGAAGTTGTTGCTTCAGCAGTTAAAAATGCTGCAGAATCAATGGAAGTTAAACTTATTGTTGCGTTGACTGAGTCAGGTGCAACTGCACGTTTAATCTCTAAATACCGTCCAGAAGCTGATATCTTGGCAATCACATTTGACGAAAAAGTTGAACGTGGCCTTATGATTAACTGGGGTGTTATCCCAATGCTTATGGACAAACCAGCTTCAACAGATGACATGTTCGAAGTAGCTGAAAAAGCTGCCTTGGCTTCAGGTCTTGTTGAATCAGGTGATAACATCGTTATCGTTGCTGGTGTTCCAGTTGGTTCAGGTCGTACAAATACAATGCGTATCCGTACAATCAAATAAGAATCGAAATATTTGAATAAATAAAAAAAGAGAACAGTATATTTCTCTTTTTTTATTGATCAAAATTAATAAGCCAAGGGTAGCTCGGTTTGCCCTTGGCTTATTTTTATGTTCCTTTATCCCTCTTAGAGCTTCAGAGAAAATAGCCTATGCTCTTATCAGAGGCTTCCTGAAGAATTAATGTTGTTTAAACATGTATTGGCGTGTCATAGGTAATCCTTCGCCTGAGGGCCCCTTGGTCAAAAGATATTGAACGACATCGATATTTCCTGATTCGAAGCTTGCAGCACAAGCTTGAAGGTACAGAGCCCACATCCGTGCAAAGGGACGCCCCATCTCGTTTTCAACTTCTTCAAATATTTGAGTATAATTTTCATTCCAAATTTCAAGAGTCTTTTGGTAATGACGGCGTAGAGGTTCAAGATCGTCCAATTGCAATTTTGCAGTCATTATATGCTCAACATTTTCAGCAATATTTGGAATATATCCTCCTGGGAAAATATATTTTTCAATAAAGGGGTCAACTCCCGCTCCACGATGTTGCCCTGTTATTCCATGAATAAGAGCACGTGAATTTGGTTTCAAGTAATCATAAACTTTTTGAAAATACATTTCCAAATTTTCTTTACCCACATGTTCAAACATGCCGACAGAGGTGATATAGTCAAAATTGCCATCTTGCAGATCTCGATAGTCAGTGAGATATACTTTTACCTTATCTTCTAGACCAAGCTTTTGAGCTTTAGTAGTAACATATTGAAATTGTTCTTCAGAAAGTGTCACTCCCACTGTATCTAAACCATATTCTTGTGCAGCTGTGAACAGCATAGTTCCCCAACCACAACCGATATCCAGTAAGCGACCGCCAGGTTGACTATTAAGTTTGTCTAAGATATGATGGACTTTGGCAATTTGTGCTTGCTCAAGGGTCATATCTTCATTTTCAAAATAAGCGCAAGAATAAGTCATTGTTGGATCCAGCCATTTTTTATAAAAATCATTTCCGATATCATAATGACTATGGATATCTTCTTTGGATTGCTTTTGTGAATGATTTCCTAGAAGTTCCCTTATTGATTTTCCAAATCCTGATTGATTAGTTAAAAAGCTACCTGCTTGACGATAAGCGGAAGCGATGAGTTCTTGTATACTTCCTTCGATTTCAATATCCTCATGCATGTAGGCTTCAGCAAGAACCAGAGTTGGCATTGATGCTAAGTCATTAAAGCTAAATTTCTTATTGAAGATGATGTGAACTTTGGCATCGCCTTCCCCGTATTTTTCTGTTTTACCATCCCAATATGTAACCTTGATAGGTATGTCAAAGGCGGATGCAAGTGCTTTGTTTAAAACTGTTTTTTCAAATACCAATTTATTTTCCTTTCCTAACTTTGCTACAGATAAAACTATACTCCGAGTTTTTTTAATTGTCAAATAGTTGATATATTGTAGTCAATTTTTTGTGTACTATCACAAAAATGAGCTAAAATATCTGCGTGATGAAAGTTATAGATGGTTCAATAAAGTCGCAAACACCATCTAACAAGACATACTTTGAGAGGATGAAAAACGCTCTATAGAGCGTTTTAAATGTAAGCGTTATAATGTGATGTATATCACTTTCCAATGTGACAAGTTTCTGAGAAAATGTTATAATAGTACAGTAAACATTATTATTGCATTCAGGAAAGGAATGAACAATTATGACTAAACAACATAAAAAAGTTATCCTCGTTGGTGATGGTGCCGTAGGTTCAAGCTATGCTTTCTCACTTGTAAACCAAGGTATCGCACAAGAATTAGGTATCGTAGATATTTTCAAAGATAAAACACAAGGTGATGCAGAAGACCTTTCACACGCTCTTGCTTTCACATCTCCTAAGAAAATCTATTCAGCAGATTATTCTGATGCTCATGATGCTGATTTGGTTGTCTTAACTTCAGGTGCTCCACAAAAACCAGGTGAAACTCGTTTGGACCTTGTTGAGAAGAACTTGCGTATCACTAAACAAGTTGTTACTGAAATCGTAGCATCAGGCTTCGATGGAATCTTCCTCGTTGCTGCTAACCCAGTTGATATCTTGACTTATGCTACATGGAAATTCTCAGGCTTCCCTAAAGAACGTGTTATCGGTTCAGGTACATCACTTGACTCAGCACGTTTCCGTCAAGCTTTGGCAGAAAAACTTGATATTGATGCACGTTCAGTCCATGCTTATATCATGGGTGAACACGGTGATTCAGAATTCGCTGTTTGGTCACACGCTAACGTGGCTGGTGTTAACCTTGAAGAATTCCTCAAAGACAGCCGCGGCGTTAAAGAAGAAGAATTGGTTGAACTTTTTGAATCAGTTCGTGATGCTGCTTACTCTATCATTGAGAAAAAAGGTGCAACTTTCTATGGTATTGCTGTAGCTCTTGCACGTATTACAAAAGCTATTCTTGATAATGAAAATGCTGTATTGCCACTTTCAACTTTCCAAGAAGGTCAATACGAAGGTGTTGAAGGACTTTACATTGGTCAACCAGCTATCGTTGGTGATAAAGGTATCGTACGTCCAGTAAATATCCCATTGAATGATGCTGAATTGCAAAAAATGCAAGCTTCAGCTAAACAACTTAAAGCTATCCTTGACGAAGCTTTTGCAAAAGAAGAGTTTGCATCAGCAGCTAAAAACTAATAAGTATTGAAACACCTAATTTAGGTGTTTTTTTTTTGTGATTTTTTTAAATTTTTTTCGTGTTAAATAATAAGAAGAAAAGTTGAGAAAAGAGAAATGATATGACTAAGGAAATACACTACGGAAGGGTTTTTCAACAAATAAGAAAGAGAAGAAAAGTGTCCTTAAGGGATTTAGAGGATATTGTGCCTCGTCGAACTTTATCACGCTATGAAAGTGGGGAGACGGATTTTCCACTGGCTAAACTCGAAAATTTGTTGGAAAGATTAAACTTGAATCTCATAGATTTTTATCATGTTTTATATGAAGATAAGATATATGCAAGATACGGAAAAGTTTTTAAAAAATTAAGAAAACAAAGTGGTTTTACTGATAAAGATTTTACACATCTTTCTATTTCTAAAGCACAAATGGAACTTTTTGAGTCAGGCAAAATTATGTTTGAATTTGATAAATTATATGCCATACTTATGGAGATGAATGTAAGCTTGGAGGACTATTGCTTTATTCTTAATAAAGGCAGTGAAGATTCTACAGAAAGTTTTCTGAGACGTGTGGACCTTGCTTATTTTAGAGGTGATAATGCAACTCTAAAAGATTTGGGTGAAATGGCTAAAGCAGATAAGAGATATTTCTATTTAACAATTAAAGTAATATTAGGAGAAATAACTGAGGAAGAAATTAAGGATCTTGAAGGCTACTTTATGTCCGTAGATTTGTGGACGCGTCATGAGCTTTTTATGTTTCAATATGTATCACCTGTGCTTAATTCGAGTAATTTAAAAATGATTTGTACAGATATATTATGTTTGAAAGTGCTTTTTGAAGATGAATTTATCTACCAGCGCCGTTTGGTTTTAGCAGGGTTGGAAATATCCCTTTCGAGAATAAATAAAAGTATGAAGGTAGCTGCAAAATTTTTCTTAGATTTTGCTGGAGAATTTCTACAAGATTCAGATGAACTTACTGGGGGAGCTTATCGCTTTGTAGAAAACATCTATCTGTATACTGTGACGGGTGAAGTGCAGTATCAGAGGAGAGCCAAAAAAATGTGTGATACAGCCTTGTTGTACGATGGTATGATGAAGGGGTGGTATTCGAAGAATTATAAAAAATTTTATAACAAGATAAGCCATATTTAGCACAAATTTATTTTGTGCTAAAATTTCAAGCTATAATATATTTGTAAGGGAGTTTTTTACAAAAAAATTAATTTATAACAGGAGGTTAGCATTGTACAACCAGAAGAAGACAATAGAAAGGTAATATCATGAAAAAAATTATTTTCAGTTTGAGTAGTATAATAGCTTTATTTTCAGCTTTTTTACTCTTTTCTGACTCTACAGCTTATGCTGAAGGAAGAGCAAGCGTCCCCTCTTTAGTGGAATTTACCCTTGAAAGAGATTCAACTTTTGATTTAGAAACTTTACCGTCAGAAGGTCAAACTAAAACAGTAGTAGACCATAATGGAGAAGAAACTCATTTTTCTGTGATACCTGTAAGCAATAATTTAAATCGGGTAGCTAATGGACAATATAGGATAAGTGCTTGGGGGTTGGGGTGGAGAGTCACTTACTACATTAGGGTAGTTAATAATAGGATTCTTTCGGCATATGACTTAAATTACTTCATCGCAATGCCTGTTCGAACATCTAATGTAAGAGTAGATCACAATAGGCAAGCAACAGCGCGTTTTGGATTTAATACTCCAATACACAATGTGCTTTCTTGGACAGGATGGGTTCGAGTAAGACTAGATAATTCTAATAGAATAGAGGTTTATAATAATTGATATTAGTTAGTATCATTTTTATCGTAACAATTCTTTTAATCGTCGTAGCCGTTTACTTCATCAAGCGACTTATTTCCAAAAGAAAGAGGTAACCATTCAGAAGGATGATGTAAATTGCAGGATTATAAAAAACTCAGAAGCCTCACAAGAAAAAAAGCATCTCAACTTGAAATGCTTTTTGTTTTTACTTAGTTTTGATATAGTTGACACCATCAGCTTTAGGTGCAACAGCTTTACCGAGAAAGGCAGCAAGTACGATAATAGTAACAACGTAAGGAGCCATTTGGAGGAAAGCAGATGGGATTTCTTTAATAACTGGGATTTGACCGCCAACAACAGCGAGTGAAGTAGAAAGTCCAAAGAGAAGGGAAGCCAACATTGCACCGATAGGGTTCCACTTACCGAAAATCATAGCGGCCAATGAGATGAACCCTTGCCCAGCGATAGTGGCAACTGAGAAGTTACCAGATATAGACTGTGCATATATGGCACCACCAATACCTCCAAGCATACCAGAAATGATTACACCTGCATAACGCATGAGATAAACATTAATACCTAAAGTATCTGCTGCCTGAGGATTTTCACCTACAGAGCGAAGGCGAAGCCCAAACTTGGTCTTAAAGAGGAGATACCAAGAAAGGAAGGCAATGATAATTGCGAGGAAACCTGGCAAAGAAGTTTGTGAGAAGAAAATTTGTCCAATCACAGGAATCTTTGACAAGACGGGGAAGTTCCAGTAACCGATTTGATTAGTAATATTAACTTGTCCTGCATTGTAGAAGGTTTGAATTAAGAACACGCCAAGTGCTGGTGCCATTAAGTTAAGAACAGTACCTGATACGATATGATCGGCACGGAAGTTAATAGTCGCCACAGCATGGATAAGTGAGAACATCCCTCCGATAAATGCTCCGAAGAGAATTGAGAGCCATGGAGTCATCCCTCCAAAAGTTTCACTGAAAGTGAGGTTGAAGACCACCGAGCTGAATGCTCCCATAGTCATGATACCTTCTAGCCCAACGTTGACGATACCACCACGTTCAGAGAACACTCCACCAATACTTGTAAAAATCAATGGTGTTGAGTAAATAAGCATATTTGCAATGATAATTTGCAATGTATCTACAATATTCATTATGCTTTTTCTCCTTTCTTCTTAATATTTGGAAGAACTTTTTCGATAATATATTTCACGGCAATAAAGAAGATGATTGTGGCTGTGACAATCTGTACAATTTGCGGTGGGATATTATCAATGTTACTCATGTTACCTGAACCTGTTTGGAGCATTGAGAACAAGAAAGCAGCAAATAGAATACCAACAGGATTTGTTTCACCTAAGAGGGCAACAGCCATACCATTGAAACCAATGTCGAGGGTAGCTGATTGGGTTACGAAGTTTTGCATGTAACCAAAACCATAAACGACACCGCCAAGGCCTGAAAGTGCTCCGGCAACTAGCATAGACATGATGATAGTACGTTTTGCTGAAATCCCTGCATATTCAGAAGCATCTGGATTGAGCCCTACTGATTTAATTTCAAAACCAAGTGTTGTTTTTGAAAGGACAATTGCCATGATGACAAGAACGATTAAAGCAATAAATAGACCAATGTTCAAAGTAGAATTATTTGTTAAATCTGACAGCCATCCTGTACGGAAGGAAGCATTCGCACCAATCAATTTTGTTTGGTCAGTCGAGTTAGGCATCATAATCTTTGAGCTGAAAACATCGTGAATGAGGAAAGTCGACATGAAGAGAATCACATAGTTAAGCATGATTGTCGTAATGACTTCAGATGTTCCCAAAAAGGCACGCAAGATACCAGGAATGGCTCCCATAAGTGCACCAAAGAGCATACCAATAAGGATAACCAAAGGAATCATTATTGGTTTTGGAATGCCAGGGAAGCTTAGAGCAAACCACATAGACATAATCCAGCCAGCAAGTGCTTGCCCAGACATACCTATATTAAAGAGCCCAGCCTTCATACCTACAGAGAAACCGAGAGCACATAGAATCAATGGGCCCATAGTTTGTAGTGTTTCACCAATGGCACGAGGTGTACCAAAAGCACCGATAATTAAATCTTCGTAACCATAGATAGGATTGAAACCGAAGATAAGCATGATGATTGCACCAATCAAGAAACCAGAAAGAACGGCAATGACAGGTACAAGGATTTTTTTAGTTTTGCTGTTCATTGATATTACCTCCAACCATGAGTATTCCAAGTTCTTGCTTGCTTGTAGTTTCTGGACTTACAATCCCTTGGATTTGTCCATCATGAATAACAGCAATACGGTCAGAAACATTAAGAATTTCATCTAACTCAAAGGAAACGACGAGAACAGCTTTTCCTTCATCACGTGCTTGAATCAAACGTTTGTGGATATATTCAATCGCACCAACATCAAGCCCACGAGTAGGTTGAGCAACAATAAGTAAATCAGGATTACGATCCACTTCTCGGGCAATAACAGCCTTCTGTTGATTACCACCGGAAAGTGATTTGAAAGGAATTTGCTCGCCAGCACCGCGCACATCAAATTCTTCCATGAGTTCACGTGCTTTAGCATTTATTTTATTGTAATCAAGGAAACCATATTTACTCAAGGGCGCTTTATAGTAAGTTTGAAGTGCAATGTTTTCGGCAACAGTCATTTCTAGAACGGCGCCATCACGGTGGCGGTCTTCTGGGACATGGCCGACTGAGTCTTCAATAATCTTACGCGGCTTATGTGTGGTGATGTCTTTTCCTTTGAGCTTAACAGAACCAGAATCAATTTTCATTAAACCAGTGATTGCCTTGATTAGTTCAGTTTGCCCATTGCCATCAATACCAGCTAGACCAACAATTTCACCAGCACGTACATCAAGAGAGAGTCCTTTAACAGCGAAGGCACCACGTTTTTCTTTAACGGAAATATTGTCAATACAAAGCACAACTTCCTGTGGCTGTGCAGCCTCTTTTTCTGTTTTAAAGGACACAGAGCGCCCAACCATCATTTCAGCGAGTTCTTTATTAGACTTATCACCAAGGTCGACAGTTTCAATAGAAACTCCTCGACGAATAACAGTAATACGATCAGCTACGGCACGAATCTCATCAAGTTTATGGGTGATGAGTACGATTGATTTTCCTTCTTTAACCAAATTACGCATGATTTCCATGAGCTCAGTGATTTCAGAGGGAGTCAGTACAGCTGTAGGCTCATCAAAAATCAAAATGTCTGCTCCGCGATAGAGAGTTTTTAAAATTTCTACCCGTTGTTGTTGTCCAACAGAGATATCGCGAACGAGAGCATCTGGTTCAACAGAAAGTCCATAACGCTTAGACAATTCAATAATTTTGTTTCGAGCTGTCTTAAGATCAAGGCTTAACCCTTTAGTCACTTCGCTTCCCAGCATAATATTTTCAGTAACGGTAAAGGCATCAATCAGCATAAAGTGCTGGTGAACCATACCGATTCCGAGCTGTGAAGCTTTGGTTGGAGAGTCTATTTGCTCGATTTTGCCGTTTACATGAATCTCGCCTTCTGTCGGTTCCAGAAGACCAGAGAGCATGTTCATCAAAGTTGACTTACCGGCACCATTTTCGCCGAGCAAGGCGTGAATTTCACCTTTTTTAAGCTCCAAGTTGATTTTGTCATTTGCGACAAAGTCACCAAACTTTTTGGTAACGTTAATCATTTGGATAACATTTTCGTTGGCCATGGCGGCTCCTTCTAAAAAATTTTATGGCATAATGTCTAAAGTCAAAAAGAAAGACTTACTGAAAAGCCCGAATATATCTACACTTTAGACAAAATAATTACATTTTATTATAACAAATAATAAGGCTTTTATAAAGGACTTTCTATAGTTGAAAATAAAGCGTTTTCATATATTGTTAAACTTTTCTTTGTTTTAAAGGGTTTTTGACAATTTTTACATAGAATTACTTACAAAACTTTGGTAAACTAAAAAGTTCACAAAAATTTTGCAAACTTTTTAATTTATTTTATTCTTGAATTTTTAATGACCGACTCATCAGGTGTTACCCGAATCGTTTTTTGCCCAGTATAAGTTACAAATCCTGGAGGTGTACCTGTTGGTTTATGTAGTTTTTTTACATCGATCATATCGACTGGGACAAGATTAGAATAGCGTGCTTTAGAAAAATAAGCTGCGAGCTCCCCGGCAAATGTAATCGTTTCATCGGAGGGATCAGGGTTACCAGTGATAAGAACATGGGAACCAGGGATATCTTTAACGTGGAACCAAAGATCCCCTCTTCGACTAAGCTTAAAGCTAACTTGCTCATTTTGAAGATTGTTTTTTCCAACAAGAATGATAGTTCCATCTTCTGCCTGATATTTTTCGGGTGGAAGCATTTTTTGTTTTTTATTGGTACGATACTTGGCTTTGATGAAACCCGTTTGGATTAATTCTTCACGGATATCCGCAATTTCGACAACATCTGCATGAGCAAGATTGGCTTCAACAGACTCTAGATAAGAAATTGTTTGTTTAGTATTCTCAATTTGGTTGTCTAGAAATTTTACAGCTTGTTTCAACTTTTGGTAACGATGAAAATAGCGTTGGGCATTCTGGGATGGAGTGAGTGCGAGATTGAGGCTAATGGTTATGGGTGTGTTTGTATAGTAATTATCTAAGGTTACTTCAGGTTTGTCGTTAGGGACTTGATGAAGAAAAGTTGTAAGAAGCTCTCCTTTTTGACGGAAGATTTCGGCATTTTCAGTAGCCCGTAGTTCTGCCTCTTGTTTTTTCAACTTATCGCGATTTTTCTTGAGCTCATTTTGAACTTTTTTGATAACTTCACTAGCCACTTGTTTGACACGGTCTCGCTCTGCTTTATCCGCATAATAAATGTCAAGCATCTCCGATAAGGTAGGAAAACTTTGAAAATCATCTCCTAATTTTATAGAAGAAAATTTGTCATTTGGATAGATAGAGGGGAGGACAGTACTGAGCTTTTCTTTAAACTCTGAAAGAGTAAGATTTTCTAATGCTTGGAGACTATCCCGTCCAATTCCTTGAAAAGTAGACTGTAGTGTATGTGTTTGCAAAGCCTCGAAAATCTTTTCATCTGATGCAAAAAAAGGATCAATTTTGTCACTTGTAGGTGGTGCAATATAAGTTGAGCCTGGTAAAAGTGTTCGATACTGATTTTGTGAGAAACCAACGTGCTTGATTGTTTCAATTATCTTGTTGCTACTTTTATCCATAAGGATGATATTACTATGTTTCCCCATGATTTCAGTAACAAGTGCAATCTGCATTGAGTCACCAATCTCATCTTTAGTGGAGATATGGAAAATAAGTTGTCGATCGTTTCCCACTTGTTCGATGTCTTCAATAAAAGCTCCTGAGAGATACTTACGCAAAATCATAACAAAGTTATTAGGATTTTGTGGATTTTGAAATTCTGTTTTTGTAAGTTGTATTCTCCCAAAAGTTGGATGTGCTGAGAGAAGAAGTTTGTGTGATGTCCGCCCAGAGCGGACAGTTAAAAGTAACTCTTGTTCAAAAGGTTGATTTATTTTTTGTATCCGACCTCCTTTAAGGATTTCAGAAATTTCTGCTGTCATGTGATGTAAAAAAATACCGTCGAAAGCCATGTTTTACCCCGTGTTTCTTAATAATCTAAAGCTTATTTTAACATAATTATGGAGGCTGTTGGTAGAAATTATGTTAAGATGAATATAAGAAGGGGCATTATGATGAAAAGCTTAAAAGAAGAAATCCAAAAACTAGCAGCTGAACTTAATATACAAAAAATTGGTTTTACAAAAGCAGATGATTTTGAGTACCTCCGCGCCTCTTTAATAGAACAAAAGGAAGCAGGTCACACCTCAGGCTTTGAACATAAAAATCTGGATGAACGTTTACAACCTAAACTTTCGCTAGAGGATGCTAAGACGATTATTTCGATTGGTATTGCTTATCCAAATAAAGCAGAAGGTAAACCAGAAAAAACAGAATATCGCCGTGGCTCTTTTTCGCGAGGCAGTTGGGGTGAGGATTATCACTACGTTTTGCAGCGAAAGTTGCAGGCTTTAGCTGAAGGAATCGAGGAGCTGGCTGGAGCGTTTAACTATAAAGCAATGGTTGATACAGGAGCTCTCGTTGACGTCGCAGTAGCTGCGCGTGCTGGTCTGGGCTTTATAGGAAAAAATGGGTTACTGGTGAGTAAGGAGTATGGCTCATGGATGTTTTTAGGAGAACTGGTAACAAATCTTGAGATTGAGGAAGACCAACCTGTAGATTATGGTTGTGGGTCTTGCACACGATGTGTGGATTTCTGTCCAACCAGTGCTCTTTTAGGGGACGGACGCCTTAATGCTCAACGTTGCTTGTCTTATCAAACACAAACACGAGGGGCTATGCCAGAAGAGTATCGTGAAAAGATAAAAACTGTGATTTATGGCTGTGACATTTGTCAGGTTGTCTGCCCGTATAATAAAGGGATCAACAGTCATTTTCATCCAGAAATGGAACCTGATCCTGAACTGACAAATCCAGAATTACTCCCGATTTTGGAATTATCGAATAAAGAGTTTGCAAATAAGTTTGGGAATATGGCAGGTAGCTGGCGTGGAAAAAATCCAATTCAACGAAATGCTATTTACGCCTTGGGAAATGCGAATGACCGCACGGCTCTTCCGAAATTACATGAAATTGCTGAAAATGATGTGAGAGACTACATGGTGGATGCCGCTGAATGGGCAATTGAAAAACTTGAAAACAAGCACAGAATCAGACGTCGTGAAAGAGAATAGTTTTAGGCGGCTGTCTTTTTTGGGACAAATATGATAAAATGGAGCCTATGGAACTATCTGAAATTAGAAATAAACTAGAGTCTTATGGTCAGAAAGTCGAGGATTTTCGTGGCTCTCTAGACTTGGATCGCTTAGAAGAAGAAATTGCTCTGCTAGATAATGATATGGCAGAGCCTGATTTTTGGAATGACAATGAGGCAGCTCAAAAAGTTATCGATGAATCTAACGCACTTAAAGCTAAGTATGAAAATTTCATGTCTATCGCAACGCTTCATGAAGACAGCGAAGTAATGCTAGAGATGCTTCAAGAAGAGGAAGATGAGGACATGCAAACGGAGCTTGAAGAGAATGTTGAAGAGCTCGGCAAAAAAATTGAGACTTATGAATTAGAAATCATGCTCAATCAGCCCTACGACCATATGAATGCCATTTTAGAAATTCATCCTGGGTCAGGGGGAACGGAGTCACAAGATTGGGGCAGCATGCTCATGCGGATGTATGAACGCTGGGGTGCAGCACATGGTTTCAAGGTTGAAATTTTAGATTATCAAGATGGGGATGTTGCTGGATTAAAATCAGCTACATTGAAATTTGAAGGTCGGAATGCCTATGGTTTCTTGCGTGGGGAGAAAGGTGTGCATCGTTTAGTACGTATCTCACCATTTGACTCACAAAATCGTCGTCATACTTCATTTACTTCAGTAGATGTAATGCCAGAGCTTGATGATACAGTTGAAGTAGATGTACGTGATGCAGATATCAAGATGGACACTTTCCGCTCAGGTGGTGCAGGTGGACAAAACGTCAATAAGGTTTCGACAGGGGTGCGTTTGACACACGTTCCTACAGGAATTGTTGTCGCTTCTACTATGGACCGTACGCAATACGGAAACCGAGATAAAGCAATGGCTATGCTGAAGTCTAAACTTTATCAATTAGAGATGGACAAAAAGCAAGCAGAAGTGGATGAATTACGTGGAGACCAGTCAGATATTTCTTGGGGAAGCCAAATTCGTTCTTATGTTTTCATGCCTTATCAACTCGTTAAAGATACCAGAACAGAGCATGAAACGGGTCAAATAGACAAAGTAATGGACGGCGATCTTGACGGATTTATCCATGCTTATCTACGCTGGAAAATGTAGAATTGTAACGTTTTAAAAACATTTTCGTAACTTTAATGAAAATAAGTAAAATAAATTACACCTAAAAATCTATTTATTTGGTATAATGTAAAGGCCTTTGCTTTTTTGAAACAAGTATACGTTTTAAAAAGAAGGATTTTCACATTCATAACCATTATAGAATGATATAGAAGATATGTGCAAAACAATTCAATGGAGACTAGAGATAAATGAGTATTATTAAATTAAATAATGTATCAAAAAAGTACTCTAACGGCACAACAGCATTGCGTAATATTTCTCTTGATATAGAGGCAGGAGAATTCGTTTATATTGTTGGACCGTCTGGAGCTGGTAAGTCGACCTTTATCAAATTGCTTTACCATGAGTTAAAAATCGACAAGGGGACAGGTATTGTTGCCAAGTTTGATTTGATGAAGTTGAAACGTCGTGAAGTACCTTTACTGCGTCGTTCTGTCGGAGTTGTCTTCCAAGACTATAAACTCTTGCCAAAGAAAACAGTATATGAGAATATCGCATATGCTATGGAAGTTGTTGGTAAACGTCCGCGTGAAATCAAAAAACGTGTCAATGAAGTTTTAGATCTCGTGGGTCTTAAGCATAAGATACGTTCGTTTCCTGATGAACTTTCAGGTGGGGAGCAACAACGGGTAGCTATTGCACGTTCTATCGCCAATGCTCCTAAGCTTTTGATTGCTGATGAACCTACAGGAAATTTAGATCCAGAAAATTCATGGGAAATCATGAACTTGTTGGAAAAGATCAATCTGCAAGGTACAACTATTTTGATGGCAACACACAACAGCCAAATTGTAAATACATTGCGCCACCGTGTTGTTGCGATTGAAAATGGACGTATAGTTCGAGACCAAGTGGAAGGAGATTATGGTTACGATGATTAGAAATTTATTTAAACATTTGTTGGAATCACTTAAAAATCTCCGACGTAATGGATGGATGACTGTTGCGGCAGTTTCATCTGTTATGATTACTTTGACTTTAGTTGGTCTCTTCCTTTCGGTTATTTTAAACACAGCAAAATTATCAAGTGATATTGAAGGAAATGTTCGTGTTGTTGCTTATATGGACTTAAATGTCCACGATATGGATAAAAAGATTGAAGATCCGAAGAATTCAAATAAGCAAATCAATAATCCAAAGTATCGGAAAATATATTCAGAAATTGAAAAAATTTCTGATGTGCGTTCAATTAAATTCTCAAGTAAAGATGATCAGCTTAAACAATTGACTGAAACTCTAGGTAATGCATGGTCTCTCTTCCAAGGAGATGCAAACCCACTCTATGATGCCTATATTGTAGAGGCTGATGATCCTCAAAATGTAGAAAAGGTCGCCAATGCTGTTAAGAAAATAGAGGGTATCCAATCTGCAAACTACGGTGGGGCCAATACAGATCGTATCCTTGCTTTAGGAAATAACGTTAAGATCTGGGGTGGTGCAGCAGCAGCTCTCCTTATCCTCGTTGCTATTTTCCTTATTTCAAATACAATTCGTATTACAATCATGTCCCGTCAACGTGAAATTCAAATTATGCGTTTAGTGGGTGCTCGTAATGGTTACATACGTTGGCCTTTCTTCCTAGAAGGTGCATGGGTTGGCTTACTGGGAGCAATAGTCCCAAGTATCCTCATTGCATGGCTTTATAACCTTGCGTTTACAAGCTTCACTCCAAGTTTGAAATCACAAAGTTTGTATCTTTTACCTGCACACAGTTTCGTACCAATGATGATTGGTTTACTCTTCCTCATCGGTATTCTTATCGGATCACTGGGGGCGGTAACTTCAATGCGTCGCTTCTTGAAAGTTTAAAATTAGAAAAGTAAGCTTCTTTTCTGAGTTTACTCTAAAAGACGCTCTCTATTTCTAAAAAAATAAAAAATCATTCAAGTATTTTTACTTGAATGATTTTTCTTTGCCTTTTTAATTATTATTTCTTTTTATAAAAAGTTAATCTACGTCCAAACGAAACATAAATAGCGGGGCAGTGAACTGTATAGCCAGAGGATAAATTAATGGAATGGGAGAATACTATAAAAGTGAGGGTTTTTAAAGGCCCGCAAACTTAGCTATAATCCTCTAGCCTTGTTTTATTTTATTCTTCATGTCCTCTAAATATAGAAAAACGATAAGATTTCATCATCTTATCGTTTTTCAGCAGATTCGTAGTTTCTCCAAATCTTTTTGATTATTTCATACCAATATTATAATCATCATCTGACATTGCTTCAACTTCACCGAGTAGGTAAGAGTTACCAACTTGGCTAAAGAAATCATGGTTTGATGAAGAAGTAGAAATACCATTCATAACGACGGAGTTAACGTCTGCGGCTGTATCTGGGAAAAGTGGGTCTTGACCTAAGTTCATCAAAGCCTTATTCGCATTGTAACGAAGGAACTTCAGAACTTCATCAGTCCAACCGATTTCATCATAGAGAAGATGTGTGTAGGCTTCTTCGTTTTCGTAAAGTTCATAGAGAAGATTATACATCCAGTCGCGAAGTTCAGACTGCTCTTCTTCAGTTAATTCATTAAAGCCGAGCTGGAACTTGTAGCCGATATATGTGCCGTGCACACTTTCGTCACGAATGATGAGTTTGATGATTTCCGCAGAGTTAATCATCTTGTTATTACCCAAATACCAAAGTGGGGTGAAGAACCCAGAATAGAAGAGGCAAGTTTCAAGAAAGACGCTCGCGATTTTCTTTTGAAGTCCAGTACCATTTTGATAGACATCGTTAATGATTTGGGCTTTTTTCTGCATATAGACGTTAGTATCAACCCAGTCAAAAAGTTCTTCAATCTCTGATTTTGTATTTAGTGTACTAAAAATTGTTGAATAAGACTTGGCATGAACAGATTCCATAAATTGAATATTGTTAAAGCAGGCAATTTCTTGTGGTGTACGTGCATCATGTTTAAGGACTTCAGCCCCGTCCACAGATTGTAGTGTATCCAAGAGAGTGAGCCCCGCAAAGGCTTTAGCAAATGTATCACGCTCAATTTGTGGCAATTTACGCCAGTCATCAAGGTCGTTGGACACAGGGACACGAGTATCCAGCCAAAATTGGCTTGTTAGTTTTTCCCAAGTATATTTATCAATAGAGTCCTCAATAGCATTCCAGTTGATGGCTGCATAATAAGTAGGGACTTTTTGGTTATTTTGTTCAGACATAGTATTTCCTTTTTTTAAACAACACAGCTTTCACATTGATTTGCGCCAACTTCATCTTCGTCATCAGTAAATGTACGAACGTAGTAGATCGTCTTGATTCCTTTATTATAGGCATAGTTACGCAAGATACTCAAATCACGTGTGGTCATTTTATTGTTAGTAACTTTCCATTCATAAAGGCCCTCAGGTAAAGTTGAACGCATAAATAACGTCATAGACAAACCTTGATCGACATGTTCAGTTGCAGCTGCATAAACATCAATCACTGCACGCATATCTGTGTCATAGGCAGATTTGTAATAAGGAATGGTATCTGTTGAAAGGCCGGCAGCAGGGTAGTAAATCTTACCCACTTTCTTTTCTTGGCGTTCTTCAATACGGTTAACGATAGGGTGGATTGAAGAAGAACAGTCGTTGATGTAAGAAATTGAACCATTAGGAGCAACGGCCATACGGTAAGAATTATAGAGACCACTTTGCATTACTTTTTCTTTTAAAGCAGCCCATTCTGCAGGTCCAGGTACGGCGATACCAGCAAAAAGTTCTTGGATTTCTGCTGGAACAGCTGCGAAATAGTCATGCTCAAGATATTTATCAAAGTAAGAACCATCAGCATAAGCGGATTTATCAAAATCTTTGAAGGTAGTTTGACGCTCAACAGCAAGTGTGTTTGAAGCCACTAAAGTATAGTAGTTCAATAACATAAAGTAAACACTTGTGAAGTCTACAGCAGCTTTACTGTCATAATGAATATGGTTTTTAGCAAGGAAAGAGTGTAGTCCCATGGCTCCAAGACCAATAGCACGCATTTCATCATTTCCTTTACGAACTGTAGGAACAGAATCAAGGTTTGATGTTTCGGAGATGAAAGTTAAAGCACGCACCATTGATTCAATTGAGCTACCAAAGTCATCACCAGAAGTCATCATGTTCATGACATTTGTTGAACCCAAGTTACAAGCCACATCAGTTCCTAATGTTGAATAAGTTTGATCATCGTTAAGCACTGAAGGAGTTTGAACTTGAAGAATTTCAGAACACAAATTACTCATTGAGATAACACCGTCTACGGGATTAGCCTTGTTCACAGTATCAACGTTTACAATGTAAGGATATCCTGATTCTTGTTGCAGTTTTGAGAGTTCTTGTTCCAATTCACGCGCACTAATTTTGATTTTACGAATCTTATCATTAGCAAGCATATTATCATATTCAGCAGTGATATCGACATGGGCAAATGGCATACCGTATTCTTTTTCCACAAAGTAAGGTTCGAAGAGATACATATCTTCGCCCTTAGCAGCGAGTTCATAGAATTTATCAGGGACAGTTACACCGAGGGATAAAGTTTTCACTCGGATTTTTTCATCCGCATTTTCTTTCTTCGTTGAGAGGAATTCCATGATATCAGGGTGGAAAATTGAAAGATAAACGACACCCGCACCTTGACGCTGACCGAGTTGATTGGCATAAGAAAAACTATCTTCAAAAAGTTTCATAACGGGAACGACACCGGCCGCAACGCCGTCATAACCTTTGATAGGAGCACCAGCTCCACGTAAGTTTGTCAAATTAAGTCCGACACCACCACCATTTTTAGAAAGCTGAAGTGCTGAATTAATCGTACGTCCAATAGAGTTCATATCATCCGTTAGTTGTAAAAGGAAACAGCTGACAAATTCACCACGACGTTTACGTCCCGCATTAAGGAAGGTAGGCGTTGCGGGTTGGTAACGACGGTTCAACATTGCAAAAGCAAGGTTGCGTGCAAGTTTTGTATCGCCATCGGCCATGTAAAGAGCATTCATAAGAACACGATCTTCAAAATTTTCAAGATAAAGCGTGCCTTCATTGTTCTTCATAGCATATTGGTTATAGAACTTATAAGCAGCCATGAAACTATCAAAGTGAAAACCGAAATCTAAGAGCTCTTGATGAAGTTCTTCGATGAAACGCATTTCATATTTGCTGATAAATGCTTCTTCTAAATAATCTTCTTCTAAAAGAGCAGCAATTTTTTCCGCATAGGTATCTTTTGTGAAAGTATTTGGCTCAACATTTTCCTTGAAGAAAGCAGCGATTGCTTCCTTGTCTTTTGCTAGAGGAATTGAGCCATTGACTGGGATATTGATTTGATTGTTAAGCGTAAAATACGTAACATCTTCAAGATTTTTAAGTGACATATATTTCTCCAGGTTCTTTAGACCACATGTTAATAATTTATTTTTAGGTATTATTCTCGTTATTTGAGACTAATATTTGCACCAGAGTCAAGTCGTGCAGCGATTTCTTCAACAGCAGCTACATCGCTTGGCGTGCCGTTAAACTCGAAATCGTAAACAATAGGAATTTGAAATTGTGCAGAGAGCTGTTTGGCGGTAAAAATATATAAAAAAGCAAAATTACGATTTCCCGTACCGATGATGCCTTTACAATAGCGAGCATTATCGGCATAAGCCATGAATTCAAAGACAGGGTCCATGATATCCATGCTTCTTTCAGCGCCTGGGGTTTCATCTGCATAACTCGGTACAACCAGCAAGAAGTCTTCATTTACTTCAAATTCTGGATCATTCGGTAGAATTTCCTCATGGTTCAAGTTGGTTTTATTGGCAAAACGACGTGTTTGCCCCGTTATACTGAAATAAATTAGTTTCATGCCAATTTTGCCAATTCACTTGGATTGAAACCAGAGAAAGAAACGTCTCCTTTAACAACAACAGGAGCAGCACGATAACCCATATCAAGAACTGTTTGAATAAATTCTGGTTTTTCATCAATGTTGATTTCTTCAAAATTTACGGTGTGCTCAGTGAGCCATTTTTTAACCATTTTACATTGCATGCAATTGTTTTTTGAGTATACAGTGACCATAATTGTTCTCCAATTTTTCTAAAAAAATTTATTTAAAGTATACTGTTATTTTAGTATAAAAAAAATACCTAGTCAAATGATTGATACTAGATATTGTGTGCTTGAATTATGTAAAATACTATATATTGTGTTGTTTGCTAAGGTTGAGACCAAACGGTACCAAAGACTCTTCCTTATTTTTTATTCTTTTAATATTACTTTTATGGCGAATAATTATAATGGAGGCTAAAGCCAAAATGATGAGTGAAAAGAGCGGATCATAGTCGGGCACAATAAAATGAAAATACGGAAAGATAAGGACACCTATTAGGGCAGCCACAGCTCCTAAAATAGAAGATAGACTGATCATGCTAAAAAGATAAAGGACAAGGAAGAAAACCACAGCAAGATAAAGAAGGAAGAGTGGATTAAAGCCTAGAATCACGCCCGCAGAAGTTGCGACAGCTTTACCGCCCTTAAATTTGTCAAAAATGGAAATCGTGTGTCCCACTACCGCAAGCAAGCCAAAAATAAGAGGAGAAATACCATGAACATGGAAAATAAGAGGAAGAAGTGTTGCTAAAGTTCCTTTAAGTAAATCAAAGGTGAAAACGATGATACCCGCTTTTTTCCCAAGTATACGGAAAGTATTTGTTGTACCTGTATTGCCAGAACCATAGTCATGGAGATCTTTCTTAAAGAAAATCTTTCCAATCCAGAGACCAGCAGGAATCGCTCCTATAAGGTAAGCAAGGATGAGTAAAATTATTGTAGTCATATCAACTTTCTTTTATGTTTATAATAACTCCACAATTATAACACAAAACTCTATGATATTTGCCCTTTATTTTGAAGAAAATTTTTTCAAATTTGTATTATTTGAAAGAAATAGAGTTAAAAGACTGGGAGAAACCTTCTTCTCATTCATAAAGACTTTTGACAAAGGCTCTTTAAGAATGTAGAATAGGAAAGATGAATATTTCTGCTGGTTAGACTGGCTTAAATGGAGAATAATGAATGGTAGATATAAATAATTACGACGATAGTGCGATTCAGGTCTTAGAAGGCCTTGACGCCGTAAGAAAACGCCCGGGGATGTATATTGGTTCAACAGATTCAACTGGTTTGCATCACTTAATCTGGGAAATAGTCGACAATGCAGTGGATGAAGCCCTCTCAGGATTTGGGACAAAGATAGCTGTAACATTAAATAAAGATGGTTCTGTAACAGTTGAAGATGAAGGGCGTGGTATGCCTGTAGGTATGCATGTGACTGGAAAACCAACTGTTGAAGTTATTTTCACTGTACTTCATGCCGGGGGAAAATTTGGTCAAGGTGGGTATAAAACATCTGGTGGTCTACACGGTGTAGGCTCATCAGTAGTCAATGCTTTATCCAGTTGGCTCGAAGTAGAAATTACTCGTGATGGCGCAGTTTATCGTCAACGTTTTGAGCATGGCGGTCATCCTGTAACGACATTAGAAAAAGTGGGTAAGGCAGCAAAATCAAAAACAGGTACAAAAGTTACGTTTATGCCTGATACAACTATCTTTTCCACAATCGAGTTCAAGTATCAAACTATTTTTGAACGTTTGAATGAATCAGCTTTCTTACTAAAAGATGTGACACTTTCACTGACAGATAACCGTGGTGAAGAAGAAGTAAGAGATGAATTCCACTATGAAAATGGTGTTCAGGATTTTGTTAATTATCTTAATGAAGATAAAGATACCTTGACCCCAATTCTTTACTTTGCAGGCGAACAAGATGCTTTTCAAGTTGAAGTAGCTTTGCAGTATAATGATGGCTATTCAGAGAATATCTTATCTTTTGTTAATAATGTTCGTACAAAAGATGGTGGTACGCATGAAGCAGGATTAAAAACAGCTTTGACTAAAGCCATGAACGATTATGCGAGAAAAACTGGACTTCTGAAAGATAAAGATAAAAATCTTGAAGGCTCTGACTATCGTGAAGGTTTAACTGCTGTTTTATCTATTTTAGTACCTGAAGAATATCTACAGTTTGAAGGACAAACGAAAGACAAGTTAGGCTCTCCGTTGGCCCGTCCTGCAGTCGATGCTTTGGTATCAGAAAAGCTAACATTTTATCTTTTAGAAAATGGGGAACTCGCGCAGAATCTGATACGTAAAGCAATCAAAGCGCGTGAAGCGCGTGAAGCTGCACGCAAGGCGCGTGAAGAGTCAAGAACAGGCAAGAAAAACAAAAAAGATAAAGGACTTCTTTCAGGAAAATTAACGCCTGCACAAACGAAAAACCCCAATAAAAACGAACTCTACCTGGTCGAAGGAGATTCAGCCGGGGGCTCAGCTAAACAAGGACGTGATCGTAAGTTCCAAGCCATTTTACCGCTACGAGGTAAAGTCATCAATACGGAAAAAGCTAAGATGCAAGATATCCTCAAAAATGAGGAAATCAACACCATGATCTATACAATTGGTGCAGGTGTCGGTGCTGATTTTACACTTGCTGACCGTAACTATGATAAAGTTATTATTATGACCGATGCGGATACAGATGGGGCCCACATCCAAACACTGCTTTTGACATTCTTTTATCGTTATATGAAGCCACTTTTGGAGAATGGTCACATCTATATCGCTCTTCCACCACTTTATAAAATGAGTCAAGGAAAAGGGAAAAAGGAAAAGATTGCTTACGCTTGGACGGATGGTGAGCTAGAAGAACTCCGTCAAAGCTTTGGTAAAGGTGCGACACTTCAACGTTATAAAGGTCTGGGTGAGATGAATGCAGATCAACTTTGGGAAACAACGATGAACCCTGAAACACGTACATTAATACAAGTTACTATCGATGATGCCGCACAAGCAGAAAAACGTGTGTCTGTCCTCATGGGTGACAAGGTTGAACCACGTCGTAAGTGGATTGAAAATAATGTTAAATTTACTTTAGAAGAAAACACGATTTTTTAAGTAACAAAAATATTTTTTTAGTATAGAACTTAGAAGGGAAATAAAATGGTGCAGCATTACGTTGTATTTGACTTTGAAACTACAGGTCTCAGTCCTCAAAAGAATGAAATTATCCAAATTGGTGCAGTCAAGTATGATGAAATGCACCAAGAAATTGACCGATTCAATCAATTAATTAAGCCGACACGCTCTTACCTTCCAACAAAGATTTCCGAGTTGACGGGGATTTGGCCTTCGGCTTTATTGAACCAGCCGGTTCTTGCAGAAGTCTTACCAGATTTTATTGCTTTCTCCAGTGACAGCCTAATGGTGGCACACAACGCGCCATTTGATGTTAGCTTTCTTTATCAGGCAATTGTGGATTGTGAGCTTGGGGATACTCCCCACTTTAAAGTGTATGATACACTTTCTGAAGCTAAAAAGTTGTTGCAAATGCCCAACTATAAGTTAGAAACATTCAAAGATGTTCTCGGAATAGAGTTACGTAGCCATGATGCGCTTAACGATTCCCTTATCACAGCGAAACTGTATCAATATTTACAGGAAGTGTCTCAACCACCAAAACCAAAGCCAATACCTACTGATAGTTTACAACTAGATTTGTTTGGCGAAGTAGACACAACTATAACTGACGAACTCCGCCGAAAACTAAACTTACCAATCACGAAAGATTTGGTTTATTACCGTAAAGATATCACACGAAACTGGCAAAAATTTGAAGTTACTGGTCTAGCAATTACGGCTGCTTATTCGACAGGTTATAGTCTCACTGCTACACTTTATAATAATGAAAAAGTAACGATTCATTCTGATTTTTTGAAAGAAATGCAGAAAGCTAACTTTATAAATGAAATAGGAAAAGAGGGATAGTAAATGGCTTGGAAAATTAAAAACTTTGAAGAACTAACAAGAACGGAACTCTATAAAATTTTGGCAGTCCGCTCTGAGGTTTTTGTAGTAGAACAAGAGTGTGCTTACCAAGATGTTGATGGCAAAGATCAAAAATCTTTACATTTGTGGCTGGAAGACAGCGCAGGAGTAGTTCAAGCATACTGTCGTATTTTGCCTTCTGGCCTTTCCTATCCAGAAGCTTCTATTGGACGAGTGTTAGTCAAGGAAAGCCAGCGGGGCAAAGGAACGGCACGTAAAATGTTGGAACAGGCTCTTGATTTTCTCGCTAATGCGTGGAGAGAACCATCGGTTCGGATTGAAGCACAATATTATTTGCGACAATTTTATGCTTCGTTTGGTTTTATTGAGGATTCTGAACCATTTTTGGAAGATGGAATCAAACATGTTGAAATGATTTTAGACTTGAAAAAATTTGCCTCTTAAAAAGCATTTCATTAACTAACAAAAATAAATTAGATAAATGTCGGAGGATTTATGTCTAATATACAAACTCTACCTTTAGAGGATATTATGGGCGAGCGTTTTGGACGCTATTCAAAATATATTATTCAGGAGCGTGCCCTGCCTGATATTCGTGACGGTTTAAAACCTGTCCAACGTCGTATTCTTTATTCCATGAATAAGGATGGCAATACTTTTGACAAATCTTACCGTAAATCAGCAAAATCTGTAGGTAATGTTATGGGTAATTTTCACCCGCACGGTGATAGCTCTATTTATGATGCCATGATTCGCTTATCGCAGGATTGGAAAATGCTCGAGCCCTTGATTGAGATGCATGGGAACAATGGCTCAATGGACGGTGATCCACCAGCTGCTATGCGTTATACGGAAGCTCGCTTATCAGAGATTTCGTCTTACTTGCTGAAGGACATTGAAAAAGACACGGTCGCACATGCTTGGAACTTTGATGATACAGAAAAAGAACCCACTGTCCTTCCCGCGAATTTTCCTAACCTACTCGTTAATGGATCAACGGGGATTTCTGCTGGTTATGCAACAGATATCCCCCCCCATAACTTGGGCGAAGTCATTGATGCAACGGTCTACATGATTGATCATCCCAAGGCGGATGTGGATAAAATAATGACCTTTATGCCAGGCCCAGATTTTCCTACGGGAGCAATTATTCAAGGACGTAGTGAAATTAAAAGGGCTTATGAAACAGGTAAAGGACGTATTGCAGTACGCTCAAAAGTTGAAATAGAGAAGCTTAAAGGTGGACGTGAACAACTTATTGTCACTGAAATTCCTTATGAAATAAATAAAGCAACTTTAGTTAAACGTATTGATGATGTTCGTGTGAATGCGAAAGTTCCAGGTATTTCAGAGGTCCGTGACGAGTCTGACCGCGAAGGTCTACGTATCGCGATTGAGTTAAAAAAAGAAGCAAACAGCCAGTTGGTGCTTAACTATCTTTATAAAAATACTGATCTGCAAATCAATTACAATTTCAACATGGTAGCTATTGATAACATGACACCACGTCAAGTGGGCGTCTTGCCGGTTCTCCGTGCTTATATCGCTCACCGTCAAGATGTGATTGTTAAACGTTCAAAATTTGACTTGAGTAAAGCTGAGAAACGTTTGCACCTTGTTGAAGGTTTGATTCGGATGGTTTCAATCTTGGATGAAGTGGTGGCTTTGATTCGTGCTTCTGAAAACAAATCAGATGCTAAAGAAAACCTAAAAATTAGCTATGCTTTCAGTGAAGAACAAGCAGAAGCTATTGTAACTTTGCAACTTTATCGTTTAACCAACACCGATATCGTGACTTTGGAAAATGAACAAGCAGAGTTAGAAGCAAAAATATTAGAACTTCGTGCTATCATCAATGATGAACGTACACTCTTCAATTTGATGAAGCGTGAGTTACGTGAAGTGAAGAAGAAGTTTGGCAAAGCAAGGCATTCAGAGCTTCAAGATAAAGTGGAAACGATTGAAATTGAAGCACAACAATTGATCGCAGAAGAAGAAACGGTGGTTTCTGTAACACGTGGAGGTTATATCAAACGAACATCACCACGTAGTTTTGGATCATCAAATGTTGAAGAAGTCGGTAAGCGTGAAGATGATGAACTGATTTTTGTAAAAGCAGGTGCGCGTACGACCCAGCATTTACTCATGTTTACCAGTCTGGGAAATGTTATCTATCGTCCTGTGCATGAATTATCCGATGTGCGTTGGAAAGACATTGGCGAGCATATCTCGCAAACTTTAAACAATTTTGCAAGCAACGAAGAGATTCTCTTTGCACAAGTTCTTGATAATTTTGACTCTGCAATGAACTATATGGTAGCAACTGCTGCTGGCCAGATTAAACAAGTTGAACTGTCTTCATTTAGCCCTTGGCGTACCTATCGTTCTAAATCAATGGTTTATGCTAAATTAAAGGGTGAAAAAGACGGTATAGTGGCTATTGAGCCGATCACCAAAGGAGATGCAGATGTGATGCTCGTCTCTGCAAATGGTTATGCTTTGCGTTTTAATGTATCGGAAATTCCAGTTGTAGGTGCTAAAGCAGCAGGAGTTAAAGCGATGAACCTGAAGGCAGGAGACAGTGTGAAAGCAGCCTTCTTTGTGCAGACAGACAGCTGGTATCTCTTGACACAACGTGGCTTTATAAAACGTGTGAAATCTGATGATATTCCAGAAACCAGCCGAGCAAACCGAGGACTTCAAGTCTTGCGTCCGCTTAAAAATAATCCACATACGGTATTTGGAGCGGGCAGTGTGATTAATACAGGCAAAGTTCCCCTTTCAGAAACGGTAGATTTATTTAGCCCTGCTGAAGTAGAAAATACTACTGACGATAAGAGTCAGATTTTAGAAGTTATTTCGGATCTTGGGAAAGTTTATTTAACTGAGCTAACAGACCTAAATCTTTCAGACCGTGCAAGTAATGGTCATCCTTTAGCAGAAGATATCTCACGCGTAATTGAAGCAAAAATAAAATAGAATACAGTCCTCTCTGAGGTCTGTTTTTTCTTTAAAAAAGAAATGCAAAAAGAGGAGAAAAGAAGTCTGAAACCTATTTCTTTTGGCTTAATCAAGCGGGCTCACTAAGGGACACAAAAGGAAGATAAAAGATTTAAAAACAACTGTAAACAGTAAGAAATTGTGGTATAATAGAGTCAGTGTTTACACATTGAAAGAGGAGAACATGGAAGATAAAAATATCATAAATGTCAATCTTGCTGAGGAGATGAAAACCAGCTTTCGTGATTACGCTATGTCAGTTATCGTGGCTCGCGCCCTGCCTGATGTACGTGATGGTTTGAAGCCGGTTCATCGCCGCATTCTTTATGGAATGAACGAGCTTGGTACTACACCTGATAAACCCCATAAAAAATCTGCCCGTATCACCGGGGATGTTATGGGTAAATATCACCCACATGGAGACAGCTCAATCTATGAGGCAATGGTACGTATGGCTCAATGGTGGAGTTATCGCCACATGCTTGTGGATGGACATGGGAACTTTGGTTCTATGGATGGCGACGGTGCTGCGGCTCAACGTTATACCGAAGCACGTATGTCAAAAATTGCTCTGGAAATGCTACGTGATATCAACAAAAACACAGTTGATTTTGTTGATAACTATGATGGTACAGAGCGTGAACCTGAAGTCCTTCCTGCCCGTTTCCCTAACCTTTTGGTCAATGGGACAACTGGTATCGCTGTGGGTATGGCTACAAACATTCCTCCACATAATTTGGGTGAAACGATTGATGCTGTAGATTTACTTATGGAAAATCCAGAAGTTACGACACGTGACTTGATGGAAGTTTTGCCTGGACCAGACTTTCCCACAGGGGCTTTGGTTATGGGTAAATCAGGTATTCGACGTGCTTATGAAACAGGTAAAGGATCTATCACGCTTCGTGCTAAGACAGAAATTGAAGAGTTACCTGGTGGAAAAGAGCGCATCGTTGTGACTGAATTCCCTTATATGGTAAACAAATCTAAGGTCCATGAGCATATCGTGCGCTTGGCTCAAGAAAAACGTATTGAAGGCGTTACAGCCTGTCGTGATGAGTCAAGTCGTGAGGGAGTACGTCTTGTTGTAGAAGTGCGTCGTGATGCATCTGCACATGTTATCTTAAACAACTTGTTTAAACTTACTCAACTCCAAACTTCATTTGGCTTTAATATGTTGGCCATCGAGAATGGTACTCCAAAAATTCTGTCCTTGAAACAAATTTTGACAGATTATATTGCTCACCAAATCGAAGTTGTAGAGCGTCGTACGCGATTTGATAAAGCCCGTGCAGAAGCTCGTGCTCATATCTTAGAAGGCTTGCGCATCGCATTGGATAATATTGATCGTATGATTACCATTATCCGTGAATCAGCTACAGATGCTATTGCTCAAAAAGCAATGATGGATGAATTCCAACTTTCGGACAAACAGTCACAAGCAATTTTGGATATGCGTTTGCGTCGTTTGACAGGTTTGGAACGTGACAAGATTGAAAATGAATATCAAGAGTTAATCGCTTTGATAGCCGATTTGGCAGATATTTTGGCTAAACCAGAACGTGTTAAAGCTATTATTCGTGAAGAATTGGGCGAAATCAAGCGTAAGTTTGCAGATGCGCGTCGTACAGAACTTTTGGTCGGTGAGGTACTGAATCTCGAAGATGAAGACCTTATTGAGGAAGAAGATGTCTTGATTACACTTTCTAATAAGGGTTATATCAAGCGCCTTAGTAACGATGAGTTCCGTGCGCAAAAACGTGGCGGACGTGGTGTGCAAGGGATGAACATGACAGATGATGATTTTGTACAACATCTCGTTTCATCAAGTACTCATGACAATCTGCTCTTCTTTACAAATCAAGGTCGCGTTTATCGTATGAAAGGGTATGAAATCCCAGAGTACGGACGTGCAGCCAAAGGTCTTCCTATCGTTAACCTGTTAAAACTTGATGAAGGTGAAAAGATTCAAACCGTAATTAATGTTGTTAAATCCGATGAAGAGCGTTATCTGTTCTTCACGACACGCAATGGTTTAGTGAAACGTACAAATACAAAACAATTTGCTAATATTCGTACGAATGGACTAAAAGCGCTCAATCTTCGTGATGGGGATGAACTTATTAACGTTCTTTTGACTTCCGGTGATGAAAATATCATTATTGGGACGCATAATGGATTCTCAGTGCGTTTCCGAGAATCAGTCGTACGTGATATGGGACGTTCTGCTACAGGTGTTAAGGGTGTAAGCCTTCGTGAAGGTGACTTTGTAGTAGGTACAGCCACTGTCTATGATGAGCAAGAAGTTCTTGTTATTTCGGAAAAAGGTCTGGGTAAACGCACAATTGCAAGTGAATATCCAACTAAAGGCCGTGGTGGTAAAGGTATCAAAGTGATGAATGTTACTGAACGTACAGGTAAACTTGCTGGTTTAACTGCGATTAACGGTAACGAAGACATTATGGTCATCACAGATACTGGTGTTGTGATTCGTACAAGTGTCGAAAATATTTCACAAACAGGCCGTGCAGCACAAGGTGTGAAGATTATGCGTTTAGATGATGAAGCACAGATTGTAACCTTTGCGCTTGTTGAACCTGAGGCAGAAGATGATGAAGAATTAAATGAAGCAGAAACTGTTTCAAATACCGAAGAGTAAAATGAAAAAAATATTTATATTCTTAACGACAGCTGTCAGTATCTTTTTACTGGCAGCTTGTAGTTCAAATAAGGACACTCGCCAACTTTTGGAAGAGCCCATAAAAAAAGATGCCACAACAATGGGAACTTACATTCAAGTGACTGTTTATGATCCCGGTAAAGAAAAAGCTGTCGAGAATTCTCTTAAAATTGCTGAAAAGTTCAATGAATGGGTCTCTGTAGACAAGGCAGACTCAGTAGTTGATGAGATAAATGATAATGCAGGGATTAAGCCTGTCAAAGTTAACTCAGAAATATATCAACTGATCAAACTTGGCTATAATTACTCTTCAAAAGGGATGGGATACGACATCACTATCGGACCCTTAAGCAAACTTTGGAATATTGGCTTTCCGGATGCACGAAAACCAGAACAAGCTGAAATAGATAAAGTACTGCCCTTAATTAATTATCAATTTATTAAATTTGATGACCAAAACAGTACAATTTATTTAAGTAAAAAAGGCGCTCGACTTGATTTAGGCTCAATTGCCAAAGGCTATACTGCGATGAAAATGGTGGAAGAGCTAAAAGAAAATGGTGTCACAACAGGTATTGTTGACTTAGGCTCCAGTTCTATCTATGTGATTGGCCAATCTCCTCGTAATGATGGTGACCCTTGGACCATTGGGATAAAGGATCCTAATGATCCCGAAAAATCACAGCTGGGTATTTTACAAGCGAGCGAACAGCATGTTAATACTTCAGGAATCTATGAGCGTTATCTCGAACTTGACGGCCATCGTTACTCGCATATTCTTAATCCAAAAACGGGATTTCCTTTTGATAATGACATTGCCAGTATCACCCTTTTGATTTCTGGAGACGACGCCAGCAATGGTGATGGCTTATCCACAATGATTTATGCCTTGGGTACAAAAAAAGGTTATGAATACGTTCAGACATTAAAAAATGTACAAGCTGTCTTTGTAGATAAGGATGATAAAGTTTATATTACTGACGGACTAAAAGATAAGTTTGAACTGACGAATAAACATTATAAACTGGGTAAAATAGCTGATTTAAAATAGAAGGAGTACTGAATGGCAAAAAAGAAGAAAAATTGGAAACGAAGAGTGACGAATGTCCTCATTGTGCTTCTTTTTCTTGTTGGCTTGATTTTAGTTTTCAACAAGCCTATTCGCAATTGGCTTATCGGGATGAATTCGAGTCATTACCAAATTAATAATGTGACTCGAGAGACCATCAAGAAAAACAAAGAAGCAGAAGCGACTTTTGACTTTGACAGTGTCGAATCCATCAGTTTTGAACAAGTACTTCGGAATCAGATGAATCGCCAATCCATGCCAGTGATTGGTGGCATTGCCATTCCAGAAGTGGGGATTAATCTTCCTATATTTAGAGGTCTAGCAAATGAAAACTTGGCTTTTGGTGCGGGGACGATGAAAGAAAACCAAGTAATGGGTCAAGGAAATTATGCCTTAGCCAGTCATAATGTTACAGGTTTTAGTAGTGATGTCAGTCTACTGTTTACACCCTTGGAGCGTGCGAAAAAAGGGATGGTCATTTATATTACAGATAAGAACAATGTCTATCAATATCGAATTAATGAAGTATCCGTTGTTTCACCAGATCATTCTGAAGTGATTGATGATACTCCAGGAAAAACGGAGATTACCTTGGTAACTTGTGCTGATCCAGGAGCTGTAAATCGAATCATTGTACACGGCCTCTTTGAAAAGAAAGTCCCCTTTAATGATGCGGACGCAGATATGAAAGCAGCATTTGACCGTAATTACAACCAAATACTATAAATAAAAAACCTTCCTGAACTTTAGGAAGGTTTTTTTAATCTAGAATATTATAGGTCTTGCTTACGTAGGCAATAGATACCAATTGCCCCAAAAATCAAAATTTCTAAGAGGTGATAGCAAATATTGAAAAGGCTATTACTACTTACAAAACTATTACTAAAATCGTTGTTTCCAGCTTGAGAGAGGAAGAGGAAGAAAGTACTCATCAAAAATGTCTGTACAATACGTGAGGCGAAATTAAAGCCAATATAAACAAAGAGTCCAGCTGTCTTGCCTCGTGTGAGGATAACCGCAAGTGCCATTGTTACCATCATTGCGATGAGACCTAACGTATAGGAGAGGAGCCCAGTAAAGATATCTGAAGAGTGCACGAATAAATCTAATGATCTAAAGAAATCGAAAATAGTTTCTTGGTTGAAGATAAAGAAGGTGACAAAAGGAACTACCAAAATCAGGAAGATAGCAATCAATTGTGTCAGGATTGTTGAGCCAATTTTAACGAAATAGTATTTAATTCGAGAGACACCGCTAGCAATCATGAGACTCATAACCTTATTTTTATAGTCAACATTGAGCAGATGAAAAGGATAAAGTAGAGAAAATATGGCAAGAGCAATCAAAGACAGAACAGTTGTGACAGAGAGTAGCGTAAGTAAAATAGGAAAGTCTCGGAAGCTAGCTTGACTTAAACTCACAGCTAGCCATGAAAAATTAAGTACTAGACTTAAAGAAATAAAAACTGCAAGAACAATCATATAAGTCTTGTCTTGTATATTTTTGTACATTTCCATCTTAAAAATATTTTTAGCATTCATAAATAATCACTCCTATTTGACAAGTTCAACGAACTTACTTTCTTTTTTTATCTGATAAAATTCAATGTCTTGAGCTACCGCTTGTTTGAACATGGAGCGATAATCACTTTCAGTCATTTCAAAAGCAGTCCAATTGTCAGATTGACTTGTAACTTTTACCCCTGATTCTAAAAGGAGCTTAACGATTTTTTCTGAATTATTTGTTTGTACACGGTAAATGAATGCCTGATTTTTTTCTCTCAAATCAAATTTTTCTGTAAAGTTTCCATTTTCGAGAACGAGAACTTCATCAGCAAGTGTTTCAATATCTTCTTGAACATGGCTTGAGATAAGAATCATTCGTCCTTCTTTTTTCAAATCAAGAAGGTATTTTTTAAACCATTCGACAGTTTTTTTATCTAACCCACGAAAAGGTTCATCAAAAATAAGAATTTGAGCTTGACTCATCAATGAGATAAGGAGGATTAATTTTTTATTCATCCCAAGAGAATAGCTGCTTACTTTTTGCTGAAGGCTTTTATAAATGTCGAGTTCTTGAGCTAAAGAAATGGCCTTATCTTCATTAAACTCACCACGCAGACCTCCAAAATAGCGCATATTAAAAAGGCCAGTGTAATTTTTATAGAGTTCCATATCATCAAGCACAATTCCTACGGATGTGAGCATTTTGGGATTTTCTTTAACATTGTTCCCCTTGATTTCAATAGCACCCGAATAGTTGGTAATAATATTCGTTAAAGTTTTGAAAAATGTTGTTTTTCCCACACCATTTCTCCCCACAATACCATAGATCTTTCCTTCTTCAAAAATAGCCTCGGAGATATCTAGGACTTGGTTGGCACGGTATGAAAATTTTAAATTTTGGACTGTCAGTGTCATCGTTTTTCCCTCTTTCATTATGAACAATTCTACCATGGGTATTCAGCTTTTACAAGCTTTGTTGGGAAAATGTAGGAATTGTTTATTATGAGAATTATTACGAATACAATAAAAAGTTTGGAAAAGAGAGGTGTGCAGGATGGGGACTCTTTTGTTATAATAGGAGAGCAATACTAGACTGGAATTGAGAGAAAAAAATGAATCCTTTATTAAACGGAATGAATGAAAAACAAGCGGAAGCAGTACAAACTACAGAAGGGCCACTGTTGATTATGGCAGGTGCTGGATCGGGTAAGACACGTGTCTTGACGCACCGTATCGCCTACCTTATCGAAGAAAAAATGGTGAACCCATGGAATATCTTGGCCATTACCTTTACCAATAAAGCAGCACGAGAAATGAGAGAGCGGGCACTGAACTTGACGCCCGCAGCTCAAGACACTTTGATTGCGACTTTCCACTCTATGTGTGTGCGCATCCTGCGTCGGGATGCGGACCACATCGGTTATAACCGTAACTTCACAATCATTGATCCCGGAGAGCAAAAAACGTTGATGAAGCGTATTTTAAAAGAGGCGAATTTGGATCCCAAAAAATGGGATCCAAAAACACTTCTTAATACCATTTCTAACGCCAAAAATGATTTGCTAGATTCAGAAGCTTACGAGGGGCAAATTAACACACGTAACCCGTATGAATTGCTTACAGCACGAGTTTATAAGACATATCAATCAGAACTTCGTAAAGCAGAGTCGATGGACTTTGATGACTTAATCATGCAAACGTTACGTCTTTTTGATAAAAATCCTGATGTTTTGGCTTATTATCAAGGAAAATTTCAATATATTCATGTGGACGAGTACCAAGATACAAACCACGCGCAATATCAGCTAGTGAAGTTGATGGCTCAGCGCTTTAAAAATATTTGTGTGGTGGGTGACGCAGACCAATCCATTTACGGCTGGCGTGGTGCAGACATGCAAAATATCCTTGATTTTGAAAAAGATTATCCTGATGCAAAAGTAGTTTTACTTGAGGAAAACTATCGTTCAACAAAAACTATTTTGCAAGCAGCGAACAATGTCATCAACAATAACGTTAATCGTCGTCCTAAAAAATTATGGACCCAAAATAATGATGGGGAGAATATCCTTTACTATCGTGCAAATGATGAGCGTGATGAAGCCATTTTTGCAGCTTCAACCATTAATGAACAAGTACAAGCAGGACGTAAGTACGCTGACTTCGCAGTACTTTACCGCACAAATGCGCAATCACGTACGATTGAAGAAGCTTTCTTGAAGTCAAATATTCCCTATAGTATGGTAGCTGGAACGAAGTTTTATTCACGTAAAGAAATTCGAGATGTGATTTCTTATCTGAATGTTATAGCAAATCCCCGTGACAATATGAGCTTTGAGCGTATTGTAAATGAGCCTAAACGTGGTGTGGGACCAGGTGCTTTGGAAAAATTACGCCACTTTGCAGAGATGCAAGGCAAATCCTTGGCAGAGTCTACATTAGATATCACTTTATCGGATATTCGGGGTAAAGCTGCTGGTGAAATTTACAATCTCGGCTTAATATTTGATTTCCTCAGAACTTATATCGAAAATTCTACGATTACAGAATTAGTTGAAGAAATGCTCGATCGTACGGGCTATATGAAGTTCTTACGTATGCAATCGAGTTTGGAGGCACAAACTCGAATTGAAAATATTGAAGAGTTTCTATCCGTAACAAAAAACTTTGACGAAAAATCAGAAGTTCCATTGGATGAGATGACAGGGGAGCCAATTCAAGAAACCGGATTAGACCGTTTAAGTCGTTTTCTTAATGAAGTGAGTTTACTTTCGGAAGTCGATGAATATGAAGAGGCAAGTGATGCTGTAACAATGATGACTTTGCATGCGGCCAAAGGGTTAGAGTTTCCAGTTGTTTTCCTTATCGGACTGGAAGAAAATATTTTCCCCTTGTCACGTGTGAATGATGACCCGGACGAACTGGAAGAAGAGCGACGCTTGGCTTATGTGGGTATTACACGAGCAGAAGAATTTCTATATATGACAAATGCGAATCAGCGTGTTCTCTACGGTAAAACCAGCTATAATCGTCCAAGCCGTTTTATCTCAGAAATTGATGATGAATTACTTGATTACGGAGGGATTGCCCGTAAAGCTAATTCGAGTTTCAATGCCAGCTATAAACTGTCTGATGGAGCCACACGTTTTGGTACAGGCATGTCAATGTCAGATGCGATTCATCAGCGTAAAGCATCCGTCAATCCAGCTGCTTCACGAGTAATCGAAAAAGCGGACGTGGCGACGGAAGACTGGACGATTGGTGACACTGCAGTCCATCGCAAATGGGGTGAAGGTATCGTTTTAGCTGTAACTGGAACTGGTAAGAGCATGGAGCTGAAAATCAAATTCCCAGAGGTGGGGATGAAACGTCTCTTGGCAGCAATGGCGCCTATTGAGAAGAAGGAGTAAGATGGAAAAGCAACGGTGTAAATGGTGTCTTTCCTCAGATAAGATGATTCACTATCATGACACTTACTGGGGAACACCTGTTCATGATGATCAAGAGCTTTTTGCCAAACTTATTTTGGATATGAATCAAGCCGGCTTATCATGGTCAACTATTCTGAATAAACAGGAAAGTTTTTATGAAGCATACGACCATTTTGATATCGCTAAAGTGGCAAGCTATAGCAAAGAAAAAGAAGAAAAACTAAGGGAAAATCCCGGAATCATTCGAAATAAGCTAAAAATAGCTGCCGCAGTCAATAATGCTCAGAAAGTTTTAAAAATCCAAGAAGAATTTGGCTCTTTTGAGAACTACATCTGGTCTTTTAGTGGGGGACAGGTGTTACAGCATCAAATCTCTGATGAAAGTCAAGTCCCAGTGACCAACGACTTAGCGGAAAGCGTGTCTAAGGACATGAAAAAGCGGGGAATGAAATTTGTTGGTCCAACCATTATTTATGCTTATCTCCAAGCGATTGGTGTGATTAATGACCATGCGGAGTATTGTTTTCGAAATAAGGAATTACTTTAAGAGAAAAAAGAATTTGGAAGTATCCAAGTTCTTTTTTTGATACCCTCATTGTTGTAAAAGCTTGTTTTCATTTGACTTGAAGCATGAAATGCTTTGAAAGTCGACATTTTTTTGATATTCTTTTGTAAGGAAAGAAACTTACATGAAATGAAAGCTTTTTAAAACAGATGAGGATAAAAGTTGGAACATATACTTAGACGTTCACTCCCCGGAGAAAAAAGAAAAATTGCCGAAGCAATAGTAAACTGTTATGGTGCGGAATTGAGTGCTTTATCAAAAAACCAAGAGCGACTTACAAATGTTTTTGAGGAAGGTGTTCATACAGAGCGCTTCTGGGTCTGGGAGGAAAGCAATCAGATATTAGGTATTGTAGCCTGCTCTGATCATACTGGGCGAGCGTTTACGCCTAATAGAAAAAAGTGCATCAAAAATTTTGGTATAGTGCGTGGCCTTATTTCTTACACCATTTTTAAAAGGGAATTTGCAAAACAATTGACTTATCCTGAGACCACAGGCTATATTGAGTTTGTAGGAGTGATTGATTCTGCTCGAGGTCGTGGAATTTCTCAAGTACTTTTACGTGAAGTCATCTGTCAGAATAAGCAATATAAAGAATTTCTGCTGGATGTTATGGATAATAATATCGCTGCCAGAAGATCTTATGAGAATTTAGGATTTCGTGAAGTGGATCGCAAGCCCTTTTCGAGTGGCAAACGAAGTGGTATAACAGCAAGGATATACATGAAATTGAGGAGCAATTAAGGGTTTTCTCACATATCTGCATTATGCACTGAGACCAATCTTTCTCTCAAGTACTCTAAGAATTTAGTATAAACAAGGAAAAACACATTATGAATACAACAATACACAAGCCTGACAATTGGCGAAAAAACTTTTATTTATTTCTTATCGGGCAACTCTTAACGGGTGTGACTTCGATGATTGTTCAATATGCAATTATCTGGTACTTAACCCTTGAAACGGGTGAGGAGTCAGTTCTTGCTATCGCAACTCTGGTTGGGATGTTGCCAATGGCTATTTTAAGTCCTTTTGTGGGACCTTTTATCGACCGAATCAACAAGAAATTTTTACTGATGTCCTATGATGCTGTCGTGGCAGTCATTGCTTTGGGCCTCTTTTTCTATGGTATTAGTAATGATGTGTATCCTCTATGGATGGTCTTTATTACTATTGGTATACGTGCTGTAGCTCAAACTGCTCAAATGCCTACCGTGCAATCGATTATGCCTACAATGGTGCCACGGGCTGAAATCACGCGGGTCAATGGTCAGTTTGGGATAATTCAATCGCTTGTTTTTATTGTTTCGCCTGGTATTGGTGCTTTTATGGTTGCTTCAATGCCCATTCATTGGGTTATTTTACTCGACGTCATTGGCTTCGTTTTGGGTGCAGGGATGTTGCTTTTGGTCAAAATTCCAGAAGTTGTATCACAGGGTGAAAAGATTTCTGTGATTAAAGATACGGTGGAAGGATTTAACATTCTGCGTGAAAATAAACCAATGTGGAAAATGACACTTATTGGCGCCCTCTTCATGCTCCTCTTTATGCCAGCCATGAGTCTTTATCCTTTAGTGACTACTAAGTATTTTGGCGGTACTATTGTTCATGCTGGTTGGGTAGAAGTACTTTTTGCGGCCGCCATGTTAGTTGGCTCCTTTGCCGTCGGTATCTTTGGTAAGACGAAAAATCGCATGCCTTGGATTATCGCTGCTTATCTTGTCGTGGGTCTCAGTATCGGTGGCTCAGGATTTCTTCCGGGAAATATGAACGGCTTCTGGATTTTCTTAGTGCTCAATGTTTTTGCTGGAGTGGTTGGTCAAATTTATAATACGATGAATATGGCTATTACGCAGCAATCCTTTGATTCCCAATATTTAGGACGGGTTATGGGGATTGTTTCTGCCTTGATGAACTTTGCTGGGCCGGTTGGTTTGATGTTTGCAGCACCTGTAGCAGACACTATCGGTGTGCAAAACATGCTTGTCATTGCTGGATTTGGTGGAATACTCTCAGGTTTATTAATTTATTTCATCCCATCCGTCCGAAACTATGACAAGCTTTTACAGGAAAAATTAAAAGATAAAGCGGACTAACGGAATTACCTCACACCTCTTAGTTTATTTCGAAGAATATTTAGAAAGAGATATTTTATATGGAATGGAAAGATACCATTGTAATCAAAGCTAATATCAACAGAGTATGGCTGATACTTAATGATGAAACCTATCTGAAGGAAATCAAGCCTCAAGTCGTTCAATCTATCTTAATTCCAGAAAAGTCTCAAGGAAATGTTAAAGTTTATCAAGAAACTTATCAGGAAGGTAAACGTCAGGAAACATACGAACTAACACTTATAACCAATGAAGATAGTGAAGACTTAAAAAAACAATCTTTTAATTTTATCGTTGCAAATACAATTGAATGCACAGGGAATTTTTCTCTCAAAAAGGTTGATGAAATAACCACAATGTTCTGTTACTCAGGCTTAAATAAAGGTATCAATCTTATTGGAAAAACAATGTTGAAAATATCAAGTAAATCGAGCGTTGAGAATATTATAGCTGATTTTCTTAATAAGGTGAAAGAAGTCTCAGAAAGATAATGTTAAAATAAATTAAAAGAATTTTTCAGCAAGTTTCACCATTACGGATGTCGAAGACATACCTGCGTCAACTATATCTATTTTCACTTTCATAACGATAGTTGAAAACCCTTTCTTGTGTTAAAATAAAAGTGTTACAAAATCAATAATTACGATAAAAAGAAAGAGGCGCCTATGGCAAATGTACATCCTTATATTGCACTTGATAATACTAAAGAAGCACTTCATTACTATGAGGAAGTTTTGGGTGCAAAAAATATCCGTCGTGTCCCAGTGGGAGCTGAACAAGCAGAAGAGTTCGGTCTTTCAGAGGAACAAGCAGCAGAAATGACCATGCATAGTCAGTTTGATATCCTGGGTACCACAATTATGGCTGCTGATAATTTTCAAAAAGAAGATTTAAAATACAGTGGCATTTCAATCTTAATTGATCTTAATTCAGAAGACAAGGAAGCAATGGCAGAAGCATTAGATTTTTGGAAACTTTTGTCTGAATCAGGAGAAGTGACTATTAATATGCCATTTGAAGAACAATTCTGGGGCGGAGCGATGGGGGACTTTACCGATAGATATGGTGTCCGTTGGATGCTCCACGCACAACCTTATTCTAAACTAGCAGAAATGTAAAAAGACTACTCACTTAAAAAATAAACTCTCTAAACGTAGCAGAATTCTGCTGCGTTTTTGTTAATCAATTGTAGAAAATATTTATAGCTTTTGTGCTGATTTATCTGAAATAAGTCTAAAAAAGTGCTATAATTATTTATCTATGAATGGAATTTTGAATGTATATAAAGAGGCAGGCTGGACTTCCTTTGATGTTGTGGCAAAGCTTCGTGGAATATTAAAAACAAAAAAAATTGGACATGGAGGAACTCTTGATCCACAAGTGACAGGGGTGCTTCCGGTAGCTGTGGGTAAGGCGACACGTCTTTTAGAATATATGGAAGAAGCAGGCAAGGTCTATGAAGGAGAAGTAACGATTGGCTTTTCCACCGAAACAGAAGATGCTGAAGGGGCAGTCATAGAAAGGACACAAGTTCCCCTCACCCTTTCGGAATCAGAGATTGATGCGTATATGCGTAATTTTTTGGGTGAAATTCAGCAAGTACCACCCATGTATTCAGCTGTGAAGGTCAAGGGCAAGCGCCTTTATGAGTATGCGCGAGCTGGGCAGACTGTAGAGCGTCCCATACGTAAAGTAACAATTAAGGAATTTACTCGAACCAGTCCGGTTATCTTTGAAAATGACTGTGCGCGTTTTACTTTTCGTGTAGCTTGCAGTAAAGGTACCTATGTGCGCACTTTGGCAGTAGATTTATCTGCAGCTTTAGGATATGCGGGCCATATGTCCAAATTACAACGCACAGCAGCAAACGGTCTAAAGATTACTGAATCTTTGACTTTAGAGCAGATTGAAGAATATGTAAAAGCAGAAAAGCTTGAAGAAATATTACAACCAAATGAAGTTGCTGTATCTGATTTGCCTCGGGTAGATTTGACTTTAGAGCAGGCTGAAGCAGTACGCGTTGGGAAAAAATTTGAAGAGAGTGAGTTTAACTCTCCAGAAACGGATAAGAAGCTGGCTTTCTTCTATGAAAATAAGCTCCTTGCTGTATACATGAAGCATCCCGAAAAACCAGGAATATTAAAACCAAATAAGGTAATAAATTAAAATGAAAACTTTGTATTTTGACGAAATTGAAACTTGGAGTGAACCTACTGTTCTTGTATTGGGTTATTTTGATGGCCTTCACCGAGGCCATCAGGCACTATTTGCTGAGGCCAAAAAACTAGCAGCGGTTCTAAATTTGAAAATTGCCGTTTTGACTTTCCCAGAGAAACCAACCTTAACTTTTCAAAAGTTTGAGCCGGAAATGCTTCTTAAACTGACCAGTGATAAAAAGCGTGAAGCACTTTTTGCAGAAAATGGGGTAGATTATCTCATTTTCAAAGATTTTACTTCTAGCTTTGCTAAGCAGACAGCAGAGGAATTTACCAAAAACATCGTTGAAAAGTTTTTACCTAAAATTATTATTACGGGATTTGATCATAAAACGGGTTCAGATATGACACAGCTTAAAGGAAATGATCAATACAAAGTCGTTGTCGTTCCAGAAGTATCCGATGAAAAAGGAAAAATATCGTCTACTCGTATACGTGAAAGCGTAAAAACAGGGGATATTGCAGCAGCAAATGAACTTTTAGGCTATCCTTACGAAACAACGGGCATTGTAGTGCATGGCTTTGCACGTGGTCGGACGATTGGTTATCCCACTGCTAATCTTGCTATCAAGGACTTTATCCATATCCCTTCACCTGGTGTCTACACTGTTGACGTCCTCTTGCAAGGAAAACGGCAACGTGGCTTCGCTTCGATCGGATACAATGAAACCTTCAATGGAAAGGAAAAAACAGTTGAAATCCATATTTTCGATATGGATTTAGATTTGTATGGGGAGAACCTAACTGTTCTTTGGTTAGATAAAATACGAGATATGATCAAGTTTGATGGTATCGAAGCGTTAATCACCCAAATGAAGGATGATGAGGAAAAAGCTCGTCAATATCAAGAAAAATAAAACCTACATGTGTTGGTTTTTTTAGTTTGAAACTGGGTTAATATTGTGTAGAGAGAAAGTATAACTTTTTGAAAATTGTCTACTTATCCCAAACGTTAATTCAAGCAGAAACCCCTAGATTGTGATATACTTAATAAGAACAATTTTAAGGAGAACATTAATAATGTCACGTAAACCTATTATCGCTGGTAACTGGAAATTGAATAAAAACCTCAAAGAGGTTAAAGAATTTATCGCTAACATTGACGGTAAATTACCATCAGAAGACAAAGTAGAAGTTGCTATCGCAGCTCCTGCACTTTACCTTGTATCAATGGTACAAGAACGTGGAAATAACCCACTTAAAGTTGCAGCTGAAAATGTTTACTTTGAAAATGCTGGTGCTTTCACTGGTGAAATCGCTCCAGCTATGCTTGCAGCTGAAGGTATCGAATACTCAGTAATCGGTCACAGCGAACGCCGTGAATACTTCCACGAAACAGATGAAGACATCAACAAAAAAGCTAAAGCGCTTATCGCTGCTGGTGTAACACCAATCCTTTGTTGTGGCGAAACTCTTGAAACTTTTGAAGCTGGTAAAACAGCTGAATGGGTTTCTGGTCAAATCGAAGCTGGTCTCTCAGGTATCGACGGTAAAGATGTTGCTAACATGGTTATCGCTTACGAACCAATCTGGGCTATCGGAACAGGTAAAACTGCTACAGCTGAAATCGCTGATGAAACTTGTGGTGTTGTTCGTTCAACAGTTGAAAAACTTTACGGTAAAGAAGTTTCAGACGCAGTACGTATCCAATACGGTGGTTCTGTAAAACCTGAAACAGTTGCTGAACTTATGTCTAAAGAAAATATTGACGGTGCCTTGGTTGGTGGAGCTTCACTTGAAGCAGATTCATTCCTCGGATTGCTTGAAATGTACAAATAAGATTTTATTTGAAAAGAAACCTACGGGTTTCTTTTTTTTATATTAACGAAATTCATTTTTACTTACACGACAAAAATGTTACAATAATGTAAAGGTGGTTGTAAAAATGACAGACAAAGAATATTTATATGCAACTTTAGACATCTTAGAACAACTTCAGGACAACATTCGGAAGCGAGATGATTTAAAACGTGAAGCAAGAAAAAAGTTAACAGAGGAAGCTTCGAGGACCTCAATGCTGATTTCTCTTGTTTTATCAGCCCTATTTTTTGCATTATTTGTGATTATTGAAATGACAGACTTATTAGCTGTCAATACTCTTGGAGAAGTCCTAGATAACCCTTATATTGTACTTATCAGCATATTGCTATTATGCTCCTCTTTTGCTGTGTATACTTATCTCTTTGTGATGCACTGCTGGAGGCAGGGATGGATTAAATTTGGCGCAAAACGAGTGAAGCGAAGATTATATAAAGCGATGAACGATCAAAAAAATGAGATTGGTTTGGAACTAAAAGGTATTTTAGAATCCAACTTACTTATGGATTCACGGATTCCTGATAAATTTTTGTCTGTACGTTCGGTAACTTTCTTAATTCGTTACCAAGAAAGCAATCCCAAAATGCAGTTAGCAGACACACTTAATAAGCTGGAAGAAGACATTCAAAATAAAGACAGCGCCCATGTCCTCTTTAAAGAAAATGAAACACCAATGATTGAAAGAGAACGTCAAAAGCGCTATCTTAATTTCTTGGCAGAAATTTTGGAGTGAGAGGTTAAGTTATGAAAAAAGACAATGAAAAAGACCCCCAAGTAGATGTGACCAGTGATTTTGTTCAAGATAAATTTTTTGGTAGAGGAAATTTTTTACTTAAATTACGTCAAACCTTAGTTACTCTAGTATTTTGGGTAATGATTATCCTGCCTTTATTAACTTTGATTAATTCTGTTTCCGAGTACCAAATATGGAAAAATGTTTACCGTTGGGATTGGACCGATGGAGTGCCTTTAGCGCGAGACCTCTCGATTATGATTGTGCTTTCTCTTCTTGTATTTATCTTTATTGGCGGTTTATTTTTGATGCGTAATAACCATAATTTAAAAAAAGTCTATCCTGAAAAAAAGACCTATGATGTTGAACGAGCTGCAGCACGATGTGCCCTTTTGGAAGCTGCTTATACTGAGCGATTTGGTTCACGCGAATTTCGTGAAAATATAGATTATTATTCGGTTATTCCAGAAAAGAATATGGATACAGGATTCGCTCACCAACTTTTTAATAGCGGAGGTTATCCTTATGAATGAAAATTTTTTGCAAATCTTCTTTTGGCTCCTTGTTTGCTATCCGTTGATTGGAGCAGTAGGGTGGACGGTAGGCGGTGTTTATTATCGTTATTTTTATAGAGGACGTAACCGTAAGTTCGAGCCTATTGCCGTACAAGATCAGCCTATGATTTCAATCATGATTCCAGCGCATAATGAAGAAGTGATGATTGAAGAAACAGTTGAATATTTGATGAATGATATGAATTATGAGAACTATGAAGTATTAGTTTGCGACGATGGCTCTTATGATATGACTTCGGAAATTTTGGCTTCACTGGCTTTCCGCTATCCTAATCTCCGCGTACTCCATGTTGAGAAAAATAAAGGAAAAGCTCACGCCTTTAATATCGGAATCTCATTTTGTAAAGGGGAATTTGTGCTTTCAAATGATGCAGATACTGTTCCTGAGCCTGATGCTTTGATGAAATACATGAGCTATTTTATGGATCCTGCCTATCAAAACTGTGCTGCTGTGACGGCCAATATGGATGTGCAAAATCGCTCATTTCTACTGGAAAAGTCACAAACGGTTGAATTTTCATCAATTGTAGGGATTATCAAACGCAGCCAGTTGGGATTTCTAGGCGCAATGTATGCTTATTCTGGGGCCAATACCATGTACCGCAAAGCTGCTATCTATGATGCGGGCCTTTTCCGTCAAGATAGAGCAACAGAGGATATATCTATTGCTTGGGACCATCAACTTAATGGTTGGCAAGCACTTTTTGATCCTGATATTATGTTTTATATGAATGTACCCAGTACGTTAGAGATGCTTTATAAGCAGCGAAAACGTTGGGCAAAAGGCGGGATTGAGGTTTACTTTACGAACTTTAGGAAGGTTTTCAAACATCCGATAAGACATATAAGTCAGGTTATAATGATGATTGATCAGACTGGTTCTATCCTATGGAGTTTCCTCTATTTCTTCGGCCTCTTTTATATGCTTTTCCGCTTTTTTTGGCTGACGCTTACCCAGCAGCATTTAGCCCTCTTGCATTATGTAGATATGATTTTTGTCTTTTATTCTTTCATGGCAATTGTAGGATCGTGGCAACTTTTTGCAGCGCTCATCATGGATAATCATGCAAAGAAACTCAAATATCTTTTCTTTGCGCCCATTTATATGCTATGGTATTGGCAGGTAAATACCCTGACGATTATCACCACATTTGTTCCAGCTATCAAAGCCGTCCTTGGCTTACAGGGTGAAGGGACCTGGGTCAGTCCGACACGTACTAAAATGAAAGAGTAAAAACGCTTAGCCTCAAGGTTAAGCGTTTTTTATTTATTCTAGAAAGAAATATTAGCCTCGTTTTTTCAAGTAATCAGAATAGTATTCCTTAAGAAGGTTAATAATCTGTTTACCAATCAAGTAATAATCCTCAGTCGGTAAGTTCGCCTGCGAAATCCGAAGTGTACCACTAGAGGCACCAAATCCTGTACCGTCCATGAGCACAACACCGTTTTTATCGGCCAGATTAAGCAAGAACTCTAAGTAGTCAAAGTTTTCCTCCAAATAAACACGGAATTTACGACCAAAACGAATTTCCGCTAAATGATAAATATCAACAAGAGTATAATACTTAGCATTTTCTTTAGAGTTATCTGGCTCCAACTTCATTGCTTTAAGCAAGTCTTGATATCGCTCATCGATCAGTGCATCGCAAGCTTCAAAATATGGATCAGCCTCTTTACGATGAATCAAGTGGGTGAAGGCAAAGAGAACCTCCATGATTTGTTGGGGTGTAGAAAGGCCCGCAGTATGATAAAGGCCCACTGAGCGAGAATCAGCTACGATCCGTTCAATAAAAGGCAACTCTTTGGTAATATGAGTGACGATATCATAACGTTTATCGAGTTTTTCAATATCTTCAGGATCAAGCTCAGAAATGAGACGATCAAAGACATTTTCTTCCTGCATAGCAATGAGTCCTAAACGCCATCCAGTTGCTCCGAAAAGTTTTGAGAAAGAGTAAACCAGAATAGTGTTGTATGGTACCACACTATAAACAGTTTGGAAGTCTTGAACGAACGTGCCATAGACATCATCTGTAATGATAATCAGATCTGGATTTTTTTCAACAGCACGTTTCAAAGCTTGGAGTGTTTCTTGGCTGAAGGCTTTAGAACCGGGATTTGATGGGTTAACAAGAAAGAAAGCTTTGATATCAGGATCAGATAATTTTTCAATTTCTGTTTCAGGAATACTCCAGCTATCACTTTCGTCTGAACTTATCAATGTTTCCACAAGATTGAATTCACTTAATCCTGGAAGCTGCAAGTAAGGTGTGAAAATTGGTGTATTAATAGCAATCTTATCACCGGGAACCACTAGCTTGTTACGTTTAAGTGAGTTAAAGATATAGACGATAGCAGCTGTGCCACCTTCTGTAGGGAAAATTTGTGTTTTATCTTCAAGGTGAACCCCGTTATAGAGTATTTTTTCCATAAAGCGGTTCAAAACAATTTCTGTATTTTTCAAGCAACGGCTAGGCACCGGATAGTTATTACCAATAGCACCGTCGATAAACTCTTTGATAACATCATCAATATTAAGTTTTAAATCAATTTCGACATAGTCCATGACATCGATCAAAAATTTATCAATTTCGTCGTCATCAGGCTCTAAGAAAGCTTCAAACCTTTGTCCGATACCTTTTAAAGTTGTATAACCAGCCATGTCGGCTTTTTCGATCGTACGGAGAGAGTCTTTGATCCCGAATTCAATCAAACGATTGAAAGCCAAACGTGCTTTTGTGTTAATCCAGTTAGGATTTCCACGACCAGCATTTAAAAAGATATTATCTTTTTTATTTTTTTCTGCTAGTTTTAGCATTTCAAAACTAACTTCAAATGCCCCTAAACCGGTATAATCATTAATGGTGACTTCTTTTTCCATGTCTTCCCCCAATTAAATTTATTGAACTTTTGCTATTTATTATATCATATTAAAGAAAAACAAATTGACTAGAAGAGTATCAAATGATAAAATTTACGCTTGTTTTTTGTTACAATAGAATGATGTGAGTTTTTAAAACGAGAAGAAAGAAGAAGTAAATGGAGTACGTGTTAATTTTCAGTGCTGCAGTAACCCTATACTTTGCTTTAGGCTATGTGAAAGCAACGATTAAAGGGTGGGTGCTGCCTAATAAAGTGACGTGGTTCCTTTGGGGACTCGCGCCCATGATTGCCTTTTTTGCTACACTTTCCTCCTCAGGCTTCAGTTATGGACAAATCCCCGTTTTTATGGCAGGTTTTACACCATTACTGGTGTTTGGAGCTTCATTTATCAATAAAAAATCTTTCTGGAGAATTACAAGGTTTGATGTCTCATGTGCTTTACTTTCTTTGACGACTTTATTAATTTGGTATATCACAAAAAATCCTGACTTAGCTATCTTTTTAGCGATAGTAAGCGACGCCTTAGCTGCTTTGCCAACACTCATCAAGGCATGGAGATATCCAGAAACAGAGAGTATAAGGCCATTTGCTGCGGGTATATTTACAACGGGAGTTGCTTTTATAGCAATAAACACTTGGAATTTTGCGCACTTGGCTTTTCCCGTTTACCTTGTCTTGCTTAATATCGTAATGACAATAATATTAGCCATACGAAATAAAAAAACAATAAGTAAAATCACTAGAACTTAGTATAAAAAAATAATAAATTAGACAGTAAAGAGGAAAAAGAGTGAATAAAAATAAACCAGAAGCAGCCTATATACATATCCCCTTTTGCTCCCATATTTGTTATTACTGTGATTTTGCTAAAGTGTTGATGACAGGACAGCCTGTTGAAGCTTACATTGATGAGTTGCTCAAAGAATATGACAGTTATCAGATTCGTTCTTTAAAAACACTTTACATTGGTGGAGGTACACCCAGTGTTTTACCGGCTGACCAGCTTGAAAAGTTATTGACCCATCTTACTAAAAATCTTGATTTAGATAAACTTGAAGAATTTACGGTAGAGGCTAATCCCTCGGATTTGACAGACGAGGTTATTGCCGTTTTAGCGAATTCACCCGTTAGTCGTATTTCGCTGGGTGTGCAATCTTTTGATGATAAATTATTAAAAAGAATTGGGCGAACACATACAGAAGCTCAAGTTTACACATCCATAGAACGCTTGAGAAAAGCTGGTTTTGAGAATATTACTATTGATTTGATTTATGGCTTGCCTAACCAGACAATGGAGATGGTTGAGAGTGACGTAAAAAAACTATTGGACTTGAATCTTCCTCACGTTGCCTTGTATAGCTTGATTTTAGAAGATCATACGGTGTTTATGAATCGTCAACGCCGGGGACGTTTACGTTTGCCCTCTGATGATCGCAATGCAGATATGTATGAGTATATTATTGACACTCTTACCTCTCATGGCTATATTCATTATGAAGTTTCTAATTTTGGGAAAAAAGGTTACGAGAGCAAACATAACTTGACTTACTGGGATAATGCGGAATACTATGGTATTGGAGCAGGAGCGTCGGGCTATTTAGATGGGATTCGTTATAAAAATCATGGCCCTGTTCACCACTATTTGCGTGAAAAAAATAAACGTATAAATGAAGAAGTATTGACACGAAAAGAAATGATTGAAGAAGAAATGTTCCTTGGTTTGCGTAAGAAATCAGGAGTTTCCATAGAGAGATTTCAGAAAAAATTTGGTCAAAGCTTAGAAGAAGTCTATGGAAGAGTGATTCCAGATTTGGCAAAACAACAACTCTTATTTGAAGCTGACGGACGTATTCAGATGACTGAAAAAGGTTTTGAATTAGGAAATGAAGTATTTGAACGCTTTTTACTAAATTAAGTGTGCATTTCAGAAAGATATCCATGAAATCTATGTTACAATAGTGTGAATGAAAATTGGAAAAAGTAATATGAGAAAGAAACTTACCCCGCTAGCAACAGTTATTGTGGCTGGAATTTTTACTGCTTTGGTTTTTGTTTTTGGAAGTCTGCGTTACCAAGTGCCAAACATGGCAGAAACAAAGGAAGAAAAACAAGAAACAGTAGTTGTAAATAAATCATTAGAAAATAATGCTGTGGATTTAAATAAGTTTGCGGTAGACATATCAGCTTGGCAGCGACCTGAAGATATTGACTATAACATGATGAGTCAAGAAATTATCGGAGCGATTGTCCGTGTCCAGACAGGAAAATCAAGCAAAGACAATGCAGCAGCCCTCAAGAGTGGCGAAGACCGTCAGTTTAAAACACACATTACAGAACTAAAAAAACGTGGTGTGCCTGTAGCTGTGTATGCGTATGTTAATGGTAAAAGTGTTGAGGAAATGAAAGAACAAGCGCGTTCTTTTTATGAGCGAGCACATACTTTTAAACCAACTTATTATTGGCTGGACATTGAAGAAGTGAGCATGGACGATATGAGTAAAGGTGTAGAGGCTTTTCGAACAGAGCTTGAAAGCTTGGGTGTAAAAAATATAGGTATATATGCTCAGGATTGGTTTTTGAATGACCATCAAATTGATACGAGCAACTTTACTTCCATTTGGATGGCGGATTATGGCAGAAACACTGGGATGTGGGATACTTCCCCTAAAACGACGCTTCCCTATGATATGCATCAGTTTACAGACCGTGGCCAACTTACTAGTTACGGAGGACACTTGGATTTAAATATGATTCGCACCCAAGAGCAATACGATAAAATTTTTAGAAATCCTCAATAAAGAATAAAATATACCGTGGAAGAAAATGCAGACGAGAGTCTCTTTTCTTTATGAAATTTTTGAGGTACAAAGCGCAAATAATGATACATAAGAAATAAGACAAGAGCAGGAGAAGAAATGCCAAAGAAAAAACAAACAAGAATCAAAGCCAGTGCTGGTATCCTTGGTACAATCGTGGTCCTTGGATTAGGAATACTTAAAGCAAATCCCGAGATTTTATCTACAGTTACAGGTTCTTATTCTCAGAACACACCTGCACAAAGTCAGCAACTTAAAAGCTTTAGCAAAGTTGACTTTGGGAGTATTAAAGACAAAGTTCCAACACAGTCTTTAGCTCAATCTGTTTTGACTCCGTCAATTAAAAAGAATTTAAAAGAATCTATTACTTATAATGGTACAGGGGCATTTATCGTAAACGATAATAAAACTGATCTTAATGCAAAGGTTAACAGCGCTCCTTATGTACAACTGGCCCAGCAAGACAGCTTAGGTCGTCCGAGAGTAGCAAATGCTCTGCTCAATAAGAGCAGCCGTCAGTATAAAAATCGTTCGGAAACGACAGGTTCAAATGGAAAATCAAATTCAGCAAAAATTAATCCCGTAGGTTGGCAGCAGTTGATGATTCCAGAAGGCTCATACAGTACTCTCTATAATCGTGGGCATTCAATCGGCTATGCTTTGGCTGGAAATATTAAAGGCTTTGATGCTTCTGAAGCAAATCCTCAAAATATCAGTACCCAAACAGCTTGGGCCAATCAATCAAGCAATGGAAATGATGAGAACACGGGTCAAAACTACTATGAAGGACTGGTACGTAAAGCACTTGATAAGAATAAAACAGTGCGTTATCGTGTCGAACCCCTGTATGAAGATGATGATTTAGTACCTTCTGGCACACATATGGAAGCTAAATCAAAGGATGGCAGCTTAGAATTTAATGTTTTTATTCCTAATGTACAGCCTGGAATACAAATTAATTATGCTACGGGCAAGGGCACTATGATGCAATAAATTATAAAAGAGGAAGAACTTTCCTTTTTTTATTATGCAAATGGGAAACAAAAAACGCAGAGGGATAAGCTTTCTCTCTACGTTTTTTGTTTTTATTGTTAAGTGTGTTATATTTTGTCGTACTGGTCTAAGCCATAACTTTCTATCATCTGGATAAGCTTTTCAGTATAAGCTGGATCAGTAGCATAACCTGAGGTTTGGACAGCTTGAGCAGCCTCTTTGTAATTTTGGGCAGCAAGGACGCTGGCGTATTGTTTAGGATTCCAAGTCGTTCCTTTAGTAAAAAGATAAGCATGTCCTTCTACAGACTCTTTCCAGCTGTCATATACACGGAATTTTGCTTGAATTGTAATCCACTTATTATTTTCAAATTCTTTTGTTTCGAGAGTAACGGTTGGAACATCTCCGTAAGCTTTTATTCCAAAAATATTATAATACTTAGCTGCTAAACCACTTTGGCCAAAATTACTTTCCAAAGCTGCTTGAGCGAGTGTCAATGAAGAAAGAACATTATATTTTCTTTGTGATTCTTGAGCATAAGGGGCTATTGTTCGAATAAAGTTGTATTCTGTAATAGTTTCCACTTGGGTAGCAAGTTCGGTAGCATTACGATTATCACTGGTATGGATACTTCTGAAATTCAAGAGATTCGCTGCAACAAATAAAAGAATCAAAAGTTGCACAATGAAACGAAAGATATTACGAATCATAGAAGTTTTTCGGCGATTTTTAACATATGTCATGCAACTAGTATAACAAAAAAGTAATAATCTGTGGGCAAAGATGCAAAGGATTTGTAATCTATCAAAGTTTGAAATAATAAAAAAACTCCCAGTAACTGAAGTTTTTTATTATTTATTTTCTGTTTCTTTCTTTGATAATTTGCGCCCCAAACTGAGGAACACGAAGTGTAGAAAGACGTTGAAGAAGTTTTTGACGATAGTCAGCTCTTCCTACAATCAATGTCACCTTGCTGAAGAGGTAACAAGACAGAAGCGTCACCGCAAAGTTCGGAAGCGTAAGGTAGGTCAGAAGTGAGAGGGAAAGTACGATAACATCTCCGCCAAACAAGACCTTATCAACTTTGAAACTCCATTTTTCTTCTAAGATACGTCCTAGAAGCAAAGTCCCTCCAAAAGTTCCTTCGGATATAATAACTAAGCCAGCAGCTGTACCAGATAAGATACCATCAAAAATACCAGCAAAGATAATATTTGAAAATTGTATGCCAGAGATTCCGATGCTTTCGAAAATAATCATCCAAACGCTCATAGCTGCAGCACCTGGGATGCTCAGCAAGAGTTCTCGTGAAGAGAGATACTTACGTCCAAAAGCAAAGAGTGGAACGTTAACAAGAAAGAAAGTTAAGGCAGGATTCACGCCAAAAACAAAATCCATCAATACTGAAAATCCAGCTACGCCATTACTGGCCAAACGGTTTGGAATTACAAAAAGTTGAACAGAGAGGACATAAAGCCCCACTCCGATAAGTAATATCATTAAATCACGCATAAAATGCTTATCAATTTTTACGCCTAAAAGTGTCATATATTCTCCTTAACAGATCGTCATTATTAAGGTTCCTGTGAATCTTTGAATAAAATAATTTCATATCTTTGTTATGATTCGATACAAGTTCCTTATGTTTTAGTGTTGTAACTAATATTATTACATTTAAAACTTAAGCAGACCTTGTAATATGAGAAAATAGCTACGATTTTATAGTAAATAACTACAAATTCAGACAATTCTATAAAATAATGAAGAAATTATTCCATAGTCTTTTCTATTTTAGTCTAACTTAAGAAGTGGTTTGTATAATAAACTTATTCCAAATCATACTCTTTTTTGTAACTTCCAAAGCTTTCACTCCTGTGAAGGCTTTTTTAATAAACCAAAAGTGATATAATGTAAGAATTAACCAAAAATAGAAAATGCTGCTAGAGGAGGGAAGATGAATAATAAAGAAATGGTATATGTTGAGAGTGAATTTGCACCTTTAAAACGTGTTGTTTTAGCTCAATCAGAATTTATTTTGCCCAATGAAGAACATACCAATGATGACGGCTCGTTTTTAGAGGATGATGTATTGGACATGTTTAACAATCAAGATACAAGCGGTAAAAATTATGCAGAAGTTTTCCCTGAGAGACAGAAACAATGGGAAGAAGAGCGTCGTAATCTTCAAGCCCTCTTGGAAAAATATGGTGTAGAGGTTTCACGACCTCGACTTTTGACGGACTATGAAAAAGAAAATGGCAAAATTTATGGTGCTTCAAACTTTTTTGTGCGTGATCCTTTCTTTACGATTGGTGATTCTCTTATTGAAGGATCTATGCGTTTCTTTCATCGTAGACATGAGGTTTTACCCGTAAGGGAATTACTCACCACACAAGGATATAATAGTGAGGCCTTGTATGTTTCTCTTCCTGTTGCAGATACTTCTTTAGGAGAAAATGATGAAAATGGACCTTTTCTTGAAGGTGGCGATATCTTAATTCTAAATAAAACTGTATTTGTTGGTAATTCAGGAAAAGCTAGTAATCACAATGGTTATTTGTGGCTTAAGGCTTATCTGGCACACTGGGATTACGAGGTTGTAGAGGTGAAGCTCCATCCAGATGTGCTCCACTTAGATTGTGCCCTTAGCTTGGTGAGAGAGGGCCTCATGATTGTCTGTGAGGAAGCCTTGCTCACTGGTTTACCAGAAGCTCTTAAAGCATGGGACAGGATAGATGTTCCTTTTGAAGATATTGCAAAACTAGCAATTAATGGACTGCCAATAAATGAGGAAGTTTATATCTTAGATAAAGAATTTAAGAGTATTGGAGGAGCGCTCGAGGCTAGAGGGATCAAAACAGAATATCTTGACTTCAAGATATCTCGAAGCTTGGGCGGTTCCTTCAGATGCAGTACCCAACCCTTACTTAGAAAATAACAATCCTTAAGTTTAAAACAGAAAGACAGCCTTAAGCTGTGATATAATTATCAAATGAACTACGAAAACTACATCTGGGATTTGGGTGGAACTTTACTGAACAATTATGAAAGTTCCAGCCATGCTTTTGCTGCCGCTCTTTGGCAAGAGGAAGAAAAGGTAGTCTTACACGACGATGTTTATGCTGCACTTAAAGTGTCAACAGCACATGCGGTGGAACAATATGCTGGCCATATCCCCCAATTTTTGTCTACTTATAAAAAACTAGAAGCAGAGCTATTAGAAAAGCCGATACTCTTCGAGGGGGCTGAGCCCCTTTTAAAAAATATCAAGCATCAAGGGCGTAAAAACTTTATGATTTCTCATCGAGACAAGCAAGTGCTTGATATATTACGGACAGCACATATTGACCAGTATTTTACGGAAGTAGTCACAGCAGATAATGGATTTCCACGCAAGCCTGCTCCCGATTCAATCAATTATCTATTACAAAAATATAACTTAAATCCCCAAAAAACAGTTATGATTGGTGACCGACCTTTAGATATTGAAGCGGGAAGAGCTGCTGGAGTCCATACAATTTTCTTTGACAGCCATCAAGAATACCCGAACGCGACACAAAACATCAAAAAATTATCAGATCTTATGGAGTAATTTGAACTATAATGAATACCTTTCTTATTTCTAATGAAAAAGCAATAGGACCAGGATTTGGCCTATTTAGTGCCCATCATCTTTTTGCCTTGGCCGTGCTAGCTCTTATTAGCTTTGTATTGATTCGTCTTTATGTCAGAGGAGATGAGAAGAAGCGAAAAGTACTCCGATTGTCTGTTGCTACCTTTACTGTGTTGCTTGAAATTATCAGAGACATTATCTTAGTGGTGACAAACCAATTTGAATATGCTGACCTTCCCTTTCAACTCTGTGGTCTCGGAATTTTTATAGTTTTCTATGATGCGGTCCACTCAAATAAAAGCAGCAGAGAAGTATTGTACAGCTTAACTTTACCTGGGGCATTATTTGCACTTTTAACTCCAAACTGGGTAACGAATAGTTTTGTTAACGTTTTTGTTTGGCAAAGCTTCATGATTCATTGTCTACTAGTATCTTATGTCTTAATGCGATTAATCGCTGGTGATTTTATTCCAAACTGGCGAGAACTTTGGCGTTCAGCAGCCTTTCTACTGATTGTCGTACCGATCTCTGCCTTCCTTAACCAAATATGGAATCAAAACTTTTTCTTCTTGAGAACACCTGTTCCCGGAAGTCCCCTTGAACCATTGTATAATCTATTTGGATCTTACTACATTTTGGGTATGATTTTGATTGTGTTGATCTTTTGGACAATTATTTATCTGCCATGGGTGGGCCGTAAAACCCCGAGAATGCGAATGAATTGAGTGAAAATAACAGAAAACAAAAAGTAACTTATGGTTGCTTTTTTTACTTATTATCCTACAATTATATAAACTTTTATATATCTCACTATATAGTAAAAAAAGGTAGATTGTGCTATAATTATAAGTAAGTATTTCAAAGAAATGAGATTATTTTGAACGAAGAAAATAAGGAACAAATTGAAAAATTGGTAGAAGAATATGATGCCAGTCAGATTCAAGTTTTAGAAGGACTGGAAGCTGTCCGTATGCGTCCAGGGATGTATATCGGTTCAACTTCAAAAGAAGGATTACATCACCTCGTGTGGGAGATTGTTGATAACTCAATCGACGAAGCTCTTGCTGGTTTTGCGAGCCATATTGAAGTTTTTATTGAGCCTGATAACTCCATTACAGTTATTGATGATGGGCGTGGTATTCCTGTTGATATTCAAGAAAAAACAGGACGTCCAGCCGTGGAAACTGTCTTTACTATACTTCATGCTGGAGGAAAATTCGGCGGAGGCGGATACAAAGTTTCTGGGGGACTGCATGGTGTCGGATCTTCAGTTGTTAACGCCTTGTCAACACAGTTGGATGTAACAGTCCATAAAGATGGTCAAAAATATTATCAAGAATATCATCGTGGTGTTGTCGGAGAAGATTTAGCAATCATTGGTGAATCAGATATCCGTGGAACAATGGTGCACTTTACGCCAGATCCAACGATTTTCACTGAAACACAAGTTTTTGACTATGAAAAATTAGTCACACGTGTGCGTGAGTTGGCCTTTTTGAATCGTGGACTACGTATCTCTATCACTGACAAACGTGAAGGGCAAGAAGAAAATCATGCCATGTTCCACTATGAAGGTGGGATTCAATCTTATGTTTCATTTATCAATGAAAACAAAGAGGTCATTTTTGACACACCTATCTATACTGAAGGGGAGTTAGATGGTATTACTGTAGAAGTTGCTATGCAATATACAGGTACTTACCACTCCACTATCATGTCTTTTGCAAATAATATTAATACACATGAAGGTGGAACGCACGAACAAGGCTTCCGTACAGCCCTAACCCGTGCTATTAATAACTATGCGAAAGCACAGAAACTTCTTAAAGATAATGAAGAAAATCTCACAGGGGATGATGTGCGTGAGGGATTGACTGCAGTAATTTCAGTTAAACACCCGAACCCACAATTTGAAGGTCAAACAAAAACAAAACTGGGAAATAGTGAAGTGACAGGTATCGTCAACAAACTTTTCTCTGAGGCTTTGCAAACCTTTATGCTCGAAAATCCTCAGGTAGCTAAGAAAATCGTAGAAAAAGGTATTCTAGCTAGCAAAGCGCGTATCGCTGCGAAGCGTGCGCGTGAGGTCACACGTAAAAAATCAGGCTTAGAGATTTCTAACTTACCGGGCAAACTGGCGGACTGTTCATCTAATGATCCGAAGCAAACTGAACTCTTCATCGTCGAAGGGGATTCAGCTGGTGGTTCTGCTAAATCAGGGCGTAACCGTGAATTCCAAGCCATCTTACCAATTCGTGGTAAAATCTTGAATGTCGAGAAAGCCACAATGGATAAAATCTTAGCAAATGAAGAAATTCGTTCATTGTTTACAGCGATGGGTACAGGTTTCGGTGCGGATTATGATTTATCGAAAGCGCGCTACCACAAGCTTGTTATCATGACCGATGCCGATGTCGACGGTGCGCACATTCGTACCCTCTTGCTGACACTCTTCTACCGCTATATGCGTCCCGTTGTTGAAGCAGGCTATGTGTACATTGCACAACCACCAATTTATGGGATTAAAGTTGGATCAGAAACAAAAGAGTACATCCAACCAGGCGAAAACCAAGAGCGTGAACTTAAACTTGCTCTTGAAAAATGGTCACAAGGCCGTGCCAAACCAACTGTACAGCGTTACAAAGGTTTAGGAGAAATGGATGATCATCAACTTTGGGAGACCACTATGGATCCTGAGGCCCGCTTGATGGCGCGTGTTTCTGTAGAAGATGCAGCAGAAGCAGATAAAATTTTTGATATGCTGATGGGTGATCGTGTAGAACCACGCCGTGAGTTTATTGAAGCGAATGCACAGTATTCAACTATTGACGTTTAATAAAATAAAACCCTTGTGTTTGCAAGGGTTTTGTTGTGTCTTTTTTCTTATGTTAGAGAAAAGGGGGCAAGGAATCAAATATTATTAAGAACTTCAATAACTTCTGCATGAGTTTTTTTCGTGACATGATTGTAAATCTTGAATATTGTATTAGTATTAGAATGTCCTACACGTTCCATTATAGATTTCAGAGGGGGAGATTTAACTCTCCAAGAAGTGTAACGTGAGAGTGACGAAATATAGGGCTAGAGAGTGACTTATTTATATTATTTTTTTTTCTGCCTTTTTGAGTATACGATTAAAAGATTGAATCCCTAACGGTAGCTTTCAGAAGATGAACTTGGTTGGGAGTAGCAACAGAGCTTTGCGCAGACCGCTCTACTATACTTTAGAAGGATAGATGAATTGAAAGAAAGGATTTTTCCCTATATTATTTGGTAAACTATGAAACCCTCGTATTTTAATAATAGAGGGTTTTATATATTATCTCTTAATCTTCCATAAACCAATAAACAATATAATAAGGCCTGAAATACTTAAAAGTGGAGCATCTGCTTCCCCAGTTTCTGGAAGCTTTTCGGTTGTACTAGTTTCATCTTCCTATAGGTGTAGTTAGTAAGTTATTAGTAGGTATATTTTTTGTTTCATCTGAAAGAGGAGATTTTTTTGAATTGTTGTTTAATTCTATCGGAGTATTAGCATCCTCATTTTTTCATTAGGAACTGAAGGGGGGAGGACCGGATTTGGTTTTTGTTATGGCTTCACCTCAACTTCAGGAGCTGGAGTATTATCTGGTTCTTGAACTGGTGTTTCCACTTTGTCTTCGTTCCCATTATCTGGGTTAGGAAGAGGAGCTGGTTCTTCATCCGGAGTTTCTGGCGTATCTTCATTACCTGGGGCATCGATTGGATCTTCAGGAGTTATTAATGCAAGTAGAACGTGAAGAGTGGCCTTTGCAATATATGGGGTATTACTCACTGTGCCATCAGGAAAAAGTGTAGTTAATAAAAATGTAATCTCATAACTACCTTCTTGGATTATATCAAAGGAACCATCAGTAATAAGAGTATAATCTACCCCTTCTATTGCAGTAGGGTTAGGTATAAATCCAGGATTATTAGGATCAAAATTTGGATTACTAGGATCTACATTGAAACAACTACATCAATAATCATGTCATAGGGGGTAAAGGCTTCACCAATATTAATCTCTATATCTTTGACATAAATACTGAGTGGAACTCTTACTTGACCACCACCGCCAAAATCAATTTTTGTATCTTTGTCATCTAAAGTAACTGCATCAGCAGATACAGTATTAAGTTGTATAATAAGTGAAGTTGTAATTAATCCTAAAATTAGAAAATCAGATATTTCCATACGCTTTCTTACAGTTGTTTTCATAAATTTCTCCTTGTTTATAAATGAGAAAAATAATGTCTTTACATAAAGTACTCATTTACCCTCATAGTTTATCATGGAAACGGTTTTTTCCCAAAATAAATTTCAGTTAAAATGTTTGTACGACTTACAATTTTTTTAATTTTTAGCTTAGATTTTGATGCGATAATGGTAATATGGACAACTCGGTAAAACACAAATAACATGTTCCGCCGAATAAAAAGTACTGAAATTGTTTCATAAATATTAAGAAGTTTAATCAAATTGATTAAGCTTTTTTTATGCCTAAACCAATTAAAAATTGGAGGGTATAATGAAATTATGATAATAAACGAATATCTATCTATTATCTAATGACTTCAAAATTGGTAAGATGATAAAAAGTCGTTGGTTCGATTCCAACTTGAAGTCATTCCTAATGGAATCACAGCTGTATATTTATTTAGGAAATGTAAGTGTGCTGACGAGAACACTTGCGAGTATAAGGAAACATAAATAACCTATGAGAAAGAAGGAGATATGACAACAGAAGTTGAAAAAATTTATGATCCCTTAGTAGGACACACGGTTGGTAGTGGAGAATGTGGTGCATTGACTAGTGACTACATGCTTCGTATGACTGGCGGTAAATACCAATGGGCAGGGGAGTCAGGAGGAGGGGAGTTGCCACCTGGGACAGTTGCTGATACTGCATGGAACGTATACACGACGACAAATTGGGGTGCGATAGGTTTTGAAAAAATTGACAACCCTTCGTTTTCTCAAGTGATGGAAGGAGATATATTCTTCCTTTCTCCCGCCACAACAGGGAAATCAACAGGTCATACGGGTATTGTAGCTAATACTTACAACAATAATATTACAACATTTGAACAAAACTATGCAGACATAAAAGTAGTTCAAAAAATGCCAGGTCAAAATTCATGGTCTGTCTATAGTGGATTTGATGGTATTGTTCGTAAAAAAGGCAATTCATCAGGAGGAACTGATGACCTAAATGCCTTTCTAACTTCCAAAGTCAATGCTAATTTTGGATTAAGTATAGATCAAGTTGTAAATTTTATCTATAATGATCCGCGTACTAATCGCTTCGGAGTTTGGTGCGGCAATGATAAAGGAAAAATTAAAGCAGTTTTAAATACTGTTTCTTCCGCGGGGATGAGTTATGCCTGGTTTGCGGCTTATGAAATTCAGGAAGGGTATAATTCTAGCTGGGGATGGTTAAACCACACAGTTGTAAGAGGAGACTATCTCACAGATGCTTCATTAACAGCAAAAGATATTATAAATAGCTGTAATAATAAATCACATGGTATTGCTTGGGATGATCCTGGCGGAGGAACAGTAGGAATGGTTCCGCAAAGTGTGAGAAACAAGGGACAATCTGATTTTAACAGTTGGCCTTTGGGTACTATTGGAGTAGGATATGCTCAATCCACGGCAGCAGCAGCGTGGGCAATTTGGTATCCTGCTGGCTTATCTGGAAGTGTAAATGGAGTCCAGGATTATGGAAATCCGATACAAGGATGTATCGACGTAATTAAACAAATGGGGGGGGAATTATCCTCAACTAAACCAACACCAAATAAAGGAGAAATTGAAATGTATTTAATTATGACAATTGACACAAAAAACTGGTACGTATCAAATGGCGTACAATGTAAATGGATTAGAAGCCAACGTTTTCTTAAAAACTACCAAAATGATTTTTGTAAGTTTAATCTTCCAGTAGATCAGATGTACAGCACCGAGCTGTATGCGGAGTTTCCTCAAGATAAAATCATTAAATAAATAATAAGTAACTAAAGCTGGTCTCGTAGTCAAGGTTCGATTCCTTGATTAGTTATATCAGGTACTTACAGGGAGTACTTAATGCTAAAAAGTTGTCATAAAAGACGGCTTTTTTTGTACCTATGAGCAAAACTATGACAGCTCAGTTCAAACAGCCAGTGCCAAAGGTGTAGAATGCCGCACTCGTGCTTATCTGACACCTTATGCAATCTTACGTATTCCTGATGCCAGCACATCGTCTCCCAGTGGAGAAGATGCAGGCACTTATAAAGTTACTGCATCGGCACTTAATGTACGTGATTATCCATCAACCAAGACGGGTAAAGTGGTTGCTTCTTACAGCCTGGGGCAAAGCGTAATTATTTAAGAGGTATTTGCAAATGAAGGAAGAAGCTGGGGAACATATAAATCTTACAGTAGTGACAAACGCTACATCAGTATGGATTATTTGAAGAAATAAAAGTAAAACACTTCTAATCAATATGGTGAGGGGTGTTTTTTATTCTATCAATTAAACCTAAACGTCCGTAAATATTGCATAAAAGGCTCTGTTTATCTAATTATTCGTCCAGCGTTTCTTACACAGCAATTTTCTAAACTAAAATCAAAGAGTTATCGGTGGTCATGGCTTCACTATTGTTATCTTTTTTTTCGTAAAAAGGTAATCATTTAACATCATAGCCCTTAGGCAACTGTTTTGCCTTTTTCTTTAAAAAATGTCAAGTAGAAAAGTCTTTACTTTTATAGGAATTTTCTAGTTAACAAAAGTTAACAAGAGGTCTAGCGACCTATGCTATATTTAATGTGGCAAAAATATTTCAGATCACATTTATCTATCTAGCCACACCTTGCCAGTGTGGTATTTTTTTGTTATTAAAAAATTTGAATGTGAGGAACAATTACCAGTTTCAATTTATTTGATTTTGTAATAAAATAAGAGGGGAGTAATTTATGAAAAAAATAACACTATTATCAATAATGGCTTTAGCTTTATTTTCACTTGTAGCTTGTTCGTCAAACAAACAAGAAAATGAGTTAAAGTCTGGATCAAAAACTTCGGAAGCAAGTAAAGAAGTAAATTCTAATAAAGTTACTTCATCGGAGCTTAGTAAAGAAAGTAGCACTCCTGAAGCAAAATCCTCATCCTCTAGTAGTACTATTATAAATGATAATAGTTTAAAAGAAGATGAATCAAATAAACAAAACTCTAGTAACAGTGAGCAGAAGTCAACCACAGAAGATACACCAAGCAAAGAAAAAGTAAATAAACTAAAGCATTATAAAACATTAATTCGGAATGCTAAAGAAAAACAGAAGGCTTATATAAATTCTATTAATGATCCTAAGATAAAACAGTCTGTACAAACGGCTGATAGTGCAGCAGTAGGAGAAGCAACTCGTTTACAAATTGAAAACCCTAAGGAAACGGAGATTATTGAAAAGGCTTTAAAAATAGTTATAGCAGAGGGGTAAACTTCCAAAAATTTTTGGGGCTGATGTAGTAGTGGTTTTGTTTTAACTGTTGTGTTATATCAACTAGATAGAATAGTACTATGCTACAATAAAATCTATTTTTATAGGAAAATCCCCTCTTCGATGGGGATTTTTATTTTAGGGAGCAAAGAAGGGACAAATTTATAGAAAACTGTATTTTTTTATCCATTTTTATATTTGATAAAGAAGCTAAAGCACTGACTTATAAAAAGTAAGATAGTTTTTTCCATGATAATCTACTATATAAAAGGAACATTAAACTATTGACGATTAATAAATAAAAAACCCTTGTGTTTGCAAGGGTTTTGTTTACTTCTTAGGTGTTTTTAGATTTCACAGTATATGGTTCTGTGTATTGCTCAATAATTTTATATTTACCAGTATCTAGTTCTTCTACCCACATTTAATTTAAATCCGTTTTGGCTTGCCACACATGAGTGTACTTTTTATTTTAGGTGCTGTTTTATTATTGTCGATATGATAGCGCCATTGATGTAACTTGTGGTAGCTACTCCTAACATTATAAGAAAGATAGCCATTATCTTAGTTAAAGGATGGCTCGGTGATATGTCACCGTACCCTACTGTGGTAATAGTAACAATAACCCAGTAGATAGCATCCAAATCAGAAACATGCTCAATTTCTCTAAAAATATACACATTTGCTAGAAGATAAATAGAAAAATAAACTAATAATTCTTTAAAAGTTTCTATTTTAAATAAATTTGAAAATGATATATCATTAGAGACTTTCATTGTACGTGTTAATTTGAACAAACGTGAAACTCTTACCAAACGCAATAATCTAAAAGTTTTAAAAATACTTAAAAATTGGATTGGAATACATGATAAAATATCAGCTGCATGGTGCTTTAAATAGTTTGGAATATTTTTTTGTGATGATGACTTTGTGAAGATTAAGGTAGAAATGATTAAATCCACAACGAACAAACCATTTATTAAAAGATCTAACCTATTTGAAATGGGAGCAAAAAGTGAAACAACAGCAATTAAGACGATAAATAAAGTGTAAAAATCATTATTGTAGAGTTTGTGTAATTTTCTAATCATTTAAATAACCTCCAAAAAGAAAAAGTTGTCTTTTTGTATTTCCAGTGGCACGAGCCTTAATGCTCTTTTTACGGAGTGTTTGCATTCCTCATTTAATTTTAAAATTATCATGGAAAATTCTACTGCCTTGTCGTAATTATCGTATGGTGAAGTATCTGTATCAAGAAATGGATAGGAATTTATGTGCTCAATAACATCACACGGTGAAAAATTCAACAAATATTTAAAGAAAACCTAAATAAATACTAAATGAGCACCACCGCTAAGCAGCTTTTAGAAAGTGTTTTCTGGGCTCTTTAACTATGCTTTCATTGTACGTAATTTTATATAGTGCGTCAATGATAACGTATGAAAAATTTCACAATTACTTGTGAGAAGCAAAAAATGATAAAAATTTCACTTGAAAAAAGGCGAACAGTTGTTAATATGTAGCATGGAGAATCAGATATTTCAATCAAAACATTAACTTTTGCATGAGTGGGAATATGGAGCAATTACTCAGATAAAGATTTGATTATCCCACAGGTCATAAAGGTAGGGTTGCAAGTATAGCGTATGGAAATTTCATCTCCTACGAATAAAATATTGAGAACCTTGTAGATATGCAAGCACTCTCTGCCTATAATAGTGGTTTTGACGGTGTCGTATGTAAAAAAAGAAAAGCCACCGGCAGCCGGTGGGGAAAAGAATATTTCAAATGAATGACGGAAAAGTTACAACTTTGAAAAAAGTTACCGTTGATGAAGGAGTTATAATATCAGCCTGGTTAGAAAAATATACTATGCAAAAAAGAATATCAAGTCCTTTTTACTCTTCCCATTCCTCATCATAAGACTCACGGTACCTTCTATCTATTGAATCTTCAATCATTTGTTCTTCTGCAAAGTGTTTTTGTGCCTCTGTTAACTCTCCTGTCGCAAATGCTCCCCACTTCATCATACCTCTATCATAATATGTACGAATAGATTCATATGGACTATAAGAACGATCAACTGTCATTTTTTATACCTCCTGCGGCCGCATGGCCCCCAATCATTTTGTTTCTTTCTAATACTCTTGAACCCGAGGAGAGGGCGCTTGCTTTTTGTATAGATGTAAAATCAAATTTTTCACGAATAGCATCGACCGCATCTTGCAAGGCTTCCTGTTTTTTGATTTGTAATATTTTAGGCGCATCAGAAAGCATGGTTTCAAAAAGGTTGAGTTGCTTTATTGATTCATTGGATAAGTTAAAGCCACTCACCCCAATTTCTCTAATTGCCCCGCCTTGGTATCTTTCTCTAAATAAGCGTAAAAACTCACCTTGAATTTCTGAAGTATTCTGTGTGGGATCAATTTTACATGAAGTTTTAATGGCTGAAATATGAGTTTTATAGGAAGGACTCACAAATAATGCCAAACCTCCTGCAAGCTTTCTTCCTTTTCTAAGTCTAATGGCAAGATGTTCAGCCATTTCTTTAATAACAAGTTCTATTTCTTCTTGCATTTCGTAGTCTCTGGGGAGTATTTGGCTATTACTATAGCTTTCGGATTTCTTAGTATGCTTCTCTCGCACGTTGGTTTCATCAACGCCATTTGCATGAAAGAATTGTTGCAATCCAACAATACCCAACTCTCTTTTGATGAGGTCTGGGTCCGCATTAGCTAGTTCTTTAATGGAATAGATTCCCAGCTTATTTAAATTCTTTTCTGTACGTCTTCCAATCCCCCAAAAGTCAGTCATTTTAGGTAAAGTCCAAACTTTTTCTGGAACATCTTCATAACGAATAAGTGCTCTCATGTTTTTACTGTGCTTTGCGTAGTTATCCATCGCAAGTTTAGCAAGAAGTGGATTATCCCCCATACCTATAGTGACATATAAGCCCATACGTTCTAAAACCTCGCGTTGCAGTTTTTGGGCAAGGCAGTCCATTTGTATATATTTATCTTTTATATTTGGATAGAAGAAGTTAAGAGATTCTGTAACATCTAAGAAGGATTCATCTATAGAATAAGAATGTATTTCTTCATATGAAGTATAGCCTGACAATATTGTCTGCATATAGAGATTTTTTTCTATATAGAGAGCCATTTGCGGGGGAACAATATGTGTTCGTTTTGCCCAGCTCTCTATAAATGCTATATACTCAACTGAAGGTTCAGTATGCTGTCCATGGATATCTGTGTGCTTCGCGTACCATCGTCTATAGTTAAACTTTCGAGATTCAATTAAAAATGGTAAATCGGCCGCTCGGCTCACGTTTGACTTACCAAAGACCTCTTTAAACTTGGGACTCGATGCTAATATAAGACCATAAGAATGATCAGAGCGGCTCATCACACATAAAGAAGTGGTTAATGGATGTAACCCTCGTTGAACACATTCAATAGAAGCGTAATTTGATTTTACGTCTTCAAAGAAAATAGCCCTCCGAGGTTCATAAGTATAATCGATAAGCATGTTAAACCCCTAAATATTGAATTAATCAATATTATATATCAAAATAAGCTTAAAAACAAGAATAAAAATTGGATTATTCAATAAAATTTAATTGTTTTAGTTTTTTAAATACTAATATTCTTTTACATGGAGAAAAATAATATTATCCCTAGCTATAATGGTTAGGGGAGTTTTATTATTACAAAAGTGTAAGTTAAAGTGCTCAAAAAGAGAGTATAATTATCTTTATAAATTAAAAATAGGAAATCGGAAAATGAAAAAATATTGTTGGGGTTAGCTGCTCTACTTGTAATAGTTGGTGGGGCTTATACATGGTATAGTTCTGAATACGGTGGCAAAATAGTTTATGTGAAAATTCAAGAAGATGGAAAGTTAGAAAAAGTAAAATCAGATGATGGAAGAAATATCAAAAGATATAACTATTCATTAAATGGATATGATAAAGGAGGACAATCTCAAAAAATTAAATTGAGTGATTCACGTAACTTGAGACATGATGCTTATTTGAAAGTATTGAATAATAAGAAAAAAGGTGTGATGAATTGGGAAGAAGTTTATAAAAAAGATATTCCTGAAAAAGCTCTTGGTAAAATTGAAGAAAAATAAAAAAACCACACGATCAATTAATCGGTTTTTTTATTTTTAAAAATCGTATACGTACCATTTTGCCAATATCGAGAAAACTCTCACCTAAGCCATTTAATCGTACATGGATTCGCACGTAGCTATTTCTCTCATTTCCAAACGAGTCGAATGGGGTCCCCTTTAGAATACATTTGTTATATTTTTACTTTTTTATCGCTATATGCGTCCTGAAGAAGATAAATTTCCTCACTTTCTTCCATACAAATCTTCTTTTATGGATTTTTTTATAAAAAATATTTCACTTTAGTAAATAAAGGAGTATATTCATGTTATAATATTACTTACTATTTTAAAATAAGTGTGAAGGGTTGAAAATATGAAAAAAGTGCTTCTGGTGTTTGCTGCGGTGATTTTGTTTATTGGTGGGAGTGGTTATTCTTGGTATATTTCAAACTATCAAGGAGCTAATTATTATGTCTTCATCAGTGAAGATTGCGAACCTACCGAGAAAGAAGTCAAGCATAAAGGGAGAAAAACGACTCAATATACTTACTTGTTGAAAGGTTATAACGAAAAGGGGGAGAGTCAAGAGTTAGAGTTGAAAACTTTTTACAAATTAATCCCGAACACCTATTTAGAAGCATTTTCTAATAAAAAGAAAAAAGTTACCAGCTGGGTAGAACGCAGCAGAGACGAAATCCCAAGACAACCCTTGGAGCAGTTGGAGTAAAAATAAGCTCGCTGGTTACTATCATTGTATTCCTTACTTTAAGTGAGGGATTTTTTGTTATAATATTCATACCTAACTATTAGGTTAATCGATCGAGAATATTTGTTTTTGAAAGTATTCTGGTTTATTAAAATATAAGGAGAACAAATGTTTAATTTATTAGCTACCTTACTTGGAACGGTAGCCTGGGTCTTAGTTGAAAGTTTACTCTATAATCCTATTCATGCTTGGGGAAGGTTTTGGGCAAAAGAATCAGGTATGGATGAAAAAATGTCTGGGACAAAAATGACCACAGGCGAGATGATATTTACTTTTGGTGGCACAATTTTGGGTGGCATATTGCTCTCTTCAGCGGCTTACCAGGTAGTTTATTGGTTTGCTCAACTTGATAACGACAGTTGGATGATGACTGCACTTCAAGTTGCATTCTTACTTTGGATAGGAGTATACGGAGTAGCTACTTTTGTAATGGCAGTATATTCAGGACAATCACGGAAACTCGTTGGGTTACATCTTGTAAATGGTGGATTAGGCCTTTTAGCGATTGGTCTAGTGATTGGACTTCTCGGATAAGCCAAATACAGAGATGAGAAAAATATAAAAAGCTTTTCCTTACTCCTAAGGAAGGATCAAATGAACTCTTAAAGATGACCACATCGTGTAGGTCTCTTTTTATATGAAAATTTTTCAAGAAAGAAGAAAAGGATAAAAACAGAGACAAAGTGTGAGAACAAGCTTCCCTCTTCCATAGTAAATTATTGACAATTTATAATAAAGAGAATATAATACTAACAGTGTTAGATAATTAATAGTGTTAGGAATGAGAAAGATGGATTACAATCAAGCAGCGGAGGCTTTTTTATCTTGTGTGAAAAGTCGTAGTAAAACTGAAGTGATGAGCCGTTTTAGTAAATATGCTCATGGGGAAAAACTAGTTTTAGTGGGTTTATATAAAAATACTGGCTCACCAATTTTACCTAGCGATATTGCGAAGCAAACCAATATGAGTACTGCACGTGTGGCAACCATCCTCAATAATCTTGAGGAAAAAGGGCTTGTTACTCGTGAGATTTCTCGTACGGATCGTCGTAAAATTTTGGTGGCAATTACGTCTAAAGGACGCGATGAAGCGGAACAGGCAAGAAAAGAAGCCATCAGCCGCATTGTGAAAATCTTGGAACGGATGGGCGAAGAACGCACCAAAAGTTTTGTCGAAAACGTTCAACTATTTTTTGATTTAGCAATAGAAATATTTGAGGAGGAAAATAAAAAAGTATGACTGAAGAATTAACAAAAGCTCGGCCACTCGATATTCATGGTAAACCATTTAATCGAGGAGTTGTTCTTGCACTTATTTTGATTGCTACTTTTGGAGGGATGCTCATGCAAACCTCACTGGGTACAGCAATGCCCACATTGATGAATGATTTTAATATCTCTTTAGCTACGGGGCAACAAGCGACCACTTGGTTCTTGTTAGCCAATGGTATCATGATTCCCGTATCTGCTTATTTGACAACAAAATTCCCCACACGATGGTTGTATTTGATTTCCTATGCAATCTTGCTTGCAGGGATGCTTGTGGCTTATTCTGCTCCAACATCAAGCTGGACTGTTTTCTTAGGCGCACGTATTATGCAGGCTATTGCTGTTGGGATTTCAATGCCCTTGATGCAAGTTGTGATGGTAAACATGTTTTCACCAAAACAAATGGGAGCAGTCATGGGAGCCATGGGGCTTGTCATTGGTTTAGCACCAGCTATAGGTCCAACCTATGCGGGATGGATTTTAGATAAAGATCATGTTATTTTAGGACTTACTCTAGAACAATCATGGCGTACAATTTTCTTAATTCCTATGGTTGTGATTGCAATCTGTTGGGTACTCATGCTTATCTTTATGCGTGATATTGTTCCAAACCGCCACATGAAACTGGATTTTCTTTCATTGGTGGAATCTATTGTAGGTTTTGGTCTCTTCCTTTGGGGATTCACGAATGTTGCCAGCGATGGTTGGGGTGATCTACAAACCGTTATTTTACCGATTGTCGCGGGGGTTGCAATAATTGCAATCTTTGTTCGTCGTCAACTGCATATGGACATACCATTCTTGAATGTTTCCGTCTTCAAGAACAAACAGTTTGCTTTGACAACAGTAGTTATGGCTCTTTCTATGATGGCCATGATGGGTGTTGAGATGATGCTTCCTTTGTATATGCAACAAGTACACGGACTCTCTCCGCTTAGCTCTGGTTTGACACTTTTACCTGGTGCCTTGATGATGGGGATTGTGAGTCCACTTGCAGGTGCTGCTTATGATAAAGTAGGTGCTAAACGTTTGGCACGTGTCGGTTTTACAATCTTAGCGATTGGTACTATTCCGTTTATGTTCTTAACAACAACGACACCTGAGCACTTCATCACAGTCCTTTATGGATTACGTATGTTTGGGATTGCCATGGTTATGATGCCTTTGACTGCGTCGGCCATGAATGCACTGCCTCGTGAACAATCTGCGCACGGAACAGCTGCTAACAGTACAGCACGCCAAGTAGCCTCAGCGGTTGTAGTGGCACTCTTGAGTTCTGTTACACAAAATATTATTACAAATTCACAACCTGCTGCAGGTTTGAAAGATACTAATCCTTTGGCCTATGCTGGAGATATGCTTGATGCAATGCTAAAAGGTTACCACGCTTCCTTTGCAATCGGTTTGGCCTTTGCTATTATCGGACTTGCCCTTTCATTTTTCCTTCAAGGACATGTTAAAAAAGGACAAAAAGAAGTAGGAGGTAATAAATAATGATTATCATACTTATTGCGATATTTACCCTTTTAACTTTCTTTGGCTTTATGTATATTAACAAAGGAATTTTGCGAGGTGTTGTGGGTGGTCTGTCTTTGATTCTACTTACAGCTTCCGTTCTATCTTTGACGATGCATATCAAAGAGAACTGGGGTATGGAAAAAGTAACAACAACAGAAACAAAACAAATCTACACAGCTGGTGATACAAGTGCGGCTTTTGGAGTACTTTTAAAAGCGGAAGTCGGCAAGAATACAAATAATTATGTACTGGTTTATCGTACAAACAAAGAAGATAAAGCACCCACTGCTCACTTTCAACCGGATCAAAAGCATATAGTAGAAACGCTGAAAAAGACAGCAGACTATAAGCTCACAGATGAATCAAATGCTAAACTTGTAACGACTACTGTAAGATGGAAGTTCAAAGACAACTTCATGAAATTCCTTTTTGGGATTGGTGATGAAGAAGGTAAACTTGTTTCTGAGCATGCACGCGCTTATGTTCCCAAAGATACTTGGTTGGTTTTGACACAAGAGCAAGCGAAACAACTTCAAAAAGAAGTGCCCGCTATGCAAGCAAAGCAAGAAGCAGCATTAAAAGCTAATCCAGAACAAGCAAAAGCGATGCTGGAAATGCAAAAGAATAACCCTGAAGAGTTTACGAAACTGCAAGTCAGTCAAATAAAAGAAGCTCTTAACATTAAAGAATAAAAAAACAAAAGAGTCTGAATTTATTCAGTCTTTTTTTGTATTTAAATGAGGAAAAGTTGTAGAATTCTATTTTTATACAAAACATAAGCAAAAATGTAATGAAAATGTAATGTCATACGCTGAGAAATATTGTAAAATAGTGAACATAGAAAGGTTGGTTTTATAAAAGTGAACTCTGATAGTAGACAAAGAATCAGGAACTTGGTGATTGGTGCCTTACTCACGGCTTTAGGAATTTTGATTCCCTTGATTATGCCAGCAAAAATTGTTATTGGCCCAGCCTCATTTACTCTTGCTTCACATGTGCCAGTTATGGCAGCAATGTTTTTTAGCCCTTATTTAGCAGCTCTTGTAGCTGTTGGAACTACACTTGGTTTCTTTATGAGTGTCCCTGTTCCACTTATTTGGATGCGTGCAGCGACCCACATCGTGGTCATGACTATTGGTGCTTGGTTCTTGAAAAAGAATCCGGCTCTCGTTGATCAAAAAGTTAGACTGCAAGTATTTAACCTAATCTTAGGAGTTTTCCATGCCGGATTAGAAGCACTCGTTGTGCTAGCCTTCTACCGTATCGGCTTTGCGGATCTTGAACCACAAGCTCTAAATAACCTACTGATGCTCGTATTCTTTGGTGGGATTGTTCATAGCTTTGTTGATTTCAACCTTGCCTTTGGTTTATGCAAAGTTCTCAATAAAATTTATTCTATAGATGTCTTTAAAAATGCAAAATTAAAATCTTTGGCAGAATAATTAAAGCAGTAAAAGCGCTCAAAATGAGCGTTTTTTATATATGCTTGTTCTATGGATATGATATAATAAGGTAATTATGGAAAAATTATCAGATGCGGAAATGTACACATGGGAATTTTTGGAAGAAAACAAATCCAAAGTCCAACTGATGTCAATTACTCAAATTGCAGCAGAAGCACATGTCAGTACAGCAACGATTGTAAGAACGCTTAAAAAAAGAGGATTTGACGGCTTTGCTGATTTTAAAACTTCTTTGAAACGCAGTAATAATGGGACAAATACAGAAGAAAACAAAATCATGGGCTTGTCTGAGGAAGCCAATCAGTATGTTTTTAAGAATCTGATTGAAGTCTCACGAACTATCGGTCTGCTTAATCCAGCTGACCTAGAAGCTATTTCTAAAGCCTTGGTTGAAACCAATATGATTATGACTGTAGCAAGAGGGGCCAGTGAAGCTGTAGCTGATGATATGATTCATCGTTTCCAAACTTTAGGCAAAAATGCCATCAGTCGTTACTATGATGATATGGAAATGTATGCGGAAAAGCTCACAGAAGAAGACATGATGCTTATCGTTTCTTCGACAGGTGAGGAGAAAATCATTATTTCAGCAGCAAAAAAAGCGAAAAAAAATGGAGCTAAGATTGTAGTACTTACCAGCAATTACCGCAGTCAGTTAGCCCAGCTGAGTGACTATTATCTTTTAGCTTATCAGAGTAAGCTTGAAAAAGAAGAATTATACGGTGATGCAGGCAGTATCCTTCCCTTGGAAGTTATTTGCCGAATCATGGTAGACATGTTTACAATCTACAGAACCAAAGGCACAATTCGATAAAATGAAAAAGACAAGTCTAATAGGACTTGTCTTTTTTCTGTAAAGTTTTTCTACGAGTTCATAAGAAAGCGAATACATTTTCATAAACAAATACGCTATAATAACATTATTCTTTAAAGATAACGTTTTCATAAACGCAAAATATATTATATCGGAGGTTTCCCTGTGGAAGCACAACTTTCTACGAAACAGCAAACTGCGGCTAAAGAAGTACAAGTAGGTAAAGCTGTTCCTGTTATTCTTTTATTAATGATTTTTTCTCTCGTCATTGATAACTCTTTTAAAATCATTTCACCAAAACTGGTTGAGTATTTTCAGGTTTCTGCCAGTACAGTAGCTTGGCAAGTTACCTTGGCTGGTTTAGTAATCGGTATGGGTGCAGTTGTTTATGCTTCCTTATCTGACAGTATTAGTATTCGTACACTTCTTATTTTTGGTATTATCTTAATCTCAGCAGGTTCTTTTTTAGGTTATTTGGTACATAATAATTATTGGTTGGTAGTATTTGCGCGTATTATTCAAGCTGCAGGCTTGGGAGCGACGGAAACTCTCTATCTTATATTTGTTGCACGCTATGTTGCACCCGATAAGCAGAAAAAATATTATGGTTTTTCCACATCAAGCTTCCAGATTGCCACAGTTATTGGAACATTGACAGGTGGTTTTATCACCACACATCTGGCTTGGCAAACCCTCTTCCTTGTGCCACTACTTTCTCTTTTAGTTATTCCCTTTCTTTTGAAATATTTGCCTAAAGAAACGGGTAAAAAGCAATATATTGATGTGGTTGGGATTATGCTTGTGGCGGCGGTTGCTGTTACTGCTATGGTTTATTTAACGAATTTCTCTTGGGCAGTGTTGATTGGTTTTATCTTAGCGACTTTTGTTTTCTTAATGTATATTTCAAAAAAGAAAAACGCCTTTATCACTATTGATTTTTTCAAAAATAAGCTATTTGTTTTTACTTTGATCGCAGCCTTATTGATTTACTCAACCCAAGCTGCCTTTACCTTGAACACATTTTCATTTCTCTTAACCGACGTTTATCATATGCAGTTGGACACAGTTTCCTTGATGTTTATTCCCGCCTGTCTTGCTGCAGCATTAGTCGGTAGTTTATCTGGAGCCATCGCCTCTAAGCTTAATTCTTTTTGGGCAGTTATTGTAGCAATGGTAACGATAGTTGCTACTATCCTTCTGGCTGCTTTATTTATGGGAGCATCAGTCCTTGTTTTCACTGGCTTGTTGATTTTGAGTTCATGTGCCTTTGCGATGATGTATGCACCACTTATGCATACGAGCCTGGAAAAAATGCCTGAGGAAAACAAGGGAACGGCTATTGGTTTTTATAATCTTTGTATCAATATTGCCATGTCGATAGGTTTTACCTACTCTGCACGTTTTATTGATGGTTTAAATCTCCATATTTTTGGATCTACTGTAAAAGGTCATTATAGCGAAGTGTTACTCATGATTTCTTTTGTCGCTTTAGCAGCCTTAGCAGTTTTTTCCTTGCTGATTAAGCGTCAACTTCCGAACGAGAAAAATTTTTCGCACTAAAATTTTCCCTCTGGAAACCTATTCACGGCTAAATAGTTTATAATAAGATTATATAGAGTACATTAAGTAAGGAGAAAATATATGTCTAAGAAATTTAATCGCATCCATCTTGTTGTTATGGATTCAGTTGGTATTGGTGCTGCACCTGATGCAGACAAGTTTTTTAACCATGATGTGGAAACACATGAGGCAGTAAATGATGTTAACTCAGATACGATTGGTCATATCTCAGAGATTCGTGGTTTGAATGTTCCGAACCTTCAAGCTATGGGCTGGGGAAATATTCCGCGTGAAACACCCCTAAAAACAATTCCTGCTGTTGACGCGCCTCAAGCCTACGTAACAAAGCTTCAAGAAGTTTCTAAAGGTAAAGACACAATGACTGGCCACTGGGAAATCATGGGTCTTAATATTCAAACGCCTTTCCCAACCTACCCTGAAGGATATCCCGAAGATTTACTACAAAAAATTGAAGAATTTTCAGGACGAAAAATCATTCGTGAAGCGAACAAACCATACTCGGGTACAGCGGTAATCGATGATTTTGGGTCACGCCAAATGGAAACTGGAGAGCTGATTATTTATACTTCAGCTGACCCTGTTTTACAAATCGCAGCACATGAAGATATTATTTCTCGTGAAGAGCTTTACAAAATTTGTGAATACGTACGTTCAATTACACTTGAAGGTTCAGGTATCATGATTGGTCGTATTATTGCTCGTCCTTATATCGGTATTCCAGGAGACTTTACACGTACGGATGGCCGTCGTGATTATGCTCTAAGTCCATTTGACGAAACAGTTATGGAAAAACTCTATAATGCTGGTGTTGATACTTATTCTGTCGGAAAGATTTCTGATATTTTCAATACAGTGGGTGTAAAATATGATATGGGACATAACAAAAACGACATGGACGGTGTAGATCGTCTTCTCAAAGCGATGCGTAAAGAAGAATTCGTAGAAGGTTTTAGCTTTACAAACTTAGTCGACTTTGATGCCAAATATGGCCACCGTCGTGATGTTGAAGGTTACGGCCAAGCAATTGAAGATTTTGACGGACGTTTACCAGAAATTCTTGCGGCAATGAAAGACGATGATTTGCTTATGATTACCGCAGACCATGGTAATGACCCAAGTTATGTGGGAACAGACCACACACGTGAATATATCCCACTTGTGATTTTCTCTAAATCACTTAAAGAACCAAAAGTTTTACCTCTAGGCCACTTTTCTGATATTTCAGCGACAATTGCAGAGAACTTCAATGTTGACAAAGCTGAGATTGGGGAGTCATTCTTAGAAAGTCTCGTTTAAACAGAAATAAGGGCGTTAAAAAATTAAAAAGAATAGGGACTAAAACTTTTACCCTATACAGCTGAAGGGCTGGGAAACGCTGGAAAAATAAATATTAAAGGAACAAAAAAATGGATTTGAAAATGATGTTAGCGGAAACGACGGATTATCTCAAAGCGCAAGGTGTTGGTGCTATTGATGTGGCACTGATATTAGGCTCTGGTTTGGGAGAGTTGGCAGGAGAAATTAAGAACCCTGTAACGATTAAATATGAAACAATCCCTCACTTCCCTGTTTCCACAGTTGTGGGGCATGCTGGGCAGCTTGTATATGGTGATTTGTCTGGTAAAAAAGTTATTGCCATGCAAGGACGTTTCCACTTCTATGAAGGAAATACAATGGATGTAGTGACTTATCCTGTCCGAGTTTTCTCAGCTCTTGGTACGCCATCAATTATTGTTACTAACGCTGCAGGTGGAGTAAATGAAAACTTTGCACCTGGTGACTTGATGATTATCACAGACCACATCAACTTCACGGGAACAAATCCTTTAATCGGAACCAATAATGATGAAATTGGACCTCGTTTCCCCGATATGTCACAAGCTTACGATAAAGCTTATCAAGAACTTGCTAAAGAAACAGCAGCAGAAATGTCTGAAAAAGTTCAAGAAGGTGTTTATATGGGCTTCACAGGTCCTACCTATGAAACGCCTGCAGAAATCCATATGGCGCGGACGATGGGGGCTTCAGCTGTAGGTATGTCCACAGTGCCAGAAGTTATTGTTGCCGTACACTCAGGTATGCGTGTTCTTGGTATTTCATGTATTACTAACTTAGCAGCGGGTATGCAAAGCGAGCTTAACCACGCAGAAGTTGTAGAAACAACAGAACGTGTAAAAGAAACTTTTAAAACACTTGTTAAGAATGTTTTAGTAAAAATGTGATAAAATAAAAGAAAACGTGTGAGCGTTTTCTTTTTTAATGAAATGAAAAAGCGGATCATGAAAATAAACCAAATAATAAGGAGCCATTATGTCAGTTCATATTGAAGCAAAAGAAGGGCAGATTGCCGATAAAATTCTTCTCCCAGGGGATCCACTTCGCGCTAAGTTTATTGCAGAAAACTTTCTTAAAGATGCCCAACAATTCAACAGCATTCGTGGTATGTTGGGCTATACAGGTGTCTATAAAGGACACCGTATCTCCGTGATGGGAACAGGCATGGGGATGCCTTCTATCTCAATCTATGCAAATGAATTAATCACGGAATATGGTGTAAAAAAATTGATACGTGTAGGCACGGCTGGCGCCTTGAATGAAGAAGTTCATGTCAGAGATTTAGTTATAGCACAGGCCGCAGCTACAACCTCAAACATCATAAGAAATGACTGGCCGCAGTTTGACTTTCCACAAATTGCTGATTTTGACTTATTAGATAAAGCCTTCCACATTGCTAAAAATTTGGGTCTGCCCACTCATGTAGGAAATGTACTTTCTACAGATCTTTTCTATAGTGATATTGATACACTTGCTATTGGTAAACTCGGTGTTAAAGCTGTGGAGATGGAGGCAGCGGCACTTTATTATTTGGGCGCTAAACACAATGTTCAGACTTTGGGACTTATGACCGTCTCCGATAGTTTGGTGACAGGAGAGTCAACAAGTGCGGAAGAACGTCAAAATACCTTTACTGACATGATGAAAGTGGGCTTAGAAACGCTTATTATTTGAGGTTAAAGCAAAGCTTCTACTTCACATCAAGTAGAAGTTTTTTTACTAATGACTCCAAAGATAAAGCCGAACATTTAACAAGTAAAAGCACTAAAATTTGTTTTTATTGAAGAAATTTCCAAATGTTTTTGCTAAAATAAAAGGAAAGTTATGAAGAATAAGGGAGCTACTAAAAAATGAAAACAGATATCGAAATCGCACAAGAATGTACCATGCTGCCAATAACAGAAGTCGCTGAAAAGATCGGATTAAGTATTGATGATATCGAACTTTATGGAAAATACAAAGCCAAAGTTCCACTTGATAGCTTAAACAAATTTGAAAGCAACAAAGAGGGAAAACTTGTACTGGTTACATCGATTAATCCAACACCAGCTGGGGAAGGAAAATCTACAGTTACAGTTGGTTTAGCAGATGCTTTTTCTCGTTTAAATCAGAAAGTTATGGTTGCTTTGCGCGAGCCGTCATTAGGCCCTGTGATGGGAATTAAAGGTGGCGCGACCGGCGGAGGTTATGCCCAAGTTCTTCCGATGGAAGATATCAACCTTCATTTTACGGGTGATATTCATGCCATGACAACGGCCAATAATGCCATTGCAGCTCTTTTAGACAATCATATTTTCCAAGGAAATGCCCTTAATATTGATAGCCGTCGTGTAGTTTGGAAACGTGTTTTAGACATGAACGACCGTGAGCTGCGTCATATTGTGGCTGGTTTGGGAAGTGTCGTGAATGGTATTCCACGTGAAGATGGTTTCGATATTACTGTAGCCAGTGAGATTATGGCTGTCCTTTGCTTGGCTACTTCATTAACAGACTTGAAAGAACGCCTGTCACGCATTGTTGTAGCCTATACTTATGATCGCCAACCTGTGACCGTGGGAGATTTGGAAATTGAGGGTGCGATTACAGTATTGCTCAAAGATGCTCTTAAGCCAAACCTAGCACAAACTATGGAAGGAACGCCCGTTCTTGTACATGGAGGCCCTTTTGCTAATATTGCGCATGGCTGTAACTCTGTTTTGGCGACAAAAACCGCTTTACAGTTAGCAGATGTCACAATTACCGAAGCCGGCTTTGGGGCTGATCTTGGGGGAGAAAAATTCCTCGATATCAAAACGCGTCAGCTTGGGAAAACGCCCGATGCTATTGTTATTGTCGCGACGCTTCGTGCCTTGAAAATGCACGGTGGCGTGGCTAAAACAGATCTGACACACGAAAATGTAGCCGCTGTAACTCAAGGCTTTGCGAATCTGAAACGCCACATCAAAAACATGTCAAGCTATGGAGTGCCAATCATCGTTGCTATTAACCAATTTGCAAGCGATACAGAGGCTGAGATAGCCGAACTCACAAAACTTACAGAAGCCGAAGGTGTGGCAGTAAGCTTGACTCAAGTCTTTGAAAAAGGTGGAGCAGGCGGTATTGACTTAGCGGAAAAACTAACAGAAATGTTTACGCAAGAAACCGAGGAATTCCACTACCTTTATGATTTAGAAGCCTCTGTAAAGGAAAAGATAGAAACTGTTGTGACAGAAATTTATGGTGGAAGCTCAGTCAATTTTTCAGCAAAAGCGACACGTCAATTAAAAGAAATTGAGGCAAATGGTTGGGATAAATTACCTGTTTGTATGGCCAAAACACAATACTCATTTTCTGATGATCCGAAGTTACTTGCAGCGCCAGAAGGTTTTGAAGTCACTGTACGTGAGTTAGTACCTAAGATTGGTGCAGGTTTTATCGTCGCCCTACTTGGTGACGTCATGACAATGCCAGGGTTGCCAAAAAAACCAGCAGCCCTGATCATGGATATTGATGAAGCAGGTAAGATTACAGGTCTATTTTAAGCAAAGGAGAGAAGATGGTTAAATCGAAAGTTACGCCTTTTATTACTCTGAATGGTAAAGCGAAGGAAGCCATGACTTTTTATGCCGAAGTTTTACCAGATACAAAAGTTACACGGATGGATTTTTACCGAGACAGTCCAGATTTTGCCGCAGTAGAAGAAGAGCTTGTTTTATACGGGTGCTTGTCCGTCAAGGGAGCAGAAGTCTTTTTCTTAGATATGCAAAAAGAATACGCTGCCCCAATGCCAAACTGGTCCAGCTCTCTCTATCTTGAATGTGATTCTGAAACTGAATTTGACCAAATCTTTGCTGCTCTATCGGTGGAAGGCACAGTAATGATGGGGCCAGAAGCAGTAGGCAATATTCGGAAATGTGCTTGGATTACAGATAAATTTGGGATTACGTGGCAGCCAGTCTGGGAGTAAAAGTAAAAGTTGTTCTTACTTAAGAACGACTTTTTTTGATAGAAAAAGGTGATATTAAATAAACAAAATTCCGGTATAAAAAAATTTTAACCCCTTGATAAACAAATGATATGACAAACCTATATTGACCGTGGTAAACTTTAGTTATCAAAAAATTAAGGAGAACATTACTATGAAAAAGTCACTGAAGCTTTCGCTCGCGCTCGTTTCGCTTATCGCCGCAGGAGCTTTAGCTGCTTGCAGTAATGGTGGTTCATCAAGTAAAGAAAAAGCAAAAACAAACCAAACGGAAATTGTTGTAGCTACAGATGGTGCAACAAAACCATTTACATATTCGGACAGTCAAGGGAACTTGACAGGTTATGATATTGAAGTGGCACGGGCTGTTTTTGACAAGTTGCCAGAGTATAAAGTGACTTATCAAGCGGTTGACTTCTCTGGAATCGTTCCAGGACTTGACAGTGGGCGCTACCAGATGGGAGCCAATGATTTCGGTTGGTCGAAAGAACGTGCAGAGAAATATAACTTTTCATCACCAATTTCTAAATCAAACAATGCTGTATTGACAAAAGAAGGCGATTATAAAACTCTCGAAGATCTTGCAGGTAAAAGCACGATTGGTAACCCAGCATCAAACTATACAAAAATTATCAACGACTGGAACAAAGCTCATCCAGATAAAAAGATAAATATTAGTTACTCTGCCGACAGTACTTCGATCAATACCCGCTTTAACCAAATCGAATCTGGAAAAATTGATTTTATGCTTTATGATAAAATTTCTTTGCAGTCAAGTATTAAAGATCAAGGTTTTGACAGCTTAAAGATTCAAGACATCGATACTTCAACGGGTGATCCTGAGCATGATGGTTATGAATACTTCCTCTTTGCCAAGGATGATGCTGGTAAAGAGCTCCAAACAAAAGTCAACAAAGTACTTGCCGAACTTGAAAAAGATGGCACACTGAAAAAACTTTCAGAAAAATTCTTCGATGGAGACTTTGTACCTGAAGCAAGCAAGTTTAAATAAATATTTCACATACAAGAAAAAAACATTAGTTTCTTGTATAATAGTAGGAGTAGTGTAAAAGCTGTCCCTGAGTTTCTCACACACAAACTATTTGTGGCACGAGTGAGGGATTCAGACAGCTTTCTTTGATGAAGAGATATAAAATGAATAAAAATAAAAAAATAATTTTAGGCTTAGGAGTTTTGCTCCTGTTGATTATCTTGCCTATGCTTCCGTTTTTAATAATGGAAGGGCAGTATAGTTTTAATGATTTTTGGACAATGTTTTTCACTAAGATTTTTAGTTGGAAGGACTTCACTGCAGCTTTCGTGCCCATCATCAAGATGATCCCAATATCTTTGCAAATGACGGTAATCGCCATGTTTTTTGGTCTTATACTTGGTCTCTTGTTGGCTCTGGTACGAATAAATAAAATTCCTATTTTGGATCAATTGCGTGCCTTGTTCGTCTCGTTCACACGTGGAACGCCTATCTTGGTACAGCTTTATCTGACTTATACAGGTATTCCCTTGATTCTTAAAGCAATCAATATGAACTATGGTACAAATTATACCGTGAACTCGGTGCCAGCGATGCTTTTTGTTATCGTTGCTTTTGCACTCAATGAAGGGGCATATAATTCAGAAACCATTCGTTCAGCCATTCAGTCAGTAGATAAGGGACAGATCGAAGCCGCTCGTTCTTTAGGAATGACAAATGTTCAAGTTTTCTGGCGTGTAACCTTGCCCGAAGCTGCATCTGTCGCTACAGCACCTTTAGGTAATGCATTGATTGGTTTGCTCAAATCCACATCACTTGCTTTTGTTGCTGGAGTGGTTGAGATGACAGCTCAAGCGCAAATTATCGGAGGCTCAACTTTCCGTCTCTTTGAAACTTATTTGGCCTTAGCCTTAGTATACTGGCCTATCTGTATTGTTCTGGAAATCTTGATTCGCAAAATTGAAAGTAATTTAGAAATCAAAATGCCTAAAGCCGCTCGCAAAATTTCCCTTGGGCGCAATCCTTTTGATAACGGGGTGACTAACAAATGATAAAAATTTCAAATTTAAGCAAAGCTTTCGCTGGAAATGTTGTCCTTGATAATCTTAATCTCGAAATCAATGAAGGCGACGTTATTGCACTTATCGGTGCATCAGGCGCGGGTAAATCAACCTTCCTCCGCTCGATTAATTACTTGGAAGAAGCAGACAGTGGCCGGTTAGAAATAGACGACTTTAAAGTAGATTTTGAAAAAATCAGTAAACAAGAGATTCTTGAGCTTCGTCGCAAAACAGGAATGGTCTTTCAGCAGTTCAATCTTTTTGAACGACGGACAGCGCTCCAAAACGTTATGGAAGGCTTAATTCAAGTCAAAAAAATGCCGAAAGCTGAGGCTCAAAAGCTTGCGGAAGAAAACTTGATCAAAGTAGGCTTAGGAGATCGTATGGATTACTATCCTAAGTTTTTATCAGGTGGACAAAAACAGCGCGTGGGAATTGCTAGAGCCATGGCTATGCAACCCACCTTGCTCTTGCTTGATGAACCGACATCTGCTTTGGACCCTGAACTCGTGGGTGAGGTACAAGACACGATTGTGAATGCAGCGAAGAACAAACAAACAATGGTTCTTGTCAGTCATGAGATGGATTTTGTCTATAATGTAGCAACCAAGGTACTTTTCCTTGAAAAAGGGAAAATTATTGAGGAAGGTAGTCCAGAAGAAGTATTTCATCATCCAAAAAATCCACGTACGAGTGAATTTTTGTCTCGCCACGTGAAAACTATCGATATAGGAAGTACGAATGATTAATTTAGTTTTGCAATTTTATCTTAAAGGTTTATTAGTTTCTTTTCTCCTAGTAGGAGGGCTTAGTCTTTTATATGGTTTTATCTATTGGGCACGGAACCGTCATAAGCCACGGAATGTTTGGCGTAACCGTCTGTTTGACATTATCTTAGTGGATATTTTGACTATTCCTATTTTGAGCTTTGCAGTTGTTGGCTTCTTAATCATATTAAGGATAAGATGATGTGCAATCAAAATAATGGCAAATATTCTAAAGAGAATCTATAATGGTTCTATACTTAAAGAGGTGAATTATGACAGAACAAATATATGATGTAGTAGTTATCGGTGCAGGCCCTGCGGGAATGACCGCGGCTATGTACAGCGCTAGAAGCGAGATGAAAACACTCCTCTTGGAACGTGGTGTTCCAGGTGGTCAAATGAATAATACAGCAGAAATTGAAAATTACCCAGGTTATGGACAAATCATGGGCCCAGAACTTTCGATGAAAATGTATGAACCTTTGGCTGAGCTTGGTGTTGAAAATGCTTATGGTTTTGTAACATCTATTGTTGATAATGGTGACACAAAAACAATCAATACTGAAGAAGAAGCTTTCGAAACAAAAACAATTATTATCGCTACAGGAGCTAATCACCGTAAGTTAGGTGTTCCTGGTGAGGAAGAGTACGGTGCGCGTGGTGTGTCATACTGTGCGGTTTGTGACGGTGCTTTCTTCCGAGACCAAGATATCTTAGTTGTGGGTGGGGGCGATTCCGCCGTTGAAGAAGCAATCTTCTTGACACGTTTTGGTAAAACAGTAACAATCATGCACCGTCGTGACGAACTTCGTGCCCAAAAAATCATTCAAGAACGTGCTTTTTCAAACGAAAAAATCAAGTTTATTTGGGATTCTGTTCTTGAAGAAATCAAAGGTGACGAGCGTAAAATCGGATCAGTACGTTACAAAAATGTGAAAACAGGTGAAGTAACGGAAGCTGAATTTGGTGGTCTCTTTATCTATGTTGGTTTGGATGCAGTATCTGAATTTGCACGTGACTTAGGCATTACCGATGAAGAAGGCTGGATCATTACAGATGCCAGCATGAAGACAACTGTTCCTGGTATCTTTGCCGTTGGTGATGTTCGCCAAAAAGATTTCCGTCAAATCACTACAGCTGTCGGTGATGGAGCTCAAGCTGCACAAGAGGCTTATAAGTACGTGGAAGGCTAACCGATGAGAAAGAGCCCCTTCTAAGTCGAACTGAAAAGGGATTATACTCAGAGCTTGTGTCAACTTTTTTTCGAAAAGATACACAGGAAAGATAACGTATAAAGATTTTTAAAATAAAAAACTCCTACTAAGAGGGAGATAGGAACAACTCCTATGTTCACTTAGTAGGGGTTTTTATTTTGTTTTAAAACCTATCTATAGAAAAAGAGAAGGTTTTGCTGTAGTTTGAGTAAAACAAAAAGTAATGTGTACAATATAAAACAGAAATATATAGAAATCATTTCGTCATCAAAAAGATAAATGTTAAAATATTATGAGAGAGATTTTTAGTTTATTTTAAAAGACTTGACGGGGTGAACGTGATGACTTATAATCGGCCAGCACAGCACAGCACAGCACAGCACAGCACAGCACAGCACAGCACAGCACAGCACAGCACAGCACAGCACAGCACAGCACAGCACAGCACAGCACAAGCGGTAGACACCCGCCTCTTTTTACTTGCACCCAAACGCTCGGGACCTCTGGAGCGCTTTTTTCGTGCCCCGCCATAAGGCGTTAGCACGAAAGATTGAGTTAAATAGAAAAACTATAACTGTAAAGAAAGGGTATCACTATGACACCAGAAAAGAAAAAAAACCGGAGATTACGTAACTACGTCCTCCTCTCCCTCTTATTGCTCCTCATCGGAGGCACTTATGCTTTTACCGCCTTTAACCAGCGGGCCATCAATGACCGAGAAAACCAAATCGAGATTAACGTGGGTGGCCGTGTCCACGACTACTATAACCGTGACACCGAAAACAAAGATGTCTTTGTCGAAAACTACGGCGAACGTCCCATCATGGCCCGTATCCGCTTGTCGGAGTTTTTAGAAACCCGCCAAACAGGTCAAGACAGCTGGACTCAGCTTGTAGCGGGAACAGAGCGTAACAACTTGGACTCCTGGACCACATGGATGCCTAATGCCACCAATATCAATGACCGACTCAACACCGACCCGTCCAATGCTTTTGACCGCTATGCCCGCCTGACTTTTGGCTGGAGCCGTGAAGGCCGAGATGCCCCATGGTACATGCCAACCTTCAACCATGACAACATGGATCAGATGACAGCAGCCGCAGGCCATGCCCGGGACTACATCGCAGGAGGGGGTGCAACAGATGCGACCACTGATGGCGCGACGCATCCCGGAGATGGAACCGACGATTATTGGTCGGAAACAGACAGCTTTGACAACAGTGCGCTCACTTGGCCGGGCGAAGCCATCACCAATGATGCGGCCCAAAACCTCCACCAGCAACGTGCCCCAATGACCATCGAGCAGTGGGCGCAACTCCAACCTAATCAACAAATCGGTGACTTCTGGGTGGTGGATTACCAAACAGGCTGGGCTTACTGGGCCTCACTCCTAGAACCTGGTGAAGCGACTTCTTACCTGCTGGATGCGGCAGAGATGACGGCGGCTATCGAAGATACAGTCTTCAATGGCTCTTACTACTATGGGATTCATGTGGAGAGTGGACTGGTCAGTCCCGACAACAGTGACGACTTCCTACCTGATGGCGATTCACGCTTAGCCGACTTCCTCACAGGTATCCGAAATAACTCGATGATTGACAGTGGCAACCCACGCCCAGATATTGATTCTCCACCTTCCGATTTTAACTTTGGGGCCATGCATCCGGGACGTGTCTTTACTATGTCAGGGGAACAGTACCGTTATCTGGAAGACATGGGCAATGGCAACCACATGATTATCCGTAATAATGCCATCCGTAATGTCTCTTGGAATGACCAAGAAGCGGAACTTACCGCTTGGTATAGCACTCTTGATGGCACCGTTCAAGCCATGGTCCAGCCTGTCGCCAATAGCTTTACAACAGGAGAAGTTATAGATAGTGCGGTGAATTTTACGGGTGGTGAGAGATGGATTCCCAATAACTTAACAGGCGCTGTTGCGGATGACATCACTCAAGTTGACCCAAGCGGAACCGCACGCGCCTTTGCCCTTTCACTTGCGGATGTGACCCGTTTATCTGGAGAAGGCTTAGCTTTTTCAAATCCTACACAACGTGCCTCCCAACCTCTAGGCTGGTGGTGGCTTCGTACCCCTAGTACCCCAAGTAGTGCTTGGCTCGTGCACGGTAGCGGCGGTGTTGGTCTGCTGGGTGGCGGTAATGGCAAGTCCCTTAGCTCTTCCAATGGGGGTGCCCGCCCCGCCCTCATCATCAACCAACCCACAAACTAAAAATACAATCTAATAAAGAAAGAAGAAGCCAAATAGATCACCTGCTGAAAAACTCTCACTTTTATCTTTATTTGAAAGCTACTCGTCCTATCCTTCCTTTTTTGTGGTATGACATTCGTATTCTAGTAATAATTGTGTTATAATTGCAGTAGTGTAATTCTGATTAAGGAAGAAAAATATATATGGATAAAGTAATTTATGACGTTTTACTCGTCGCTATGTTGGTTATTTCTGCAATTTTAGTTATTTCGATTTTGATGCAGCCTTCAAAACAAGATGGTGCAGCTGACGCGTTTTCAGGTGGTTCGGGTGAACTTTTTGAACGACGTAAAGCCCGTGGTTTTGAAGCAGTAATGCAAAGATTTACAGCTATAACTATCGGAATTTGGTTAGTTCTTGGCTTTATTTTAGTTGTTTTATCAACAAAGTAAATTAAAAATAGCAAAGCTTATTATAAAGTGATAGCTCCTGTGTGAGTTATCATTTTTTCTTGCTTGAAATATTATAGGCAAATTTTGACAGCTGCTTAAAATTTTTTGATATAATTTACCTACACAATTTCAATTTACTCTTCAGCTTTGGAGAGTTTTTGCTTTCAATCTATCAACACTAAAAAAATCTCCCCAGTATTCTGAGGAGATTTTTTAGTTAAAGGAATAACCCACAATTAATTATAAATCTTTGCAAAAATAAACCGTGAACTTGGTCCAACCAAGAGGAGTTGTAGTGGGAGGGCAAACAGGATGTTCAATAACCATGTTTTTCCATAAAGCATCAACAAACCATTCGTTTCAGGTAATCCTTCCATGAGGATACCAAATAAAGACATGAATGTGACCATACCAAGAATCATGGCTATGGAAATAAAAATTCCGATTTGAGCGGGTGAAGGCTGCAAGTTATTTTTTTTGATGTAAGAAAAAACAATTTTTTTGGCCACAGGGCCAACGATAATCAAGTCAAGCAAAACAGCTACCAGCAAGGCAAAAGGAAAGCCTTTGGCAACGTTGAGCCAACTTTCGGTATTTATTCCGTCGGCTTTAAAAACATTATACATGGTCATGACAAAGACCATCATTCCGGCGATTAAACCTGTAAAGACAAGTTCTTCTTTAAAATTTTTAGGCATCTTATTTCTCCAATCTTTTAAGTGCACTATATAATACCATAAAAGTGGGGGCCTTCGTAAGTGAAAACATTGCGTTTCAAAAATTTTTTTTAAAAATAAAGTTTTTTACTTGACGTTTACGTTTGTAAACTATATAATACAATTATAGTTTACAAACGTAAACGAAAAAGAGAGAAAGCAGTGGATAAAATGACTGAATTGAATGTTCAAGTAAAACGATGTTGATGTGGGCTATCTCGGAATAGTGAGCAAAAGAATAAGGAGACAAAATGACAAACTATATTTTTAAGGCAGGAGACGAAAGTCTTGCTCCCGTGTTAGTTTTGCACAGTACAGGTGGCGATGAACATCAGTTGGTTCCACTTGCAGAAGATTTATTTCCTCATCATCCTATTTTGTCTATACGTGGGCGAGTGAGTGAGCAAGGGGTAAATCGCTATTTTAGGCTCAAAGGACAAGGTTTTACAAAAGAAAACTTTGATTTGGAGTCTTTGGAAAAAGAGTCACAGTGGTTAGTGCAAGAAGTTCAACGCTTAGGTGCACAACATCATCTCGATCTTTCAAAGCTTATTGTGATAGGTTATTCTAACGGTGCCAATGTCGCGCTCTATATGCAGCTCAAGGGTCTGATTCAGTTTGACAAAGTTTTGGCTTTCCATGCCATGCAACTGACCGAAGTAGATGAGCCTGCTCTTGCTGATGACAGTAAAGTCTTTCTGACACATGCGGACAATGACCCTCTTGTGAGTCGCCAAAATCTTAAAGAGCTTTCTTCCGACTTAGAAAAAACCGAATGTGAGCTTGAAATTTTTAAAGCCAACTTTGGCCACCAGTTAAGCAATGAAGAACTTTTGGCAGCAAAAAAATGGTTAGCAGTATGAAGAAAAAGATAAGTTTCCAAGAATATGTCTTTCCAATAAAAAAAATAATAGATAAAATGAAAAAAGAGGAAAACCCAATGAATACAGAAATCGAAAAACAAAACATCCTTGGCGGTGTCCACCACGTTACAGCAATCACATCAAGTGCTCAAAAGAATTATGACTTCTTTACGAATATCTTAGGTCTTCGCTTGGCTAAATTAACAGTCAATCAAGATGATTATGAGACTTATCACCTTTACTTCACAGGGGAAGATGGGAAGAGTCCAAATATGACTTTCTTTGACTTTAAAGATATTCCAAAAGGCATGCATGGAGCAAATAATATCGAACGTGCGTCATTCCGAGTGCCTTCTGATGAGTCACTCGCCTATTGGGCTGAACGTTTTGAAAAAGCACATGTCAAACATGGTGAGGTTAATGTAAAATTTGGCAAGAAGACTTTGGAGTTTGAAGATTTTGATGGTCAAAAATATCAGTTGATTTCTGATCAAGAAAATACTGGGGATGAAGCACTTGACCGTTCATGGGTTCTCTCTAATGTTGCGCCTGAACATGGCATTATTGGGATGGGACCAGTTTTTGTAAAAGTAACGGATACTTATAACCTTCGTACGATTTTGGAAACGGTCTTTGGTTTCCGTTATGCTGGTCAAGAAAATAAATTGCATCTTTTCGAAGTTGCAAATGGAGGCAATGGTGCCGCCTTGATTATTGAAGAAGCGGAAGAGAACGAACGTTTTGCTTATCAAGGTTATGGTACGATTCACCATCTGGCTTTGGGCACGACAAATCCTGATACTTTGAAATACTGGATTGACCGTATTCAAGCTTTCCGTTTGCCTCACTCAGGCTTAGTTGATCGTTTCTATTTTTCAAGTGAATATGTACGTGTAGCACCAGGGGTTCTCTTTGAGATTGCTACATATACGCCAGGTATTGGCGCTCTTGATATGGCAGAGTCTGGTGAAGGCGCTGTTGACAGTTATGAAGAAGCTTTGATTACTTCAGGTTTCTGGATTGATGAAACAAAAGAAGAAGCGGGTAAAGATTTAAGCTTACCTCCACATCTTTTCCCAGAAGATGAGGCGGTTAAAGCACGTACAGCAGCGAGCTTACGTCCGCTAGATACTTCAGATACGATGCGTGACCGTCGTCAAGATGAATTATGGACCGTCGAAAAAGTTGTTGAACGCAAAGAAGGAGAAAGCCTAGAAGGTTTTGAAAAACGCTACATTGGCCAAGCGTAAAATAAAAATGGAACTGACCGATAAGGCCGTTCCATTTTTTTATTATTAAAGATTAAAGCGATAGCCGACACCCCAGACGGTCTCGATAGGTATGGTAGCTAATCCTGCTTTTTTGAGCTTTTCTCTGATTCTTTTTACATGTACGACTACAGTAGCTACATCTGTATCGAAAATATCCATGTCCCAGATTTGTTCAAACAGGCTTTCCTTACTCCAGACACGATTGGGATGCTCCATCAGAAAAAGAAGCAATTGAAATTCCTTTTTAGTCATGACTATTTCTTTTTCAAACACATATACTTTATGGGAGGATTTGTTGATTGAAAGATTGGTGTGGCTAATAGTGTCTTGAGAAGCTTCAGGTTTCAAAAGTTTATAGTTATGAATGTGCGCTTTCACGCGCGCCACCAGTTCGTTAGGACTGAAGGGTTTAATCATATAATCGTTTGCTCCTAAGCCCAGACCACGAATTTTATCGATATCTTCCTTCTTTGCTGAGACAATCATAATCGGAGTTTGCTTTTCTTCACGAATAGCTTTACAGATGTCAAAGCCATTAATGCCGGGTAACATGACATCCACCAAAATCATATCAAAATCAAGATTTAGAGCAGCTTCTAAACCCGCTCGTCCATCCGTTTCGATAACAGCTTCCATATCATTGATTTCTAAATAATCTTTTTGCAAGTTGGCAATACTGAAGTCATCTTCAATAATCAATATTCTATCTTTCATACAGACTCCTCATATTTCTGGCAGTATAATAATAAACCGTGTTCCTTTGCTTAAGGTACTTTCTACATGAATTGATCCTTTATGCTGTTCAATAATTTGTTTTACAATACTCAAGCCTAAACCACTGCCCTTGATTTGAGAGCTTCTTGACTTGTCCGAGCGGTATAAGCGATCAAAAACATGAGGAATATCTTCATCCGCTATGCCGATGCCATTGTCTTCAAAAGTAAATTTGATACCCTTAGTAGTCTGAGTAAGAGTGAAAGTAAGTTGTAAATCATGGGCGCTACTGCGGAACTTTAGACTATTTTGTATCAAGTTTTGCATGACCCGATCAAAGTAAGAGACATCAAGCATAACATAGATGTCCTTTTCAGGAAAATGTGTCATCACCCGGACATCATCGGTCCATGAAAGTTCATCTACATATTTCTGCAAGTAGGATATAAAATTAATTTTACTATAATTTAAGTTGAGACTGTCAATATCTAGCTTGGAATACAAGAAGAGTTCATCGATTAATTCATTCAAGATGAGGCTTTTTTCATGGATTGTTTCTAAATAGTTCTCTCTTTTTTCGGGTGTATTTGCAATATTTTCCTGCAGGCCTTCTACATAACCGAGGATGGACGTGATTGGAGTCTTTAAATCATGGGAGATATTGGCCATCAATTCTTTGCGATTCTCTTCATATTTTTTTTGCACTTTTCGAGACTCTTGTAAGTCGCTCCACATCTGATAGAGACTTTCTTTTAGTTGTTCGACTTCTTTTGCCCCTTTGGTTGAATCAGAGAAGGGATTTTCTGTTAGCTCACCGTTTTGATTCACAAGATAGCGTGCATCTTTTTCGAGATTAATCAGAGGATTTATAACTGTTTTCGAGAGACGTTTGCTGATGAACCAGAAAATAAGGAGTGCTAAGATAAAAATAAACAAAATCATCCATATACCCCAGCGAATAAAGAATTCAAATAAGTTATTTTGTCTTTTCAAAATCATAAAATCACCGTATGTACCGTCCTTATACATGAAATTATATTTAATATAATTGTAAAAGCGACCATTATTATCAACGGTTCCTGCCGAGTCGAGATTACTTTCATCGTATTCAGGAATATGAACATAGAGAGAAGAAGTTCTTAAGGTGTGAGAATGATATGTTATTTCGTTACCCTTTCGAATAACGATATTTAAGTTTTTACTTTCAATATCTTGGATTACTTTTTTTGTTTCGTCATGGAGAGGGGGTTCAAGTAAATCAGGAGAATTTTTGACAAACTTTTGCATGTCAAGGAAACTTTCTCTTTCTTCCTCGGTAAAAGGATGCTTCGTAGTCAGTATGCTGTATATTGTTTTGAGAGAAGGGACTTGACCTAAGGTACTGTAAGAAACAACAGAAAAGATTAAAAATATAGAAATTAATGTTACTGCTATGGCACTTATATAGGTCGTGATAAATCGATTTTTTATGGTCATACACTGTCCTTAATTGATAGGCTATAAGTTTATATTTTGTTTATAATTTAGACATTTGGAGTTTATTTTTACTTGTTATAATTAATTATACAATAAAAGAGGAGGAGATTTTATGAAAATTCAAAAAATAGTTTTACTTTCATCCGTGTTAGCCCTTGGCGTTCTTGCAGATGACTATCTGTCTCAGGAAGTGGTACAAGCCAATCATGTCTCACAACTTGCATCAAACCCGAAACAGCACACAAGTCTGGGGGAGCACTACGAAAAAACTTTGTCACAGACAAACTGGCAAGGGACGAGAGTTTATGATGCGCGTGGCAATGACTTAACCGCAGAAAACAGCAATTTCATTGGGCTTGCGAAGTACGACAGCAAGACAGGCTTTTATGAATTCTTTGACAAAACTACCGGCAAAACCCGAGGAGATGAAGGGACATTCTTTGTCACAAACGATGGTGCGAAACGTGTCTTGATCTCTTCGACTCAAAATTATCAAGCAGTCGTGGATATCACCGAATTAAACTCTCGTAAGTTTACTTATAAACGCATGGGTGTAGATAAAAAGGGGCAAGCGGTTGAAGTTTATGTTGAGCATGTACCTTATAAAGCTAAAAATCTGAAATTTACGCATGGACGTGAAAAATTAAAAACGCAAACAGGAAAAATCGACAAATCCCGCCCTGGCAGCCAGATTCTAGGAAAAACTCTCTGGAATGGAACAGTTGTGCTTGATGAAAAAGGTAATGATGTGACCAAAGAAAATCAAATGTTTATTAGTTTAGCAAAATTTGATGCTAAAACCAGTAGATATGAATTCTTTGATAAAAGCACAGGGGTTACGCGTGGTGATTTTGGATACTTTGATGTTATCTTCAAAAATAAAATAAGAAGCCATGTATCTATCGGACAAAATAAATATGGAGCCGTTCTAGAGATTACAGAGCTTAATTCGAAGAAATTTACATATAAACGCATGGGTAAAGATGCAGCAGGGAAGGATATTGTTGTTTACGTGGAACATGAACCTTACAAGGGTACTTTACAACCTGGATTCACCTTTTAACTCAAAAAACACCATCTAGAAAATTGTACTTTCTAGATGGTGTTTTGTTTTGTCACGGGAGGATTAATATGCATTCACATCTTGTGAGGTATCTGTCATCGCATCATTTAGTCCAGATAATAATTGTGATACGGCCATGGCATCTTTGGCAGAGGGTTCTGTGATAGAAGCCTTGGACTTGCTTGCTTTAGCAGTAGTGGAGATTTTAAATTGAGCACTTGTTTTGCCATCTTTCGACTGAATATTTCCTCGAATCTTAGCTTCAGACTCATGTGTTTTAGCATTTAAAGTAGTTTCAACATCTAGAGACTTGATATCCGTATATTTTTCTAGATTATCAATCATCGGTTGGATTTGTGCTTTGTTAGTGTCAGTCAAGCTCTTTTTTAAATAAGCAAGCACATCGTCACCATCACCAGAAAGCTTCATGGTCGTTTTATCCCCTGATTTAGTGAAAGCTTTTTCGGGAATATCTTTGAAATTTTTTTCAATCTCTTCTTTATTTACCTTTGATTCTTTGAATAACTGATTATAAGTTGTGGACCATGTATCATCGGCGCCTGTTTGGGAAGCCATGCCGCTTTCCATTGATTTGCTATCGATAAGGAGATATTTTTGTTCAAGTTGCCCTAGAAATGCCCCGTAAAACCCGATATAAGGATTTTCTGTTTGGAACTGGTCGATGAGGGATTTGATTTGAGAGTTTTCGAAATAAATCCCTTCTTTACCAAGAAGCATATTGAGCTTGACATCTTGGTCTGAAATTTTTGTTTCCGTATTAACGGCCACTGCTTTATTTTTATAATCAACATTTGCCTTAATATTAAGTGAGGAGTTATCAAAAAGTTTATTAATATCTTCACTTGCAGCCTCACCTTGCATATCAAAACTCTCAAATTTTATAGTAATATCTTGAGAATTATAGTTTTTAGATTGATTGCTTAAGGAAGAATAATTATCAATGTAAGTTTGCTTGGGCGATTTGGAATTAGAACAAGCAGCTAAGGTAAAACTTGTAAAGATTGCTGCGCCAATTAATAGGGATTTTTTCATGAGGGCTCCTTAATTTAAGTTTCAGTTAATTTTAAGATAATATTTTCACAAAGTCAAGTTGTAGGCATTATTTTAAATCTGTTTATGCAAAAACTTGAATAATTATACAAGAAAATATATAATAAGTGTCGTATTAAAGTAGAAGAAGGATTACTATGTCATCGCAACTTAACAAAAATAAACTCACAGCAATTTCTTTAGCCTTGATGATTTTTACGTCTGTATATGGCTTTGGTAACGTACCCTTGGCCTTTTTACAGATGGGATACGGCTCAATCATCTGGTACATAATCAGTGCTTTGGTGTTTTTTGTCCCCTTTTCACTTATGGTGACTGAATTTGGATCAGCATTCAACTCCGAAAAAGGAGGGATTTACAAATGGATGGAAAGATCTGTGGGCTCATCCTTCGCCATGATTGGTACACTTATGTGGTATATGTCGTGGGTTATCTGGTTTGTTTCCGTAGGAAATCGGATATTAGTGCCTATTTCCAACATGATTTTTGGTACGACGGTTTTGCCGAGTACAGTAATGGTTTCGTTTTTAGCTATTGCCATTATGTTTATAGTTACCTTTGTGTCTCTCCGAGGTTTAGAAACGATTAAAAAAGTTGCTTCTATCGGAGGGATTGCGGTTGTTTCACTCAATTTTATTCTCATCATTGGAGCTTTCTTTATTTTGGCCAAAAATGGTTTTCATCCTGCAACGCCTTTGACAATGGAAGCTTTCGTTTCAACGCCTAATCCTACACTGCAACCGGCTAACTTTGTCACTTTTATCGCCTTTTTAGTTTATGCGATTTTTGCATATGCAGGTGTTGAATCTGTTGGGGGACTCGTGGATGAAACAATTGAACCGAAGAAGAATTTCCCCAGAGGTATTTTACTTTCAGCTATGATTATCGGGATTGGTTATTCATTTATGATTCTTTGTACAGGTTTTTTCGTTAATTTTGAAAAAGACTGGATCCCGGGAATACTTGATGGCTCAGTCAACCAAGGTAATATTACTTACTTCATGATGCAAAGCTTAGGAGAAAAATTAGCAACAGCTTTCAACCTCTCTCCCTCAGCAGTACATACTTGGGGGACGATTTTTGCACGGTATGTTGGTCTTACCATGTTTTTATCACTCACAGGGGCACTTTTCACTCTCATATATTCGCCTCTCAAACAACTGATGGAAGGAACGCCAGAGAAAGTTTGGCCGGGAAAACTTGGAAAAATAGAAGAGGGTGTACCTAAGAATGCGATGAAAGCACAATTTCTAATTGTTACTTTTATGATTTTGCTCAATATGGTGATTTCCCTTATTAATAAAGGGGCAGCAGATAAATTCTTCTTAGTTATTACTAACATGAGCAATATCGCTTCAAGCCTTCCTTATGTGTTTATTGTCTTTGCTTATATTAAATTCAAAAAAAATAAAGCGATTAAGAAACCTTTTGTGATTATGAAAAACGACCATTTCGCGATAGGTATTTCTTGGGTCGCAGCGCTGATGATTATTATGGCTGACTTTTTTACCATTATTGAACCGATTATCAATTATTTACAAACACCTACAGAAATTTCTTTAGGCAGTGTTTATTCAGATATTATTTCGATGGTTGCTGGGCCAGTCATCTTCAGTATTTTGGGCTGGTGGCTGATTAAAAATTATAAAAAAGTCGACACAAGATAGGAAAAGTCAGAGCTCCTAAAGTAGATTCCTAACGATTGCACTAAAAAATAGCAAAAAATTTTATTTAATGAAAAAATTAGACTTATTATATGCTATAATAATATCCAATAAAATATTTGAGGAATATTATGGACGATCGAATTAGAATGAGTAATACTTGGCTTATCATCATATCAGTGGGTATTGTTTTGTTTAGTTATGGGGTGAACTCTAACAAATTATTTTTGGAGGGCTTAGGAGCTCTTGCTACTGTTGGGGCTTTGTTTTGTGGGATATCAGGTGTAGTGATTAGATTAATCAGGCGTAAACGCGGTCAACGTTTTAAATAGTAAATGTAACAGGAGCACTCTTTTCCACTTGTGGATTTGGTGAGTGCTCTTTTATTTTTTTCTTGTGATAGAATGGAGAAAAGGAGAATAGTATTATGGATATGATTCAGACTCTAGCAAAGCTGAAAGCGCTAGTCGACACCTCACTCTACTATACAAAAGATGCTTATGACAAAGAAAGATTAGAGGAGATGAAGACACTTCTTCTTGACCTGACGCAAGAAACCACAAGCTACTCTATCGAAGAACTTGAACCCTTTTTTAATGAAGAACTAGGATATGTCACACCCAAAGTGGACGTCCGAGCCATTGTTTTTCATGACAATCAGCTTTTATTAGTAAAAGAAAAAATGGAAGAAAGATGGTCCTTGCCAGGAGGGTGGGCTGATGTGGGTTATTCTGCTTCAGAAATAGCAAAAAAAGAAGTGAAGGAAGAAAGTGGTTTAGAGGTCACACCAGTGAGCCTTTTTAAGGTTATAGACAAGGCCAAGCACAGTTATCCTCGAAGTCTGAACTATGTATATAAGATTTTCTTCTATTGTGTCACTGATAATTTTGCAGTAGAAACAGGACTAGAAACATCTGAAGCAAGGTTTTTTACGCGGGAGGAAATATTGGCATTAGATAATATCTCCTTTGCTCGGAACACTCTAGAGGATCTTCTGGATGCCTTTGAGTACCATAAGCACCCTTTCCCAGGTGCACAATTTGACTAAAAAAGAGTGTTCTAAAATCATCAGAATATCAAATATGTTATAATAGCATTATTCCATGCGGACGATAATAATTGGGCTGTTTAGGATTATTGCCCCCTTTGTATAAGCGATTTCTGAAGCCACTACCTTATGGTTTTATCGTTTATCAAAACAAAAAGTAGCGGGCTGTTGGCAGTCCGTATTTTACTTTCTAAAGATGAATAAAAGAAATAAAGATAGTTTAAACTATCATTTAATACAGTAAAAAAGAATATTGGAGAAATATGAAAATAAAAGAAGTTATTTTGGATTACTTAAAAGAACATCCCAGTCGCGCCTATGCAGTAGAAGAACTAGCGATGGAGCTAGACCTCACAAAAGCTGCAGATTTTAAGTTTTTTGTGAAAACTTTGGCTTCCTTAGAAGGCGAGGGGCTACTGGAGTTTACTAAAAACGGCAAAGTGAAACTATCCGAAGTTAAAGCAGAACTTGTAGGCGTCTTTCGTGCGAATGCTAACGGTTTTGGCTTTGTAACAGTAGACTCTGATGAGCCAGATGTCTTTATTCCGAAAGGTAGGACAGCATTTGCTCTTGATGGAGATGAAGTAAAAGTCGAGCTTAAAACAAATGCTAATCCATTAAAAGGAACAAGTGCCGAAGGGGTAGTTACAGAGGTTCTTAAACGGGCAGTCACACAACTTGTGGGAACTTTTGTGAAGTTTGATGAAAAAGAACGTAAAGAATTTGACCGTATAGGTTATGTTAAATCACGAAATAAAAAAATTCCTTATCATGTCTTTTTAACAGATAAAGGTTTGCAACCAGAAGATAAAGCCATCGTCCGTGTAGATATTACCGCTTATCCGGATAAGAAAAATCCTAAAAGTATGCAAGGACTCGCTACAGAAATTGTTGGTGAAGCAGGTGATAAAGGAATCGATGTCTTAGAAGTTTTAGCTTCATTAGGTATTCGTTCCGAATTTCCAGCAGATGTTCTGGCCCAAGCAGATGCAGTACCAGAAGAAGTAAATGATAAAGATATTATGGGACGAGTGGATTACCGTAATGAAATTACCTTTACTATTGATGGTGCTGATGCGAAAGACTTGGATGATGCGGTGCACATTAAACGTCTAGGAAACGGAAATTTTGAACTCGGTGTGCATATTGCCGATGTCTCACATTATGTGACCGAAAATTCACCTCTCGATCGTGAAGCATTTGAACGAGGCACCTCTGTATATGTTGCGGATCGTGTAGTGCCAATGCTTCCTGAACGTTTATCAAATGGTATCTGTTCCCTCAATCCGCGTGTAAATCGTCTCACGCAGTCTTGTGTAATGGAGATTAATGCCGAAGGAAAAGTACTCCACTCACAAATCGGTCCCTCTATTATCAAAACAACAGAGCGCATGACCTATGACGATGTCAACTTGATGCTTGATGGTGATCAAGAAGCTCTAACAAAATACGAGGCAATCAAAGAATCAGTAGAAGTAATGTCTGAACTCCATGAAATCTTAGCTGCCATGCGCCGTCGTCGTGGAGCGATTGACTTTGAAACGATGGAAGCACGAATCATTGTTGATGAAAACGGCTTGCCTATTGAGATTCGTAAACGAAGTCGTGGTACTGCCGAGCGCATGATTGAGTCCTTCATGCTTGTTGCAAATGAAACTGTTGCTACAAGTTTTGAAACACGTCATTTGCCAGGGCTTTATCGTATTCACGAGCATCCTAAAGAAGAAAAAATGACACGTTTCCTTGACTTCGCTGCAACTTTTGGGCTACAAGTGAAAGGAACTTCAACAGAAGTCAGCCAAAAAGCTTTACAAGAGTTTTTGAAGAAAGTTAAAGGTCAGCCTGGAGAGTTAGTCCTATCAACAATGCTTTTGCGTTCAATGCAACAGGCGCGTTACTCTGAAGATAATTATGGCCACTTTGGTTTGGCCGCAGAAAACTATACACACTTCACAAGCCCGATTCGTCGATATCCCGACCTCATCGTTCATCGCTTAATCCGCGAGATGGCACAACCAAGCCCTAAAACAATTGAATATTGGGCTGAAAAAATCCCCGAAATCGCTCAACAGTCAAGTAACCGTGAACGTCGTGCAGTGGATGCAGAACGTGAAGTTGAAAAGATGAAAAAAGCTGAATTCATGGAAAAACATGTGGGCGAAGAATTCGAAGGAGTTATTGCCAGTGTCACACGTTTTGGTATGTTTATTGAGCTTGAGAATACTATCGAGGGCTTAGTCCATATTTCAACGATAAAAGGCGAATACATGAATTTCCATGAGCGTATGATGGCCCTGGTTGGTGAACGGACAGGACTTGTTTTCCGTATCGGACAACCAATCAAAATTCAAGTAACAAAGGCTGATAAAGTAACTGGTGATATTGATTTTGAATATATTAAAAGTGATCTTGATGTCGTGGAAAGCAATCTGAAGTCCAAAAAGGAAAAGGATTCGCGCCGCCGTCCAAAAGCTAACCGCTCTGATAAAAAGGATGAGCCTAAGTCTTCGAGACATGGTCAGCATCGTTCCGAAAATTCTAAGGGTAAAAAATACAGCAGTAAGAATAAAGACGAAGAACGTGAGAGCCGAGGCAAGGGTTCGAATAACAGTTATGATAAAAAATCTAAAAAGAAGAAAAAGCCTTTCTATGCTGCTGCAGCCAAAGGAAAATTTGGTAACTCTAAGAAGAAGAAAAAGTGATTTTACTAAATTAATGGAGGGAACTTAATGTCAGATAGTTTGGATTTAAAAAAGACTGCTCTGGTTATGATTGATTTACAAAAGGGGATTGTCAATCGTCCTCATCTTGAGCCATACAGTCGAGATGAAATTCTCAAAAAAAATGAGTTGCTTTTAGCAGAACTTAAAAATACGGATGCGCTTATCGTTTTTGTACATGTGAAAAATTATGGACCAGAAACTTTAAAACCTGTGACCGATGCTGCTCCTATTGCTTCTGGTACGGTGCCACAAGACTTTAGCGATTTTGTTTCTCCCTTGGCTTATGATGCTGAGATAAAAAATAAAATTCATGTTAAAAAGCATAATTGGGGGGCTTTCTATGGGACGGATCTTGATGTGCAACTGCGAAGACGTGGGATTGAGAATGTTATCTTAACTGGTATCGCAACAACCATCGGTTGTGATACCACTGCGCGTGAAGCCTATCAACATGGTTATAATGTAATTGCTGTTGAAGATGCCATGACTGACTTTAATGCTGACTTGCATACAGGGATTGTCGAAGGTATTTTCAAACGCTTAGGTCGTGTGCGCTCTACAGAAGAAGTTTTGGAAATGATAAAATAGAGATGAGCAATTTTCTCTCGCATTATTAACTGGAAAACATTAGGAATAATCCTAATGTTTTTTTTACTCAAAATACTTAACTGGTTGACAATCTTATATAAATATTTTATACTTAACCAGTAAACTAATTTTATTTTATTAAATATAAAATAAAATTCTATAAGGAGGGCACGTAGGAAAATAATCAAAACGGTTGATGGAGCACAACTAAAGATAAGAATTTACTCAAAATACTGTCTTTAATATAAGGAAAAAAGTTAAAGGGGAATGCAATTGGTTTTTTTTAATGGGAGAAAGAAAAGTAGAAAGTTTAAACATAAGAAAACAGTAGGAGTTGTACTAGCAGGTCTTGCAGCACTCAGTTTACTCACTGCTTGTCACACGTCGAGTACTCAAACCTCATCTCAGGAAGAAGATGAAAAGTTGTCTATTGTTACGAGTTTTTATCCCGTATATGAGTTTACGAAAAATATTGTAGGAAATGAAGCCGATGTGAAATTATTGGTTCCTGCAGGAACAGAACCACACGATTATGAGCCATCAGCAAAAGATATGAAGATGATTAGTAATTCAGATGTTTTTGTATATCATAATGAAAACATGGAGACTTGGGTTGACAAGTCTCAAAAATTATGGAAAAAAGATGAGCCAAAAATTATTGAAGGCACAAAAGGTCTGCTGTTACTTCCTGGATCTGAAGAAGAGGACCATGATCATGGTGGAGAAGATCACCATCATGACTATGACCCTCACACATGGCTCTCGCCCAAGATGGCCATAAAAGAAGTTGAAGTTATAGAAAAACAGCTGAAAGCTTTATATCCGCAAAAAGCTAAGACTTTCAGCAATAATGCTACAAAGTACATAAACAGTCTAAAAAAGTTAGATGAAAAATTCAGCTCTGAGTTAAAAAATGCAAAACAGAAAAGTTTTGTGACACAACATGCTGCATTCCGCTATCTCGCTTTAGATTATGGGTTAAATCAAATTCCAATATCAGGTCTAAACCCTGACCAAGAGCCGTCTGCCGCACGGTTAGCTGAGCTAAAAAAATATGTTGAACAAAATGATATTCACTATATTTACTTCGAAAATAACGCGAATAATAAGTTCGCCAAAACTTTAGCCACTGAAGCCAAAGTGCAAATGGCTGTCTTAAACCCTTTAGAAAGTCTGACAAGTAAGCAAATCGATGAAGGAGAAAATTATATCTCGGTGATGGAGGAAAATCTGAAATCACTTAAGAAATCAACTTCAATCAAAGGAAAAGATATCCAATCAGAGGCCCCATCAGAAACTACACAAAATATAGCAAACGGCTATTTTTCTGATGATGCTGTCAAAGATCGGTCATTATCTGACTACACAGGAGAGTGGCAATCCGTTTATCCCTTATTACAAAAAGGGAGCTTGGATCAAGTATTTGATTATAAATCAAAAATACAAAAAGATAAAACCGCCTCTGAGTATAAGAAATACTACGAAAATGGTTATAAAAGTGACGTCAGCAATATTTCGATAAATAGTGATACGATAACTTTTACGAAAAATGATGTAGAGTATACATATAAATATAAGTATGCAGGTTATAAAATTTTAAACTATGAAAAAGGAAACCGGGGTGTAAGGTATCTTTTCGAGACAGAGGATAAAGACGCTGGTGAATTCAAGTACGTCCAGTTTAGTGATCATAATATCTCACCTGAGAAGACCGCTCATTTTCATATCTTTCATGGGGGAGAGAGCCAGGAGAAGGTTCTCGAAGAGCTGGAAAATTGGCCAACATACTATCCAGAAAGTTTATCTCCTCAAGAAGTAGCACAAGAGATGCTGGCACATTAAGACAATTATAGATAGTAAAAAAAGCCATTAGATCAAATCTAAGGCTTTATTTTTTATGCGATGTGATTCAATTATTTTTGAATGAAATAATAGGATGATGCTTCGCCTGAGGCGAGTAAAGCATTTGCTTTATCTTGAAGTTCTTTATAAGATGATGAAACTGTCGATTCATGTTTATTGCCAGCCTTATCAATGTAAACCAATACCCAAGCATGACCACTTGTATCTGTTTCTGCGTTAGGTTGACTAGCATTCGGACCAGTTTGTGGGCTATGTCCACCAGCTCCGTTGTTTTCTACAGGATTATTAGAGTTATCAACCCAACCAGGATCTGAACTCTCAGTGGTGCTTGATGCAGGTGTTTGCTCAGAAGCAGCTGTTGATGAGTCAGATGAAGCTGTTGAGTCAGTTGAAGTTGAAGTTGCTGAACTCTCAGATGTTTCTGTTTCTGAATTACTAGTTTTGGCTTCATCTGATGAAGAACTTTGAACAGAGCTAGAAGTTTCAGTTGTTGTATCTTTCTTTGCATTGGCATTATTGCCACAGGCTGTAAGAAGTAAGGCAGCTGCAAATGAAGCAACTACTAGTAATGATAATTTAAATTTTTTCATAGTTTAAGACTCCTTTAATATTCCTTTGTTATTTACAGTATAACATATTGTAAGTTAAAAACTTAGTCACTTATTTCTAAAATGTAATTTTGAAAGACTTTTGAGCAGTTTGAAAGTTTTAAGTTAAAAAGTTTGTAAGCATTTTTTAAATTTGTTAGAATATATTATAGAGAAACAAATAAAATAATAATATATTAATAGAAAGAGGTGCTTTATGATTTGGTCATTAATCGTTGGTGCAATTATTGGTGTGATTGCTGGAGCAATCACGAGCAAAGGTAAATCTATGGGATGGATTGCAAACATCTTAGCAGGTCTCGTAGGGTCAGCAGTTGGTCAAGCATTGCTCGGCTCATGGGGTCCTAGCTTAGCTGGGATGGCGCTTATCCCTTCTATAATTGGTGCGGTAATCGTGGTAGCTGTTGTATCTTTCTTCCTTAGCAGAATGCACGATTAACAATTAGGAATCTTCTATTATTTCAATATAAAAAACAAGGATGAACCTTGTTTTTTATTTTATCTTAAATGACTAAACAGAGTTGAAAATGTAGTAAATACTGGTATAAAGAGGGAAGAAGTATGATATATAAAACAGTTTTAATCGTTCTACTTGCGTATTTTATATGCTGGTTTATCATTGCTAGTCACAAGAAAAACTATGGACTCGTTAATATAGCATGGGGAGGAGGTTTTGTCCTTACAGCCTGCCTAAGCTTCTTCCTTAATGCACAAATTACCATGCAAAACAGAGCTATTTTAGTACTTGTTGCACTTTGGGGTGTCCGCTTATTTGTACACTTGGCAAAGCAAGATTGGGATAAACCTGAGGAATTTCCCTATAAAAGCATACACAAGAGATGGGGAATTAAGTTTCCAAAGACTAAAGCCTTCTTTACTCTTTTTATGGTGAGATACTTCTTAGTAATCATCATCAGTTTACCGATTATACAAAGTAACTATCGCCCTGCGCCCCAAATTTTTTGGTGGCAACTGATTGGGGTATTAATATGGATAACTGGTTTTTTCTTTGAAGTTATCGGAGACAGGCAACTAAAAAGCTTCAAACGCATTCCTGAAAACAAAGGAAAATTGCTGACTACAGGTTTATGGTCCTTGACATGTCATCCTAAATATTTTGGAGAGGCAATATGCTGGTGGGGGATTTTTCTCATCAGCGTCACTCGGTGGGCAGATATTTGGTTAATTATTAGCCCTATATTCGTCACTTTTTTACTCTTGTTTGTCTCAGGTGTGCCGCCTATGGAGCAAAAGTATAGGAAAAGTAAGGATTTCTAGATGTATGTTACAGATACTTCAAAGTTTATTTCTTTTATTGGAAGGAAAGGTTTATAGGTAGAAGACATTCTCAATTTTACCAAGATATTCTTATACACTTTACTCATATAAAAACCCCCAAGAATTATAGTTCTTGGGGGTTTAAGCTGTCTAACGTTCAAGGATAAACTCAGAGTTGATGGAGGACTGCTCTATTGTTTGAGAAAGAGCCTGTTCAAAGGCCATACGGCCAACTTTTCGACAATGATTGTCCACAGTAGGTAGTTTAAGGAGCTGTCCTGAAAGCAGTCGCTCTTGTCCTACAATGATAGGCTTGGAGAGCTTCTGCTCATCAAACCAACGCCAAACATTTGCAGCAATCTCGTCCGAGTTGGCAAAGATTCCATCAAACTGTGTCAGTTCTGGTGACAGCTGATAAGCATCTTCTGGGGAGATTAACCCCGACTTTATCTGTTCGGAGTTAGCATCTCGTTTGTAAACATCTCTATATGCTTGCAAAGTCGTTGATATAGTGGGGCTTTTGCCCCGTGACAAAAGAAAGCCGATATTTGTGCACCCTTGTGCTTTAAGCCATTGGAAAGCTTCACGGTAGGCCGGAATACGGTTAGCATATGTCGCGGGAATGTTTCTGTTATTTGGTCGATGACAGAGCACGATAGGTCCATACTTCTGATATTTTAGAATCGTTTCTTCGGAAACTTGGCGAGAAGTGAAGATGATAGCTTCAAAGGCTTTTTTACGTAGTTTTTCTAAGTACTGAATCTCGAGTTCTTCATTATAGTTTGAAGGCAAAATAATAATTTTATATCCTGTTTCAAAACTTTTTTCTAAAATACCTTCGAGAATCTTACTGAAAAAAGGAGCTTTAATATAAGGGAGCACCACACCGATATTCCGGGTCGCACCATGTGCCAGCTCTTGTGCTATCGCATTTGTCGCATAATCTAAATCGGCTGCAGTTTTTAAGATTTCTTCACATGCTTTTTTTGAAGCATAGCCATTACCAGAAAGAACTCGAGAAACGGTCGCTTTTGAGTATCCGGTAAGTTTGGCAATATCAGAAAGAGAGGTCATAGGGTTACCTGTTCATTAATTTCACGAATCGCTGAAAGAGCTTCAGTCACGCCGTGGTCAGTATTTTTTGCTACTACCATTTTAACATGAGCCTTAACTTCTGCGCTAGCATTATCTACCGCAATAGGTAGCCCAGCAGCTTTTAAGAGCGGAATATCATTGTGACTGTCTCCGATAGCAGCAGCCTCTTCGAAAGTTAGTTCTTTCTCCTCTAAAATTGCTTGAGCCGCATCGGCTTTTGTTTTGTGGTCGGATGTTATCTCCAAAGTATGGGCTGTAGACTTTGTAATATGAATACCAGGAATATTTAAACTATTAAGCGTATCTTGGATTTCCGCCATTTCAGCTTGATCAAAAGTCATGAGCATAATTTTATATATTTCTGACTTACCATCAAAGTCTTTGATACGGGGTTCAGCTCCTGTAAGTGTTTTTTGGAGAAAGACAGCCTTGTCTTGTTTCTTAATGTACCAGTGGGCCAAGCTATACCAACTGAGACTAACATTTGGAAAGTTTGAAGAAATATAATCTAGAAGTTCCGACACCGTATGGGAAGGCAAAGTATGTTTTTCCATAACCTGAATGCCGAATTCATTTTGAGTAAAAGTCAAGTTCCCATTGAAAGCAATCTGTGGTGTTTGAAGTTGCAGTTTGTCGACTGTTCTAGACATTTCAAACGGACTACGTGCTGAAACGAGAGTAACAGGTACATCACTCAGGCAGACTGACCAACGGTTTGTATCAGAAAGGCTACCTCGTGTATCGAGCAGTGTTCCATCCATGTCTGTAAAAATGTGTTTGATCATTGTTAATTCTCCTTTATGTTTTTTTGATAATTTTATTGTAAATTATGAAACGCGTTCCATGTCAAGTAAGAAGCTTTTCATAAAATAACTGAGAGAGGATTCCCTTGATTTGTAATTTTTTATATAATTTCACATAAATTCTTGCAATTTAAAATATTTTAACGTATAATAAGCTTTAAATTCAAAGAGGAGAAAATCACATGAGCAAAACATTAACATCAACAGTCTTTTACTTTTGGCGCAGATAAGTTGTGTTTATGCTTGGCATGGATACAACTTTTGAGTATTCTCAAAAAGTATCTGTGCCCGTGATTAAAAAGCCGGGTAGCTTACCCGGCTTTTTCTTTTTTGAGTTTAAAAGTTTTTTAGTTTATCAAATTATTAAAGCTAGTCACTCAGTGACCCCAAGCAGGGCTTTATCTTTTTTATAAAAAACTAAAAGACAAAAAATAATAGAAATGAGGGATTTTACTTGGAAAATTCTAATCAAGAACTAAAGTCTTCAATGAAGACAAGACATGTGATCATGTTATCACTCGGTGGCGCTATTGGAGCGGGACTATTTGCTGGATCAAGCAATGCTATACAAGCAGCAGGACCAGCTGTAATGATAGCCTATCTTTTAGCGGGCGTGATTTTATATGTGGTGATGCACGGTGTGGGACAGATTATCATGCATCAAGAAGAAAATGCTGTGGGCTTAGCTGGCATCATTTCTCCTTATGTGGGCAAACGTTTTGCTCACTTTACAGACTGGGTCTACTGGTCACTTTGGATGGCAGTCATGGTAGCGGAATCGGCAGCCATAGCTCAATTTTTAGGCGTATGGCTTCCCCAAGTTCCGTCTTGGGTATTTGTACTTAGTGTGGCAATTATAACCCTTGGCCTTAATCTATATTCCGTACGTGTCTTTGCTGAAACAGAGTACTGGTTAGCCTGGACAAAAATTATTGTTATACTTATTCTTATTGTAGTGGGACTTTACTTAGTAGCTACACAGGTTTTTCACCTGGGTATCAGTGAGGGGCTCGGTAAAATGAATACCTACGGTGGCTTTATGCCACACGGGATGCAAGGGGTGTTCAACTCCATGCTTATCGTTATTTACTCGTATGGGGGTTCTGAGCTTATTGCTTTGACTGTTGCAGAAGTAGAGAATCCCAAACAAGCAATTCCTCGAGCAATTCGCGGTGTGATTTTACGTATTTTCTCATTCTATGTTTTGCCTATGTTTATCTTTGTTGAGCTGTATTCATGGAAATTCTTGAGTACAACTCAAGAAAGTCCCTTCGTTCTTATTTTTGAAAAGCTTGGTATTCCAGGCGCTGCTTTAATTGTCAATCTTGTCATTATCTTGGCACTGTTTTCTGTTATTAATTCGGCTATCTACGCAACGTCACGTTCTGTTTTTTCACGTGCAAAAGGTGCAAATGGTATGATTGGAAAGACACTTGGAAAGCTCTCAAAACGACAAGTTCCGGTTGCAGCTATTATTTTCTGCTCGGGGATGCTCTTCCTTGGTGCGCTTCTTTCATATATTTTTGGAGATAATCTATTTGTCTATCTAGCCGGTTCGATTTCTTACACAATTCTGGTAGTATGGATGATGCTTCTTATTTCGGCGATTATCTTTTACTTCAAGACAGGACTTGGGGGCTGGTTTATCAAGATAGTTTCTATTCTTACATTGCTTATCCTCCTTATCGTAGGCTACAATCTAGTGATTTCTAACTCTTGGGGAATCTCTATATTTGCGCTCATCGTTTGCCTACTTAGCCTTTTAAGCTATCGCAAAAAAGTATCCTAAATTGTAATAAAATAATAGACTGTCAAGTATTTTTCTTGACAGTCCTTTTTTGTTTTGGTAAACTTATTTTAATAATAAAAGCGAGGTAAGGTCTATTGAAATTATAAGTCATGAAAATTGAAAAAATATTAGAAGCGGGTAAACCATCTCTGCCGCAAATGTTTTTTCGTATTCATGATTTATAGAAAATAGACTTTCAAAGATAAAGCCTTTTTGTGGGCTAATTTTGAACTCTTTTTCTCTATTTTTGTGAATGCGAAAATAGAGAAAAGGAGTTTTTATTTTGAATCAAAAACAAAAAGAATTGCAAGATAAATTGCAAAAAATTAAACAAAAACAGCAAAAAATGACTGTCCAAACAGGTAAAAAGGTGCAGTCAAAAAGTCTGAAGCATGCGACTAAACCCCATAACACTTCTCAGCATTATTCCATAGGATTTAACTAAGAGACTGTTATAGGAGCGAGCAAAAACTTGTCATCTGTAGCATGCTATTGAGATAAGTTTTTTAGAACAGGAGATAAATGTCTAACATTAAAATAAATAATTTAACATTCGGGTATACAGACCAGTTGATATTTGATAATGTCAATATCAATATTGATGACAAATGGAAACTGGGACTAGTGGGAAGAAACGGACGTGGTAAGACGACACTCCTTAAAATTCTCATGGGTGAGACGGAAGCAAAGATTGATGTAAAAACCAGTAAAAGCTTTGTTTATTTCCCACAGGAAATAAAAGACAAGGAGCAGCTCACTCTCTTTATCCTACAAGAGTTAGCCAACTTTGAACAATGGGAGTTGGAGCGTGAATTAACTTTAATGGAAGTGGATTTAAATATCCTTTGGCGTCCTTTTATGAGTTTATCTGGAGGTGAACAAACAAAAGCCTTATTAGCTGTTTTATTCTTGGATGAGCAGAATTTTCCTTTGATTGATGAACCAACAAATCACTTAGATAAGCTTTCGCGAGACAAAGTTGCCCGTTATCTACAAGAAAAGTCAGGTTATATCTTGGTTTCTCATGACAGAAACTTTCTTAATCAAACCACAGACCATACTCTTGCTATAGAACGTGCAGACTTGCATGTATATGCTGGGAATTTTGCAGTCTATGAAGAAGAGAAACGACTACGGGATATTACTGAAAAAGCCCAAGACGATAAACTCAAAAAAGAAATCGGACGCCTGAAGCAGACGGCACGTGAAAAAGAAGCATGGTCGCGTAATCTTGAGGCGACAAAATCACGCAAAAAACGAGGATTTGACTCCGAGACTAAGCGTGTCGACAAAGGCTTTATCGGTCGCAAGGCAGCCAATATGATGCAGAAATCGAAAAATCTTGAAAAGCGCATGAAAGAAGATATAACAGACAAGGAAAAACTGCTTAAAAATTGGGAAGAAGTACCTGGTTTGGAAATGAATGTTTTAAATAATCATCAAAAACGACTGCTCAAAGTTGAAAATCTAACGGCTGGTTTTGAAAATGCGCTCTTTCAACCGGTTAGTTTTGAATTAGACCAAGGGCAAGTGATAGCCTTAACAGGAGCTAACGGCATTGGGAAGTCCTCACTTATGAAAGTTTTAACAGGGGAATTTACAGGTAACTCTCAGGGGCATTTTGAACTCGCACATAATCTCATCCTTTCACAAGTCCGCCAAATAGCCGACAATAAAGGGTATCTGAATGACTTTGCGAAAGAAGAAAACATCAACTTGGAAACTTTTCTTAAAAATCTTCGTAAACTTGGTGTTGAGCGCAAAGTTTTTGAACAAAAAATTGAGCATATGAGCCAAGGGCAACAGCGTAAAATCGAACTAGCAAGAGCTTTAACTCAGCCCGCCCACCTTTATCTCTGGGATGAGCCTCTAAATTACTTAGATGTTTTTAATCAAGAACAGATTATTGAGATGATAAAAAGATCAAAGCCAAGTATGCTTGTCATTGAGCACGATCAGTACTTTGTAGACCAAGTGTCAGATATAAAAATAGAGTTATTAAAAAGCAGAGAGTAATTCACTCTTTGTTTTTTAATAGAAGGTTAATAAAGTGTAAATATTTTATAGATATATCTTGACACACCCTTTTTATTCCTGTATACTAAAGAGGTCGGAAGAAATGAAAGCGTTTTACGTGCGTGCGATTTAAGAAGACAAACTGTTCTCTATTTAGAGACCAGAACTTTCCTATAAAATGTTTACAAAAGCAGAAATGGCCGTATCACTTACGGTCATTTTTGTTTGGGTCGAGTGTGAGGATAAATGATTAAAACAATTTTTTATATACGGCCTGTGTTATAATTAGATAAGAATAATTTTAGAAAAGGATTTTTATTTTGGGCCTTATTGCCATAATTGAATTATCTATTTTTGCTGTAAACCTCTTTTTATCAATGACAATTATTTTCAGGGAACGAAAAAGTACATCAACGACATGGGCTTGGCTTTTTGTCGTTAATCTTTTGCCTGTTTTTGGTTTTATCCTGTATCTTTTAGTTGGACGTGGGATTGCTCACTACCGAATTTTTAAAGTGCAGCGGTCTTTTCGGGTAGGCTTTGAAGAACAACTCAAACGTACATGGAGAGTTTATGAAGAAGAAGGCTTTATACAAAAAATCACGCGCAATCATGGAATAACTCAGCTGATCCATATGCTATTTGTGGAAGAAAAAGCTGTCATATCTTCAAACACAGGTGTAAAAATATTTACGGATGGCCGGGCAAAGTTTGATGCACTCCTTGACGATATTCGAAAAGCGAAGCATCATATTCATTTAGAATACTATATTTTTCGAATGGATAATCTAGGAAGAGAACTCACAGAGGCTTTGATCGATGCCGCGCATCGGGGAGTTGAAGTAAGAGTTCTCATAGATGCGTGGGGGAGTAATAAAACGAAAATAAGGGAGTTTGAAGGCTTGATAAAAGCAGGGGGTGAAGTTTCTTATTTCTTCCCGCTGATTTTGTCATTAATTAACCCTCGCACAAATTATCGCCTGCATCGAAAGATCGTGGTTATCGATGGTCAGATCGGATATACAGGAGGTTTTAATGTCGGTGATGAATATGCAACGGAAACAGAAAAGTTTGGTTACTGGCGGGATACGCACCTACGCTTGACCGGCGATGTAGTGTACTCACTGCAAAATAGATTTATCCTAGACTGGAACAGTCAGCATAAGTTTGAAATTTTAGAAGCTGCAGAATATTTCCCCGCAGCTTTAGAACGAGATCGAGTTATCACACAGTTTGTTACTTCAGGGCCAGACGAAGTGAAAGAACAAATCAAGATGACTTATATGAAGATGATTAACAGTGCGGAACGTGAAATTATTATCCAAACTCCGTATTACGTTCCAGATGATGCGTTACACGAATCTCTGAAATTAGCGCTCTTATCCGGAGTTGAAGTTCGTTTAATGATTCCAAATAAACCGGATCATCCGTTAGTTTACTGGGCCACTTATTATTACGCAGCTGACTTGCTTAAAAGGGGGGCAAAGGTTTATACTTATGAGAAAGGCTTCGTTCATTCTAAGACACTCATCATTGATGGAGAGTATTCATCCGTAGGGTCTGCAAACTTTGACAACCGTAGCTTACAGCTGTGTTTTGAAGGAAATATGGCACTCTATGATTATGACATTTCTCAAAAATTACGCGAAGACTTTAAGAAAGATCTGGAAGTCAGCAAGCGTCTGACGATTGAGATTTATGAAGAACGTAGCAGAAGTATTCGCTTTAAAGAAGGCTTGGCAAGACTGATTAGTCCAATGCTGTAGAATAGCCAGAATGAAACGTTTCTACTTATTAATTTGAAAAGAAAGAGGAGAAAACATGGATAACAAACTAAATATTGTTATTATCACAGGTATGTCAGGTGCAGGTAAAACTGTCGCTATCCAATCTTTTGAGGACATGGGCTATTTCGCAGTGGACAATATGCCACCCAACTTGATTGAGAAATTCGTGGAGCTTCTCAACACACCAGACAGTAAAATTAACAAAGTTGCCATGGTCGTTGATATGCGCTCCCGTATTTTCTTTGACCGTTTGCGTGGGATTGTGGCAGAGCTTTCTAACATACCAGAAGTAAATTTTAAACTTTTATTCCTTGATGCAAATGATGTGGAATTGGTCGCGCGTTATAAAGAAACACGCCGTTCACACCCACTAGCGATTGATGGCCGTGTCTTGGATGGAATTACGCAAGAGCGTGAAATTCTTTCTGATATTAAAGCTCTAGCAGAAGTGGTTATCAATACGAGTGAGCTTACACCACGTAACTTGCGCGCCCGTATTTTGGAGCGTTTTTCTGAGACAAAAGAAGCACCGTTTCGTATAGAAGTACTTTCTTTTGGTTTCAAATATGGTCTCCCTATGGATGCGGACCTTGTTTTTGATGTACGTTTTCTTCCCAACCCTCACTACATACCTGAGTTGAGAGATAAGACAGGCCAAGATAAAGAGGTCTTTAACTATGTCATGAGTCAGCCCGAATCTGAAGATTTTTACAAAAACTTAATGAATATGCTCTTACCGATAATTCCAGCTTACCAAAAAGAAGGCAAGTCAGTTTTGACAATTGCCTTTGGATGTACAGGGGGACAACACCGTTCAGTTGCCTTTGCTGAGCGTGTTTCAAAAGCACTCCTTAAAGAAGATTGGCATTTGAATACAAGCCATAGAGACAAAGACAAACGGAAAGAAACGGTTAACCGCTCATGACAAAATCAAAAATAGTTGTTATTGGCGGTGGGACAGGTATACCCGTCATTTTGAAATCCCTCCGAAAGGAAAATATTGAGCTTTCGGCTATCGTCACCGTGGCTGATGATGGCGGCTCTTCAGGACGTTTACGCTCAGCTATTAATATTGCTCCACCAGGTGATTTGCGGAACGTGCTTATTGCCATGAGTGATATGCCTAAATTTTATGCCGATATTTTACAGTATCGCTTTGATAAAAGCGACGGTGAACTAGCCGGACATCCTTTGGGAAACCTTATTATCGCTGCCATTGGAGAAATGCAAGGCTCAACCTACCAAGCAGTACAAACTTTAGCACGTTTCTTCCATGTCAAAGGTCATGTCTATCCCTCAAGTGATGCTGCTTTAACTTTGCATGCTGTCTTTAATGATGGGCATATAGTCGAAGGAGAGAGCAACATTGCTGGTTATAAAGGGTTGATTCATCATGTTTATCTGACCGAAACAAACACAGGTAAAAGTCCACGTGCATCTGAGAAAGTGGTTCAATCCATCATGGAAGCAGACACTATTGTTTTAGGACCAGGTTCACTTTTTACTTCAATCCTACCTAATATTGTGATCCCTGAAATTTGTGAAGCACTTTTGAAAACAAAGGCCCGTATCATTTATGTCTGCAATATTATGACGCAACGCGGCGAAACGGAACATTTTAGTGATGCAGACCATGTTCGTGTGCTCCATGAACACCTCGGTACACGTATTATTGATACTGTGTTAGTGAACAGTGCTGTAGTACCAGAAGAATACATGAATTCCAACAAATTTGACGAGTACCTCGTACAGGTTGTACATGATTTTAAAGCCTTACAAGAAGAAGAAGTTAATATTATTTCTAATGATTTCTTAGAGTTAGTCAATGGCGGTGCCTTCCATAATGGAGATGCCATTGCGGCAGAAATTATGGAAATTAGTGATCGATACGAGAGAAAAAACGATGAGTTTCACGAGTGACATAAAAAAAGAGTTGACTAGCCAAAAAGCGAGTCGAGGTACTTTATTGGCCTTGATCCGAATGAATGGCTCTTTAGGAATTTCTGGGGGATTAACTTTATCCCTCTCTACTGAAAATGCTGCCACAGCCAAATACGTTTATCAAATGCTGCTTGAAATCTATCAGATACGAGCAGAAATTCGAGTACATCAAAAAACGACACTGTCCAAGAATCGTGTTTATACTGTATTTATTGAAGACAAAGTGAATGAACTACTCAATGAGCTACAATTGTCCGATTCGCTCATGTTTTTGGACTCAGGGATTCCTGAATCTGTGAAATATGACCAACAAGCTCAAGAAGACTATATGCGGGGAGCCTTTCTTTCAAGCGGTTCAATGCATAATCCAGAAAAAGGAGATTATCAGCTTTCTATTTCTAGTGTGTATCAAGAGCATGCGGAGGATTTACAAGATATCTTTCATAACTTCGGCTTTGACGCGCGTGTAATTGCACGAAAGAACCGATATATTTTGTATTTATCAAAAGCAGAAGAAATCATGGACTTTCTGACCTTAATAGGCGCTATGAAGGCACGTCTTAAATTTGAAGATGCCAAAATTATGCGGGAGTTACGAGGATTGGCTAATCGTCAATCAAACTTTGAATCAGCTAATATCAATAAATCAGTTTCAGCGGCACAAGATGTTATTTCCGCTGTTAAATATTTGGCAGAAAAAAAAGAATTAGAAAATCTACCCCCATCCCTTACAGAAGTAGCACACGCCCGCATAGCCCATCCTGAGGCTACGATTAAAGAACTGGGGCAATTATTAGACCCTCCTTTAGGAAAATCTGGGGTGAACCATAGATTGAGAAAGCTCACAGCCTTAGCGGAAGAACTAAAAAAAAGCGGTAATTAATCCGCTTTTTTCAATGCATTTAAAAACATTTCAGTGAGAATTTCAGGACGTTTTAGAGCCCTTTCTACAGGGATAGTCTTCATACCCTCACTCATAATATCGATAAATAGGATAAGGTCTTCATCGGTATATTCCGAGCTAATTTCTCCCTCAGCCCGTCCTTTGCTAAAAAGTTTTTGATAAACAAGATGTTGAAGCTGACGTGTATCTGTATCAAAGAAACTTGGTTCTGTCGCATATTGCTTCATCATATTTTGTAGGAAGCTATCGGTCATTAAATGAACCTGTTTGATTTTAAATTGAGAAACTTGGCGAAAAGTTTCGCGGAAGTCCGTATCATGCTCAATAATCTTCTGTATTTCTTGAACCATAAAGTCAAGTTCTCTTCGGATAACCAAATTCATCAAGCTATTTTTACTTTCATAATACTTAAAAATTGTGACTTTAGAGACGTGAGCAAGCTCGGCAATTTCATCCATAGAAATATCAGAAATCAAGCGCTCTCGTAATAGTTTTGAAGTCACTTCTAGAATGGCTTTTTTCTTTTTTTCTGTCTGATTCATTTACTTATCTCCGTTAAAAGAATTCTTTATAAAAATTATAGCGTTTTATTTGTACTATTTCAACTTAAATAGTACAATATGAACTATAAAAACAAATAAAGTTCAAATTCCTTAATCAGCAAGGAGAAAAAAATGGAAAAAGTAATTGAAATAAAAAATCTGCAAAAGAACTTTGGTAATTTTCAAGCGCTGAAAGATGTCACGCTGGACGTCTATGCAGGTGAAGTTTTAGGCTATATTGGACCTAATGGTTCAGGAAAGTCAACAACGATCCGTGTTCTTTTAGGAATAATTAAAGGGAGTGGTGGCTCAGCCTGTATCTTTGGTAAAGATGTTTGGACCCAAGCGATTGAAATTCATAAAAAAATCGCCTATGTCCCAGGAGATATATATCTTTGGCCGAATCTTTCTGGTGGAGAAATTATTGATCTCTTTTTGAAGCTTCACGGTAACGCGGATTTGCAAAAGCGTGATGAGTTGATAGCAAAATTTGAGCTGGACCCCAAGAAAAAGGCCCGCAGTTACTCCAAAGGAAATCGACAAAAAATTGCCTTGATTGCGGCTTTAGCAACAGATTCAGAACTTTATATATTTGATGAACCAACCAGTGGCTTGGACCCATTGATGGAATCCATATTTCAAGAAGAAGTTCAACGCCTGAAAAAAGCGGGGAAAGCTATCATTCTTTCCAGTCATATTTTATCTGAGGTGGAACGTCTCGCTGATCGTGTTGCCGTTATCCGAAAAGGTGAGATTGTAGAAACGGGAACCCTTGAAGATTTGCGACACCTTACACGAGACACATTTAAAGTTGAAACAATCCAGACTGCAGAAGGTCTTCGTGAACTAGAAGGGATACATGATCTCCAAATGAATGGAAATAAAGCCATCTTCCAAGTGGATTCAGATAAAACCGATGTGATTTTAAAAACACTCTTGCAGTATGGGGTGAAAAAGTTAGAATCCACACCACCAACTTTGGAAGAGCTCTTCATGCACCACTATGAGTAGGAGGCGGGGATTATGGATAAACCATTAAATAAAACAATCCAGTTGTTAGGCGCTTTACTTAAGAGGGACTGGCTTAAGCTGTCTTTGTGGATTATTGCTGTTTTAGCCTTTGCAGCTTCGGGTGTTGGCAAGTTTGAACTGATGATGCAAACGGACAGTCAGCGGGAAACGATGTTTAATGTTTTTCGGGGGCCAGCTATGACGGCACTCTTTGGGCCGATGACAGTAAATCAAGGACCAGACTTCACGGCTGCAGCAGCTTATGGGACAACCATGCCCTTGATTACCGCAATTACCTTTGCTATTGTTTCCGTTATTTATGTGATTAACCGTACTCGGAAGGAAGAAGAAGACGGAATTACAGAAGTTTTTCGCTCTTTCCAAGTCGGGAAATTAGCAAGTACAACAGCAGTTGTCATCGAACTATTCTTTTTACATGTGTTGTTGAGCCTTATCTTAGCAGCTTCCATTCAACTCCAGAATGTTACAGGAATGGCAGATTTTTCTGTAAACTTGCTCTTTGCCTCAAGCATTGCCACTCAAGGTTTCCTTTGGGGAATGATTGCTCTGGTTTTTGCACAGATTTTTTCTGAATCAGGAAGTGCTAAAGGTGCAACATTTGGCATATTAGGCATGCTTTATTTGATTCGGATGTGGACAGATACACAGAATGTGAACTTAGGATATTGGAATCCACTGAGCTGGTCTTATTTGACAGCTCCCTATATTGACAATCATTGGCTTCCGATATTATTAGCAGTGGTGTTGAGTTTCTTTTTACTTATTATCGCTTACATTCTTGAAATAAGGCGCGATGTTAACGCAGGATATATCCCTGAAGCAAAAGGGAAAGAAAGGGCTCCTAAAAGCTTACTCAGTTTTACCGGTCTAACGCTTCGTCAACAACGTACAGCGAGTATGGGATGGCTATTTGGTCTCTTTGTTCTAGGCATTACCTATGGTTCGATGATTAATCAAATCGGAGGCTTTGTAGAATCTAGCCCTACGATTTCGAAACTTTTCAATATTGATCCAAACTTGGCAAATGAAGCCAGTCAGGCTGCTAGTAAAGCAATGGTCGAGAGCTTTATGTCCACAATCTTTATGATATGTGCTGTAATGGTCAGTTGTTTTGCTGTGACCTCCTTATCACGAATGGTTTCTGAGGAAAGGAAAAACCGCCAAGAGCAACTCTACGCTTTTTCGCTAAGTCGTTATAAGGTCTATGCTAACTATATGATTATTTCTTGGATATTAGGAGCCTTGGCACAATTTGCAGTTGTTATAGGGATTTACATCGCCCAAGCAGGTAATGAAGAGGCTCTCAGTTTTCTAAAGGTGGCGCAAGCCGGTATGGCGTGGACGGTTGGAATCTTCTTTGTTCTTGGTCTGCTAGGACTCTTGATGGCTTTTGTTCCGCGTGTAAGTTCATTAATCTGGGCTTATCTTGGATTTACTTTTTTCATGAGTTATATAGGTAATCTCTTAGATTTGCCAGCATGGATTAATAACCTGAATGTTTTTCATCATATTTCACGCCTTCCTGTCGAAACGATGGATTGGAACAACTTTATGCTGATACTTGCCTTAGCTCTGATATTTGCAGTTATGGGGATGTTAGCTTATCGTCAACGTGATTTGATAGGAGATTAACAAAAAAATAGTCCATTGGACTATTTTTTTAATTGATGATAGCGATTGTACCAGATATCAACATACTCTTTTGAAAAAGGTCCTCGTTCGTTATTGATCCAATCAACAAGAATTTTGACGTTTTCTTTTAAAATGTGGTCAATCTCGGAAGAATAGTTCATCTGTCTTTTATGACGTTCATATTCTTCAACATCTAGGAGTTTTTTCTCGCCATCTTTAAATACTTTTACATCGAGATCATAGTCGATGTATTTTAGTGCCTCGTTGTCTAAGACAAAGGGGCTCGCAAGGTTGCAGTAGTAGCTGACGCCTTCCTCACGAATCATAGCAATGATGTTAAACCAAAACTTTTTGTGGAAATAAACGATTGCAGGTTCACGTGTGACCCAACGACGGTCGTCTGACTCGGTTACAAGTGTGTGGTCATTTACACCAATAATTGAATTTTCATTTGTTTTCAGTATCATCGTATCTCTCCAGGTACGATGTAGACTGCCATCATGTTTATAGCTTTGAATCGTGACTAGGTCGCCTTCTTTCGGAAGATTCAAGGCTTCACCAACTTTCCAAAATTCAAAGTTCTCGCTTATTATTATATCATAATTTTGGAAAATATTCTGAACTTAGAGCGGGAGATCGAAAAAGCTCAGGCCGCTTAAAAACTCCTTGGGCAGATTTTCAGAGCGAAAATCTTGCCATAGTTTGAGCTCTTTGATAGCTTGATATCTTTTGCGGAGGTGGTAATCCTGCTCAATCCGATATTCGGGAAATTCCTGTAAAAAATCACTGACCATTTGCCACTCATAAGTATAACCTAAAGGACGAGAATGATAAAGAATGCCGTCAATAGATTGAGAAGTAATTCGATGATGCGCATGTCCAAAAATGACATCTGTAATTTGAGGATATTTGATAAAGAGCTGATGAAAAGCCTCAGAACCAAGATAAGCATTGAAGCGTTCAAATTTTTTATAAGCTGTATTGATAGTAAAGGCTTTGTGAGGGACAAAGTGCATGGCAATAATTATCCGACCATCAAAATCCAAGTTATCAAGAAGTTTTTCTAGTCTAAAAAGCGTGTCCTTAGTCGTACGTGGATCACTGTACTGTCGATGAATCTTACGATCAAAGTAAAAGCTATTTTTAAAAGCGAGCAAGTTATCATTGGAGTAAGCATCCGTAAAAGAATAGTCATACCAACCATGGAAACTAATAAGCAGGGTATCACCGAAATATTTAAGGGAAAAATCTTGTGCCTTGATTTCTTTTTCAGATAAATGAACCATATCATGATTACCAAGATTATGACTAATATCAAAAGTATCAGAAAGTTTATTTATAAAAGGTAATGTAATTTTTTTATATTCATTAGACATATCGCCTACCAAATGCAAATCTGTGACGCCTTGCTCTTGTAAAGTGCGTACTAAAACTTGTACTTCAGTATCTGTAAATTTATTAACATCTAAATGCAAATCTGAGAGCAGAGCTAATTTTTTCATAATTAAATTATAACAGAACCGCAAGCCATGTTCTAAAAGAAGTAACTTAAAGGTCAAAGTGGACTACCAAGAAACCGTTAAAAGTAAGTGTTTTCCTTGACAGCTATTACTGAAAAATATACAATTCGAAGAGAGAAGAAATAGGATTATAGCGGATAAGAAAGCGAGAACTATATGGAATTTGAAGACTATTTTCAAGACGATGACCTCATGAGATTAGTAAGAAAAACAGTTTTAGCAGTCTTTCCCCACGCTCAAGAACGCCTTTCCTATGGTATGCCTGCTTGGTTTGATGGAAAGAGGGTTCTTCTCTATGCCCAGAATCACAAAGCACACTTGGGCCTTTATCCTCGCCCAGCATTTATTGCCTCACATCTAGAAGACTTAACTAAAACTTATAATTGCAGTAAAGGTACAATAAAAATTACTCATAATATTGGTGAAAAACAGCTTAAAGAATTAGTAAAAACGATTATACTGTGGAATTTAAAACAGGATAACTGATGTTTAATGGTCGGATTACAAAAAATAGAAAAGAGAAAAAATGTTAACAAATAAATTTAAAGAAACACTGCAATACGAAGGTTCTGTGTCCCTTACTTCTTGGGGAGCGGAAAAAACACCTCATGTTACGGGAACTTGGATTTCCTACTTGCACCTCACTTCTGACGAAAGGTTACTTGCGCCTGCTGCGGGGATGCATCATCTTGAAAAAGACATCAAAGTGAATGATACAATTTTTATGATGCTTGGTGTGAGAGAAGTGGAAGGCAAAAATGGCTATCAGGGTATAGGCTTTAGACTAACAGGAAAAGCACGCTTTATTTCTGAAGGGACAGAGTTCGAAATGATGAAAGAAAAATACCCCTTCTTGAGAGAAGTATTAGAAATTACACCTATCGAGTTAGAACAGCTTTTATAAAAAGTTCGTTAAAACTATTCTATTATTTAGGAAATTTACATCTGTGTGTTTTTTGTTATAATAGAGAAAGACAAAAAAACAAGACTAGAATTTATAATAGGTTATATATGCAGAATACAGTAAAAATATTGCAAGGGATTTCAAGAATCCTCTTACTCGTAGTTGGTTTAGCATTAATCTCAGGCTCCCTCTTTTTTACTGGGGTACATATGGCGAATAAAAATCTCACAAAAACAGAGACAACTGGAATGATTGTTCGAGGAGATGAAGCACTTAAAGAAGTCAATTATACTTTTGAAGGTGTTGAACGTCAAGTACGACCTTTAGATACTTACTTCCGAAATTTAGGTACAGTAGATTCTAAGATTAAAATATATGTTGATAATAAACATCCAGAACGTATCTTTTTAACTTATCGAGGAGATGGACTGATGCGAACTGCTGGAATAATGGCTGGTTGGGGCTTGCTCCTTCTCATTATTTTACTTGGTGAGAGACAGCTGATGAGTCGGATGAAAAAGTTAGAAGAGTTAGCAGCAGAAGAAAACACTACTATTTAGCGATGGTAGTGTTTTTACTCTCTACTTTGTTCAGTAAAAAACAAGCGCATTTCTTAGTAAAAAAATAAAGCTGTGCTACCATAGAAACATGACTATCTTACATAATAAAATTTCCAATAAAGAATTAAAAGAACGTTTAGCAGCTGAAACAGAGCCTCGTACAACGATTTCTTTTTATAAATATTTTAATATTGCGGATCCGCAACAATTTCGTGATGACTTGTATACGAAATTTGAAGCTTTAAAAGTATTTGGACGTGTTTATATCGCGAATGAAGGAATTAATGCACAAATCAGTGTGCCTACTTCAAATTTAGAAAACTTCAAAGCAACCCTTTATCAGACTGCTCCTGAGTTAGATGGACTTCGTCTCAATTATGCCATTACCGATGATGGGAAGTCTTTCTGGGTATTGCGTATGAAAGTTCGTAACAAGATTGTAGCAGATGGGATTGATGACCCAACTTTCGACCCTTCAGATGTTGGGCATTATCTCAAAGCAGATGAAGTTAATGAAATGCTTGGGAAAGAAGACACTATCTTTGTTGACATGCGTAACCATTATGAATATGAAGTAGGGCATTTTAAAAACGCTGTAGAAGTTCCCTCAGCAACTTTCCGTGAACAATTACCTATGGCTGTAGATATGCTCCAAGATGCCAAGGATAAAAACATTGTGATGTACTGCACGGGAGGTATCCGTTGTGAAAAAGCCAGTGCTTTTATGAAACATGAAGGTTTTGAAAATGTTTATCATGTTGAAGGTGGGATTATCGAATATGCACGTAAGGCCAAAGAGCAAGATTTGCCTGTCGAATTTATCGGTAAGAATTTTGTCTTTGATGAACGGATGGGAGAGCGTATCACAGACGATGTTCTCTCCACATGCCCACAATGTGGTGAAGCATGTGATATGCACACAAACTGTAAAAATAAAGCATGTCATCGCTTGTTTATCCAGTGTGCCAACTGTGCGGAACGTTTTGAAGGGTGTTGTTCACAAAGTTGTATTGAGGAGCTCAGCTTATCCGATGAAGAGATAAATGCACTTATCGTCGAACGTACAGCAGACCCAACTTTCTTTACTAAAGGAAGAAGTTAAAACCAAAAAAGAACAGTTTTCTAAGAAACTGTTCTTTTTAATTTATCAGCTAATTCTTTTTCAAAATCTAAAATATAGCCTGCACTTAAGGCAAAGTCTGCATCAGCAAAATTTAATCTTACGAGAAATTCCTTATCTTTAAAACGAATCATTAAGTTAGGGCGAACCTTCTCCGATAAGGCATCTTGTGTATGCTGCTCTCCGTAAATATACCAAAAATATTCGGCACTGTTTTTTTCTTGCAGGTCATTTTTAATCAGTGAAAGAAGGCATTCGATATTTTCAAAGAGGACAAGCTCTTTTGCATCTTTTCCTTCTTTATAAAGATTGAGCCCTTTATACCAGATATGCTGGCTCATCCCAAAGCTTTCTTCAAAAAGCTTATTCATAATCTTTCAAAACCCATTCATTAATTGCATGGGCCACACCTGATTCTGCATTAGACTTAGTAATATATTTCGCAATTTTTTTCAAGTCTTCTTTACCATTACCCATAACTACAGGATTGCCCACAGCTTCAAGCATTGAGCGGTCATTTTCTTGGTCGCCAATGGCCATCAGCTCATCCACTTCAAGGAAAAGTTTTTTAGCCAAATGGAGTACGGCATTTCCTTTACTTGCTTTTTTATTCATAAATTCCAAGTAGAAAGGTGTTGATTTAACCATGTTGTAGCGTTCAAAGAACTCAAATGGCAAGTAAGCAATGGCATCATCCAGAATTTCTGGTTCATCAATCATCATCACTTTTGCAACTTCAAGTGCAGCGATTTCTTCAGGTTGACGGAAGTAGAGGGGCATATTAACTAAAGAAGCCTCGTGGATAGTGTACTTGCCGATATCTCTGTTTGTTGTATAGATACCTTTTTTCGTAATGGCGTGCATATGTACGCCAACTTTACGTGCCGCTGCATCAATATCAAGGACATCTTCAGCTTCCAAAGTCTCCATGATGAATTCTTCACCCGTCGCACGTTGTACCAAAGCACCATTATAGGTGATGACATAGTCACTGTAGTCTGTTAACTCAAGTTCTTCAAGAATTCCATGTACGCCCATAAGCGGACGACCTGTTGTGATAACAACTTTTACCCCAGCAGCTTTTGCTTGAGTGATTGCTTGCTTAACTTCTGGTGTGATTTTACGTTCTGGATCTAGTAAAGTGCCATCAATGTCAATTGCTATAAGTTTAATCATTTTCTTTCTTCTCTTTTCTAAATTAAATATTTGTGCGAATTAAGTGCATAAATTCAGGATTATCAAGCATAACTTTTGGAAAATAAAAGCGACTGTTCCCGTGTATTGTTCCAGCAAGACTAGCCACAATGGGAGAAACTTCAGAAAGTTCGGTTAAGCCCCCATCTTTCTTCAAAATCTCAATCTGTGTCCGTGGTTTATTGGAATTTGGACGATAAAAATCATAAGGCAAATCAAAGTTACTATGTGTACCAGTGAAGTATTGAGAATCAAATCCTGCCTTATCAACCAATGCCCTGAGCTTATCCAGAAGTGAAGCATCTGAACTGAACAAATCCAGCTGTTGCTCTTGTCCCTGATTGAACTCTACTGATTTGAGCAAATGACGATTAATATACATACAGGCAAGTTCAGATAAAATCTTATCTTCGTGCGACATCCAAGCCTGAAAATAAGTATTCATGACACCATCATCTAGTGAAAGATAGTGATGTAAGTTTTGCTTGTTTTCAAAGAAAGGCACCAGGCATGGACTTGTTCGAGCAAAATATTCTTGCTCAGTTTGATATAAGATTTTTGCTCTCTTCAGTAGGTTTTGTAGGATAACTTCCATAGAGCGACTGGCAGGATGGAAATAAACTTGCATATACATTTGATAGCGACTAACAATATAATCCTCGACCGCGTGCATACCCGAAACTCTGAAGACAATTCCTTTTTTATCGGGGGCAATGACACGTAAAATTCTTGTCAAATCAAACTGCCCATAAACAGCACCAGTATAGTAAGCATCACGCAGTAGATAGTCCATACGGTCGGCATCAATCTGACTTGAAATAAGCTGTACAACTTGTGGATTAGGATAGTCGTGTGAAATGACTGATGCGACCTGTGCGGGAAAGTTTGGGCTAACACGACGCAATACCGCATTAATCTCGGTTTCTGGTGAAGTAATAATTTCACGTGTCATAGCTTCATGATCTGTTCCAAAAAGCCCTTCAAAGGTATGAGAATAAGCCCCATGCCCAACGTCATGCAATAAAGCAGCACATTGGGTGACTAAGTTTTCTTCTGGGTTCCAGATTTCGGGATAGCTTTTGGTGAACCATTCAGTGATGGTTTTAGCGATATGATAGACGCCCATACAATGAGAAAAACGACTATGCTCTGCACCATGAAAGGTATAAGAAGAAGTTCCAAGTTGTTTGATACGACGAAGCCGTTGAAATTCGGCAGTGTTAATTAAATCATAGATTGTTTGATTTTCGACATGTATATAGTCATGGACGGGGTCGCGAAAGACTTTTTCGAGATGTGCCATAAAACCTCCTTTGCATGACAAGAGTAAGTGAGTTTAAAACTAAAATTGCCAATAATTACCAACGAGCGCAGGCAATTACTTTATGACAACTCTTGCATTGCTGCAATATAATTATAACTGAAATTAGAGTAAATTGCCATTTTACTAATAGTAGAACTTGTAGTAAAATAAAAATTATGAAAATTATTATTAGGAATCGTATTGTCATTGATGGACAAGAAGAATTTATTCGAGAAACATTTGAAGGTGATGTAAAAAAATTAGGAAATAAAATTGCTTTGTACTACAAAAATGCAGAGGAAGAAAAAGTCCTTATAAAGTTTGATGAAACGGAGTTGAGCATGACACGTTATGCTGAAAAGCCAGTAGTTATGCGTTTTCACAAGGAGTTACCTACACATACGCTCTATGAAGGATTAGGGCGTTTAGAAATTTTGACAGATGGTTTACAGATGGATGAAGAATTAAAACACGTGAAGTTAAAATACCGCTTAGCTCAAAATGATATACCTATAGGTGAATATCGCATGAGAATTGATTGGAAAAAGAATTAAAAATGAAAAAAATATTTCTCCCGAAGGAGCTCTATGACCAGCTGGATTTATCAGATGAACAAGAAATTGAGGTCGTTGAAAATAATAGGAATAGTTTTACGATACGGGCTAAAACTCCTACTCGAAAAGAAGATGCTGCCCGCGTCTTCTTGATACCGACAGCTATCAGTACCTTTCTTTTCTTTATTGCCAGCCAAGTTATGAAGTTAAATCAAATTCATCTCTCGGGTACCGCTTCAATCTCTACTGGGGTTTTGGTTATTGCGAACGTGGTAGCGATGACTTCCTTTATTATTGCCTTTATCAAAAAGCGCAAAGAACTTTATCATACAATGCGACCAAGAGTTTATTGGAGAACATTTCCATCCGTTATCCTTTCTGTCTTTATTATTGTAACTTTAGCGCTGGTTGCTCTTTTTTGGTTTTTGAATCAGCTATTTTATGGCTTAAGTTTTGATGTTTTTACTTCAATGCTGATTTTTGCTATTTTCTCGGCGATTTTGAATTACTTGCTCATCTTTACTGTCGATACTTTTTCTATTCAGATGATGATTAATATGTTAATTATGGTTTCCGTCGGTGGACTTGTAGCGAGTATGGCAGCCAATAATAACCAATATTGGTGGCAAAAGAACTTTAGTCTACTCGGAACAAGTGAATCAAACACCAGCCTGCAATTTAACATGACTTTAGTAGTGTCGGCCGCCTTGATGATTGCTCTGTTTGACTATATCTTTGTTTCTATTCGTGAAAAACTAGGCCACCGAATTCGTTTCATGATCTTACAAATTTTGTTGACTTTGTGTGCAGTGTCCATTGCTTTGGTAGGGCTAATCCCTAATAATGGTACGGGTTTGGCACATGTTATGCACGATGTAGCAGCACAGCTGATAGTTCTATTTATGAGTTTATCAATTTTAGGTATACGTTGGTTTTTGCCAGATTTAGATAAAAACCTGTACCGTGTATCTTATGGGCTTGCCGCCTTGATTATCTTTGGCTATTTTTTATGGCATCCTCTGTATTACCTTAACTTAACGGCATTTGAGATTCTTTCATTTAGTTTGTCATTTGCTTGGATTATGCTTCTGATAAATACTCTTGTACGTATACTGTTCAACCCCCGTGTTGTTTATCATGCCGAAATTTTTAAAGAAGAATCAAAAGACTAAATTATATACATTAGTGAAAAATTACAGGCCTTGTTTCTGTTGTTTTTTATTTATTACTAGTTTGGAAGAAATAATTTTTTACCTTAGGAACAAGCTATGTTAGAATGAAATGTGGAGATTAAAATGAAAAAAGTAAAAGTATTTTATAATGAAAAATCTGGAAAAAATGATGGAAATGCAGTATTAAAAACAATCAAGAATTTTTTTAATAGGAAGGAAAATCAGGACACTGAAGTTGAGTTTGTTAATCCAGAAAGTCCAGAAGATGCTATTCGCTTATCCAAAAAAGCAACACAAGAGAATACAGACTTAGTCATAGCTCTTGGTGGCGATGGAACAATTAATAAAATTTGTGGCGGTGTTTTTGAAGGTGGAAGCAAGTCACTTTTAGGAATTATTCCAAACGGCACTGTCAATAATCTATCAAAATCTTTACATATCCCGCAAGATATAGAAGCAGCTCTTGAAAATATAAATCAAGGAAAAAAACAAAAATTTGATATTGCTAAAGTAAATGACAACTATATGATTTCTAGCATGACATTAGGTATATTAGCTGATATTGCCCAGAATGTTAGCAGCACAGAAAAGAAAAAATTTGGTCCCTTAGCCTATCTTAAAGATGCTTACAAGGTTATTCGCCATAATAAAACCTATCATATTTGTTTGAAATACAATGGGCAAACAAAAGAAATAAAGACAAAATTATTACTGATCACGATGACCGATACGATTGGTGGCAGACAAGCACTCTCTCCAGACGCTAAAGTTGATGATGGCCTTGTCAGAGTTTATTCACTAAAAGAAATTCACCTTTGGAAGATTTTATTTCGTTTAAATAGACTGCGTAAGGGTAAAGTAGAAAATTTCTCAGAAATAACTTACTTGGATACAGACCATCTTGAAATATCTGCTTTATCAAATAAAAAGAAAGATATTCCATACTCAAGAATTGATGGAGACAAGAGTTCTCCCCTTCCTTTAGACATTAAAGTTTATCGAAAAGCTTTGACAACACTTGTACCAGAAAAGAAGTAGAGGATTTATCGTTACATAGCACTTGAAATTATTAAATAAATCTGTTATACTGTTATAGTTGTCTTTGTGGTCTCCCATAAAGTACAACCGCACGAAGTACCGTTCAAGTAGCATTAGCTCACGGACTAAGGCGAGTCTTACAGCCGTTTTACGGCACAAAATCTAACAAGGAGGAATCACAATGTCAAACTACGCAATCATCAAAACTGGTGGTAAACAAGTCAAAGTTGAAGAAGGACAAGTTATCTATGTTGAAAAACTTAACGTAGAAGCAGGTCAAACTGTAACTTTTGACGAAGTTGTTCTTGTCGGCGGTGCTACTACTAAAGTTGGTGCTCCACTCGTTTCAGGTGCAACAGTTGTCGGTGAAGTTGAAAAACATGGTAAACAAAAGAAAGTTGTTACTTTCCAATACAAACCTAAAAAACACTCACACCGTAAACAAGGTCACCGTCAACCTTATACTAAGGTTGTTATCAAATCAATCAACGCTTAAGGCATGATTGAAGCGGTTATCAGGACAAAGCGAGATAAAATAGTTTCCTATGAAATCTCGGGACATGCTGAATCTGGCGAATATGGTCACGATGTGGTCTGTGCAGCTGTTAGCGTGTTGTCAATTACAACAGCAAATAACCTCTATGAAATGGCAAAGATTAAACCCATTGCCAATATGGAAGATGGTTATCTTTATGTTGAAATACCTTTGAGTACTCCTGAAAGACAAGGCGAATTGGCTCAAACACTACTTCAAGCATTTGTAAATGCTATGCGTGAAGTATCAAATAATTACAGCCAATACATTACACTTAAAATTGAAAATGGAGGGCAATATAATGCTTGAACTTAATCTGCAACTCTTCGCCCACAAAAAAGGTGGGGGTTCTACTTCCAATGGTCGTGACTCACAAGCTAAACGTCTTGGTGCTAAAGCATCTGACGGTGAACTTGTAAGCGGCGGTTCAATCCTTTTCCGTCAACGTGGTACACATATCCATCCAGGTACTAACGTTGGTCGTGGTGGCGATGACACTCTTTTCGCTAAAATCGAAGGACACGTTAAATTTGAAATGAAACGTGGTAAAAAACATGTTTCAGTTTACCCAGCAGTAGCTAAATAATGGTAAACCAACCTCTCTTGGGAGAGGTTTTTTTTTGCAAAAATAAAAGAAAAGACAATGTGGAAAGCCCACTCTTAATGGACAGTTTCATGTCTTTTTTTTACAAAAACACTTGAGTTTCTTGGACTAATTTTTGTGCCTCCCTAAAGTCTAGGACATTTTACTTCGCACTAAAAATATACCTTGTAGAATAGAAAACAAAAATATCTTATTATTCTAAAAAGATAGTGTTATTTTCCCTTTCTGTAAGTTAAGCGCTTTATTTATGGTATAGTTACTCTATAATTTTGAATTGAATTGAAGGAGAAAATAATGAAAATTGCCGTAGTAAAAGACTTGAAACAAGGGGAATCACGTGTCGGTATGACGCCGGAAAATGTAAAAATTTTGGTAGAAGCCGGGCATACGCTGTATGTCGAAGATAATGCAGGTTTTGGTGCTGGCTTTCCAAATGAGCAGTATATCGCAGCGGGTGCCGAGATAGTTGAACGTGAAAAAGCTTGGAAAGCAGAAATGATGGTTCGCGTAAAAGAGCCTTTAGAGGAAGAATATCAATATCTCAAAGAGGGACAAATAATCTGGGGTTTTTTACATCTACCTGCGAACAAAGCTTGTGTTGAAAAAATGATAGAAATGAATGTGACTGCTTTTTCGGCTGAAAATATCGCTGCGGATGGAATTTTTCCATTACTCAAACCCTTGAGTGCAATTGCAGGGAGACGTGCGGTCAACCTTGGGCAATATTATTTAGAAAAACAACATGGTGGGCAAGGGATTCTTCTCCCAGGTATCCCAGATAGTGGTATCGAAGCAGGACACATCGTAATATTTGGTGGTGGTACTGCCGCCGAAAATGCAGCAGATATTGCTTTGAGTATAGGGTGTTCTGTGGTTATTTTGGAGTTGAATGATAAGCGTATTCAAGAGCTGGAAAAACACTACTCAGGAAAGAATATTCAGATTATCAAGTCAACGACTGAAGCTTTGGAAGAGCATATCAAGGAAGCTGATGTCTTTATCTCGACAATTCTCATCCCAGGCGCTAAGCCTCCGAAACTTGTGAAAGAATATATGGTTAAGTCCATGAAAGCAGGATCAGTAATTGTTGATATTGCAATTGATCAGGGTGGGACAGTTGAGACGATTGAACATGCAACAAGCCACGCAGATCCTGTGTTTATAAAGCACAACGTTATTCATTATGCTGTGCCAAATATGCCAGGAGCTACACCAAGGACATCAACATTAGTAATGTCTAAAGGAAATATTGAGTACCTGAAGCTCATTGCAGATCAGGGATTAGATAAAGCTTTAGCAGGAAGTACTTCTCTTACTTCTGGAATGAGTGTTTATAAAGGACAGATAGTTTCTCGTGCTTTATCAGATTCTATAAATCTTACTTACACAGAGAAAAAATAAAGTAAAAGTCATTGGGCACAGCTCCATGACTTTTTTTATTTGGAAGGGAGGTATGAAAGCGTATAGCCTCTGAAATATGATATAATGAGACAAAGATTATAAATAAGAGAACAGGAAGGTATTTGTTTGGCTAGACATTCCGTAGAATTTAAGTTGGATAATCCAGAAGATGCAGTTTTACTTTTTGGTTCACAAGATAAAAATGCGCAGTTGATAGAATCTCAGCTCGGCGTTGATATTAACTATCGTGGTGAGATGGTTCAGATTATGGCTGACAATGAGCTCGCGCCTGAACAAGCACGCAAGGTGTTACAAGCACTTTTAGTCTTGATTTCACGTGGTTTACCCGTGCACAGTTCAGATGCGATGATTGCTGTCAAAATGATGCTGGAAGATAATATCGAAAATTTCATAACCCTGTATGAAATTGAGTTGACTAAAGATGCAGTCGGTACACCTATTCGTTTGAAAAATGTAGGTCAGAAACTTTATGTTGATAGCGTAAAACAACATGATGTAGTATTTGGGATTGGGCCTGCGGGTACAGGGAAGACTTTTCTTGCCGTTGTTATGGCCGTTCAGGCTTTACGGAATGGTCAAGTTAAACGTATTATCTTGACTCGCCCTGCCGTAGAAGCTGGTGAAAATCTAGGCTTCTTACCTGGTGACTTACAAGAAAAAGTAGATCCTTATTTACGTCCAGTTTATGATGCCTTATTTCAGATTTTAGGAAAAAGTGCAACAGAGCGAATGATGGAGAGAGGAATCATCGAAATCGCGCCCTTAGCATATATGCGTGGGCGTACTTTGGATGATGCTTTTGTCATCTTAGATGAAGCACAAAATACAACAACCATGCAAATGAAAATGTTCTTGACACGATTAGGATTTAACTCCAAGATGATTGTTAATGGCGATATTTCACAGATTGACTTACCTTCCAAGGCTAAATCAGGTTTGATTGATGCTAAAGAAAAGCTTTTGGGCATAAATAGTATTGATTTTGTTTATTTCACAGCTAAGGATGTGGTTCGTCATCCTGTGGTGGCTCAAATCATCAATGCGTACGAGAAAAAAGGGGAGTAAGATGTCTGAAGGTTACGTTCTTGATTTACGTAAAATACTCGGTTCTCGTCCACTTGTCGTTGCTTGTGCCAGCCTCATTATCTATAATGAAGATGGGATTTTACTACAAAAACGTAAAGATACCGGAAACTGGTCTTACCATGGAGGTTCTATTGAACCGGGTGAAACATCGGAAGAAGCAGCGAGCAGAGAACTTTTTGAAGAGGTAGGATTGACTGTAGAAAGCATGGATTTGTTTACAGTATGTTCTGGAGAAGAACAGCATTTTTGCTATCCTAATGGAGATGAAGTCCATGTGATTGATATTGTTTATGCGAGCAATGATTTTACAGGACAAATGATTTTGGAAGAAAGTGAAGTTCTGGATGCAAAGTGGTTTCCTTTTGATCAATTGCCAGAAAATATCATGACATCTACAAAAACGCCTCTCTTAAATTTTGCGAAGCAAATGTTAGAACAGAATAAGCATATATAAAGGAAAATAATGTATATAGAATTAGTTGATGAGACGAAGCAAGTTTCAAAAGAAATTATTGAACAAACAGAGAAGTTATTAGAATTTGCTGCGGATTATATCAAACTTGCAGATTCAAAAGAAATGTCTGTGACTTTTGTCGATAATGCACGTTCACAAGAAATTAATTTGGAATATAGAGAAAAAGATGCACCCACAGATGTTATCTCTCTGGAATATAAACCAGATGAAGCAGAGTTCTTCTTTGATGAAGATATGGACATCCCAGAAGAATTGATGGAGGAGTTAGATCCTTTTATCGGTGAACTTTTTATTTCAATTGATAAAGCTGCAGAGCAAGCAGCAGAATATGGTCATTCACTTGAACGTGAATATGGCTGGTTATCCGTTCATGGCTTCTTACATATTAATGGCTACGATCATTATACCCCAGAAGAAGAAGCAGAGATGTTCGGACTTCAAGAGGAGATTTTGACTGCGTATGGGCTCAAAAGATAATGAAAAAGATGTAAAAATTTTCAACAAAGAAGATTTTGCGGATGGAGAAGTCCCTGAGAGTTCAGAGCGAAAACGGTGGAAGAATACCAATGTTATTTCCAGTATGGAATTTGCCATCACTGGTATTTGGACAGCTTTTAAAGAAGAAAGAAACATGCGCAAACATGCTTTCTCAGCTGTTCTGGCTTTGATTTTTGGTATAGTTTTTCACATTCATGAATTTGAATGGCTCTTCCTTTTTCTTGCTATTTTTTTGGTCTTTACAGCTGAGTTATTAAATTCAGCAATTGAAAATGTAGTTGATTTGGCTGCAGATTATCAGTTTCATTTACGCGCTAAAAGATCCAAAGATATGGCTGCGGGAGCTGTCTTAGTGATATCTGGCTTTGCCTTACTTGTTGCTGTCTTTATTTTTCTGCCGAAGATTTGGAGTCTTTTATTTTAGACTAGCGACAGAGGGAAAAACTTTTGATTTCTTGGACACCCGCACTTTTTAGAATGGCTATAGCCTGCTGTATGGTGTTACCCGTTGTATAGATATCATCCACAAGTAAAACCTTTTTAGGGATTTTTACCTTCGCTTTTATCGTGAAGGTATTTTTATTTTTTAATCTTTCAGCTCTAGACAAACTACTTTGAGCTGCTGTATCTTTTTTTACTAAAAGGTTTGTGTAGTTAAGATGCTCTAGAAAGCCAAGAACCTGATTAAATCCTCTTTCGTGATAACGCTCTGTACTTACAGGTATGGGAACGAGAGTATAGTTTTTTTCTGCCTTGAAATAATGACTAAATGCTTTACGTAAGCGATAATCACCCATAAATTTATAAAGGCTAAAATATTCCTCCATAGCGGGATTATAAGTGAACACTGCGCGATGGTTGACACTCAAACCTTTTCTTTCCCATCGAAGACAATCTGAACAAACCCCATTTATTTCGGCTTTATAACACCGTTCACAGTGTGGTGCGTTTATAAGCTGGAATTTAGAATCACATAAAGTACAAAGGGTAGGCAAAGAGGGAGCTAAAAGAAAAAGCTGATGAAAATAAGGGACGGGAGAAAAATCAGAATGACAAAGCAAACATTTCATATAAATCCTCCAATTTGATTCATTTTCTTTATATTTCTGTAGGCCTCTACCATCCTTTTTGTTTTTCCCTGATGAAAAAAATAGACTTTACCTTCTGGCCTATCTGTACTACGACCTACACGTCCAGCAATTTGAATTAAACTTGAACTTGTGAAATTATGGTGATGACTATGAAAAACAAAAACATCGACTTTCGGAAAAGTTACACCACGTTCGAGTATTGTCGTTGAAATGAGAATAGAAATTTCTCCTTTTCGAAATTTTTCTACACTATCAAGTCGATCGATGCTTGTAGAAGCCACAAAAGCAATAGCTTCCTTAGGGAAAGCTTTTTTTAAAATTTGAAGAAGTTCCTCCCCTTGTTTTATTTTGGGGACAAATATGAGAAGGGGAAAAGCTGTAGCTCTCTGCTCTTTAAGCTTAAAGTAAAACTTACTTTGCCAAATAAATTGAGGCAGTACAAGGGGGAAACCGTGAAAACGGCGTGCCAGTTGCAATTTTTTTATCTGTCCACACTTAACTTGTTTTTCTAACTCATTTGTAGGTGTCGCTGTGAGGTAAACTAATCGAGAAGTATCTGTTCGCGCTTTGTTAAGAGCAAAAGTAAGCATTTTGTTATCCGTAAAAGGAAAAGCATCAACTTCGTCCAAAATAAGCAATTCAAAGGCAGCATGAAAACGCAAAAGCTGATGTGTAGTCGCAATAACAAGTGGTGTGCGTGTATAGGCCTCACCTTGACCATGCAAAAGGGCGATAGGACAAGAAAAGTCTCGACTTAAGCGACGGTGAAGTTCTAGACAAACATCGATTCGAGGACTCGTAAGTCCAACAGCCTTTCCTTTTTTTAAAGCTTCATTGATTATTGGGTATATCATTTCGGTCTTTCCAGCACCTGTCACAGCTTGGACGAGAATATTTTTATGAGTGTGACTGAACTGGATCAAACGTTCAGATATATCTTTTTGTAGTGTAGTCAAGTTACCTTGCCACCTGAGGTAAGAAGCACCTTCAAAATCTTGTTGAGGGAGGTGGTAAAGCTTCTCGTCTGAGCGAACACGACCCATTTGGATACAATGCGGGCAATAATGATACCCTATAGGGAGCCTAATTAACTTTTCTTCGCTAACTTGACCACAGCGATTGCATCTCATTTTGCTTTTGGTTATTTTATTCATACTCTCAAAAACGATAGCTTGACTAGGAACAGTTTTTAAATCTTTTTTTAGGAGGAGTCTCCCATATAATTCATCCATACTATTAGGACGAAAAGCATCCTTTAGTTTCACTATGGGAAAGTTAAATAAAATTATGTGAATATAGAGGTTAGTGCAAAAGACTTTTATCTTAGTATAGCCAGTCCTGCGAATTAATGAGATTTTATCAAATATGTTATAATGTAACTTGTTCAAATATCGAGAAGCTAATGGTTATTTTCCATTAAGAAGTAAAGTGAGAAAATCGAAGAGAATTGGATAATACTTATGACGATTACTATAAAAACAGATTTTACTGCGGAAGAAGAAATCAAAAAGTCGCGCTTCATTTGCCATTTGAAGCGCGTTTATACTGAAGAAGAGGCGAGAGCTTTTATTACAAGTATAAAAAAGGAGCACTACAAAGCCAATCATAATTGTTCAGCTTTTACCTTAGGTGATCGCCAAGAAATTCAACGTTCCAGTGATGATGGGGAACCATCTGGAACGGCCGGTGTACCTATGCTAGAAATTTTGAAAAAAAGAGAAATTACAAATGTTTGTGCAGTAGTCACACGGTATTTTGGTGGGATTAAACTGGGTGCAGGAGGTTTAATCCGTGCTTATGCGGGCAGTGTAGGTCACGCACTAGATCAGGTAGGTTTGGTTCGATTTGTCACTCAGGAAGAATTAATATTGACCTTGGATTATGGTAATTTTGATAGCTTGCAGCGTTTCTTAGTTAATCAAGGATTGGTTATTTCTGAAAGTGAATTTTTAGCAGATGTCACGGTTAAATTATTTGTAGACTTAGACAAAGTTGAGCAGTTACTTGCGGATTTAGTAGAACAGTTTAGTGGAAAAATTTCTGCAAGTAAAGGAGAAAAGCAACTTGTCGAAGTTGCTATTTAGAAAAAGGAATTTATGAAGATTTTTAGAAGCTCATTTATTGTGAGTATTATTGCGCTGATTGTAGCTTATGTATATGCAGGTTGGGATGGTCTGATGATTACAGCTATCCTTGCTGTCTTAGAAATTTCACTTTCCATGGATAACGCTATTGTCAATGCACGTATTTTGGAACGTATGAGTCATGCTTGGCGTAAAATATTTCTTACAGTAGGGATAATAATTGCTGTTGTTGGTATGCGGTTGGTATTTCCTCTTTTGATTGTAGGTGTGTCTGCGCAGTTAGATCCAATCAGTGCTATGCGCTTGGCCTTAGAAAAGGGAGACCCATCAATTCCTGGGACCTATGGTTATATATTACATCATGCACATCCATCGATAGCTGCATTTGGCGGTATGTTTCTATTAATGCTTGCTTTGGCCTTTTTCTTTGATCAGAGAGCCCATACCTGGTTGAAACTACCAGAAAAAGTTCTGCAGCAAGTTGGACATTTCCCCGCAGCTAATGCCATTATTTCAATGATAATTCTTCTTTTAACAGCAGAATTTATAGCAGAGGACGCACATACGGTTCTTTTTTCAGGTGTTCTAGGAATCATTACTTATATGCTGGTGAGTGGTTTTGGCGACATGATGACAGAACATATGCCTGAGAGTGCTGCTGGTGAAACGACATATGCCGTGGGTCGGGCTGCCTTTTCACTCTTTATTTATCTCGAAGTTATTGATGCCTCCTTTAGTTTTGATGGTGTTATTGGTGCATTTGCTATCACTTCCGATCCTATCATCATTTTATTGGGGTTGGGTGTGATCGGAGCAATGTTTGTTCGTTCTCTTACGCTTTATTTAGTTGAAAAGGGAACGCTCAATGAGCTGGTATACTTAGAACATGGCGCGCACTGGGCGATATTGACTCTTGCAATTCTCATTTTGGCGAGTATCCACTGGGAGATTGGGGAGGCCGTTACTGGGCTGCTTGGCGGCTTGATTATCATCCTCTCTTTTGTTTCAAGTGTCATTTATAGCCGGACACACTGAGTTTCTGAATAAAAAAATCGTAGTTAAATAAAACAGCGTGAAGATAAGCTCTTTCGCTTTTTTATTTATAATTATCTTTTTAATTATTCAAAAAAATTTTGGTTGAGTCTTAATTACAGTATTCTCTTGACATTTTTACCAAAAAGAACTACAATCTTATAGTAAAGAAAGCGACTCGGGATAGTGCAAGCCGAGAACAAAAATGGCCCCATAAATCATTACAATACGAATGAAGTAAAAAATAAAGGTGGAACCGTGCATAGCACCCTTTGTCTTAGGACAGGTGTATTGTACGGTTTTTATATTATTTTTAAGGAGTAGACATTATGATGAATCCAGCAGAAATATTGGCTGCAACTATTCACCATGGACAAGAAAAGGTCAAAAGACCGCTGTTGGAAAAAGCCGTACTTGGTTTTATCGGAGGGGCTTTAATCTCTATGGGTTATCTGCTTTATATCCGTGTGATTTCGAGTGTGGTAGATGATTTAGGAAGTTTAGCGAGCTTTATTGGCGCAGCAGTTTTTCCGATTGGTTTGATTGTTATTTTAATGGGTGGTGGTGAGCTGATTACCTCAAATATGACTGCTGTATCAGTATCTTTTTTTGCTAAAAAAGTAAAGTTTTCAGATTTACTTAAAAACTGGATTGTCATCACTATTTTCAATCTTCTTGGGGCCTTCTTTGTTGCTTTCTTTTTTGCTCACATTGTAGGACTGACCAGCTCAGGCGTCTACCGTGAGGAACTTTTTACCATTGCAGACTCAAAAATTAATGCAACCTGGATTCAGTCTTTAGTCTCTGGCATTGGGTGTAACTGGTTTGTTGGACTCGCTATGTGGCTCTCTTATGGGGCAAAAGACACCGCTGGGAAATTAATGGTAATCTGGTTCCCTACAATGGCCTTTGTAGCTATTGGCTTTCAGCACAGCGTGGCAAATGCTTTTGCTATTCCCGCAGCAATTTTTGAAGGTGGAGCGACTTGGATGGAATTCATCCGTAACTTTAGCCTCGTTTATTCAGGAAATATTATTGGCGGAGCAATTTTTGTTGCCGGTTTCTATTTCTTAGGATATAAGCGTCAAATGAATGAACATAATAAAGGAGAATTAAATGTCAAATAATAAATTATCATTTCAAGATATGATTCTGACCCTGCAAGCATTTTGGTCGAAGCAGGGAGCAAACTTGATGCAAGCCTACGATAATGAAGTAGGTGCAGGAACAATGAGTCCTTATACTTTCTTGCGTTCAAATGGTCCAGAACCTTGGGCAGCAGCCTATGTTCAACCTTCACGTCGTCCAGCAGATGGACGTTACGGAGAAAATCCTAACCGTCTTTTCCAACATCACCAGTTTCAAGTGGTTATGAAGCCATCACCAAAAAATATTCAAGAACTTTATCTGGAAAGCTTGGCAGCTCTTGGAATTGATGCCTTAGAACATGATATTCGCTTTGTAGAAGACAACTGGGAAAATCCTTCAATGGGTTGCGCAGGTATCGGTTGGGAAGTTTGGATTGATGGTCAAGAATGTACGCAATTTACATATTTCCAACAAGTTGGTGGTATTGAGGTTGACTCTGTAACGTCAGAAATTACTTATGGTTTAGAACGCCTGGCTACTGCTATTCAAGAAGTCGACAGCGTTTATGATCTTGAATGGGGTAACGGCGTACTTTATGGAGACATCTTTACTGAGCCAGAATATGAACATTCAAAATTTGCTTTTGAAGAATCTGATCAAGATATGCTTTTAGATCTTTTTAATAAGTATGAAGCAGAAGCACTAAAATTGTTGGATCTTGGCTTGGTCCACCCCGCTTATGACTTTATTTTGAAGAGCTCACATACATTTAACCTATTGGATGCGCGTGGTGCTGTTTCCGTAACAGAGCGTGCAGGTTATTTGCACCGTGTGCGTACAATGGCACGTAAAGTTGCGAAAACATTTATTGAAGAACGTGCTAAGCTTGGCTTCCCACTCTTAAAAGATGAAGTCTTGCGTGACAAATACTTGGGCGAAAAAGGAAAATACACAAAAATTCTGGCACAAATGGCAGAAGAACAGGAGGCAAAATAATGGCAAATTACTTACTAGAAATTGGCTTGGAGGAAATGCCAGCTCATTTGGTCACACCTGCAGTCAATCAATTGGCAGAACGTCTTTCAGACTTTTTGAATGAAAACCGTTTAGATTTTGAGGCTATCCGTAAATATTCTACTCCTCGTCGTTTGGCAGTCGTTGTGGAAGGGCTTGCCGAAAATTCAGAAGCTATGGATGAAGAAGTTAAAGGCCCATCAGCTAAAATTGCGAAAGATGCTGAAGGAAACTGGTCGAAGGCTATCCAAGGTTTCTCACGTGGTCAAGGCTTGACACCAGATGATTTAGTGCTTAAGGGTGATTATTATTTTGCCAATAAACATATTGCGGGAGTTGCTGCAAAAGAAATTTTGGCGAAAGTTGGTGACGAAGTCATCAGTAAAATGCAATTCAAAACCTATATGAAATGGGGCAATAATAGTTTCCTCTTTGTCCGTCCCATCCAATGGATGATTTCTTTACTGGATTCAGAAGTTGTGCCATTTACAATCCTTGATGTTACTGCTAGCAATGTCACACGTGGTCATCGCTTCTTGTCAAATACGGAAATTACAATTGCAGAAGCTGCTGATTATGCACATGTTTTAACAGATAATTTTGTGATGGTCGATGCTGCAGCACGTAAGGCTGAAATCAGCAAACAAATTAAAGAAATTGCCACAGATAATAATTGGTCTGTTGAGCTCACGGATGAAAAACATGTGGAGCTTCTAGAAGAAGTTAATAATCTAGTTGAATATCCAACAGCTTTTGTAGGAAGTTTTGACGAAAAATATCTGACTGTTCCTGAAGAAGTTCTGGTTACATCAATGCGTGATAACCAACGTTATTTTGAAGTTTATACCACTGAAGGCAAACTTGCCCCTCACTTTATTTCAGTCCGGAATGGTAATGCTGAAGGTATGAAAAATGTTATCTTAGGTAACGAAAAAGTTCTCGTTGCGCGCTTAGAAGATGCAGAGTTCTTCTGGAAAGAAGATCAAAAATTAGAAATTGCATCTCTCGTTAAGAAACTTGAAAATGTAACCTTCCATGCAAAGATTGGTTCAATCACAGAACACATGGCTCGTACAAAAGCTATTGCTGCACATTTAGCCGATATTGCACAACTAACAGAATCAGAAAAGAATGATGTTGCACGTGCAGCTGACATTTACAAATTTGACCTTTTGACAGGTATGGTTGGCGAGTTTGATGAATTGCAGGGTGTGATGGGTGAGAAGTATGCACTTTTAGCAGGTGAAAATACAAATGTTGCGGCTGCAGTCCGTGAACATTATATGCCTACCTCAGCTGAAGGTGCATTGCCTGAGACAGCTGTTGGTAGTGTCTTAGCAGCTGCTGATAAAATTGATAGTATTCTCTCTTTCTTTAGTGCAGGTCTGATTCCTTCAGGTTCAAACGACCCTTACGCACTTCGTCGGGCGGCTCAAGGTTTGACACGTATTATTGAAAAATTTGACTGGCACTTTGATTTCTCTGATTTCATTGCTGCACTTGATTATGAAAATAAAGAACAAGTTATTGATTTCCTTAAAGGTCGTGTGCAAAAACTTCTTTTGGACAAGAAAATTCGTCATGATATTGTGGAAGCTACAATTGCGACAAATACAATGGATATTGCCAACATGATGACTGTTGCCCCAATGCTAAATAGCCACAAAGATGAAGAAGAATTTAAGCCAGCCATAGAAAATATTTCACGTGTGATAAACTTGGCTAAAAAAGTCGAAAAGTCTGGTACGGTTGATTCAGAACTTTTTGAAAATGATGCTGAACAAACACTGTATAAAGTTACAGAAACAATAAAAAATCAGTGGACTGATTTGTCAGCATCTGAGAAATATGATATTCTGGTTAATGAAGGTGTACCCGCTATTAGTACTTTCTTTGAAAATGTCATGGTTATGGCTGAAGATGAAAGAGTGCGTAATAACCGTTTGGCTATCTTGTTTGACTTATCTTCACTCACAGCAACAATGGCTGACTTTAGTTTAATTAATACAAAATAAGGAGGAAAATAATGGCAATCACAAATGAACAAGTTGAACGTATCAATGAATTGGCACGTAAACATAAAGCTGAAGGATTAACCGAAGCAGAAACAGAAGAACGTGCGGAACTCCGTCGTATCTATCTCGACAGTGTACGTGAAAACCTCCGTGGTCAAGTTGAATCCGTTAAATTGGTTGATGAAGAAGGAAAAGACATCACACCAGAAAAACTGAAAGAGATTCAACGCGCCAAAGGAATGCGCGATTAAGCATGCGCGGGCGATAAGCTCGGCATGTTTTTTAAGTAGGAGGTTTTTAGTGAAAAATATGAAAATAGGGGTATCACGTTGGGCTCTGCTCTATGCGGTTTTAGCACTTGGGATTGGTGCAGTGGTCGGCGCCGTAGATGCTCTATTTGGACGTGGCCTGATATATATTACAGAGATACGGGACTTACATCCTTTGTATTTCCTCCCTTTTTTAGCCCTCGCAGGGCTTTTGATTGTTTATCTTTATCAGCACTATGGCAAAGATAGCCAAAAGGGGATGGGTCTCATCTTCGAAGCAGGGAACAAAGGGCGAAAAGATATTCCGAAACGCTTAGTGCCCTTGATTATTTTTTCAACATGGCTATCCCATTTATTTGGAGCAAGTGTTGGTCGAGAAGGAGTAGCGGTCCAAATCGGTGCTACAATCGGACATACCGTAGGAGGCAAGCTTTCCTCTAAGGAAGCACAAAAGATACTTTTAATTACCGGTATGGCTGCTGGGTTTGCAGGTTTATTTCAAACGCCTATAGCTGCAACTTTCTTTGCTATTGAGATATTAATGGTAGGAAAGATAGAGTATATCGCTCTTTTCCCAGCATTGGTTGCTTCTTATGTAGCGAGTGCGACTTCCCATGCTTTAGGTTTAGAAAAATTTTCCTTTGCAGTTAATACAAATCTCAATATAAATTCCCTCATTATTGTGAAACTCTTAGTGGTTGCGGTGTGTTTTGGTTTAGTAGGGCGTGTGTTCGCGCAAGGACTAGCTTTTATGAAAACTTATATGGCTGAGAAACTCAGCAATCCTTATCGCAGAATTTTGATTATGGGGGTCATACTGAGTTTAGGTTTGATTTTCATTCATTTGGATCGTTATGCGGGCTTAGGGACTAATCTAATTTCGATGAGCTTTAACGGTCAACATATTAATGCTTATGACTGGCTCTTGAAGTTACTCTTTACAATTTTAAGTATTTCAGCTGGTTTTCAAGGTGGGGAAGTCACACCGCTTTTTGCTATTGGTGCAAGTCTGGGAGCAACATTGGCATTGCTTTTAGGCTTACCTGTAGGACTTATCGCTGCAGCAGGCTATGTTTCGGTCTTTTCTTCCGCAACTAACAGCTACTTTGCTTCGATATTTATTGCAGCCGAGGTTTTTGGCTTTGGTTCGGTACAATATATTTTACCGGTGGTAACTATTGCTTACCTTCTTAATGGAAATGCTTCTATCTATGCTCAAGGTAAACTGAATTTAGAGATTTAAAAAAGGGATAAGGCTTTTAGTCTTATCCTTTTTATTGTAAATTTTTGCCCATGGTCTGAGCAATTTCGAACTACAAAATTTAGTGAAGTGATAGAATATAGTTAGATATTAATATCATTTATTAAAGGAATTGAGTATAAACATAGATTGGAGCAGCTGTGAACATTGAAGCTTTACTTGAGAAAAAAGAGCAAATACAGGTCGAGATTCTTCGTCAGTTGGTTCTAAAGAATAAAAAAATTACTGTCCACGAGTTGAGTGACTGGGTGAATTTGTCGCGTCCATCAGTCGAAAGTTATTTAGATGAAATTTCATTTCTAGGGCGAATGATGGGTAGGCCAATGGAGATTTTGCGCCAAGATAATAAGATTATTCTTGAAATGAAGGATAATCAAAGCTTGGATGAAATCATCAGCTTTCTGATTCACGACAGTATAAAATACCGCCTGCTTATTCTTCTTTTAAATCAGAAAAACTACATGATTATTGATTTAGCTGAGGAACTACTTATCAGTGAATCGACATTGTTTCGTAAAATCAAAGAGTTAAACAAACTCTTAGCCGAGTTTGAGCTCCAAGTTAAAAACAATAAGCTGGTGGGCGAAGAAAGCCAAATCCGTTATTTTTACTATTTTTTATTCGAATCAATAAATCCAAAATTTCGACCAGAAATGCTTCAAGTTACAAAATTACAAGTTGAGTTTGTCACTCAGTTGGAAGAAACCTTGAAAGTGGACTTTTCAAAAAGCAGTCAGGATAAGATTTATCGTTGGTTGGCAATCACTGAAAAAAGAAGAACAATCAATGATATACACGTCAAAAACTCCTTGAAAACAAAGAAAATTTATCAAGACGATCATCTCTATCAATTATTGGACTCGATTTTTTATCAAAAAATCTATGATGAGCAAAGCAATGATAGGTGCGAGACAATCTTTTTTTACAGTTTCCTGCTTTCCTTTTTTATTTTAGATAAGGAAAGTTATTATCGTTTTGATATATTTAGAAGTAAGAAAATACCGACTGCCTTGCTTAATATTTCTCTCCGAGAGCGGATGCTGAGCTACTACCGCCCACATCGTCTGGGATTTGAAGAAGAAAAAATGATTAACTATCAGCTGTCACAAGTCAATAATAAATTTTCTTTTTTCCAAGGAAGTCTCTTTACGAGTAGTCAAGAAGCTTTGATGGAGCAGAAACAAAACTTAGTAGATAAAAGTTTCCAAGCACTGCTTGACAACTTAAAAAAGATTGCTTTGAGCTATATTCCCAAAGAACAGGATCTACCAGAACTCCTCTTTGGCTATAGCAATGCTCTCATGTTGTTAGAACTTTTATCTGCCCAAAAACTTATAGTAGCTTATGATTTATCAGAGACACCGGCCTATCAGATTCCATTAGAACAATTTCTAAAAGTTCGTCTCCGGGGCGTCGAAAAAATAAAACTGGAACATTATCATGAAGGGCAAAGCTACGATTTACTTATTTCCAGTAAAAGAAATGATAGTCGCCAATTTGTCTATATACTTTCTGAGTTTTCCGGTGATTATGATATTGAAAAACTCGTTGGACGAATCGAATCACTCAAAAAAGAAAAATTTCAAACCAGAGCTATTCTCACTTGAACAACTCTAGTATATATATTTTTTTGAGCCCCATCCCTACCAATATTGGAATTAACTGATAGTGGGAAGGGATTTTTTTATTACAGAAGTGTAAGAAGAAGTATGGTATAGCAGGGTATAATAGGTATGAACAAGTATAGAATAAAAGAGGTACAAAAATGAAAAAAATATTATTGATATTGGCTGCAGCTTTAGTGTTGATTGGAGGCGGATACTCATGGTATCATGCTAGTTATGGAGGTACGAGCTACTATGTTAAAATCCGTGAGGATGGGGAGGTAGTAAAACTCTCCAGTGATGGCGGTCAGCAACTCACGCGGTACAACTATAAGATGGATGGTTTAGACTCGAAGGGTAAGAAGAAAGAGCTTGAGTTCATGTCCCATCATAACTTAAGACATGAAGCTTATTTGAAAGTACTGAACAACAATAAAAAAGGTGTGATAAGTTGGGAAGAGGTCCAAAGAAACGACATACCTGAAAAAGTTTTAAGTAAAATATAAAAGAAAAATAACTCGTTATCCAAGTAAAAAAGTACTTGGATTTTTTGTATAAAAAAGCCTTGCTCAAACATGTTTCCTGCGACTTTACATACCTTTTTCTTAATACCGCTTGATTGCCATTCTCATATGAATAGCTTTTTTATTTTTTAGTAACACTTTCAGTTTTTTTATAAATTCAGTAAAAAATGAAAGTATTTAAGGTGGGCAAGATGCTATAATATAAAATATAGAAAGCGTTTACAAAGGAGAAAGAAAATGACAGAAACTTCTTACATCATGGCGATCGATCAAGGAACAACAAGCTCCAGAGCCATAATATTTGATAAACAAGGTAAGCACATTGGAAGTTCGCAAAAGGAATTCACACAATATTTTCCTAAAGAGGGTTGGGTCGAACATGATGCAAACGAGATTTGGAATTCTGTTCAGTCCGTTATTGCAGGTGCCTTTATTGAATCCGGCATTAAGCCTGCACAAGTCGCAGGAATCGGCATAACTAACCAGCGTGAAACAACTGTTATCTGGGATAAGGAGACGGGAAGACCAATCTATCATGCAATTGTTTGGCAATCTCGTCAATCTTCGGACATCGCAAATTCCTTAAAAGATGAAGGACATGAAGAGCTTTTCCATAAAAAGACAGGCCTTATCGTTGATTCGTATTTCTCAGCTACAAAAATTCGATGGATTTTGGACCATGTGGAAGGGGCCCAAGAGCGTGCAGAGAAAGGCGAACTCCTTTTTGGCACAATTGATACTTGGCTTTTATGGAAATTAACAGATGGAGAAGTGCACAATACCGATTATTCGAATGCCAGTCGTACTATGCTTTACAATATTCATGAGTTAAAATGGGACGAAGAAATCCTTGAAATCCTAAATATCCCAACCTCACTTCTTCCCCAAGTAAAATCGAATTCTGAAGTGTATGGCGTGACGAAAGGCTTCCATTTCTTTGGTTCAGAAGTTCCGATTTCAGGGATGGCGGGTGACCAGCAAGCAGCCCTCTTTGGCCAAATGGCTTTTGAACCCGGCATGATAAAAAACACTTATGGTACTGGATCGTTCATCGTCATGAACACCGGTGAAAAACCACATATTTCAAAAAACAACCTGCTTACAACCATTGGTTATGGCATAAATGGCAAAGTTTATTATGCCTTAGAGGGAAGTATATTCGTTGCTGGTTCTTCTATTCAGTGGCTTCGTGATGGATTGAAAATGCTAGAACGGGCGAGCGATTCAGAAGAAGTGGCACTGCAGTCAAGAAGTCAAGACGAAGTCTATGTCGTTCCCGCCTTTGTTGGACTGGGCGCACCCTACTGGGATCAAGAGGCTCGTGGAGCGATGTTTGGTTTAACGCGTGGAACAACTAAAGAAGATATTGTGAAAGCAACCTTACAAGGCATTGCTTATCAGGTGCGTGATGTAGTGAGTACGATGAAAGATGATACAGGCATAAATATGTCAGTCCTTAAAGTAGATGGTGGCGCTGCAAATAATGAATACTTGATGCAGTTCCAAGCGGATATTTTGAATATTCCAATTCAACGTGCGGGTGATTTGGAAACAACGGCACTAGGTGCAGCTTTTCTAGCAGGACTTGCTGTGGGCTTCTGGAAAGATATTGAAGAACTCAAAGAGTCTTATGAACCAGGAAAAATATTCCAAACGCAGATGCAAGAAGAACGCAGAGAAGAGCTCTATTCCGGTTGGAAAAAAGCCGTAAATGCAACGCGCGCTTTTAAATAGGGACATAAAAGGAGAGATAGAAATGGCTTTTTCTAAAAAAACAAGACAAGAATCAATAAAGAAAATACAAGACGAAACGTTAGATTTACTCGTTATTGGTGGTGGTATTACTGGAGCGGGTCTCACTCTACAAGCGGCCGCAGCAGGGATGAAAGTTGCTGTACTCGAAATGCAGGACTTCTCCGAAGGAACGTCATCACGTTCAACAAAACTTGTACATGGTGGTATCCGCTACCTTAAAAACTTTGATGTGGAAGTAGTTTCGGATACAGTATCAGAGCGAGCTGTTGTCCAAGGAATTGCCCCTCATATTCCAAAACCGGATCCCATGTTGCTTCCGATTTATGATGACGAAGGAACCACAACTTTTGACATGTTCTCCGTCAAAATCGCAATGGATCTCTACGACCGATTAGCTGGTATTGACGAAAACTCGCCTTATGCAAACTATACGATATCTCCAGAAGAAGTATTGCGTCGTGAACCTTTAATCAAGAAAAAAGGGCTGCAAGGTGCAGGTGTTTATCTTGACTACCGTAATAATGATGCACGTTTAGTAATTGACAATATTAAAAAAGCGGTAGAAGATGGGGCACAAGCTATCAGTAAAATGAAAGTTATTGATTTTACTTATACAGACGGTCAAATCTCGGGTGTGCGTGCGCGTGATTTGCTTACAGATGAAGTGATTGAGGTCAAAGCAAAGCTGGTCATTAATACCAGTGGCCCTTGGGTTGACAAAATCCGCTACCTGAATTTTACACGACCTATCGTGCCAAAAATGCGTCCAACAAAAGGTGTTCATCTTGTCGTTGACGCCTCTAAGTTACCTGTGCCACAGCCTACATATTTCGACACAGGCAAACATGATAAACGTATGGTATTTGCTATTCCTCGTGAAAATAAAACTTACTTTGGAACAACGGATACAGACTATCATGGTGATTTTATTGATCCTAAAGTTACGCAAGAAGATGTAGACTATCTCTTGGAGGTCATTAACTTCCGCTACCCAGAAGCGAACATAACCATTAATGATATTGAAGCTTCCTGGGCGGGCTTACGACCATTATTAGGCGGCAACTCAGGCTCAGACTATAATGGCGGAGATAATGGCGCCGTTTCGGAAGCAAGTTTCAACTCAGTAGTAGAGGCAGTGTTGCGCTATAAGAATAAAACAGCAACAAAAGCAGAAGTGGAGCATCTGCTCAATCATATGGAATCAAGTCTCTCTGAAAAAGGAGATGCACCATCATCTGTGTCACGAGGTAGCTCCCTCGAACGTGAAACTGACGGTTTAATTACTCTGGCTGGTGGAAAAATCACAGATTACCGTAAGATGGCAGCTGGAGCGATGGAGCTCATTTGCCAACTGCTTGAAGAAGACTACGGTTTGAAATACGAACCTGTGGATTCCAAAAACTATCAAATTTCTGGGGGGGAGTTTGACCCAACCAAGGTGGAAGAAGTTATCGCTGAAAATATGCAAGTCGGTGTGACTGCTGGTCTGAGTGAAGAAGAAGCCAAATACATCGCAGACTTTTATGGTATGAATTCGCTCAAAGTATTTGCCTATGCTTCTGAAATGGATGCTTATGAAGGTCTATCTCTCGCAGAATCAGCCCGTCTTCGCTATGCACTTGAAGATGAAATGATATTGACTCCTGTTGACTACTTGCTGCGCCGCACTAATCATATCTTGTTTATGCGTGAAGGTGTAGATTCTATCAAAGTTCATGTTGTGAATGTAATGTCAGATTTTCTCGGTTGGTCTGCTGAAGAAAAAGCAAACCAAGAAAAGATGTTAGAGAATGCACTTCGTGAATCAGATTTGACAGACCTCAAGGGTTAAATTTCGACCCATTATATAAAAAATAATAGAAAAAGGAGTCACTATGCACTCAGAAATGGTACAATTACTCGGTGAATTTCTAGGAACTTTCATTTTAATTCTCCTCGGTAACGGAATTGTCTCAGGGGTTGTCCTGAACAAAACAAAAGCAACTGGAGCAGGTTGGGTAGCTATTACACTTGGTTGGGGGTTTGCTGTAATGATGGGCGTTTATGTCTCAGGATTTATGTCACCTGCCCATCTGAACCCTGCAGTAACTATAGCGATGGCGATGATTGGCAGTTTTAGCTGGAGCTTAGTTCTTCCTTATATCCTCGCTCAAATGCTTGGAGCAATGGTAGCCAGCATCATTCTCTATCTCATGTTTTACCCTCACTATGCCGAAACTGAAAACCCAGCAGATATCTTAGGAACTTTCTCTACGGGGCCTGCTATTCGCCAGACGGGTTCAAACCTACTGAGTGAGGTTGTAGGAACTGCAGTATTAACGACAGGTATCCTCGCCTTTGGTCAGTATGCTATCACGCAAACTTCTGGGGTTTCACCATTATTAGTGGGTGCGATTATCACTGCTATTGGTTTATCACTTGGAGCCACTACAGGCTACTCTTTGAATCCTGCCCGTGACCTAGGACCCCGTATCATGCATGCGCTCTTACCGATCAAAGGTAAAGGCGATTCAGACTGGTCATACGCGTGGATTCCCGTGGTAGGCCCTATCATTGGTGGGAGCTTAGGTGCAGTTCTCTTTAATATGGTTATCCAGTTTGCAAGTAAATAAATATTAATAAAGTATAAAAATGGAGCTAGACATCAGTCTGGCTCTTTTTGTATACAAATGTGAAGATGAGGATGAAGACCTACATAGCTTTTAAAATAAACTCTTTTTACTCATGAAAAAAATATCATTGCAGAGAGTACATATGGGAATAAAATCTAAACAAAGAAAACGCTTACCTTTCTCTTTCTTTTGAAAATAAGATGTGCTATATTACAAATATAACAAAAAGAAAAATTTTGGAGGAAACAAAATGTCGAAAAAAGTAGTAGCTGTTACGGCTTGTGCTGCTGGAATAGCTCATACCTATATGGCGGCGGAGTCTATTGAACGCGCGGCTAAAAAAATGGGTTATGAAGTTAAGGTGGAAACCAACGGTGCTATTGGTGCTGAAAATGTCTTGACTTCAGAAGATATTGAAAATGCAGATTTAGTTCTCATCGCTTCCGATATTAAGATTGACCCTATTCGTTTTACAGGTAAACCGCTCTATGTAACAAAATCGATTCCTGCTATTGAGGATTCTGAAGCCTTGATTAAAAAAGCTTTTGATGAGGCGGAAGTATTCGGGAAAAAAGGCAGCAAGGTCGGAAATATTCAAATTGGGAATGATAAAGACAAAGTCACCTTTTTGACACACGTGATGAGCGGGATTTCCTATATGGTGCCTATGGTTATTGCAGCCGGGCTACTACTTACGATTGCTAATCTGTATGCCTTTCAGAGAGATGACTTAGGACGTATCGTAAATTGGGGCTTTGATAACAAGACCCAAATGGGCTTCCTCATGGAAAAACTTTTTTATGTGGGACAGATGGGTTTTAAACTGATGATTCCACTTTTTGCAGGTTTTGTCGCTAATTCCATTGCCGACAAACCAGCTATTGCTCCTGCAATGATTGGTGCCTATCTTGTGAATGACCCTGAGTTTTTAGGGGCAGAAGCAGGAGGTGGATTTATCGGAGCTATTATCGTCGCTTTTCTTGTAGGTTACATGGTCAAAGGTCTGAAGAAAATAAAATGGCCGAAGCTTGTTATGCCTATCGTTCCTATCATGATTATCCCCTTTATTGCAACGGCTGTAATCAGTCTTGTCGTTCTCTATATTATCGGGAATCCAATTTCTATAGGAATGGATGCAATGTATGATGGTTTGACAAGTTTGAATAATAATTACGCAGGAGCACCAATCATTATCGGAGCTATCTGTGGAGCGATGATTGGCTTTGACTTAGGGGGACCGATTAATAAAACGGCCTTAGTCTTTGGTACAGCTATATTTACCGATACCATGACAAAATACGGGATAGAAGGCGCAAACTTTGTCCCAGGGACAGCAACGCAAGCAGCAATTTCTGTCGCGCCTCTAGGGGTATGGCTTGCCACAATTTTATTTAAAAATAAATTCTCAAAAGATGAAAAAATCGCAGCCAGTGCAGCCTTCGGTATGGGAATTGTAGGTGTTACGGAGGGAGCTATCCCATTTGTAGCAGCACATCCCGTACGAATGATATTCTCAAATGTTGTGGGATCGGCCGTAGCAGGCGGGCTTATCTCGGCAACGGGTTCGAAATTTTATGGGGGAATTGGCTCCCCACTCGGAACCTTTATCGGCTATATAGAGCAACCGATACCTTTTGTAACTTGGATATTATGTGTATGTGCAGGTATCTTAACAACGGCATTACTTATTGGATTTACTCGAGGCTTTGAATTTAAAAAAGAGTAAAAGCCACTGCAAAATAAGAAAGTGAAAAAAGATGAATAAAGACGTTTTCAACAAAGAACATATCCTCTTCGATACAACCGCGCACTCTCAGCAAGAAGCCTTTGAAGTAATTGCTGCGTTTGCACATTCTTTAGGATTTGTAGATAATAAAGCTGCATATTTGGATGGGCTTAAAGAAAGAGAAGCCGAAGCTACAACCGGATTTAAAGATCATATTGCCATCCCTCATTGCAAACACAAAACAAATTTAAAGCCAGGTATGTTTTTTGTGAGATTTGCCAACGAAATACCATGGAACTCTTTAGATGGAAAACCTGTCAAGGTAGCACTTGCTCTGACAATTCCTGAAGAAGGAGCGAACGAGCATTTGAAGCTTTTAAGCTTAATTGCTAGAAAATTAATCGATGATCAGTTTCGTGAAGCTATTTTGTCAGAGAATGACCCGATTAATTTGACTGCGATTATTGATAAAATTGATTTCTAATACAAAGGTCAAATCATCTTGATTTGGCCTTTTGAAAAAATGAATAAGGAAATAAAAATGAAGAAAAAAGTACACGTTATTCACCACACCCACTGGGATTTGGAATGGTATTTTACCAGCAACGAATCCTTTGTTCAATTGTCCTATCATATGGATGAAGTAATGCGGGCCTTAGAAACTAATGAGATTTCTTACTACCTCTTAGACGGACAAATGAGTATTTTGGATGAATATCTTCAGAGTTTCCCTGAGCAGAAGACCCGTATTAAAAAACTGGTTCAAGCTCAAAAATTATGGATTGGTCCGTGGTATACCCAAACGGATGAGCTAATAGTAAGTGGGGAGTCCATCATCAGAAACTTAACTTTGGGTATGGAGTTGGCTGAGGATTTAGGCAGTTATATGAATATTGGTTATCTTCCTGATTCCTTTGGTCAGAGTAAAGATATGCCTAAAATATATAAGGGCTTAGGCATTGACCGTACAGTGTTTTGGCGTGGTTTACCAGAGGAAAAAACAAAGGATCGAGAATTCCATTGGCAAGCTGAAGATGGCTCAAGTGTTTTGGCTTCTAATATCAAAGATGGCTATTTTGTAGGCGTGGGGCTCATCTACAGTGACCAAGCCCAAGATCTGATGTCACAAATCGAAGATGGAGCAGTAGGTCAAAATCTTGTTTTACCCGTTGGTGGCGATCAACGTTATGTCGATTTTAATCTCCGTGAGAGGATTGATTTTTACAATAAACAGCTGACTGACTATGAATTAGAAGAAAGTAACTATGACAAACTTTTTTCTGAACTCGAAAAAGAGGATTTGAGCACAATTGAAGGAGAATTTATTTCTAGCTCTGTATCAAAGATACACCGCTCTATCTATTCCTCACGTTATGATCACAAATATTTAAATGATAAGCTTGAGCGACGTATGATTTATCAGGTAGAGCCTCTTGTTTTAATGGCTGAAAAACTTGGTATTCCTCATAAACAAGGATTAATTGATAGGATATGGAAATTACTCGCGAAAAATCAAGCCCATGACAGTGCAGGTGGGTGTAACAGCGATAAAACCAATCGAATTATTCGGGAGCGCTTTATTGAGGCCGATCAGCTTTCCTACTCTGTCGTAGACTACCTCACGAGAAAAATTAGTGAATCACAGATACAAGTCACTCACAATCAGCTCAGCATTTTTAACACTCTTCCTTGGGAAGTTTCAAAGACAGTAAAAATTCAAGTTTCAACAGATTTTAAGCATATCCAGTTGAAAAACTCAGAAGATAAATCCGTGAGCTTTGATCTTTTACATACAAGAAAAGAATATTCTGGCGAGATTCGTCGGGAGGAGAGTGAGAGAGACCCTGATAAATTCTATTATATCCATGAGATAGCTGTAGAGGTTACAGTTCCTTCTCTAAGCTTTGTGAACTATCAAGTTGAAGAAGACACAGCTATTGCCGAAGCTCTGAGCCCAAGTGAACAAGATTATATTGAAAATAATTATTTTCAAGTCAGCTTTACCGATGGTCAACTTCAGCTGCTGGATAAGAAAACGCAGCAAACTTATCAAAATATTCTCTCCTTTGAGGATGGTGGCGATGAGGGAGATACCTATGATTACTCGCCCGCACATGATGATCGTGTCTTTACACTGACTCTTGAGAAAAGCCAACGTACGATTCTTTGTGGTGATTTGTATCAAGAGATGGTGTTGATGGGCTACTGGAAACTTCCTCAAGACTTGATGGCTCGTAAAGAAGGAGCGCTTAATCAGAGACAAGAGTATGAGTTAAAAATTGCTTTAAAAAAGGGAAGCAAACAAGTGGAGTGCCATTTGGTGATCGATAATCAGGTTATGGATCATCGTATGCGTGCCGTGATAAACCTTCCCAGTGCGAATCAATATTCTTATACTGACACTCCTTTTGGAACGATTCAACGTGAGGCAGAAGATCCACACCTGAAAGATTGGCAGGAAATCGGCTGGCGAGAAGAACCTACTTCGATTTACCCCATGCTAAAATGGGTCAATGTCCATGATAGTAATGAGAGCTGGACAATCTTTGCCAAAGGTATCAAAGAATATCAACTCATCGGAGAGGAACATCGTCAGTTAGCTTTGACTCTGTTTCGAAGTGTAGGATTTTTGGGACGTCCAGACTTGCTAAGACGTCCGGGTGTGGCTTCGGGAAATGCCTTTAAATATATCCCCACACCCGATAGTCAGTTGCTTGAAAAATTAACCTTTAAATTCGCAATCAATATGGATCAGGACTATAAACCTGCACAAATTAACAAAGAATATCTTGATTACGCCTTGTCACTCCCTTTTTATCAGATTCAGAATCTTAACCTTTTTACAACGACTTTGAAATATTTTGTGTCTAACAGTTTGAAAGAAAAGATTTCTTGCCCCAAAAATATCCGCTTACAAGCCCCTAATTTAGTCTTTAGTTCACTTCGTAAGAATAAACTTTATGGTGGGTGGGATTTACGGGTGTACAATCCGAGTTATGAAACTGTTAAGGGAGAGAATTTTATACTTGCGGAGCGGGAGCTTTTCTATGAATTTGTGAATCTGAAAGGGATTGCTCTGACTGAGCGTCAAAAAAATAGTAAAATTAATTTGGGGGATTTTAGAGCAGGACAAATCAAAACAGTCCACTTCATAGATTAAGGAAAAAGCATGAGAGAAGATATTTTTATACTAATTGAATCACACCGTTTAGAATTAACCTATGTTGAGGAAATAATCGCTAATTATTTTATAAGCAAAAGGGCGCCTCTGAATATAGATAAATTAGCACAAACTTTAGCTGTTTCTAAGGCATCCATTACACGATTTTGCAAAAAAATAGGATTAGATAATTATAAAGAATTAATGTTTTTGTACAATCTTTCTTTAGACAAAAAAGAAGAGCCATCGATTTCATCAGCGGTGACCGCTATCTACCATGCCTTAGCCACACGAAGTGATAATACTTATTCTGAAGCTGAAGTGGATAAACTTTGTGCTTTGATAAAGAATCACAATATTATCCATTTCTTTGGTAAGGGATTTAATAGCTATACAGGAGCTGATTTTTCCTTCAAGTTTTCGCGCTTTGGAAAATATGTCCGTGTAATCTCGGAGGAAAAATCAATTTTAATGTCCGCAGAGTTTGCACGTGAGGGGGAGATGATTCTCGTGGCTTCCTTAAGAGGAAACGACCGTAATCTCTTAGAAGCAATGACGATAACAAAGGGAAAAAATATCCCCACAGCACTTATAACTTCTAATCCGAACTCACACTTGATAAAACAAGCAGACATCACTTTGCTCTCAGCTGGCCTTACGCATGAAGAATCGATAGGAAATATCTCTCCGCAAATTCCGATTCTGATTCAACTCGATATACTTTACGAGCGTTATCTTCATCTCTTTTCTGATTCTGTAAAGAAATGGCTAAAATCAGAAGAAATTTTACATAAAAATAAAAAATAAGAAGGTTTAAAAATGAAAAAATTTCCCGAAGGCTTTTTGTGGGGCTCTGCCTTATCAGGGCCACAAACGGAAGGCTATTCTTTGAAAGAAGGAAAATCAGCTTCTACTTGGGACTACTGGTTTAAAGAAAGTCCTGAAAAGTTTAATGAAGACCAAGGGCCAGAAATGACCTCTAATCTTTATGAATATTATCCTGAGGATTGTCAACGAATGAAAGCTATCGGCTTAAATTCTATCCGAACTTCGATACAGTGGACCCGACTGCTCCCTGACGGAAAGACAGTCAATCCTAAGGCCGTAGCTTTCTATAGAGACTACTTTAAAAAAATGAAAGAAAATGGCGTACAACCTATCATCAATCTTTTTCATTTTGACATGCCGATGTGGCTGATGGAGAAAGGAGGCTGGGAAACACGAGAAGCAGTTGAGGCTTTTACTTTTTATGCTAAAACAGCTTTTGAATGCTTTGGCGATTTGGTTCAAAATTGGACGACATTCAATGAGCCAATGGTTCATGTGGAATGTGGTTATTTGCAAGGCTTTCATTATCCTGCCATTGTTGACTTAAAAAAGGCAGTACAAGTCGGCTATCATACATTAATGGCTCATGTAAAAGCTGTTCAAGAATTTAGGAAAGTTTTACCTAATGGTTCTATCGGAATCATTCTCAACGTTTCTCCAAGTTATGCACGAAGTACATCCGTCGCAGACTTAGAAGCTAAAAAAGCAGCCGATTTGCTCAATACAAAGAGTTTTCTTGATCCAACAGTACTTGGAGAGCTTAATCAAGATTTGGTTGAGCTTCTCCAAAAGCATCAACTCCTACCTGAAATTCTGCCAGAAGACCGAAAAGAGATAGCGGAAAATACCGTTGACTTTATTGGTTTAAATTATTATCAGCCAAGCCGAGTTCAAGCACCAGAGAATGCAGAATTTCCTGCAAAAAACTTAGATGATTTTTATCAACCTTATGACTGGCCCGAAAAGAAAATAAACCCTTATCGAGGTTGGGAGATTTATCCTCAAGCTATCTATGATGTGGCTATGATGATGAAAAACGAATACCATAATCTTCCGTGGTTTGTAAGTGAAAATGGTATGGGAGTAGCCGATGAAGAACGATTTATGGATGAGTCGGGCATGATACAAGACGATTACCGTATTGATTTTATGAAAGATCATCTCAACTATCTTCATCAAGCTATTGAAGAAGGGAGCAATTGTTTTGGCTACCACACGTGGACTTTTCTTGACTGTTGGTCTTGGCTAAATGGTTATCGCAACCGTTATGGATTTTACAGGGTTGATTTGGAGGATAATTATAAGCGTGCCGTGAAAAAGAGTGGGATTTGGTATAAAAAACTAAGTGAGAATAATGGATATGAAGCATAAGGGACAGAATCTAGTAGTTTTTGATATTGGGGGAACAGCTGTAAAGTATGGATTATGGGATGGAAAAAATCTTTTAAAAAATTCTTCTTTCCCCACACCTTCAAGTTTTGTAAAACTTGCTGCGCAAATGAAGCTTATAATAGAGGAATTTTCTCCCGTTCAAGGTGTCGCTATCTCTTCTCCAGGTGCTGTAAATAGCATCACGAGGAGAATCGAGGGAGTGAGTGCTGTACCTTATCTTCACAATCGCCCCATATTTGATGAACTTGAAGAGATGTTTAACCTGCCTGTTTCGATAGAAAATGATGCAAATTGTGCCGGTATTTGTGAAATTGACTATGGTGCGGGTAAGGAAGCACAAAATGCTGTCTTTATAGTTATAGGTACTGGAGTTGGCGGAGCAATCTTTATTAATCGCAGACTTTATAAAGGTTCCCATCTTTTTGCTGGTGAATTTGGGCTAATGAAAGATATTAGAAATAAAACTTTTAGTGAAACTGGTCCCTTGGTTAAGGCAGCAGAGTTATATCAAAAAGAAACAGGGAAGAAAATTTCTGGTAAAGAATTATTCGAATTAAAAGACCGTAAGGATTCCTTTGCTAACTTGCTGATAGAAAATATGATGGAGAATATTTCTGATTATTTGTATAACATCCAAGTCTCACTTGATCCAGATACCATTGTTGTCGGTGGCGGTATGTCAGCTCGGGATGATTTAGCAACTGTTTTACAGGAAAAGTTATTTGAGCGCCTTGAAAATAACGACGTAGAGAAAATTATGCCTAAAATTTATAGATGCCAATACCTGAATAATGCGAATCTGATTGGTGCTGCCCTGAATTTCAAAAATTGTTTTGAGAACGGCCCTGAGATAATTTGACAATAAGAGAGAGACTGGGTATACTAAAAACAAGCAAGTAGCGACAAAAGTTCAACTCTGATTAAAGAGCAAAGAGGTAAACTATGGCAAATATCGACCGTGTAAAACAGATGAAATTCGAGACAATTTATCCGCTTTACTTAGCAAAAGTTGAAAAAAAGGGGCGAAGTAAAGAAGAACTGGATGACATTTTAACCTGGCTAACCGGTTATGAAAAGCCCGGACAACTCACTGGAAGCCTGAGCCAGCTGATTGAAAATCAATCTTTTAATAGTGCGGCTACTCAAATTACAGGACTCATTTGTGGCATCCGTGTAGAAGAAATAGAAGATAGCTTCATGCAAAAACTTCGCTACATGGATAAGGTAGTAGACGAACTTGCCAAGGGTAAAAGTCTGGAAAAAATAAAAAGGCAATAATAAAAAAAGATAAAATATCTTAATTTTACTTGGTCTGTGGAGATGAGATTCTTGCATTTAACAGAGGAATTTGTTATCATGAAGTAACAATAATGAATATGAATTCCCAAAGGGGAGTAGCGTCGGTGTAAGCCGAAACAAAGTCGTCATTACGTGAGCATTATACTCACCGGCTTTGTTGACATGAATATGCATGTTTAGCAAGACCTTTGCCATTTTTTTGGCAGGGGTCTTTTATTATTCAAATATTGAAAAAAGGAGCTAAAATGGAATTCTATAATAAAGAAACTGAACTTGTCCTTGTCGAGTTGCAGGCTTCAGCTGAAGGTTTGACGGAGCAAGAAGTCAAAGCGAGACAGGAGCGAGATGGCTTTAATGAATTAAAGAGTAAAGACAAAGTTCCCACTTGGAAAATATTACTCGATACTTTTAAAGATCCTATGGTTATTGTCTTACTGATTGTTACCATGGTTCAGCTTGCTTTAGGGGAAGTAGTGGAAGCCTGTATCATCCTTGGGGTGGTATTGATCAGTTCTATTGTGACTGTGATTCAGACGAAAAAGGCGGAAAGTTCATTGGATGCCTTGAAGCAGATTTCTGCTCCACATGCAAAAGTGGCGCGTGGTGGAGAAAAGATTACGATTCCTGCACGTGAGTTGGTTGTTGGCGATCTTGTTTTACTTGAAGCGGGGGATTTTGTTCCAGCAGATGGGCGCATCCTAACCTGTAAGAGCCTTCGAGTGGAAGAAGGTATGCTGACAGGTGAGTCAGAAGCTGTTGAAAAAACAGATGAAGCTCTTGAAGGCGAACTTCCTTTAGGTGATCGTAAGAATATGCTTTACAGTGGTGCACTCACAGTCTATGGACGTGGTGAATTCATCGTTACAGGTATAGGGAGTCAGACTGAGATAGGTAAGATTGCTACCTTGCTTGAAACTGCCGAAGAGAAACAAACTCCTCTGCAATTGAAGCTGGAAAAATTCAGTAAGCAACTTGGTATTGCGATTTTGATTCTTTCCGTAGCTATCTTTGCTATTCAAGCTGCTCGTATCTTCCTTGCTGGAGATGGTGCAAATATTGAAGTGAAGATGTTGGATGCTTTCATGTTTGCGGTAGCAGTAGCGGTAGCAGCTATACCAGAAGCCCTTTCTTCAATCGTTACAATCGTGCTTTCCGTAGGTACGAATAAAATGGCTAAGCAGCATGCGATTATTCGTAAGTTGCCTGCTGTAGAAACATTAGGTTCTACAAGTGTTATCTGTACAGACAAAACGGGAACATTGACCCAAAATAAAATGACTGTTGTCGATTACTTCTTACCTGGCGATAAAAAAGAGAGCTTCCCCGATCAACCCGAAGCTTGGACAAATGACGAAGCTCGTCTCATTCAAGCAGCTGTTCTTTGTAATGACTCTAGTATAAACGAGGATGGCCAAGAACTTGGTGATCCGACTGAAGTTGCTCTTATTGCTTTCAGTAACAAAGTAGGTAAACCTTATAAGGAGGTACGTGAGGCTTATCCGCGCTTAGCAGAACTACCTTTCGACTCTGATCGTAAACTCATGTCTACTATTAACCTTATTGATGATGCAAAACTTATGCTCACTAAAGGTGGTCCTGATGTCGTGTTTGCACGTTGTAGCAAAGTGCTTATCAACGGTGAAGTAAAAGAGTTTACCGAGGAATTAAAAGCAGAATTCCAAAAAGAAAACGAAGCATTCAGTAATAAAGCTTTACGTGTCTTGGCCTATGCCTATAAACCTTTAGGACAAGACAAAGAAGTTTTGGATCTGGAAGATGAAAATGAACTTATCTTGATTGGTTTGACAGCCATGATCGATCCGCCACGTGAAGCTGTTTATGCCTCAATTGTTGAAGCGAAAAAAGCGGGTATCCGTACAGTTATGATTACCGGAGACCACAAAACAACTGCTCGAGCGATTGGTCAAGATATCGGTCTCTTTGGTGAAAATGATATCGCTGTTACAGGGCAAGAACTTGATGCCATGTCTGAACAAGAGTTGGACGATAATTTGGCTAAAATTTCAGTCTATGCGCGTGTATCACCAGAAAACAAAATCCGTATCGTTCGTGCTTGGCAGAAAAAAGCCAAAGTTACAGCCATGACGGGTGATGGAGTAAATGATGCGCCAGCCTTGAAACAAGCCAATATCGGTATTGCTATGGGTTCAGGTACTGACGTTGCAAAAGATGCCTCATCAATGATTCTGACCGATGACAACTTTGTTTCTATAGTTAATGCAGTGGCTGTTGGTCGTACTGTCTATGAGAATATTAAAAAATCAATTGGTTACTTGTTCTCTGGTAACTTAGGGGCGATTATCACTATCGTATTTGCCTTGATTATGAACTGGGCTAGTCCTTTTACAGCTCTGCAACTGCTCTTTATCAATCTGGTTAACGACTCTGTTCCAGCTATTGCTTTAGGTATGGAAAAGGCTGAGCCAAACGTGATGAATAAAAAACCACGTCCTTCTAACGAAGGTATCTTCGAAGGTGGCCTGATGGCAAGTGTTGCTGTACGTGGTTCTTTGATTGGTATAGCAGCTATCATCTCTCAATACATTGGTATGCAAGTTTCAAATGAGTTGGGTGTGGCTATGGCCTTCACAACCTTGATTTTGGCACGTAGCTTACAAACATTTACAGCTCGTTCAAACTCTCAAACTATCATTTCTTTAGGACTCTTTTCTAATAAGTATGTCCTAGGAGCAGTCGCTTTCTGTTTGGGTCTCTATAGTTTGACAACCTTACCTTTCACACGTGAGTTCTTCAGCATTCCAGCAAGTTTTGACATGAATCACTGGTTGTTGGCAGCAGGCCTTGCCTTGGCTGCAGTTATCATGATGGAAATCATTAAAGCACTTCGTGTTCTTACGAGCCAGAAAAAAGCTAAAGTAAGTATTAAAAAGTTAGGATAAATAGAAGCTAATAAAACTTGAATTCAAATAAAAAACTCTAGTGTCATCACTAGGTTTTTTTATTTGAAGAAGATGCCGAGGAGAAGAGTTAGAGCTAAACTCCCATTATAGAGCACTAAATTTTTGATTTGGTAATGAAACGTTTCGCTTTTTACTTGTTTTTTCAGGAATTTTTTCATGTTAGGTATTAATTCAAAGAGGATGATCAGCATTAAAACTGACCAAAGCGGTAATATTTCTAAGAAGATGGCGAATGCCACACAAATCAGAGGAATAAGATACATAACTTTGTAAAGCACAAGACTAGCAGGTACTTTGAGATAGTAAGGCAAGATATAGCGCTGATTACGGATATCCTGTTCTAAGTCGCAAATATTATCTGAAAGCATAACATTGAAATTTTGACAAAAGCACACAATACCTACTAAAACTATCGGTAGAAGCTGTGAAAAATCCCAAGTCCAGTTCATTTTCCACCCGTCAAATTGAATAAAGAAATACTGAAGATTATAAGAATTAATATAGACAGCTAGGAAAAAACCGAAGAAACCTTCACAAAGTCCAGCTAAAGCCTCGCCTAAAGGAAAACGGCTAAAAGCAAATGGACCATATGTGTAGAAGATAGCGATAAGGAAACAAAGCCCACCTATGGGTAAAATGGCTAAGTTAGTGATAGCCAGTACAGCTATTCCGACGAGCACATCAATGGCTAAGAGAAAAAGGCATATTTTCATTGCGAAGGCAGGACTAATATTACGATTACTGATAATATTTTGGTGCACTTTATACTCTGGGTCTAATGCTTTATGATAATCCATGAGGTTATTCCAAGCAGAAACAAAAAGATTGATGGCTGCGAGACCTATTAAAAAAAGGAGTGTGGGCCAAAAATGAAACGATTGAAAGTACCAAAGTGAGAACATAATTCCTGCGAGGGGGGAAAGAAGAGCTACAGGCAGGGTTTGTATCCGAGTAAAATTAAGAAAAGTTTTGAAGTTCATAAAAAAATTATAGCATAAATTAAAACTTGACTTTTCTTCTGTAACATCATGTGCTATACTTTGGATTTTATCCTTTACATATTGTGCAAAATATGGTCTAATTATTATATTAAATTAGAGGTGAAATGATGAAAGATAAGAAGAAAGAAGAGTGGTTAACAGGCCCTGGTTTAGTTGTTTTAGTGATTATGTCACCTATCGTGGTGATTCTTACTGTACAAGCACTGACTGCACTTTATATGTTTTTATCATAATTACGGTGACATTTTACTTCCCTAGAGGGAAGTTTTTTTGCCTTTTGTCCTTTAAGTGGGATGGTATATCTAAGAATTATTGATGAATGATTAGGGCAGGACGAACACCGCCATTAGTACTGCTCTCCGTATGAGGAGGACCTACCACCAACGTACCATTGGTGTCCACAACCCAAGCAATGTAGCTAGGAGCGGGGGTACGTAGCAACCACCACCCCAATGTAATGGTACTACGTTGTTCTTTATACGGGAAACCTAAACCTTCCCCAGATAAACGAGCCACATCCGCCAGAGATAGCGCAAAGGCACGTGCTGTTCCGCTTGGTTCAACTTGAGTGATGTCGGCCGCAATTTGGCCTGCTAAGTTGTTAGGAATCCATCTGTTACCAGTAAAGGACACATCTTCATCCGCAACTTCTCCTGTCGTAAAGCTATTGGCGACAGGCTGAACTATGGCTTGGACGGCACTGCCAAGAGTGCTATACCAAGTGGCAAGTTCTGCTTCTTGGTCGTTCCAAGACACATTACGGATGGCATTGTTACGAATAATCATGTGGTTGCCATTGCCCATGTCTTCCAGATAACGGTATTGTTCGCCTGCCATGGTAAATACACGGCCCGGATGCATGGCGTCAAAGTTAAAATCGGAAGGGGGAGAGTCAATATCTGGGCGTGGGTTGCCACTGTCAATCATGGAGTTATTTCGAATACCTGTGAGGAAGTCGGCTAAGCGGTCATGCCCATCAGGCAGGAAGTCGTCACTGTTGTCAGGACTGACCAGTCCACTCTCCACATGGATACCATAATAGTAAGAGCCATTGAAAACCGTGTCTTCGATAGCCGCCGTCATCTCTGCGGCATCAAGCAGGTAAGAAGTCGCTTCGCCAGGTTCAAGGAGTGAGGCCCAGTAAGCCCAGCCTGTTTGGTGGTCTACGACCCAGAAGTCTCCGATTTGTTGGTAAGGTTGAAGTTGCGCCCACTGCTCGATGGTCATTGGGGCACGTTGTTGGTGGAGATTTTGTGCCGCATCATTGATGATGGTTTCGCCCGGCCATGTGCCTGCGCCGTTATCAAAGCTGTTACCTTCCGTCCAGTAATCATCGGTCCCATCTCCGGGATGCGTCGCACCATCAGTGGTACCGTCTGTTGCACCACCTCCTGCGATGTAGTCCCGGGCATGCCCTGCGGCTGCCGTCATCTGATCCATGTTGTCATGGTTAAAAGTCGGCATGTACCATGGGGCATCTCGGCCTTCCCGGCTCCAGCCAAAGGTCAAGCGGGCGTAGCGGTCAAAAGCGTTGGACGGGTCGGTGTTCAGTCGGTCATTGATATTGGTCGCGTTGGGCATCCATGTGGTCCATGAGTCCAAGTTGTTACGTTCTGTGCCTGAGACCAGCTGGGTCCAGCTGTCTTGACCTGTTTGGCGGGTTTCTAAAAACTCCGACAAGCGGATACGGGCCATGATGGGACGTTCGCCATAGTTTTCGACAAAGACATCTTTGTTTTCGGTGTCACGGTTATAGTAGTCGTGAACACGACCACCCACGTTAATCTCGATTTGGTTTTCTCGGTCATTGATGGCCCGCTGGTTAAAGGCGGTAAAAGCATAGGTGCCTCCGATGAGGAGCAAGAGGAGGGAGAGGAGGACGGAGTTGCGTAATCTCCGGTTCTTTTTCTTTTCTGGTGTCATAGTGATACCCTTTCTTTTTCTTAAGTTTTGTATATTTCGATATAATCTTTAGTGCTCATGCGAGTTAAAGCATTTTGTGGTAGGCAGAACTTACAGTGTGTTGCACTGCCTGCTTATAAATTATTGCTTTTACCTCATCTTATTTTTTAAAATAAACTAAAAGTACTCTCATACTATTTTAACATTTATTTCTTTCTGGTTAAAATGATTTCGTTAAGATTACGAAAGGATGCTCTTGGGGGGAAATAAAAACATCGCCACTTTTAGCTCCATTGAATTTTATGAGGTATAATAGAAAAAGAGAAAAGTAGAGGAAGGCTAAGAATATTGAAATTTTTACATACGTCAGACTGGCATATAGGAAGAACTCTAAATGGTTGGAGTCTTTTGGAAGAACAAAAACATGCCTTCAAGGAAATTCTAGCTGTAGCTAAGAAAGAAAAAGTGGACGGTATTATTATTGCGGGCGATCTTTATGACCGCACAGTACCAAGTGCTGAGGCAGTGACAACTTTTAATCAGATGCTGCAAGAAATGAATATTAAGGAGAACTTTCCCGTCTATGCTATTGCCGGAAATCATGATGGATCAAGGCGTTTAAATTATGGGCGTGAATGGATGGGCTTTAACCAGCTGCATCTTAATACTTTATTAGAGGAAGCTTTTGTGCCTATTGAAACAGAAGAAGTACAAATATTTTTGCTTCCTTTCTTTGACCCTGCGGATGCTCGTGTTTATTTTTTACAAGAAGGACTACCAGAAGAAGAAGTTAGAGCAATCAAAACTTTGTCAAATGCTTTAGATAAAGTTCTTACGAAGATAAGAACACACTTTAATCCTGATAAAAAGCAGGTTTTGGTGACACATTTTGCCGTTAGTCCTTCTGCTGAACAAGAGATCGAGCTGACCAGCGAAACCCAGTCCAAAGTCGGGGGATTGGCCACAGTAGCGGTGCAGCAGTTTTTTGGTTTTGATTATGTCGCTTTGGGACATATACACACACATCATGCCTCGCCGAGCCAGAATGTACGTTATTCAGGAAGCCCAGTGAAATTTAACATCAAAGAATCAAAAAGTAAAAAAGGCTTTTACATTGTAAATATTACTGACGATGTAAAAACAGAATTTGTTGAATTACAGCCTCAAACAGACTTGATTGTCCTAGAAGAGGAGTGGGAAAAACTTATCGATTCTAATTTTTATCAAACACAGCCGCTTAACCAAGCTTGGTTTGCTATACGCATCAAAAATTTTGACCGCTTGGCACATGCCGGACAAAATTTACGAGCCTATCTTCAAAAAATATATGGAACAATTGTTGAACTTGATTTTGAAGAAAAAGAACATGTTTATACAAGCGATAATAAAAAAAATATCGAAATGATGAGTGCAGAAGAAATAGTTCAGGAATTTTACAAAAAAGTTACGGGAGAGGCACTTACTGACTTTCAAGAGTCGCAAGTAGATACTGCTTTTATCCGTTTAAGAGGGGAGAAATAAGCGATGAAACCAATCTATTTAGAAATGAATTTTTTCGGTCCACATGCTCACTCCGAGATTGATTTTCGTGAATTGGACGAGGCACCCTTATTTTTAATAAGCGGTGATACAGGTGCGGGAAAATCAACAATTTTTGATGCTATGACTTATGCCCTCTTTGATAAAACCACTGGAGACCGTGAGGCAAAAGCTATGCGGAGCCAATTTGCCCAACCCGATCAAGTGACTGAAGTTACCTTTTACTTTGAACAAGGAAATTTTCTCTATAAAATCACGCGTCGCCCAGAGCAAGAGCTGTTTAAGAAAAGAGGAACAGGGACCACAACCTCGAAAAGTCAAGCCAGTCTCGCAATCGTGGATACTGTTTTTGGCTTAGAACGCGCAAGCCTCGCTACTAAACCGGTAGAAGTGGTTAACGAGATTGAAAACCTCTTAAATCTCTCTGCTGAACAGTTTAAGAAAATTATTTTGCTCCCACAGAATGATTTTTCTAAATTTTTAAAATCAGATACAAATGAAAAAGAAAAGATTTTAAAGAAAATTTTCGGAACTGCTGTTTTCACCTCTTTCTCTGAAGAAATTCGTGACCAATACTTGAAAGTGAACCAAGAAAATGAAAAGCATGATGCGCTTTTACAAAGCCAATATAATGCCTCAGTGTGGTCAGAAGAGGAAATTAAAACCTTAGAAGAAACACCAGATAATGAAAAACCTAATAAAGCAAAGGACTTTTTTGAAGAAAAGAAAAAGCAAAAAAATCAGGTTTTTGCCAAGGCTAAAGATGCGCGCCAAGAAGTGGCCGAAATCGAGAAAATATATGAAGAAGCTTTATTATTAGAACAAGCTTTCTCTCGCCATGACCAAACGAAAAGAGAGTACCAAGAAAAAATCTTAGATCATGCACGTTTTTACCAGCAGCAGAAAAAGGATTATGCGGCTCGGGTTTGGGCGCAGCAGTCGAAAGAAGTTCTTCATGATTTAGAAGAATTACAAGCCAGTCTGCACGTAAACCAAGAGCGAGAGGGAACTTATCGGTCAAATGCTGAAAAAGACAAGCAGACCCTGGAAAGGACCAAAGCACGGGAGTTAGAGCTTAAAGCTCAGAAGAGTCAGATTGATAACAAGATTAAGAGAATAGAAGAACTGACGAGTCAAATTCCCCAAGCCGAGTATGCGGAAAAGCTTAAGCGAGAACAACAAGAACTAGAAAAGAGACTTCATCTTCTAGAAATTTCCATAAGAGAAATCAATAAGCCTTATCAAGAAGCAGAAATAACTTTTATGGACACCCAAGCACAACTTATGGATGAAGAACTGTTACAGACAAAAAAAGAGGAATTGAGCCATGTTGAATTGGATTTTCATGGTCAACTTTCTCCTTTAGCAGATGATCTAGCACGTTGCAAAAAAGAGCAACTTGAAGCTGAACACTCCGTGCAGGAAGCTCTTGTAAAAGTCGAAAGCTTGAAGCAGGAGTGTTTGAAAAAACAAGCTCTTTATGTAGCAAAAAGAGAATTGCGTCAAGGACTGATGATAGCTCAGTTGCAAAAGGAGCTTGAAGACGGCTTACCTTGTAAAGTCTGTGGTGCTGTGGAACATCCTTTGTCGCACCAAGTCTCTGAAGTTTCTGATGAGGAGCTTAGAGAAGCCATGTCTCAAGTAGACAAAGCCCAAGAAGACTATGCTGCGAGTGAGGAACGGTTAACCAAAGCTCAAAAAGAAGTTGAAGCAGGAAAAATAAAAGCACAAGAAAAAGAAGCCGAATATACAACAAAGAAACTCAAGTTGGAGCAAAGCTATCAGCAGTTCTGTCAGCACAGTAAGGAAGACTTTCCAAAGGAATATGATGACGAACCCATTCGCTCGATTCTCCACAAAGCAAAGGATGACATTAACCACAATATCCAGAAAAATAAGGAAATAAAAAGTGAACTGGAAAATCTCAGTAAAACTTTAGAGAGCCTAGATAAAGAGCGACAAGACAAGCAATATGAAGTGGCACAAATCAAAACACAGATTGATGCAGTTACTGCTAGCTTATCTACCTTTGCTTTGCTCCCATCAAGTCACAGTCTTAAATCTGAGAAAACAAAACTTAATCAAGAAGTCGAAAGCTATTCAGATGAAGTTCAGTCACTAAATAATAAAGTGAACGAGCTCGAAAGGTTTTATGCTGAACAAAAAGCGAAACATACTGAGCGCATTGCGCAGATCGAAGAACAGAAGCAGAAGATCCAAAAACATCAACAACATATCACTGAAACACTCCAGGCTCCAGATGCTTGGACAAATGAATTGGAGACTTTGAAAAAATGGCTCTCAGAAGATGATATCTCAGAAATTTCTAAATCCATTAATAACTATGAATTAGAAGCAGCACGACTGACCGCAGAGCTTAAGGAGCAAGAGGAAAAATTAGGAAAAGCAAAACGCCCTAATCTACTTGAACTTAAAAATCAAAAACAAGACGTGAAAGAGTCCTACAACCTCATTCAAAAAGAGCTCATCGGATTAGAAGCTACATGCAAGCAGCTTGAGCTTGTTCTCAATAGAATAGAAGAGGTCCTCCAAAAACAAGGAAAGGCAGCTGCTAAAGCGCATGAGATAAGAAAACTTTATCATGCAATAGCAGGGAAAACGGCTGACAAGTTAAAACTGGAAACTTTTGTGGTTCAGCATTATCTAGAAAAAGTTTTAGAATATGCGAACACGCACTTTATTAACCAACTGTCGAATAATCGTTATCGCTTTGAGTTGGCGCAAGAGTTTGCAGATAAGAGGAGAGATCATGGCTTAGACATTAGTATCTATGATAATGAAACAGGATCTTCCCGACCTTCAAACACCTTGTCTGGAGGAGAAACCTTTATTGCAGCCTTGTCCATTGCCCTAGCCTTGAGTGAAGTGGTTCAAAACTCTGCCCAAGGAGTGCAAATAGAAGCCTTGTTTGTCGATGAAGGTTTTGGCTCTCTTGATCAGGAAACTTTACAAAAAGCCATGTCCGCTTTGGAACAAATCGGGGAAAACCGACTTGTCGGTTTAATCAGTCACGTGGAAGAAATGAAAGATTCAATCGCTCAACAACTTTTAATTGAAAAGTTAGGAGATGGAAGAAGTCGCGTACGCTTTTATACTAAATAATGTTTGTTTTTCTTAAAATAGTGGATAAAAAAGATTCTTAGAAATTTAGCTCTCCTAAAAGTAAAAGTCGCCTTTTGTGAAAAACTATGAAATATGATAAAATAGGAGAGTTCAAAACCCTAACTCTGACAAAGAGCGTGGAGTGAGATAGTATGGGGAAAGGGATTTTTCCAGCAAACAGCAGTAAAAGATGACTAAGTTTAAATCTGCTGGAAAAATCGAACTTGAACCAAAATAGAAGAGCATTTGCTTTTAGGAAGAAATAGGAAAAATAAAAAATGAGCTTATTTTTAGATACAGCTAGAATTGAAGTAAGAGCTGGTAAAGGTGGGGATGGAGCAGTTGCTTTCCGCCGTGAAAAATATGTACCAGATGGCGGGCCTGCCGGTGGTGATGGCGGACGTGGTGGTGATATCATCTTCCGCGTTGACGAAGGTTTATCAACACTGATGGACTTTAAATACAACCGTATTTTCCGTGCTAAACCTGGTGAAAAAGGTATGAACAAAGGAATGCATGGTCGTGGAGCTGAGGACTTGATCGTTAAAGTCCCTCAAGGAACAACAGTTAAAGACAATGAAACAGGTCAAGTTATTGTTGACTTAATTGACAAAGGTCAAGAGTTTGTCGTGGCTAAGGGCGGTCGTGGTGGTCGTGGGAACATACGTTTTGCCACACCGCGTAACCCAGCACCTGAAGTTGCGGAAAATGGTGAACCTGGCGAGCAGAGATGGCTCATGCTTGAATTGCGTGTTCTTGCTGACGTTGGTTTGGTTGGTTTCCCTTCTGTTGGTAAATCAACGCTATTGAGTGTTGTTTCCAATGCCCGTCCAAAAATCGGTGCTTATCACTTTACAACAATTACGCCAAATATTGGTATGGTTCAAGTGGGCTATGGAGATAGTTTCGTTATGGCGGATATGCCGGGTCTGATTGAAGGGGCTCACTCTGGAGCAGGCCTTGGTATCCAGTTTTTACGTCATATTGAACGTACACGTGTGCTTTTACATATTCTAGACATGTCAGGTATTGAAGAACGTGATCCTTACGAAGACTATGTGACTATTAACAACGAATTGGAAAGTTATAATCTCCGTTTGCTTGAACGACCACAGTTAATTGTGGCAAATAAGATGGATATGCCAGATGCACCTGAAATCCTTGCAGAATTCAAGAAAAAACTTGCAGAAAACTTGCCTGAAGGCGAAGAAATGCCACAGATTTTTGAAGTTTCTGGTTTAACTAAAACAGGTTTGCAGGGTCTTTTGGCTCGCACGAGTGAGCTCTTGGCAGAAACACCAGAATTCTTGCTTTATGAAGATGATGAGTTCATCGATGAAGAAGCATACTATGGCTTTGAAGAAGAAGAAAAACCATTCAGTATTTCGCGTGATGATGATGCCGCTTGGCGCTTGTCTGGTACTAAGATTGAGAAACTCTTCAAGATGACGAATTTTGACCGTGATGAGTCTGTCATGAAATTTGCACGTCAGCTTCGTTCGATGGGTGTTGATGAGCAATTACGTGCAGCTGGTGCACACGATGGTGACCTCGTACGTATTGAGAAATTTGAATTCGAGTTTGTAGACTAAAAATGGAAAGGGGATTATATGGGTTTTAAAATTATTTCTGACCGTGATGAAAATGGGGAATTTATCGCTTCAGCAGATTTTTGGACAGATGAGCGGATTGATGCTCTGATTAAAAAGTATAATCCAACGGGTAAGCTCCGTCTCTCCAAAGCTGCACAAGAAAAAACTGAAAAAGAAGAAGAATAAAAAATGAGAGGACTTGCAAGAGTACCTCTATTTTTGAAAATACAAGTCTGTTGCAATAGGGGGATTTTTACCTACTGCTCTAAGTTGCTGTGAACAGTGGGGAGACTGTACAAATCAGGCTTAAGGGAGCGGTAAGCTATTACACTTGAATTTCCTTTTTATTCTTGTTAAGCTAATTGGAGCAGAGAACAAAGAAGGAGAGACTGATGGCTGTAAAACTTTTTATTGCACAAACTTTAGATGGATATATTGCGGACAAGCATGACAATCTCGATTGGTTAATGGCCGTCCAAGGAGAAGGGGACAATGGGATTTCCCGATTTTTGAAACCGATTGATATCATTATCATGGGCAGCAGAACCTATCAGTGGCTATTGGATCAAAAGCTAGAGAGTTGGCCCTATGAGGACAAAATGACCTATGTTTTCTCTAAAAGACAATGGGAAGACCAGGCCAACATTAAATTTGTTCACCCGGACAATCTTACCGAGTTCATTGCAAAACTCCAAGGAGAAATCTGGTTAGTGGGTGGGGGTCAGTTGATTAAAGCTTTCTTGGAAGCGGACTTAATTGATGAATATCGAGTGACGATGGCACCTGTTTTACTAGGTGAAGGTATTCCACTCTTTCCGCAAGGAAATTATACAGCAAATTTGGAGTTCCAAGGAACGACAACTTATGGCCAATTTGTAGAACTTGCATATAAGAGTAAGAAAAAATAAAAAAAGATACTTTTTGTGCTGAGTGAGGGAATGTCCGATATGAATAACAAGCAGCTTTGCTGCTTTTTTGTTTTAATCCTCACTACCAGTCAAATGATAAGACGTATACGCTCAAGCGCAAAGCTCAAAGTGGTTTTGCTGGAGTATTTCCCCTTCCTCAGCGAAAAATAAGTGTTTTCGCTGAGGAAGGTCGTGCTTACTGAATATCGTATCCTGAGTTATGTTATAATAGAAAAGATAGATTTAAAAAACAGAAAGAAAAGAATGGCCAAAATATCAGATTTAATTATTAACACCCCAGAAAAAAACGAAGTTGAAGGTATTTTTCACAAGCATCCTAAGGGATTTGGATTTGTAAATCCTCTTGATGCTATTGATAAAAGCAATGATATCTTCATTTCCCCTAAATTCACGAAGTCCGCTATGGATGGAGATACCGTCATTGTTCGTGTGCTTCACCAAAAAAATGCTAAGCGTGGTGCAGATGGACAAATTATCAAAATTACCAAACGCTCAGTGACGGAGACTGTGGGGAGCTATCAAAGCTTATCTAGTCGCCAAAGCAAACTAACGGGCTACAAAGGAACGATTCAACTTTACAATGATAAAATAACGGATCCGTTGTACATCAAACAACCCTTGCCTGAGATCCAAGAAGGAGATGTTGTTCGTGTAAAAGTTACACAACATCCAGATGAAAATAAAACTTTTGAAGGACAAATGCTGGAAATTATCGGACATAAAGATGATATCGGCATTGATATCTTGGAAGTGCTCTGTGCCATGAAGATTCCGCAAGAGTTTACGCCTGAAACAATAGCACAAACAGAAGCTATTCCAGAAGAACTAACTGAGGAAGATTTTGCAGGCCGTGAGGACTATCGCTCTGAGATTACTTATACTATTGATGGTGAAGATTCTAAAGACTTAGATGATGCCATTCATGTCAAAAAATTAGACAATGGTCACTTTGAACTTGGAGTGCATATCGCCGATGTTTCTCATTATGTTACGGACGGATCTCCCTTAGACAAAGAAGCATTTGAACGGGCTACATCCGTCTATGTGACAGATCGTGTTGTTCCAATGCTACCTGTCAAACTTTCTAATAATCTTTGTTCACTGAATGAGGCACAAGAACGTTTGACTATGTCTTGTGTGATGGAAATCAATAACTCAGGCAAAATCGTAAGCTATAAAATCGGTCCCTCAGTAATCAAAACAACTTACCGTATGACTTATTCAACAGTAAATAAAATGTTGAATAAAGGCCAAGAAGGACACCGAGAAAGTCTCGAGCAATTCCCTAAAATTGTTGATTCTGTAGCCGTTGCGGGTGAACTTCATGCTCTTTTAGAAGATATGCGACATGATCGTGGTATGATCGAATTTGACGAGAGTGAAGCCAAGGTAATTTTGGATGAAAAAGGTCATGCTGTAGATGTTGTTAAACGTGAGCGTGGAACAGCCGAACGGATGATCGAATCCTTCATGCTGGCAGCCAATGAGACAGTTGCCTTGGATTTCCAGAAGAAAAAGCTTCCTTCACTTTATCGTGTGCATGACAAGCCAAAAGAAAAAGCTTTTGCCAAGCTCATGGAAAAAGCAGCTGATGCTGGGTTTAGCTTAAGTTCTAACTCTCATGAAGCTGTAAACTACTTTGCCGAGGAAATCAAAGGGACAGCTTATGAAAAAACGTTAACTTATCAGTTACGTCATACAATGTCCACAGCTCTTTATTCGGAAAAAAACACGCAACATTACGGCTTGGCAGCGACAGATTATACGCACTTTACAAGTCCTATTCGTCGTTATCCTGACTTGATTGTCCATCGTTTGCTCCATCTTTATCCTGCAGATCACTCGAATCGCACGAAAGAAGAATGGAAAGAGCGTTTGCCGGAAATTGCAAAACAATCTTCAGACATGGAGCACCGTGCTGTCGTCACAGAGCGTATCGTGGATGCCATGAAGAAAGCGGAATATATGGAAGACCATATTGGCGAAGTGTATAATGCTACAGTTACAGGGGTCCAAAAGTTCGGTCTCTTTATGGAACTGGAAAATACTGTTCAAGGTTTGATTCGTACTGTAAATCTGCATACTGGAGTTGAAGAAGCGATCGAATTTGACGAGGAAGAAGATTTATTCAAAGGTAAGAAATCAGAAAAAACTTACCGTATGGGTGATGTCCTCAAAATTCGTGTTCTTTCAGCAAACAAGCGCAAAGGAACAGTCGATTTCGAAGAACTCAAAGAAGAAGAATAAACAAAAATAAGCTTTATCAGTCTTGATAAAGCTTATTTTTTTGAATATATTCAATAACTGCTTGCGGCATGAGGTAAGTCGGCTCAATGCCAGATTTAAACATATTTCTTAAGGAAGTACTTGAAACTGAAGAAAGAGGCAAGTCTAACCACTGGACAGGATAAGCACTTTCACACGGTGTCGTTGAACGCTCAATAGCAACAAAGTGGACCATCTTAATCAATAAATCAATATTATACCATTTAGGCAGATAGTCGACCATATCACTTCCAATAATAAAATAAAAATCAGTGTCAGGATATTGTTGTGTTAGAAGTTTCATCGTGTCGTAAGTATAGGACTTGCCTCCACGTTCAACTTCTCCAAGTTCAAGCGATAAGCGAGGATTTCCAGCGATTGCAAGTGCGAGCATATTTACACGATGTTTTGCTGAAATCGTTGTTTTTTCATCCACATGCGGGGGCAAGGCTTCAGGCATAAGCCAGACTTTGTCTAATTCAAGCTGTTGTGCCACTTGATCTGCCATCATAAGATGAGTAAAATGGACCGGGTTAAAGTTACCGCCGAGGATACCGATTTTCTTCTTTTTTACTTTTTCCATTCGTGGATGTGTAGGCTCCTTTTTGATTCTTTCCATATTATAGCAGAAAAACGAGAGAAGTGCTTTTCATCATAAATATTAGAATAATGATATTTTAGTGATTTTTAATTAATAATATTATTGGATAAAAAATAAATTTATAACTGTATCTGAATATTTTAAAAATGAAAGAGATGACAATACAATTTACTGTTAAATTTTGTTAAAATAGACTTAGAATATAATTTGCTACTCATAAAAGGAGTCACCATGTCACTATATCCAGATGATAGTTTAACTTTACATACAGATCTTTATCAAATCAACATGATGCAGACCTACTGGCAGCTTGGTCGCCATAACCGAAATTCTGTTTTTGAAGTCTTTTTCCGCTCAATGCCTTTTGAAAATGGCTATGCTATTTTTGCTGGTCTGGAACGCATGGTAGACTACTTAAAGGAGTTGCGCTTTACAGAAACAGATATATCTTATCTTCGTGAACTTGATTATCCGGAAGACTTTTTGAAATACCTTGCTGAGCTACGTTTCACCGGAACAGTTCGCTCTGTTCAAGAAGGCGAGCTTGTTTTTGCGAATGAACCTCTGGTACAAATTGAAGGACCTTTGGCGGAATGTCAACTTATTGAGACAGCTGTACTCAATATTATTAATTTCCAAACTTTAATTGCAACAAAGGCTTCACGTATCAAATCAGTGATTGGCGATGACCCTTTGTTGGAGTTTGGGACACGACGGGCACAGGAAATGGATGCTGCCATCTGGGGGACACGGGCCGCTTATATTGGTGGTGCTGATGCGACAAGTAATGTTCGTGCCGCTAAAATTTTTGGGATTAAGCCAAGTGGTACACACGCGCATGCTTTAGTTCAAAGCTATGGGAATGATTATGAGGCCTTTAAAGCCTACGCACAGACACATAAAGATTGTGTTTTCCTTGTCGATACTTATGATACATTAAATATCGGAGTGCCATCTGCGATTCGCGTGGCGCGTGAGTTTGGTGATAAGATTAACTTCCAAGGTGTGCGTATCGACTCTGGCGACATGGCTTATATCTCGAAAAAAGTGCGTAAACAATTGGATGAAGCAGGATTTACGGATGCTAAGATCTATGCTTCTAACGACTTGGATGAAGCAACTATTTTGAATTTAAAGATGCAAAGAGCTAAGATTGATGTTTGGGGTGTGGGGACAAAACTCATCACAGCCTATGATCAGCCTGCCTTAGGTGCGGTGTATAAACTTGTTTCTATGGAAGATGATCAAGGTGAAATGCAAGACACAATCAAGCTGTCTAGCAATGCTGAAAAAGTTTCAACACCAGGCAAGAAACAAATTTGGCGCATCACAAGAGAAAGCGATGGTAAGTCAGAAGGAGATTACATTACTTTTGATGATGAAAGACCAGATCAGAGTGACGAAATCTATATGTTCCACCCTGTTCATACTTTTATCAATAAAAATGTACGTGATTTCACGGCAAAACCTTTACTCAATGAAATCTTTGTTAACGGTCAGCAAGTTTATACACTTCCTACTTTAGAAGAAATCAAAAATTTTGCTGAAGCGAACTTAACAGAGCTTTGGGATGAATACAAACGTAATCTCAATCCTCAGCCATATCCTGTTGATCTGTCACAAGAACTATGGAACCATAAGATGCGTCTGATTAGTCAAGTACGCACAAAAGTTTCTGGAATGAAATTGGATTGATACTATGAGAATAAAAAATATAGAGCTAGCCCATGCGGAAGCTTTTGGGCAATTACAAAAAGAAATTTATCAAGAAAATAACTTTATGCTAATTGAGCCCGATGAGCAGAAGACAAAACTGCACGAGTTAGCAAATCAGATTGCTTCAGCAGACTTCATGATAGGCGCTGATAATGACAAGGGAGAATTAGTTGCATATCTTGCTGCTTATCGTGGCGCTTATCGGCGAGTTCAGCATAGAGTGTCACTTGTTATTGCGGTGCGCAAGTCTTATCGCCGTCAGGGTATTGCCAGCCAGCTCTTTGCTGAATTAGAAGAATGGGCAAGAAAAAACCAAATTACGCGTTTAGAACTCACGGTTGCAATGAACAACAGTGCAGCTATCTCTTGTTATAAAACGAATGGTTTTATTATTGAAGGAGTTCGGAGCCAGTCTCTCAAAATCAATGATGAGTTGGTTGATGAATTTTACATGGCTAAAATATTGGAGTGAATATGTCTTTACAAGAAAAAATTATCAAAGAATTAGGTGTTAAGCCAAATATAAATGCACAAGAAGAAATCCGCAAGTCGGTCGATTTTCTCAAAGATTATTTAAAAAAATATCCTTTTATAAAAACTTACGTTTTAGGTATTTCTGGCGGACAAGATTCGACATTAGCTGGACGTTTGGGACAAATTGCGATTGAAGAAATGCGTGCTGAGACAGGAGATGATGCATACACATTTGTGGCTATTCGCTTGCCTTATGGCGTTCAAGCTGATGAAGAAGATGCGCAAAGAGCACTCAAATTCATTAAGCCTGACAAAAGTTTAGTCGTAAATATTAAAGATGCTGTGGATGCCCAAGTTGCAGCATTAGAGGCAACTGGTGTGGAAATCTCTGATTTTAATAAGGGTAATATCAAAGCGCGTCAACGTATGATTAGCCAATATGGCATCGCTGGTGGTATGCAGGGCGCTGTATTGGGTACAGACCATGCTGCAGAAAATATCACTGGCTTTTATACGAAATATGGTGATGGCGGCGCAGACCTTCTTCCCCTTTTCCGTCTAAATAAACGTCAAGGGAAGATGCTTCTGGCAGCTTTAGGAGCGGTTCCTGCTCTTTATGAAAAAGTGCCAACAGCGGATTTAGAAGACGGTAAGCCTGGCTTAGCAGACGAAGTTGCTTTAGGTGTAACTTATGATGATATTGACAACTATACAGAAGGCCGTTCTGTTTCTCCTGAAGCTAAGGAAAAAATTGAAAACTGGTATCTTAAGACTGAACATAAACGTCACCTGCCGATTACCGTTTTTGATGATTTTTGGAAATAAAATGAGAATTTTTGCAATAAAGACGTTAGCATTTTGCGGACGTCTTTTTTTTACTTAAATCAATAAAGCAAAGTATTAGAGTATGTTATAATTAAATAATATAAACGCTTACAGGAGGAATATTATGCCCTACATCGAAATAATAGAAGAGTCAAAAATTTATCAATCTGGTGGAGAAAAGATATATGCAAATGATCACGTGAACTTTGCTATTGAAAAAGGTGAATTAGCAGTAATCCTAGGAACTTCCGGAGCAGGAAAGTCGACTATTTTGAATATCTTGGGTGGCATGGACTCCAGTGATGAGGGGCAAGTTATTATTGATGGAACAAATATTGCTGAGCTTTCACCAAAAGAGTTGATTACTTATCGCAGACGAGATGTAGGTTTTGTTTTTCAGTTTTATAATTTAATCAATAATCTAACGACAAAAGAAAATGTAGAACTGGCTTCAGAAATAGTTGAAAATGCAATGGATCCTGTGGAAGTTTTAAAAAATGTCGGCTTAGGACATCGTTTAGATAATTTCCCTTCACAGCTTTCAGGTGGGGAGCAGCAGCGTGTAGCAATAGCGCGTGCCATCGCTAAAAATCCTAAAATTCTTCTTTGCGATGAACCTACAGGTGCCCTTGATTATCACACAGGAAAACATGTTCTAAAAATCTTACAAGATATGGCACGTGTTCAGGGAACGACAGTAATCATCGTGACGCATAACGCGGCAATTAGCCAAATTGCCGATCGTATCATTCACGTCCACGACGGAAGTGTCAAAGAGATTAAAATGAATGAAAAGCCTTTGGATATTGAAACGATTGAGTGGTGATGTGATGAAAACAAAAATACTCAATAAAGATATTAAGCGTTCAATTACAGGCTCTTTAGGACGTTTTTTCTCCATTTTTTCACTTATGACTCTGGGAGTCTTTGCTTTTGTTGGTCTGAAATTATCTGGCCCCAATATGCGTGCAACAGCAGAAGAATTCTATGCACGCCATCATTTGGCAGATATGAGTATTACTTCAAGTGTGGGTTTGGATACCTCTGATCAAGAACTTATACGTCAGGCGCAAGGTACAAAAAAAGTAGAATTCGGTTATTTTCGTGATGTTATGTTGCCTGATAAAATGACTTCTCTTCGCCTTTTTTCTCAAGCAGAAAATCTATCAACTTATGAGCTCATGTCGGGAAGTATGCCCACTAAAGATAATGAAATTGCTCTGGATTTCCTTTATCAAGAGAAGTATAAACTTGGGGACACTATTCGTGTGACCGAAGAAAAAAGTAACGGCTCTTATATTCTTAAAACACATGAGTTTAAACTGGTGGGTTTTGTGAAGTCAAGCGAGTTTGTGGATAAAAGTCTGTATAGACAGACAAATATTGGGACAGGCCAGCTGAATGGTTATGCCGTCGTTTCACCAGATGTTTTTCAGTCAGATGTGTACATGATTGCACGTCTCACATTTAACTCCACGCAGGGACTTAGTCCTTATGATAGTCAATTTACAGAACGCTCGGATCATTATCAAGAAGCGCTAAAAAACTTATTAGCTGATCAGCCGCAAAAACGCTTGGCTGAAATAAAAAGGGAACCTCAAGCTCAGTTAAAGCAGGCTCAAGCCCAGCTAAGTGTTGAAGAAGCAAAACTCAGTCAATCACAAGCAGAACTCAATCAACAAAAAGCTATAATAGGCGACAACCCTCAACTTCAAGTAATGCAAGAAAGGCTGGATGCGGGCAAACAGAAGCTTGCCGAAAGCAAAAGCCAGTTGCAAAATAAAAAAGAAGAGCTCGCCTCTATTTCTCTTCCCGTATATACAGTCAATAACCGGAAAGAAGGCAACCCTGGATATCAGACTTTTATTGATAACTCAACACGCATCGACACGCTTTCCAATATTTTCCCTGTTGTCCTCTTTGCCATTGCTGTTCTTGTGAGTTTGACCACAATGACACGTTTTGTAGAAGAAGAGCGGGGGAATATGGGACTGCTCAAAGCACTGGGGTATTCAAATGCTCAGATTAGAAGAAAATTTATCGTTTATGGCGCTGTTTCGGCCTGTGCAGGGGCTACACTAGGTGTAATTTTAGGCCATGTGGTACTTCCTTATGTTGTTTTTAATGCTTACTCGGCTTCGTCAACTTTTTCTAATTTAATCTTGACTTTCTCCCCACTGTGGACGCTTCTTTCCTATGTGATAGCCCTTGCCTGTACCGTATTACCAGCTTACCTGGTAGCACAATCTGAACTGCGTGGTGCACCAGCAGCCCTCTTTTTAGCCAAACCACCTAAAGCTGGATCTCGCATCTTTTTAGAGCGTATCAAACCTATCTGGACGCGGATGAGCTTTACATATAAGGTAACGGCACGAAATCTCTTTCGCTATAAACAGCGGATGCTTATGACGATAGTCGGGGTGGCAGGTTGTACCGCCCTTCTCGTGATGGGATTTGGTATTCGTGACTCCATCTCGGGACTCGGCCAGCGGCAATTTGGTGAAATCTTACATTATAATATGTTGGTGGTTTCAGAAGATAAGCTCACAGCTCAGGAAGAAAAAGAACGAGAAAGTTTACTAAACTCGGAAGATGTTAAAGCTCATGAAGCTGTGCATTTTGAACAGCTGCATCAGACAGTTAATGATAATAGACAGGATATCAGTCTCATGGTTCCTGCAAATGATGAAGAATTTGCAAACTTTGTTACTTTAAGAAACCGGGTAAGTCAAGAAGAACTCAATTTATCTGATGACGGAGCAATAATTAGTGAAAAACTGGCTAAATTGCTTAAAGTAAAAGCCGGTGATACTGTTTCATTAAAGACAAATCAAGACAAAGCGATAGAAGTTAAAGTAGCAGGTATCACAGAGATGTACATGGGGCACTATATCTTCATGAACCAAAATCTTTATAAGAAGATTTTTGATGAAAACTTTACAGCTAATGCGAATGTGTTGAAACTTCAAGATACCTCTAATGAACGAAGCCAAGCAATCGCGGCAGACTTTATGCGAAGCTCAGGCACGCTTACCGTATCACAAAATAATGATTTACAAAATACCATCGATGCCTTTTTACACGGTATCAACAGTGTTATGTTTGTCCTGATAGGCTGTGCGATATTATTGGCTATTGTGGTTATCTATAATTTAACCAACATTAACGTCTCCGAGCGTATCAGGGAGCTCTCGACCATTAAAGTTCTTGGCTTTTATGATCGTGAAGTAACACTTTATATTTACCGTGAAACGATTTTGTTGAGCTTCATGGGGATTCTGGTTGGTTTTGGTCTTGGCTCCTATTTCCATCACGTGATTATCACAATGCTTCCGACCGATTTGATTATGTTTAATCCGATTCTCTTAGGAAGCAATCTCTTGCTTTGAGTGTAGTTGTCCATTTAAAACTAAAAAATGTTGATATGCTAGGAGCTCTCAAATCTATTGATTAAAATAAAAAAACTGTAGGTATTCTACAGTTTTTTTATATACTCAATGTTCGTACTTGTCAATCTTACGTTTGAGGTCCGCGACTTGTTGTCCTTTTTCCTCGTGTGCTAAAATATCTTCAAAAGCTGGAAGTTCCAATTCTTGACCATATTTTTGATACAAGGCAGTGGTTACCAAACGATATGCCAAGCGCGCGTTACGAGAAAGAATAGGGCCATGGAAGTATGTTCCAAAAGTATTTTTATAGTGGAGGCCTTCAGTGTCATCTTCTAGATTGTTTCCACCACCGTAAATGACTTTGCCTAAAGCTTTTTCGCCTGCCCCAAGATAAGTGATTCCCGAATGGTTTTCAAAACCATAGTATGTTTCACCAAATTCTTCATTGTGGATTTGGATATCACCAATAAAACGATCGTTGCCGAGATTTTTCGTATAATGAGGCAAAATTCCAGTACAATCAATTTTATTGCCTGCAGCATTGATGTAGTATTGGCCGAGCATTTGGTAGCCACCACAGATAGCAAGCATTGGTTTTTCCGCTTCAATATAAGATTTGAGTGGTTCAGTTAGATTTTTAAAACTGTCTGCAATAATTTCTTGCTCATAGTCTTGTCCACCTCCCCAGAAGACCAAATCATAAAGATCTTGATCAAACTTATCTTCTAAAGAGACAATATCAAAAGTCATTTCAGCGCCTAATTTCTCGCCGACATATTTTAACATGAGGATATTGCCGTTGTCACCGTAGGTGTTCATTAAATCCCCATAGAGATGGGCAACACGGAGTTCATATTTAGGGTTTTCTAAATTTGAAATTAAAGAAGTATAAACCATTAGTACATCTCCTTTCCAATCAGATTATTTTGGGCGAGTAATTCACGCATTTCGAGCATAGCAGTATAGGTTGCAAGGATATAGATATGCTCATCTGCTTGGTTCTTAATGGCGTCAAGAATTTTATTGAGAGAGTCTAATTCATGAATCTTACTTTCCTCAAAGCCAGATACACGATAACGTCTAGCCATTTCACTATGACGTACGCCTCCGACAAAGATTTGATCAATATCCATGTCATGTACTAACTCAAAGTTAGCATCCCAAATCCAACTTGTATCGATACCATCCGCATAGTTGGCATTCAGGAGACTGACTAAAGTAAAGGGATATTCAGCCAGTTTCATCATTTCGAGAGCTTGATTGGCTCCCACTGGATTTTTAATCAAAACGATTGTAGCTGATTTTTCACCTATTTTGAATGTCTCTTGACGTCCAAAGACAGCTTTTGACTGCTCAAACCCTGCCTTGATGGTTTCCGCAGGTACGCCATAAAATTCAGCAACAGAAACTGCAGCTAGAGCATTGTAAATATTGTAAAGTCCACCAACATTAATCTTATATGAATTATTGTCAATCACAAACTGAGAAGAAGTATTCGTAATCTCCGTGAGTTCTGATAAACGATAGTCTAACTCTGGACGTTTAAAGCCACAGTTTTGACAGATATAATCCCCCAGATTAGCATAAGTATTGAGTTTGTAGTCTAAGATATGTTGACATGCAGGACACACGACACCTTCAGTATTATAATGTGCACGCTCAGGTGCGTGGCTTTCATGATCAAAACCATAATATTTAACTGGATTTACTAACTGACGGGAATGGAAGAGGGGACTATCGCCATTGAGCATGACAGTCGCTTCGGGTGCATTAGCAGCGCCTTTAACGATAAAGTCATAGGTTGTATAAATCTCACCATAGCGATCCATCTGATCTCGAAAGATATTTGTGAAAACAAAAAGCGAAGGCTTGATATATTCGGTTATTTTGGGCAATGAAGCCTCATCAATCTCAAGAACAGCAAAACCTTTCTTTCCTTTTTTAACCTTAGGAGCAGTCAGGAAAGTAGCGGTAATCCCTGTAATCATATTGGCACCCGAAGTGTTCGTTACAACCTTGCCAAAAGCTTTTTCCAAGATTCCGACAGTCAGAGCAGTAGTCAATGTTTTACCATTTGTTCCTGTGATAACGATAATTTCATAATCTTTAGTTAAAGTAGCTAAGATTTCAGGGTCAAATTTTAAAGCAATCTTACCAGGTAGGGTACTTCCACGCTTAAAGATTTTTTCTAAAACCAAGCGTGAACTCTTTCCTGCCAAAGTTGCGAATGAAGTTTTCATAGTCATAAGAAATATTATACCATAGATTGCAGGGTGTAGGAGGATAAACTTCTTGTTGTAGAAGACATTTTCTTGCTGGTAAATATGATAAGAAGAAGTTGTGTTGGGCGACTTGACTTCCGTAGATTTTTCATTTTTATTAACCACTGTAATCATTAATTATGATGCATCATATGTCTACTATCGGAAAATTTTACGTTAGTAAAAAATTTTTTAGATGTTGTAAGACAATCTCTTTCAATAAAAAAAGCTCTTGGACATTGCCAAGAGCTGGGTGTAGGAGTTTTGAGAGTTCCTACTCTTAGTATAATATAAAAAGCATAAAATTGAAAGATGTAAGTTTTGCTGGCTTTAATCTGTAACCAAAGCATTCTCAAATTATGCTAAAATAAAAGCATGAAAAATGCGACTGAAATTCTGCAAAAAATGAATCCTAACCAAAAAGTAAATTATGATAGGGTTTATCAAAAAATGCGTGAAAGTTGGGAGGCTGAGGGGTTTCGTCCTAAAATTCTGCTTCATTCATGCTGTGCACCTTGCTCCACCTATAGTTTAGAATACCTTTGTCAAAATGCCGATGTGACGATTTATTTTTCCAACTCCAATATTCACCCGCGAGCTGAGTATGAACGGCGTGAGAGAGTGCAAGCTGATTTTGTTAAAGATTTTAATGCAAGAACAGGGAATCATGTTCAGTTCATTGCAGCTCCTTATGAACCCAGTAAGTTTATGCAGATGGTAAAAATACATAATCTAGCAGAGGAGCCAGAAGGTGGATCACGCTGTACAGCTTGTTTCCAGATGCGGCTAGATATTGTGGCAGAGCAAGCACAAGAACTCGGTTATGACTACTTTGGCTCAGCACTAACGCTAAGTCCTAAAAAGAATGGGCAGCTTATCAATGAAATAGGTTTGGACATGCAAAAAATCTATTCTGTCCAGTACTTACCCAGTGATTTCAAGAAAAATAATGGTTGGAAACGTTCCGTTGAGATGTGCAGGGAATACGACATTTATCGCCAATGTTACTGTGGATGCGTCTTTGCAGCACGCCAGCAAGGTATTGATCTTAAAGAAATAAATAAAAATGCCATACAGTTTATAAATAAAGTAGAAGACAAAAAATAAAGAACATGCTATAATTGTTTCATGGTTAAAAGTTTTATAAATAAAATGAGTGCAATTTTTCAGCATGGTTCTTTTAACACCCTTTATGGTGGGTTTTACGAAGGAACCATAACTGCTGGAGAAGCTTTAAAGTATGGACAAATTGGTATCGGCACATTAGATGGTGCGGATGGAGAAGTAATTATCCTTGATGGCACAGCTTATCATGGAAATTCAGAAAATCAAGTACGCTTAGTTAAAGCAGAAGAAACCTTGCCGTACGTTGCAGTGATAGATCATCAACCCTTTGCGACTTATAAAGTCAATGGCTTGACGATGAAAACCTTGCATGACTTAACAGAGCAGTTTCCGACGCGTAATACAGCCTACAGCTTAAAAATGACCGGTTTCTTTGATTCGGTTGAAATCAGTTCAAAACCAGCAAAAAACACGAAAAATTATTTAGAAATATTGGCTGAACAGCCGCATTTTACAAAGAATAATGTTTCGGGAACCATTGTTGGTGTTTGGTCGCCTAAGTTTTTAGAAGATTTGTATGGCGATGGTGCTCACTTACATTTTCTAAGTGATGATAAGACTTTTGGTGGCCATTTGACAGAATTTCTGTCAGGGGCGATTACTATCGAAGTTGGCCAAGTTGGGGAAATGAAACAGGAGTTTCCACAAGAAAATGAGAATTTCAAAGCAATGCGTTTTGACTAAAATAACAGAAAGTATAAGCTACCTTTAAAAAGAGGTAGCTTTTTTTGTATTTAAGAATAACCATGACAAAAAATACTTCGAGCAACGATGCATGGAGGTCTTAGTAAATATGACTTGAGCACCAACTCTATCTGTTTTTGTGAGTGGTTCAGTCCCAAAAAAGGCGGAGTGGATTTTTAGAGAAAAATTTCCTAATGGTAGGAAATAAAAATAGAAGATAGCGCTAACATATCATGGTAGAATAAAATCATCAAAAGAAAGCTTCCACAAGTGAAAACTTAGTGAAAGAAAAAGGAGAAAGATTATGACAAAACAAATCCTCTTAACATGTGGCGCTGGAGCATCATCAGGTTTTATGGCAGCAGCGGCACGTAAGGCCGCAAAGAAACTTGGTGCTGATGTTGAAGTAAAAGCAAAAAGTGAAACTGAAGTTCCCACACTTCTTCCCGAAATCGACTTGCTCTTAGTTGCTCCACACCTGAAATATATGATTGATGAAGTCAAAGAACTGTGTCAGGCTAATAACGTTAAATATAATGTTATTCCTCAGCGCGTTTACGGTTCCCTTGATGGAAAAGGTCTTATCGAATTTGCTCTCAAACAGTTTGAGACAGAATAAAAATGTAAGCTAAAAAGTTAAAGGAGAGAACATGGAAAACACGGAAGCTGTTGAAAGAGATGATCTTGCGATAGTGTCAATGGGAGCAATACTGCATGCAGGAAATGCACGTGAAGCTATTTTCAAAGCGGCAGATAAAGCTGCGCAAGGTGAATTTATTCAAGCAGACGAGCTCATGCAAAAAGCAAATGCCGAACTTGTCGAGGCGCATCGCGCGCAAACATCAACGCTACAAAAAGAGGCGGAAGGTATTGAGATACCATATTCATCACTGTTTGGGCATGCTCAAGATCATGTTATGACTGTAAAAACAGAGCATAATTTAGTAAAAGAAATTATTAAACTCTATAAACGATTGGAGGAAAAAGAAAATGGATAAATTTATGAGCTGGATGACGGACTCATTCGCGCCTAAAGTCAATAAGTTTGCTAAAAATGCCTGGGTAGCTGCGATACAAGATGCAATCATGGCGGCTATGCCGATGATTCTAATTGGCTCTTTTGCGACTGTTTTAAGTCTTGTGAACATCTACGTTAAAGGTTTTCCAGACTTTTCGATGATTGGCACTTTCTCGTTCGGTCTCTTTTCTGTTTTTCTTTCTTACTTGATTCCAGATGCTGTCATGAAACAAAAGAAGCACTCAGATATATCAAAACAAGCAGGACTCGCAGGTTTAGCTTTCTTCATGATTTTAATTTATCCCAAGCTTGAAGCAACCACAGGCGTGATAAGTTTTGACAGCAATGCTTTTGGTACAGGAGGAATGATTGCAGCTCTCCTCGCTGGTTTATTTGTTGGCTTTGTCATGAACTTGTTTACAAAGATAAAGTTCATTAGTGATGAGTCGGGTTTACCTGATTTTGTAGCTATCTGGTTTAATACTTTGCTACCGATAATTGTGATTCTTTTAGTCGGTTGGTTCTTTACTTTCCAACTACATTTTAATCTTTATGAAGGCATTAATGCTGTATTTGAACCTCTGACACGACTTGGTCAAAGTTTCTGGGGGTTAACAATCCTCATTTTCCTGGGATTCTCATTTCTTTATTCCTTTGGGATTTCAAGCTGGGTGCTTACACCCGTAGTGTATGCCATAGAACTTCCCGGTATTGCCGCTAATCAAGCAGCAGTAGCAGCAGGAAATGCACCCACTAATATTTTTACCGTTGAAGCTGTAACCTTGATTTTACTGGGTGGTGGTGGAGCCACACTCTCCCTTTGTATTATGCTGGCTTTTCTCGCTAAATCATCACGCTTACGAATGATTGGTAAAGCCTCACTTGTACCTTCGATCTTTAATATCAACGAACCGCTTGTTTTTGGGGCACCGATTGCTTTTAATCCTATTCTGATGATTCCTTTTTGGATTACGGGCCTGATTACACCCATGATTCTCTGGGTGACTATGAAGCTTCACCTTGTGCCTATCCCAAGTGAGCCTTTCCAGATGTGGTATACCCCCGGACCAATTGCAGGATGGATTATTACTAAATCAATCTCTGGCCTTATCTTTGTCTTAGTTATCTTTGCCATCTCATGGCTCATCTACTATCCATTTTTCAAAGTCTATGATAAGCAAGCTGTACAGCAGGACTTAGAATGGGCTGAGGAAGACGAGGCTTAATACAAATTACTATGAATAGGAGCGTAAAATGAAAAACAATCAATTCCCACATTTCCCAGAAAATTTCCTTTGGGCTGGAGCTCAAGCAGCTTCACAGGCTGATGGCGCTTATGAACAAGACGGGAAAATGCCGAATTCTTCGGATGTCCAGCCTTATCATAAAGGCTTAGATAATATGGAAATCCAGCGCCTGGAACAAGAAGGAATGACCTTGGAGCAAGTGCATAAAGCTCTCACCGACACAGACCATTTTTATCCCAAACGGCATGGTATCGATTTCTATAACACTTACGAACAAGACTTAGAAATGCTGGCAGAAACAGGAATGAAAGCCTTTCGTACATCCATTGATTGGGCGCGTGTCTTCCCTAAAGGCGATGAGTTAGAACCTAACGAAGCAGCGCTTGAACATTATGGTAAAATTATTGACAAAATCCGTGAAGTGGGTATGGAGCCTATTATCACAATGCTTCATTATGAAACTCCCATTCACTTAACTCTAGAGTACGGTGGCTGGGCAAACAAGAAAGTGATTGATATGTTTGCGCGTTATGGTAAAACCTTGCTCGACCGTTTTGGAGAAAAGGTGAAGTATTGGATTGTAATCAATCAAATCAATATGATTCAAGTAGAGCCATTCCTCTCTCTTGGAATTTGCAAAGATCAATATGAGAAGGAAGAAGAGGCTCAGTATCAGGGAGTTCATAACCAAATGGTCGCTTCTGCCTTAATTCAAGAATATGCTAAAACCTTGAACTTGCCAGATCTTCATATTGGTACGATGGTTGCTGATGGTACGGCCTACCCAGCTTCATGCAAACCGGATGATGTCGCTCTTGCCTTATGGCACAACCGCATGCAGTACTTGTTCACAGATGTGCAGTTCCGAGGAGTCTATCCTAAGTTTGCTTTAAATTATTTTGCAGAAAAAGACTTAAATATTGAAATCACGGAGGAAGAAAAACGTATACTCCGTGAGAATACGATGGACTATTTAGCCATCTCCTACTATTTCTCACAAATGGTAGATTCATCCAAAAATGATTACATTCCTTATGACATTACCAACAATGAATATCTAGAAGCAAATCCATGGGGCTGGAATATTGACCCTAAAGGGCTTTACAATACATTATCACAATACTGGGATCGGTATGAGAAACCGATACTCATTGCGGAAAATGGCTTTGGCATGTACGATGAGGTAATAGATGGTCAGATTCATGATGACTATCGCTCAGCTTATTTAAGCGCCCATATCGAACAGGTTGGTCATGCAATCTATGAAGGAGCAGAAGTCCTCGCTTATTGTGTATGGGGGCCGATTGATATTGTCAGCTGTTCTTCTCAACAGATGTCTAAACGTTATGGCTTCATTTATGTGGATATTGATGATGAGGGAAATGGCTCTCGTGAGCGCTTGAAAAAAGACAGCTTTAAGTGGTATCAAAATGTTATCGCCACAAACGGTACAGAAATTTAAGGAGTTTTTAACTCCTTTTTGGCGTATCATCCTCTATTTGACGAAATACGTTCTTTTAAGATAAAGAAACAGGAGTGATTGATGAAGAAAAAAGAAATTCTTTTAAAATATTTGAAAAAGAATAAAAACCAAAACTTCATTTCAAGTACAGAGTTATCCAAGATGTTGGATGTAACCGATCGGAGTATTCGTTATTACGTGAAACAACTTAATGAAGAAACACCAAAGATTATCGAAACCAGTCGAGAAGGATATAAGTATAATGCCCAACAAGATTTAGATGAAACAGGAGATGGCTCCATCAATAGTCGTCGCTTCTCAATCTTGCAAACTTTACTGAAAAATGGTGGAGCAGGAGTGAATCTTTTTGATTTGGCAGAAAAATTATGGGTCTCTGAGGCAACAATTCGTCAGGATATTGCTATATTACAAAAAATGATTCAAAATGAAGGGCTACATATCAGGCAACATGATTTTTCTTATTACTTAAAGGGCAATTATGACGAGAAGCGACAGCTTATCATGCGTTTAATCCGACAACAAGGAGCCAACACGCATAGCTTAGAAGAGGAAATGCAAAAATTTTTAGGTGAAATTCCCTTATCAGAAGTCGCAGAAGCTTGCGCCTCTATTTTTAAACGTTATCGCTTTTACACGAATAATTATTTTTTCCAAAACTTTATCCTGCATTTAATCATTGCTCTACATCAACAAAGAACAACCCAAATACAAAAGTTTACTAGTCCATCTTTGGAGATGATTGAGGAAATTTCACATTGGCTTTATGAAAATTATAGTGTCTCTTTAGGTGGGGAAGATAAGTTTGAACTTGCTCTACTTTGTGATGGAGAAAAAGGACATCATAACCCCCAAGTCGAATCCTATGTTGCCAATGAAATAGCAGAAAGTCTTCATCGAGCTTTGCAGGAAATCAGTGATGTTTTCTTAATCGACTTCACAGACGAGAAATTCCTTACGCGGTTGCTTCTACACACCCAAAATCTCTATACACGTGTAAAAGACAAGAAGATTAAGAGAAATTTAAGTGCTATTGAAATCAAAGTTCGCTATCCTATTTTATTTGATATTGCAGTTTATCTGTCATCATTGATTGCTACGGATTTAGATATTGAAATCGCAGAAGATGAGATTGCTTTTTTGGCACTTCATCTCGGCTCTTTTTTAGATGAGCAAAAACAAAATTCTCATAAAATACGTACTCAACTTAAAATGTCGGGCTATCTTAATCGAGAAGAAATAGTGCTTGAAGGTTTGCAAAAACGTTTTGATGACGAATTGTTATTTCTGAAAAACAGCACTGAAAATGAAGAGCAACTTGAACTTGTTCTTTCTACGGAAAAGATTACTGAAAGTGCGTATTATGAAAGTGTACTAATTCATGAATTTTTAACAGAGAAAGATTTCACACACATTCGTGAGGCAATCGAACGTGTCAAAAACAAGAAATACCGCCATTTTCTGGGGACTTTTTTACCACAATTAATTCCGAAAAATGCCTTTTTGACTCTCAAAGGAAAGCCCACAAAAGCTGAAGCTTTTGAAAAGATTGGGACCTGGTTTTTGGAAAATAAATTTGCTGATCAAGGCTTTTCTAAGAAATTATTTGAACGTGAAAGTTTGTCTCCAACATCCTTCAACAGCGGAATTGCTGTCCCTCACTCAATTAGATATGAGGGAAACAAAACCGGCATGCTCGTCCTTAAACCAGAAGAACCACTGACATGGGATGGGCAAGATATTTATCTCATTTTAAGTTTCACGATTAACCCAGATGATTCTACATACTTCAACCAACTCTTTCCGCATCTCATCGAGATTTTGACTGAAGGATATCATGTCGATTATTTGAGAAGAAGTGAAAATAGAGAGGAAATACTTGAAAGAATGATTGAACTCCTTTCTCGATAAGGTGAAATGAATAGATATTTGGCTAATTAAGTGTATTTGTATATTTCTTTAAATTGAGAAAGTAACTTTATGCTATAATAGATGGTAATAGACTTTTTATTAAGGAAATAATTATGAATATACAAGAAATGAACGCGCGCAAGGAAAAAATCCGTAACTTTTCAATTATTGCGCATATTGACCATGGGAAATCAACTCTGGCTGACCGTATTTTGGAGTTGACAGAGACGGTTTCAAAACGTGAGATGCAAGCTCAACTTTTAGACAGTATGGATTTGGAGCGAGAACGTGGAATTACGATTAAACTGAATGCCATCGAGTTAGAATATACTGCAAAAGATGGAGAAACTTATATTTTCCACTTGATTGATACCCCAGGACACGTCGACTTTACTTATGAAGTGTCCCGCTCATTGGCGGCTTGTGAAGGTGCTATTCTTGTCGTGGATGCTGCTCAAGGTATTGAAGCCCAAACCTTGGCAAATGTTTATTTAGCTTTGGACAATGATTTAGAAATCTTGCCTGTTATTAACAAAATTGACCTCCCTGCTGCAGATCCAGAACGTGTGCGTACAGAGGTTGAAGATGTCATCGGTCTGGATGCTTCAGAAGCAGTCCTTGCTTCGGCAAAAGCGGGTATTGGTATTGAGGAAATATTGGAGCAGGTGGTTGAAAAAGTGCCAGCACCTCAAGGAGATGTTGAAGCGCCACTCAAAGCCCTTATTTTTGACTCCGTCTATGATGCTTATCGCGGTGTTATCTTACAAATCCGTGTCATGGATGGTTCTGTAAAGGTTGGTGATACGATTCAACTGATGTCTAATGGCAAGGAGTTTATCGTTACTGAAGTCGGTATTTTCACGCCGAAAGCTGTGGCGCGTGATTTCCTTATGGCTGGTGATGTGGGTTATCTCGCTGCTGCTATTAAGACCGTTGCTGACACTCGTGTTGGTGATACGATTACTTTAGCGAACAACCCAGCAGAAGAAGCCCTTGATGGTTATAAAAAGATGAACCCGATGGTTTTCTGTGGTCTCTATCCGATTGATTCGAACCGTTATAATGATCTTCGGGAAGCGCTTGAACGTTTGCAGCTCAATGATGCCAGCTTACAGTTTGAACCTGAAACATCTCAAGCTCTTGGCTTTGGTTTCCGTTGTGGTTTCCTTGGACTCTTACACATGGACGTTATCCAAGAGCGCTTAGAGCGTGAGTTTAACCTTGACCTTATCATGACAGCACCATCTGTAATCTATCAGGTCAATACAACAGACGGTGAATTAATGGAAGTTGCTAACCCAAGCGAGTTTCCAGACCCTACACGTATCGAAAGTATTGAAGAACCTTTTGTCAAAGCACAAATCATGGTGCCTAACGAATTTGTCGGTGCTGTGATGGAGCTGGCTCAGCGTAAACGTGGGGAGTTCGTGACGATGGACTATCTTGATGCTAACCGTGTCAATGTCATCTATCATATCCCTTTGAGTGAGATTGTGTTTGATTTCTTTGATAAACTCAAATCTTCTACACGTGGTTATGCAAGCTTTGACTACGAAATTTCTGACTATCGCCCATCACGCCTTGTGAAGATGGATATACTCTTGAATGCAGAAAAAGTCGATGCACTCAGCTTTATCGTTCACAAAGACTTTGCTTACGAGCGCGGCAAAATAATCGTTGAAAAATTGAAAAAGCTGATTCCACGCCAACAATTTGAAGTACCAATCCAAGCCACGATCGGCCAAAAAATTGTTGCCCGTAGTGACATTAAAGCCCTACGTAAAAATGTCTTGGCTAAATGTTACGGTGGAGATATTTCGCGTAAACGAAAACTCCTCGAAAAACAAAAAGCCGGTAAAAAACGTATGAAATCAATCGGTTCAGTTGAAGTTCCACAAGAAGCTTTCCTTTCTGTTTTGTCTATGGATGAGGATTAAAAGGAAAAAAGGGATATAAAAATAAAAAAAGACGGTCGTTATGACTGTCTTTTTTTTGGAGGAAAGAAGTAAATAAAGATTATCAAATATCTAAGAGCTAATAAGTGTCCGACGAATCGTGTGTTTAACGTTAGAAAATAGCAAATTCCGAACTGGAGGAATTTGCTTTTTGAGTTAAAACTGAGATTATACTTATCGGACAATCTTTTCTATACTTAAATCTCCCATATTTATTTATCTTCCACAATACGAACTTCTGTTTGTTTGTCAAAGAAGTGTGCTTTATTGAGGTTAAGTGTGACCGTGATTTTTTCTCCAGGTTGACGGAAATCTCTTGCCTCGACGCGTGAGACAAGTTCTGCCTCACCAGCTTTAAGATAAAGCATAGTTTCAGCCCCTAACAGTTCTGAAACGGTCACTTCAGCCTCTATTTGTGCTTCAGGATATGCTTGCTCTGCAATGATAGACGCAGAGATATCCTCTGGACGGATCCCCATGATAACTTCTTTAGAGGAGTAGCCCTTCTCCTTCAAAAGCTTGTGCTGCCCTTCTGGAAGCGTTAAGCTGATGCCTTCACCCACAAGCTTATTGTCAATGATTTTTAGATTGAGGAAATTCATAGCTGGACTACCGATAAAGCCAGCCACAAATTTTGTCGCAGGTTCATTGTATAACTCTTGAGGTGTCCCAATCTGTTCGATACGCCCTACAGTTCCTGACTTGTCCGCATTTGGTGTTGAACTCATGATAACGATACGATCCGCAAGGGTCATCGCTTCGGTCTGATCATGGGTAACATAAATGGTTGTGGCACCAATACGACGGTGAATTTTGGCAATCTCTGTCCGCATGGACACACGCAGTTTGGCATCGAGATTTGATAAAGGTTCATCCATGAGAAAGACCTTGGCATCACGTACAATCGCACGTCCCATAGCTACACGCTGACGTTGTCCCCCAGACATATCCGCAGGTTTACGGTCAAGAAGATCTGTCAGGCCAAGAATATTGGCTGCTTCCTCAACACGTTTTTTGATATCTTCCTTTTTATACTTGCGCAGTTTAAGTCCAAAAGCCATGTTATCAAAGACAGTCATATGAGGATAGAGGGCATAGTTCTGAAAGACCATCGCAATATCACGATCTTTAGGCGCCACATCGTTCATAAGTTTACCATCAATGGTAAAATCGCCTTCTGTGATATCTTCAAGTCCTGCAATCATACGCAGAGTAGTCGATTTTCCACATCCAGATGGCCCAACAAAAACGATAAATTCTTTGTCTTTAACGTCTAAGTTAAAGTCTTCCACAGAGTATTGGGTAGCGTTGGGATATTTTTTGTAAACCTTGTCTAGTTTAAGCGTCGTCATATTGTCTCCTTTTTCTTATCAAATCAAATTCGATTTCCACTTCATTTTAATGTATCCGCTTTCTTAAATCAATGTAAGATTAGCTTAAAAAAATTATACAAAGTGCACAATTTCAGAAGAAGCTAAAAAATCCTTTTTTTCACAGCTGCTTAAAAACATGATTAATGCAAGATTAGGAGAGGATATAAAAGAGTAAAATATAAATAAAAAGAAAAAAAATTAATTTTCTATTGACAAGTAAAAGAAAATTAAATATAATGAAAGCAGTTACAAAATAATGTAAGCGAATACAATAATACAGAAAACGCTTACAATTAAAGCGAAAAATTTAAGTTCTGAATCTCTCTACCCTATCAGAACAGCACTAAAGGAGAACAATGAAACTCAAAAAAAGTATCGTTTTAGGTTCATTATCACTTCTGGCCGCGATGACGCTTGCGGCATGTGGTAATAACCAACACGCTGGTAAAACTCAAATCGAATTTATGACTTCATCGGTTGAGCAAGAACGACTGGCTGTCATTAATGAACTGGTTAGTAGTTTTGAAAAAACACATCCCGATATCCATGTCAATGTTGTTCCAGTTGATGAAAATGCCTATAACACTAAGGTAGTTACCTTGGCTCGTGCCAATAAGATGCCCGAAGTGGTAGAGGTCTCGCAAGACTTTGCCAAGGTAATGGATAAAGACCAACTCATTAACCAAGAAGCAGTTGATGAAATTATGTCTGACGTTGGTGAGGATACCTACTATGATGGTGCTAAACGCCTGGTTCGTTCAGAAAATGGACAGCATTATATTGCAGCCCCGATTTCTGGTTGGGTACAAGGAATCTGGTATGACAAAAAACAGCTCGCTACAAAAGGTATCACTGATTTGAGTTCTTGGGAAAAAGTAGAAGCAGCGGCAAAGGCATTTAATGATCCAAAAAATAAAAAATTTGGTATAGCGATGCCTACCGCAGATTCTGTAATGTCTGAGCAAGCTTTTTCACAATTTGCCCTCTCGAATAAAGCCAATGTTTTAAATGCTCAAGGTCAAGTAACATTTGACACTCCAGAAATGAAAGAAGCTTTAAGTTTTTATCAAAATTTGTCCCAGTATACTATGCCAGGTTCTAACGATGTTACCGAAATCAATGATGCTTTCATGAATGGTACGGTGCCAATGGCCATCTATTCAACTTATATCATTCCCGGTATTTTTGAAGCAGGTAAGGCGGAAAATCTCGGATTTGCTATTCCAACTAACAAGAGTGAGGCAGTTTACGGTACAGTGTCTGGTCTGACTATTGCGGCTAACAAGTCAGATGACAAAACTGAAGCAGCAAAAGAATTTGTCACATATCTTTCAAGCCAAGAAAACATGGAAAAATGGGTATTGATGTCCCCTGGTGGAGCTCAACCGGTTAATAAGAATATTGTTAACTCGTCCACCTACCAAAACAATGAAGTTATTCAAGCTTTTGGTAAGCTTCCTACAGAAATTGCTAACTCCTTTGATAAAGTTCAAGTTTTTGGCTTAGTTGGCGAGAAAAACTTCAATAAAATGGGTAACATTACCTCGGCAGGAATTATTGGGCGTGCAGTACATGATGTAACGGTTGGTAATCATGCGGTTGGTCCAGTCCTAGAAAAGGCTCAAGCTGAAGCTCAAAAAACAACAAAAGAAGATTAATAAAGTGCTTCCCAGTCAAAAGCATATGCTTAATGACACAGGTTGAAATTTAGATTTTTAAGTATCACACCAAACGAAAGCAGTTGGTCAAATTTCGTACAGTCCTCCAAAAGCTTTCGAATCCAATAATAAACTTTATGAAAAATGAGTAAATTAACATGAAAAAAATCAATAATGCAGACACCAAGTTAGCTATCGGCTTACTTGCACCGAGTATGATTTTACTTGCAGTACTGGTATTCTTTCCTATGTTGCAGAACATCATCATCTCTTTCCAAAAGATTCCATTGAATGTCACCTTGCCATCCACTTGGATTGGCCTTGAAAACTACGTGGAAATTTTAACTGACCTTGAATTCTATAAATCTTTAGGTTTGACCTTTGCCTACACTGCGCTTGTCGTGTTTGGATCAACGGCCTTGGGATTAGGAGTCGCAATGGCATTGAACAGGCCCTTTAAATCTCGTGGTCTTTCTCGTTCCTTGATTATCTTATCTTATGTCACTCCCTCTATCTCACTTATTTTTGCTTGGAAGTATATGTTTAACAATACTTATGGCATTGTAAATCATGTTTTGGTGGATATCTTAGGAATATTTGACAGAGCCCCTTTATGGTTTGATAAGCCAGAAAGTTCCTTCGCGTTGGTTGTCCTCTTTGCTATTTGGCGCTACTTCCCATACGCTTTCATCTCCCTCCTTGCTATACTACAGACTGTAGACAAGTCTTTATATGAAGCAGCGGATATTGATGGTGCCACTTGGTGGGATAAATTCAAAGTGGTGACACTCCCGGCTATTAAACCTGTACTCCTTACCGTTATCGTCTTGCGTTCGATTTGGATGTTTTATATGTTTGCGGACGTTTATCTTTTGACTGATAAAGTCAATATCTTAGGAGTTTACCTCTATAAAACTGCCTTCGCCTTTAACGACCTTGGCAAGGCTTCGGCCATCTCAATTATTCTTTTCCTAATTATTGCGGTGGTTATCTTCTTCTCTAGAAAGCGAGTGAATTTGAACAATGGCTAAGAAAAAACGTATCAAAAACATACTCTTTTACGTCTTCCTGGTTGCTTTCCTCTTCATCAATCTTTTCCCTTTTCTGATTATGCTTATGACTTCATTTAAAGGAAAAACTGAAGCGATTGCGACGACACCAACCTTTTTCCCACATGATTTCACTTTTGAACACTATGTAGACATCTTCAATCCTGATATCTTTCCGTTTATTGAATACTTCAAAAACTCTTTGATTACATCAACTATCGCGGCACTTATTGCGGTTGTTATCGGTATTGGAGGAGCATATGCACTCGCACGTTTGAATTTTAAAGGACGTACGCAGATTAATGCCTCTTTCTATACGGTCTATATGTTCTCAGGAATCTTAATTGTTGTACCTTTGTTTAAGATTATTGCAAATCTAGGCCTTTATGATACTTTGACTTCCTTAGTTATCATTATGGTTGTCCAAACTTTGCCAACCGCAATCTTCATGCTACGCTCATACTTTGAGACTATCCCAGTAGATATTGAAGAAGCAGCTAGAATTGATGGACTTTCACGGTTCCAAATTATATGGAAAATCATGGTTCCGCTATCAATGTCGGGAATTATATCTGTCTTTGTATATAGCTTCATGGTGGCTTGGAATGATTTCTTATTTGCTTCCATCTTCCTGTCATCCACAGACAAATTCACACTCCCAATCGGCTTGAATGCACTCTTTAGTACTCCTGACTATGTTTGGGGTCGCATGATGGCAGCTTCACTTGTAACAGCAATTCCAGTTGTTCTTATGTATGCTTTCTCAGAACGCTTTATCAAGTCAGGAGCTACAGAAGGTGGCGTAAAAGGTTAGCTGTGATAGTATTTCCTAACTAAAATTAATAACTATCTTTTCAAAATGTTAAACGAAAGATAGAAAAAAATAAATTATGGGTGTAGACCCAATGGAGAGAAAATAAAATGAAAAAATTAGTTGCTTTAGCCCCACATGTTGCTGGTCTTAAAGATTATGAAGAACGAGCTATTGAAGCAGATGAGGTACTCATTGCAGTAAAATTCGGCTCACCAAAGCCAGGAACAGAATCCGTAGACTTTAAAGGGATTTCACCTTTTGCGGACGATGAATTTAATACAGAGTGGAATATGTTCATGCCAAGAGCAGCAGATGCCCCTCGTGGTATTGAGTTTGGTGATTTGCCTTTAGGCAATCAAGTAGTGGGGGAAATAGCAGAAATTGGTAGCGAGGTTACAGAATACAAAGTCGGAGATATAGTCTCTACCTATGGTCCCATTCGGGAAACCGTTATTGTAAAAGGGGTAAATAACTATAAGCTCCGCAAGATGGAAAGTTTAGACAACTGGAAAAATGCTGTCTGCTATGATCCAGCTCAGTTCGCTATGGGAGGAACTCGTGTAGCCAATGTACGTGCGGGAGATTGGGTAGCTATTTTTGGACTTGGAGCGATTGGCTTGATTGCGGTACAAATCGCGGCTAAAGCGGGTGCTAAAGTCATTGCACTGGATCCTATCGCTAACCGTCGTGAGCTAGCCTTGAAGATGGGGGCAGTACATGCCATTGATCCAATCAATGAGGATGCAGGATTACGCATGAAAGAGTTGACTAACAAGATGGGTGTTGATTCTGTGATTGAAACTTCAGGTGCAGCACAAGCTCTGCAAGCATCACTTAAGGGTATTGCTTATGGTGGAATTATCTCATATGTAGCTTTTGCTAAGCCCTTCCCTGAAGCTGCCCTCAACTTTGGACGTGAAGCACATTTTAATAATGCACAAATCATCTTTGCCCGTGCTTCTAGTGAACCAAACCCTGAATACCCACGTTGGGACCGCAAGCGCATTGAAGATACTTGCTGGGATCTTTTAATGAGTGGCTATTTGGACTGTGAAGAGATTGTAGCCCCAATCGTACCAGTCGTTGAGAGCCCCGAAGCTTATGAAACTTATATCGACAAGAATCCAGCCTTGTCTGTTAAATTTGGCGTACAATTCTAAGGAGAGCACACATGAAAATCGCAACACAAGACCAAGCATTTTTCCCAAAAAATTTGACTGAAAAATTTCAGTACTTAAAAGATATCGGCTTTAATGGCTTCGAAATCGACGGTAAAGTTCTCGTAGAAAATTTAGCAGCTGTTAAAGCAGCTGTAGAAGCTACTGGCTTGCCTATATCCTCTACATGTAATGGTTATACAGGGTGGATTGGTGATACGGACGAGAAGCGTCGACAAAATGGTCTTAAAGAAATCACGGCTATTTTAGAAGCTTTATCTGAAGTAGGCGGAACTGGGATTGTAGTGCCCGCAGCTTGGGGTATGTGGTCTTACCCGCACTTTGAAGCTTTCCCACGTACTGCAGAAGAAGATTTTGCTATAGTTTCTGATTCTTTGAAAGTATTAGATGCAGTGGCTGGTCGTACGGGTACGAAAATTTACTTGGAGCCGCTTAATCGCTATCAAGATCATATGATTAATGTTCTCGCTGATTCACGAAGATACATTGATAAAAATGGCTTTGAAAACGTGGAAGTTATTGCTGATTTTTACCACATGAACATGGAAGAGTCTGACTCAAAAATTGCTTTAGAGGAGCAAAGAGAAAAACTAGGGCACGTTCACTTGGCAGACAACCATCGTTATGCTCCTGGTACTGGTGATATTGACTTTAAAGGACTGTTTAGTGTCTTAAAATCTAACGACTATAAAGGTTGGCTGGTTTATGAATGTCTGATGCGTGGAGAGAATTTTGATGCCACTTACAAGGAATCTATCGATTTCATCAAGCAAGCGTGGGCCGAAGCCTAAGAAAAAAAAAAAGACTGACTGAGTCAGTCTTAGAGAGTGGATAATTGATAGAGTAACAAAAAGCGATTATCTGTTGTCTGAGTCTGACTGACCATATTTATTATTAAAGGAATTTGAATACTATGAAAAAAGTAGCGTTGATTGGTGCAGGGCAAATCGCTGAAACTGTACATGCCGCTTATTACAACACACAACCAGAAACTTACAAAATAGTCGCTGTGGTTGATCCTCGACTTGAGGTTGGGGAAAATTTTGCAAAAAAAAATAATGTTGCAAAAGCTTACTCTGATATGAAGGAGATGCTTACAATAGAAAAGCCAGATATTGTCTCCGTATGTACTCCCAACCGTTTTCACTATGAAAATGTTATGATGGCTTTAGAAGCTGGTTGCCATGTCTTTTGTGAGAAACCACCTGCCATGACTAGCGCGCAAGCTCTTAAAATGGCAGAAAAAGCTACTGAAAAAAAAGTGATTCTGGCATATGATTTTCAGCATCGCTATTCTGATGAAACACAGATGATTAAATCTCATATTGACAAACTGGGTGAAGTTTACTTTGTGGATGCAATGGCCCTTCGTCGCTCCGGTGTACCAGGATGGGGCAACTTCATTGACAAAGAATTACAGGGCGGTGGGCCACTTATCGATTATGGAATTCATATGTTGGACACTACTTTGTACCTTCTGGATTATCCAGAAATCTCAGCCGTCCAAGCGCATTCTTTTCAGAAGATTGGTACTAAAAAGTCAAAAGGCACCTTTGGTACGTGGGACCCCACAAAATATACAGTGGAGGATGCTATTTTTGGAGTCATTGAACTGAAAAATGGTGGTATTATCCGAATTAATACTTCATTTGCTCTCAATATCCAACCTGAAAAAATATTTGACATTCAACTCTGTGGCGATGAAGCAGGTGCGAGTTTATATCCAGGAAAAATATATCGAGATTATGAAGGAGAACTTCAAATGCTCAAAGAAGTTCCCTCAACGTCCGAAAATATACATTTCCGTTCCATGGCGACTTTTACAGATGCTGTTTTAGGCAACAGTCAAGCTCCAATAGCAAATGCCAGCCAAGGTTACACTATTCAACGCCTCATTGAGGCACTTTACCAAGCAGCAGAAAGTGGAGAAAAAATTCCTTATGCACTATAAAATTACTAACTTTGATACAGAATTACTAAACAAAGAAGCCACACTCATGGCTCAAGGGAATGGATTTTTAGGCTTACGAGCCACACATGAAGAAAATTATCGAAACCAGGATCGTGGTTTCTTCATACGGGGAGTTTACGACCGAGGTATAGGACAAGAAACTTCGGATTTGGTTAATCTTCCTGATTTTATTGAGGACGAAGTTCGTTTAAATGACGAAGTAGTTTCCATCTGGCCTGAAAGAATCACTGACTTCGAGCGAAGCTTAGACTATACTACGGGGCAGCTCATCAGAAAGCTTACTTGGAAAGACGCTACTGGGAAGCGATATCTTATTGTAAACAAACGTATTGTTAATCCTGAAAATGTCCACCAGGTAGCATTTAGAAGTGAAATAACACCCATAGATGCTCCAGTAAGCCTTTCTATAAAAGCTGGCTTCAACGCTCAAGTTTCAAACGGAGGTGTTCAGCATTTGCTTGAACGTGAAGTTCTAGTCACTGACGATGTGATCGCTGTTAAATTTGACACGATGGACACAGATATTGGTATCGGACTTTCTATGCGTTTTAACTCGCCTGCAATTATGACGGCTAAAAATCGTAAGACACAGGGAACCATTACTGGACAAGTCCAGATAAAAGAAACATTCGTCTTTGAAAAACTCGTTCACGTCTATTCCTCACATGAAACGCCCAAACCTTATGAGGCCGCACGTGCTGATTCAGTCATTAAGGTTTCCTATAATCAAGTTTTAGAAGAAGCGAGTAAGCATTGGGAGAAGTACTGGGCATCACACCGGATTGTCGTTGATTCTACTAATCCTAAAGATCAAGAAGCTCTTGACTTTGCTCTCTACCATATGAAAATCATGCTGCCCAATGACCATTTGCCATTTGCCAAGGGTTTCTCTATCGGGGCAAAGGGGCTAACTGGTGAAGGCTATAAAGGCCATGTATTCTGGGATACAGAAATCTTTTTGCTTCCTTTTTATTTACATCATGAGCCGGAGGCAGCAAGGAAACTTCTCGAATATCGATCTTTGCGTCTAGCTGGGGCACGTGATAAGGCGGCGGATAATGGCTATAAAGGTGCGCAATTCCCGTGGGAATCAGCCTTGACTGGCTTTGAAGAGACACCACACTATGCAGCTATTAATATTAAAACAGGGCGTCGTCAGATCATTGCCTCTGCCCAAGCAGAACATCATATCGTGTCTGATATCGCCTATGCAGTCAAGGATTACTACCAAGCCACTAAGGACGAAACTTTCATGAACTCCAAAGGCAAAAAACTACTTAAAGAAACAGCAGAATTTTGGATTTCTCGTACAGTTGAGAAAAATGGACGCTTAGAAATTCTAGATGTTATTGGTCCAGATGAGTATACAGAACACATCGATAATAATGCTTATACAAACTATATGGCGGCTGAAAATGTACGTACAGCTTTACAATTTAATGAAGAAGATGAAAAGTTTTCACAAGATGCGGTTCATTTTTTGAATAATGTTTATCTTCCTGTTCCAAATGAAGAAGGACTAATCCCGCAAGACGATACTTTTTTGAGTAAGGTCATTATTGACCTCACTAAATACAAAGCCACAGCAGGTTCACAATCTATCCTTTTGGACTATAGCCGTGAAGAAGTCGTTGATATGCAAATTCTTAAGCAAGCAGATCTAGTGATGCTCTTCTATTTAATGCCCTACCTTTTTGATGAAGAGACAATGAAGAAAAACTTGTACTATTATGAAGATAAAACTATTCATGATTCGTCACTCTCCAAAGCTATTCATGCCATCGTAGCAGCTCGTATTGGTGAGGCCGATTGGGCATATGATATGTTCCAATCCGCATGTGCTATTGATCTCAATGATATGCCACACAAGTCAGATGACGGTATACATGCAGCTAGCCAAGGGGCGATTTGGTTGGCCACTGTTTTTGGCTTTGCGGGACTCGTTAAGTCTGAAGGGTTAGAAATTAATCCTAAACTACCAAGTGCTTGGACCAGTCTGGAACATGACTTTATTTGGCGCAATCAAAAATTACATTTTAAACTTACACATGACACCATCAGCATCACTAAATCTTCAGTTACTCCGTTGCCATTGACAATCGTGGGCAAGGATTACGAACTTATTCAAGAATTAACTGTGAATTATTAAGGAAACCCATGAAAATTTCAAAAGATGCCTCATATGCAATTATAGAAAAAATCAATTGTCTCTATGGAGACCAGGCTCAAACTACTATCGAAGCTTTGCAAAGTATTTTAGATGAATTCTCTCTTTCAGACTTTGCACCGAAAGCACCTTTGACACAAAAAACAGCCTACTTAATCACTTATGGTGATGCTATCCAAGAAACAGGTAAAAGTCCTTTGACCGCCTTACATGACTTACTCAAGGCTAAGATTAAAGGCAGTATATCAGATGTCCATTTATTACCGATGTTTCCTTATACTTCAGATGATGGCTTCTCAGTGACGGACTACGAAGTGATTAATCCAGAATATGGAGACTGGTCTCATATTGAATCGCTTAGTCAAGACTACAGACTCATGTTTGACTTTGTGGCAAATCATATGTCTCGGTCGAGCCAGTGGTTTCAAAACTACCTTAATGATGTTCCTGGCTTTGAAGATGCGTTTGTAACCTATGATGAAAACTTTGACAGCTCAAAAACTACCCGTCCTCGTACTTCCCCGCTTTTCCATGAGTATGTTGGAGAGAAAGGGATAACTAAGCGTGCTTGGTCTACTTTTTCTGAGGATCAAGTCGATGTCAATATCCAGGATCCTGCTATGTTTGCACGGTTGACAAAGGTCCTTTTGGACTATGCAGCTAAAGGCGCAGCAAGTATCCGTTTAGACGCAATCGGTTTTCTCTGGAAGGAATCTGGTACGACATCTATGCATTTGGAGCAGACTCACGAGATCATTAAGATTTGGCGTTTGCTCCTTGATGAAATAGCGCCTCATACCCAAATTATCACGGAAACCAATGTTCCTCATGCTGAAAATATTTCTTACTTTGGTCAAAATGACGAAGCCAATCAAGTGTATCAGTTCCCGCTACCCCCTCTGACTTTACATGCTTTTACCGTTGGAAATGCAGAAAAGCTCTCGGAGTGGGCCAAAAAGATTGATCATGTGGGCGAGAATGAAACTTATTTTAACTTTTTGGCTAGTCACGATGGTATTGGGATGCGTCCAACTGAAGGTATCTTGACCGAAGAAGAGCGTGAAACGCTCGTTGCCAAAGTCAAAATGCAGGGCGGACGAATCTCCTATAAGAGTAACCCAGATGGCACTCAAACTGTTTACGAGATGAATATCAACTACTCGGATGCTTTGCGTAACGCAGGAGAAGATGATGCTACAGCTGTTCAGAAGATGAAGGCGGCACACAGTATTCTGCTTAGTGTTTTAGGCGTTCCTGCTATCTATTACCACTCTCTCTTTGGATCACGCAATGACTATGTCGGACTAGAATCCTCAGGTATTAATCGCCGCATTAACCGAGAGAAGTTGGATGGTCCAACTCTGGCCGAAGAACTTCTCCATAATCCTTATCGCAAAGGAATTTTCAACGGCTTAATAGAAATGTTAGATGTGCGCAGTACACAGACTGCCTTTAATCCTTATGGGACACAAGAAATATTGGATTTGGACGCACGTATTTTCGCGGTCAAACGTCACAATTCTAAGACAGGAGCAACCGTCTTATCTTTGACCAATGTTTCAGATCAAGCAGTAACGTTGATGAATATTCAGGGCACAAATCTCCTGACAGGAGAAAAAACCACAGGAACGTTACACTTGCCAGCTTATGCGTACGCTTGGATAAAATAAGGGACTATTGATATGAAAATTTTTATCGCTTCTGATTCATTTAAAGGATCAGTAAGCTCAAAAGAAGTAGCCGAAAGTTTGACCGTAGGCTTACTGGCTAAAAATCCTCAGTTAAAAGTAGCTTACTCAGAAATTGCAGATGGTGGAGAAGGAAGTCTATCTGCGATTCTTGCAGCTCGTCCAGATTTTGCAGTACAGACGATAATATCCTGTGATTTATTAGGACGTGAATATGAATCTAAAGTTTTGATTGGACAGGATCTCGGCAAAAAGACTGCTATCGTGGAGTCTGCTGATTTACTAGGTTTGAATTTGGTCTCTGCTGATTCGACATCGGTAGAAGCGGCCAGTTCCTATGGTCTTGGGCTATTGATTCAGGCTCTTAAGGAAGATGGTCTTGAAAAAATTATTGTCTTTCTTGGTGGCACAGGTAGCAGTGATGGAGGAGGAGGTTTCCTTCAGGCATTAGGCGTCCACTTTTTAGAGGAAGATGGGCAAATTGTACACAGTCGGAAAAACCTTTTGTCCCAAAATATTATAGATATTAAAAACTTAGAAAAAGTTTTAGAAGACTTTAGTGGCTTAGAGATCATTATTGGCTCAGATGTAACCAATCCCTACACGGGGCCAAATGGAGCGCAGGCAGTTTTTGGTAAACAGAAAGGTGCAACTCCAGAACAGATTACTAATTTTAATAAACAAATGACCGTTATAAATGAGTTGTTTAAAGCACAAGTCAATATTGATTTGAATACTTATGAGGGATCTGGCGCAGCTGGAGGTTTGGGTGGAGCATTTGCTTTATTGGGAGGGAAGGCACGCTCAGGCTTTGATATTATCGCTGACTTGACAGGACTGTCTGTTAAAATGGCCGATGCTGACTTGATCATTACAGGGGAAGGCTCATTAGATGCTCAGTCTGCGCAAGGCAAAGTACCGATGAAAGTTGCGACTTTGGCAAAAGACCAGGGGATACCTGCTCTTGCTGTTGCTGGTAGACGGGATGAAGATCTTGGGGATTTAGAAAATCACTTAATCGCTGCCTATGCTATCCAGCGCGAAGTGACAACCTTAGAAATAGCGATTTCACCAGATTATGCCAAAAGTAATCTGGAATTGATTGGAAAAAATATTGCAGGCATGCTCAGCTTGCTTAAGTAAAGGAAAATTATGTTTAAAGCAGTACTTTTCGACTTGGACGGAGTTATTACGGATACAGCAGAATATCATTATCAAGCGTGGAAATCCTTGGCTGAGTCTATTAACATTCAAGGTGTTGACCGTAAGTTCAACGAACAGCTAAAAGGAGTATCACGTGAGGACTCTCTGCAGAAAATCCTTACACTCGCAGAAGGTGAGAGGGATTATTCAGATGAAGAACTCGCAGCTTTGGCTAAACAAAAAAATGATACTTATGTAAGAATGATTCAAAAAATTACTCCAAAAGAAGTTTATCCTGGGATTATCGAATTACTCAAAGATTTGAAAGCGAAAGAAATCAAAGTCGCATTAGCTTCAGCATCTAAAAATGGCCCATTTCTTCTGGAACGGATGGAGTTGATGAGCTATTTTGACTATATAGCGAACCCCGCAGAAGTAGCAGCATCCAAGCCTGCTCCAGATATCTTTTTAGCAGCGGCCGCAGGAGTCAACACGCCCATTTTTGAAACAATAGGTATCGAAGATGCTCAAGCTGGTATTGCAGCTATTAAAGCAGCTGGGGCGCTTCCTGTAGGGGTGGGGCAGGCAGCTGACTTAGGCAAAGAGATTGCTTTGGTAGCGGATACCAGCTATTTGTCTCTTGAGTATCTGGCTCAGGTTTGGGAGAAACACACGTACTAAACTTTATCCTCAAATAAAAGCCTATGTCTTATAGTACATAAGCTTTTTTATAACCCCATAACATTTTTGTTAAAATTCTTTTTTGATATAATGAAGTTATGAATAAAAAAGTAATCGCTATCATTGCTGTGCTTTTGGTTGCAGCTGCTGGGGCTTTCGCTTGGCAGTCTAAAGTTTTTGCACCAAAGACGGCACAGGAAGAAGTTAAAGAAGAGGAAAAAGCACAACCTGTCAGATCAGCTTTGACAGGTTTAGAAACAACTGCAGAAAAGGCAAAGCGCCCGATTACTGCGGTCATGATAGAGAACTCGCCAGAAGCCAGGCCTCAGTCAGGACTCAAAGAAGCAGGTGCCGTTTTTGAAGCTGTAGCTGAAGGGGGCATCACACGCTTTGTTGCTCTCTATCAAGAAGCTCAGCCTGATCTGATCGGCCCCGTTCGCTCGATTCGTCCTTACTTCGTAGAGTGGGCGGCAGGATTTGATGCGGGCTTGGCTCATGTGGGTGGCTCAGAGTTAGCTCTAAATATGGTGAAGTCGGGAGACTACGTGGCAGATTTGGACCAGTTCAAAGCTCCAGAGGGTATTTTCTGGCGCTCGGATGACCGCGTAGCCCCGCATAATATGTATACGAAAATGAGCGGCTTAGATAAATACATGGACAAGTTAGACAAGAAGAAGTCTGAGTTTGAAACCTGGGAGAGAGAGCCACTAGATTCGACTCAAACCAGTGAAGAACCACAAACAGAGCTAGCTGATGCCCACACTATCCACATGCCAGTGTCAACAGGAATTTTTGACGTAAGCTACCAGTACGATACAGAAAGCCACACCTACAAACGTTTCCAAGGTGGCGAAGCCCATCAAGACCGCGAAAAAGGGCAGATTTCTCCCGATGTGGTTATTGCTATCATGGTAGATCAAAGCCTCTCCGCAGATGGCAACCATATGGATATCCAAACCACAGGAACGGGCAAGGCCTACATCTTCCAAAACGGCAAAGTTCAAGAAGGCAAGTGGTCGAAGCCAAACGCCCAAACCAATATCAGCTTTACCGATGACCAAGATAAAAATATTCCACTGAAGTCGGGACAAACTTGGGTCACTGCAGTGGATAAAACCCGTGGAGTGACATGGGAGTAACGTGTTTCAACACTTCTAGAGAAAAAACAAATCAAAAAAAGCGCTGGATTTTTTACAGCGCTTTTTATACTATAATAAAAAACTATGCAAAAGCAAACCCCAAAAACACCTCCAAGAACAAGTAAAAAAAGCAAAAATAAAAACAAACGCGTCATCCTCTCCATCATAACTTTCTTCCTCTTCCTAATCATCGCCCTTCCGTTCTATGCGTGGAAAGTTGAGCCTTTCCTCGTGCATGTAAACCATGTGGAGTTGGGAAAGAAAAATGAACGCACACCTTTGAATGTAGTGCAGATCTCAGACTTGCAGGTCTCCAAGTATTACGAAACAGACCGCTTAGATAAGGTAATTGATGAGGTTAATGCTCAAAATCCTGATATACTTTTGTTTACGGGTGATTTGTTCGATAACTATTCCAAATATCCTGAACAGAAAGCACCAATGATTGAAAAGCTGAAGGCTTTTAAAGCTAATATCGGGAAATATGCAGTCTGGGGCAATCACGACTATGGCGGCGGTGCAGTCCGAGTTTACGAAGAAGTTATGACTGCAGGTGGCTTTACTGTCCTAAGAAACCAGGGGGAAACTCTGACTCTTGATGACGGACGCCGTGTTTTTCTAGGCGGACTTGATGACTCGCTCCTTGGAAATCCGTCGGTTACGGATACTTTAGCTTATCGCCAAAGCTATGATTATGCCATTACGATGACTCATGAGCCTGATGTAGCGGATGCCTTTATGGGTACCGATACCCAGCTAGTCTTAGCCGGTCATAGTCATGGGGGGCAGGTTTGGATTCCTTTCTACCCGATAAAAAATGTCCTTGCTGAAAAGTACACACGTGGCTTATACCAGCTTGATGCGGTAACGCAGCTCTATGTTAATACGGGTATTGGCACCACATCTATCCATGCCCGCTTTGGTGTGATTCCTGAAGTGACACAGTTTACAATTTATATTTAAAATAGGATGAATAAAAAGAGAGCCAGTCTCTCTTTTTTTGTTAAGAGACAAAAAAGAGGATTGCGATTCTTTCGTGTGATTTTTAAAGAAGGTCTATCTTTGCAGTCGAACATTCCAAGTGTTTAAGTTCACTCATCGTTAGAGGAAAACCTAGAACCTTAATTTTCTCATTTTATTGTTATGTATTTGCTATTTTTTTGCTTTTGTTCTATAATAATATTATCTAAATGTAATATAAGAAATAAAAAAGAAATTTTACGTTAATATAACTTTTTTTGAAAGTGAAGAAAAATATGCAAAACAAGAATAAGTTAGGGATACTTTTACTCATCATATCTGTCCTTCTCTTGATTTCAGGTGCTTTTGCTTGGAGGTCATTCACACAGCGTGCCATCAATGACCGCAAGACACGTGTTAACTTTGAAGAAGTCGGTCGGCTCCATGACTACTTTGACCGTGCCACAGGCAATAAAGATGTTTTTGCCGAAAACTTTGGTGATGCCCCTATCTTAGTCCGGGTCAAACTGCTGGAATACATGGAAATCAATGGCGAGTCCTTGGTGCAAGCTGACCCAGCAGAAGTCGCTGCGGGAAATGCTGTACAGCCGATCAAAGAAGACACAGGGACTTGGACACCATGGACACCTGAAGCTTCTGGAAATTCTGTCGGCAACCGCGTGGGCCCAGGTGCTGTTTTTAACAGTCGAGCCAGCTGGACAGTAGGCTGGCAACCTCGTCCTGCAACCGATGACTCAGGCCAGCTCATCGCACCCTACTATATGCCAACCTTTAACCGTAATCGCAATGACCATAAGACAGCCGCCGCAGGACATGGACGCGACTGGACCCAGTCAGGCGAAGAAGCGGATACCTCAGCCAGCCCTGATGGGACCAATGCTGGCACAGATGCTACAGGGGTAACCCATCCCGGAGACGGAACGGATGGTTTCTGGAACAGTGGCGATACAGCCAACTCCCTCTTAGGCTCGCCACCCGATACGGAGTCAGGACAACACACCGCCAGACAAACGGTTATCCAAGACCAACCCGTCATGCTCCTCAGCCAGTGGAATGCCCTCCCTGTCAGTCAACGTGTCGGTAACTTCTGGGTGGTGGACCCGCAGACCGGCTGGGCTTACTGGGCCAACTTGCTCTTTCCCGAGGAAGCGACCTCTTTTCTCTTGGATCAGGCCGACCTTTTAACAGGAGGTATGAGAGGAGAGCTTTACTATGGTATCAAGGCAGTGGCTAATATGGTAGCCAATACCAACGTGGATGTGAATGCTTTCTGGGATGGCGGGAATGAAAATCACAGCGACTTGGCTAAACAGCTTGTGGAAGAGGTGCGCAACGGCTTACCTATCTTTAGCGAAATGACACCAGGACAGATTTTCTCTATGCGAGGTACCCAGTACCGCTATCTTGAGAACAAAGGGGATGGGAATCATTTAATTATTAAAAATGCAACAGTACCTGCTTTTATAGCTTGGAATGCCTCAGGAGCCCCAGATTATAATGGTTCAACACTTGATAATGCTATGCGTCAATTTTATGACAGTCAACCTAGCGTCATTAGGCGTCAAGTACAACCTGTCCAAAAAACTTTTCCGACAGTTTTTGCTAACCAGCCTACTGGCTGGCTTAACTGGAGAGCTAATGGCCCGATTCCTTTAGGAAGTCCTGAAAACCCAGCAGCTCTTTGGATAGGAGGGACCAATGGTTGGCTCTTTAATATGAGCCATGTATCTGTGCCAGAAGCGATGCGAGAGGATATTACAGTCTATACTCCCGGTGGAGAAAAAAAAGCTTTTGCTCTGTCTATTGCAGATGTTATGAAGTTATCGGGTCCTGGCCTTGCTTTTCCAAATGTAAATTCAAGAGTACGGGCCGCTAACAGTAGTGAAAGTTGGTGGTTACGTACACCTGCTAGAACGAATACCGCTTGGTACATAAGTTCGTGGGATAATGCTCCTCCCGTAGGATCGCTATTATCCGGTATACATGTTTCTATTACAACTCCAAGTTGGGTATCTACCCGCCCCGCCTTCATCATGCGCGACCAAGGTGGAGCTTGGACATCTGGACTGTAAAAACGAATATCTAAACTTTCAAAAATAAACAAGCACTTTTCCCTCAAAGTGCTTGTTTTTTTGTTGTATAATTTTCGGAATAATAAATAAAGTATAAATAGAAGGCTATTTTGAGAAAGCATCCCTGTCCACCACCAGCGAAAAACCAGACCTCACTTTTAAGGCATATTGTGTTAAGTCAAAAAGTTTTTTTGGTAGAATATGTTATCTGATAAAATATGGGGAGAGAACAAATGAAAAAAATTCTAGTAGGCTTGTGTGTTATCACACTCCTCGCCAGCGTCAGCTATGTCTGGAATAGATCCAGCTATCTTGCTTCTCTTTGTTATGTTCACGTTGATGAAGATGGGAAAGTTAAGGACGAAAAAACTGACAGCGGTAAACCCATCAAACTTTATTATTATAAAATGGACGGCTATAATTCAAAAGGAGAAAAGAAAAACCTTACATTTACAGCCACCCATAACTTGAAACATGGGGTTTATTTAAAAATAGCGACGGACGAGTACAGCAACGTGATAGAGTGGGAAGAAGTAGCTAAAAGAGAAATTCCACAAGAAGCATTGGACCATTTACAATAATCGTCTTTAAATTATGGAAAGAGGAGCTTTTCCTTTTAGCGACAGACTCCCTTCTTAAAAACAGAGGTCAATCAATGGAAGAAACAATATTTCTGTTATAATAAAGAGTATGAAAAAAATAATTTCCCTCGGCTTAATACTCTTAGGAATACTTGCAGATCAACTGCTGAAAGCTTGGACTGTTTCTAATATTCAACTGGGAGGAGAAAAGGAATTTATTCCTGGTCTTCTCAGCCTCACTTATCTTCGTAATGAAGGCGCCGCTTGGTCAATGTTGGAAGGTAAACAATGGTTCTTTTTAATCTTAACACCTATCGTGATTATTGCAGCTGTCTATTTCCTCTATAAAAAGATTGATCAAAACTGGTATTTTGCAGCCCTGACTTTGATTATTTCAGGTGCTTTGGGAAACTTTATTGACCGTGTCCGCCAATCTTTCGTGGTTGATATGTTCCAAACGGATTTCATCAATTTTCCAATATTTAATATCGCTGATATACTGCTATCTGTAGGTTTTGTAGTACTCTTTATCGCGATTATTTTAGACAAAGAGGTAGAATAAATGACAGTAGTAATTATTGACGAGGCAAATGCAGGTCTTCGATTAGACAAAGCTCTTGCAAACTTGAGTGATGTCTCACGTTCCGTTTTAACAGAGCTTGTCCGTGAGGGCAAAGTCAGTGTAGACGGTGAAACTAAAAAAGCAAAATATAAAGTAAAAGCTGGTGAGAGTGTCACTTATGAACTGCCAGAAGTTGAAGTTTTGGATATCCAAGCTGAAGATATTCCTTTAGATATCGTCTATGAGGATGTAGATGTTGCTGTCATAAACAAACCGCAAGGTATGGTCGTTCATCCAAGTGCAGGCCATGCTTCTGGTACTTTAGTTAATGCCATCATGTACCACATCCAAGACCTTTCTTCAATCAATGGCGTGATTCGCCCAGGTATCGTGCATCGTATCGACAAAGATACCTCAGGTCTATTGATGATTGCCAAAAATGATAGGGCTCATGAGTCCTTAGCAGCACAGCTCAAAGCTAAAACAAACAAACGCCGCTATATCGCCCTTGTACACGGCGAAATACCTAACGAAAAAGGCACAATAGAAGCACCGATTGGGCGTAATCCTAAGGAACGTAAGAAGCAAGCCGTCGTATCTGGCGGAAAACCCGCAAAAACACACTTCACCGTCTTGGAGCGTTTCGCTGGCTACACCTTACTCTCCCTCGAACTCGAAACAGGTCGTACCCATCAGATTCGGGTGCATCTGGCTTACATCGGCTTCCCTATCGCAGGAGACCCTCTCTACGGGCCAAGTAAAACACTGACACCAAATAAAGGACAATTTCTGCATGCTGAAACTTTAGGCTTTGAACATCCAACCACAGGCGAGCTTATGGAGTTCCAAATAGACATCCCAGAACTTTTTGCCCAACAACTTGAAAATTTGAGAAACTTGTCACAATGACAAGTTTTTTTATTTCAATTTATGGTAAAATAGTTCTATGCTAAAAAAATCTGATTTCGAAAAATTTCCTGAATTGCTTGTCAAGTATGATGAGCCATTATCAAATTACACCTATACTAAAGTTGGCGGTCCGGCAGATTTCCTAGCTTTTCCCGCTTCAAGTGATGAGCTGGTTGAGCTTCTCGACTTAGCACGAGCAGCGGATACCCCAATCACTGTTTTGGGGAATGCTTCAAATTTAATCGTACGCGATGGCGGCATCCGAGGACTTGTTATCTTACTTGAAAAAATGAATCATGTAAAAGTAGAGAACCAAGTGATTACGGCGGAAGCTGGAGCGAAGCTTATTGATACGACCTATGTTGCTTTAGATCATGCGCTGACTGGTTTTGAGTTTGCCTGTGGCATTCCAGGATCGATCGGTGGCGCAGTTTTCATGAATGCTGGAGCTTACAATGGCGAAATCTCGCATGTCCTTCTTAGCTGTACTATTATCGATAAAAAAGGTAACCTTCGTGTACTGCAAGCGGATGAGATGAAGTTTGGCTATCGTCATTCCGTGATTCGTGAGGAGGACTTGATTGTTGTTTCCGCACAGTTTGAACTTCAAACAGGCGATGCGACAGTGATTAAAGCAGAGATGAACCGTTTGACTGGACTACGTGAAAGCAAGCAACCCTTAGAATTTCCGAGCTGTGGTTCGGTTTTCAAACGTCCAGCGGGACATTTTGCAGGTCAGCTCATCCAAGAAGCAGGAATGCAAGGTCACCGTATTGGTGGCGTTGAAGTATCGAAAAAACATGCTGGCTTTATGGTCAATGTGGATAAGGGTACAGCCACAGATTATGAAAACCTGATTGCTTATGTGATTGAGCATGTGAAAGAAAACTCTGGTTTGACATTAGAAGCAGAAGTCCGTATTATCGGTGAGAAATTAGAAGGATAAAAACAAAGATAAAATGATTAATGCAATAGTTTTTGACGTTGACGATACAATTTACGACCAACAAGCACCCTTCAGACGGGCCATTGCTAAAGTCTTCCCAGACTTTGATATGTCCGACATGAATAAAGCTTATATTCGCTACCGTCACTATTCAGACCTTGGTTTCCCTAAGGTTATCGCAGGTGAGTGGGAAATTGAGTATTTCCGTTTTTATCGTACAAATGAAACACTTAAAGACCTGGGCTATCCAGAAATTACACGCGAGACAGGGGATTATTTCCAAGATATCTATGCGGATGAACTTGAAAATATCACCATGCTTGATGAGATGCGTTTGACATTAGATTTCTTAAAAAAACGTAATATCCCCGTGGGCGTGATTACCAATGGCCCAACAGAACACCAACTGAAAAAAGTGCGCAAACTAGGTTTATATGACTATGTTGAGCCAAGTCATGTTATCGTTTCTCAAGCAACTGGTTTTCAAAAACCCGAAAAAGAAATCTTTAACTTAGCAGCACAACAGTTTGGCATGAACCCTGAGACCACACTCTATGTAGGGGACTCTTATGACAATGATGTTATGGGTGGACACAATGGTGGTTGGAAAACAATGTGGTTCAACCACCGTGGCCGTAGCATTTCTCAAAGTGAAAAAGTTCATGATGTCGAGATTGATTCCTTTGAACAGCTGTTTGGCGCGGTAAAAGTTCTTTTTGACTTGCCTGACAATAAATACATCATGGATTCTAATGACAAAACGAACCCCGTTCTCGAGTTAGGCATTAAGTCGGGTATGAATCTCGCAGCAGAACGCCTCTTGTCTACAGGAAAATTCAACCTTGACGAAGTAGCTACCATGCTTGAACTGGGCAAAAAACAAATCGAATTCTTAACTCTAAAAGGTTATAAATAAAAGAAAGAAATCAGGGTGAACTCTGATTTTTTTGTAATTCTAGATAAAAAAATACATACGCTTTCACTCTTGCAAAGGATTAAAAATTGCGTTATAATGATAAAAGTTCTGCAAATGCAGAAAATAGGACTCATTTTTGTTAAATTTCAACAAAAACTAAGGCCATACGGACAGCCAGAGTCACAGCCGATTGGCAATTTTATTGCCTTATTGATTAAGCAAATTCATTTGCTTATGGAGATTAAATGCTCCACCCAAGAAATACGCTTGCGCGCATCAATAAGAGTACTAAAAGTTGACTACTCGGTCTCTCCGCAGTAAGACTGCTTTTTATATGTAATCAAAGATTGAATGTGAATCCAAGCGTGTGTACGCTTGGATTTTTAATGCGCTATCCTCATTGCACCTAAAGGTGCTAATGAGGAACGGAAAGTCCTATTGGCCTTTCCTGAGCGCCTTATTAGGTTAAAAGCAAAAAATTATCGTTTTTTCTTTTAACCGTCATGACTTCTCCCATTGCGCCAGCTTACTTGTCGGTTTTGAGATCCCGATTGTGTTTATCGCAAAACAAAACTCTAAATCCATCACTAAGGATAAAATTATGACAAAGAACATCATTGAATTTAAAAATGTAACCAAAACCTATGAAGATAGTGGTACAACGGTTCTCAAAGACATTACTTTTGAGATTGAAGAAGGTAAGTTCTACACTTTACTTGGCGCTTCAGGTTCTGGTAAATCAACGATTTTAAATATTATTGCAGGACTTCTCGATGCAACATCGGGCGATATTTTACTTGACGGGCAGCGGATCAATGATATACCGACTAACAAGCGCAATGTGCATACTATTTTTCAATCTTATGCGCTCTTTCCTAATATGACGGTCTTTGACAATGTCGCCTTTGCCTTAAAAATCAAAGGTGTAAGCAAAGCAGAGATTGCCAAACGTGTGATGGAAACACTGAAACTTGTTCAACTTGAAGGTTTTGAAAAACGTGCCATAAGCAAGCTTTCTGGCGGACAAAAACAGCGTGTCGCGATTGCGCGAGCGATTATTGACCGTCCAAAAGTTCTTTTATTAGATGAATCCTTATCAGCCCTTGATATGAAACTCCGAAAAGATATGCAATACGAGCTTCGAGAGTTGCAGCAAAGTTTGGGGATTACCTTTATATTTGTCACTCATGATCAAGAAGAAGCTCTTGCCATGTCTGACTGGATATTTATCATGAATGAAGGAGAGATTGTTCAGTCAGGTACACCAACCGATATTTATGATGAGCCGATCAACCATTTTGTAGCGGAGTTTATTGGGGAGTCAAATATTATCAGTGGTCGTATGATTGAGGACTATCTAGTTGAGTTCAATGGTCAAAGATTTGAAGCAGTTGACGGGGGGATGCGCCCTAACGAACATATCGAAGTTGTCATCCGGCCTGAGGATATCGAATTTACTCTCCCTGATGAAGGGAAGTTTAATGTGAAGGTCGATACTCAACTTTTCCGTGGTGTTCATTATGAGATTGTTGCTTATGATGACTTTGATAATGAATGGTTGATTCACTCGACACATAAGGCCTTGGTTGGTGAAACGGTCGGTCTCTCTTTTGAGCCTGAAGCTATTCATATCATGCGTCTTGATGAAACGGAAGAAGAGTTTGATGCTCGTATTGAGGAATATGTTGAGGAAGAAGAGCAAACCATTGGTATTGCCAACGCTGTGGAAGAAGAAGCCGCCGAAGAAGAGGCAGCTCTCAAAGACGCCGTTCAGGAAGCTTTGGAAAATACAATGGACTTGACAGAGCTCGCTCAAGCGGTCAATGTTATCCTGCATAAGCAAGAAAATGAAGAAGGTGAGGACGAAGAATGACCAGAAGACTTATGTCTGTCCCTTATTTTCTCTGGGTAGGACTTTTTGTTGTTGCACCGCTTATCCTTTTGTTATGGCAATCCTTCTTTAATATTCAAGGACAGTTCACCTTCGGCAACTACAGTCAGTATTTTACAAGCTCGACTTACTTGATGATGACTTGGAACTCGATACTTTATGCTTTGATTATTACACTTGTTACTCTCTTGATTAGCTTTCCTGTTGCTTTTGTTTTGACGAAGTTAAGACACAAACAGCTGCTTTTGATGCTGATTATTTTACCAACATGGGTCAATCTTTTGCTCAAGGCTTATGCCTTCATCGGTATTTTCGGTAAGTATGGATCAGTCAATAGCTTTTTGCAATTTATTGGTCTAGGGCGTCCTCAGATATTATTTACAGACTTTAGCTTTATCTTTGTGGCGACTTATATTTCCATTCCTTTTATGGTTCTTCCTATCTTTAATGCTTTAGAAGACTTAGATGAGAACCTAGTTCTAGCCAGCTATGACTTAGGAGCCACACGCTGGCAAACTTTTATCCATGTGGTTTGGCCTTTGTCACTTAATGGTGTCCGTTCTGGGGTTCAAGCTGTCTTTATACCCAGCTTATCCCTCTTCATGTTGACCCGCTTGATTGGTGGAAATAAAGTTATCACTTTAGGTACCGCTGTTGAAGAACATTTCCTCACAACACAAAACTGGGGCATGGGCTCAACCATTGCCATTGTCCTCGTCTTGGCAATGATGATTATCATGCTCTTGACTAGAGAAAGAAAGGTGGGCAGCTAATGCGTAGTAAAAACCGTATCGGAAAAATTTATCTGGGCTTTGTGCTCTTTATTCTGTATGCCCCAATCTTTTTCTTGATTTTTTATGCCTTCAATGAAGGGGGCGATATGAACCAATTTACAGGTTTTACCTTAGACAACTTTAAGGAACTTTTTCAAGACAGTCGTTTAATTTTGATTGTCATACAGACATTCTTTTTGGCTTTCTTAAGTGCGTTGATAGCAACGATTATTGGTACATTTGGCGCTATGTTTATTGAAAACCTCAAGTCCAAAGGCAAGACCACTTTCCTTGGCTTGAATAATGTGTTGATGGTCTCACCCGATGTAGTCATTGGTGCAAGCTTCCTGATTCTCTTTACTTTAGTCGGGATGAAGCTCGGTTTTGCCTCTGTTTTACTGAGCCATATCGCCTTTTCGATTCCTATTGTTGTTCTCATGGTTCTCCCGCTTTACCAAGAAATGGATAAATCGTTGGTCGAAGCTGCTTATGATTTGGGAGCAACCCATACACAGGCACTCCGTGAAGTTGTGCTTCCCTATCTGACACCTGGTGTGATTGCCGGTTTCTTCATGGCCTTTACTTATTCCTTAGATGACTTTGCTGTGACTTTCTTTGTAACAGGAAACGACTTCACCACAATGTCTGTAGAGATCTACTCACGCGCCCGTGCAGGTATCTCTTTAGAAATCAATGCCCTGTCAGCAATTGTATTTCTCTTCTCAATTTTACTGGTTATAGGGTATTATATAATCATGAGAGAATCAGATACTGCTGGTAAATCACCAAATATTACTTAAGAAAGGACAGTAAACTTGAAAAAATTAATCTATTTTTTGACAGGGATTCTTGCAATAACTGCCCTCTTAGGTGTTACAGCATGGCGTATGTCCGCTGCAAATGGTGTCTCAACAACAGCCAATAGCCTTACTATCTTCAACTGGGGCGAGTACATCGATCCTACGCTCTTAACCAAATTTGAAAAAGAAACAGGTTATAAGGTAAACTACGTTACGTTTGACTCAAACGAGGCCATGTACTCTAAAGTCAAACAGGGAGGAACAGCTTATGATATCGTTGTTCCCAGTGAGTACATGGTTCAAAAGATGGCCGAGGAAAAACTGCTCCTTGAACTGGATCATAGCAAGATAAAAAATCTTCACTATGACAATCCTAAACTACTAGATGCAGCATTTGATCCCAAAAATACCTATTCCGTCCCTTACTTCTGGGGGACACTAGGCATTGTCTATAACGATAAGTACATCACTAACCCCCCAACAAAATGGGAAGACCTTTGGGCGAAAGAGTATAAAAACTCGATTCTCCTTACAGACAGTAGCCGTGATGTTATGGGCATGAACTTGATTGCTACTGGCAGCTCTGTCAATACGACAAACCAAGCAGAAATTGACCGTGCTTATGATAAACTCCTGCAACTCACACCAAATGTCAAAGCCATTCTCGGCGATGAAATCATGAGCTACATGATTAATAACGAAACACCTATGTCAGTCGTTTACAGTGGGCAAGCCTCAGAAATGACGGCAAGTAATGAACACCTGCACTATGTCGTTCCTGCACGAACAAATATCTGGTATGACAACTTGGCGATCCCGAAAACCAGTAAAAATCCAAAAGCAGCCTATGCTTTTATCAACTTCATGCAAGAACCAGAAAATGCAGCGGCCAATGCCGAATACGTTGGCTATTCCACACCCAATGTCAAAGCAGAAGCACTCCTGCCTGTAGAAGTTCGAGAAGACAAATCTTACTATCCGGATGAAGCACTCATCAAGGAAGACGAAGCTTATGTGAATTTGAATCCTTACTGGACGGGGGTTTATAATGACCTTTATTTGCAGTTTAAGATGAATAAATAAAAAAGTTCTAACCCTTGCGGTTAAGCTTTTTTTATTTTCTTAGTGCCAAATTATTTTTTACAGTTATTGCAATACATTTAGTAAACGTTTTCATATGTGTTATAATAAAGATGAGGTAAGTACCAGATTATTTATTGAGGTACCACCTTTATTGAGTGCTCCATGTCTGTGCTTGGTTCTTTGCCCGCAGTCGTGGAGCTTTTTCTTTTAACCGCATAATTTGTATCTTAACTCCTTAAAATCTGCTCATAAAAAGTTTTTAAAAGCTAAGGAAATAGACTGTATAAAAACAAAGAAAATTTTCCTTTAGTCCTTTAAAAGGAAAATTATGAGAAATTCACGAGTGAAAAGCTTCTTCTTTTTAAGAAAAATACCTCTATTGGTATTTTAAGAAAATATCTTAGATTAAGTAATAAAAAAAAGAAGCTATCTTTTTAAAAATTCAAGCGAGCGAGTATGACATTCAAAGATAAAGCAAGTAATAGTGGGCGTTACGCGCACTTTTTAAACTAAAGACCAAACGAAAGATAGGGCGCAAGGGAAAAGAAAATAGGAGGACAATATGTCTTCTCTTTTTATCATCAAAATATCATAAATTGTGCCAATCTTAACTGAAACAAAAAATATCAGAAAATTAACTCTTTTATCTTAAGAAAATTTTCTCATGTATTTAAATTCAAATTTATACTTAAAATATTCTTAGTTAAATGAAAAGCGCATTAAATAGGCGTTTTTATTGTACATTTTTTTATTTTTGTTTAGATAATGACCTTTGTTTTTTTAGTTTACACATGTTTTCGCTTTCTTTTATAGTTTTTATATTTTAAGTTATGTTTAAGGTTAAGAGCATATAATGAGCCCTCATGATTGAAATGAATTTGAAACTAAAAATTTTATTTTTATTATGAGTGAACTTATACATTTTAAATTGAGCGATTCAAGCTTTGTAATTTCGCAATAAGCAGAAAATTGAATTCTCTCTTATCCAAAAAAACGTCCATAGCGTGCAATGACGTTAAACTGCTTACGGTAATCCTACACATGCGTTCAAGACTTTATAATGTGTATGGGAAGTAACCATGATGATAGAGTATATACGGGGGTTCGTAATTGAGCATTAACTCTATGCAATATTCTTAGTGGCGAAATCGAAAGGTCTAAATGAAATTCAGTAAAGTTGCTATTTCAACTGGTGTAATTGCTTCATTCATGTTTATTGGTAATGGTATGGCCCACGCGGACACACCAAAACAATCTACTCATGAAGTAGCTATAGAAGTTATTAACGGTAGCTATGGTACAGGACAAGATCGTGTTGCAATGCTTACAAGCAAAGGCTTGGATTTTGAAACTGTACAAACAGAAGTTAATAATATTTTGACAGGAACATCAACAAAAGCTCCTGCATCTACCAAAAAAGTTGAAACACAACCTGCTAAATCTAAGGTAGCACAAACTGTATCAGGTCTTGACTTAGGTCAAACTTCTGGTCAGGTAAATATTGAAGCCCTTGCCAATTACATGGTTTCTAATACTGCCAATGCAGCAGGTTACTCTGCAAGCGAATGGGCATACATCATTGAGCATGAGTCTAACGGACGTGTAGATGCTGTAAATGCAAGTTCAGGTGCATATGGTAGTTTCCAATTGTTAGGACATGGCGAATATGCTGGCATGACTCTTGGGGAACAAATCGAAATGGCAAGCAAACTCCCTGCAGGAAGCTGGGTTGTTTATTAAGAAGAAATGAAATGATATTTGATTTCTCGAATGCTTCATTAAGATTAAACATCCGAGGCTATCACTAGAAGTGAAAGCCTTTTTGCTTTGTCTTTTAATAGTGATAGGCTTATTTTTTCCAAAAATGCTTAAAAAATTTTAGAAAATATGTTATAAAAATATGTTATAATGGAAGAGTACATTTAGTAACAGCTACTAAATTATTAAAATTAAATAGACAATATAGGTTGGGCGCAAGCTTCAAGATATTTCCTCCGAGGGTAAGGGGGAGATTTTTTGAAAGCTTGCGCCCTTTTTATATTCTCTAAAAATATAAAGGAGGTTGCTTTGGAATTTTATAAAAAAGCAAAAGAAGAAGTCATTGAGGAGTTTTTGGTTGACCCAAAGACAGGGCTAAATGATGAACAGGTGCTCAAACAAAGAGAAGTTCATGGCGAGAATAAACTGCCTGAGGAAGAGGAGGACTCACATCTTGCAATCTTTTTCAAAAGCTTTAAAGAGCCAATCGTTATTGTCTTGTTAGGAGCTGTCCTTTTATCCTTTCTTAGCTCTTACCATGCTTTTCAATTTCAGCATGATAACAAACACGGCATGGAAGCTCTCTATGAAGCTATAGCCATCTTGATTTTGATTTTAATCAATGCTTTTTTAGGCTTTTACCAAGAAATCAGTGCGCGTAAGAGTTTAAATGCTTTGAAAGAAATGAACAACCGGTATGTCACAGTATTACGTAATAGTGAGTTTGAAAAAATACCCTCTACAGAACTTGTGGCAGGCGATATCGTCAAAGCTTCCATGGGTGACTTTGTTGAAGCGGATGTGCGTTGGATTGAGGTCAATGAACTTCAAGTTATCGAGTCGCATTTGACGGGAGAAGCAGATGCGATCAGCAAAAAGACCGATGCGATTTTAGAAAATACAGAACTAGGAGACCGTTACAATATGGGCTTCTCTGGCTCTACGGTCTCAGGAGGTCAAGGATTAGGCGTCGTGGTTGCTGTCGGTGAGCACACAGAACTTGGTAAAATTGCCAAGTTAATCCAAGCGGTCGAAAATAGAACTTCACCATTACAAAATACAGTTCATAGATTAACAAAAACCTTGATGCAGGTTTCCGCAGGTATCGTAATATTTACTTTGGTGGTAGGGATTATCCAAGCTGGAGAACTAAGTATCTCGTCCATCACTTCCGTTTTGTCTACCTCTATTGCTTTAGCGGTGGCTTCTATTCCTGATGCCTTGCCAGCTGTTCTTTCTATTGTTTTAACTATCGGTGCGGCTAAGATGGCGAAAAACAAGGGCTTAATAAAGTCATTAAACAGCGTCGAAACATTGGGTGGAACTTCTTATATTTGCTCAGATAAGACAGGCACGCTTACCAAAAATGAGATGACAGTTACCCACTTTTATACGAATGGTCAATATTATGAAGTAACTGGTTTGGGCTATTCACCGCAGGGAGAAATAACGGCACTTTCGGATCAAAAGGCTAATCAATCTTCTTACTCGGCGTTTGTAACAGGCGCTTTGCTCTGTAATGAGTCGACATTAAAAGAAATTGAGGGAGAGTTTGTCCCTTTTGGTAACCCAACCGAAATAGCTCTGACTGTTTTAGGGCAGAAGATAGGACGGACTAAAGATCAGCTTCTTGAAACATATGAGTTTATCCGAACGCTGCCTTTTACCAGTGATCGGAAAATGATGAGTGTTATTGTGAAGAAAGGTGAAAATTATCTTCTCTATAGTAAAGGCGCCCCAGATGTTCTGATTGATAAAAGTAAAGCCTTGCTCATCGATGGTGAACTCAACACAGACAGCAGTGAAAAAGACAAGTTTATTGATACAGTTAATAACTATGCTAATGAAGCCTTGCGTACTTTAGCTGTCGGTTATAGAATCCTCAGCCGAGAAGAAGCTGAAAAGGGTAGTCTAGAAGAGTTAGAAAAAAATCTTATTCTCACTGGTGTAGCTGGAATTATTGATCCAGCACGTGAGGAGGTAAAGGCTTCCGTTAAAACGCTTCAAGATGCCAGTGTAGAAGTTGTGATGATTACAGGGGACCATGAAAATACAGCCCGTGCTATAGCTTATAATTTAGGAATAGTAAAATCTAAAGATGCCAAGGTGATTAAAGGTATCGAAATTGAGAGTATGACAGATGAAGAACTCTTCGATATTGTAAAGAGTGTCAATGTCTATGCGCGTGTGTCTCCTGAGCATAAGCAGCGTATCGTAAAACAGCTCCAAAAACATGGTGAAGTGGTGGGGATGACAGGTGACGGCGTTAATGATGCCCCAGCTTTACGAGCAGCAGACATCGGAATCGCTATGGGAATCGCGGGAACAGAAGTAACGAAAGATTCCGCTGATCTCATCCTTTTAGACGATAAATTCACGACCATCGAAAAAACAGTGGAAAATGGTCGAACTATCTATGCTAACATTAAAAACTTTATCCGTCATGAACTCACAACGAACGTTGCCGAAGTACTTTCGCTGATTTTAGGGCTCCTGTTCTTCACTGCCAGCATTGGCAACGTAGATTATACAACGCCAACCTTGACAGCACTTATGGTCCTTTGGGTGAACATGGTCAGTGATGCTGTGCCATCATTTGCCTTAGGCTATGACATCGCAGAATCTGATATTATGAATGAAAAGCCAAGAGATCCTAAAGAATCCGTCCTTGCAAACTACACATGGTCCAGGGTTCTTATCCGTGGGACAATCATGGGTCTCATGGTCTTCGTCGCTTTTGTGTGGGCAGCGAAACAAGGCATGGCTAGCAATGAAGCACAAACAGTAGCTTTCTTAACTTTGGTTTACGGACAACTCTGGCATGTCTTCGATGCACGAAGCTCACGTACCTTGTTTAGAAGAAATCCGTTTGGCAATCCACGTTTGATTTTGGCTGTTCTTTTTGCAGGTATCTCTTCCTTCCTCGTTACCGTGCTCCCATTCTTTAATGTCGTTATGGGGACAGCACCATTATCACTGCCAGTGTATCTGATGGTTCTCTTTATTCCAGCACTACCAACTTTGATTTTGTCGGGAATAAAAGAAATCTTTAACGTTAAAATCTGGTAAGCTCTTTCAGGTTGCGGGTGCTTCAAGCAGAGAGATGAGAGTATATTATGCTAAAATAAAACTATAATATATCAAGAGAAGGAGTAAGCATATGGAAAAAGAAAAAAATTTTTTCACCGCAAAACGAATTTTCGTCCTTTTAGTACTCTTGCTCATCCTTATTTTTGCAGTACTTAACTTTTCAACCATTAGAGTGAATATGCTCTTTTTCAACATTGATATTCCAATGTTCTACGGTATCATTGTCGTTGGTTTGATTGGCTTTATCTGTGGCTATGTGATACGTGGGCGAAAATAAAAGAGTAGACTATTTAAGCTGAGGTATTCCTTCAGCTTTTTTAGTTTTCAGTTAGAAGATTTTCTTTATTTTTGGTAGAATGGACCAATATGAGATTAGACCAATACCTGCTTTTAAATGGCTGGACGGATAAAAAAGAAATAAAACGTCTTGCACAGACAAGAAAGATCAAAATTGATGGCAACGTTGAATATAATTTGAGCCGGAATGTCGACCCACAGATGCATGATATTTTTGTAAAAGAAGAGCAACTCACTCGTTTTCCTCATCAATATTATCTTTTAAATAAACCGGCAGGCGTTTTAACAGCAAATAAAGACGAAAAGTTACCTACTTATCGCTCTTTACTAAAGGAAGAAAATGACGCCTTATATCCTGTTGGCCGCTTGGATTTTTTAACTACAGGTTTATTATTGATTACCGATAATGGCCCTTTAGGCATTGATATGCTCAAACCAGAACAGCATGTCTCTAAAACCTATTGGGTCGAAACTTGGGAAGAACTGGAAGAAGACGATGTGTCTCACTTTGCGCAAGGCATTGAGTTTATAGGAGGTGTGTGTACTCAGCCCGCTTTACTTGAAATTCTCGATACCCATCATGCAAAAGTGACGATTCAAGAAGGTAAGTATCATCAAGTTAAAAAAATGTTTTTGGCTCTTGGAAAGAAAGTCGAAAAGTTGCAACGCCTTACCTTTGGTCCTTTATCTCTCGATAATGACTTGCAAATGGGGGCTTATCGACCTCTGACGCGGGAAGAAATCCTAAGTCTGAAAATTTATATGCGAAAGTAAAATTCTTTGACAGGTTATACAGCAAGTGATATAATCGTTATCACTTAAAGCAATGCAGGAGGAAACACCTATGGCTATTTATGATTTTACCGTTAAAGGAAAACAAGGAGAGGATATTTCTTTATCTAAATATAAAGGAAAAGTTCTGCTGGTGGTTAATACTGCAACAAAATGTGGTTTTACACCACAGTATGAAGGTCTTCAAAAACTCTACGATGATTATAAAGAAGCTGGATTTGAGATTCTCGATTTTCCCTGTAATCAGTTCAAAGAGCAAGCGCCAGGCTCAGCAGATGAGATTGATCAATTTTGTACACTGAACTATGGAACTACTTTTCCACGTTTCCAAAAAATTGATGTAAATGGTGGAGATGAAAGTCCGCTCTATACTTGGATGAAAGAAGAAAAAGGAAGCCCCCTTGGGAAAAAAATAAAATGGAACTTTACAAAATTCCTGATTAATGCACAAGGGGAAGTGGTTGCTCGTTATGCACCTACAACCGAGCCCGAAAAGATTTCCAAAGATATTGAAAAAGAACTTCAAGCAGCACGTTAAGAAAGAGAGGACACCATCTCTCTTTTTTTGGACTTCTTCACCAATCTGGGCTTATCCAGCCTGCTTTATGCTATAATTGGAACATGAATATTCTTCTCGAAATCCAAATGAAAATGAAAGACCTCTCACCTAACGAAGCGAAGGTTGGAAAGTATGTCTTACAGTGTCCGGAGGAGGCGATTAGCCTTAGTACGCAAGATATAGCCAAAAAGAGTCAAGTCTCACCAGCTACAGTCATTCGTTTTGTCAAATCCATTGGTTTGGAAGGCGTACCACAACTGAAGCAACAACTTTCGGTTTGGAAAGCGAATGCTCAGTCGGAAACAGACTTTCAAGAATTACGCCCAAACGAAGATATCGATTCGATAAAATCAAAACTAAAAGCTCGGATTAATCATATGACAGAGTTGGTAAATGGTCATTTGAATAATGACAGAGTGGAAAAAACGGTTCAACTGATTGATGATGCAGAGCTTATCTTTATCTTTGGTATTGGTGCTTCTTTCCTTGTGGCTCAGGACTTAGCGCAAAAGCTGAATCGTATCGGCAAGATTAGTATCGCTGCCGATAACACGCACACGATGGGTGTGAGTTTAACGAATAATAATCAAAAGAAACTTTTCATTGCCATTAGCGACCGGGGGGAATCCCGAGAAGTTCTCGAGATGCTTAGTCTGGCGCAGTCCCAAAAGATTGAGACCGTGGCTATTACAGGTATTGAGAATTCCAGCTTGGCACAACAGGCTGATTATCCATTGATATCTTTATCGGGAGAAAATTTTGAATTCCGACATGCAGCGACAGTATCCATGCTGGCACAACTTTATTTGATTGATTTACTCTTTTATGCTTATGTGAGCCAGAACTTTGAGAGTTCGCGCGAGGCAGTAATCCGTTCGCTGGATATTGTCCGTCATCTTGAAAAAAATTATAAATAAAAATAAGGAGGACTCCTGCTATTTTATGGCAGGAGCCCTTATTGTTTCCTCTATCTTAAGTTTTTTTATGTTAAAATAGAAGAATGATTTTACTACAAGGAAATGGGATAGCACGCACTTTTGGTGGCGATGTTTTATTCGAAAATATAAATTTTAACTTGCAAGACCATTCACGCATGGCCTTAGTAGGGCGCAATGGTGCAGGAAAATCGACATTACTTAAGATTATAGCAGGCGTCGAAGAGCCATCGGCAGGATCAATTTCTAAGGTGAAAGACCTGCATTTGAATTACTTGGCTCAAGATACAGGTCTCTCTTCCGATTTAACGATTTTTGAAGAAATGCTAACTGTTTTCGAGAAGCTTCGTCAAACAGAGCGTCAATTGCGTCAGATGGAAATGCAGATGTCAGAGCTTTCCGGTAAGGAGCTGGACAGTCTGATGCAGCGTTACGACAGCTTATCCGAGGAGTTCCGTCAGGCAAATGGGTTCACCTATGAAGCAGAAATAAAAGCCGTCCTCAATGGTTTCCGTTTTGATGAAAAGATGTGGGCGCGTGACATTGCTTCTTTATCAGGAGGACAGAAAACCCGCTTAGCCTTGGCTAAAATGCTTCTTGAAAAGCCAGACCTCCTTATTTTGGATGAACCAACCAATCATTTGGATATTGAAACGCTGGCTTGGTTGGAAACCTATCTGAAAAACTACTCCGGAAGTCTATTGATTGTCAGCCATGACCGCTATTTCTTAGATAAGGTTGTGTCAGAAACTTTAGAAATCTCCCGGGGTAAGCTAACACGCTTTGCAGGAAATTATAGTAAATATATTGAGCTTAAAGCTGAGATGATCGCTAGCGAGCAAAAAAACTATGACAAGCAACAAAAAGAAATCGAAAAGTTAGAAGATTTCGTTGCGAGAAATATGGTGCGCGCATCTACAACGAAACGTGCCCAGTCACGCCAGAAAAAGCTGGAAAAGATGGAACGTATCGATGCACCATCAGCAAGTGAAGCGGCTGTACATATGACTTTTTCTCCTGCGAAAAAATCAGGAAATATTGTATTAACCGTTGAAGATGCAGCAGTAGGTTATGATAAAGTTCTTTCGGAACCTATCAATATTGATACACGAAAAAATGATGCTATCGCGATTGTAGGTCCTAATGGTATTGGAAAAACAACATTGATTAAATCAATTATTGGTCAAATTCCATTGTTAAAAGGGCAGGCAAAGTTAGGCGCCAATGTTGACTTAGGTTATTATGATCAAGAACAAGGACGTTTGACACCTTCAAACACTGTTTTAGATGAGATATGGAATGAACACCGCCTCTTACCTGAAGTAGAAATCCGCAACCTTTTAGGTGCCTTTCTTTTCAGTGGTGAAGACGTTAAAAAAACCGTTTCGATGTTGTCTGGTGGAGAAAAAGCTCGTCTTCTTTTAGCTAAGCTAGCCATGCAACATGACAATTTTTTAGTCCTGGATGAACCAACCAACCACTTGGATATTGACAGCCGTGAAGTACTTGAAAATAGCTTAATTGATTTTGATGGAACCCTACTTTTTGTCAGCCATGACCGCTATTTTATCAATCGCGTTGCAACAAAAGTACTGGAAATATCACCCCAAGGAAGTAAGCTTTATCTCGGGGATTATGATTATTATCTAGAGAAAAAGTCACAAGAAGCTGCAGATGAACAAGGTATTGATCCTGAAGAAAAAGTTGAAAGCATGGGCCAAATGGATTATGCGCAACAAAAAGAAGCTCAGAAAATACGACGTAAATTAGAACGTGAAGTAAGTGCAGCTGAGGAAAAGCTTGCTCAGCTGGAAAAACAAAGCCAAGAAATCGCTCAAGCCATGCTTGAAGTCACAGATGACTTTGTTAAACTGGGCGAGCTTCAAGAAGGACTCGATAACTTAGTCGAAGAAAAAGAAGAAACAGAGATGGCTTTACTTGAAGCCATGGAAAACCTAGAAAGTTTATGATTGCAAACTTTTACTAAATCTGTTAGACTATATAACAAGAAACCTTTAAATTAGCACGAGAGGCTAGCAAGGAAACCGTATAAATGTCTATCTACATGATACCTAGGTGTAGTCTAAGTATTATGGACATATTTTTTTACGCACTTGCAGCTTACTGCAAGTGTTTTTTTCTGCAAAAATATTATCATTAAAGTTAAAGGTTAAGAAAGAGGAAACAATGTCACTATCAAAAACTATCGCTGCGGATTTACTCGAAATTAAGGCTGTAAGCTTATCGCCTAGTGCACCGTTTACGTGGGCCAGTGGGATTCAATCTCCCATTTACACAGATAATCGTGTGACTTTGGCTTATCCAGAAGTGCGCAGTCGTATCGAGCAGGCTTTTGCAGACTTGGTCAAAGCTGAATATCCAGAAGTTGAGGTTATTGCCGGTACAGCGACAGCAGGTATTCCACACGGCGCGATTATTGCTGATTACCTTGACCTACCTTTTGCTTATATCCGTAGCAAACCAAAAGATCACGGTGCAGGCAATCAAATCGAAGGGCGTGTCTCAGAAGGCCAAAAAATGGTGCTTGTTGAGGATTTGATCTCTACTGGTGGTTCAGTACTGGAAGCAGTAGCTGCAGCACAACGAGAGGGTATAGAAGTCCTAGGCGTTATTGCTATCTTTACGTATGAGTTGGAAAAAGCTAGAGTAAAGTTTGATAAAGCGCAAGTTCCCCTTCACACATTGACAAATTATTCGGAACTCATCCAAATCGCCCAAGAAACAGGATATGTAACAGAAGATGAGTTGGAAATGCTCAAAAAATTCAAGGATAATCAAGAAACTTGGAATAAATAACATATTATATATTATGTAAAATAAAGAAAGGCGAACAGATGCTACTCATAAAAAACGGCCGTGTAATCGACCCCAAGTCAGGTTTTGATCAAATTGCAGATGTGTTGATTGAGGATAAGAAAATAATTCGTATTGCCCAAAATTTGGAAGTGGATGGAGCAGAAATCATTGATGCCAGTAACTTAATTGTAGCTCCCGGTCTTATTGATATTCATGTTCACTTTCGTGAACCAGGGCAAACGCAAAAAGAAACGATTCATACAGGGGCTTTGTCTGCTGCACGTGGTGGCTTTACAACTGTTGTGATGATGGCGAATACCAAACCGATTTTGTCCCGCCCTGATATTCTTTCTGAAACACTGAAACTTGCGGCTCAGGAAAAAATTCATATTAAGTCCATTGCTTCCATTACACAAGATTTTGATGGCGAGCACTTGACTGATTTTGATGCTTTACTTGAAGCTGGTGCAGTTGGCTTTTCAGATGATGGGATTCCTTTAAGTCATTCAGGTGTTTTGCATAAAGCACTCAAGAAAGCAAAAGAAACAGACAGTTTACTTTCCATTCATGAAGAAGATCCTAATCTAGTGGGGACTTTGGGTATTAATGAAGGCACAGTGGCACACCAATGTGGTCTAACAGGAGCAACAACGGTAGCCGAATACAGCATGATTGCCCGAGATGCGATGCTTGCTTTAGATACTCAAGCACGTTTACATATTCAACATTTATCAGCTGGTGAAAGTGTTGATGTCGTACGCTTTGCCCAAAAGATGGGAGCAAAAGTGAGTGCCGAAGTTACACCGCAGCATTTTTCGTTAACTGAACAAGCTGTTTTAGAAATAGGAACAAATGCGAAACTTAATCCTCCGTTGCGTCGCTCTCAAGATATTGAGAAGATTTTAGAGGGACTTCAGGACAATACTATCAGCGTTATCGCAACCGATCACGCCCCACATACACGTGAAGAAAAGGATGTTGCTTTAGCACAAGCCCCTAGCGGTATGATTGGTTTAGAAACTTCCTTACAACTGGGACTTACACATTTGGTGGCACCCAAGCATTTGGAATTGATCCAATTACTGGAAAAAATGACAGTGAACCCTGCAAAACTGTATGGCTTTGATGCAGGATATATTGCCGAAGAAGGACCTGCAGACTTGGTTATTTTTGATGCAGAAAACTATTATAAAGTTGATAAAAACTTTGATTCCAAAGCAAGCAACTCTCCTTTTATTAATCAGGAGCTCTTAGGACAAGTGAAATATACCCTTTGCTCAGGACAAATTGTGTATCGTCTATAAAAATCTTGCAAGAGCTTACATAAATTGTTAAAATGATTTTAATGTTTAATAAATTTTATTCTAAGCAATAGGAGAAGCCTAAATATGAAAATCAGTAAAACAATCAATGCTCCTGTCGAATTTGTCTTCAATCAAATTTTGGATTCATCTATTTACGACATCGAAAAAAATACAGGCCAACGTCCTGATCTTAAGTTTCTCAATGGTTATGAATATTCAAAGACATTTGGAAAAAATCAGCAAGGAACTATAAAAATTGATGAAGTTGTAAAAGCAAGTACTTATGCCTTTACAACTACTACGATTCGAAATACCTTTAATACACGTTGGAATTTCCAGCCTGTTGACACTAAACTTACAGAAATCACTATTGAAGAAAGCCGCACATCAAGCGGGATGATTCAAAAGTTGAACGATATGTTTGTAGGTACTTTACTTGGACATTGGAAAAAACGCCAAATGATTGCTATTTTGGATCATATTGAACGTGCTTATAACGGTGGGAAGTGATGCAGATGGATAAACACCTTGAAAATCAACTTTTAGACTTAGCTGTATATGCTTTTAATAAACCACGAAATAAAGAAAGAGAAGAAGCTTTTGCAAAACTCCTCACCTTTTCAAAACCTTATACTTTTTGGGAAAATGAAGAACTGTCTTCCATGATTATTGATACTTCTTTTCGTGTTTACTGGAAAGAAGAAAAGCTTAAGATGTCAGGGATTGGCTATGTGGCCTCATATCCTGAATTTAGAGGAAATGGCAGCATACGCAAGCTCATGACTGAAATTCTGGAAGACAATTATGTTGCTGGAACAGCACTTAGCTATTTGGCACCATTTTCATATCAGTTTTACGGTCAATTTGGCTATCAGTATGCATTTGACCAAAAGTTTTATACAATCCCGGCCCAAGAATTTCCTAAAGGAAAGAAAACTTTAGGCCACGTTCAACGTCGACAATTCAGCGAAGCTCTTGTCGAAGACATGGCGGAGATACACAATCAAGCCTATAATCAAGGCTCTCTTGTTCGTCCGCAAGAGGTTTGGGAATATTACTTCCAGTATAAGTCACAGCCTTATTTTGCCACATATGAGGAAAGCGGAAAAATATTGGGTTATCTGATTTATGAATTTTCGGGTACAACTTTCGTCATTCGTGAATGTATCTCTTTAACTCAGAATGCTAAGGATGCGCTTTACCGCTTCATTTCTAGTCATGCTGCGAGCTTTGAAATGATTAAATGGGCAGCACCAGCCGATACGTTTCTTGAGTATGACTTAGCTGAGCCAGCAAGGATGCAACTTCAACTTCAAGCTTATATGCAAGCAAGAATTGTCAATTTACAGGAATTCTTAAAGGTCAACGGTCAGCCTGCATTTTCGGCACGTATTATTGATGAGATTTTGCCACAGAATAATATTTGTGTAGGCCCTCAAGTAGAAAATCCAGAAGAAATGTCTATCGGAGAGTTTACAGCCCGTATTTTACGAGAAAATAAGGCCATTCTTCGTGAATACTTTTAGAAATAGTTTATAAAAACCAAAAGTTGCAACTCTTAAGGAGGCGCTTTTGGTTTTTTTATTAAATAAAAATAAAAAAGAAGAATTTTTGTTTTTAAATATGTAACATGTTCCGTGAAAAAGCACAATAATTTAAAGTATATAGGTTTTTTAATAATGTAAAAGCGCTATATATAAGGGTTTTATTAAAAAAATCTTGTTTTTTCTCTTAATATTGTGTGAATAAATTATATTTGTAATCGCTTTCTGAAACCGCTATAATACTGGTATAGATAAAAAGAAGGAGAAAATGAAAATGGCAGAGAAAGTCATTGCATTAGCCTGTGCAGCAGGTATGTCTACATCATTGCTTGTGACAAAAATGCAACAAGCCGCACAAGAAGCAGGAAAAGATTATGAGATTTATGCTAAGTCAGTAGCAGAGATTGATAACATGCTATCTGGCTCAGACAAACCCGATATTTTACTTTTGGGTCCACAAGTGGCTTACATGAAAAATGAAGTCATCAAGAAAGCCGCTGCAGTAGGTATTCCATGTGATGTGATTAAAATGCAAGATTACGGCATGATGAATGGTAAAAATGTAGTTGCAGCAGCAGATGCTTTGATGAATGGATAGGGAGAATATCTAGAAGTCTAGAAAATGAAAGGAGTAACATGGGAAAACTAGGTATATCTATTTATCCAGAGCGATCAAACTTTGAAGCGGACAAAGCTTATCTAGATTTGGCGCATCGTTATGGTTACAAACGGGTTTTTACTTCACTTTTAGAGATAAAAGGAGATAAAGAAGCAGTCCTAGCAGGATTTACCAAGGTCATTGAATATGCCAATAGTTTAGGTATGGAAGTCATGGTTGACATTAATCCTGCACTTTTTGAACAACTGGAAATTAGTTACGATGACTTGAGTTTCTTTGATAAGATGGGGGCTGATGGTATTCGATTAGACCTTGGATTTACAGGAGCTGAGGAAGCGCGTATGACCCGCAACCCTTACGGTATTAAGATAGAAATTAATATGAGTCAAGGAACAAGCTATGTGGACAGTATCATGGACTACTCTCCTAATATTGAAAACTTATTAGGAAGCCATAATTTTTACCCACATCGTTACACGGGACTTGCTTTTGAGCACTACGAGAAATGTACAGAAAAATTTAAAAAGTACAATTTAAATACAATGGTCTTTGTTAATTCTCATGAAGCAACTTTTGGTCCATGGCCTACACAGGATGGTTTATGCACACTCGAAGATCACCGCAATCTTAGCCTTGAGACCCAAGTTAAACACTTCAAACTTTTGGACGGTGTGGATGATATTACTATTGCCAACGCTTATGCAAGCGAAGCAGAGCTTAAAGTGATGGCAGAGGCTTTTCATGCAAGAATGCCTGAGCTTAAAGTCGTTCCAAAAGAAACAATGACAGAAAATGAACGTAAATGCGTCTTTGAAGCAACACATAGCTATCGTGGGGATCGATCAGCCTATATGTTGCGTTCAACTATGACGCGTGTAATCTACAAAGATTTAGAGTTTCCTGCACATGACACGGATAAGATTCAACCAGGTGATGTGATTATTGACAATGATGGATATGGTCAATATAAAGGAGAAACTCAAATTGCTCTAAGGGAAATGGAAAATGATGGACGTGTCAATGTTGTAGGACATATTTCAGAAGATGAGATGTTCTTGCTTGACTTTATAAAACCTTGGAGTTCATTTAAATTTATTGAGAGTGATTAAGTTATTATCTTTTAACTTTAGCTAATAAAAATTTTTTAGGAGGATTTCTATGAACGGAATTACTATGTGGATGGAGAAATATCTCGTCCCTGTAGCAGCTAAAATCGGGTCGCAAAAGCACCTGGTTGCGCTGCGTGACTCATTTATTGGTATCTTGCCAGCAACCCTCACAGGTGCATTGGCAGCTATGGTATCAGCGATTGTTACAACCTTCCCTCAATCTATTCAACAAATGGTATTGGGACCTACCAAGTTTTCACAACTTGCACCGGAAGATATTTGGACACTTGCGAACACACCAATTATCGGGGACTTGAACAATATTTCAGCTCTCGTTAACCAAGGGACTTTGACAGTTATTGGTCTTATATTTGCTTTCTCTTGGGGTTATAACTTGGCTCGTGCTTATGGTGTCAATGACCTTGCCGGTGGTGTCGTAGCCGTTGCAACTCTCTTTGCTGGTTTGCCAAACCAAATGCCTAAGTTCTTAGATGCTTTGGGTGTTAGCGATGCGGGAGTAGCTGCTACAGATAAAATCAATGGTGTTTTAACTGGCCAAGGCCTTGCATCATGGAAACCACTCTTTGCAGCAGCCCATCTCGATGCAGGTGCTTATTTCACAATTATTATTATGGGTGCCCTTGCAGTAATTATTTATGCTAAACTTATGTTAGCTGATATTACAATCAAGATGCCAGAATCAGTACCACCTGCAGTAGCGAAAGCTTTCCTTGCTATCATCCCTACTATCGCAGCTATTTACGTTGTAAGTTTGATTTACTACGTTATCGATAAACTTACACATGACTCTGTCATCAACTTAATCACGCATTACATCGCAGAGCCATTCCAAGTACTGTCTCAAAACATTTTCTCAGTTCTTATTGTTACACTCTTCGTATCAATCTTCTGGTTCTTCGGACTCCACGGACCAAACGTCTTGGCACCTGCCCTTGATGGTATCTGGCTTCCACTCGGTCTTAATAACCAAGCCCTTTACTTCCAAGTTCACTCAGATGGTATCCGTGACTTGATCGCTAAAGGTGCGATTGATAAAGCGCATGCGATTAACGGTGACTATGTCAGCCTTTGGGTCCGTGGTTCATGGGATGCCTTTGTCTGGTTCGGTGGATCAGGTGGTACAATTACCTTGATTCTTGCCATCCTTATCTTCTCTAAACGTAAAGATTATAAGACAGTTGGACGTCTTGGTCTAGCACCTGGTATCTTCAACATCAACGAACCTGTACTCTTCGGTATGCCTATCGTATTGAATGCTATCTTCTTTATCCCATTTGCAATAGCTCCATTAGTTGCGGTTATCATTGCTTATGTCGCTACAATGTTACATTGGGTGGATCCAGTAGTCAGTGCTGTACCGTGGGTAACACCACCAATCATGAATGCCTTCTTGGCAACAGGATTTGACTGGCGCGCTATCGTCTTAGCTATTGTCAACTTGGCAGTAACATTCGCCATCTGGACACCATTTGTTATTGCAGCAAACAAGATGGAAGAACCTGAATTATAAACACAGAAAGGAACCTTATGATTGTTATTAATGTAGCTATGATGCAAGAAAAAGTAATCCAGCTTCTTGAGGAAAATGGTTTTCAATTTAAGGAAAAACAAGGATTGAAGCTATTCTTTAAAGGCCCCGGTACGGATTCTGCCGCAGATGCTTTATCTGCAAAAAGCTTAATTAAACAAAGTTCATTTGGTTCAGCATTATTCTTTAACGTCGAGGAGGTTTAAATATGACTTGGATATATGCATTACTTAGTTTATCGCTCTTGCTCCTAGCTTATCAAAATTGGAGCTTTGGAGGTATGCTATTCATTCTTTCACTTGTCATGCTTATACTTGCACGACAAAAGAAGAAAAAAGAAGAATAAACAAAGAGACTTGCCTAGGCAGGTCTCTTTTTATATTTAGAGTTGACTTTACTTCCGAAGCATTATAAGATGGACAAAGGATGTTCTTTAGTTATTAGTTTGAATGTTAGAAAATCTCATCTCTTGATTATATACCCCTAAGGGTATATAATGTATTTATAAAAAGTAATGAGGAGAAGAGTTATGGATTCGATTAGTATAGAAGAATTAAAGGAGAAACTGGGTGAAGTACCACTTATTGATGTAAGAGAAAGTCACGAGTATCTTGAAGGACATGTCCCTACAGCTGTCAATATACCTTTAAGCCAACTGGATGAAAAATATAAAGAAGTGGAATCCGGTAGTTATATAATCTGCCAGTCAGGTATGCGCTCTATGCGCGCCTGCCAAGCTTTAGAAACGCAAGGAATAGAAACCATAAATGTAGCAGGCGGAACAAGTGCCTGGGATGATAAATTAGAAAAATAAGGGGAAAAAATGGCAAAAAAATATCTTATCGTTGGCGGTGTCGCAGGAGGAATGAGTGCAGCAACACGTCTGCGTCGTCTACAAGAAGATGCGGAAATCATCGTGTTTGATAAAGGCCCTTATGTTTCCTTTGCTAACTGTGGGTTGCCTTACTATCTATCGGGAGAAATTGAATCAAGAAACAAGCTTATCTTACAAACACCAGAAAGCTTGGCGCAACGTTTTAATCTTGATGTTCGTCCCAATTCAGAAGTTGTTGCTATTGATAAAACAACCAAAGAGGTTACCGTTCTTTCTGAGGGCAAAACTTATCAAGAAAACTATGACGCACTTATACTCTCGCCTGGTGCCAGCCCGTTTATCCCTAACATTAAAGGTATAAGAGAAGCCAACAATATCTTCAGCTTACGCAATATTCCTGACTTGGACCAAATCACTGGATACATGGAGCTCGAACATCGTAAGCAGGCCTTGATAGTAGGTGCTGGTTTCATTGGTTTGGAAATGGCTGAAAACCTAAGGAAATTAGGCTTGGATGTAACGATTGTCGAAAAAGCCAATCATGTACTACCTACACTTGATCAGGAGATGGCTGTTCATATCGAAGAGGAGCTTGAACGAAATGGCTTGAAAGTTCTGACTGGCCTATCTGTAGTAGAATTTCAAGACCAAGGAAAGACAGTACTTCTCGAAAATGGTGATATATTAAAAACTGACTTAGTTATTCTTTCAGTAGGCATTCAAGTGGAGTCTAAACTTGCAGCTGATGCTGGGATTGAGCTTGGTATGCGCGGTGCTATTTTAGTAGACGAGCATTATCAAACTTCGGTGTCGGATATTTATGCTGTGGGTGATGCGATTCTTGTAAAAAATCAAGTCACAGATCAAGATGCCTTGATTTCCTTAGCCAGTCCCGCAAATCGTCAGGGCCGCCAAGTGGCGGACATTATATCAGGTCTTCCTGTAACAAACAAAGGAAGTATTGGAACGGCTATTGTGAGAGCTTTTAACTTGACGGCAGCCTCTACAGGAATCTCGGAAAAGCAAGCTCAAACTTTAAATTTAAAACACAAAGTCGTCCATATTACAGCTAGTGACCATGCAGGGTATTATCCAGGCGCAAGCTCCATCCTCCTTAAGCTCATTTTTAATCCAGAAAGTGGACAAATCTATGGAGCTTCCGCTTTGGGTCAAAAAGGTGTGGACAAACGTATTGATGTTTTAGCAACAGCACTTAAAGCAGGTATGACTATTTTTGATCTTCCAGAGCTTGAATTAACTTATGCACCACCCTTTGGTTCTGCTAAAGACCCAGTGAATATGATAGGCTATGCAGCGATGAATATTGCCATGGGCTTATCGGACAATATCCAATGGCACCAGCTTGAGGCAGAACGTGCTAAAGGAAAAATTTTATTAGACGTGCGCCAAGAAAGCGAAGTTGCCCGAGGAGGCTTTGAAAATGCTCTAAATATTCCCTTGAATGACTTAAGACAAAATCTTGACAAACTAGATAAAAGCCAAGAATACATTGTAAGCTGCCAGTCAGGACTTCGTTCGTATACAGCAGAACGCATCTTGAAACAAGAAGGCTACAAAGTCCAAAATCTTGATGGAGCTTATGGTCTTTATAGCAAAGTGATGGGACTCTGAATGAAAATAAGTAAAAGTCTATCTTAGATAGACTTTTTTAGAGCTGTTGTAAAGCTTCATAGAAAAATTCAGATGATTTTGTAGTTTGCTTATGATATAATATTAAAAAATATCTGTTAGAGTTGGGGAAGTCATGAGACTTGAAATATTTGAGGAATATCCAGATGGCGGAACAGCTGCTATTGCACAAGTTTTTGCAGCTTTTGGTGATGAGGAAGAAGATGCGCAATTGCAAACAGCGCGTTATAACTTGAAAGAATCGCCTGAATTATTCGCAAATCATCCCATTATCAGTGAGGCCATGAAAAAAATGGAAAGTGCCTTGCCTTTGACCCTTGTCGATGGGGAAATCATGCTTATCGGCGATTACCCTGATATGGAAGATTTGACGGAAATCACAGGGGTAAGCTTTCAAGAGATAAGAAATAAAAACTGTCAGTGTAATAACTGCAAATGTGGAAAGGGATAAAATGATTGAAAATTTTAAACGGCCAAGTAAAGAAGAATACTTCAAAGAAATTGTTGAAGTTGTTGCGAAGCGCTCTACCTGCACGCACGCTCAAGTAGGCGCCCTCTTGGTCACTGCTGATGGACAAATCCTCTCCACAGGATACAATGGCTCAGTTGCCCTTATGCCACACTGTACAGACGTTGGTTGTTTGGAAGATAAGGACGGACATTGCATTGCGACTGTTCATGCCGAGCAAAATGCCATTGCTCAAGCAGCAAAACATGGTGTCTCACCAGAGGGTGCGATTCTCTATACCACGCTCTTTCCTTGTATCGCTTGCCTGAAGCTGGTATTAGCATCGGGAGTGAAACATATCAAATACATTAATGAATATCATGCTAAAAACGCCTATGAGGAAGAACTTATTGAGACTCTAGGTATCAAAGTTGAGAAAATATAAAAGAGTCCAAGAATTGTCTTGGATTTTTTTCATACTGAAAAACCATATATTTCCCATTATTCATCTCCGAAGTTCATTCTTACTCCAGCTTTTTATGCCTGATTTTGCTAAAATAAGAGAATGGGAATAAAATATAGTCAAACACATAAAGTCTCTTTTTATGAGAGCGATACTCGAGGAAAGATGAGAATATCTGATATCCTCGCCATAGCACTTCAGATATCTGGAGAGCAATCCTATACACTGGATCGAAGTGATACATGGATTTCTGATAATTTTAATCTGTTTTGGGCCGTTATCGAACACGAAGTTCAACTTTACAGTCTTCCAGAATTTAACGACGTTATTACGATTGAAACAGAAGCAACGTCCTATAATAAATTTTTCTGTTATCGTGACTTTATTTTTAAAAATGAATCTGGGGAAACCTTGGTCAAAATCAGTTCGACATGGGTTCTTATGAACAAGGATACGAGAAAAGTAGAACGTGTTGTAGAAGAGATTGTTGCTCCTTATGAAGCACCCAAGGTAAGCAAGATTGTTCGTCCTCATAAGTATTTGACGCTGTCGGATGATGTCAAATGCAACCTGCCTTTCCCTATTCGTTTTTCGGATTTAGATATGAATGGGCACGTTAATAATGCTAAATACTTTGATTGGGCCGTTGATCAATTGGACTATGATTTCCGCTTAAAATATGAGCCAAAGAAAGTATATATCCGCTATAACCATGAGCTCCTTTATGGAAATCATGAATTTATTCACCCTGTCTTCGAATTTAAAGGTGACACTACCTGCCATATCATTAGGAAAGATGGTGTTGATAATGCTAACATTGAAATTGAATGGTCAGAAATAATCGAGGAGAATTAAAGAAAAAATGAGAAAAGATTATAAGCAATATAAAGGCTACCTTATCGACTTAGATGGAACGATCTACATGGGGAATCATCGCATTCCTGCAGGGGAAGATTTTATTCATCGTTTACAGAAAGCCAAAGTTCCTTATTTGTTTTTGACAAATAACACAACAAAAACACCACGTGTAGTCCAAAAGCGTTTGGCTACACAGTTTAATATTGAAACACCGTTGGAAACCATCTACACAGCCAGTGCAGCTACGGTTGACTATATGAATGATTTAGGTTTGGATAAGACAGTTTATATCATTGGTGAAGATGGCTTGAAAGAAGCAATCTATGAAGCAGGATATAAAAAAGAGCGTGAAAATCCAGCCTATGTTGTTGTTGCTTTAGACTCTGATTTGACATATGAAATGATTGCCTTAGCAACGCTTGCAATCCATAGAGGGGCGAAGTTTATTGGAACCAATCCAGATTTAAACCTTCCAAGTGAACGTGGCCTTTTGCCAGGCGCAGGTTCTCTTGTGAAAATGATTGAAGCAGCGACGCGCGTGAAGCCAACTTATATCGGAAAACCAGAAGCCATTATTGCTGATAAAGCAGTCGAAAAAATGGGCATTGCTAAGGAAGATCTGTTGATGGTAGGCGATAACTACCTGACAGATATCCGCACGGGGATTGATAACGGTATCGACAGTTTGTTAGTGACTACAGGCTTTACTAAAGCAGAAGAAGTGCCAGGTTTGCCGATTCCTCCGACACATGTTGTTTCAAGTTTAGAGCACTGGGAAGTTTAATATGCGAGATCGCCTGATTTTTACCAGTCTTATTTTATGGGGGACAGCTACAGCAGTCTGTTTAACCTTACTTCTAGCTGTTCCTCTTTTTTATGCAGATATTCATCTGGAAAATTTGACGAATGTTTCAGGTCTTCCAGCAGAAACTTTAAGACATAATTTTAATGTTCTTATGGCTTATTTGGTCAATCCTTTTGTTAGTAGTTTACACATGCCTGATTTTCCTTCCTCTCCTGAGGCTTTAAAGCATTTTAGCGATGTCAAAAGGCTTTTTCTCTTTGCCATAGGACTGATGATTCTTCTTAGTCCAGGTCTTATCCTCTTTCTTAAAGAACACTTGGCGATTGTTTATCATAACGGACTCCGCTTCGTGATGGGAACTCCTTTATTTATCGGTTTAGTGGCAGCCTTAATTGGTTTTGATAATTTCTTCATTTATTTTCATCAAATCTTTTTCCGCGATGATACATGGCTGTTTAATCCAGATACAGACCCGATCATCAATGTTTTAACAGAAAATTATTTTATGGTTACTTTCATCATCTTCTTAGTAGTCTTTGAGCTTATCTTCTTTTTGCTCTACTGGATGGGAAATAAAAGGATGCAAACTAAATTTATCGGTAAATCCGAACATTGAAGAGTAAAACTGATGTGTAATCAGTTTTTTTTTCTTCCATTTAGTAAGATATGCGATAAAATGTATAAGGAAGGTTTGGTTGCAGAGATTATTATCGCCAAACTAGCGAGGTTATCCTTAGGAAAACTCGGTCGGTATTCTGTAATAACTAAAGAATAAAGAGGCACTACTTATGAACACAATGGTTCCCGTTTTTGATTACGAAGATATCCAACTTATCCCTAATAAATGTATTATTAATAGCCGTAGTGAAGCCGATACATCGGTGAAACTAGGGGAACATACTTTTAAACTCCCTGTTGTTCCTGCCAACATGCAGACAATTATTGATGAAAAGATTGCTGAAATGTTAGCCAAAGAAGGTTATTTCTACATCATGCATCGTTTTGAAGAGCACACACGTAAAGCTTTCATCGAAAAAATGCACGCACAAGGCTTGATTGCATCCATTTCTGTAGGTGTTAAAGATAACGAACGTCAGTTCGTCCGTGAATTAGCTGAAACTGCGACTATCCCAGATTATATTACTATTGATATTGCACATGGTCACGCTAACTCTGTTATTGAAATGCTTCAACTTATCAAACGTCTGATGCCGCAAGTATTTGTTATCGCGGGTAACGTGGGCACACCTGAAGCTGTGCGTGAACTAGAAAACGCTGGTGCAGATGCCACTAAAGTAGGGATTGGCCCAGGTAAAGTTTGTATCACCAAGGTTAAAACAGGATTTGGTACAGGGGGCTGGCAGCTCGCTGCACTCCGTTGGTGTGCGAAAGCAGCAAGCAAGCCAATCATCGCTGACGGCGGAATCCGTACACATGGAGATATCGCTAAGTCTGTTCGCTTTGGGGCAAGCATGGTTATGGTTGGTTCACTCTTTGCTGCGCATGAAGAATCACCAGGTCAAACTATTGAGCAAGATGGCAAACTCTTTAAAGAATATTTTGGCTCAGCAAGTGAATACCAAAAAGGTGAGCACAAAAATGTGGAAGGTAAAAAAATTCTCCTCCCTCATAAAGGTGCCTTAAAAGATACACTTCAAGAGATGCAAGAAGATCTCCAAAGCTCTATCTCTTATGCAGGTGGTCGTGATCTCAACGCTCTGCGTAAAGTAGACTATGTCATCGTTAAGAACTCCATCTGGAACGGTGATTCATTATAAAAAAAGAAGCTTATCAATTTGAACAGTTCCTGTCTCGATTGATAGGCTTTTTTATATTATAAAGAAGGAATGGCTCTTCTTTGAAGAAATGAAAACAGTTAAACTACCAATATAAAATAGCAATATAGGAAATACACGGAAATCATTTTGTCATCAAAAAGATAAATGTTAAAATATTATGAGAGATGTTCTTATATCATTTTAAATTATTTGATGAGGTAAACGTGATGCCGTATAATTGGTCAGCACAGCACAGCACAGCACAGCACAGCACAGCACAGCACAGGTAGAAAACTGCCTCTTTTTGCGTGTCCCACAACGCTCTGGATCCCTAGAGCGGTTTTTTCGTGTCGTTTTCCTTAAGGATGAGGCCTATAGAGAAAAAGTTATGAATCAAGATAAAAAAGAAGTAAAAGAAGAGGTATGCCTATGACACCAACAAAAAAAGAGAGCCGGCGATTGCGTAACCTTGTCCTCCTCTCACTCTTACTGCTCCTCATCGGAGGAAGTTATGCCTTTACCGCCTTTAACCAGCGGGCCATCAATGACCGCGAAAACGAAGTTGAAACCCCAGTTGGCGGGCGGATGCACGACTACTATAACCGTGAGACCGAAAACAAGGATGTCTTTGCCGAAAACTATGACGACGAAGAGCCCATCATGTTACGTATACGCTTGTCGGAGTTTTTAGAAACACGGAAAAGAGGAGAAGACACCTGGACCCCACTGGTCGCTGGCACCGAACGGGACAACCTTGACTCTTGGACCACATGGATGCCAAGCCCCACCAATATCAATGACCGACTCAATACCGACCCGTCCAATGCTTTTGACCGATACGCCCGCCTGACTTTTGGCTGGAGCCGAGCAGGCAGAGATGCCCCTTGGTATATGCCAACCTTCAACCATGAAAATACAAATCAGATGACTGCAGCCGCAGGACATGCCCGTGACTATATCGCAGGAAGCGGTGCGACAGACGGTGTCACAGATGGAGCCACGCATCCCGGAGATGGGACGGATGACTACTGGTCAGAAGGTGATGTGTATACGAACGATGCGACACTTCCATGGCCCGGCGCTTCACTTACCAATGAAGCTGAACAAAACCTCCAACAGGAGCGTGCCCCGATGACGATCGAACAGTGGGCCTCGCTCCCCCCGCGCCAACAAATCGGCGACTTCTGGGTGGTGGACCATCAGACTGGCTGGGCCTACTGGGCCTCGCTCCTTGAGCCAAAAGAAACAACTTCTTATCTGCTGGATGCTGCCAAGATGACCGATGCGATCAAGGAAACTGTTGTCAATGGTCATTACTATTACGGAATCCATGTAGAGAGTGACTTCATAGCTCCTGCGGAGAGTGATGAGTTCCTGCCTGGGGGTGACGCCCGCTTAGCGGACTTCCTCACAGGCATTCGAAATAATGCTATGGGCGGGGTCAACCCCGGTGCCGATGTGGACTCTCCCCCCTCCGACTTTGTCTTCCGCATGATGTACCCTGGCCGTATCTTTACCATGGCTGGACAACAGTACCGGTATCTTGAAAACATGGGCAATGGCAATCATCTAATCATTCGCAACAATGCCATTCGTAATGTAACTTGGAATGGTCAAGAAGCATCCCTCACTTCTTGGTATGCCAATCTTGATAGCGCCGTCCAAACTATGGTTCAGCCTGTCGCCAATAGCTTTACGACAGGTGAAATTGCGGATGGAGCTGTTTCCTACACAGGTGGTAACAGATGGATACCTAACAACTTAACAGGTCAAGTTGCGTATGATATTACGCAAGTGGATCCTGAAGGAACAGCCCGAGCCTTTGCGCTTTCACTTGCGGATGTGACTAAATTGTCTGGGGAAGGTTTAGCTTTCCCGAACCATGCACAACGAGGCTCTACTGCTCTCGGTTGGTGGTGGCTACGTACCCCCGCTCCTACTAGCGCGGATGCTTGGATTGTGTTTATAGAAGGCAACTTGGGTGGTAATGTTGCTCGTACGATTAGCAGTCCCACAGGGGGTGTCCGACCAGCTCTCATAATAAACCAATCCCAAAACTAAAAACCACTCAGAAAAACCTATCAAAGAAAACGGATAGGTTTTTCTCATCTCTTATTTTCAAAGTTGCTTTTTTTGAAACATTTTAGATTATGGTATAGAATAAGAAGGAGAAGGCATACTCTATATGGGGTGCTTAAAGTAAGAAAGAAGGTCAGATATGAAAGTACTTGTTGTAGGAGCAAATGGTAAAGTAGCTAAGCATTTAGCTGAAACCTTAAAAGATTATCCTGAAATTCAAGAAAAAGCAGTGATTCGTAAAGAAGAGCAAAAAGCCTTCTTTGACAAGCTTGGCATTGAAACAACTCTTTTGGATATTGTAAACAACAGTATCGAAGAGTTTGCTGCTGCTATGGCTGATGTTGATGCTGTGGTATTTAGTGCAGGAGCAGGTGGCGCAGGTTTAGATAAAACGGTGATGATCGACTTAGATGGAGCAGTAAAAATTATGACTGCAGCAGAGCAAGCCAAAGTTAAGCGTTTTGTCATGGTAAGTACTTTCCGAGTAGGACGAGAAGAAATCAGTCGTCAGATCAAGGAAGATTCTTCTTTGAAAATTTATACGATTGCTAAAAACTATGCGGATGAGTGGTTAAAATCAAGAACGGAGCTAGACTGGACTATCATTCATCCCGGTATGCTTACAAATGACCCAGCCATCGGTAAAATCGATCTGGGATCTCAAGTAGAAGCAGGGAGTATCCCCCGAGAAGATGTAGCAAAAGTCATCCTTGAAACTCTAGAGAATAATGCTACCATCGGAAAAGAATTTGAGATCGTAACAGGAAAGACAGATATTTCTTCAGCTGTTCAAAGTGTTGAATAATATAAAAACCTAGTTTATGGAAAACTAGGTTTTTGTTTGTTATTTTGTAGTTTCACAATTTTGTCTTTTAGCGTAAGTATCGTACTGTCTTTGGTAGTATCCTGCAATCTCTACCGTACTAATCGCGTGGAAGATATCTAGTGCTTGATGCATCATAATATCCCCTTCGGTTTTATTTTTAAAACGATGTATCCAGAAGCCTCTGGAGAGGTTGAGAAGATTACGTAGAAACATGGAGTTTACAAGATTCAAAGTATCTACGCGATTAAGAATATGCTCACTGTACTCTTTGTAGCCTCGATTTGCGAGGATAGCTACCGCACGGCAACACGCCTGCACTAGAATGGCCCGATATTTGCGAGAGTTAAAGATCTTATGATTCTTTTCCAATAAAAAAAGATCTAAAATATACAGTATATCTCTCATACTTAAATCGCTCATCGTAAAGTAAAAAATATACAGTTCAATATGACTCCACGCTTTGACCTCATAGAGGTAGTCTGTGATGGTATCAACATCTTCAGACCCTAAGCGTGTAGCAGAAGCTTTCGCAGCAAGGGCAATATAGGGATAGCCAGCTTCAAGTGCTATTGTATAGAGCTTGTTAAGTTCGTCTTTATCATTTTTATTTGTCGCGTGTTCAATCTCTCCCATAAACGCTTCCGATTCATTTGGTGCGTAGTCGTTTAAAAGATACTCATATTCTTCAAGACTTATTCCCATAAGTTGTAAGGCTTGCACAACTTTCTCAAAACTCATCATTGTTTCTGCACGTTCAAATCGAGAAAGCGTTGCTTTAGATATACCAATAGAAGAAAAATCGGATAAGGAGAGATGTTTCTGTTCTCGTATTTGCCGAAAAACATATCCAAATTTTTTATATGCCATAAAATCTCCAGTCATTTTTTGGGGCAGCCCAAAACATACTAACAGAAAAAGAAATGAAATGCCGTTCTGTCCTCAAAAGTGTAACGATAATTTTTTTAGTTGCATTTATGCAACGACATCAAAAGACGCCTTTTTTGTTATACTATAATATATTATAATTAAAAAAAGAGAATATTTAAATCAAGTCAACATTTAACTCTTCCCAAAATCAAAATAAACATTATAAGTGTATTCTAACATGAGATTTACTTGGGACCGGAAATTTATTCTCACAAAATCATTTTTTATTTGAAAAATATAAAATGATAAAACAAATTATTAATATATCGAAATAGCTAAGCGGACTCCCATAAGTTTTATAATAACAGTTTATGAGCTCGGCAGGTACAGTTTATAGAGTACCTGTTTTTAATGTCTGCTTATGAAATAGAAGTTCGGCTTGCTCGCGGACTTTTCTTAAGACGATGAAATACAGTTTGGCCAAATTTGACTCTAGAGGTGAATGTGTCAAACTTACTTTTAGGATTTAACTCACAAATTCTAAGGACGACAGGAGTGTAGACAATGAATTTCATATATGAAGTAATAGGAAATAATTTTTTCGTGAAATTATTTTTAGTGCCAACTATATTAGGTGGTATATTTATCACTAAAAATATTATCCATGGAAATAGTTTAATCAAGAACAGATATGCGGCATTTTTCCTATATTCTAGTAATTTTACGGCCTGGATTTTACTTTTAAAATTATTATTTTTAGAGATAGACCAAGGCTCTCCTCATGGCTATTTGTTAAGTGATATTTCTCTCATTTTTATTGCTATAGTGGTGGATTACTTTATTGTCTCCTATTATGAAAATATTGAGTATGCAGTAATACCGTCCTTTATCATTTTTTATGCGTGCTATGTTTATAGCTATGGTTTCCATTTAAAATCTACGCTATTAGTTGGGGCTTCTTTTGCACTCTTCTGGTTTATACTGTATGTTATCTCCAAAAACCAAGTCGCAATGATGCAGAGTTATACGAATGTTATATTGATAAGTTTAGGTATGGTTGTGTCGGTACAACTTCTATCCTTGTCCCTCTTTCCATTTAGTGTGGGCTATTCCATAGGTGTTGCTTGTAAAACATTCATTATCTTGATTGTTTCCAAATTTATTTTTTCTGTAATTTCTTCGATTGTAGAGGAATATTCACAATACAAAAAATTTACATATATTGATACGTTAACAAATGTATATAATAGAAGAAAATTTGAAGAAACAATGAATGAAATAATTGAGAGCCCCATCATTTCGAAATTTTCATTAGTATTTTTCGATGTGGACTCTTTCAAGCGTATCAATGATAGTTATGGTCATAACTCGGGAGATTATATCTTAAAAGAGATTTGTTATATTACAGAGAAGTATCTGAGAGAGGAAGAAGAGAATGGTCAACTTTTTCGCTATGGTGGAGATGAATTCTTTTTAATCTTTAGAAATCGTAGTGGTGAATAAGTGAGAGATATCATGAGCAACATAGTTAAGCAAATCTCTGCATTTAAATTCTATAATGAGCCCTATCATATTAATGTTTCCATTTCAGTTGGCGTGGCAGAAATCAAAAATGGTGTCACTCAAGAGCAAGCCATTTATGCTGTAGATAAAAATTTATACACAGCTAAAACGAGAGGAAAAAATCAAGTCTATTACAATTAAGAAACAATAAAATTGATTTTTCTAGCGCTTTATTATAATCTTTCATTAACCTAATAATATCGTAGCGGTAACAAGTAAAGTTTTATGCCAAAGGAATATAAAATATGAATATGGAAAAGGTAAACAGTAAAGAAAAACAGGAAGAAAATTACAGTTATTCTGACCTGTTTTTTGAAAAAGGAAATTGGTTTTTAAAAATAAAACAGCTCTTCGTCGCCTTAATAGGGTGGATTTGTTTCATTGTTCCCACCTTTATCACTATTGAAGCCTTTGTATATCATGTATCCAAAGGCAAGCATGGGATAGAATTTTGGAATTATTCCGAAGGAATCTTAGAAATTAAATTTTTATATATCATACTGGCTTTTTGTGTGATTATTACTTTCACCTATGCGACCAGTATGACAATAATTCAAAATAATCGCCGGGAGTCTGTTATTGAAAAATGGCCAACTTTTGACTCTGTTTCCAGTATTGAACGGAGAAAAAAAGGAGAAAATTTTATGGCGGAGCGTTTTGGTGAAAAAGATTTCCGACACAATGTAAAATATTTCGAAGTATTACCTGAAAAAAATTTAGCAAATGATGAGCTTTCGAAAGCCTTAGATAAGGATGAGGTGCATACTTATGATATTTGATGTTTTTGGACAGACCTTTGCAGGAGGCAGTGGACTACAAACCTTTATAGCAGTATGTTTATTAATTTTATGTTTGTATCCAGTTATCGGAGCTTTATTTTGGTTTTTTGGATCTCTGAGCTACCGTTTTTTAAAAAAAAGTAGAAAAGAAACAAATTTTATCGAGCTATCACCAGATGAACAGCCGATGATTACGATTATGATTCCTGCTCATAATGAAGAAATCATGATCGAAGAAACGATTGAATATTTAGCGACAATGCTAAATTATAGTAACTATGAAATCTTAGTGATTAATGACGGAAGTACAGATAAAACGTTGCCTATTCTTCTTGAATTACAAGCCAAATATGATAAACTACGTGTCATCAATATTTTGAAAAATCAAGGTAAAGCACATGGCTTTAATATTGGAACTTACTTTGCTAAGGGTGAATACATTTTAAGTAATGATGCCGATACTATTCCTGAAAAAGATGCCCTGATGAAATATATGAATTATTTTATCAGTGAAGAAGATGTTAACACTGCAGCAGTGACAGCAAATATGGATGTTCAAAATAGAACGACAATATTGGGGAAATCTCAAACGGTTGAATTTTCTAGTATTGTTGGGGTGATTAAGCGAAGTCAGACTGCGATTAATGATTCGATGTATTCATACAGTGGAGCAAATACCATGTATAAGAAACAGTTTCTTATTGACGTGGGTGGGTTTAGACAGGATCGTAGCACGGAAGATATAAGTATTGCATGGGATCATCTAATGTATGGAGTAACGCCTCGGTTTGCACCAGACATTATCTTTCATATGAACGTACCAGAAACCCTATCTCAACTCTATAAACAAAGAAAACGTTGGGCTCAAGGGGGTACCGAGGTATGGTTTACAAATTCTTTTAAGTTTATTCTCCATCCCATCAAATATCGCTATGTGCTGTCCATGTTTTTAGACACAACCTTTTCAATCATCTGGTCCTTTTTCTTCTTTATCACTACCATCATCTTTGCAATAACAATGCTGTATGCTTTGTTCACAGGTAATTATGAATTTATTCGACATGGAATTGCTATGTCCTTTATATTTGTGACTTTTGAACTTATAGCAGGAACTTTGCAATTGCTGGCTGCCTTGATTTTGGACAGTAAAGGGGAGAAGTTTAAGTACTTTATTTTTGCTCCTCTCTACATGCTATTCTTTTGGATAGTAAATCCCTTAACGATTGTAACTACTTTTATACCAGCCATGAAGGCCTGCTTTGGGGAAAGTGATCATTCCGGAGCTTGGGTCAGTCCGACCAGAAAGAGCCTGAAGAAAGGATGAGACATGTTAATAGACTTGTTGTTTATTGGTACCATAATTTTTATTCTTTTGTGTTTACTCGGAATCGTAATTAGCTATTCTTGGGCCAAAAGACAAAATGCAATATACCCGAAGACGATGAAAAATGTTGATAATTACACATTTTTCTTTCAGACAATTGTTGACAACAATGGAGAAAAATCGGGTTTAGAAGCCTTGTTACGTAAATTTGATGAGGATAAACAAGAGTGGATTTTTCCAGAAGATATCGATAAATTTACCCTACGCGAAGTGATTCATTTACTCAACAAAAGCTTTGTTAAAATCAATCATCCTTCTGATTTTATAGCCATTAACATCAGTTTAAACCAGTTGGCTGATCCACGTTATGAATACTTTATCAGATGGGTCAAAGGAGAAGCTTATCCGATGGAGCCACGTATTGAGTTTAACGTAGAGTTGACAGATAGAGTAGGCTTTATCATGAAGTCAAGAATCAAGAAAAATCTGAAAATCAGTAGAGAAATAAACGTTCATGTGATCTTAGAAAAGATAGAACCGACTAAAAAGTACTATAAGAAAATCAAATGGTTATTGAACGATATATATGGCGTAAAAATTCCACTGTCTAAGTTTCAAAAGAAAAATGATTCAGAATGGTTTGATTTAAATATTGGTGACTGGGTACGCTTGATTCGAAGTAAAAATAAAAATATTGATATTACAGAAGTCGAAGATGTCGAAGGTCTAGATTTAGCAAACAAGCTAAAAATAGACAACAGACAAGGCTATTTTATCGATAAACCACACTCTGAGAAGTAGTGCTTTATTTTTCACTCTCATAAGTACTTGAAAGTTGCATTATTTACAAAAAAGAGTAGAATAGTTTTAGAAAAACGTTTTGACGTAAAATATCTATTATCTCAAGGATAATAAGTGAAAAAAGGAAGAGTACAAAAATGAATGAACTGACTTTTGAAGAGCGCTTAAAACAGCTTCGAAAGACTTATCTTGAAGGTGGTAATGAAGATAAGGAATCTCAAGAGATTAATGCTTTCATGAGTTTATCCAAAGAAGATAAAATTAAAAAAATTGAAGAACACCTGTCCGAAATTAATCGAAAAAAAGAAATTTTGGAAAGTACTCTCCAAGACGAAACCAGCAATATTTCCCGTGAAGATTTGGAACATAATCTCGAAGCCCTGGGTGCTAAAAAGCAGTTAATGCTTCAAAAATTAGAATATGTGAAAAAAGACGAGTTTAACGGAGCAAAACGTGAAAAAATTAAACGTCAGTTAGCAGAGTTAGAGTTTAAGCGTTGCCGTCTACGCATGAATAATAAAGACTGTTCAAAACTGGACAAAAAAATTCAAGAAAAACAAAGACGTTTTAGAAACGATATTTAAAGGAATTTTATGCTACAGTCTATTATCCACGTGATCATTTTCCTCCTCGCATTGGTCTTTTCAAATGTTATCAATAAAATTTTCCCTAAGTTAGCCTTACCCTTGGTACAGGTTTTAATAGGGATTCTTTTTGGTTTTGGGGGTATTTCAGAATTTCTTCATGTGGATCCAGAGTTTTTCCTAGGCTTTATTATTGCGCCTCTTTTATTTCGAGAAAGTGAAGAAGCAGAAGTCAAACGTATCGTTAAACATCGTCACTTGATCTTAGTACTTATATTTCCTTTAGTTTTTGTAACGGCTCTTGGGTTGGGTGGGATTCTTCATTTGTTTTATATGGGCATACCTCTGGCTGCTTGTTTGGCTTTAGGAGCTGCTTTAGCACCAACAGATGCTATTGCAGTAGGTACACTTTCAACCCGTTTTATGTTTCCCCAACGCGTCATGAACATCCTCCAGGGAGAAGGTTTATTCAATGATGCTTCAGGTATTGTCTCCTTTCAGATAGCCGTTTTAGCCCTTGTGACAGGAAGTTTTTCATTGCCACAGGCGACGATGAACTTGTTGCTTTCGATTATAGGTGGCTTTGCTATTGGTATTGGACTTTCCATATTAAAAAATAAAATTTTACAAGCACTTGAAGATGTGGATGCACAGGATGTCAGCGGTTATTTAATGTTGGAATTTGTTGTGCCACTTGCTGCTTTTGCATTAGCAGAAGTACTGGACGTCTCGGGTATTATCGCCGTTGTAGTCGCAGGTATTCTTCAGTCCAATGGTTTGAGACCAACGACTGTTTTTGATGCACAGGTCACACGTGTAAAAAACAGTGTCTGGGAAACAATCGTCTTTATGCTTAATTCGAGTGTCTTTATTTTTCTTGGCATTGAACTACATAGTCTGGTTTTTCCTTTTCTCTTTAATCGAACTTACTCTGTTTTCTGGTTGATTTTTGTTGTTTTACTTTTAACGTTGGCTCTTTTTGCTCTTCGGTTCTTGATATTGTTTTTTTATTATCTTTTTGCAACCAAGAATAAAGCAGAAGTGTTTACTTCTTATTGGAGCGAACTTTTGCTTTTGACCTTTTCTGGGACAAAAGGGACAGTTTCTATTGCGACTATCTTACTTTTACCAGAACTTGCAGGAAATACAGCTAATTTGCTCATCTTCTTTTGTACCTCAGTGACAGGTTTGAGCTTCTTGGTGAGTCTGATTGCATTGCCTTATTTTGCAGTTGAGAAGAAGACTTCTGTTAATAATCTCACTGTCATTGCTATTTTAGGTGATGTGGTTCAAGAACTCCGAGAAAGAATAACGGAAAAAGCTCAAAACGGTTATCATCTTGTTATTGCCGACTATCAAAACCGTATTCAAAAGCTTATTGTGGAGCAAGAAAGTGCGGGTATTTCAGCAAACTTTAATACTTTACAACTTTTGATTATCCGAGTGGAAATCGAAGGTTTGGAAGGCGCTTTAGAAAAGAATCACATCTCGATGCGTACCTACCGTGCTTATCATCGTTATATTCGGACTCTAGAGCAAAACTTGGCGCACGACCTTGTTTCTAGTTTACAATTTACCCAAGTCGTTTTGGTAAGAGCTTTGAGAGTTTTAAGAACCAGGTTTTTAAGACTGGACTTTAAAATAACACAGCAAAATGCTGAGGATATGGAAGAAACACGCCGGGAAATAACAAATCTCTACCTTGACAATACCGAGCTGGTTCTGGAAACATTAGAAAATCTAGGAAGTGTATATGATGCACAACTCGTTGACTTCTTACAGTCAGAACGTCTACGCTTAGCAGAACATATCGCGCAAGGAAATTGGAACTATGTGAATGGTTTCCGCGTCGCAACTGAATTGACTAATATCGAAGAGTTGATGGAAGCTTATTATCTCGAGCGCAAGGTCATTTTTGACTATGAACATACAGGACGGATTGAGTTGAGTGAGGCGAAAAAACTAAGGCAAACCGTCAATCTATTAGAGGAATACGCATTAGCAAGTGATCACAGGTCCTTTATCTATGATTTAATGGAATTTCGGAGGAATAAAAGAAAGAAGCCGAGAAATAGAAATTGAGTAGTGAAAAAATAACAAGAGTAATGAATCAAAATTACCTCACAAAAAACAGTTCAAAAATCACAAATTAATATTTTTTGTGATATAATATACTTATCTTCAGGGCACCGTGAAATTCGGGACCGGCGGTTAAAGTCCGCGAAGCTGAAAAGCTTGATGTGGTGAAATTCCACAACCGACAGTAAAGTCTGGATGGGAGAAGAATAAGGAATATGACCAGCTCTTTTTGGGTTGCGTCAGTTTTTCACAAATATTCAAATACTCCCTTCAAAATGAAGAAATACTATTTTCTATTTTGGAGGTTTTTTCGTGTCAAATTCAAAAACACGTAGACTCACACTTGTCGCAATGCTCAGTGCTATTTCATTCGTACTGTCTTATCCAATGTTCCAATTTCCTTTGGTTCCTAGTGCAAGCTTCTTAAAGATTGATTTTACAATCTTACCTATTTTAATTGGTCTATTTATGCTTGGTTTGAGTAGCGCTTTTGCAATCTTAGTGATCCGCTCGTTTCTTTGGCTCTTGCTAAACAGCGAAGGGGTAAATACTTATATCGGCTTACCAATGAACATTGTTGCTGTAACCGTATTTGTTCTCGTCCTCTGGTTCTTTTTACGTCATCAGTTTAGTCTGCGTAACTATATTATGGCCGCCATTTTTGGCACCCTTGCTTTGACCGCTGTAATGGTTGTGTTGAATTACGTATATGCTATCCCGCTTTACTCAGCATTTGCAAACTTTGACATCGCTACAATGTTCCCAGGAGGGATTTCAGCTTATATCGTTGCTGTTATCATCTTTAACCTCTTAGAAGGTCTCATCTATGCTGCCAGCTTTGCAGCTTTATACTGGGCTTTGCGCGGTTCAAAAGCAATTAAATTTCTTAATGCCTAAATAAAAAAAGGAAGTCACTTCCTTTTTTTATTTTTGCTTAAGAAGATTTCTCTTTGAAATAAATATTTAAAAAAAATTTTTGTTTTACTCTTGCATTTTAAAAAAATATCTGATATACTAAGAGAAGTTCTGAAAAGGACTGACCGAAGACAGTTGGGGACATTAGTCATAAGCATCCAACCGAGGACAAACATTTTAAACAATGATTGAACTCTCTATGTCTTTTGGTCGTGGGGATTTTTATTTGTAAAAATTTCTACGAACAAAATAAAATGGAGGTAAACAAATGAGCGATTACAAAGTAAGCGAAGCAACTATTGCTAAGAAAGCTGAGTTGGTTGACGTATTTGCAGAAAAATTCGAAGCTGCGACATCTATCGTTGTTGCAAGCTCACGTGGTTTAACTGTAGAACAAGACACTCAACTTCGTAAAGAGTTGCGTGAAGCTGGTGTGGAATTCAAAGTTGTTAAAAACTCAATCTTGCGTCGTGCAGCTGAAAAAGCTGGACTCGGAGAATTGAACGACAGCTTCGTAGGCCCATCAGTAGTAGCTATCTCAAACGAAGATGCTATTGCACCTGCTAAAATCTTGAGCGAGTTTGCTAAAACAGCAGACAAACTTGAAATTAAAGCTGGTGTCATCGAAGGAAAAGTTTCAAGCAAAGAAGAAATTGCAGCTATTGCATCTCTTCCAAACCGCGACGGTCTTCTTTCTATGCTTCTTTCAGTGCTTCAAGCACCTGTCCGCAACGTGGCTCTCGCAGTCAAAGCTGTTGCAGAAAAAGAAGAATCAGCTGCTTAATTCCATCAGGAATTACAGTAAGCAAATTTTATATCGGCGGATTTACGCAACAAACTAAAATTTACTAGGAGAATCAAAATGGCATTGAACATTGAAAACATCGTTGCTGAACTTGAAACAGCAACAATCCTCGAACTTTCTGAGCTCGTAAAAGCAATCGAAGAAAAATTTGACGTAACTGCAGCAGCACCTGTAGCAGTAGCAGCAGCTGGCGGTGAAGCAGCAGCAGCTAAAGATTCATTCGACGTTGAATTGACAGCAGCTGGCGACAAAAAAGTTGCTACAATCAAAGCTGTTCGTGAAATCACTGGTCTTGGCTTGAAAGAAGCTAAAGAACTCGTTGATGGCGCACCAACAGTTATCAAAGAAGGCGTTGCAACTTCAGAAGCTGAAGAAATCAAAGCTAAATTGGAAGAAGCTGGTGCTTCAATCACACTTAAATAATCATTTGAGTGAAAAAGGTTGTAAAGCTTCCTAATTCCTTTATTTATTTGCCTTGTGCAGATTCAAAAATAATGCTTTCGGAAAAGATTGCAACCAGAAAACAGCCAAACGATTTGGCTGTTTTTTTTGTGTTCTAGACTCTTGTTAAAGTAGAATTTTTTTCGTGGAAAGTTTTGTTTAAGTAATAAAAGTTATAATAAGGTAAAGGTTGTAACATTTATGGAAATTTCAAAACAATAAAGGAGCACTCCCTATGAACCCAGAAGCAATTAAAGAAGGCATTGTCACGAGTGACGATTTTCGCAACAACATGATGAATGGCCCAGTTACACGCTATCATGAAGCGTTTGGTCTTGTGTCAGTCATTAAAGGTCTTATTTTACTTATTCTACTCGCACTCTTTTGCTATGCGATTTACAAGTTTTATAAAATCTACCAAGAAAAAAGTCAAGCTCAAATTATCGAAAATGCGGATTTGAAACATTTAAGTACAGACCAACTCTTAGAGCGTAAATCAAAACTAGATGAGGAACTCGCGTATAGGAAGTCCAAGTCAGCTCTAGAAGAAGAACTGGCTCAATTAAAAAAGAGTTTGCCGAATATAAGAGGGCTACAGAAAGTTCTTCAAAAGAAAAAGATTAAAAATATTGTCAAAACTTAAAAATTAAATCCTCTTGAAACAACATTTACTGAGTAGGTGTTGTTTTTATATTTCAGTATATATTCTTGACATATGATCAAGATAGGTTTACAATTGTAAACATAAAAGGAGGGTGGACAAATGGAGCTACATCATTTATCTTTGTTGACAGCTGATTTTGAACAGAATTATCATTTTTATGTCGATATTTTAGGTCTTAGATTAGTAAAAAATTCAATTAATCAGGGAAATATTTATATGCGTCATGTTTATTATGGAGATTTTATGGGAACTCCTGGAACAATTGTCACCTTTTTCCCCGATAAGCGTTTTGACGTGGTGCGACAGGATGGTTCAGATTATCTTACAGGTATTCAGTTTAAAATTCCGAGAGGTAGTACAGAATATTGGGTACATCGTTTCCAAAAGTTTAATCTTGATTATCAGCAAATAGACGGTTTGCTTAAGGTTACAGATTTTGATAATATTTTGGTAGAATTTATAGAAGTAGACGAGCAAAATTATGATGCTAGACGTAATCTTTTGTCAGATGTTCCTGCTGAATATCAGATTACAGGTCTTTGGGGAACTCGGCTCTATAGCTCAAATTTATCAGCCACACAGAAATTTTTCCAGCAATTTATGGACCAAGACACAGAAATTCAGCTCTTGCCTTCGCAAACAAATCAGACTGAGCGTATCTGGGGCAAGGGTTCCATTGATCATGTTGCTTTTGCTGTCGATTCCAGCAAAGAACTTGATGAAATTTGGGAGAAAGCCCACGCACTAGGCTATGAAAGAGAACTTTATGTGGATCGGGGCTACTTCCAGTCTGTGTATTTACGTGAACCTGGAGGTGTCCGCATCGAGTTTGCAACACGAACTCCTGGTTTTACATTGGACGAATCCATTCAAGATCTGGGCAGTGGCTTGGCCCTCCCTCCACGATATGAGAAGAAACGTCAAGAACTCTTGCGTTATTATCAAAAGCAAGGCGTCCATTTTGAAAAAGAGAAAGAAGAAAATTATGAAAATTAAAGTACAACACCTTAACGGCCGTCAAGAAAGTAAAGAATTTGCAGATGTAGAAGAATTTGTTTTGCTCCAAAACCGTGAAATACCCGCTTTGGAAGATTCAGCAAAAGTTTTAGAACTAGAAATTAATGGAGCAGCTCGTGATTTCAAAGGAAATGTCGCTGCACTTTATTTTGAATTGAGCAAATAAAAAGTTGAAAACACCTCGCTAGGGTGAACATAAAATGAAGGAGCAAACAGATGACAAGTGGGAGAATTTCAGCATTTACCGATGGTATTGTTGCCATATTAATTACTGTTATGGTATTGAATCTGCGTATTCCTAAAGGTCCAAACTGGTCTGACTTGTTTGATATGAGCTTTATCTTTTTGACCTATTTGGCGAGTTTTTATCTACTTGCTATTTACTGGAATAATCACCATCATCTTTTTCATTTAGCAGAAAAGGTATCGGGAAAAATTCTTTGGTGGAATATTATGCTCTTGTTTTTTATGAGCTTTATTCCTTTTACAACAAATTGGCTGTCAGAGTACTCAGGTTCAAAGACTCCAGAGATATTATATGCCGTCAATAACTTAGCGATTGATATCATTTTTAACATTTTAAGTTATGAAATCTTCAAATCAAGAAACTATAAGTTAAAAGATATGCGTTGGGTTTGGAAAGGCGGTTTTTCAATTTTAATATTGGTAATAGGTATTATATTGACAATCTTACTTCCAGTTGCGCAGATTTCGCTTATTGCAACAATTTTGAGTATGATTCCGTGGATTATCCCGGATAAACAAATTGAAAGCTATGTCAATAAGAATTAAAAGCTTCCTCTTCAAGTGTAAAAACAAGAGAAAAACAGAGCGCTCAGGGCTCTGTTTTTATTATTCACGATAATAGTCAGGTAATACAAACTGTTCATGATTTTCAAATTGTAAAGCTAGACGAAGCATCATCACCTCAGAATTCTTTTTACCCCAAAGTTGCACGCCTTGTGGGAGGTTGCTTTCAGTTTCCTTATAAACGGGAAGTGAAAGTGCAGGTTGCCCAGTGAGATTACTGATGAAATTATAGGGAGTGAAATGCAGAGATGCTTCAAAGGCATTTGCGATAATCTCCGTCTGTTCATTAAAAGCATAGTGCGCAATATCTTTCATCTTTTCTATTAAATCACTACTTATTAATTCCTCATCGATCGCTGGAGCTGTTTTTGCTGTTGTAGGCGTTAAAAAGAAATCAAAGTCTGTAAAAATCTTCTCGTCAAAGGTTGCACAAGCTTCATCCCATAAGTTTAGAGCGTGGATGTAAGAGGCAGCATCAGCTTTCCGCCCAGCTTCTAAAAGAGCATAGGTCAATGTTTCAACATCATGAGGATTAATTTTCCGCTTGTTTGCAGCTTCCCAAGGCTTGAGCATGGCATAAGTTTCAGCGGCATTCATTTGGTAGTATGTCTGAACCAAAATACGTGCATCCAGGGGAAAAGATACTTCCGAGAGCTGGTGTCCTTGGTTTTTTAAAAAGTCAACCGCTTTTTGGAGAGCAGCCTTTGATGTATCGGAAATTTCAACTCCTGATATAGGGGAATCGAAAGAGTAGGCTATCCGTAAAGCTTGATCGGGTTCCGTCAAGTGATGCAAAACTTCTTTATCTAACAACTGTGTTTGATAGGGGTCAGCTTCCTGTGAGCGTTGCATTTCGGCTACAAAAGAAGCCGTATCACGAACCGAAACGGTTAAAGCCCCAGTCGTAGCAGCGCCTTGCCAACCACGATAATTTCCCGGTCCTTGGGGCATAAGCCCCCGTGTCATCTTTAAGCCAATAAGCCCAGAAAAAGAAGCAGGAATACGAATCGAGCCACCACCGTCTGAAGCCCCAGCCATCGGAAAAATTCCAGAGGCAACAGCAGATGCTGCACCGCCGGATGATCCGCCCGAGTAGCAAGCAGTATTCCAAACATTCCGGGTGTCTCCATACAGTGCTGAATCCGATATGTTTTTGAAGCCAAATTCTGGAGAATTTGTCTGACCGAAAGGTGTTAATCCTGAATCCAGCAAAGCTTTAACGTAATTATCATCGGAGCGTGCAATACTATTTTGAAAAAGCTTAGAACTAGATGTTGAGGGAAGGCCTGCATGATCTTGCCCTAACATTTTTAAAGGAAAGGGAAGACCTGCAAAATATCCTGACTTTGTTTTTATAATATCTTCCTGAGCCTTCGCCATATCATAATCAACTAGAGCATTGTACTTGGGATTAATTTCATCAATTTTTTTTTGCGTAATTGCTAGTAATTCAGTAGGGGTAACTTCACCTTGCCGAATTTTTTCGACCCAATATGTAGCATCTTTAATCGTTACCATCTTTCATATCATCCTCTCTGGGAGTGAAATCTCCCCCTAAGTATTTTTGAGAAAGTTTCTTCATTGTTCCATTTTTTTGCAATTTGACGAGTGCTTGGTCAACTTTTTCCTGTAAGTCTTTGTCCTCACTGTCTTTTCCAAAAAGGAAATAACTGAACCCCGTATGTTTGTCCGTTTCTCCAAGGTCAATAGGCGTTACCTTAAGTTTATAGTCATGTTGTTGTATAATCTGAGTTAATGAAATCTGGTCATAAATGACGAAATCACTCTTACCAGAATCTACGTCAGCGACATATGAAGGCAAAGGATAACTTGCATCCATATATTTAAGCTTCATAGCTTTATCAGGATTTTCTTTGTTCCAATTTTCAAGCATGGTTGCAACTTGTACGCCTGATAGAACTTCGGTGGTTTTACCAGCCAGATCAGCTAGGGTTTTAACCTCTAAGTTAGGCTTGACAGCTACAGAAGTCGCTGACTTAGACAAGGGAAGAGAATAGTTATATTTCTCTGCACGCTCCGGCGTCCATGATAAAGCATTGGCGGCCATCTGAAAGCGACCATTATCGATGCCAGATAAAACTGAATTAAAATCTATAACCTGAAATTTCAATTTATATTCAGGAAGCTCATCGAAGACAGCGCGTGCAAGTTCGACATCGTAACCCGTAAGCTCATCATTTTCCATATAAGTATTGGGCTTTGAATTGGCATTGGTTGCCACGATGATTTCTTTCGGTTCAGACTTAACGTCTTCCTTTTTGCTACAAGCGGTCAATACCCCAAAAGAAGTGAGAGAAAATAAGGCTAGACCTAAAACTAATTTTTTATTCATTTATGTAAATGGGTTCTTGCAAACCCTTCCTTTCTGTATGTTTTTATTTTAGCAAAATTTAATAATCCAGTAGCTTTTTATGTTTACAAATTTTTGGTATCATCAGAACAGTACGATAGTGATAAGGAAGGGTATAAAATGGTAAAACATATATTTAATTCAAAGATTACTTGGCCAGGAGGGCGTGATGCCGTAGGCGACATTCAGACAGGAGTTCTCCAAGAAAAAATTTCTATTCCCGCAAGTATGGATGGCCCAGGACTAGGGACAAATCCAGATGAAATGCTTTTAGGTGCAGCCAGTACTTGCTATACGATTACTTTAGCCGCACTGCTAGAGCGTAATCAAATAGATGCAGTCACCTTCCACGTTGATTCAGAAGCTACAGTAAGTGTCGAAAAGGGAGTCTTTAAATATGAAAAGATTATACATAGTGTGTACTTGAAAGTAGCGAAGGGAACAGACTTGGAAAAAACACGTCGACTTGCAGTGTATGCAGAAAATTCTTGTATGATTTCACGCGCTATACAAGGGAATGTAGTGATAGAAATGAAACTTAAGCTAGAAGTCGAATAATAGCTAACTTTTTTGGAAAAATAGCATCCGCATTTTTATTTTGATAAGTGGCAAGCTCCAACATGATATAATAACAGTGAAAGTTTTACATACTGTCTCAAATAAAATATAGAAACTCTGGAAAGAAAAATGACTATTTCTTATAGAAAAATATTATCTCATTCAAAAGTAAGACCCCACCTTTTTCAAGCACGTTTTGGCTTAGAAAGAGAAGGACATCGGATTGATGACTTCGGAAATTTGAGTTCACTGCCTCATCCTAAAGCTTTAGGATCACGTAGTTTTCATCCTTATATCCAAACTGATTTTGCTGAAACTCAGCTTGAAGCCATCACTCCTGTATTTGAACGTTCTGATCAGCCTTTACAATTTATGGAGGCACTCCATGACGTGATGATACGCTCGTTAGAAAAAAAAGAACTTCTCTGGGTACAGTCTATGCCACCAGCTTTACCTGAAAAGGAAGAAGACATTCAGCTGGCACAGTTAGAGCAAGAAGAAGACGTTGCTTATCGTCAGGGTTTAGCTTCAAAATACGGCAAACGTAAGCAGATGGTATCAGGCATTCACTATAATTTTGAATTTTCTGAAGATCTGTTGAGAGTTATGTGGGAGCAGCAAACAGAAAAGGACTTTAAGAGTTTCAAAACGGAAGTATATATGAAACTTTCTCGACAATATTTACGTTACATGTGGATTATTACTTATTGTTTAGGTGGTTCACCACGCGCGAATGCAGGCTTCTTTACTGACAAGTTCGCAAGCCCCAGACAACCTGCCCGCTCTCTCCGAAACTCAAAGTTTGGCTACCGCAATGCCGAAGATATCTTCGTAAGTTATGAAAATTTGGAAAAATACTATAGTAACTTAGAAGGCTACGTTAAAGCTGGTGAACTGTCTGAAATGAAAGAATTTTATTCGGCAGTACGCCTACGGGGTGGAAAACGGGTAGAAGAACTTCTAGAAAAGGGCATTCAATATGTTGAATTTCGTAATTTTGACTTAAATCCCTTTGTGCGTGTAGCTATGGACAAGGATACAAGCCGTTTCGTTCATCTATTTGCCCTTTATTTGATAGCCAAAGAAGAAGAAGAAACACCGAATGTGAGTCAAAAGTATGGTGAAGCTATAAATGACGAAGTTGCACTTGAAAATCCATTAGAGAAGACGGCTTACTATGAGGAAGGTTCTCTCTTTTTCACTGAGATGCGCCATTTCGCCCAAGAATTGAACTTTTCAGCCGAAGATCAAATGATTATTGCTCAATTTGCTCGCATGATTGAGCATCCAGAAGAAACTTTAGCTGGGCGCATGGAGCTTGCTTATCAAGAAAATAATAATTTTGCTTTAGAGTTAGCAGAAACTTATCGGGCACAGACCTTCGAGCGTCCTTTTCAACTGTCTGGCTTTACAGATTTGGAATTGTCTACTCAAAACCTACTCTTTGATGCCATCCAAAAAGGACTCAAGGTAGAGATATTAGATGCACACGATCAGATGATTTCACTTAAGTATGAATCTCATGAAGAAATTATTGAGAAGGGAAACATGACTTCCAAAGATTCCATGGTGGCTTATGCTATCATGGAAAATAAAGTGGTGACCAAAAAGCTCTTAAAACGGAAGCAGCTAAATACTCCTAAAGGTCAAGAGTTCACAGATATAGCCGAAGCAACTCGTGCCTATACAGTATTTCAAGACAAGGCTATTGTAGTAAAACCCAAGTCAACAAATTATGGTTTAGGTATTTCCATATTTAAAAAGCCAGCTACAGAAGAACAGTTCCAAAAAGCTTTGGCTATTGCTTTTAAAGAAGATAAAGAAGTGATTGTGGAGGAATTTATCTCTGGTACCGAGTACCGCTTTTTCGTGCTAAATGGCAAAACAATTGCTGTCCTTCGCAGAGATGCAGCCCACGTCATCGGCGATGGTACATCCACTATCGCCGAACTGGTTACTCAAAAAAATGAAAATCCTCTACGGGGGCATGACCATCGTTTCCCCCTCGAAAAAATACAGCTTGGGGACACAGAGAAGCTAATGCTTGAAGTTCAAGGTTATACAGTAGAGAGTATTCCTCCAAAAGATGTAAAGATAAATCTTCGCGAGAATTCAAATGTTTCGACAGGAGGGGATTCCATTGATATGACAGATGAAATGCCCGAAGCATACAAGCTTATTGCAGAGAAAGCCGCCCAAGCATTACAGGTCAATATAACTGGTGTGGATCTCCTCATTGATGATATAACAGATAAAACAGCAAGGAAATACAGCATTATAGAAGCAAATTTTAATCCAGCTATGTTGTTTCATCTGTATCCACTTAAGGGCAAAGGAAGACGTGTAACCATGGAAGTTTTACGTTTCCTTTTTCCTGAAATATTTTAACTATTGTATGGTATTTAGGAACATTAAGAAGAATAAAAGGTATAATAAATTTATACTTTTTAATTTTATGAAATAATATGATAGAATAGTACTAATAAATTGAATACAATAAAAAGGCGGTTTCAAATTTTTTGAATCTGTCTTTTTATCGGATTATTGGGGTGTAGCATTATGACAAATAAAAAGTGGATGATTAATCTAGCAATTTCAAACTTATTGCTAGTCTTCTTAGGAGTAGGACTTGTTATTCCTGTTCTGCCACAACTTAAAGAACAGATGCACTTTTCTGGAACAACAATGGGAATGATGATATCCATCTTTGCTATTGCTCAGTTGGTTGCATCACCTATTGCGGGGCATTTATCAGATAAAGTGGGTCGTAAAAAACTGATTGCTTTAGGTATGATTATTTTTGCTGTTTCTGAACTTTTATTTGGTTTGGCACAAGTCAAATCGTTATTTTACGTATCGCGCGCCTTAGGTGGTGTGGCCGCGGCCTTGCTTATGCCCTCCGTTACAGCCTATGTAGCAGATTTAACAACATTAGGTGAGCGTGCTAAAGCTATGGGAAAAGTTTCCGCAGCTATTAGTGGAGGTTTCATTATTGGGCCTGGTGTGGGTGGTTTCATAGCAACTTTTGGTATACGTGTGCCTTTCTATGTGGCAGCCTTTTTAGCATTTATTGGGTTTGTCATGAGTATGACTATACTAAAAGAGCCAGAAAAAACAATGGATATCAATCCTGATACCCCTAAAGCTTCCTTTTTGGATATCCTTAAAAATCCAATGTTCACCTCTCTTTTTGTCGTTATCTTGATTTCTTCATTTGGTCTGCAAGCTTTTGAGTCAATCTATAGCATTATGGCAACGATTAACTTTGGCTTCACCACAAGTGAAATTGCGTTGGTGATTACTGTAGGGGGTGTCCTTGCTCTCTTCTTCCAACTTTTCCTCTTCGATTGGATTGTTGGAAAAATTGGGGAAATGCACTTGATTCATGTGACTTTCTTTGCCAGTGCGCTCTTTATTGCGGTGATTGCCTTTACGGGTAACCGCATCATTGTCGCTCTTTCTACTTTTGTCGTTTTCCTCGCTTTTGATTTGTTTAGACCTGCAGTTACAACTTATCTTTCAAAACATGCAGGCGATCAGCAAGGTGCTATCAATGGTTTAAACTCAACCTTTACAAGTTTTGGTAATATCTTAGGTCCCTTAGCTGCTGGGGTTATGTTTGATATTAATCACTTTTTCCCCTATTATATTTCAGCAATTATTTTGTTTGGAACAGGAATTTTATCAACACTCATGAATCGTAAGAGTAAAAAAAGTTAAACTTTAAAGAAAAAAGAGTTCCCATGAGAACTCTTTTTTTTTATACTTACCAAGTAAAATAACGGATAAGTTTAAAGATACCTAGAACAAGTACAACTACTCCTAAAAGTGTCCAAAGGGCCATTGCACCCCATAATGGTGTGAGCAGAAGCATGAATCCCGCTACTACACTGAGCAGTCCAGATAAAATTGTCCAGGGCTTTGATGGTGAGTAAGGCACGTAGCCGAAAGATACAAAGCCTTCTGTTATCCAAGTGAAACCAACTAAAATCCCAATAATAATAAATAAGGTTGTTGTTGCCGCAGCCAAATTGATTAAGGAGAAAAGGCCAGCAATCAAATAGACAGTCCCTAAGAGAAGGTGTCCAAATCTTGACCATGGATTTTCATTCATCAAAGCAAAAATAGATACAAGATAAGAAATTCCAATTAAAATAAAGGAAATCCCAATTAGAACGGTACCTACCTGTGCAGTACGTCCAGGCCAGAAGAGGATAAGCAGTCCAATAAGTGTGGAAATAAGACCGTTAATTCCGACGTTTTTACGTAATTTTTTTGAAAAATCTTCAGAAAACATATTAATACCCCTTTCTTTTCTGATATCTTAATTATAACTTATTTTTGAATGGAAAGCGTACAATTCATTTCGTTAGTTATTATAATTGACATTCGGAGAGCGGACATTTATACTTAAAGTAAATTGAGAGTTTAAGGAGAAAATAATGCAAATATCGAGTCGGTTTACCATTGCGCTTCATATTTTCGCTTGTATCCACACGTTTGAAGGAAAACATAAGATTACCAGTGATTTTTTGGCGACGAGCATCAATGTTAATCCTGTTATCATCAGAAGAGTACTTCAGCAACTTAAAGCAAACGAGTTGGTTACTGTGACTAGAGGAAGTGGTGGCGCAGAGATTGCTAAACCCGTGGTTGAGATTTCTTTATTTGATGTTTACAATGCTGTAGAGGTAGTGAATAAAAAAGGACTGTTCCATTTTCATGAGCATCCAAGCCCTAACTGTTCTGTAGGGAAAAACATCCATCAGGTACTTGACGGTAAACTTGATTTAATCCAAAAAGCAATGGAAGACCAAATGAAAGCCATGTCCTTGCAAGAGGTTATGACAGATATTGATCATTATGTAGCTATTAATCCTTAAAAACAAAATCGTTGACTTTTACAGGCAGCTTATGTAGAATTAGTTGTAACAAAAAACATTACAACAAAGAATGACATGGAGGTCAAATATGAAATTAGCAGTAGTAGCAGCAAATGGTAAAGCCGGTCGTCACATTGTTCAAGAGGCAGTAGATAAAGGTCTGGATGTTACAGCCATTGTCCGTGGTGAAAATAAAACAGCAGCTCAGTCAACACTTCAGAAAGATTTGTTTGATTTGACCAAAGAAGACATCAAGGATTTTGATGTTATTATCGATGCGTTTGGCACTTGGGCGGAGGACAGTCTTGTACAACATACAACATCTATTCAACATCTCGCTGATTTAGTTGAAGATACAGACAAACGCTTGTTAATCGTAGGTGGCGCTGGGAGTCTTTATCTCACTCCAGAACATGATTTGGCGCTCTATCAGTCCGAAGGGTTCCCAGAAGCTTTCAAGCCATTAGCTACAGCTATGTCTGATTCTCTTGTAGAATTAAGAAAGCGTAATAACGTAAAATGGACGTACGTGAGCCCTGCTGCTGATTTCCAAGCGGATGGTGAACCAACAGGCGACTATGTGATTGCTGGTGAGGAATTTACTCTCAACGATAAAGGTGAAAGCATTATCAGTTATGCGGACTATGCTAAAGCGATGATTAACATTGCTCTTGAAGGTAATTACGTTGGTCAACGTATTAGTGTTTTTCAAAAATAACAAAAATAAAGGGTTATCTTAAGTGATTTCCCTTTATTTTTGTTATAAAACAGATGTAAAAGAGTGAGCAAATTGTTTGACCTTTACTGACCAAAGAGATATAATAAAAAGGTAGTAAGAAAAATGAGAAAATTACTACATTAATATGAAATGAATCGAGGTGCATTATGGACATCGAAAAAATGACAACGACTATGCAACAAGCACTTTATGAAGCGCAACAAATTGCGCAGACTCGCCATCATCAAGTGATTGAAGTACCACATTTATGGCGGATTTTTGTACAACCAAATAGTTTTGCTTTTAATTTTTACAAAGATTTAGAAATTGATATTGAAGAATTTACTAACCTTATCGAAAAGGAAATTGATAAAATTTCTTCTATTGAGGGAAGTAACATAACTTATGGACAAAACTTAAGTTCAGATCTATTTACAATTTTTACTGCAGCAGATAAGATAGCAAAAGAGATGGGCGATGGATATCTCTCAACGGAAGTTGTTCTCTTGGCTCTCTTTGAGTTAAAGAAAAATCCTTTAACTGAATATTTGGTGCACAATGGACTGAACAAAGAAAAAACAAAATTAGCAATTGAAAACTTACGAGGAGGTGATAAAGTGACAAGTCAAAATGCAGAAGAAACATACAAAGCACTTGAGAAATATGGGGTAGACCTTGTCGCTCAAGTCAAATCTGGAAAACAAGACCCTGTGATCGGACGTGATGAAGAAATCCGTGATATTATTCGTGTGCTCTCACGTAAAACAAAAAACAACCCTGTTCTTATCGGTGAACCTGGTGTAGGTAAAACGGCAATTGTTGAAGGGTTGGCTCAACGTATCGTACGTAAAGACGTCCCTGAAAATCTAAAAGACAAGACTGTCTTCTCACTGGATATGGGTGCACTTATCGCTGGTGCAAAATACCGTGGGGAATTTGAAGAGCGGCTAAAAGCTGTACTGAATGAAGTGAAAAAAGCAGATGGTCAAATCATTCTTTTTATTGACGAACTCCATACGATTGTTGGTGCAGGTAAAACTGAGGGTTCAATGGATGCAGGTAACCTTTTGAAGCCGATGCTTGCGCGTGGGGAACTTCATCTGATTGGGGCGACAACTCTTGATGAATACCGTAAATATATGGAAACAGATAAAGCCTTAGAGCGTCGTTTCCAAAAAGTTTTAGTCACAGAACCCACAGTTGAAGATACCATCTCCATCCTTCGTGGTTTGAAAGAGCGTTTTGAGATTCACCATGGAGTTACAATCCATGACAATGCTTTAGTTGCGGCAGCAACCCTTTCTGATCGCTATATCACTGACCGTTTCCTTCCCGATAAAGCGATTGATTTGGTCGATGAGGCCAGTGCGACTATTCGTGTCGAAATGAATTCTTTACCAACAGAGCTCGACCAAGCAAACCGTCGCCTGATGCAGTTGGAAATCGAAGAAGCAGCGCTCAAAAAAGAACGAGATGATGCTTCTAAGAAACGTCTGGCTATTATTCGTGAAGAAATTGCGGAGCTGCGTGAAGAAAATAATCAACTCAAAGCTCAATGGGAAGCTGAGAAAAAAGAAGTTGGTAACATTTCTGAAAAAAGAAATGAGCTTGAACGTGCTCGTCATGAACTAGAAGAAGCTCAAAATGAAGGCGACTTCGAAAAGGCTGCAGCTTTACGTTATGGTAAAATCCCAGAAATCGAAAAGGCCTTAAAAGAGTTAGAAAGTAAAGCAAAATCTGATGATCTTAGCTTAGTTCAAGAATCAGTTACGGAAGAACAGATTGCTGAAGTTGTCGGTCGTATGACAGGTATCCCTGTGACAAAATTAGTGGAAGGTGAGCGCGAAAAACTGCTCCATTTACCCGAAACTTTACATCAACGTGTTGTGGGGCAAGATGAAGCTGTGGAAGCTGTATCGGATGCTATTATCCGTGCACGTGCTGGTATTCAAGATCCAAATCGTCCACTCGGTTCTTTCCTCTTCTTGGGCCCAACAGGTGTAGGTAAAACCGAATTGGCTAAAGCTCTGGCAGAAAATCTGTTTGACTCCGAAGAGCATATGGTGCGTATCGACATGAGTGAATACATGGAAAAACATAGTGTGTCACGACTTGTCGGAGCGCCTCCAGGATATGTCGGTTATGATGAAGGTGGACAATTAACAGAAGCTGTCCGACGTAATCCATATACCATTATCTTGCTTGATGAGATTGAGAAAGCACATCCTGATGTCTTCAATATCCTCTTACAAGTCTTAGATGATGGTCGCTTGACAGATTCTAAAGGTGTCTTGGTGGATTTCAAGAATACTGTCTTGATTATGACTTCAAATGTAGGCTCACAATATCTACTGGATAATGCAGATGATCGAGGAGAAATCTCTGAAGAAACTAGTGAAGAAGTGATGAAACAATTACGTCTGCACTTTAAACCTGAGTTCCTAAACCGTATCGATGATACAATCCTCTTCAAACCATTGTCACTTAATAACATCAAGAATATTATTGTTAAGATGACTGGACAGTTGACTCAACGCTTAGAAGAAATGTCAGTAGAGCTTGAACTGAGTGAAGAAGTAAAGGTGTGGATTGCAGAAAATGCTTATGATCCTGCGTATGGTGCACGTCCATTAAAACGCTATTTGACTAAAGCCATTGAAAATCCACTTGCTAAATTAATCATTTCAGGAAAAATTCCACCTAAAACTAAAGTTTTAGTTAAATTAGTAGATAATAAAGTAGACTTTGATATTCAACCTATCGTTGATTAGGGAAGGCTACAAAAAAGTCCGAGTTTTCCGGGCTTTTTTGTTTAGAATATAGTTTATTGCCTAAATTTACAGACAATTCTTGACAAATTATAGTTGTTAGATGTAAAATATAATCATTATACATACGAAGGAGTCAATCATGGAAAAAACTTTCTTTATTATTAAACCAGACGGAGTAGAGCGAGGTTTAGTAGGCGAAATATTGAAACGAATCGAGCGACGTGGTTTTCAGCTGGAAAAATTAGAATTACGTTCAGCCCCTAATGGAGAATTGATTGACAAACATTACGATGCGCTAGTAGCTAAAGATTTTTATCCTAGCATTCGCGATTACATGACTTCAGGTCCTGTTGTTGTAGGTGTAATATCAGGTGTAGAAGCCATATCTTGTTGGCGTACGATGATGGGAACTACAAATCCAGTTCAAGCTCAGCCAGGGACTATTCGTGGAGACTTTGCTCAGTCACCGGAAAAAGGTAAAGCCATTAAAAATATTGTCCATGGATCAGACTCAGTTGAATCGGCTGAACGAGAGATTTCGCTCTGGTTTTCATAACTTGAAATAATTTCTAAGGACAAAGGCTTTCCGTTTAGGTTTGAGCTGTTATGCTGCAAACATAAAAGGGGGTCTTTTTGTGTTTGCTATTTAAAAAGGAGAAAAAGGAAAAGATGAAAGAATTTTGGGGGCTTCATCCGACGATAAAAATTCGTCTGGTGATGAACTTTTTAGGAGCACTTTGTTTTAGCACGGTTGGTGGATCAATGACCATCTACTATAATAAATATATGGGAGCAGGAATAACAGGACTCTTGCTCATCGTAAGTTCAGTTATGGTTTTTTTGGTGGGGCTTTATGCTGGTCACTTAACGGATATTAAAGGCCGTCGCCCCGTGATGCTCTTTTCAACCGCTATTACAGCACTAGGGGCCGCGCTGGCGACCTTTGCTAACTCTAGCTTTTATTTTAATCCCTGGGTAACATTTTTGGGGTTTTTGATTGTGAATTTTGGCTTCGGTTTTTTTAATACTGCAAGTCAGGCAATGATTGTCGATCTGACAACAAGTGAAAATAGACGGACAGTTTACAGTATCCAATACTGGATTATCAACTTTGCTATCATGATTGGCTCAGGACTCTCTGGTTGGTTTTTCCGAGATTATCTGGTTTGGCTTTTGCTCGTGATTACTATTGAAGAAATCTTAAGTTTCATCGTGGTGCTCTTTTGGATAGATGAGTCATTTGATCCTGAAAAGAAACAAGAGAAAAAAACACCGAATATTATCCAAGCTTATTTCTTCGTGGCTAAAGATACTGTCTTTATGTCTTATCTTTTTGCATCGGTCTTTATTGCTATGATTTTTAATCAAATTGATTATTATTTGCCTGTTCACTTAAGTGATAGTTTCTCTACGACTAGAATTTTAGGATTCGAACTCTATGGTCAAAGAATGCTGACTCTTTTTCTCCTCATCAACACCTTGATTATTGTGTTTTTTATGAGTAAAATGAATCACTTAACTAAGAATTGGTCGCGCCGTACCGGTATTGGTTTAGGTATCATTTTACAAGGTCTGGGTTTTATTATTGCCTTCTTAGGACATAACTTAACTTGGGAGGTGACTGCGGCAGTAGTCGCTACCCTAGGAGAAATGATTCTTGTACCATTTTCACAAGCGTTGAGAGCCGATCTCATGGAAGGCGAGCATGTTGGAACTTATACAGGAGCTTTTTCGGTCACCCAACCTGTAGCGGCAGTACTTTCAGGAGTACTGGTATCTTTATCAGCCATTTATGGTAATGTAGGTATGGCTCTAATCATGGTGGTTATCATTCTTCTGGGCATAGTACCTTCATTACGAGCGATTCGGATGCATGAGGCGCTATAGTTTTTTAGAAAGAGAATGTTATAATAAATATAGGGAGTATAAGCGATGACTAAAGGAATAATTGCACAAAAAATTGATTAAACCCATGTAGATATAAAGGATGAAATTTACATGGGAGAATTATAAATGAAAGAAAATAAATACAATAATCAAGCCTTCTTTTTTAAATATGCACAAATGTCGCGTTCAAAAGAAGGTCTAAGCGGAGCAGGAGAATGGACAGAGTTACAAAAGATTCTACCAGATTTTCAAAATAAAAAGGTACTGGATCTTGGATGTGGCTATGGCTGGCATTGTAAGTATGCAACCGAACATGGCGCAAGCTATGTGTTAGGCACCGACATATCAAGTAAAATGTTGGAAATTGCTAAGAATAAAAATTTTGACTCTAAAATTAATTATCAATGTATTGCAATGGAAGATTTAAAACTTGCACCTGATTCTTTTGATGTGGTGCTAAGTTCCTTAGCTTTACATTATATTGAGGATATAACTACTCTTTTTTCTCATATCTACGAGTGGCTAGCCGTAGGAGGTGAGTTTGTCTTTTCTGTTGAACATCCAATTTTTACAGCCTCTGGACATCAGGATTGGATTTATAATGAAAAGGGTGAAATCTCACATTATCCTGTAGACAAGTATTACTATGAAGGAAAACGTGAAGTTTTCTTCTTAGGTGAGGCTGTTACTAAATACCACCGTACTTTGACTACTTATATCAATACCTTACTTCAGTTGGGCTTTGAACTCCAATATGTGATTGAGCCTCGACCGCCTAAAAATATGCTTCATTTAGAAGGAATGCAGGATGAACTAAGACGTCCAATGATGCTGCTCCTCTCTGTCAAAAAGGTATAGAAAATACTCTGGAAAGAAAACTTTCCAGAGTTTTCTTCTTATTGTATAGAATCTTGAAAGCTATTTAGGGGATGTGTTATACTGAAAGAATAGAAAAATTAGAAAAAGGTGTTTTATGTCAGCAGTAAGCTTTATAGCTGTGATGATGGTAGCGGTCATTGTCGCAAATATAATTAAAGAATTTTTCCCAAAAATATCCGAAACTTTTATCCTGATTGGAGTTGGTATCTTATTAAGTTTTCTGCCGGAATTTCGGCACTTTGAGTTAGAACCTGAATTCTTTATGATGCTTATCATTGCTCCGCTCATGTTCTATGAGGGAAGCAAGACTTCATTAAAAGAGGTAAGGAAAAATTTTAGAGGCATTTTTTTCCTGTCGATAACTTTAGCAGTAGTTACTGTACTTTTTGTTGCAGCCTTAATGAACAATATCATGGGAAGCTGGGTCTTTCCTCTGGCAATATGTTTTGCAGCGATTGTTACACCTACCGATGCTGTTGCAGTTAAGTCCATTATAGCGGGCAAAAAAATGCCCGAAGGGGTTAATGAGGCTGTGGAGTTTGAATCTCTATTTAATGATGCGACAGGTCTTGTTTTACTAAGTTTAGGTCTATCTGTTTTAGAAAGTGGGCATTTCAGTATCTGGGAGGGACTTGGGCAGTTTGCCTTTGTGTCTATTGGGGGAACCCTTATTGGTTTAGTAGTTGGTGCATTTTTAGTACGTATTAGAACTGCGATCAATCTCCGTGCGACACGTCCCGAAGCAACAATCATTCCTATCTCAATTTTGACACCTTTCTTTCTATATCTGTTAGCTGAACATTTGGGCACTTCAGGAATCTTAGCAGTCGTTGCTGCTGGATTGATTCATAACTTTGAAGGTGATATGCTTAAGCTTACTTCAACGAATGTTCAATTAACAAATAACACGATTTGGGATATACTAAGTGATATTCTCAATAACTTCGTGTTTATCCTTCTAGGGGTGAGTTTATTTGGAATCTGGGAAATCTTTAGAACCCTTGGCTGGCGTCAATCGATAGTGCTCTTCTTTATCAGTATTTTAGTCTATTTTCTTATGTTATTTATTCGTAAATTTTGGACTAATCAAAGAGGAAATCGGTCAATACAACACTTTTTTTCTAATGATAAAGCAGAACGCAGCAAGGATTCCAGCATTTTTGCTCTCTCGGGAGCACATGGAACGATGACCCTAGCCATGGCTTTCTCTTTACCAATTAATGCTACTATTTTAAGTAGCGAAAACAGAGAAATTATAATTACGATGGCGGCTATTGTTATCCTCCTTAGTCTTATTGTACCAACCTTTGTTCTTCCAAAATTTTTGCCAGAACTTACGGCATCAAGTTCAGATGATATTGACCACATTCGAAATGATATGGTTGACTATGCCATTTTACATATGGCGCAAGTAGTTCAAGACAGCAAGATGCGTAGCAGTCTCACAAAGCAGTTGCAGTCTCAAAAAGGGTTACAAATTCCTGATCACAATAAGAGCAGACAGCTGATGGAAGATATAGTAGCTTGGCAAGAAACTTTACTTGATACCGAGATGGTTCAAGCACAATTTTCTCCAACCGTTATTGATTACTTTAGGATCTATTTGGAAAATAGTAGCAAGCGTTCAACCAGTAAAAAAATAAGACGTCTTTTTACAAGACGAAAACGTGTAAGAAAATTCGATCCCGATAAAATGCAAGAACTTGCCCTGACAAGGAATGAGCTAGGGCACTTAGAAGATTTACTTTACCAACAAACTATGGAAAAACTGGATAGACTTGAAAAAGAACGTTTAGAGAATAAGGTAATTGATTTTAGCGATATTGAGGAAATTAAGCGCGTTTTTGAAAATAGACATTCTCGTATTCGTAATGAAATCCAAGAGGAAACAGTCATTCCTAATGAGTTACTCATAGAAGCCTTTCAACTTGAATATCAATTTATCTTGGATCAAGTCAAAGCAGGTATTATTTCTAAAGAAACAAGCAATAAACTTTTTAAAGAAATTAATAATGCCCAAGTTTTACAATTACAGAGTCAATAAGATTGAAGTAGTATATTAGAGTACTAATGTGTGAAGCAAGATAGTATAACTCTAGCTTCCTTTTTTAAGAAGTGCTATAATTACATGTAAAATAAAAGTAAACAAGGTTAGACGAAGGAGAAATCATGGCTTCAAGAAAGTTAAGAAAAAGTAAAAAAGGAATAGGAGGGAGATTAATCGGTTTCTTTTTGGGACTTGCTATTATTATTGCCATTATCCTTTTTGGACTAGTAATGCTGGGACGCTATGTTATAGAAAGCAGCTCTAATAATATCATATCTAAAGTAATTCCTTATTCTCAATCCTTAACGGATGCTTCAGGAAAAATTGCTTCCGCTAGTCCTGAAGCAATAGTATCTACACTTAATGGGAATGCCAGCAGTATAGTGGATCGTTCACAAGGTTTTATTGATTCTGCTCAAGCGACCACAGATGGGCAAACAGTCGAATACAAAGTGAGCTCATCTAAACTCAACGGACTCTTGGCGAATGGCCTTTTAGCAACAAACGGTGACCAAATTGAAGACATTGCAAATAAAGTCCTTGATTCCATGAAGTCTGCAGGAGTAGAACAACCACAACTTGTCCTAAAATTAACAGATAGCCAAGGTCAACTGATAAAAACAGTGAATTATAAATAACATATTTGTACAAATTTAAGCCCTTTGCACTGAGCAAGGGCTTTTAGCTACTTGTTCGTTTATGATATAATGAAAAAAATAAGAAAGTAGGTATAAAAATTATGGAATATCAATTGAGCTCAACTTCGGCATTTCCTTTAGTCCATGTTTCATTAAAAAATAATGAAGAAATCCAGATTGAATCTGGGTCAATGGTTTATCATAATCCATCAATCACGTTAGAAGGAAAGATGAACAGCAATGGCAAAGGCGGCTTGGGTGGTGCCTTAAAAGCTCTTGGACGTTCTATGACAAGTGGGGAAAGTTTCTTTATCACAAAGGTTAAGTCAAGTAGTCCTAACGGTCAAATCACTTTGGCACCAGCAACTGCAGGAACTGTAAAAGAGCTGAACATCGGCCAAGAGCAGTGGCGTCTAAATACTGGTGCCTTTCTTGCAAGTGATGGTGACGTACATTATACAATGGAGCGCCAAAAATTAAGTGGAGCTATTCTCGGTGGTACTGGTGGCCTTTTTGTTATGGAAACGCAAGGAAACGGACGTATGCTCATCAATGGCTATGGCGATATTGTAGAAATTGTCTTAGATGGTTCAGAAGAATATATCGTTGATAACCATCATGTACTTGCATGGAGTAAAACCCTTGATTATTCGATTGAAGTAGCATCGGGAACTTTTGGATTTAAAACAGGTGAAGGATTAGTTAACAAGTTCAGAGGACGTGGTACGGTGTTAATTCAGAGTCGTAATATTGAAGCCTTGGCAAAATCAATTATTCCTTTTCTTCCAAGTAACGGTTAAAATAAAAAAGCTATGGAGACATAGCTTTTTTATACTTGTTTAATCAGAGAGGTGCTGCTTGATAAGAGAAAGTTTTCTATTCCCTCGGTAAAGCTCCACGACTGTCCAAATCAACAAAACAAATACTAAAATAATAAGGAAAGTCGCAATACCATCTGCGAGATAATTTAAATTTTTAGGGAAAAGACTTTCTATCTGAGCAGGAAGACTGATAAGATTGAGATAGGTCAAAGCAATGACGGAGAACCAGCCAAACAGTTGAACCAACCAATTGTTTTTAAATTTGCCCATCTCATTTTTGCTGTTTGTCAACATCAATAAAGGAATAATGGAGAAAGGAAGTGCAAAAGCCAGAAAGACTTGGGAATTGTTCATCAAGTTATTAATCGCTTCATGTTGAGCTTTAAGGCTGTAACCTCGTGTCATCAACACACAAATTAGTACAGGGACAACTGAAAGCAAGCGTGTAACCAGTCGACGCGCCCACATCGGCATCCGCATATGAATAAAGCCTTCCATAATAATCTGTCCAGTTAATGTACCTGTTATTGTTGAATTTTGGCCTGAAGCTAAGAGAGCAACAGCAAACAAGGTAGACAAAGCACCAGTCTTGGCCACATCGGCAAGGATACCATTACTCAACAAAGAAGGGGTCGAAAGTGCATCATATAGACCAAAGAAAGAAGGGTCATCAATGACACCTGTTTTGAAGACCGCTACACCCATAATCAATAGGAGAGAATTAACCACAAAAGCCATCGTAAGCTGAATATTAGAATCCCAAGTAGAAAAACGGACCGCTCTAGCAATGTCTTTTTCATCACTATGATCAATCTTTCGGCTTTGGGAAATTGAAGAATGAAGAAAGAGATTATGCGGCATCACTGTGGCACCAATAATACCTAAAGCACCAGTTAAGGGTGTCATCCCTGCAATTTCAGGAGAAGTTGAAAAAGTTCTTGTGTTTGGAATAAAACCTTCAACCAACCCTTTCCAATCAGGATTAGATAAAGCGACCTGATAAGTGAAAATAACTAAGATAACTAAAATCAGACAGACCACAAGTGCTTCTATTTTTCTAAAGCCAACCTTTGTTAAAAGTAACAAAATAAAGACATCAAATACTGTAATAAATACCGCCAAAATTAAAGGGATGTCAAAGAGCAAGTAGAGAGCGATTGCTGCACCGATAACTTCGGCAATATCTGTTGCCATAATTGCAAGCTCTGTGAGTACCCATAAAACGACGCCAAGAGTTGCGCTGGTCCGAGCGCGAATAGCTTGAGCAAGATCCATCTGACTTACAATACCTAGCTTAGCCGACATATATTGGAGGAGCATAGCGATTAAACTCGACATCAAAATAACCGAAATCAATAAATATTGGAAGTTTTGTCCACCAGTAATTGATGTTGACCAGTTCCCCGGGTCCATGTAACCTACGGCTACCAAAGCTCCAGGCCCGGAATAAGCCAGAAGTGTTCTGAAAAATTTACCATCTTTTGGAACTTTTACAGTCCCATTAATCTCTTGAAGGGATTTCCCATTTGTATGGTAAATCAACTTGTGAGGTTGATTTTTAAGATCGTTCATTTTTACCTTTTCTAAGTTGAAAAAAATCAACAGTTGTTTTTAATAAGATATAGATTAAATCTCCTCTGTCTTTAAAGAAGAAGTAACACTGCCTGCTCTTTTCATTAGCAGTATACTTTCTTGTAAAAATTGAGGAATGACAGTTATCTGAGTATTGTCTTCCTTAATGATAATTGAGCCATCTTGTAGACGTTCAATTACTCGAATAAAATGTGGTTTTTTTATATTTAGTTTATTAAAAAAGTTTTTAGCCTCTGTGTTTAATGCTGTGATGTAGTAGCTCCCATCCTCTTTAGCTTGTGATAGAGGAATTTCTACTTCATCTTTTTTCCAAAAAACTTCAGAAGGGATATTTGAACCATGAGGATCTGTTTCAGGATAATCGAGTAAAGCATACAGATATTCAACAAGTTTAGGAGAAGAAGCATGCTCTAAATTTTCCGCCTCATCATGAACTTCTTCAGCAGAGTAGCCAAGTTTATCCACTAAGAAGGTTTCCCAAATTCGATGGCTCTTAATGATAAAGCGAGCCTGTGCAATGCCTTGGTCAGACAAGCTAACACCACGATAAGGAGCATAAAGTACCAGCTCTTTTTTTGACAAGCGTTTAATCATCTCTGTCGCACTAGGTGCAGCGACAGATAATTTTTTAGCCACCAACTGGATGCTGACCGCTGATTCCTCTCCTAAATGTTCTAGTGTATAAATAGCCTTGAGATAATCCTGTTCATTCTTGGTTAGTTTTATCAATTCATTCTCTCCTTCATATCATAACAAGCATATTATAGCACGACCTTAATTATTTTTCAATAAAATAAGGCCACCCTAATAAAATGAAGCTAAGAACTCGTTCCTATAAACTTTACATTTGATAAAACCATTATATACCCCTCGGGGTATATAATGGTTTTATCAAATGTAAAGGAAAAAAGAATGAAAACAATCAGCATGGCAAACCTCGTTGAGGTAATGAAAAATAGTGCAGATATTATTGATGTACGGGAAACCTTTGAATATGAGGCAGGACATGTGCCTACAGCTCGCAATATTCCAATGAGCGAAATGAATGAACGTTACGGAGAAATAAAGAATGGCAGTTATATTATCTGTCAAGCCGGTGCACGGTCTGCACAAGCTTGTCAATGGCTTACATCTAAGAAGATTGATGTGACAAATGTCATAGGTGGAACAAATGCTTGGGAAGGCTGTTTAGCAGTATAAGGAGAAACTATGTTTGGTTTACTTTCAAAAATAAATAATATCACGACTGCAGATCTAGCGGCACAGATAAGGACAAAGAAGAACTTTGGCGCATTAATTGATGTCAGAGAACCTTACGAATACAACAATGGGCATATCATGGGCGCAAGAAACATTCCATTAGCCCAAATTTCTTCTTGCACGTTATCAGTAGACAAGGAATATTTTATCATCTGTCAATCAGGTATGAGATCTAGAAAAGCTTACAAGGAATTAAGCAAAAAGGGGTATAGAGTAACGAACGTTATAGGTGGTATGGCGGCCTGGGAAGGAAAAGTAACAAGGAAAAAATAAAAAGTTAAGTCTGCCAGTTTAGAGACTGGCTTTTTGCTAAAAGTAAAATAAAGGACCAGACAACCCACCAAGAAGTGCTATTTTTTGTATAATAAGTTTATGAAGAAATTAGCAATTATTGGCGGAGGAATCATAGGTATGACTTTGGCCAATTATATAGATACAGAACAATTTGAAGTTATACTGTTTGATTCAGGAAAAAATCAAGCAACTGGTGCAAGTGCGGGCATTATTTCTCCTTGGTTATCAAAACGGAGAAATAAAAAATGGTATGCTTTAGCACGCGATGGCGCAGCTTTTTTTGATAAGTTGGTAACAGACTTTGAGCTAGACGCAAGTGTTTATGAAAAAAGTGGTACTTTATTTTTGAGAGATTCTGAGAGTCTAAAAGAGCTCGAACAACTGGCTATCGAGAGGAAATTGGATGCTCCAGAGATTGGGGAGATTCGTTTACTTCGCGCAGAGGAAACAACAGAGAAACTTCCTCTGTTAAAACCTGCGGAAAGTTTGTATATTTCTGGTGGCGCGCGGCTTGATGGTAAAGCTTATTTAAAGCATTTGCGTGCGCGTGCAGAGCAGCGAGGCGTTAAAATAATTACGGATGTAGCACACATCAAGAAGCAAGAGACAAGCTGGAGAGTCACAGCTGGTCAAGAGGCCTACCTGGTAGATGAATTAGTTTTAGCCCCTGGGCCTGCACTAAAAAATCTGTTAGAACAAATAGGATATATCACAAACGTTTCCCCTCAAAAAGGACAGTTGCTATCTTTTGAAACCAAGCTAGAAACAGGAAAATGGCCTGTAGCTTTTTTAGAAGGTGAAGCCGATTTGATTCCTTTTCAAGATGGACGGTTGCTTCTAGGAGCCACTCATGAAAACGATGGTGGATGGGACTTGGCCCCAACAAAGGAAGCATTTGAACAGCTCACAAAGGGAGTAAAACTATTTTTGAAAGATGAAACTTTCTTGAATTCTTCCTATGAGTACCGTGTCGGCACTCGTGCTTATACACCGGATTTCTCTCCGTTTTTTGGTCCAATAGATACAGAGAAAGGCTTGCTGGTAGCTAGTGGTTTAGGATCTTCAGGCTTAACCACGGGACCCTATATTGCCTATCTTTTGGCAGAGTATCTTAATAACTCCAAAAGTAAATGGGAGATGGGAGATTATGAAAAAAAGATAGAAGAATATATCACACGAGAAAAGTGAGTTTTCATTTTTTTAAGTAAAATATGATTTTCGCTCTACTTGTTCAATAGTAAATCAGAGTCACTGGGTGACTTATGTTATAATAGAAATATGACTTACCAAGTAAAAATAATCTACCCCAAAGAAGAAGCTCTTGAGAGCAATAAACTAACTGAACGTACCTTTAATGAGTATATGGATGAACTAGAAGCAGCCGAAGTAATCACTCAATATGAACAACTCCTGACAGAGGGTTATTCAATCTCAGTGAATTTTACACCCCCACAAATTGATAAAGAAGGGGGCGAGCAAGATCCCTTTAAAATAGCAGAGAGCTTTGAACTTGCCGGTATAACCTATAAGGCGACTTTAAAACTCAAAGCTTCTGGAAGCTATGAAGATATGGTTAAAATTGCTAAAATGATTGAGCAGCAAGGCTATGATTACAGTATTTCAGTAAAGCTCCAAATCAATGAGAATTCACCTGTGGATTTTGAAAAGGAAAGCTCTTGGTTTGATGCTGAATATGCTAAATATACTGTTTTACCTAAAGCAAGCAGTCAAGATATCGCTGATCTCCGCTCCCTCTATGATTTATTGTCCGAAGAACATTACAAGGTGAGTATCAACCTTAAAGCGAAAGTTAAAAAAGACGACGATGATAGCTTTGCTAGTCAGTTAGCAGCCTATCCTTCAGAAACTTTGGTAACTTTTAGACTGTCAGACGCAGTAGTTTTATAAGCATAAAAAATCTCAAGAACTATTATAACTGGTTCTTGAGATTTTTACATAATTAAATATATGTTAAAAAGGGCTATATCCTTTTTAAATTTTTTTCTTTTTAAGTGCAGTATTGCTTACGAACAAGCCCGCTATTACTAATAAAAAGAAGATAATTAAGATAACAGATGTACCCAAGCTTGTGCCTTCTTTAAACCCTTGATTGTGCTGGAAGAGTGAAAGAATATTTGCTACTATCGCAGTTGCAACAGCACCGATAAATTGTTGTGAAGTATTGACTAAGGCATTCCCATCTGAGAGCTCTTTTGTTGAAAGAAGGCTAAGGCTACTTGTCATCAAGTTACTATAAGACATCCCTAAGCCTAGCATCATTACCACATGGGCAGCGAGAAGGAGGTATAAAGATTGCGTTGGAATAAAGGCGAAAAGCAGAACGAGACCTAGACTCGTTGTCAGTAGACCAAATGTAATCGGCTTTTTCGCTCCGACTCTGTCTAAAATTTTACCTGAAATCGGAGCTAAAACAGCGCCAAGGAGTGCACCAGGAAACATAAAGATACCAGCAATCGCAGAGCTATATCCAGCTGAAACTTGGATAAAGTTAGGCAAAATGAATGAAAGTCCTAAAAGTAAACCTTGATAAACAAGAAGACTAAAAAGGAGAGCCACAAACTTGCGATTACCTAATATGCCTAGGTTAATCAGTGTCTCTTTACGATTGAAGCGGACAAATAATGCAGCGCACACTGTACCAATAATAAAGAGTAGGATAAAGGTAAGGAGACGCTCCGCACTCAGGGCAGAGATGAAGACGAAAAACATTATAGAAAGAGCCAAGACTGGACGAAGTGCCAGTTTTTTTGGAAGGCTCTTTTTTTCTTCTGGAAGTGAAGAAAGTCCCAGAATAAGTGATACCACAATTAATGGAAGAAGGAATATATAAATATAACGCCAATCAAGAGCATTGGAAATGATGCCGCCATAAGTAGGACCAATCGCAGGGGCAATGGAAGTCGTTACTGTTCCCAACCCCATCATCATTCCTCTTTTTTCTAGGGGCGCTTTTGTTAAGATCAGGTGGAACATCAAGGGCAAGGCAATACCTGTACCTACACCTTGTAAAAGTCGTCCCACTAATAAAAGGAAAAAGTTAGGTGAGAAGCAATTTATTAATACCCCTAAGAAGAAGAAAATATTACCAGCTAAAAATAGCTTTCGAGAGGAGAAGCGTTGGTTAAAATAAGACGACAAAGGGATAATGATAGCAATAGCTAATAAGTATATCGTTGTTACCCACTGTATCTTTGATGTACTTAGTCCGAACTCATTGAGGAGCTGAGGAAAGGTCACATTCATGGCTGTTTCGATAAGCACGCCTGAAAATGACAGTAATCCTGCTGCAATCACAGCTCCTATAAGATTAAATTCTTTAGTTTTCTTCATGTAAGTATGTCCTCCTAATTTTAAACAAAAAGAGACGAAAATTATTATCCTAGAATAATAATTTCGCCTCTGTATAATATCAACATGTATTACATGTTATCTGTACGAAAATTTCAACTTTTATATTATAACGAGAAAGTATCAAAAAAGCAAATATAAAATTTCAAGAGAAATAATAAAATCAAAAAAGCACGTTTATGACTTCCTTTTGTTATTTAGATATTGATAATTTAAAGTTAGATTATTACTTTATTATTGATATTTTTAGGAAAAGGAGTTATTATATAGTTGTGTTTACAAACGTAAACAATAATTAACTTTTCTTTTTTGTTATTTATAAAAAAGAGAACTGTTCAATAGAATATAAAATGGAGAACTTAAAAATGATTAAATTTTACTATACTCCCTCATGTAACAGTTGCCGAAAAGCAAAAGCTTGGCTTGAAAAACACAATCTCGAATACACCGAACACAATTTATTTGCTCAACCTTTATCAGATGAAGAAATTAGTGAATTGTTAGCTAAAACTGAAAACGGTACAGAAGATCTTATTTCCACACGTTCTCAAGCTTTTAAAAATTTGAACGTGAATGTAGAAGACATGACTGTAAAAGAATGGACAAAATTCATCTCAGCACATTCAGAGCTGCTTCGTCGCCCACTTCTTGTCAAAGATCAACAACTCCAAGCGGGCTTCAACGAAGATCAGTTGCGTAGTTTCTTTTCGAGAGAATACCGTCAGATTGAATTGCAAGAAACAAAGACTGCGGTGGCTTAGTAAGCAACCCATATAAAAATGAAAGAGGAAATAACCATGACATACGTTACAAGTAAAGATGAACAAAAAGTAGAAATAGTTAATATTGCATCATTAGAAGCTCGTGTCAAAAACCGAATGGAGGAGCAAGGAAACAAGGGCGCCTTTGGTTATATGCGTGGTGGTTCTGAAGATGAATGGACAATGCGTGAAAACACAGCCTCTTTTAATACTAAAACGATTGTGCCTCGTATTTTACAAGGAATTGATTCTGCAGACTTGAGTACCTGTATTTTTGGAATAAATCTTAAAACTCCTATCATCCAAGCACCTGTAGCAGCTCAAGGTTTGGCACATGTGGCAGGAGAAGTTGATACTGCAAAAGCTATGGAAGAAGTAGGCTCTCTTTTTTCAATTTCTACATACGGCTCTACATCTGTAGAAGACGCAGCTAAGGCTGTAAATGGCGCTCCGCAATTCTTCCAACTCTATATGAGTAAAGATGATCAGTTTAATCAGTTCCTGCTTGAAAAAGCTGTTCAAGCAGGGGTGAAAGCTATAATTTTAACAGCAGATTCAACGCTGGGTGGTTATCGCGAAGAAGATGTTATCAATCATTTTCAGTTTCCACTACCTATGCCTAATTTAGCTGCCTTTTCTGAAACTGACGGAGTGGGCAAAGGTATTTTTGAAATATATGCGGCAGCAAAACAAGGTCTTGTCCTTTCAGATATCCAAAAGATTAAGAAGTGGACAAATCTTCCAGTCATCGTTAAAGGCATTCAAGACCCTACAGACGCGATGGAAGCAATTGCGGCGGGTGCCGATGGTATTTGGGTATCAAATCATGGTGGGCGTCAATTAGATGGAGGACCAGCGTCATTCACTGTGCTTCCCAATATTGCGAAAGTTGTCAATAAACGCGTACCTATTATCTTTGATAGCGGGGTCCGTCGTGGTGCTCACGTCTTCAAAGCTCTTGCCAGCGGTGCGGACTTAGTCGCAGTTGGGCGCCCTGTTCTTTATGGTTTGAATCTCGGTGGAAAAGAAGGCGTAAAATCTGTATTTGAACATCTAAATAAAGAGCTTTCTATTACAATGCAGTTAGCTGGAGCCAAAGACATTGAAGCTGTCAAAAAGACAGAGTTACTTTAATTAAAGAAATAAAAATAAGATAAAATGTTTGTTCGAAATTTCTCTTTCTCGACAAAATACCGACAGGGTATCTTTACCTTTTCCTGATTTTTAATAGTATAATAGGTATATACAAAAAGAAAAGGCTTTCTTAGGAGAGTTGTTCTCAAAGTCTAAACTTCGAGCGGATATATTTTAGAAATGAGAGGAATGAGTTATGGTAGAAACAGTTAAGGCCGCTGTAGCAGCAGTTAAAGTCCTAGAAAACTGGGGCGTGAAAGACATCTATGGACTTCCTGGTGGATCAATAAATTCTTTGATGGATGCCCTTTTGGAAGAAAAAGACCGCATACGCTTTGTCCAAGTCCGTCATGAAGAAGTCGGTGCAATGGCAGCCAGCATGCATGCTAAATTTACAGGACATATTGGTGTAGCTTTTGGCTCTGCAGGACCTGGTGGTACACACTTGATGAATGGATTGTATGATGCAAAAGAAGATCACGTTCCCTTGCTGGCAATTATTGGGCAATTTGGCACAACAGGTATGAATATGGATACTTTCCAAGAAATGAACGAAGATCCTATTTATGCTGATGTTTCTGTTTATCATCGGGTCGTTATGACAGCACAATCTTTGCCTCATATTATTGATGAAGCTATTCGTCAAGCCTATAGTAAAAAAGGTGTAGCTGTTGTACAGCTTCCCGTTGATTTAGGTTGGCAAGATATTGCAGTTGGTTCATGGTTTGACGCCAGTCAAGCATATATACAACCAGAATTTGCTGATCCCCAACAACCTGTTCTTGACAAAGCGGCAGAGCTTTTGCAAAATGCTGAACGTCCTGTTATTTTTGCAGGTATTGGTATGAGAGGTGCCAACTCTGAGTTGGTAGAATTTTCAAGAAAAATTAAAGCGCCGATTATGGTATCAGCCCTTGCTATTGACATGGTCGATGATGATTACGAAGCTTTTCTTGGCTCTCCTACCCGTGTTTCAAGAAAGCCTGCTAATGATGCAATCGCCAATGCAGATACAGTCTTGATGCTGGGAACAAATCAACCTTTTATTGATGTGACTAATATGTTTGAACATGTAAAGCATGTAATACAAGTGGATATTGATCCAGCTAAACTTGGCAAACGCCAACGCACCGAGCTTAGTATTTTAGCGGATGCTAAGAAAGTAGTTCTTGCCTTAACTCAACAAATGAATGAACGCGAAGCAACACCTTGGTGGCGCGCAAATATAAAAAATGTTCGTAACTGGAAAGACTATACAACTTCTCTAGAAACGGATAAACAAGAACCATTAAATCTTTACCAAGTTTATCATGCTATCAATAACGTAGCTAAAAATGATGCTCTCTTTTCAACTGATGTCGGTGATGTAACGATGACTTCCGTACGTCATTTACATTTAGGTAAGGGTCAGTTATGGCGTACCTCTGGCTTATTTGCCACTATGGGTGTCGGTCTTCCGGGAGCTATCTCAGCAAAACTGGACTTTCCAAATCGTCAAGTATGGTCACTCTCAGGGGATGGCGCGTTTTCTATGGTTATGCAAGACTTGGCAACTCAGGCTCAAGAAAAGTTAGCCATCATCAATGTTGTTTTTTCTAATGAGCAGTTTGGCTTTATTAAAGATGAGCAAGAAACAACTAATAAAGGCTATCTTGGAGTAGAATTTACTGGCATTGATTTTGCCAAGGTAGCAGAAGCAATGGGCGTTCGTGGATTTACGGTCAGAAAAGTGGAGGAGTTATACACTGTTTTTGCTGAAGCTACACAACTGGCTGAATCCGGCCTTCCTGTTTTGATTGATGCAAAAATAACTGGGGAGAGCCCTATCCCAGTCGAACGATTGCAACTTGACCCTAAAAAATATTCGCAAGAAACAATTGACTCTTTCAAAAAACGTTTTCACGCAGAAATATTACAACCTTTCGCTGTATTTATGGAAGAAGAAGGTTTGATTGAAGCTGGAAAAGCAACCGATTTAGGTGGATTTTAGAAAGCCTAGGAGAAAATATGGATAACTCAAAAATAAATAATCACGAAGCGACTGTTGAAAATCTAGAAGAAGCAGGGTATCGTCGCTACCAAGGCGATGAGATGGATATCTATTACAATGTCAATATCTGTGAACATGTGGGAGAGTGTGTACGTGGTAATGCTGCAGTATGGGAGGTAGGGCGTAAACCTTGGATATTACCAAATAATGGTGAAAAGTTAGATAACCAACGTATAATTAATCGTTGCCCATCTGGTGCTTTAAAATATATCAAATAGAAAACGGAGGAGTGTATGAAAACTGTTGAAGAGGAAAACAATATCGTCTTATATAATGATGAAAATGAGCGTATTGGAGAAATGACATTAATGAAGATGGGGAACAATATTGTTGTTACTCATACAGGTGTAGCTATTGAATACCGTGGTCAAGGTTTAGCGAAACTACTTATAAAAGCGGGAATAGAAAAAGCGCGTAAAGAGAATTTGAAGTTACAAGCAACCTGTCCTTATGCAGCTAACTATTTTAGAGCGCATAAAGAAGAACTACAAGATGTTTTAAAGTAAAAAGAAATAAGTCAAAACATTAGCGTTTTGGCTTTTTTCCTATTAATATAGAATTATGACACTAAAAGAGTAAAAAGGAGGTAGCAATGAAGAAATATGATTATATCGTGATTGGTTCTGGACCAGGTGGTAATGCCTTAGCCTATGCTTTAAAAGCACAGGGACATTCTGTGCTTATCGTAGAGAAAGACAAATGGGGAGGCACTTGCCCAAATTATGGCTGTGACCCAACAAAAATAATGATGGCTCTTGTGGAAACCAAGCAAAGAGCAGAAAACCTTGCTGTTGCAGGTCTACATGGTAGTTTACATATTGACTGGAAGGAAATGCTCGCGCGTAAAAATGCTTACAGTGATACGATCCCGTCCGGAACCAAGGAAGGGCTAAAAGCTGCTGAGATTGATCTCGCGTATGGAGCTGCTCGGTTTACTGAATCGGGAAAACTGATGGTTTCTGATGAAGAGTACACAGCGGATACGTATATCATAGCTACTGGTGCGCGTCCACGTGTCTTAGATATTGAGGGCCATGAACTTTTGCTGAACTCCAATCAGTTTTTAGAGTTAGAAGAATTACCAAAACATCTGATTTTTTTAGGTTCTGGTTATGTCTCTCTCGAACTCGCTCAAATTGCTAATGCTGCAGGTTCAAAGGTTACAGTCATCACACACGGAAGCTTATCCATCAAAGGCTTTGATGAGGAATTTGCAACTTCTTATATACAGCAATTGCAAAAAGAGGGAATTACTTTTATCGAGAAATTTTCTACGAAAAAAGTTGAGCAGACTACCTCTGGACTACAAATTAGTGCTGAAGACGGCCGTGAATTTACAGCAGACGCCGTGGTATCAGCGGTGGGCCGTGTGGCCAATATTGAAGACCTTAATCTTAAAGCAGTGGGCATAAAGGGTGATGAAAAAGGTATTCGTGTCAACGAATTTTTACAAACAGCAAATCCGAATATCTATGCTTTAGGTGATGTTTTATACAAAAAAACACCAAAATTAACACCAGTTTCGGGATATGAAGCTCGATATTTAGCAGATTATTTCTCTGAGAAATCTGAAACAAAATCTGCCATTAATTATCCAGCCTTAGCTACTGTTATTTTTGGTTCAAGTAAATTAGCTACGATTGGACAAACCGAAATACTTGATGCAAAAAATGAACGAAGTTTAGATATGACGGATTGGTATACTTATAAGCGTATAGCTGACCCGCTTTCAAAAATAAAAATTATTGTAAATCAAAAGGATGAGATACTGGGCGCTACCATCTTGTCAACTGTTGCGGAAGAGCTCGTAAATATCTTGAATTTTTGTATAAATCAAAAAATAAATTTAGACAAATTTCAAAATATGATCATGGCTTATCCTACGATCGCCAGTGATTTGTTCTATTTATATTGATTAAAACGGGAGAAGGGCCTATTTTAGGCTCTTTTTTTATTTTCTTAATTAATCTAACCATTTTTAGTTTCTACTTGACATATCCTTAGAGAGCGATTACAATAGTTATATGAAATGTGAGAACGTTTCCACATTCTAACATAAGGGGGAAATATTGGTTACAATCAAACAGGTTGCTTTAGAAGCTGGTGTATCCGTATCGACTGTTTCACGATATATCACTCAAAAAGGCTATGTAAGTTCGGAAGCAGAAGCAAAAATAAAAAAAGCCATTGATATTTTGAATTATTCGCCCAATATCTCAGCACAGTCGCTTAAAAATAAGAAAAGTAAACTGGTTGGTCTTTTATTACCAGATATATCAAATCCTTTCTTCCCTATGTTAGCTAAAGGAGTTGAGGAATTTCTCCGTGAAAAAGGCTATCAAGTAATTTTAGGCAATGTTAATGATGACAGCAAAATTACAAAATCCTACTTGCAATTTCTTGTTCAAAGTAATGCGGCCGGGGTTATTACTACTGTGGATTTTAAGGATGAATTTCCTGAATTTGACCTTCCAGCTGTAACAGTAGATCGTGTAAGTAAAAAAAGTGAATTTGGTGTCTTTTCGGACAACAGTCAAGGCGGTCTTTTAGCAGCCAAGGCAGTGGTTGATGCTGGAGCAGAAAAAATTGCGATAATTCGTGGTCCACTTACAACTGATAATACCAATGAGCGGTTTAATTCGAGTGTTAAATATTTGGATAAAGTATCAGTCACTTATCAAATCTTTCAAAGCAGGAGCTATGATTTTTCTGAGATTCAAGCAGAAGCTGAACAGCTTTTGAAAGAGCATAATACATTTGATACTATTATTTTACCCTCAGATATTCATGCTGTAGCTTATATTCAAGAAATTCATCGTTTGAATAAGCAGATTCCTGAAGATATTCAAGTGATTGGTTATGATGATATTTTGATGAGCCAATACATTTATCCCGCCTTATCTACCATTCATCAACCTGCTTATGAGATGGGGTATGAAGCCGCACAGTTAATCTATAAACTGGCGAATGATGAACCCATAGAGCAAAAGCAAATTAAGCTGAAAGTTTCTTATGTTGAACGTGACAGCACAAAAAAATAAAGGAGAAGGAAAATGAATAAGATTACAATTATTGGAAGTATTAATCTAGATACCACCTTGAGAGTAAGTAATATGCCTAAGCCTGGTGAAACTTTACACGCTAAAGAACATTTTACTGCTGGTGGTGGTAAAGGCGCAAACCAAGCGGTTGCTGCTAAACGTTCGGGTGCAGACACTTACTTTATTGGTGCTATTGGGAAAGATGGAGCGGGTCAAATGATGAGTGAGCTTCTCGAGTACGAAGAAATTGATACATCAGCCGTTGAAGTCTTAGAGAGCCAATCTACTGGTCAAGCCTTCATTACAGTTGATGATTCTGGTGAAAACAGTATTATGATTTTTTCAGGAGCAAATAATGCTTTTACACCAGAACATGTAGAAAAATCCCAAGATATTATCAAAAAAAGTGATTTCTTGATTGCACAATTTGAAAGTTCATTGGATAGTACTGTCGCTGCATTCAAAGTTGCCAAGAAAAACCAAGTAAGAACGATTCTGAATCCAGCACCCGCTCGAACAGATATTCCCCAAGATTTATTGGCAACTACCGACATCATCGTGCCTAACGAGACAGAAGCAGAGCTTATTACAGGTATTAAAGTGACGGATAATGAGAGTCTTAAAGCAGCAGCCGATTATTTCCATAATATTGGTATCAAAGCCGTAATTATTACTCTTGGCAGTAAGGGCGCTTATTATGATATCGATGGTGGAAAATCTGGCATTGTTCCCGCATTTAAGGTCAATGCAGTGGATACAACTGCTGCGGGTGATACTTTCATTGGTGCTATGAGTACAGTTTTAAAAGCGGACTTCAGCAATATCATAGAAGCAATTACTTATGGTAGTAGAGCCTCCTCTATAACTGTACAAAGATATGGTGCTCAACCATCAATTCCCTATAAAAACGAATTAGTTTAGGAGTCATCTCAATGAAAAAAACAAAAGTTATAAATTCTGATATTTCACGTGTGATTGCCCAAATGGGTCATTTTGATAAACTGAGTATCGGTGATGCAGGTATGCCTGTACCTAAGGGAACAGAAAAAATAGATTTAGCTGTTGACAATGGGATTCCGAGCTTTATGGATGTTTTGAATAATGTTCTTGAAGAATTAGAAGTTCAAAAAGTTTATCTTGCTGAAGAAATCAAAGAGAATAATCCAGTTATTTTGGATCAAATCAAAGATCGTTTACCTGACACGCCTATTGAATTTATCCCTCATGCTGAGATGAAATCAGAGTTGAATAATTGCCATGCTTTTATTCGTACAGGTGAAATGACACCCTATGCAAATATTTTATTAGAAAGTAATGTTGTATTTTAAAGACAACTAGGAGAAAATAAAAAATATGAACACAACCGCACTATTAATCGGCCTTGGCCCACTTCTTGGTTGGGGACTTTACCCCACTATCGTTTCTAAAATTGGTGGGAAACCTGTCAATCAAATCTTAGGTTCAACTTTAGGTACCTTAATTTTTGCAATTGTATTTTCAATGTCTCAAGGCATTCATTTTGCTTCAGGTATGAACTTATTTCTCGGTATTTTATCAGGTATCGGTTGGGCTGCTGGACAAATCGTTACTTTTTACTGTTTCAGCCTCATCGGTTCTTCAAAAGTAATGCCAATTACGACAGCATTTCAACTGTTGGCTGCTTCATTATGGGGCGTTATTGCACTTGGCAACTGGCCGGGCGTAAGCGCTAAAATTTTAGGTGGCTTTTCTCTCATCCTTATTATTTTTGGGGCCAGCTTGACAGTTTGGTCTGAGAAAAAAACACCAGCCAGCACGGATCTCTTAAGAAAAGTTGTTATTTTCTTAGCAATCGGTACAATTGGTTACTGGGGTTACTCTGCAGCACCACAAGCAAGTAGTCTTTCAGGGCAAGAAGCTTTTCTGCCTCAAGCTATCGGTATGCTTTTGACAGCTCTTATCTATAGCATAGTCGTTTCTTTCAAAGAGAAGTCTAAAATGGCCATCTTCGAAAGTGTTTCATACAAGCACATTCTCTCCGGTTTCTTCTTTGCTTTTGCAGCGTTGACTTATCTTATCTCAGCGCAACCGGATATGAATGGTTTAGCTACTGGTTTCATTCTTTCACAAACGTCAGTTGTCTTGGCTACATTGACAGGTATTTGGTTCTTGAATCAAAGAAAAACTAAAAAAGAAATGCTTTTAACACTCCTGGGTCTGCTTTTAATCATTATTGCAGCGACGATTACTGTTACTATTTAATATAAAAATGCAGCTGAAAAAACAGTTGCCTTTTTATTATTTTAAACCCTAAAACGCTTAAATAACCTTTTCTAAATATGATATACTTAATATAAAAGAAAGGAGCATAGTATGCGAAAAAATAAGGATATTGTAGTATATGGGGAGGCACTAGTTTTAGTCTGAACCATGTAGCCTCCCAATAAGTTTAAACTACTTTTGGAGGAACAAAAAATTGAACACAACTTACAACTTAAAAGAACTCGGTTTTAAAGAAAAATTTAAAACACAAGCTGAAGAATATCCTACTTTGTATCCTGGACGAATTACTGAGCAAACAAGAGAATTATACAAGGTGGCGACAGATTATGGTGAAATAACTGCGGAAGTATCAGGAAAATTTCGCTATGAAGCTTTAGATTTGGCAGGATTTCCTACCGTGGGCGACTTTGTCATGCTCGACAGAGTGACAAATGATATAGGAATAGCACAAATTCAGTATTGTTTAAATCGTCAATCTAAGCTTATCCGAAAAGCCGCAGGTACGGCTCATGAGCGACAAATTATCGCTTCCAACATTGATAAAGTGCTTATTTGTATGTCACTCAATGAAGATTTTAACTTACGTAGAGCAGAGCGTTATCTCTCATTAGTCTGGGAATCTGGAGCGATTCCGGTTTTTGTATTAACCAAGACAGATATTGCCCAAGATTTAGATAAAAAACTCAAAGACTTACAAGAAATAAGTTTTGGAGTTGATATTTTCTTGACAAGTTCGCTTAATGAAGCAGACTATCGTTTCCTTTTAGATTATATTAAAGAAGGAGAAACGATTGTTCTTATTGGGTCATCTGGTGTAGGCAAGTCAACATTGGTCAATTGTTTGCTGGGAGAAAACGTACTCCAAACCAATGGCTTACGTAATGATGGTAAAGGTAAGCATACGACGACTCAGCGCAAACTATTTAAAATTCCTTCTGGAGGAATGATTATTGATACACCAGGTATCAGAGAAGTGGGCCTTGATACAGCAAACTTTACGGAAACTTTTTCTGATATTGAGCGCTTAGCAACTTTTTGTAAATTTTCAGATTGTGCTCATGAAAAAGAACCTGGTTGTGCAGTTCGTGAAGCAATAGAAGAAGGAAGGCTTTCCGAAAATCGCTTTTTAAATTATCAAAAATTAATGAAAGAAGTCGGTTATGAAGGTATGAATAGCAAAGAGATTGAGCGCAGTAAACTGGATGCCATGTTTAAGGAAATTGGCGGGATGAAACATGCTCGTAAAGCTTTAAAACAAAAAAACAAGCATATATACTAAGTTTAATAGATGCAGGTCGTAAAGACTTGTGTCTTTTTTAAAACGATAAACTTAATAATTATAGTTGCAAATGCAACTATTTTTGTTTATACTTGATTATGTAGACATTAATGATGAATAGAAAGGAGACAATAATCCAAAATAATATTTTAAGAGATATAGGAACCATTGCTCGCGCATTGGATTCTATCAGTAATATTGAGTTTAAAGATATTGAACTGGCTAAAGGACAATATCTTTATTTAAGTCGTATTTTTGAAAATCCAGGCATCAATCAAAAACAAATATCGGAACTATTGTGTGTTGACAAAAGTACAGCAAGCCGAGCAATCAATCAACTCGTTGAAAAAAAATTAATTCAAAAAGTTGAGGATGTAAATAATAAAAAAAATAAATTACTTTACGTCACCCCTTATGGTGAAGAGGTCTATCCCGTAATTTTTAGAGAACTCCAATATTCTACTCAAATAGCCTTACAAGGACTAGATGAATTAGAAATTGCTCAGATAAATATTTTGCTTTCTAAAGTAAGTCAGAATATCAAAGAGAATTGGATTGAAGTGAAGAAAGGAGAGAAACGTATATATTAAGGAAAGAAATAAATAATAATAAACTCAAGATCATCCCAATCACTCGCAAAGAAGTGACGGCTTTACAAGGACTTAGTATCGAAACTTTTACAGAGACTTTTGGCGAACAAAATCCTAAAGCTGATCTAAACTTATATTTGAAAACAGCATTCAGCATACACAAGTTAAGACAGGAATTAGATAACCCTAATAACAAATTTTATTTTGTTTTTTATGAAGAATTTCTTGTGGGCTATATAAAGTTGAAGGAAACAAAAATACATAGGAATTTAGTGCATTATAATACGCTTGAAGTAGAACGCATCTATGTAAAAAAAGAATTCCAAGGGTGTGGTATAGGCAAATATTTATTAGAATATGCCTGTAATAAAGGGCGACAACTTCACAAAGATTATGTTTATCTCAGTGTCTGGGAAAAAAACGAAAAGGCATTGGGATTTTACAAGAGACAAGAATTTATTGAATCAGGTAAACGTGTTTTTAATTTAGGAACTTTACCGCAAAATGATTTAATAATGATGAAAAAAATAGGAAAATAAATTATGGAAACCGTAACTGTAGATAAAAATTTGGGGGAACTTTTCCCAGATACTAAAATATATACTTTGACATTAAATAATATTGATAATCATTCAAACAATAAAGCTATCTATCAGGAAATGCTTGATTCTGCAATAAAATCTTCAGAAAAATTTTTGACAGAGGAAGACTTCAAAGATAATTTTATAATATCGGAATGGCGAGAGATATTTACTCAGTTTAAAAAGAAAAAAGGAGCCCGTTCTTCGATTGAAGCCCTTTTAAAAAGAGTTGCACAAGGGAAAAAGCTGGAGCCTATTAATCCATTAGTTGACATTTATAATAGCATCTCATTAGAATATGGAGTGCCTTGTGGAGGGGAAGATTTAGACAAAATTGTTGGTGATCTCCACTTAGGTTTTGCTCAGGGTGGAGAAGAATTCTATCCTTTAGGTGCAAACGATAATGAACCTGCTCTTCCTCAAGAACTTATATATTATGATAAAGACGGGGCCATTTGTCGCTCATTAAATTGGCGTGAAGCGCAGCGAACAATGCTCACCGAAGATACTAAGAACGCCATCTTAGTCATAGAAGCGATCACTCCTGAACAACAAGAGCGTTCACTTTTAGCAATTAAAGCTTTACAAAAAAAGGTAAAGGATATTATGAATATTGAAGGTACGATGAGTACAGTAAGTCCGGCATAAGTGTTCTTATGTCGAGTAGCTATGCGATGCCTCTGGTAATAAAATTTATTAAAAAGACATGACTCCCATTGAATAGTGGAGTCATGTCTTTTGATTTGTGTCCTGAATCCTTTTTAGTGGAACTTCTTATCAGAGATTCTTTGCAGCAAGTTGCATTTGATTTTGATTACTATATACCATATTTTCTGGATTTTCCATTTTTTACATAAAGCAAATCTTTTGCTACATTTTTTTCCACGATACGCAAGAGACGAAGAAGTTCTGCTTGTTCTGCGTAACTTAAGCCTGAAAGAGCTTGAATTTCTGAATAATTTTCTTCCTTGATAAGCTGCTGATATAAGCTTTTTCCTTCTTCAGTCGTAAAAAGTCTTCTAACTTTTTTATTAGATGGATCAAGGGCTTTATGTACTAAACCAACATCAATAAGTCTTTTAACAGTTTTGGCCGTTGTGGTACGGTCAGTGCGCGTGATTTCTGCTAACTCATCATTGATAATGCCAGGATTTTCTGCAATGCGATTAAGATAAAGATAACTGCCATTATGTAAGCCAAGTGGTTTAAACTCTATGTTACTTATAGTAGCAAGCCCTCTAAATATATTTCCTATCTTTCTTAAAACTTTAGTCAACTGCCTCCTCCTCTGAGTCAAAGATATAATATTCTATTTTGAGTAGATGCAATATATCAAAGAGTTGGCTGCTTTTTATTACCATCGTCTGATCGGGGCGTCCTGGTGCAAAGACAAGTTTTTCTTGGAGAAGAAGTTCTTTGTCAATAATCACAGGTACCACCTCTTCATAGCCAAAAGGAGAAACTGCGCCAGCTTTTTGTCCTGTGAGACTTTCCATTTCTTCAGCAACGACTACGGATAACTTTTTTCCTACAAGTTTTTTTAGGGCTTTGAAGTCTGTTCGTTTTGTTGTAAAAGTGAAATAAATAAGATGCTTTCCTTGCTTGTCTTTCAAAAAAAGGCTCTTTGTTTCAGTACCTTGAAAGCCGTATTCCTCTTTCATTAAAACGGCATCTTCATTTGTATATATAGCATGATGATGATAAAGTTCAAAATAGATATTATTTTCTTCTAAAATCTTTTTTAAGTCAAGCATGTCTCTCTCCTTTTATTGAATTTTCTTTATTTTAACGCCATTTTATTGAAAAGTCAACATTACTAAAAGAGTGAAGTCTTAAATATAGAATAGTTTGAAATCTTTTTCACACAGTTATAGAGCTAAAATGTACAAGTAAGGGAGATAGAAGTAATAGATTAAATATTCAGTCATTTTATTAGCCTTTATTCTGTGAATTCTATACAATATAAATATAAAGCGCTATCATCAAAAGATTGGAGAATGATATGAAAGTGAACCCAATGAACAAAAAGTTTACCTTAGCTTCAGTAGTGTTACTTGCTGCGGTATCAAACATAATTATCCCTAGCTCATCTGTATGGGCTGTTACTACCACCATAAAAAACCAAGTCTCAAATGGAGAAGTTGTGATTTATGCGCAACAAGCTGGTCCCTCAAGTTCAACTGCTACAGGAAATGCGATTGGTAACAATGACGGTACACAGCAAAGTGCGGGAGAGTCCTCAACATCAACAGCCACAAATAATTTAACCATGTCTAACGTTGAATTCTCTGCAACAAAGATTACCCCAACAGGTGCTGCATCAGCAATGGTCAATAGCACAGGTGATGTCGTTCCATCAGCTTTTACATCTGATGCTGCTTCCAGAAAAATACAAAAAACTAATGTCAATGGTATGACTGATTTCACAGGCTTAACAGATGGTTATTGGCTTTTTCATCAGATTACTTTAGTTGGTGGTGTCCAAACCGTCAAAGACTTTATCGTCACGGTTAATACTTCTGATACTGCCAATAAAGGTCCTCTGAATGTCTATCCTAAGCAAGATATGTCAAAAGTTAAAAATCTTTTTGATATCGTTGCTACAAATGCCGATGATAACTATAACGGTAAAACGCCTAATGAACTTGTTTCTCCAAACGCAGATAATACGACTCTGATTGACACAAATGCAGCTGATGGCTCGAACACAACAACAGCAAGTGCTGGAAGCAGAGTAGGCTGGAACGTCAATACAACGTTTGATAAGTCTCAATGGACAAACACCTCAGACGTTGTTACTGCGCCTGACATTCCAGATAATGTGAAAGCTAAATTCACAATTGAGGATACTATTCCTACAGGATTTACTATTGGAACTCCATCCCTTAGAGCAGGGACAACTGCCTTAGTGCCCGAAACTGACTATACAATGACAGTAACAAACCAAGTTGTGTCAGTTTCTTTAACAACAGCTGGAATTAAAAAAGTTGCGGCTTTACTGGATTCGAGTACTCCTACAATTAATATGAACCTCTATATTCCTACAACAGTTTCAGGCACAGTTACTGCAGGTACCTATCGTGACAGTGCCAAAACAGTTATCACAAATGCCTATGGTGTAGATCTGAGCTCTACACCGAAGAATTCTTCTGTTAATATTGGTGGTGTTCAAATCACAAAGACGAATGGGACTGCAGCAATTACTGCTTCCCCATCGACTTTTGTATTGGTTAGAGCAAAAAATGAAGCGGCCGCTGATGCACTAGTGAAAAAATATGCTTCAGCATTCAATGGCTCAACATCAGAACTTTCGACTTTACCTGTAGCATATTCGGCAACAGAGAACGCATCATTTGTAGCCAAAGCAGATGGCTCAATAGCAGTAGAAGGTACAGGTACTTCAGGAGTTGCTACCTTCTCTGGTTTAAACCTTGTTGATACCAATACTGATACAGAAAATACAACGAACTATTATGCAGTCGAAGTAATTGCCCCAGATGGTTATCAATTGCCAACAGCTACAACTGCGGCCAATGTAACCAAAGTGAATGCTTCAACTACACCTTCAGCTCATAATAATGACATTGTAAATAACAGACCCTTCCCTCTACCCTTTACTGGTGGTGCTGGGATTGTAGCTATTGTCCTTGTAGCGGGTGTAACTGGCTTTGCTGCACTGGTTATACGTAAAAAGAAAGAGGAAGCAGAAGAAGACGCAAAATAATAGGGAACTAAGGGGGACGGAATGACGTACAAATCCAGCAAACCGACCAAAATAACGAAAAGAAATTTTTCGGTAAGGAATATTATTTCGACGGTTCTTTTGGTGTTTGCTTTAGGAATCCTGTTTTATCCAATAATCGTTAATTATATGGTTAGTCAGCAAAATAAAACTACGATTCAAAATTATAATCAATCAGTGGATAAAATGAATCCCCAAAAAGTCCAACAGTTGTTACAATCGGCTCATCTTTACAATCAATATATCTATACAAAAAGTCAATATAAGACTTGGGACAAACCTATCCCCGATTACGATGAGCAACTTATTACTGATAAAACTAAAGTTATTGCCTATTTAACGATCCCGCAGATTAAAGTTGAAAATGTTCCTGTATATAGTGGTGACAGTGCGGAAACTTTAGCAGCTGGTATAGGTCATATTCCACAAACAAGCTTACCCGTGGGAGGCCATAATACCCACTCAGTCCTCTCTGCTCATTCAGGTCATGTTAATAATACATTGTTTTCTGATTTAGAAGATTTGAAACTGAAAGATGTTTTCTACATTCATGTTTTAGATAAAACATTGAAGTATAAAATCATTGACCGTAAAATTGTTAATCCTGATGAGACGGATGCAATAAATATTGTCAATGGAAAAGATTTAGTGACTCTCGTGACATGTTGGCCAACAGGTATAAATAATAAACGTCTTCTTGTGACAGGCACACGACTACCAAACGATAGTAGACAACCTCAGGAACATATTCAACGTAACAAGTACGGCTATAACTTTTGGGTAATGTTACTTGCGAGCGCACTCGCTCTTGTGGCCCTTTACTTGATTATCCGAAATATATTTGGAAAGCATACTCATAATATGCGAATCGATAGAATTCAATTTGATGCTATCTACCAAGGAAATCAAACCATTGTCATCGCGTCTGCACGTCCAGCTCGTAATCCCTCTAGTAAATATAAGTTAAAGGATAAAATTGTTTTGACTGCCGCAGAAGTAATTCATTCACGAGATGTTCAAGGAAATCTTCAAGAAACACGACAGTATTTTACCAAAAAAGATAAGTTTACTTGGGAAAAAATAGAAAAAAGAAAATATGCTGAACAACAAAAAGGTGAGATAACTCGCGTTATTAGCGCTCAAGAGTTTAATAACTTGAAAGAAAACTCCGATAGTCTTCTTCCAACTTCCTTTATTGAAGCAGCAGAAAAATTAGCAAAGCAACGTCTAGGCACAAGTTTGCTTCCCGAAAATTATGTTTTCCTTGAAATTAAAGTAAAAAGGTAAACTTCTAGAAAGGATTTTGATGAAAAAAAGACTAAAATTAGCCCTGACATTCTTTTTTTCAATAACTATGTTAGGCTTTGGCATACACGCAGTCGGGGCTGATGAAGGACACACTCAAAAGTTAATCGTTGTAAAATATGGACTCAGCCAAAATTCAAACGGATTTTCTCAAAAACAAACAGATAATAGTGGTTTAAAAATTAATAATATAATAGTTGATGATTTGGGGAATCAACTAAAAACTGTACCTAATATTACGTATACAGTACAGAAGATTATCCCCCCAGGAGTGAATCCCATCCTTATCTCTGATTATTCAACATATACTGAAGTTGGTGCCCCCCTAAAGATTGTTACTGATCAAAAGGGAGTGGCGAGTGTCATCCTCGAGGATGGAAATTACATTTTGGAGGAACAGCCAAATAAAAATCAAGGCTTGACTCAGCCAGCAGATCCTCTGCTACTTGCTTTTCCAACTGTAGATGAGCTGGATGAAGTCTATATTTATCCTAAGTCAAGTGTTATTAAAACAACAACTGTTCCTCCAAAAAAGGAGTTGACCTATCGCCCACCACAGCATGTCCAAAATCTCCCGTCTACAGGGGAAATTGTTTCTTGGATTTTGATGATTCTTGGTGCAGTGTTATTAATGATTTTAGCAGTTACTCTTAACCATAGGGAAAAAGTAGACGAGACAACGATTCGTAAGTAATTTAAAGAAAGGATGAAGGTGAAGATTTTTGAGAATAAAGAAACAAGAAGCAGTAAATCGCACTATTGAAAAATTCACCGTGAACATCAGAAAGGTAAAGCAAGGAAGTTCATTAAAAAGAATTTTAAGACAAGAAATTTTTAAAATCCCACTCTATATAATGACTTTCCTTTTTCTTACTCTGAGTTCTCATTCACCCCTAAACTCTTTATTTCCTGAACCAACCCCCATCTCTGCTAAAGCGGCTATTACTCAGCAAACAGATGGGGCAGGCGTCACTTGGAATGTTATTACTACAGGTAATGATATCAACACCTTAATTACAACAGCTCTACCTGGCTCCACACTGAATATCAAGGCTGCCAACGATCTAACATTGGGACTTACAGCAGTAATACCTATAAATGTTACTTTAGTATTTGATATGGGTGGTCACGCATTATACAACTCTGGCACTGCAGTCATTACCCCTAGTGTGGGAAATAATATCACTTTTCAAAACGAGAATGTGGTTTCCACAGGCACTACCAATTCTAGAACAGTACCAAGTCCTCTTGGGATAGGAACTATAACAGGTGTCTATAACTATTACTATGGTCTCTTTAGTTCCAGTAATATATCTAATGTCACTTTGACTTATAAAAATGTAGTGCAAGACCTGCGAACAATAACAAACTGGGGGACAGGCGGACAACCTTTTTATAATATTGGTAGTTCAGTGAATTTTTCTGGAACAAATTATTTTAACTATAATTCAGGACAAGAATTTATGGAAGGGACAGGGATAAATGTGCTGGATGGTACCACAACGATTGTGCATGGGTCTGGAGGAAATGCTCCACTGTGGGCGCAATCTGCAGTTTCTATCAGTATCGCCTCAGGTGCGACTTTAGACTTCACAGGGAGCTCCACAGGCCGTGGGTTTATATATTTAGATAATAATCCTACTTTTACTATAAATAATAATGGTACTTTAAGATTAAGCATGGCTGGCCCAACCAGTAATAATTTTTATAGTAATACGGCGATGTCTGCCATTACGATGAATTATGGAACAAACTCCAGCAGCACGATTACCGCGCCTGGATTCTTTGACTACAATGCAACAAGTGGTGCTTTTAAAACAACAATTGGTCAAGGGGCAACTTTTGACTACAGCACAGGAAATACTACCAATACCTTTACTGGTAGTCCAGCAGCAACAGATAGCTTTACTTTGAATTCCTCTAAGCACGTAAGATTTAATACCAGCAAAACTTCTGGTGGAAGTATATTAGGAACAGATGCAAGCGCCATGCCCTTTCTCTTAAATGCAAGTGCACCAGCGGCTTATGCTATTAATGGCTACAATAGTTCAGCAGTTTCAACAATAACTGCAAGTTCCACAGTTGGTGCTTACGGAGTAACAGGCACATTTCACAGTAATCTGGCTGATTTGAACAAACTTGTAGGACAAAAGATTCCAACAGCTTCAGAAATCACTACTTACCAAAATGCAGCACAACTTGAGTTTAATTTGGTCTCACCCGCTCAAGCTAATTTTACTTATGCTTGGGCTGCAAATGTCCCTGGACAAAATAGTGTAGCCGGTACGTTGCTCGGTCAACTCCCCGCGCGTGTAACACAGCAAGGAAATGTAGGATCTGCTTTGCCAGCCCCCAGTCTACCAGCAGCACCTACTGGTTATTATATCTCTGGCTATAAAGCCCCTAATGGCACGATTTATAGTACTCTTTCTGCAGCCTTAGCTTCTGTAAACAATGTATTTGGGTCAAGTTCAAACACTGCCTCACCAGATATTTATACCCCCTCTACGAATGACTTTCAGGTTATTCTTAGTGCCCAGACACAAACCTTTTATATGAATTTTGGTTATCTGTTCATGAATTTTGGGAATGTTCCGAGCTTTCCTGCTAGTCCCTATGCTCAGTCGGGTCTGACAGGAGCGCCACTGGTTACCACTGGTTTAGCTACGGTAACTAATGGTTATCATTATTCAGCAGCAGTGAGCAGCAAAGGAACTTCTTGGGTGGATACCGCCAATCCCGAAACAGGAGCAGCGAATACACCGACACCTTATTATGCTAATATTAATGCAGCACTAGTTGCTGCAATTACTCAACAAAACGGGGGGATGTATTTTGGGACAACATCTTTAGCGAGTCCACCAACGATAAATATTCAAGGTGCCTACGATAATAACGTGATGGTGATGCTCACTGCAAATGCAGAAACTGCAAATTATACCTATGCTTGGGCAAATAACACGCCTGGTTATAATGGCAATCCAGGAAAAACCTTTGGAAATCTTCCCCTAGCAGCCACTTCAAAAGGCGGTTTCGGTGATACAATCTCTAGAAATACAGCCGGAGTAAACAGTCCAGGAAATACCTATTCAACTTTTGTAGCTCCGCCCTCAGATATGAGTTTAGCAGGTTACACGGTGACCATACAGGCTCCTAATGGTATCACCTATACGTCAGATCCAAATGCGGTTTCTAGTACAAACTTGGTCAAGTCTGCCACGCCAATCGCTGCGGCTACTCAAGCCAATGTCTTCAAGGATGGGGCAGCGGCGAACAACTTTATAATCACTTATATACCAGTTGCTAATAAAGTAACTTGGCACTATACTTTTGATTCCAGTGTTTCAAATCCCCCAAGTACTCCAGCTGATATTGTTCAGCCAGGGATTCTGACAGGCGCACCACTTATAAACCCAAATGCGTCTTCGCCTAATGGCTATTTTATAGAAGGATATCAATATCCCGGCGATACTAAAATATATCGTACGCTTACAGAACTACAAACCGTGCATAGCTCTGGGACAAGCGATATTACCATTAGTATTGTTTTAGCTAAAAATTTTGTTTTACCTTATACAGGAGGTAATGGGCTTCTCGGGATAATTCTTTCCTCAAGTATTTTGGCTATCCTTGCTTTAGTCGTTTATTTTTACAAAAGAAATTAAACGAAAAAGATGAATATTTCAAAAATCCGCACAATCTATAGGTGTGGATTTTATATTGCAAAGAAGTAGATAAGTGTATTTGTGAACAGATATTGGTATAATTAAAAATTATGACAAGAAAAAATATTTTGAAAGCTCATCGAATCGTGGTTAAAATTGGAACGAGTTCGTTGATTCTGCCGAATGGAAAAATAAATTTATCGAATATTGATGAACTGGCCTTTGTGTTATCTGATATTAATAACAGGGGTTACGAAGTAATTTTAGTGACTTCTGGTGCAGTCGGAGTAGGTCTAAATGTCCTTGGCATGGAAGAACGTCCGAAAGATATCGCTCAGCAACAAGCACTTGCTAGTATTGGCCAAGTTGAACTAATGAGTCTTTATACACAGATGTTCCGTCGCTACTCACAGAAAGTTTCTCAGTTGCTTTTAACACGGGATGTTACTGATTTTCCTATAAGTTCTGAGAATGCCGAGAACGCACTGAACGCTCTACTCTCTCTAGATATTATTCCTATTATTAATGAAAATGATGCTATCGCTGTAGAAGAAATGGATCATCAAACAAAGTTTGGAGATAATGACAAGCTTGGAGCGATTGTTTCTAAACTCATAGATGCGGACTTACTAATCATGTTGTCTGATATTGATGGTCTTTTTGATAAAAACCCCAATATTTATGATGATGCAGAAATTTTTAAAGAAGTACACGAGATTACGGATGAGTTGCGACAAATGGCAGGAGGCGCAGGAAGTCGTTTTGGTACGGGTGGGATGACTTCAAAGCTTGATGCAGCGCAGATTTTATTCGAAAATAGTCAAGAAATGGTTCTAACGAATGGTAAAAGAATTCGAGACATTCACGACATTATTAAAGGGCAGGAAATCGGTACTTATTTTTACCAAAAACTATGAGAAAGAAGTGGAAATATTATGATTGAAGAATTAGGAATAAAGATTAAATCAGCAAGTAAAGAAATTTCAAAATTATCATCGACAACTAAAAATACTTTTTTACTAAAATTAGCAGATTCTCTTGAGCAAAATACCGACAGAGTTATCTCTGAAAATAATCGAGATCTAGCTAAAGCTAAAGAACATGGTATTTCTGAGATTATGGTAGACCGTCTACGTCTATCAGCAAACAGAATTTCCGATATGGCATTAGGACTACGACAAATTGCTGAATTACCTGATCCAGTTGGACAAGTGCTGCAAGGCTTCACTAATCTTGATGGACTTAAGATTTTGCAAAAAAGAGTACCAATAGGTACCGTTGGGATGATTTTTGAAAGCCGCCCGAATGTAACGGTTGATGCTTTTTCGCTGTGCTTTAAAACGGGAAATACTGTTTTATTAAGAGGAGGTTCAGATGCACTTTTCTCTAATATGATTTTGGTTGAGATCATTAAGGAATGCTTGTTGGAACAAGGTATTAATGAAAGTGCCGTTGAGCTTTTGTCTGATACGAGCCATGCGGAAGCAGAAAAAATGATGCAAGCAGACGAGTACTTAGATGTGCTCATTCCTCGTGGTTCAGCTCGACTGATTAATAGGGTCAAGGAAAAAGCAACTGTTCCTGTGATTGAAACTGGTGTAGGAAATTGTACAATTTTTGTCGATGAAACTGCAGACTTAGATATGGCAGTTAAAATAGTAGTCAATGCCAAAACCCAGCGACCAAGTGTCTGTAACGCAGCAGAAAGCTTAGTCGTACATACTAAGATTGCTGCTGAATTTTTACCACAGTTAGATAAAGAGTTGAGAAAAGTACATGAAGTTGAATTTAGAGCAGACAAAACTGCTTTAAAAATCTTCCAAGATCATGCTGTACATTCAGCCGTTGCAGCAGGTATTGAAGATTTTGGAACAGAGTATCTTGATTACATTATGTCTGTGAAGACTGTGAACGACATAGATGAAGCTATTGAACATATCAACCGTTATTCAAGCCGTCATTCTGAAAGTATTGTAACTCACGATTATTTTAACGCTCAAAAATTTCAAGATGAGATTGATGCCGCAGCAGTATATGTGAATGCCTCTACACGTTTTACAGATGGTTTTGTTTTTGGCTTAGGTGCGGAAATTGGGATTTCAACTCAAAAACTTCATGCTAGAGGTCCTATGGGACTAGAAGCGCTCACTTCAACAAAATATTTAATTGATGGCAATGGACAAATCCGTTAATTTTCTTAATCAAAAGACAATCCTATGAGATTGTTTTTTTTTTATTACAAAAATGTAAGGGTAGTGAAAGGGAGAAGGTATAGAATATAAATAACTTATAAGTGAAAGAGAAAAGTGTTATTTTGTCGAAGTACTAAGAAAGCCTTGTGGATCATGAAAAAATACAAACATCAAAGAAGAAAAATACTCAATATACCCTTAATTATTTTACTGAGTACTTTGATTGGAGCAATTATGTTTATATTGGTTTATCAAAGAATGAAAGTCAGTCCGGGAACCCCCGAAATGCGCGTTATTGTGAAGAGTCCCGAAAAGTTAAAAGCAGAGTTAAAGATATTTCCCACGCTTTTTATTACTGGATCCAGTGGCACTCCTAAAAATAACATACAGCATTTGGTTAAATCGATTACAGCTGATAGGAATAACCCAGCAAAAACAGGTTTGACGATTATAGTAAACACCAGAGACAAATATAAAGTGAGTGTCTCTGGAAAAGTTGAAAAAGAGAATAAATTTCCGACGATTATCGTTGGCATGGATAAAGGTACAAATGACCACGAGATTTACCAGTACACTATAAAAGCTGTAATGGAGTATTTAGTCTCTCATTATAATATCCCTTGGTACAATATTTTAGGTTACTCTTCCGCTGGAGGTGGCGCAATGCGATATCTCATTAATTATTCTCAAGATAAAAATTTACCTCCTGTAAAAAAATTTATCGCTCTAGATGGCGAATTCAATAGAAAGGGGAAATTAAAAGCAAATGAGACTATGGAAAATGTCTACCAAGATGGCCCCATAAATAAAAGTGTCGACTATCGCTATTTTCAAGATAATTATAAAAAAATAGATAAGAATATAGAAGTTGCATTAATGGGCTTAGATGTTCCTAGTGGAGCACAATTTGACGGCGTTCTTCCTTGGTCAGATTTGTTTTCTGTTTATAACTTATTCAACAAAAATGGTAATAAGACAGAACGTTTTACTTTGAGCAATGCTAGAGGAGAAAATTATTCTCATGGTACTGTTTGGAAGATGCCCAAAGTACAACATTTTATTGAAAAATACTTTTACCAATAAGCTTACCAAAGTGTAAGATTATTGATTGATTATTTATAGTAAAATTTAAAATTATGAATGTTAAATATAAAGAACTATTAATTTTTTTAGGAAAAACATTTTTTTATCTTGTAGTCATTTTAGTTCTCCTTTATCTTTACTCTTACAGTAAGACCGGTGGAGCACACTTTATCTATAATGAATTTTAGAAGGGAGAGTCTATGAATATTCTTCAAAATATTTTATCAGTGGCAAAGAAACAGCCAGAACACTTTGCTATTTTGGAGTGTGAAGCTAACTATACTTATCATCAGCTACTTGATGCAGCATTCCAAGTTGCTACAAAAATAAATAAGCTCCCCGTATCACAACGGCCTATTCTTATTTTTGGAAAAAATGGTTTCTTGTCATTAGCTGCTATGCTTGGCGTTTCTCTTACAGGCCATGCTTACATACCAGTTGATGCACATACACCGTATGCACGCACTCTGCTTATTAATCAAGCTTCACAGCCTTCTATAGTGATTACGACAGTAAGTCTTGATGAATCTTTTTCAAAACTTTTTGATAATACGATAGATTTTACAGACTATGAGGAGAACAAAGATTTTAAACTCTCACAAATAGACTGTAAACAAGCTGTATCTGGTGATGATATAAATTATATTATCTACACTTCAGGTACGACTGGAATTCCTAAAGGTGTTTCAGTCACACATGATAATTTACTTACATTTACGCAGTGGATGAATACTGACTTTAGTTCGATTACTCATAATCATATTTTGTCTCAAGCTTTATATAGTTTTGACTTATCTATTTTTAGTTTATATCCTAGTTTGACAAGTGGAGGGACATTAGTTTCTCTAAGCCGTGAAGAGACAAGCAACTTTAAGCTACTTTTTGAACGACTTAATTCAAGTGAAATCAATACATGGGTTTCCACTCCTTCCTTTGTTGAAATTTGTTTGCTTGATCCATCATTTACAGCTGAAAATCATCAAACACTGCAGCAATTTATTTTCTGCGGTGAAGAATTGCCGCACAAAGTGGCAAAAAAACTTTTGGAAAGATTCCCTCAAGCTATCGTTTGGAATACTTATGGGCCAACTGAAACCACCGGCGCTGTTACAAGTATCCAAGTGACTCCCCAGCTCCTAAGCCATTATAATCGTGTCCCTATCGGGCTAGCAAAACCTGGAGTTGAAATTAAAATCATTGAAGATGAAATTATCATAACAGGAGATTCTGTTGCTAAAGGATATTTTGAAAACCCTGATAAAACAGCAGAATCTTTCTTCGAACTTCAGGGGAAATCAGCCTATCGTACAGGCGATTCAGGTTTCTTTGATGCGCATTCAGTTCTTAATTATAATGGACGTATCGATTTTCAAGTAAAATTTAATGGTTTTCGCATTGAACTTCAAGATATTGAAGCCCATTTACTGGAAATCGCTGAAATCGAAAAAGCATTGGTCATTCCCCAAAAAAATCAACAGGATAAGATTACAGGATTAGTTGCGGTTATTCACTCATCAGTGTGTTTTAGCAGCAAAGCAGAAGAACGTCATTTTAGTAAAACAATAAAAGCAAAACTCTCCAAGATGATTATGGATTATATGATACCCACAAAGTTTGTTTATCTTGACGAGTTTCCTCTTAATTCCAATGGTAAAATTGATCGTAAACGGGTAACTGAGCAAATATTTGGAGGTGACGGCTAGTGGAACCTTATGGCACGCCTTTTTACTTCGTCATCTTAGGTTTAGCACTCATCCCACTCGTTATAGCGCATTCCTATGGAAAAAAATGGATGGGCTACCAAGTTTTTTTGACGGTTGCGTTTCTTTGGCTAACTTTTGGAGGTAAGCTTAGTCTTTGGACCCTCCTTGGATTTGGGATATTTGAAACAGTTTTAATTAAGCTCTATGAGAGTTATCGACGAAATTCTAATCAGACTTGGGTATTTGTTCTTGCCGTTTTGGCATCACTTTTCCCTTTGATTATTGTTAAAATAACCTCCCTTTTAGACCCGTTGCACCCTCAATCTGTATTAGGATTCTTAGGCATATCCTATGTGACTTTTAAAACTGTAAGTCTGATATTGGAGTTGCGAGATGGTTTGATTAAAAAAGTTCCTCTAAAAGACTATTTTTACTTTTTATATTTTTTCCCAACAATATCTTCTGGACCCATTGATCGCTTCAGACGTTTTCAAAAAGAATTGAGCGCACCTTTAACTGATCAGTATTCGGAGTATTTAGGAAAAGGAATTTTCTATATTTTCCAAGGCTTTCTCTATAATTTCATCATCTCTTATTTAATTTCTCACTATTTACTGCATGGTCTTGCTATTAAAGCGACTGTACATCCCAATTTTTGGAATATGATGGGGAGTATGTATGCTTATGGATTTTATCTCTTTTTCAACTTTGCAGGTTACTCTCTCTTTGCTATGGGAGTTTCACTTATCATGGGTTATAAAATCCCCATCAACTTTAATAAACCCTTTCTTGCTAGAAATATCAATGATTTCTGGCAACGCTGGCACATTTCTCTGTCCTTTTGGTTTCGTGACTTTGTGTTTATGCGCTTGGTGAAATGGATTATGGTAAAGAAATGGTCAAAAAATATGGTGAGCATATCGAATGTCGGCTATCTTGTAAATATGTTTATTATGGGTTGCTGGCATGGTTTAACCTGGTATTATATTCTCTATGGAATTTACCATGCCTGCCTGATGATTATTTATGATGCTTGGAATAGAGCGAAAAAGAAACACAAATGGAACATTCCTGATAATAACGGGACACGAGCTTTAGCAGTATTCATAACCTTTAATGCTGTAATGTTTAGCTTTCTTATTTTTTCAGGAATACCAAACTATGCTATTATGTACGGACTAGAGGGTCCAGGAACCCCTTTACCTAACTTTTAAATAATAAAATGAAAGAAGAAAACAATGAAAAATGAAGTTTTAAATATAATAGAAGAAGTAACTGGAACAGACGAATTTCATGAAAATTTGGATATGGATCTATTTGAAGAGGGTATCTTAGATTCAATGAAGGCAATCATGCTTATTGTTGAGTTGGAAAATGCGTTCAGTTTAAGTCTGCCACCATCAGAAATGGATCGTGAATTATGGAATACAGCAAATAAAATTGCAGAGCGTATCAAGGAAAAAATGGATGAAGAAGGATAAAGTACTTCGCGAATTAGGACCGCTAATCACAGCACTGATTTTACTTGCTATACTCTTTTTTTCGCCCATATCTGTTTTTACAAAATTTAAAAAACAAGATCTCAGAGAATTGGCCGTAAATCCGAAAAATAGAACAACATTTGTAAGCGAGGCTATAAAATCACAGGCTTTTTCTGATACAAGTTATCTGCCCATTTTAGGCTCATCAGAACTGGAACACATTGATCCTTTTCATCCAAGTAGTTTTTTCATGAAAAATTACAAAGGATTCACACCCTTTCTAGCTGGACAGCCAGGCACACAATCCTTGACACATTTTTTCTATATGAATTCAGTTGAAAAGCAGTTACATGGCCGTAAAATTATTTTTATCATTAGTCCTCAGTGGTTTACACCAAAAGGAATCGGAAGTTCCGAGTTTAGTCAATTTGTTACTAAAGGCGAAATATACGCTTGGCTAAAGTCGGCAAAACCATCAGATAAAGCAACGCAAAAATTGGCACAACGCTTACTAAAATTTGAAAACTTCCCGGAAGATATTCTTATTTCTAATGCTTTGACATCTTTAGCAAAAGGGCAAAGACTCGATGCAATAACCTTAACAGCTATTAAAATTGCTAACCAGTTTTGGACGAAGCAAGATGCGATTTTTACAAGCTTATCTAAATTTGAAGGACAGCAAAAAGAGGCTTTTAAAAAAGTTAAATATGTAAGTGAGCAACTTCCGAAAACACAGGACTTCAATCAATTAGACCAAGCCGCGTATAGAAGAGGCAAGGAAAATTCATCAACTAATCAATTTCAAATTGCCGATCAGGTTTGGACGAAGAACTTATCCAAAGTTTTTGAAGAACGTAAAGAAGTTATGAAGGATGTAAGTTATCTTCAAAGCCCAGAATTCCTAGATTTTCAACAGCTTTTAAATCAATTTGCTCAAAACAGTAATGATGTACAATTTATTATTCCTCCTGTTAATGGAGCATGGTATAAGTACTCAGGCCTATCCTATGAAATGCTACAGCAATTTAGTAAGAAGATAAAATATCAATTAAACGCCCAAGGCTTTCATAATATATACGATATGACGGATAAATTCAGTGATAAATATTATATTGGAGATACCATTCATTTAAATGATCGGGGATGGGTAGCAGTGAACCATAAAATCGAAGAATTTATGAAACAAGCACCTGTAAGGAACTATAAAATAGATAATACTAAATTTCTGTCGAAAAATTGGCAGATAAACTCCTAAATACTTTAATAAAATTTTTGGTATAATTAGAATAAGAGGTATAATATGAAAAGACAAAATTTTTATTTTATTTTAGGAGTGATGGCAACGGGTTTGTTTACATTGAGTGCATGTGGTGCAAAAGAGCCTACCTCCATATCGAGTAGCAGCTCGAATGTTTCAAGGAGCAGTACCTCTCAGATCCCGAATGATTCTACAAAGTCAGAAAGCAATATTGAAAATGCGGAAGGGCTTTCTGATGAGTCTGCTGAAAAAATTAATGACGAACTCGCTCAATGGTTTGCTCAAAGCACTTATGGTGAAAAGAAGGCAATAGCTAAAAAAGGGCTGAGTTGGTATCATGGAGCAGGTTCTCCAACTATAGTAGACCTAGACACAGAGGATGGCAAACTCTTGCAAGGCATTTGGTGGATTGGTGGAACAAAAATGTCCGATATCACAGACCAAATAGCTTCCCTCGCTTATCCACCAAAAACACGGCAACAATTTCTTAATCAAATAAGTGAATATAAGTTTTCTCTCCTCGGAGTATCTAGAGAAATAAAAGATGAAAGTTCAATTGCGACTACGAATGGTTTCTCCATATACACTCTAGCTAATGGGGAAACTGGTATCATCGAGGATGAACAGGACTATATTTGGAAACACGTTCCAGCCAATGCTCAAAATGAAGCAAGTGCTACAGCCTATTTCTATCAAAACAACATTGTTAAATCATCTGATACAATAGCTGTTTATCCTGCTACGAATGGTATCGTTTATTTTAGTGATAAAAATAATTACACTGAAAAAGAGGGCTCTGTCGCTACACGTGCACCCAAAGATGTCCAAGAGGAATATCAGAACCTTATTAAGAAGTACAAGAAGCTGTAAAAGCTTTATATTGCAACAAGAAAGAGCCCGCTATATTCAATATAGCGGGCTCTTTTTTATTATATTCATTATTATAAAGCTTATGATATTAATCTACTCGACTATTTTCTGAAGTACCCTCATCCACTTTATCTTTTACTTTATCCACTTGTTTCGAAGTGAATTTACCTGTACTTTGAGCCGCATCCACAACGCGATCTTGAACGGTAACTTCGTCCTCTCTTTGTTGCTCTTTGGTCTTGATATCTGTAACTGTAACATTCACTTCAACGACATCTAAGTCGGTCATATTTGCGACTTCTTTACGGATAACATCTTTGATTTGATCATAAATCTCAGGAACATTTTTACGGTATTCTGTAATGACTTTCAAATCTACCGCAACTTGAGTTTTTCCAACTTCTACATCCACTCCTGAAGTCACATTATCAGTGTTCACAAGTTTGCCTGTTAAGTTAGAGAAGAAGCCACCTTCGATAGAGAGAAGACCATCCACGGTTTCTAGGGCCAAGCCTACAATTTTTTGAACGACTTTATCTTCATAAGTCAATTCACCTTTGATGTCATGCTCATGAGTTTGAGTATCCACTTTATCATTTTCGGCCATTGTTCCAAACGATTTCATGTTTTCTTGTACCATTAAATTCTCCTTTATTTATAAGTTATTTACGATTTTTAAGTTGTTCAATGATGCCTGTCTTTTGTAAAAATAAACCCGCCATTATGCCTAAGCTTATTAAAATCAAGAGAAGAATCATTTTCCAGAATCCAATTGTGAAGATGGCAATGGCTGCTATACCGCCGATAATGCCTCCAATAATTGGATATCGATATCTTTCTAGATAATCCATTGACACCTCCTATATTACACGAGAGCGGTTTGAACTCGCTTCTTTATTTATAGCATTCACTTCAACTTTTATTTTTACGGGTTGATCTACCCCAAAGAAAAGTTTTAAGCTATCAACTATTTCCTGTTCCAATAATTGAGCCTTCTCTGCGATATCTACCCGAGGGATGATCTCCCCTTTCACATCAATATCTATTTTATTTCGATGTAAAATAACATCAATGTTTGGCGATTTGAGGTAGTCGTTCTCAATAACTTTTTCACGAACAAGTCCCTCAATAGCAGAACGTTTTAAAGTAAGCTTTCCTCCCCGGTTGGAGAGTGTAATGTCTATATAGGTGCGAGGATAGAATGCAATGATGATCAAAGCTAAAATTAAGATACCCGCTAAGATAGCATTTCCCCAGAATAAGTACATAGGCATGTATTCCCCAACATAGAGAAGTTGGCTTGAAGTGCTCATCATGTCATTATACTCCACGACATTGTAGTAATCCCAAGCAACAGGCACCACAATGGAAAGTAAAAGGATGTCAAACACTATAAGTATAAATTTCTTTCCAGATGACACAGGGCCTCCTTTCTAGATTCTTTAACTCAATGATTCATTTTTGCAAGCACGAAGGAAACTACAGCAACGACGATTACTGCCCCAATGATTGAGGGGATAAGTGCCATTCCGGCTAAAGAAGGGCCCCAGCTTCCTAAGAGTGCTTGACCAACTGCAGAACCGACAAGCCCTGCTAAGATGTTCGCGATCCAACCCATTGAACCGCCTTTGTGAGTAATTGCTCCCGCAATCACACCAATAATAGCTCCGACAATTAACGACCAAATCATAAACCACCTCTTTTCTAGTATGCTCTTACATACGCTTCTAATAATAATCTAACACATCTCGAAAACGCATTCAAATAATTTGTCTTGTTATTTTAGAATAATCAAGGATAAAGCTTATGTTAAAACTATAAGATGGAATGTTCCGAAGATTCGCAAAATAAATTATTAGGATTAAAAAAATAAAAGTGATAGAATAATGTAAGGGTATTCATTTTTTAACAAAAGTCACTCAAGTATTAGAAAGAAGGAGAAAAATATGATACTAGGTTTTATTAAAGCAAACTTTCCAGGAGAACGACGTGTTCCATTACTACCAAAAGACATTGTTGATTTTGATAATCAATTGCTAGTTGAAACAGGCTTTGGGAGCTTATTAGACATTGATGATGCTGAATATGAGAAAGCTGGGTGTAAAATTTTATCCCGAGAAGAAGTATTTAAGCAATCAGATGCTATTTTTTCTTTGAAACTTATCCAGCCAAGCGACTATGATTACATCAAGAAAGGTCAATTAATTATCGGCTGGACGCATCCTTATGGCTCTGGTAAATCATTTATGAAAGATCAAGCTTACCCTAAAGAGCTTATTGTTGTGGATTTAGATAATCGTTACCCAGCGATTTATTATAAAGATGAGGTTATTAGAACGAATCTGCCTTCAGGAATACTCGAACGTAATAGTTTTTATGCAGGATATGCGGGCGTTCTCGATGCCTTGCTTAAATTTGGGATTTTGCCTGATGAAAGTACTAAAATTGCCGTACTTGGTTCCGGCAATGTTTCGCAAGGTGCGTTTCATGGTATTTCAAAATTTTCTTCAAATGTAAAAATGTACTATAGACGGACATTGCCAGTATTTAAGGAAAGTTTTTCTTCTTATGACATAATCGTAAACGGGATAGAAATAAGTGCTGGAAGCGAACCAATCTTGTCTTTAGATGATCAAAAGCATCTCAAAAAAGGTACTTTTATCATAGATACAGCAGCCGATGCAGGGAATACAATCGAAGCCAATCACTTTACCTCAATGGGGGATTCAATATACGAAAAAGATGGCATTTATTATTACTGTGTACCAAATACACCCTCAATTGCATACAGAAACGTAAGTGCATTAATAAGCAAACAGCTCAGTAAATATGTTTTTAAAGACAATGTGGATGTTTTTAAAAAGGCAATAAAATAACTCTGTAAACTAAGCAAAACATAATCCAATAGTACAGGTTATCGTACAGAAATATACGCATGAAAATATAATTTATTATTTGCTCATAAAATAATAAACAACTTATTTGTAGGAAGATTATGTATTTGTTAAAATGAATATGTTATTAAATTATAATAAAAGAAAGAGGTATTTTTATGATTTGGTCATTAATTGTCGGAGCTATTATTGGTGTGATTGCAGGAGCTCTCACTCACAAAGGCGGATCTATGGGATGGATCGCAAACATCTTGGCAGGGCTTGTTGGTTCTGCGGTTGGTCAAGCACTCTTAGGTAGCTGGGGCCCTTCTTTAGCCGGAATGGCGCTTATCCCCTCAATCATTGGGGCAGTAATCGTCGTAGTGGTTGTATCTTTCTTCTTAGGAAAAATGAAAGACTAAAGTTTACTATGTGTCTAGGAACGAAGTTTCTATAGATGATAAGCAGCAAAACATAATTATAAAGTGCTCCGAAGGAGCGCTTTTTTTGACAAACTGAGAAGAAAATTTATATAAAAACATGCTATAATCACAATAATATAAGCATTTATCAGAAGGAAGAAGAACTGTAACTGAGATACAATCAATTAAAAAAATGCCTTTAAAAGCTAAGTGAGATTTGCGGGAAAGTATTCAATATTTGGTAAATGAGAGGTTCGTTAATTTATGGAAAATAAAAATTTTTTAGATACAATAAGTAAAAGTACAATTGAGACAGCAAAAAGTCTACTAGGAATGAGACTCTTATGGAAAAGAGATGGTGAGACTCAAATTCTTGGCAATATTGTCGAAACCGAGGCCTATCTTGGCACTCTCGATAGTGCATGCCATAGTTTTAATGGTAAAAGAACACCTCGAAATGAATCTATGTATCTTTCTTCTGGACACTGGTATGTGTACCAGATTCATGGTCACTTTATGTTAAATCTAGTAACTATGGGGGAAAATGAGCCAGAGGCCGTTTTAATTCGTGCAGTTCAATCACATATTCCGACAATGGATGTTAGTGGACCTGGAAAATTAACCAAAGCATTTGGAATAACTAAAGCGTTAGATGGGCAACATTTTACTGACTCAACTTTAACTTTGGAAACAGATAAAATTCCAAAAGAAATAGTAAGCCGAAAGAGGATTGGAATAACCTGTACGGATGAATGGAGAGATGAACCCTTGGGGTTTTATGTAAAAGGAAACTCTCAAGTTTCTCGAATCTCAAAAAAAGAAATTCTACAGGATGATTTGAAGACCTGGAAAGAGTGATTAATTTTAGCCAATCTTTCTCCATATTTCAAAATCGTCCCCGAAGCTTTTGGAGTAATAAATAGGAGGTGAAATACCTAAATCTCCTTAAAGTTGTGTCTCTGCTAGAATAAAACCACATACTATTTTGGAAAAATAAAATCATAAAAAGCTCTCCGCAAACATTGCGGAGAGCTTTTTATGTGTAGATAAATAGTAGTACCTTTTATACAAAAATAAAAAGGCTAAAATGAGACTAAAAGGTAGTTTAATCTATCAAATGTTTGTCAATAAAATTTAGGTTTTTCGGACATATCCTAGAGTATTTTATATAGAATACCTGATGTTTTTATACATATTCAATTACTATGTACAAAAAAGAACGTTTCTATAATATACTTATTTAATTTTCAAGTCAAGTAATTCGACTTATTTTATTTTATCATAAAAAAATAAAATTTTATTCACATATTTAGGGGGAATTAGTAGATGTTTCTCGTTATAATCTCCGAAAAACCTAAATTTTACTGACATATTATAAATAAATAGAAATGAATAAAATGAGATACACTAAAATATTAAAAAAAGTGAATCAACTATCTCCCGTGATGGCTGGTAAAACAGATAGTCAATTAGAAGAGATTGCTTTGTCAATAAAAAAATCTACTGAATTAAAAGAAAAACGGGATAAAGTAATGATTGAAGCATTTGCTTTAGTAAGGGAAGTAGATAAAAGAATTTTGGGACTTTATCCAACAAACGAACAAGTTTACGCAGCTATTGCAATTTATTTTGGAAATATAGTTGAGATGAAAACGGGTGAAGGGAAAAGCTTAGTAGCAACAATGCCCTTGTATTTGAAAGCTCTTTATGAAGGAACTGTATTTTTAATTACTACAAATGATTATTTAGCTAAACGAGATTTTTTGAAGTTTTGCAAAGTATATGAATACCTTGGTTTAAAGGCGGCGGATGGGACTAATGAGGCTGAAGAAGCAGAATTTAATTTTACGAGAAAAAAGCAAATATACTCAGCAGATATTGTATATCTTTCTAACTCAACTTTTGGATTTGACTTTTTGATTAATGGTCTTGTTGAAAGGCAAGAAGATACCTTCCTTCCTGAGCTAAAATTTGCACTTTTAGATGAAGTAGATGAGATTTTATTAGATAGTGCTCAAATGCCTTTAATTATCTCTGGTGCCCCAAAGGTACAATCAAATTATTTTCAAATTTCTAATGATTTTATAGAGATACTACAAGAAGAAATTGACTATTCTTTAGATGAAGAGTCAACTAATGTATGGCTCACAGAAAAAGGAATCGAAAAAGCGAAACACTATTTTTCAATTCCAAATCTGTTAGAAGTAGAAAACTATCAAATATATCAGCATATTATTTTAGCTTTAAAAGCGCATCGTATTTTAAAAAAAGAGCGAGATTATCTCGTGGAAGATGGAAAAGTAAAGCTCTTAGATAGAAAAGATGGACGGATTTTAAAGGGAACTAACTTACAGAGTGGTTTACATCAAGCGGTTCAAGCTAAAGAGAGGGTAGAGATTACTCCTGAAACCCAAACGATTTCTTCTATTACATACCAAAATTTATTTAGACAATTTAAGCAAATATCAGGTATGTCTGGTACAGCTAAAGTTTCAGAAGGCGAATTTATTGAAACCTATAATTTACCTGTGAAAAAAGTAAATACACACAAAAAAAATATAAGAATTGATTATCCTTCTCAAATATATCCCAATTTTAAATCAAAAACTGAAGCTGTTCTTGCGAAAATACAAGAACTTTACAGTGAAGGACGTCCTGTCTTAGTTATAACAGGTTCTTTGGATGCATCAGAATTGATTTCAACCCATCTATTAAATCTCGGAATTCCCCATAATATACTAAATGCAAAAAGCAGCGTTAAAGAAGCACAAATTATAAAAGAAGCTGGGAAAATTAATGCAGTCACTGTTTCAACAGCCATGGCAGGCCGAGGAACAGATATACAAATGACCTCAGGTGCTATTCAAAGAGGAGGGTTAGCAGTTATAATTAGCGAACGAATGCCTAATAAACGAATAGAAATGCAAGCTAGAGGACGTGCAGGACGTCAGGGAGAACCAGGATCTAGTTACTCTTTTGAATCGCTAGAAGATGAGATTGTAAAGCTTTATGTACAAGAAAGTGTTCAGCGATATTACGATCATCATTGGAAGAGCAATAAGCAAATAAAGAGTAGACGCATTAAACGCTATCTGGAACGAGCACAAAAACTGTCTGAAGACAGAGCTTATACTGAGCGGAAGAAGGCTTTACAATATGATGAAGTATTAAGATTACAAAAAAGGCAGATAGATCAAGCACGAAGAAAAATCATAGAATTAGAGGATGTTTCCACTGCCTTAAGCATAGTATCAAGGGTACTCGAAATTGTTATTAATAAAAGTATAGTTGAGGAGAAATTAAATACTTATAGAGAAATAAAGCGATTTATCCTAGATAATATTGATTATAATTTCAAAGGTGAGAATGAAAAACATACCAGTTCGGTTGAAGAAGTTTCAATAGTTATCAATGAAGTATTTAAAAATAATATTAAGAAAAAGAAAATAAGAATTAGAGATGATGAAGCTTTTTTGCAATATTTAAAAATTTCAATTTTGAAAGCTATTGATGTTTCATGGAGCCAACAAGTCGATGCGCTCAATCAATTACGCTTTATCGTTCAATCTAGAACAAGCGCACAAAAACATCCCATTTTAGAATACGAGCAGGAAGCGATGAGAAGTTATGATTTGATGCGGAATGAAATAACCAAGCTGATTTTGAAAAACGTAAGTTTGAGCTTATTAGATATTAAAAATAGTGAATTAGTGGTTACTTTTCCATAGAAAGAGGATTAAGTGTGTTGAAAAAGTATATTACGAATTTGTATGGACAGAGTGAGAGTAGCACAGCGATGCTAGCACAAAATACAGTAACAAAAATTGCGGAAAATGATGGATACTCTGAGATTCGTATTCAAGCTTATCCAGTGCAAGAAAGTGATACAGAAGTAGAAAAAGAAAAACGTATTGAAGGAATTTTATCAGGTATCCCAAAAGAAAGTTTACTTATTGTACAACTGCCTACGTGGAACGGTATTGCTTTTGATGAAGTGTTTTTAAAAAAAGCTAGAGAAAAAACAAATCATCTCGTTATTTTCATCCATGATTTTGTCCCACTCATGTTTGTAAATAATGAATATTTATTTGAGCGTTATTTACTTGCTTATAATTTTGCAGATTTAGTGATTGTTCCCTCTAAAAAAATGGAAGAAATTCTACGTGGACGAGGGCTTAACACAGTGACAATAATTCAAAGTATTTGGGATCATATTGTTTCTTTACAACTGGATCACTATCCTCAATTTTACCGTAAGATTAAATTTATTGGGAATAGTTCAAGGTTTCCGTTTGTAGGAAATTGGAAAAGTGATTTAGAACTAGAAGTATTTAGTCAAGGAAATATAAAAGCAGATGGGTTTTTAACATTGAAAGGATGGTTACCTGATGATCAATTGTTGAGAGAGCTTAATAGAGGTGGTTTTGGCTTAGTATGGAGTGAAAATATTGAGAATCAATATGAAAGGGAATATTCTGAAATGAATGTTTCTCATAAATTTAGCACATATCTAGCAGCTGGTTTACCAATCATAGTAAATAAAGGACTTGCAAAGGAAGAATTTGTAAGGAAGTATGGCTTAGGTTTAGTAGTGGAAAACTTAGAAGAGGCAATAAATCACGTAAAAACTATGACACCAAGAGAATATCAAGCTTATATAACAAATGTGAGGAAGGTTTCATATTTAATCAAAGAGGGGTACTTTACTAAACAATTACTCCTTGATATTCAGAAAGAGTTATTTCTATAGGGGAGCAAGTTATGACAATCTATAACTTTAATTTAGGTATTGGCTGGGCAAGCAGTGGAGTTGAGTATGCCCAAGCATACCGTGCCAATATTTTTCGGGAAAATGGTCAAAAAGCCAAATTTATTTTTATGGATATGTTTCATGAAAATATTGAGCCAATGACAAAAAATATGGGATTCAAAGATGACGAAATCATTTGGTTTTATCAGTATTTTACTAATATTACCATTGGTCCTAATACATTTAGCATTGAGAAATTAAAAGAAAGTTTTTCTGGGGCTATTTCTCGCGTAGAAAATAAGCAATGTGAAATCGTGTATTATTTTGAGAAACCGCATATGCGATTAACTGCTTATTTAGATAAATATAATCCCAAAATGGTTTATAAAACGGAGATGGTAGTTAATGGCAACTTGATTCAGAAAGATTATTACACTTCTACTAAGGTTTTTACAGAATATTTCAAACCAGTAAATAATCAAGCTAATCTCTATCAAAGGCGTTTTTTTAATGAAGACGGTTCAATAGCGTATGAGGAGCTTTTGAATGGAAAAGAGAGCTTGTTTATTTTCCCAGATAAGACAATATATTCTAAGGAAAACTTGCTTTTATATTTTATGCAATTACTTGAATTAAGTGAAAATGATACCGTCATTTTAGACCGTTCTACTCATATAGGACCCGAAATCTTAAAAGAAAAAGGAAGGGCTAAAATTGGAGTAGTCATCCACGCGGAACATTTTAATGAGTCCCTCACTAATAAAGAGAAGATTCTTTGGAATAATTATTACGAATATCAGTTTAAAAATGAAACTAGTATTGATTTTTTTGTCGTAGCAACAAATACACAAAAAACTATTTTAGAAGATCAGTTTTCAAAATATAAAAACCGTAAGATAAATGTTTATGAAATTCCCGTGGGAAGCCTTGATGAGTTGAAAAAGCAAGTAAAGCGTCAAGAGAATTCTTTGATTACTGCTTCACGTTTGGCTGGAGAAAAGCATCTTGATTGGCTAGTTCAAGCAGTGGTAAACGCAAAAAAATATATACCTAACCTTACATTAGATATCTATGGCCGTGGAGGAGAAGAGCAAAAACTAAAAGATTTAATTACAGAATTAGGAGCACAAGAATATATTGTACTAAAAGGACAGCAACAACTTAAAGAAGTTTATAAAAACTATACATCGTATGTTTCTGCATCAACTAGTGAAGGATTTGGGCTTACTCTTCTCGAAGCAGTTGGTTCAGGTTTAGGGATGGTAGGATTTGATGTTCGTTATGGTAATCAAACCTTCATAAAAGAAGGTAAGAATGGATATTTAGCTGACTTTGTAAAAAATGACAGAGAACAAAATATCTTAAATTTAACGCGTGCTATAGTCCAACTTCAGAGAAAAGAAAAGAGGAACTTAGAGACTGTGCAGCACTATTCTTATAAGATTGCTTCTAAATATTTGACAAAGAATATACAACAAAAATGGTTAGAACTTGAAGGAGACTTGCATCATGATAAATCTATTTGAAAATTACTCTCAACTTGCAATTGATTTGGAATATTCTTTAGTACGCGCGGGTTATAAGCTTGAAACAGTAGTAATCAACGATAATGGCTTTTTACCACCTCATGTTCAAACTCCTTTAAAATTTTTCTTAGCAAATGAGGGAGAAAGATTATCCTCAACATCTCCAAAATTTTTCAATGAGGTTGACATTCCAAATTATTGGGAAATAAGAGGAGATAATCATAAGGCAGAGATATATGAAGGGTATAAAAAAAGAGGCGAAATTCATTATAGCGATAGAAAAGATGACTATAGAATTGTTCAATCTGTAGACTGGTTCAATGATGAAGGCCGATTGAGAATGACTGACCTTTATAATCAGAATGGAAGCTTGTTTGGAAAAAAAACTTTTAGTGATGGAGCGCTTGTACTTACAACATTTTTGAACGATGGAGGACATGAAGTTATTCTCTTCAACCATATTACTAATACCATCCAGCTCTTTTACAACAAGAAATATTTTATTTTTACGTCATATGTAGAATTTGTTTTATTTTATTTCAAATGCGCCCAAATCGATTCTTCGAAAATTAATTATAACTCTTTAGGTCTTCCTTTCTTTATAACACTTGCTTTAGGCAAAGAAAAACCAGAAACTTCCTATGCTCATACATTATTTTGGCAAGAAAAATTGGGTATTATTCCTGGAAATATGAAAGCAATTTTGAATGATTCTAAAACTATGACTAAAAATATTATCATTCAAGATCGAGAAGAATATTTATGTATTAAAAATCAACTCCCTCTAAATACTAAAGTAAACCTTAATTATTTAGGATATCTTTACGAATTTAAAAAAGATATGACTCTAAAGAAATCTGTATTAATTGTCACCCATTCCGATCAGATTGAGAAACTTCAAGATATTGTAGAACAACTTCCTAATTTTGAGATAAATATTGCTGCGCGTACAGAAATGTCAGCAAAATTAATGAAGTTTGACCACTATTCCAATGTCCAGTTATTTCCTACTGTTACTACTGAAGAGTTAGAAAGTTTACTTTTAAAAAGTAGTCTTTACTTTGATATTAACCACGGAACAGAGGTGAACCAAATAATCAGGAAGGCATTTGAATATCACTTACTCATATTTGCATTTAAAAATACAGTGCATCAGTCAAAATTTATGAGTAAAAGTAATATTTTTGAATCTGACAAGTATCTTGAGTTCATAAAAAAAGTGAAAGCATCTACAGAAACAAAAAAAGACTATCATAAAGCTTTAGGCCAACAACTTTGGGAAGCAGGAGAATCTACAATTGAAGATTATAAGGAGATTATAAAATGATAGAAGAAAAGGACCCTGTATTACAAAAGATAGAAGAACAAGAGGTTAAAATCATGAGTGAAGTTAGGCTTAAGAAAAAGTCAAAAACGGTAAATGTCCTCGTGGTATGTACCTCTACATTACTTCTTTTAGGTATTATAGTTGGTTTAGCTCGAATTATACTGAGTATGTAACTAAGAGAGAAGGTGAATAGAAATGAAAATCTCACAGGCGTCGAACTTCTATAAACGCTCAGCTATAGATAGAGTGTTTTTCAGTCTCTTTATTATTTTAATTTATATTATTGGGAGCAACATAGTTTTGCCTGGAATAGACTCCACAAGTCTGGTGAACTTACTCTCAAATACCCCAGGTCTCTCTCTAGCATTAAGTGCAACTGGTTTCTCCATTAATAGACTTTCTTTATTTTCTCTTGGCTTAGGCCCCTGGATGTCAACGATGATATTGTGGCGTGTTCTCAGTGTCTCGAAAATATTTAAACTTCAGACTTTAACACAACGGCAGAGTTATCAAATAAAATTTTTTATTTCTTTACTCTTAGGTATTATTCAAAGTTTGAGTATTATTTCCCAAGTAAAAATATTTGTTTCGTCAGATAATTATTACTTTATCGAAGTCGTAGTTATTTTACTTTGTGGGTTGTCCGTTCTTATTTGGTTAGGTAATCAAAACAACGAGAGAGGGATAGGAGGACCAACTATTATTATACTTGTAAGTATGGTACGTACATGGCCGAGCCGAGTGATTAATGCTATTCCAAAGACTACTGATTTTGGAGTTTTAGGGATAGAAATTTTCTTTTTAGTATCTATCTTGCTCATTGTTTCTTACCTTATATTTAGATTTTATCAAGGTGAGCGCCGATTATCAAAATTACATGTAATGTTGGATAACCAATATGCTAAACAATCTTATCTTCCTATCCCGATAAATCCTGCAGGAGGAATGCCCTTTATGTATGCTTTTAGTATTGTTTTATTTCCACAGTATTTTGTTTATCTATTACGAATTAATAATCCTAACAACAAGTTCATAAGTACAATATATAAACAGATACAGCTGAGCCAGCTTACAGGGATTCTTCTTTTATGTGTATGCGTGGGTGTACTTAGTTATGGATTTGCTTATGTCAACGTAGACTATAAAGAAATCTCAGAGAATATGAAAAAGAGTGGAGATTATTTTAGTGGGGTTTATCCAGGAAAGAATACAGAAAAATATCTTTTTCATAAAGTAAGTTACATGGCTACAATATCGGCACTATGTAATAGCTTGATAATTGGTATTCCTATGGTGATGTCTTTATATTGGAAAGAGCTAAGTACATGGGCTTATTTTATACCCACGTGGTTTATTTTGATGCTGCTTGTTTATGAAATAAAGGTTCAGTTTACGAGTTTATATTATCGAAATAATTACCAAGATGTCATTCGTTTTTGAGCGTAGTACTCAAAGAATAAGGAGAAAATATGATTGTATTTATTCCCAAGTGGGAGAATATTTCGGAAGCCGGTTTATCTTCAGATGATCTTATGGGACAAATAAAAGCATTTATGTTAGCTGATGACTCTTACAGGGTGGTAATTCCAGGATATATGCCTTCTTTGAGATATTTCCTACATCACTATGATTTATTGGAATGTAATTGGCTGAATATTTTTGACAAAATTCAGGGTGTAGAGGGTCGTGAACAAGTAAAAATATCACTTTCTTCATTAAATTTTCCGAAAGAGAGTGAATACTATTACACTCCTTTCCATATCCTTGTTTATTATCACCAGCAACTTATTGGGAAAATCTATTTTGGAGAAGGTGCGCATATTTCAGAAGTGCACCACTTTGAAAATTCTGTACTTGAAAAAGTCGAAATTTATGATGATCGCGGTTTTTTATCTAGTTACAAACTCTATAATAAGGGCGAGATGATTTATACAAACTACTTAGATTGTGCTGGAGAGAGCATTTTCAAACAATATCCTTTCGGCCATTGTGAAGTAAACCCTCATAATCGGAAAAATTTCAAATATTTAAAATATGAAAACATAGAAGTATTAAAAGAAGAGTATCTAGAGTCTACACTGGAAGAAATAGAGGAGATTGATTCCATTATTATATCTGTGAGTCAAGAAAATCTTAAATTTCTTCCTTATAGTTTCTATCGTTCAAAAATGATTCTTTCCTTTTTTCATGAAAGAGTGAGTAATATGGCGCGAGTAAAGACAACTGTAAAAAGGCTCTCTTTCCAAGTAAAAAATATAATTGCTGATTCTAAATTTCAGAAATTACGTCTAGAAGAAATTATTGGTGTAAATAATAATATTGAGGTCATTACTCCTTATGATACACGTTTTGATTTGAGTATTACCCAAGAATTAGAAGAAGAAGTAATTTATACGGATACAAGAAATCTGAGGGATGAAGAAGTTCAAATACTGATTCAAACTTTTTTGAAATATATTTTTGAAAATCAAGAAAAAGGAGATGCTTTAAGAAAATTTAAAGTGTTTCTTCGAGTTACATCTGAACAGTCAATCAATGCCTTTTCAAGGATTGTGAACGAAGTAATAAGCCTACTTTTCCCAGAGCTTTTTATAATGATGGAACAATGGGAAAAAATGAACGATTCGGAACTAGATACATCCTGCTTTAGTGAACACTTTGAAGAACTGCAAAGGCTACAAAATCTAAAACAAAGTTTAGAATTTCTGACCGTTACGTCTGATGAAAAGCTTTATACTTTAATTCATCAAGCACGGCTGGTTATTGACATGAGTCAACAACCAGATGTGTTTACACAAATTTCTAGTATTAGTGCAGGTCTTCCCCAAATTAATAGAAGATATACCGAGTATGTAGAACATAAAAGAAATGGATTAATACTGTCTAATTTAAGTGAGCTTTACTCAAGCATGGAGTATTATTTAGAGAATTTGACACATTGGCAACAAGCGAGAGTCCATGCAGTCGCTCAGATTAAAGAATATTCTGGAAAAATGCTACGAGAAAAAATACAGCGTTTGGTAAGGGAGAAGAATGACACAAAAGAAAATTAGGGTTTTACATATAGGTAAGCAAGACTGGACTTTAGAAGTAAATGAAAATTTTGTAAGTCAATTAGATTGGTCTTTTATTGACCCCCAAAAAGTAGACTCGGATGATTTAGAGGAATTTATAAGTAGTCAAAATGGCCGCTCATTTGAAGCTGTACTCTGTACAGATTTTCTTGATAACAACTTGTTGGAAAAAATAGCGCCATTTATAGAAACCTATGGTTTAATCATTGATAGTTCGCTCTCCTCTAATCTTCTACCTTTGTTAAAGAAAAAGAAATTACCTGTAATAATTAATACTGACAACAAATTCAAAGTTTTACAAAATATCTGTGAAAATTTTTTCAGTGGACAAATGGGTTCTAAGCTACATACCAATACCATAAAAATTAATGATGAGTTTTGTGGTAAAAGAGAAATAATCGGAGAAGTTTCTTTAACCTTGACAGGGGATTTTTCAAAATTGTCAGGACGAAATATATTAAACTGGCAATACAATATCGGAATGTCTCAGCGTTCTAAGAAATTATGGTTAGAGTATATTTGCGATGATGATGTAGATATTACCATGCATATTTTGGGAACTCGCGAGGAAGGCGATGAGATTGTTATGGACTCAATATACTCTAAAAAAGAAATAGATAATGGGTTAGAAATTGAATATAAGAAAAATATAGGCTATCTAAGTATAGCTTTGTCGGCATATGGAAAAGGGAAGCTTCAAGTAGGGCCATTGCATTACAGGGATTCCCGCCATGGTTATGGCGAGTATATTTTAGGCGGAAGAAGAATAGTTGATCAGTACAAACAAGAACTATTTTATTATTTCAATCCGGGCAATCTCAAACCTCCATTAAATGTTTACTTTTCAGGGTATCGCTCAGCAGAAGGGTTTGAAGGCTTTTATATGATGAAGAATTTGGGAGCACCCTTTCTTCTTATTACAGATCCTCGGCTTGAGGGAGGAAGTTTTTATATGGGAAGTGAGGTATTAGAAAATAAACTGAAAAATGTTATTGAAAATTGTTTGAAATACCTTGGATTTACTTCAAAAGAATTGATTCTTTCGGGCTTATCAATGGGCACTTATGGAGCACTTTATTATAGTAGTGCTTTAGCCCCTCATTCTGTAATAATTGGTAAACCTCTAGTTAATGTTGGGAATATCGCAAAAAACGAAAGAATTGTCCGACCTGGAGGCTTTCCCACATCGTTAGATATACTCAGATCCTTGACTGGAAAGCTAGATGAGCGTGGAGTAAAAGAACTCAATCAACGTTTTTGGAAAAAATTTAATGAGTCTGATTTTGAGAACACGCAATTTATCATAGCTTATATGAAAAATGATGACTACGATCAAACAGCTTATAGTGATTTAGTTGAGTATTTATCTCATACTTCTTCAGTAGTTGTTGGTAAAGGTATCTCTGGACGTCATAATGATAATTCTCAAGCTATTAATCAGTGGTTTCTTCATCAATATAGGCGGGTTTTAAGTGAATATTTTCAGCAGGAGGGCTAAATGAGGTTCGAAATAGATTGGACATCGGCTCTAATAGATATTTATAAATATGGTTCCACTGTAACGATGAGGGATTCGGAAATTTTTTTTAAAAATACAAATTTACCTCCTGGAGCAGTAATAGCGACATGGGGGTCAAATATAACTTATCAGCAAGTTCGAACCCCTCTTCAGTTACCCCTCCTGAAGAAAGGGGAAAGTTATTGTTTATCTTTTAACGGCCAAATCCTTCCAGAGCATTCGATAATGTTACAAATTATATTTCTAGACAGAGGTGGAAAAGTAATAGAGAAGCAAGTTTTACCCAGTAAAGGGGGTGATTTTACATACATAAAAAATGCCTATGCTTATTCTATTGCCATCATTAGTGTCGGACTCAATGAGATGACATTTAGTAAGTTATCAATCAGTTCAATTGAAAGGGGAAGGTAAGAAAGTAAAAAATATAAAACTAAATGTGAAGAAAACAAAAAATCAATAAAAAAAGGGAAAATTTTTATGAATAAAAATGGTAGAAAAAAAGGTCTTCTAAAACAAGTTACACGCTTTAGAATGCATAAGTCTGGGAAGTTTTGGGTATTTTCTAGTCTTACTCAAAGCAGCTGGTTGAACTTTTCAAAAAAATCTACACAACAAATTAAAGTGAAGACTGATATTCAAGAGAGCAAATATCAGCAGGTTTATGATAAAGAAAGTGAAGATAAAAATCTGTCACAAGGTGTGAAATGGTCCTTAAGGTTAGCTACTGGGGTGGGCCTAAGTTTACTTGGTGGTCACTTGAAAACTACAACCTTTGCTGAAACTTCAACACCGACTGTGGAAAAAAATCTTGATACGCAGACACTTGCTGAAAAAGATAGTACTACTATACCAATAAAGTCAGCAACATCTAATACGCTTCAATCAAATGAAGAATTGAGTGAGAATCCGAGTGCTAAAGCATCCGATTTAGCTACTCTTACAACAACCTACACAGATGAAACAGGGGTTAAGTTAGCTGATGATGATATAGATACATTTAATCCGGGTGATAATATTATTTTGAGACACCCAAAAACGATTGCAGTCGGTGGAGTTAATTATATTGTAGATGCAAATAAATCAATGATGGGAGAACCTGGAACGAGTTATACATCACTACTCCAATGGTATAACATTATTAATTCTATACAGCCAGGACTAATTACGAACCCCGAACAGGTAATTGATTTTATTAATTCAGACGGAGACACTGCGAGTGCCGGTGAAACTATCCGTCAAGAATGGATTTATCGAATTGATCAGTCTAAATTTACTGCAAAAGATAACACAATAAATTTAGGAGAAACATTTGATCCCAGCACTATGGTAGATACGTTGACCAATAGTGATGGAACTCTAGGAGATGTCTCTAAGGTTACAGCAGATACTTCTTTGGTCGATTTTTCTAAAGCAGGCACATATAAGGTTACGCTCTACTATCTTGATGAAACTTCTGTTCATCAATTATCTGCTGAAGCAAATTTGACTATTATTGATAATTCTCCTTCTACATCAGAATCAAGTAGTGAATCAATCTCAATCTCTGATTCTGAATCTATCTCCGCTTCAGAGTCTGATGATCCAAATTCAAATTCAAAATCAGAATCCAGCAGTGAGTCCCTCTCCATATCAGACTCAGAGTCTATCTCCACTTCAGAATCAGACGACCCTAATTCAGGTTCAAAATCAGAATCTAGCAGTGAATCAATCTCCATCTCCGATTCAACTTCCAACTCTGATTCAGCATCAATAAGTATGTCAGATAGTGACTCCATTTCTGATTCAGTATCTATAAGCGAGTCAATAAGTAACTCAGATAGCACATCTATTTCGTTTTCAGATTCTGAATCTATCTCTGCTTCAGAGTCTGATGATCCAAATTCAGATTCAAAATCAGAGTCCAGCAGTGAGTCCCTCTCCATATCAGACTCAGAGTCTATCTCCGCTTCAGAATCAGACGACCCTAATTCAGGCTCGAAATCAGAATCCATTAGTGAATCAATCTCCATCTCCGATTCAACTTCTAACTCTGATTCAGCATCAATAAGTATGTCAGATAGTGACTCCATTTCTGATTCAGAATCAACAAGCGAGTCAACCAGTGTCTCAGACAGTACATCAAGTTCACTTTCTGATTCTGAATCTACATCAGCTTCAGAGTCTGATGATCCAAATTCAGATTCAAAATCAGAATCCAGCAGTGAGTCCCTCTCCATATCAGACTCAGAGTCTATCTCTGCTTCAGAATCAGACGACCCCAATTCAGGTTCAAAATCAGAATCTAGCAGTGAATCAATCTCCATCTCCGATTCAACTTCTAGCTCAGATTCAGCATCAATAAGTATGTCAGATAGTGACTCCATTTCTGATTCAGACTCAATGAGCAATTCAGAAAGTAACTCGAATAGTGCATCAGATTCGGCCTCCGATTCTAGATCAGACTCGATGAGTGAATCTACAAGTACTTCAGACAGTACCTCGACTTCAATATCCGATTCAAAATCAGAGTCCATGAGTAACTCAGACAGCGCATCAAACTCAGCGTCAGATTCTAAGTCAGAATCAATGAGTGAATCCACAAGTGCTTCAGACAGTACCTCGACTTCAATATCCGATTCAAAATCAGAGTCCATGAGTAACTCAGACAGCGCATCAAACTCAGCATCAGATTCTAAGTCAGACTCAATGAGTGAATCTACAAGCACTTCAGACAGTGCATCGAGTGAATCCACAAGTAACTCTGATAGCGCATCAAACTCAGCGTCAGATTCTAAGTCAGACTCGATGAGTGAATCTACAAGTGCTTCAGACAGTACCTCAAGTTCAGAATCAATCTCTACGTCTGAATCAATGAGCAATTCAGAAAGTAACTCGGATAGTGCTTCAAACTCAGCGTCAGACTCCAAGTCAGACTCGATGAGTGAATCGACAAGTGCTTCAGATAGTACCTCAAGTTCAGAATCAATCTCTACGTCTGAATCAATGAGCAATTCAGAAAGTAACTCAGACAGCGCATCAAACTCAGCGTCAGATTCTAAGTCAGAATCAATGAGCGATTCTACAAGTACTTCAGACAGTACCTCAAGCTCAGAATCAATCTCTACGTCTGAATCAATGAGTAATTCAGAAAGTAACTCGAATAGTGCATCAGATTCGGCCTCCGATTCTAGATCAGACTCGATGAGTGAATCTACAAGTGCTTCAGACAGTTCCTCAAATTCAGAATCAATCTCTACGTCTGAATCAATGAGCAATTCAGAAAGTAACTCGGATAGTGCTTCAAACTCAGCGTCAGACTCCAAGTCAGACTCGATGAGTGAATCTACAAGCACTTCAGACAGTGCATCCAGTGAATCCACAAGTAACTCTGATAGCGCATCAAATTCAGCGTCAGATTCTAAGTCAGAATCAATGAGCGATTCTACAAGCACTTCAGATAGTACCTCGACTTCAATATCCGATTCAAAATCAGAGTCCATGAGTAACTCAGACAGCGCATCAAACTCGGCCTCAGATTCTAAGTCAGTCTCGATGAGTGAATCTACAAGCACTTCAGACAGTACCTCGACTTCAATATCCGATTCAAAATCAGAGTCCATGAGTGACTCAGACAGTGCATCAAACTCAGTGTCAGATTCTAAAACAGACTCAATGAGTGAATCTACAAGTACTTCAGATAGTACCTCGACTTCAATATCCGATTCAAAATCAGAGTTCATGAGTAACTCAGACAGTGCATCAAACTCAGCGTCAGACTCTAAATCAGACTCGATGAGTGAATCCACAAGTGCTTCAGACAGTTCCTCAAGTTCAGAATCAATCTCTACATCGGAATCAATGAGCAATTCAGAAAGTAACTCGAATAGTGCATCAGATTCGGCCTCCGATTCTAGATCAGACTCAATGAGCAATTCAACGAGCGCTTCAGACAGTGCATCAAACTCAGCGTCAGAATCAATGAGTGAATCCACAAGCACTTCAGACAGTACCTCAAGTTCAGAATCAATCTCTACGTCTGAATCAATGAGTAATTCATACAGTTATTCGAATACAATTCCAACAAATATCAATGGTTATGGTAATCTACCAAAAACGGGGGATAAAGAAAATATAGTATTGAATAGTTTAGGAATCGGTTTATTATGTTCTGCTTCACTTTTTTCTTTACGCAGAAGTAAGAATAAAAAGAACTGATTGAATGTTAAAAAGCAAGGAATAGAAGAAGTAAGGTAAAATATCAAATATGGAAAACTTAATACTTTATTATAAAGAAAATTCTGAGCGATGCTCACAGGCAATTAAGTGGTTGAAGACACATAATCTTGCAGTAGAGCTAAGAGAAATTGAGTCAATAACACGTAGAGAAATATTTCAACTAATCTACTTGTCCGATATGGATCTACCCGATATTCTTACAAAATTAAATAAGTATTCTCTAAGTCAACAGGTTAAGAGAAAATATTTGAGTAGGTTACGCTTTGGTGAAAGTTTAATTTATTTAGAAAAGCATTCAGAGCTATTAGAAGTACCCATTATTCTCTCAAATGAACATTCGTTATCAGGTTATAACGAGCAGAAAATACAAACTTTTTTGACCTAGTATGTATTAAAAACATGAAGCAGAAATTTAAAAGCTAGCTTCATGTTTTTTTGTACCTTTATCTTAGTAGAATATAGGAAGTTTGAAAAAATGCAGAGAGTAGTAGTGATAGAGACTTAAAATGATAGTAGGGGTTAAGTTGATATAATTCTATATATTAAGCAATAGTTCACTCGAATGTAAATAAAAAATTCTACAGTAAGGAGCGCACTTATGGTGGTTGTAGCAATGTTAGTGACTGCTATATGGAAATTCCTGATTAAAGTTATATATACTTTGCGGTAGATAATGTAAACATAATTAATATAAAAGATTGATAAATAGTACTATATTAAGCTATAAGACATTCAAGAGGTAATAATTTTTCCAAGTATATTCACTTTGTGAAAAAATTCATTTTTGTTATGATAATAATATAATAACTTTGGAGGAGATATATTTATGGAAAAATCAAAAAAATTTTTTTCACAATTAGGGAATGCTGGTTTAGGTTTATTACTGTTCGTCTTACTGTTCTATTTAACTGCCTTAAAAATAAATGCGGATACAATAAGTTTCAACGGTATTCCCCGAGATGATTCTTTAAATTCCTCCAGTACTAGCTATGGTAAATATCACGACCGTCATGATTTAGGTAAAATCATGACTAAAGGAAGTCAATTGAAAATAAAATCGTCTCGACCTGAGACACTTTGGCTTTTAACTAATGATCGACAAACAGAAAAATCTTATAAAATTACTGCAACTGAACAAGTGATTACAGCAAGCGTGGATGCGACCCCGTTTATTACAACTCATAGAGAAAATTCTACTATGACTGTTGAGTATAGCTTTGAAGGAGCGACGACAGATTTACCCGTATATCAGAAAAATGATGACCCGGATAGTTTTATAAATCAGTGGGAGACCTCTAATGCTCAATACGGTTTAATAAAAGGAAAGTATTTTCAACTTTACCTACCTTTAGAAACACTTGCTAAGATAAAAAATATGAGTGGCCTTAAGGATGGTTTTAAAGATTTAACAGAACTGGAAAATTTTTATGATAACGAACTTTTTCCTCTATATAATCAATTAACAGGGCTTCCAGAGAATGCCAATCGGTTCTTTCTTAAGGCGGATGCACATGGAGCAGGAGTGGCCTATTATAATGATAATTGGACCGCTGATTCTACATCTTCAGGAGAGATGTGGTTAAAAAACACCTGGGGGGTTAAACATGAAATTGGTCATGGTTTCCAAAATAATTTGATGAGACAGATGGGCATGGGTGAAGTTTCAAACAATATATTAGGTGCCTATTATGATTACCATGAGAAATTCAAACGAGAAGCAGATAAAAAAAGTTGGCTCTATAATTATAATAAACAAGTCCAATTAGATAATGAGTTGTCGAATGAGCTTGCTCAAGGTTCCACTTTTTCTAACTTTAAAGAAAGAAAAAAATTGATTTTAATATATACTCTTTTTGATCGACTTGGTCTAGAAGGTATTTCTGAAATTAATAAGGCTGCCCGTGAACCGCAGCTCGGTCAGATATTTACTACAAATTCTGAAAATGTTTATAATTATCTAAGTAAAATTGGGCAACAACGAGGTTTAGATTTCAACAAAATAATGCAAGATTATGGTTTTATAACTAATAGTGAAACTTATTTTTATCAAAATGAATTGTTTTCAAATACAAGTGTGGTAGATTCTGTAAATAATTTAGTAGACGAAAATAACATTGAGCCAGTGATTGACCAATTATGGGCAAATAGTGATAGAACCACACGTTCTCGCTTTAATTTAGTCACACCAAAAGAGCTTTCAGTAACAAACCTTAAATCAAATGTAGCCGTTAATTTTATAAATCAGCTCCCTGAATCATTGGTAGGAACAGAAGTAAGTCTTTATGATGGAGAGTTGAAGGTGGCTTCTATGAAACTGGATAATACGTCATCGGTTACTTTTAAAGATATTCCTTTAGGAGCATACAGAATTAAATTTTCTTCAAATAATGAACGGTTATTTGTTAATAACCCCTATGTCATTTCAAGTCAAAAAGAAGTTATTAATCCAATTAAAATTGAAAAGTATAAAAAACCCACAATGCTTGACTATAATACTTTCGAGTACAGAGGCTTAGGTGATAAAGACTTTCTGACAATTAATACTGCCCCTAGTAAGAGCAATAACAACATGATGATTGATGTCAACTTCTCTACTACAATACCCCACAGCTATTTCACAAATAAAGAGTATGCTGGTGCTGTAGTAGAAAGTGGGGATCAACTCCTCTTTAGCAAAGAACTCCTAGGGAATAGTACAGAACTATTCCGTAAAGAAATTGAAGTTTCTACTAGCCCAGATGCAAATATAAGTATCTCAACATATCATGCAGAACCAAATAGGCTTAAGGTTAAAAATAGTGTTGGTGGCTATCTTTCAGAAAAAGTCAATACCAACAAATTTATTTTTACAAATATTGGCTTAGCCAATATAAATAGTGATATTAGTGTAGAACCCGCCGTAGAGCAAATAGTAACTAAATTAGGAGAGAGCTATTTAGAGAATAAAAATTATTTGAATAGTAATAAACTATCAAATGATTTATACTGGCTTATTAAGTTACTTCCAGAAGAAAAACAAAAAGTTCAGATGGAAAAATTTGAATCAATTTTAAATTAAATAAATTTTTGATTTATAGTGAATAGAACCCTTACTTACCAGCAACGACTTACAATAAAAGCTATACTAAAACACCGAGGAGCCCGCAAACTCTTCGGTGTTTTAGTATAAAAAATTATTATATCACACAGGCCTATATTCAAATAGTCTCAGTTATCGTAAAGTTAACTGCTTTTAAACAGTGCATCAGTTTATAACAAGAAGTCTGGTCTGATGGTAGCAAAAATAAGCAAAACATTGAACAAATATATGCTTTAGTATGGAGCCATAAAGGAAAGCAATATTAATATATTTGGAAAAACAATTTTTTGGTGTTATAATAAATTGTAAAAAATAATAAACTCTCTCCTTTAATATATTGTTGAAGGAGTAGCTCTCTTAGCTCAGTTGGTAGAGCACTTCACTCGTAACGAAGGGGTCACAAGTTCAAGCCTTGCAGAGAGCATAGTTTTTTATATAATATAAGGTAGCTTTTGTTGAGCTATATGTGTCGCCTGATATATCAGGCGATTTTTTGTATGATAAATAAATTTTCATAAGCCAACACCTTATACACTTAACAGATAAAGTCATTAATAATACTGAAAGTTATAATACAAGTTTTTCGGAAAGATGTCTAATAAACTAATATGTTGTAATATAAACTATCAGCAATAGCCCAAGGCAGGTTAGATAAGTGATAATGTATTATGAACATGACAATCAAGCCAATTATCAACTCGAAATATGGAGTTTTTTTGCTAGTAATAATATTATTTAGTTCATCATTTAAATGATTTATATACAAAAATAATTTAATTGTTTTAAAGTTTGTATGGATGGCTCAACAATCAAGTTCAAACCTATTTATTTATAGAAGTTATGATATAATTGTATTCGAAAAAAAATAAATAAATAGAAAGAATTTATGAAACTTACTGAGTAGATAGTTTTAAGACATTTAGAGATATCCTATGACATCTTTCCGAAAAACTATAATATTCTTGAAAGTTAAATAGAATTGTGGTAGAATGAAGATACTATGAAACGTGAACTTCTATTAGCAAATATTGATCGAATTAAAAAAAGAATGCCCGACTTCGTCTTGGAATATTATCAATCAAAACTTAGTATCCCTTATAGCTTGATGACTCTTTATCAATATCTTTTAGAGTATGAGCGATTTTTCAATTGGTTAATTGTTAGTGATGTGTGCAAGGCCAGCAAGATCGCTAATATTGACTTAGATACTTTAGAAAACCTTGCCCGATCAGATATTGAGGGTTATATCCTCTACTTACGTGAAAAACCACGTCAAAATAATAAATCCGGGCTCACTCAAAACTCAGTTAAACGTACTTTAGCTGCTTTATCTAGTCTCTTCAAATATCTTACTGAACAAGCTGAAGGCGAAAATGGTGAACCTTATTTCTATCGCAATGTGATGAAAAAAGTTCAAATTCAAAAAAATAGAGAAACTTTAGCTTCTCGGGCTGAAAATATCAAGGGAAAGCTTTTTTTAGGAGATGAAACTCAGGGGTTTCTTGACTATATTGATAATGAATATGAAAAAACTTTATCTAATCGTGCGCTTTCTTCTTTTAATAAAAATAAAGAACGAGACTTAGCTATTATTGCTTTGATGCTAGCTTCGGGCATTCGACTTTCAGAGTCCGTTAATATTAATCTCTCTGATCTTAATATGAAAACCTTAGTTGTTGAAGTAACACGTAAAGGGGGAAAGCGTGATGCTGTAAATATTGCTAAGTTTGCTGAGATTTATTTGCTTAATTATTTAGAAATACGGGAGCAACGCTATAAACCTGAAAAAAACAACAAAGCCTTCTTCTTGTCTCTCTATCGAGGGCAGGCTTCACGTATTGATGGTTCTAGTATTGAAAAGTTGGTTTCCAAGTATTCACAAGCTTTTAAAGTACGCATTACCCCCCACAAGTTGCGACATACTTTGGCAACCCGTCTATATGCACAAACAAATTCACAAGTGCTTGTCAGTCATCAATTAGGACATTCTTCCACTCAGGTTACAGACTTATATACACATATTATTAGTCAAGAACAAAAAAATGCTTTGGACGAACTGTGATTACAAAAAGGCACCTTGTCTTCTTCAAGCATGCCTTTTTGTAATAGTTTAAAGTATTATCTTTTAATTTTTTATATTAATTTATGAATTATGCCCTAAATTATGATAGCATTAGATAAAAGAATAGTAAATTTTATATTTTATAAGCAGAAAGAACACATATGAACAATACCACTCTAAGAATGTCTCAAAAGGAAATTGTATACAAAATAAAATATGCTTGGAGCCGGCAAAGACCAGTCGAAATACAATTTCTACTTGATTCTCGCGAAGTAACTACCAAAGGTAAAATTTTTGGAATAGATTATGATTTACTTTATATTAAAGAGGAAGGCCATATCCGTAGAATTTCATTGGAAGACATTGTAAAAATCACAATCTAACTTATTTTACATAATATTAGTTATGTAAAAAGCTCTAGAATACCTAGAGCTTTTTCCTATTTCAATTTCTCGATAATCTGTGCCAAATCACTAAGGGAACGTTCAGCAACTTTGCTATATCGCTCTTTTTTATCACGGATACGTGGCCCTTCAAGCTCTTTCACAATACCAAAAGTAACGTTCATCGGTTGGAAATGTTTGCTATCGGTATGAGTAATATAGTATGGAAGAGCACCTATTGCTGTCGTTTGAGGGAAGATAACTTCTTCTTCATCTTTAAACAAACGAGCGGCATTAATTCCCGCAACTAATCCACTTGCTGCGGACTCAACATATCCTTCAACACCAGTCATTTGACCAGCGAAGAAAAGGTTTTCTTGCTTTCTTGATTGGAAGGTTTGTTTAAGAAGATTAGGTGAATCCATATAGGAATTACGATGCATCACGCCATAACGGACGAACTCAGCATTTTCAAGTCCTGGTATCATTTGGAAAACACGTTTTTGTTCTCCCCACTTAAGGTGTGTTTGGAAGCCAACAATATTATAGAGCGAAGCCGAGGCATTATCTTGACGCAGCTGTACTACAGCATAAGGGGTTTTAAAATCACCATCACGTGGCCCTGTATATGAATCAGGGTATTCTAAACCGACGGGCTTCATCGGCCCAAATAACATCGTTTTATAACCACGTTTAGCCATTTCTTCAATCGGCATACATCCTTCAAAGACTTTCAAATCCTCAAAAGAATTAAGAGGAGCTTCCTCTGCATTAATCAAGGCTTGCTGGAAGTTATTGAATTCTTCTTTAGTCATTGGACAGTTAATATAGTCTGCCTCACCTTTATCATAGCGGGATTTTTTATATACTTTATCAAAATCAATACTATTTGCATCAATGATTGGTGCAGCAGCATCATAGAAATAAAAACCATCACCGTCATTAAAAGCGTGTATTTTCTCAGCCAAAGCATCACTTGTCAAAGGACCTGTAGCAATAACCGTTATTTCCTCATCTAAGTTAGGTAACTCAGTGATCTCTCCACGAATAACTTCAATCAAAGGATTATTAGAAACCGCATCTGTCATAAATTGAGAAAATTCTTCGCGGTCTACAGCTAAGGCTCCCCCTGCAGGAACTTGTGTTTTTTCCGCCGCTTGCATCATAACCGAATCTAAGCGTCTCATCTCTTCTTTGAGTAAGCCTACCGCATTTGTAATAGCAGCGCCACGAAAAGAATTTGAACAGACGAGTTCAGCAAATTTATCTGTCTTGTGTTGTGGGGTAGCTTTAACGCCACGCATTTCATATAATTTCACAGGTATACCACGTTTGGCTATTTGGTAGGCTGCCTCTGAACCGGCAAGTCCAGCTCCGATAACGTTTATATGTGTTTTTTTCATTTTTGAGCTTTCTATATTAAATCACTTTACATAAATAAATCTATGTAAAGTGATATGTATTTATTTTTGTTTTTCTTCTTGGTAGTCACAAGTTTCATTACTACATACGACTTGTTTGCCCCCGCCACGAACTTTCTTTTCAACTAAGAAATGTTCACATTTTGGACAAGCACGTCCAACAGGTTTATCCCAGCTAGTAAATTCACACTCAGGATATCTGTCACATCCATAGAATAGACGATTTTTCTTGGTTTTACGCTCGATGATTTGGCCTTTGTGACAACTTGGACAGGTTACACCAATTTCTTTGACGATAGCTTTGGTATTATGACAATCAGGGAAATTACTACATGCATAAAATTTCCCGTAACGTCCCAACTTTATAACCATTGGATGCCCACAAACATCACAATCGAAACCAGCTGGTTCATCTTTGATGACAATTTTTTCCATTTCTACTTCGGCTTTTTCAAGTTCGCCAGCAAAAGGTTTGTAGAATTGGTCAACCACATCTACCCAACGGCGCTTGCCTTCTTCCACCTTATCTAAATCTTTTTCCATTTCTGCGGTAAATTCAGTATTTACAATATTCGGGAAAAATTCTACAACTAATTTATTAACGATTTCACCAAGCTCGGTTGGTTCAAAACGCTTAGCAACGAGTCGAGCATAGTAACGTTTTTGTATAGTTTCAAGTGTCGGCGCATAGGTTGAAGGACGACCCACTCCATTTTCTTCTAACACCTTGATTAAAGTAGCTTCACTGTAACGTGCAGGAGGCTGTGTAAAGTGTTGTTCTGGTTTGAGATTAGCTTTCTTAACGGTATCCCCTGCTTCCATATCAGGAAGCATATTGTTCTTCTCAGAATCATTATAAATCGCTAAGTAACCATCAAACTTCACTTGTGATCCATTGGCTATAAAAGTTACACCATTTTGTGAGAGGTTGACTTTCATGGTATCAAAAATGGAAGCAGTCATTTGACTCGCTACAAAACGATTCCAAATCAAAGTATAAAGTTTCAGCTGGTCTTTATCAAGATATTTTGCAATAGTTTCAGGAGTATTTAAAACGTTAGAAGGACGAATGGCTTCATGGGCATCTTGTGCTCCAGCTTTGTTGGTTACCTTTGAACCGTGCTTGCTGTATTTTGCTCCGAAACGGTCTGTGATAAACTCAGCAGCAACGCCTTGAGCTACAGGAGAAATTCGAGTAGAATCGGTACGCATATAAGTAATCAAACCTTGATGACCTTGGGCGCCAAGTGTGAGCCCCTCATAGAGTTGTTGGGCTACCATCATTGTTTTACGCGTACGGAAGTTTATTTTATTAGCTGCATCTTGTTGCATCGAACTTGTCGTATATGGCAAGGGAGCGTTTCTACGGCGCTCTTTCTTTTCTACCTTATCAACATTAAAGTCTGGCCCTGATAAACGCGCCATAACTTCTAAGACATCGTCATTATTGTCCAAGGCACGCTTTTTACCATCAACACCCCAAAAAGCAGCTTTAAATTTTTTAGCTCCTTTTTTAAATTCCCCATCAATTGACCAATACTCTTGAGGAATAAAAGCATTAATTTCATTTTCCCGATCAACAATAAGTTTAAGTGCAATAGATTGGACACGACCCGCAGATAAGCCTTTTTTTACCTTTTTCCAAAGAATTGGACTGATAGAGTAGCCTACTAAACGATCCAAAATACGGCGTGCTTGTTGAGCATCTACTAAATCTACGTCAATGCTTCTAGGTTCTTTAAAAGCATTTTTTACCGCATCTTTAGTAATTTCATTGAAAACAACACGATTTTTTTCTTCCAGTGGTAGGCCTAAAATATGAGCCAGATGCCAAGAAATAGCTTCTCCTTCTCGGTCCGGGTCACTTGCCAAATATACAGCTTTGGCAGCTTTCGCTTCTTTTTTAAGGCTATTTATCAAAGGTGCTTTACCACGTATATTGATATATTGTGGTTCATAGTCATTTTCAATATCAACAGACATCGTTGATTTTTTCAAATCACGTATATGTCCAACAGAAGCAACAACTTTATAGTTGCGCCCCAAATATTTTTCAATCGTCTTTGCTTTAGCAGGTGACTCTACAATTACGAGATTTTTGCCCTTAACAATTTTTGATTTCTTTTTAGTTGTCGTTTTTTTACTACTTGTCTTCTTTTTCGCAGTTGCTTGTTTTTCACTTGCTTTCGCCATATTTTTACCTATTTTTTCAAATTTCAATAGTCTAATAATATAGGCTTTTAGGGCAGATGTCAAGTAATAAAACTAAAAGTGTTTTTCTTATAGGAGAACTCAACATATTTTTAAAACTCAAAGAGGCTGTAAACCCTTATTTTATCTGGAATAGAAAGGGATAAACATTTTTTTACTGTAATAAAAATTTTGATAGGGATTTTCCTCAGTCAAATACATAGTCTTCCAAGATATCTTTTCCATGTGTAATAAGTTTTGCCCCTTGCTGAATCAAACTGTTGCAACCAGAAGAATGCCTGCTTAAAATATCTCCTGGTACAGCAAACACATCACGATTTTCTTCTAAAGCCCATTTACTAGTAATTAAGCTTCCACTGCGTTGTTTGGCTTCAACTACAACGATTCCTCTAGAAAGTCCTGCAATAATTCGGTTTCGTTCAGGAAAATGAAACTTTAGTGGTGGCTCTCCTGCTAAATATTCTGACAAGATCAATTCATTTGCTGCTAAATAGTCTTGCAATTTACGGTTTTCTTTAGGATAGCTTATATCTAACCCGTTACCTATAACCGCAATGGTAGGTGTTTTTTGCTTAACAGCAGCAACATGGCTTGATGTATCAATGCCTCGTGCTAATCCACTTACAATAACAAAGTTTCTTTCTAGTTCTTCAATAAGCTTATGCGTAATCTTTATACCGTCTTTAGATGCTTCACGACTCCCAACAAAACCAATCTTAGGGAGGTTAAGAAGTTCAAGATTTCCTTGATAAAAAAGAAGTACCGGGGGATTATACATCTCTTTGAGTCTTTCTGGATAAATATCATCCATTATTGAAAAAGAAGGAAAAGTTTTATAAAGAGCTCTTAGCGATTTAATATCTTGATTCTTATAGTTTTCAAGAAAATCAGGAAGATTTTTAATCTCAGAGACACGCGCCTTTTGTCGTAAAGTCAGTTTTTCCCGATGTTCTTTCTGATACTGAATCAGTTTCCAAACACTAAGATTGGACATCCCCGCCCTTTTTAATCGCAATATTTCAAAGTTTCTAATCATGAAGCCTCCATTTTTTACTGTTTGTTGTATTAGCACGTAAAAAACAAAAACTTTTCACAAAAAAAACCGCATTTCTGCAGTTTATTTATTCAGCTTGCTCGATATCCTTCTTCAATTGATCAAGGTTAAATTTAGCTTTAAGGAAGTTTTCTGATTGAGTCGGAAAATTCTGTTCTAGAGCATCAACTTGACCTATCTCTACTTTTCCTGAAAAACCAGAGAAACCTAAAATATGCCCACCAAAATCACAACTGTCTGCAAGAAAATGTAGATGATAACCCGCTACACTCACACCGTGAAACATCTTTGGTGTCCAAAAGCCAACCACTGTTCCTTTAACATTTTTTTCTTCATATTCAGGTTGATTTTTTGCTACTTCAGCAAAAGGTTCCCCTTCACGCGCGCCAGGTGCCATACGCACATGCATTGTGTCAAAACTACCTTCCATTTTTACTGTATAGAATGTATTTTCACTCGTAAATTTATTTTCTATTTTTGTAAAAAGCTCCGCACTTGATATTTCTTCCTCTTGTTGGAAAGAAAGTGATGCTTTATGATGTGTTACAGCAGCATAAGGTACGGTTTCTTCAGCCTGTACTTTACGAACTTTTTTATCACCAGTTGCAATATAGGCTTCACCATCTAAAACAATCAGCTCACCGTTAATTCCAGCCAAAGTTCCAATGCCAAAGTTTCCTTTTTCAAGTAAGTCTCCGATGGTTAATGTACCTTCATAAAGACCGGACATCAAAGCAGCAAGTGTGTTGTGTTGAAATAATTTCATAGTTTATTCTTCCCTTTCAAAACTTATCATTTATCAATATTTTAATTTTAACATAATATCAGCTATGGTATCGAAATACAGATTGTTTTTTAGGGGGGAGTTTCTATACAGCTTCTCCTTGGATTTCTAAAGGGTACTGTATAGAACAATCTTTAGCACTCCAACTTTCAGATTTATTTTTGACATTAAAAAAGAGCAAGCTCTCACTTGTCTTTTTTAAGTTATTAATCTTCAAACCATTCATCAACTTGTTCTTTATGTGTTTTAACCCATGAGTCTGCTGCTTCTTCTGGTGTTTTACCATTTTGAACATCAAGCATTACTGATTCCATGTCTTCTTGTGACCAGTTAAATTTATCGAGAACTTTGTAGGCTTCAGGATTATCTTCTTTAAGTCCCTTACGTACAATAGTATTAATATCTTCAGCTTTACCCATTGCACCTTTTGGGTCCTCTAAATACTTCAAATCGTATTTATTAAACATCCAATGTGGTGACCAGCCTGTAATCACAATATCTTTATGTTGCTTAATAGCTTCACCAAGTGCAACAGTCATCGCACCTGAAGAAGATGGCACCAAGTTCCAATCTTTCAAGTTACTATAATCTTTCATAGTATGCTCTGCTGCTGCCATCACGCCTGCACCAGGTTCAATCCCAATAATTGATTTATCAGCTTGACTTTTAAGATCTTCAATAGAATTGGCTTTCATATAGCTTGGTACAACAAGGCCCACTTTCGCCCCCTTAAGGTTAGGACCTAAAAGTTCAACCGAGTTACTGAATTTTTTCCATTGTGTTTCGTGTGTATTAGGCAACCAAGCAGAAACCATGCCATCTGCTTGACCGTTAGCTACGGTTTGCCAAGCTACAGTATTGTCTAATGCTGTTTTCTTGACGTCGAAACCTCGATCTTCCATTGCTTTACTTAATACATTAATCGATGCTACTTCAGAATCCCAGTTCATATAAACAAGTTCTACATTTTTATCAGCAACTTTTTTATTGAGTGAAAGACCTGACATTCCTCCAAGAATAAGGACAAGGAGTGCTAAGAGGGCTCCTCTTTGCTTCCATTTTTTTAATTTTATATTCCCTTGTTTTTCCGTAGGGGCTACATTCAACTTTTGTGTAAAGCGGTCAATGATAATTGCCAAGATAACTAAGGCAATACCATTAACAAAACCTTTACCAATATCTGCGGATTGGACAGCGGCCAAAACCCCACGACCTAAACCAGGTGCACCGATCATTGAGGCAATAACTACCATTGAAAGAGCAAGCATGGTTGTTTGGTTCACACCTGCAAGGATTGTTCCTTTCGCAAGAGGAAATTCGAGTTTAAATAACTTTTGACGCGGAGTAGAACCAAAGGAATCCGCTGCTTCTACTAATTCTGTTGATACTTGTCGAATACCGAGGTTTGTCATCCGGACTGTTGGTGGTAAAGCAAAAATAACTGAGGCAAACACGCCAGGTACCACACCAATACCAAAGAAGGCCACAGCTGGAATCAAATAAACGAAACCAGGCATAGTCTGCATGAAATCAAGTATAGGTTGGACAATTTTAGCAACAAGCTCAGACTTAGCCATCCATATACCTAAAGGAATACCGATAATAATAGAAACTAAACTAGACAGCAAGACTAATGTTACTGTATTCATGAGATCTGCCCATAAGCCTTGATTGGCAATAAGAACTAATCCTAAGAATGTAAAAATAGGAAAGGCGACTTTTCGTCCAGAAACGAGAATAGCTAAGAAAGTAACAACAACAATCATTAGCCAAAATGGAACAGCTGTTAATCCTGCTGTGACAGTATCCATAATTGCTGTTCCAGATTTTTGTATGATATCAAAACCTGCACTTAAATTGCTTGTAATCCAATCTGTAGCAGTCGAAACCCATTCTGCTAAGGGTATTTTACCCATTGCTAACTCAATCATTATTTACCTCCTCATCGTCTATGCTTGCTAAAGCTTCAAGTACTCGTCCACGGATGAGAATACCTTTCAAGAATCCTTCCTCATCAACCACTGCTACTGGCGTTGGGGAATCATAGATGATAGGTAAGATTTCACTTACTAATGTTTCCTTACCAACTTGACCCACATCAGTCATCAGAACATCGCGTAATGATTGATTGTTTTGTTTGGCTTTTACAGCCTCTTCACTGGTAATAACACCACAAAATTGACGCTTCCTGTCCACAGCCATCAAAGAACTTACTTCTTCGTTCTTCATCTTCTTAAGGGCAACACTTGGACCATCAATATCAATATTAGTTGTTAAGGCTGGAATCATAATATTCTCTGCCGTAATAACCTTGGCACGATCAACATCTTCAACGAACGTTTTGACATAATCATTAGCTGGATTTGTCAGTATTTCCTCACCTGTACCAATCTGCATGATTTTACCATCTTTCATGATAGCGATGCGATCTCCAATACGGAGGGCTTCATTTAAATCATGCGAAATAAAGATAATTGTTTTTTGGAATTTTGCTTGAAGTTCCAAAAGTTCATCTTGCATTTCACGACGAATCAATGGGTCTAAGGCTGAGAAAGCTTCGTCCATCAAAAGGATTTCTGGATCATTTGCTAGAGCGCGTGCTAAACCAACACGTTGTTGCATCCCCCCAGACAATTGATTAGGGTATTGATCTTTGAAGTCAAGCAGATTTGCATTGTCCAAAGCTTTTTCAGCGCGTTTACGACGCTCGTCTTTGGGGACATTTTGAACTTCTAAGCCATATTCCGTATTTTCTAAGATGGTTCTATGAGGGAAAAGCCCAAAATTCTGGAAAACCATACTCATGCTTTTCCGACGAACTTTTAGTAAGTCCTCTTTATTTAGCGTAGCCACATCTTGACCATCGATAAAAATTTTCCCGCTGGTAGGCTCAATCAAACGATTAAGCAAACGTAACAAGGTCGATTTACCAGACCCTGATAACCCCATAATAACAAAAATTTCACCTTCGTTTACTTCAAAGTTGGCATCATAAACACCGACACTAGCCCCTGTTTTTCTTAAGATTTCATTTTTTGAATCTCCCTGCTCAACCATTGCCAAAGCAGTTTTTACACGTTTACCAAATATTTTGGTTAAATGCTCAATTTTAATTTTTACTGGCAAAATATTCTCCTTTACTCTTAATAATTAAATACTATTCATTATTTAATTTCCACAAAAGTGACCACTTTATGATAGCAATGTATTGTCACTTTGTCAAATATGTAAACTTAGAAAACGCTTAAAATTTTGACATATAAAAAAGAAAACCCTTACCTTAGACATATTGTTCAGAATGTCTAGATAATGGGACTGACGAGTGTTTTAGTTAATTTTTGTAAAAAAAGTTATGAAGAATTTGTAAGGAGTCTGACCCTCCCACAAAATATAATGTATCGTACTGATTCAAAGTTGCATATGGTCCTGGCGAAATAATCAGTTCATTATTTTGGAGAATGGCAATAACAGTCACACCTGTGTTTTGCCATAGATTCATTTCGCCTATGGTTTTTCCTAAATTTTCAGATGGTTCTTGGAGTTCAAGTTCGATGGGTGTCATGGGATTGGATTTTTGGAAATGAGCGGTTTGCCCCACTAATTTATCCAAGGTAGAGGAGAAGTTAGCCAGTTCTTTCTGCTGTCGTGAAACACTTTTTAAAATTTCAGACTGTAAGTCTTGAATTGACTTTACTTCCTGATGCTGAGCTAAATACTCTTGGGCTTTTTGCCGCGAAGCGATAAAAACACCACTTCCATGAATGGAATCTACAATTCCTAAATCACTTAGAATACTCACAGCTTTTCGAGCAGTTTCTGCTGAAACTCCAAAAGTTGTCGCTAATGTTGAACGTGCATAAATCTTTTGTCCTACTTTTAATTCATTACGAACAATGTTTTCAGCTATCAAGACGGCAATTTGCTGATATTTGGGTTGCCTTACCTCTTTCACTGGTTTCCTCCTTTGGTCAAGTTATTTCTTGTGTAAGTTCTACATAAAGATTCATTATGTCTTCTATTTTAATGTAAAAATACAAAAAAAGATAGTAAAATTATTTTAGAAAATTTAAATGTCGAATATATCTTAGTTTAGGTTTTATCGACATCTATGATAGATATGTTTCGTGTAAGTAATCTATGATATAATAAAGTGATATCTTTTAGAAAATAGAAAGTGGTAATATGAACTGGATTTTTAGATTAATTAAAGGGATGATTATTGCTCTAGGCTTTATTCTTCCTGGAGTTTCAGGGGGCGTACTTGCAGCGATACTCGGGATTTATGAACGAATGTTGCATTTTTTGGCTCACATCAGACAAGATTTTAAGAAGAATTTTCTTTTCTTCCTTCCTGTGGGTATTGGGGGAATATTAGGATTAGTCCTTCTTAGTCAACCTTTGGAATGGCTTCTCGCGCATTATCAAGTTATTGTTTTGTGGGGGTTTGCTGGTGCTATTTTAGGAACTTTACCTTCTTTATTTAAAGAAAGTACGCGTCAGAAGACAAGAGAAAAAAGCGACTGGTTAGTCCTCCTTCTCACTTTTATTTTATCTACAGTGATATTATACATGTTGCCTGCAATTGCTGGTACAGTTCCTGCAAACTTCTTCGGTTTCTTCCTTGCGGGTATTTTAATCGCTTTAGGTGTGCTTGTTCCTGGACTTAGTCCTTCGAATCTTCTTTTGATTTTAGGACTTTTCTCTCCAATGCTTGAAGGTTTTAAAAATCGTGATATACTTGGCGTTTTTCTTCCTATTGCAATTGGTGGTATATTTGCCCTTGTGAGTTTTTCCAAAATTATGGAAAAACTTCTTCTTACTCAACATTCAAAAGTTTACCACTTTATCATCGGTTTAGTGCTGTCAAGTACATTACTCATTGTCATTCCAACTCAAAGTGCTGAAGCTATTAGCTATAGTGGGGCCACTATTTCAACCTTCTTAATGAGCGCCTTACTTTTTGTTGTAGGCCTGCTCTTAGGACTTTGGATGAGTAAACTGGAAGACAAATATAAATAATTATTGATTTAGAGTATCTATTAAAAGATACTTTTTTTCTGAAATTTTTTCAGTAAAAAACAACTGAATAGATCAGTTGTTTTTCTTATATTCTTAGTCTGTTTCGATTAAACCAATATTTCCATCTGTACGACGGTAAACAATACTTGTACTTTCTGTATAAGCATCTAAAAAGACATAAAAATCGTGTCCAAGCATATCCATTTGGAGGACAGCTTCTTCTGCATCCATTGGTTTAAGATCAATACGTTTTGTACGCACGATTTTAACCTTTTCATCCTCAACTTCATCAGCAGCTGCCAAGGGTGCAAATTCATCACCGAAAGCCATTCCTGTAGGGACATTCGCTTTCGATTTACGGTTCACCCGTGTCTTATATTTACGAATTTGACGTTCTAACTTTTCTTCAACAAAGTCGATAGAAGCAAGTATATCCTGTGCCATATTTTCTGCGCGTAACGTAACATTTTTAGCAGGTACTGTAACTTCTACCTTGTATCTTTTATCTGAATAAGATTTAATATTTACATAAGCCGTTACTTCATGGCCATCGTTGAAATATTTGTTAAGTTTTCCTACTTTGTCTTCAATATATGAGCGAATCGAATCCGTAATTTCTACGTTTTCAGCACGGATATTAAATTTAATCATAGCGTTTTCCCTTAGTATTTCTTTGTGAAATACTCTTTCTTTATTTGTTTCTTATTTAATTTTAATATAAAATCAAAAAGGGGTCAAATAATATATGGGATGTCACTCAATTAGAAAGCTTGAGCTGCTGTTTCCACTTTACCAAGAAATTCTGATAAAAATTCATCAGCTTTTTCAGGCTGATAAGCATGACCTTCTACGCTCAGAGTAGTAAAGTCTGTACCAATAAATTCAAAAATTGTTTTCATGTATTGTGTGCCTGTATCTTGGCCACCGTAGAAACCACCGCTAGCTTGTAAGTACAATACTTTTTTATCTGTTGCCAAACCTTTAGGACCTTCTGCTGTATAACGGAAAGTTTTACCCGCTACATTAACTGTGTCAATCCATTTTTTAAGACTTGCTGGGATCATAAGATTCCATAACGGACTAGCAATAACAACCTTATCCGCTGAAAGGAATTGCTCGGTAAATGCTCCGAAGCGTGCGACTTTATCTTGTTGTGTTTCAGATAATGCTGTAAATTCTACACCATTTTGCATCGCGATAAATGCAGAAGCCATATCTTGATCAATTTCAGGAATATTAGCTGTGAAAACATCCAATACCTCTACTTCATCTTCAGCGTTTGCACTCTTATAAGAAGACACAAAAGTATCTAGTCCTTTGATTGAAAAGCTGTCCTCAGCTGTTAAGGGATGCCCTTTTACAACAAGTAATTTAGTCATTAATTAATCCTCCAAGATTATTTTCTTAATTTACATCTGTAAACTCAAGTTTACCTCATTTATTATAGCAAAAAGATTTTCAGAATACTATAATTTTAGTACGTGAACCTTAACACAATCTTTCAGATTTAAAAATCATCCTGATTTAATCAAGATGATTTTTATATTAATGACGAATAAGATAATCAAAAGCACCAAGAGAGGCTGTAGCGCCACTTCCCATCGCAATAATAATTTGCTTGTAAACAGAATCTGTACAATCTCCTGCCGCAAAGACTCCGGGTATATTTGTTGCCCCTTGTTTATCAACAATAATTTCTCCACGATTAGTACGTTCAACAACTCCATCAAGCCATTCTGTATTGGGTACTAGTCCAATCAAAATGAAAACGCCAGATAGCTCAAGAGTAACTTCTTCCTGTGTTTCACGGTTAACATAGTCTAAACTTTCAACTTTTTCTTTACCATGAATGGCTTTTGTTTCAACATTGGTTAAAACACTCACGTTATCTAAAGAATAAAGTTTTTCTTGGAGTACTTTATCTGCTTTTAATTCTGGTAAAAATTCTAAAACAGTAACATGCTCCACAACACCAGCTAAGTCTATTGCTGCTTCAATTCCAGAGTTTCCTCCTCCAACTACAGCTACTCTTTGTCCAGCGAATATCGGACCATCACAATGCGGACAATATGCGATACCTTTATTTTTAAATTCTTCCTCTCCTGGAATACCTAATGAGCGCCAGCGGGCCCCAGTAGATAAAACAACGGTTTTAGACTTCAGAACAGCTCCATTTTCTAAGGTGACTTCGAGCAAATCATTCTTTTCTAATTTGACTGCTTTCTGCGTTTTCATGATATCAGTAGGATAAGATTTTACATGCTCTTCTAATTGAGCGACGAGCTTAGGCCCCTCTGTATAAGTAGTCCCAATAAAATTTTCAATACCTAGGGTCTCTAAAGGCTGGCCGCCAAACTTTTCAGCTAAGATTCCCGTACGGATACCTTTACGTGCTGCATAGATAGCTGCACTAGCTCCTGCAGGGCCGCCTCCTACCACAAGTACATCATATGGCTCTTTATTTTCAAACTCTTGGCTACCTGTTTGGCCAATCAACTTATTTAAAATTTCTTCAAGACTCATACGACCACTTGAAAATTCTTCACCGTTGACAAAAACAGTAGGTACAGCCATGATACCACGAGATTTAACCTCCTCTTGGAACATTCCGCCTTCAATCATGGTATGAGTTATATTTTTGTTAAGGACACTCATAATATTAAGCGCCTGAACGACATCCGGACAATTATGGCAAGTCAAGCTAACATAGCTTTCAAAATGATACGGTTTGTCAATAGACTGGATACGTTTTTTAAGATCTTCTTCAATTTTTGGCGCGCGACCACTTACTTGTAAAAGAGCTAAAACTAAGGAATTAAACTCATGCCCCAATGGTAATCCAGCAAAAGCAATCCCTCTCATCTCACCCTTACGAACCACGGAAAAACCGGGAGCTTTTACGAGTTTTGCTTCTTCCACACTTATTCGCGGGGACATCGATGCAATTTCATTGACAAAATCGCGTACTTTCTTGCCATTTGTATCATTTTCTTCCGCTTTTACTCGTAAAGCAATATCATTTTCCAAAAGCTCTAAGTATTGTTTTAATTGTGCTTTAAGATTTTCTTCTAACATTTTATTTTTCCATTCTTTTTAGCTTAAAAAGGTGAGTAAAATACTCCCCTTATTAAATTAAATCTTACCCACTAAGTCTAAACCAGGAGTCAATGTCTCAGCATCTTCTTTCCATTTGGCAGGGCATACCTCACCGGGATGTTTACGAATATATTGTGCGGCGCGAACTTTATCAACCAACTGGCTGGCATCACGACCGATACCATCTGCAGTGATTTCTACAGCTTGAACAATACCATCTGGATCAATAATAAATGAGCCACGTTGTGACAATCCTGAATTTTCATCTAAAACGTCAAAAATACGTGAAATTTTTTGAGATGGGTCAGCAAGCATTGGATATTCCACTTTCCCGATAGCTTCACTATGTTCATGCCAAGCTGCGTGGACAAAGTGTGTATCCGTTGAACATGAGTACACTTCTACTCCTAAATCTTTAAGAATACTGTACTGTTCTTGCAAGTCTTCTAACTCCGTTGGGCAGACAAACGAGAAATCGGCAGGATAGAATACAATAATATTCCATTTTCCTTTAAAATCATCTGAATTGACCGTCAAAAATTTTCCATTTTGATAAGCTTCAGTGACGAAATGTTCGACTTCTTTTCCGATGAGTGACATAGATTTTTTCTCCAATTTTCTATTAATTTTATGCTTCTCAAATAATTATTACAAAATGAATATTATTAGTCAACGGATATGTTCATGATTTAAGCCCCCTAAAAAGCGCTTAACACTTCTAAATTATTACATTTTCTATTGAGAGTTATTAAAAACAATGCTCTATTTCTGTGATATGCTGCGTTAAGAAATGTAATTATTTTGTAATATTCAACGATAAAAGAGGAGGAGGCCATCGTGACAAATTATTTTTTTAAAGCTTCTCAATTATTGCAGTTATATAAAAAAACCTTGTCACGCAAGGTTTTTTATTTTGCAGTAAAAGCCAAGGTCTTGTCCAACATAAAAGGACGTAAATAAGCAGTGGCATTGCTGGTTGGGAGAATTTCTTCTGAAAGGGAAATCCCTAATTCATTCTGAAGATAACTTCTTCTCGCTTGTATTCTTTCCCAGATTTCAGGATATTCTTTTTGGATATCTTCTCTCAAGTTTTCATCAGCTAAGAAAATACCACTTTCACAACTCACACCCCCATATCCGGGTACGGAAGGTATAATATCTATTTGAAAAAGCATCCCACTTTCAATCTTTTCTTTTGATTCTGGATAGATGGGAGAACTCATCCATTCTTCATCCGCTGTTAGATGACCTGGGTTAAGCGACCACCCATATTTTTCTTTAGGTAGAACTTCTTCTATTTTACTGTATACATCTTGACCAGTCATACCAATTTTAATCGTTTCAAGCCACGTTTTAACAGCATTGAAATATGGCTTAGCCACTTCATTCAGATAATTTTTCTCATCTTCTGGTAGTTCGGAATCTTGGCTTACAGCATAGCCTCCCCGGCTTTGCAAACCACCTTTATAACCGGTAGTCAAAGAAAGTGTATCACCATTTTTTATCTTTTTGTTGCTCGGATAAATATTTGCTTTTTCAAAGCGTTCACCTGTTGCCATAATGGTGACTACATTGTGCGGTTGGCCTAGAGCGGATAGATTTGCAGCGACTTCCATTTCAGTCTTACCCACTTCAATTTGATCCATAGCTTGGAGAATACAACGGCCAGCTAAAGCCGCACCAAATTCATAGTGGGCAAACTCGTTTGCATTATTTCTTGTGCGGACTCCTTTTTCTCCAATAAGAAGGGAAGTTGCATTTTCCATGTGGGCATTCGGACATAAGTTTTGTAAAGCATGAACTAAATAGTAAGGTAAGTCAAAGAGTTGGGTATTATATTCGACCGAACTTGTAAAATTTTTCCATCCTACAAGGCCGATTTTATTGGAACTCTTTAGAGCACACTTACTCAAAATGTCCTTTACTGTTTCTTTGACTTGCATAGGTTGGTTAGGTAAAGAAAAATGTGGCATATGTACTGCCTTAACGGAAAGCCTTGCTTTATCTGCTTTGTTGAGGTTCTCATTTCCTAAGACAAGATAAGCTTGTTCATTTTTGTGTAAGACTAATAAGGCTTCTTCAAAACGTGGCAAAAAACCAGTCAAATATTCGAAGTTGCTCCCGTGCTCTAAGTCTGCATAAATCACTAGACTGTCAAAGTCATTTTCACGCATCTTTTTAAGCAGTTTTTCTTTTCTCAGGCGCATCGTTTCATCCGTTAGAGTAACCGGTTTGAGCTTGTCTTCAATAGCGGGAGGTGTGAACTTTTTAAGTTGAATCATTCCTTATTCCTTTAGTTTTACAATAAGAACTGCCCACAAAGCAATTCTTTATTTATTGATATTAATTTTTTAATTCCTGTAAAACAGATTTCAAATGAGTAAACTGAGAAGGCTCAGAGAGAGAAACAGTCATTTCCCAAGCACGTGTCCCTTCTTCAACTGCTAAAGACAGAAAAATACGTTGAAAATATGTTAGTTCTTCAGAATAAACTAGATAATCAATATCCTCTTGTGAGAGATAAATCTGATCACGCTGAATGGCTTTATTTAAGTAACGAAGCCAGAGTTTTGCATTTCCTCTTGACTTTTTAGCTGCCGCTTCAAAATATTCTATCCAATTCATTTATAATAGCCTCAATAGTTCTGGATTTTCTCTTAGGTAATTTTTCAAAGCTTCTTCACCATAAGCTATGCTGTAAGCTTCTAAAACCACGGCTGGATCCGACGTTCCTTCCGAGTAACTTTCCAATAAACCTAAAAGAACATCTGGACTCTCTATTTTTAATTTTTTCATGATTTGAGCAATATCTGGAATATCTTTTGCTCTACCAGCCTGAATCTTATCGATTAAAACAGACTGCAGCGATGAGAGGTAGACTTCAAGGTGACTGTCTGCAAAAATCAAGACTTTATCTTGATCTGAAAGTGACATGATGCGCCCAATCGAATGGCTCAACCAAGGCTCGTTCATTGTCCCGACATGGTACTCTTGACCAATCTCTGCAATAATCTCTTCCACCTTAGCTGTAGAATCATAAAAAGCATCAATGTCCTCAGTTGCTTTTAACCCGTGATATTCAAGTACGAAGCCCCCCACACATTGTAGACTTAAATGGATGTCATTTTCGGACAATTTTTCGTTCAAACGGGTAAACAACTTATCATAATTCATAAATTATATACTTTCTTTTGAAATCTCTCCCTTTGATTATAGCACATGGAAGCCTATAAAAAAAGAGTTTTTATCCCCAGAAGGTAAGAAAAACACCTCAAGGGTGTTTTTAATTTTTAATTAGGCTGAAAGCTGCTTTCAAGTCTTCTAGAAGGTCTTTTATATCCTCAATCCCTGCTGATAAGCGGATAAGTCCATCCTTGATTCCTGCTTTTTCACGAATTTCCTTAGGAATTGAAGCATGTGTCATTACTGCTGGAACTTCAATTAGGCTTTCGACACCACCAAGAGATTCTGCTAAAGTAAAATACTCTAGAGCTTCAACAAAATTTTTAACCTTGCTTTCATCCTTCAGCTCAAAAGAAAGCATTCCACCAAAACCAGACATTTGTTGCGCCGCAACTTGATGCCCTGGATCAGAAGCTAAGCCTGGATAATAGACTTTGCTCACTTGTTCATTCTCAACAAGAAAGTCTGCAATCTCTTTTGCATTTTTTGCATGAGCCTCCATACGGAGGGCTAAAGTTTTAATTCCTCTTTGAACGAGCCAGCTGTCTTGGGGGCCTAAAACTCCTCCGATAGAATTTTGCATAAACCCAATGCGCTCAGCTAAGTCTTTATCGTTGGTAGTGACCAAGCCAGATACAACATCGGAATGGCCGCCTAAATATTTCGTTCCTGAATGAAGCACGATATCTGCTCCTAAACTTAAGGGACGTTGGAAATATGGGGTAGCAAAGGTATTATCTACTATCGTGTACAGCCCATTTTCTTTGGCGATAGACGCAAGCTCTTTAATATCCAAAACAGTCATCAAAGGGTTGGAAGGTGTTTCAAAATAAATAGCTTTGGTTTCTGGCTTTATTACTTCTCTTAAATGTGTAGTATCAGTCAAATCTACCAAATCATATTCTAAACCAAAATTTGACATCACTTTATCCATTAAACGGAAAGTTCCACCATACACATCATTACCTAAAATTAAATGGTCGCCAGCTTTAAAAATTGAAAGGACAGCATGGATACCAGCTAGGCCTGAGCCAAATGCAAAACCTTGTACACCACCTTCTAAGTCTGCAATAAGTGTTTCTAAGGCATGACGTGTCGGATTTCCTGATCTGGAATATTCATAAGCTTTAGGCTGACCCAAACCATCTTGTTTATACGTCGACACTTGATAGATGGGAACTGATACGGCTCCTGTTAGAGAATCTTCACTGATTCCACCGTGAATCATTTTTGTTTTTAGTTGCATATCGGACATAGTTCACCTCTTTTTTAAGTATTTATTTATTATAATCTAGAATAGATACTTTATACTTTGCTTAATCTTATAACGGACTTAAAAAAAACCAATGGCAACTCTACTAAAACTTTCCATAAATAAAAAACCCTTGTTTAAAAGGATTTTTTAATCTCATTGGCTGCTGAAAACAAATCATTCAGCGCTTCACTCATGGTTGGATGTGTAAAAATCTGATCGCGCAGCATTGTATAGGGTAACTTAGCTTTTATAGCCAGCGACACAAGATTAATGACTTCATGTGAATCCTCAGCATAAATTGTTGCGCCCAGTATTTCATCCGTCTCGGGATCAACGAGGGCTTTAAGCAGCCCTTTACTTTGCCCAAGCACAGCAGATTTAGGTATTGCTGTAGCTTCTAAACGAAACAAACGATAGTTTGTACCTTGTGCTTGAGCTATTGTCTCCGTCAACCCAATATTAGATAGAGTGGGTGTGATAAAGACACTACTGGCAAGTTCTCCACGATTACTCAGTGTACGGGACTTATCTCCATAAAGCTGACTTTTAATAATACGGAAATCATCTAATGAGGTATAAGTAAACTGTGGTCCGCCATGTACATCCCCCAGCGCCCATATATTTTCTACTGTAGTTTGTAGTTTTTCATTCACTAAGATATGTCCAGCTTCTCCAACTTTTACTGACGTGTTTTCTAGCCCTAAACCAGATGTGTTGGGTTTACGACCAGTGGCGAGTAAGATTTTATCTCCTCGGATTTCTTCCGCATGACCGTCAAGCTTTATATTTAGGATACTCTCTTCTCCACGATCAAAAACGCCATTAATCTCATAACCGAGCTTAAAGACTGCGCCAGCTTCCTCAAGGTCTTTTTTCACACGAGCTGCTACGTCTCGGTCCTGCTGAGGTAAAAAGATACTATGCTTGTCTATAATCGTCACTTTTGAACCATAAGAGAGAAACATAGAGGCAAATTCGAGACCGATATAACCAGATCCAACCACGATTAAATGTTCTGGACGTTCTGGTAGATCCATCAGACCTGTTGAGGTCACAAGATTTTTACTTTCTGACATTCCAAGTATTGAGGGAAGTATCGCTCGTGCACCAGTATTAATAAAGATACGTTCAGCTTGTAAGATTTGAATAGGTTTTCCTTCTTCAGAAATTTCAATTTCACGATCTGATAAAAATCTTGCTTTACCATCTATCACGGTTGCAGTTTCTTCATCCGCAACCATATGGTAATTTTTTTTATTTAACTTTGCGACCAGATTAATCTTTTGGAGTGCAGCATCGGTAAAGTCTTCTCCTTTTTGCCCATTTACAATCAGCGATTTTGAAGGAATACAGCCAATATTAATACAAGTTCCACCATACATCCGTGAAGACTGCTCGACAATCGCAACAGACTCGCCCTTAGCAGCCAAGAACTTTGCTAATGTCTTACCGGCTTTCCCAAAACCGATGATAAGATTTTTATATTTTTTTCTTTCCATACTACAGCTTGCCTCGATAGTCAACAATGAGTAAATTATGGCTCAAATACTCACCATCTGTCTTCAAGGCAATGAGGTTGTAACTACCTTCGACTTTTGCATGCAAATCTTGAGCACTCCAAAACATCTCACCCCATTTTTTGAAATAAACAGGTCCCAACTCTGAATCCAAGTGGGCATCAAAGGCTTCTGGAAGTTTTCCTTTATCAATAGCAAGGATACGGTAACGAGAAATACCACCGGCACACGCATCAACAGCTTCATTTTTTTCACTTAATTCATGATCAAAATCCAAAACAAAATCTACGTTTTCAAATTTTGCCAATTTTTCGTTTACTGCTTCGTCAAATATAATTTTCATGCTTGTTTCCTCCTGTGGTTTAAGCAAGTGCTTTAACTTCTTTTCCTAAATTATCCAAACTGTTTTTAAAGACCGACCAATCTTGTGTAAGTTTCAATAACAAGAGACTTCCTTGAATTGTCGAGATGATATGTTGAGCTTGTATTCTAGCTTGTTCTTGGTTCCAGTTTGTAATTTCAATAATGCGAGCTTCAATCAAGTCTGTCCACGTTTCCATTAACTGACCTAATAATTCACGAAAATCTTTATCTTCACTGGCACCTAGTTCTACAACAAGGTTCCCCACTGCACAACCATAGTGTCTTGTTTCATCTTGATGAACTTGAATTTCCCAGTCGTGCATATGAGAACGAATAACTTCTAAACATATTTCTTTTTTAGACAGAAAATAATGATAAAGTTGCCCTTTTCCTGTACCCGAGTCTTCTAAAATATCTCGAATAGAGGTAGAGGCATAACCTCTTTGACAAAAGAGCTTTTTACTGCTCTCAATAATTTTATCTTTTGCTTCTGACACCTTACACGCTCCAATCTGACTTTACCTACCGCTTGGTACAATACTAATATAACAAAGAAGGAAGCCTTTACCAAATAATTGAACTAAAAAAAACAAGAAAGTAATTTCTTGTTTCTAAATATTTCTAGATAACTCCAAAAAGGATAAAGGCAATAACGATGATGCCAAGGGCAATACGATACCAGCCAAAAATTTGGAAATCTCGACGTTTAATATAACTCATCAAGAATTTAATAACAAAGATTGAAACCACATAAGCAACTACCATCCCGACGATAAGTGCGATAACTTCTGAAAGGCTAAAGTTAAGTCCAAACTTCAAGAGTTTGAAAGCTGAAGCCCCAAGCATTGTCGGCACAGCCAGAAAGAACGTAAATTCGGCAGCAACGACACGAGATACCCCAATCAGCAAGGCTCCAACAATGGTTGCGCCTGAGCGTGAAGTTCCTGGAATCATTGACAAGACCTGGAATAAACCAATAATTAATGCTGTTTGGTAAGTAATTTCCTTCATGCTGTTAATTTTGGGCTGGCGTGTTTTATTCCAACGTTCAATCACGATAAAGGCGATACCATAAACAATAAGCATAATCGCAATTGTAAATGGTGTGCCGAAATTTTCTTCTAAAAAGTCATTAAGGAAGAGCCCAAAAACGGCTGAGGGGAGAAAAGCTACAACAACTTTTACCCACATATTGAAGACTGATCTCTTGATACGAACGCCTTTGTTCTCAACCTTAACAAATGGATTCATCTGTGACCAGAATTCCACAATAACGGCAATAATTGCTCCAAGTTGAATAACAACAAAAAACATATCTTTAAAGGCTTGAGTCATGTCTGTATGCAGAAATGCATCAACCAATAGCATGTGCCCTGTACTCGATACAGGCAACCACTCCGTAATTCCCTCGACAATACCAAGGAAAATAACCTTCAAAAGTTCAATAAAATTTAAATCCATTTTTTCTTATATCCTATTCATTTATAAGGTAGAAACTGCCCTCTGTGACTTTAACTGTCAAAGCTTTGTCTTGATTCACCCTTTGATAAGGTACTTTTTCTTTGACATGGTTCACTTAAGCATTTTCTGCCTCTACTTTTAAGCCTGGAAATTGACTATTTATTAACTTCAACTGTCCATCTCTTAGGTTAATTTGAAAGTTTTCAGCTTTAAAGTCACGTAAGTTTTTTGACCAGATGTACCCTCAATAATCATTTTATTCAAATTCATACCGTTAGGGACAGTTACAATTATTTTTTCCTGAACTATTTTACCAAAATTAATGCCTAAATTGAAGTCAAGGGCTCTTAGTGTTAGTGACCTACTTTCAATATCAAGAATAAATGTAGCATTAGGAGCATCTTTTTCTTCACAACTTACTGATACTTCTGCTTTCATTATACCCGGTTAATCAAGTATTGTCCAACTTTATCCAGCAACTTTGATACTTCCTGAATGGAAGGGGCTTTAATCAGTCCCCGTTTATTTGATCAGTCCAGTAACCTTCTCCAATTTCTATTGTAGGTTCTATATGAGATACTTCCTGAGGCAAGTATTTGTCTCTTTCTTCTGCTCTACTTCCTATAGTTCTAGTTTAATATCGTCCAACATAATTTACATTAAAATTTACTAAATCGTCAATATTTGGTTATGTTAATTGAGAGATGTGTCTACATCCAATTCAACCTCTTATTGAAGTGCATAGATAATCGCTGTATTCGTTACATACTGATAAATGCCGTCTGATAGAAAACTTTATCTCGTCTATTCACTTGTTTTTAGTACTTTTGTGCTCGTTATTATTATCTTCCCTGCCGTTGTTTAAGAAAAACATCATAAACCACAAAAATTAACAATCCAGCAGCTAGACTATAAAAAGACAAAAAGCTCCCTAGATTTTTCCAAATTGGTATTTTCGTTACTTCTACTGTTTTATTCCAAGGTGTCTCTACATCAATGGCAACATGTGCTGTTTTTGAACCATTGCTACTGTAACCTTGTGGCAATTGCACGGTGAGCGTTTCACCTGTTTGCCCTTCCACGTTTGTGATGAGAAGATTGTTTTGGTTTTTATCATTAAAGAAAAGCGTAATGGTATGCAGCGAAGGTTTGACATGAACGTCTATCGTTTGATCATAACGTTTATTAAAAACATAAGATTTAGGATTACTTATCAATGTTTCATACCCAGCTGTGGATGCATGAGAAATGTCATAGACTTCGTTATATGGCGAAGTGATTTGCTCTGTTGCGACAATTTCATCCTTATTTACATCTATATAGCGTATGAGCGCATTACGAAGCCAAGGTTTATCTGTCGGTAAGTTTTTGTTGTTGGGTTTAGGGTCTTTAGTGAAGGGGGCTTTTGCTCCCGAAGTTTTAGAAGTTTGCTCACGTTTTATGACCTTACCGGTATTGAGAGGTAGAATCTTGCGTTGGAAATGCCCCAAATATTTGTCATAGATATTCAAAATGCTATCAATGGGTTGAGCATTCTCTAAGTTTACTTTTGCCATCGGTACTGTATCGTCCAAATAGACCTTTTCCAGTCCATAATATTTAGCAAACCATGTGTTAGACCATTCTTTTTCTGGGTGCTCGCTTGCAACCAGATAAGGAGTTCCAAAATAAGCGTTATAGCCGTTTGAAGTCATCGGAATCCCAGGCACTCGCGCCGAAGTTTTTCCTTCTTCTTTTGCTTTTTGGGCTATAGTTTGGGCTGTATAAAAATACTCATAAGAATTTTTGATGTCTTTTAAGTTATAGTCATAGCTTGGCAAGCTCACAAAGCTTAAGCAAAGAATGGCAATGCATAAAGGCACATTGGTCCAAGAGCTTTGTGCACGTAGCTCCTGCCATGCTTCAATCATCATTAATAAAGCTATAATAAACAGAATATTACTTGCAAACCAAAGGCGAGCTGGTATGATGGGCGAAGCCAGGATTGCAACACAACCTGCAAGACCTGAAATCAGAAAGATAATCCCTCCATGCCAGAGATTACATGCTTTTTCTTGCAGCTGATCCCGGTTAAAATAAAGAAGTACACCAAACACCACAATAGGCAGTAAAAGAAAACCAGAATAATGCGCTGTTCCCGACAAGATGTCGAGGAAACGTTGTCCTAAACCTGTAGAAGCTCCGTAGTTCTGTGTTTCAGCAGATCCTGATGATAAGATGACCTGTGTCCCGAAACCAAAGGCGACAGCTATGGTTCCTAAAATCTGAGCCACTGTGTTTCCGCTCCCAGATTTTTTTAAATTATAAACCGTAAAAATGAGAGCAAGCAATACGGTTGTTGCGCCACCAACTTCATTTGTTAAGCCTGCTAAAAGTCCTAAGACTGGCAAGTAGAACTCTTCCCAACCTCGTTTTGTACTTACATTAAAACGGTAGGGTAATAAAAAGAGAAGGATGATTACTGTGGCCCATAGATAATTTGCAGCCCCGCTGACCCAAAGCACTGTGCTGCCCATCCCCGGGATGAAAAACCACATCAAAAGAAAGGTTAATGCCAGATGCAAAAATTTTAAAAATGCCTTTTTCCCACTGACCACTACATTCAACAAAAGTCCAACCAATACATAAATACTGGCATTAAGGATATTGAAAATGCTTTTAGGCATCTGCATGGCCAAGATTTCGAAAATTATCGAGGTCATACGTGCATTCCACAGTGTCATGTGCGTATAGACTGCTGAGATATAATCTGAAAGATTATGATATTCACTCAAATGCTCACTTGGCCAAGCACCTGTATAGATAAAATGATACAGAAAATCATCACCTGTGTAACCTGTATAGTGGTTGAGATTTAAAATAAAAATAAAGGTCAGAGAGAGAATTGCTAGCGTAATTATTGTGCGTAATATGTTCCAAATATTTATTATATTTGGCTTTGAAAGATTGAATAGCGCCTTATTATTCATATTATATATCCTTGAATGACTGAGGAAGTCATCTCTATATTTAATTCAGGGTTTGAGCAACTAAATTAACTGTTTTTAGATTTTTTCTTATTATTGGATATTTTACCATTTAGATTCTCAAAAAACTTAAAATATCAAATAAATGATAAAAAATAACTGGTAATATTATAACAAAAAAAAAGCATTACTTTACTTTTTTAAAATATTTGTGTAGAGTTGTTCCCCCATAATCCTAATTCATAATACTGGTTATCCAAAAAGACCAAGGCAAAGTAAAACCAAAGTAACCTATTGGTATCTTCTCGTATGTCTGCAAACAAAATAAAAAAGCTCACTTGAGCTTTTTTATTTTTCTTGAGGTTTTTCATATTTTAGCCCCAGAGCATTGATAGAAACGATGACTGTGGAGATGCTCATTAATACTGCGGCTGCTAAAGGATCTATGGAAATACCAAATGTTGGATAAAGAATACCAGCAGCGACAGGAATGGCTATAATATTGTAACCAGCTCCAAACCATAAGTTCTGTTTCATCTTCCGATTTGAACGTGTAGCAATTTCAATTAACGCCAAGACATCGCTCGGGTGTGAATTGACTAAGACCACATCTGCTGTATTAATAGCAACTGAAGTACCTCCACCAATAGCAATACCTAAATCACTTGTTGCTAAAGCTGGCGAGTCGTTAACACCATCCCCAATAAAGAGTACTCCGCCTTTTTCCTGATAGCTTTTGACGAGACTAGCTTTATCTTCAGGTTTCAGCTCTGCTTGATATTCCGTGATACCCAAATTTTTAGCAACTTTGGCAGCCGTTGATTTATTATCCCCCGTTAACATAACAGGTATAATATCGCGCTTTTTCAGGTCTTCAATGAAGAACTTCGCATCTTCTTTCGGAGAGTCGCCCAGAGCGACAAAACCAAGAAGCTTGCGGTCAGAGAGTAAGAAGGACACCGTCAGACCTTGATCAAAGACTTCTTCAACCTTTTCTTCATCAACAGCAATATCATTTTCACGCAAATATGCATAGGATACAATGCTATAATTTTGGCCTTTAACGGTTCCTTTTAAACCCACACCCGGAATATTTTCAATATTTTCGGCTTCAAGTTGTAAATCCTCAGCTGCATTCACAATAGAAAGGGCAATCGGATGGGTAGAACCGCTCTCCAAAGCTGCCATTATGTGTAAAATATCGATACTTTCATCACCATCAAGTTTTACTACTTGGCGGACGCTAAACTTACCGTCAGTTAAAGTCCCCGTTTTATCCATTAGAGCATACTTTATTTTTCCAATCGCTTCAAGGGATGTACGATTTTGAATCAATAAACCATTTTTGGCTGAAAGATTTGTCAAACGCGCAACAACAAGAGGGACAGCTAAACCAAGAGCATGAGGACAGGCTATAACGAAGACGGATACAGCAGTCATCAGCGCAAAGCTAAGTGTCGAGGTCATTAACCAGATAATGAAAGAGCCAACACCCACAATTAATGCCGCCCAAAAAAGCCAACCTGCCACTCTATCTGCTAGATTTTCACTCGCTGATTTTTGTTTTTGTGCTTTTTCAACCAGCTGCGCAATTTGTGAAAGTAGAGAATCCTTTCCTAAAGAAGTGACCTTCATTTCAAAAGGGAGATTTTGGTTCAGAGAACCACCATAAACTGTGTCACCTGAATCTTTAGAGACCAAACGTGATTCACCTGTAATCATTGACTCATCTATTGACAAGTGTTCGAGTTCTGATGTCACGAGACCATCTGCAGGTATGCGTTCATTTTCCTTAACGAGAAGTATATCATCTACTTTAAGCTCTGATATGGCGACATCTTCTCCAGTTTTTAGATGAGCTTTTTTGGGAACGAGTGATGCCAAATCCTTAAGGGCATCACCTGCGCGACTGACTGCCCTCATCTCAATAATATGACCCGCCAACATAATTACAATCAAGGTTGACAACTCAAACCAGAAGTCCATCGCCTCTCCCCCTGTCCATGTCAAGACAGTGGCATAAACTGAGTAAGCATATGCAACAACAATCCCCATCGTAATGAGCATCATCATCGCAGGTTTTCTTGATTGAAATTCACCTTTTGCTCCACTAAAGAATGGCGTTCCTCCATAAAAGAAGATAATGGAACCAAGAATTAATCTTAAAATTGAATCACCTTGAAAACTAATGAGTTGGAACCCTGCAATGCTTGAAATAGCAAGCAAAGGAATCATTAAAACGATACTTACCTTCAGTTTCTTTCCCATGTTGCCCATGTGCATCATATGTCCACCGTGATTCATCATATCATGGCCTTCATGATGCTCCATCTCTGACATATCATGCATGTTATGATTCATGTGTTCTGAATGTTCTTTTTCCATATTATCCTCCTTAAATTTTTAGTTCTTTAAATAACTCTATAACTATAGTTTACATATGTAAACTAACAAAGTCAAGTAAAACCTTAAACATTTTGTAAAATTAGAAACAGCGTTAAACAATGTTTAATCTCTGTTTCCCTACATATTAAATGTATACACTATAATAAAGAAAATAAGGCACTTCGCCTTATTTTTTGAATTGATGTGAAAAAACATAACTGGATACAAGTAGGGTAATGCTACTAATAATTTAGCCTAATTCAAGAAAGCCACCGCGATAGTAAGATAAGTCGCAAACAATATCCATACAAAGTAAGGGAGGAACAAAATTCCTGACAATTGATTTATTTTGAAAAACTTTCTCATACACAGATATACCACGATATCCAAGACAATTATTACAAGTACACCCAGCCAAAAATATCCTTTAAAAAAGATAATACTCCAGATAAAATTCAAGAATAATTGACTAACATAGAAATAAAGTGCAGTTTGTGCTTCTGTCTTCCTTGTTGGCAAATTTTGAAAGACAAGAAAGCCAGCAACTGCAATTAAAGCATATAAAATGGGCCAAACAATGCCAAATAAATAATCTGGCGGCGCCAATGGTGGAAGACTTAAACTATTATAAATTGATTTAATATCACCAGCCAGTAGACTTGATAAGCCACCGATTGCTTCTACGGCGATAATAAAAATAATAATAAGAAAGAGTGGGTTTAATTTTCTTGTTTTCGACATAATTTTCCTCCTAATTTTCTATCTTTAACTTTTTTCTTAGTGTTTATTTAATTTTAACATAAGAATTTTGGGAAAGTTGTATATTCGTTTGAAAATTTGAAGAGGGTTTGATTGGTTGCGTAATGCTATAAAAATTTTACCCCCCTTGACTTTTAAAATTAAAGTTTCCTTTTTAATTGAATAGAAAAATAAAAATTGTTATAATAATTATAGCGCTTACATGAATTGTCCGGACATATTCTTACCTTACAGGAGGAACTATGATCAAAAATGGAAACACACGTTACTTAAAGGTTGCAATGACAACATTCGCCTTAGCTACTGTTGTTTTTGCAGGAAAACATGCTTTAGCTGATGCAGCAGACGAGATGGTGAACCCCTCTGATAAAGTACTCGTTGGATACTGGCACAATTGGAAGTCAACAGGAAAAGATGGTTATAAACTCGGCACCTCCGCTGATTTTGACCTCTCCCAAACCCAAGATGGATACAATGTTATTAACGTATCTTTCATGAAAACACCCCAAGGTAGTACTCTTCCTACCTTTAAACCCTATAATAAAACGGATGCTGAATTCAGAGCGGAAGTTTCAAAACTCAATGCTGAAGGTAAAACAGTATTGATTGCTTTAGGTGGGGCTGATGCACATATTGAGCTAACAAAAGCTCAAGAGGATGATTTTGTTAATGAAATCATCCGACTTGTCGACACTTATGGTTTTGATGGCTTAGATATTGATTTGGAGCAGGCCGCGATTGATGCAGCCGATAATAATACGGTTATTCCAGCAGCTCTACGTAAAGTTAAAGATCACTATCGCCAGCAAGGTAAAAACTTTATGATTACGATGGCACCTGAGTTTCCTTATCTTACAGCTACAGGTAAATATGTGCCATATATCAAAGGGCTAGAGAATGACTATGATTTCATCAATCCTCAATATTACAATCAGGGTGGAGATGGTTTCTGGGATTCTGACTTAAATATGTGGATTTCCCAATCCAATGAAGAACAAAAAGAAGCATTCTTATATGGCTTAACCAAGCGCCTTGTCACAGGTGCCGATAATTTTATAAAAATTCCAGCAGACAAGTTTGTCATTGGACTACCTGCAAATGACGATGCCGCAGCTACAGGATATGTAAAAAATCCTAAGGATGTCGAAAATGCTTTGCAACGACTAAAAGATTCAGGAAATGAGATTAAAGGATTGATGACCTGGTCAGTCAATTGGGATGCAGGAAAAAGTGCAGCTGGTGTAAGTTATAACAACTCTTTCGTCAACACTTACGCACCAATGCTCTTTGGTGACACTGAGGGAGGTAATGAGACAAAGCCGACAGTGCCGTTAATCACGATAACTGATATTACAGAGACAGGTGCCACAATTCAAGCAAAATCGACTGATACAACTGGAATAGCAAACTACGAGATTAAGGTTGGGGGACAAGCTTATACGAGTAAAAATGGATTACAGACAGTTTCAGGTCTAAAAGCAGCTACACCTTATACAGTTGAGGTCGTATCAATCAATAATAACGGCATACGCTCAAATAGTGCAACCATGAGCTTTACTACTGCCGGTGACATAGTCACTCCTGAAAATACATGGAAGCAGGACAAGGAATACTGGACGGGCGACCGTGTAATCTATAATGGAAAAGAATACGAAGCAAAATGGTGGACCAAGGGAGATCAGCCTGATTTGTCAGGACTATATGGACCTTGGAAAGAAATATGATGTGCTTTAGAAAGCAGTAAGGAGCAAAATTATGAAGAAAATGTTTATTGGGTTTTTAATCACTCTGGGGATATTGGGTACTTCAATGGCCTTCCATACTAAAACGGTCTTGGCTCACGGTTATGTCAAAAGTCCGCCAGCACGAGGCTATCAAGGACAACTGGACTATGAAAAATACGGCTGGGCGACTGCCTACGATCTTTATGGGAGCGTCATCACAAATCCTCAATCACTGGAAGCTCCAAAAGGTTTTCCTGAAAGTGGACCTGTCGATGGGCGTATTGCTTCAGCCAATGGCGGCTTAGGACAAATCGCGGACTTTGTCCTTGATAATCAGACGAGCGACCGTTGGAAAAAAACAACAATAAACACCGGTGTTAATCAATTCACTTGGAAATATACAGCAGCACACAAAACAACAAAATGGCACTATTATATGACAAAAACAGGTTGGGATCAAAATGCCCCACTCAAACTCTCTGAGTTAGAACTCATTGGTACTGTCAATCATGATGGTACTGAGGCTTCTAACAACTTGACTCACTCCATCACTGTGCCAACTAATCGTTCTGGATATCATGTTATCCTTGCTGTCTGGGATGTTGCTGATACACCAAATGCATTCTATAATGTTATTGATGTCAATGTTCAAAATAGCAATATGCTCTATGGACCATTTGCTGCGGTTGAATAATAGAAAGAAAAAGAACTCTTTATGTAAGAGTTCTTTTTTATTTTTCGGTTTTTTTAAGCCAATTGATGAGTTCTGTAGCGATTTCTTCTTGCTGTTTCTCGTTAGAGATGTCAGCTTGGTTGTCTCCTTTTTGGGCACCATAACTGCCAAATCCAGCATGATTCCCACCCTCAATTGTCACATTTACCGTTTGTTGAGGTAAATTTTCCTTGGCTTTCTTATAGGATGACCAATTAAGCACACCATCTTTTGATCCCACAATTGATAAAACACTCCCTCTGAAATTTTTCAAACTGCCTTTTTCGTCAGGATAACTTGCGAGGAAAAAAACACCTTGCAAGTTATCCTGATTCTTTGCCGCAAAACGACTGGCCATTACTCCACCTAGAGAGTGTCCACCCACTACATAATCTGAAATATTTTCATCTCTGATAATACCTTCAGCTTTATTTGGACTCAGCACGGCAAGATTCAGTGGTTCTTTAAGAAGATAAACAGTATATCCTGCTTTTGCTACTTTACTGGCCCAAATGCTGTAGCTGGCATTTTCTACGAATGCACCTTGATAGAAGATTAAGCTTGGCTTGTCTGGGTTTCCTTTGAAAAGTAGGACTCCGTCCTTCTTCTCTGCTTTCTGAGCTACAGTGTTCGCCCGCTCTGTCGGGTGATAGGTGCTTGACTTAATATAGATGAAGGCAGCTGCGAAGAGGATGAGGAGAATACTTGCGACCCATAGTGTTATTTTTTGGAGTTTTTTCATTGGGATTTTCCTTTTAAATGTTCTTCTTTTTATTCTAATGATTTTTGTGAAAAAATTCAATTTATTTTTATCCAAACTAAAAGCCCTCAAAGAAAGGGCTTCTAAACATTATTTAAAATTGCATTGAGGAAAAAGATAAATTAAAAAATATATATAGCTCATCAAGAGTGGAACTTGTAAGTGGGAAAGCAGATACAAGTGAGGACAAATTACTCATAACTCTTAATATTTCGTTTATTTACTTTGTCATCAATTCCTTTATTATTTTATCATTCTTATTGGTATAATGTTTTAATTCTGTTTATAAATATTTGCAGAAAGAATTTTACATGATTAATCTTTTCAGCTCATATTTAGCCATGAAAATGCTAATCTTATGTTATTATTATTATATGCCAAAATCATTAAATATAGAGTGATTTTATGAGATAGGGTTATCAAGGAGGAGATATTTTATTGTGAAGAAATATCAAAAAATATTAATGTTGAGCGCAGTCTTTTTATCGTCGACGCAAGGAATAATGGTCAGTGCGAGTGAACTAGTATCAGTAAATAAAGAAAATAATGATTCTATAGCTTCTAATGTGGAAGAAAGCAGTACTTCTAGTTCCGCAGATAAGTCGGAAATTTCCAGTGAAAGTCAAAGTACTTCAAGCGTATTAACAGAAGAAAACTCTTCTAGTACAAATACTGAAAGTTCTACTGAGAAACAAGATACTGCAGATGCCTCAACGGAATCAATAAGTACAACAGACAGTCCTAAAATAGAAGTTCGAAGTGCCGTAACTTATCAGCAACCCTTAGAAAAAGGCACTCTTCCAAAAATTCCTGTAACTTTAGGAAAATTACCTGCAAAAAATTCAGGCAATCCTTTTAAGGACATTTCGCAATCTTTATTCAAAAATCATATTAACTGGATTTACAGTAGAGGGATTACGACAGGCTACACGCCAACAACTTACAATCCCAATGCCTATGTTACTCGTGGGGAAATGGCAGTCTTTCTTCATCGTTTAGCAGGAGCTCCAAGTTATAAAGCTCCATTTAATGTCTACACAGATGTTACTCAATATAAAAACCAGATTCTTTGGCTGACAGCTACAACTATTTCAAGTGGAACTGCACCTCATTATAATCCGAATGGTAATGTCACAAGGGGGCAAATGGCTGCCTTTCTTCACCGAATGGCAAAAGTTTCAGGTAATGCTCCTACTACAGGGAAATACAGTTCTAACTTTGCGGATGTCAAAAATCATATGTTTGCAAATGACATTGGTTGGTTAAGTTCCAAAGGGATTACTACAGGATATACAGCCACTTCTTTTAAACCAAATGCCAATGTTACACGGGGAGAAATGGCTGCCTTCCTTTCTCGTTTCTATAATATCACAACAAATAGACAAAATCCTTACCCAGCAGGACAATGTACAGCGTATGTTTGGGATTATTTCAACGGAAATATCCCTACATATGTAGGAAATGCCAAAGAATGGGTTAAGTATGCCAACAGCAAGCCTGCAGCTGGCACCATTGCTGTTTTCCCTCCAGGTAATCAAGGAGCTGGAAGTCTTGGGCATGTCGCAGTAGTCCTTTCTGTTTCCGGCTCTAAGATGAGAGTGAGCGAAGGAAACTATAACGGCGGATGGGGAACTGAACGTGTTTGTTCAACAACAGGTGTTAAATTTATTCGCCCTTAAAAGCAAGAAAAATATAAAAAGTGCCTTGGACATATGTCCAGCACTTTTTATATTTTAATACTCTATAATTGTGTCAACTTCTTCTTTTCTTCAGCAAGCACCGCCTGACCAGTTATTTTGACTGTTTCATCATCGATTTCACACAGGATTAAACCGCCACGGTCTGAAAGTTGTTTTGCGATGAGTCTTGTTTGGCCTAATTTTTCTCCCCAAAGCGGGGCTAATCGTGTATGTGAAGAACCTGTCACTGGGTCTTCATCTACGCCACCATTAGGAGCAAAGTACCGGGATACAAAATCCACTTCTGTCCTTTTTGCTGAAATTGTTACCGCATGTGGAGCAAGAGACTTGACGATATCTAGGTGAGGTTTTGCTTGTTTTACGGCGTTTTCTGAATCCAACACAAGCACGAGATGATCCTTTTCACGGGAAGTGTAGGCTTCTTTAATTATTGTCTCGGGGAAAGCTTTTTCCATTCTTTCAGTGACAGACATTGGAAAGAGGGATTGTCGTGGGAAATTTAATATGAATTGTTGCTTATATATTGCGACACTCAATTTCCCAGATTTAGATGCAAAACTTAAAAAATCAATATCTTTTTCTATCTTCTGCTTGATGACAAAAGCCGCTGCAATCATGCCATGTCCGCACAATAAAATTTCTCTTTTAGGACTAAACCATTGGATTTCCCACTCATCCTCTTCGTTTTTGTAGATAAAAGAAGTTTCTGGTAAAGCAATCTCGGAAGCTATGTGTTGCAGCTCGGCTTTTGGGTACCGTTTGGTTAAAATACAGACTGCCGCAGGATTACCTAAAAGGTGAGTGCCAGTAAAAGCGTTGATGATGTCATAGTGCATAAAATTCTCCTTGTACTTAAAACCTTTTTATCTGTCCTTTCATTATATACTAAGATAATGTAAAGAGCAGTTTTTAGGTGAGTAAGAGCCAGTTAATTTAAGAAGCTTCAATCTCTATAATGGTTGGCCCTCTATCTTTGGTACAAGTTTATTCTCCTAGATTCATCCTTTAACTTGGAATTGAAAATTTTCCCAGGGCTGTAAATAGTCCAAAAGGAATATTTCTTCTTCACGTATTCGTGCAACTACGTTTGTTTTACCCGAATTTTTCATATCCTTAAGTGCTATATTCAACTCTCCTTTATATTGACCATATGCTTCATTTTCAATGATAATATCCCCACGTTTTATATCCCGTGTATTCCCTTTGGGAAAGGCTTCCGCTTTGTATTTCACGCGTGATTGTGTTGAACGTATCATGAATTCTGAAATATCCCCCCGATAAAAGTGAGGTTCTTCTTCAACAATCACGCGCTCTAGCTCTGTAATAGTTTCTTCAAGCTCAATACCGAAAGTCATCATTTGACGATTGAGAGTAGCAAGCTTTTGTATCTCCCTTTCAGAAGCATAAGCATTACCAATAATGATATCGTCAATCAGCCCAGTTGCGATTAAATGCTGTGCCTGAACTTCAATAGGTAAGTCACGATGCATCTCTAAAGTTGCTAGACCTTCCATCACAGGCCACGGCCCATAAGTTGCATCATGTGAATTGACAAAGGCGGCCGTATGAATGTAATTTTCCTTATACATTTTTGAGCATCTGACAAAAAAGTCATAAGAATGTCCCGAAAAACGTTTAGGATAGAAATTGTGGCATCCCACTAGAAGCTCACGATTTGGTACATGACTTAAAATATTTTCCATATACTTTGTCGCATTAGACATATTGATTTCTATTTTGAGGCCATGAGGATTATAGGTCATCAAAGCTTCTTCTTTCCCAGTGAAGCCCATATCTAAACGAATACCATGAGCACCCATGTCCGCAAAGAAAGATAAATCATCATAAGAAATTCCTAAAATATCAAAAATACGCGGTGCAATGTCAACGGTCACTTCAAAATTTTTACTTCTAGCATAACTTATCGTTTCCTTGAAATTCTGTAATATCTCTTCTTTGTCACCATTAACGGACAATAAACAAGTGAAGATACGGCTAAAACCATACTTATGTGCAAGGTCAATATAAGCCTTGTCTTGCTTCAGCGTACTGTGTTCTGGGTATATCGAAATTCCTAATCGTCTCATATATTTCTCCTTGTAAAATTATTTTAAGCTGTTCACTTCATGAATAGCTTTTTTATCATATCTATGTACAGTTTTCTTGTTATAGATAATCATAGCGCGTTCTATTGCATGGCGTGTCATTTCGAAGAAAACCATGGCAGCAAATATTGCAAAAATAATAAAGGGAATTTTCAGTGGTGCAAGAAAATTTGGGAGCAGTAAAATTCCAGTAGCTAGTGTAAGCATGCTCGTAATTCCCCAAAACCACCTGCTCCTCAAATATTTATTTTTAAATCTTTCCACTTTTATGGAGAATTTACGTGCAATAATAATCACTACCACTGTAGTAACAAAAAATAGGATTGAATATAACATAAATACACTTTCTATCTGTGAACTTTTATTTAACTAAAGAGCCTTAAACCTGTGCTCCTTCAGTTTCTGTAGCAGCTTTCTTTTCTTCCTCTAGCATTTGCTTGTCATACATTTTTACAAATGGATAATAAATAACTCCTGCAATAAAGAGATTGACTAAAACAAGAATAATCGCACGCCAATCATTACCTGTTGCCATGTAAGCACCGATTGGTGCAGGAAGAGTCCACGGAACATTGGCGACAAAACCATTGACAAGGCCAAGTCTTACTGCAGTATAGGAAACGATTGTCAAGATAATCGGATTTAATACAAATGGAATAGTGAATACAGGATTCATCATCAAAGGCATACCAAAGATTAATGGTTCATTGATATTAAATAACCCTGGAACAAATGTCAATTTTGCCATATCTCTCAAGTATTTGGCACGACAAGTAAAGAGAAGGAAAACAAGAACTAAAGTTACACCTGCACCACCCATTGTGACAAACCATTGATAGAATTGTTCTGGTGCGACATAAGGAAGTTGTGTCAGGGGTGTTCCGTCAGCCATTGCAGCCATATTTGCATCAAGCATCATGAGCCACATCGGCCGGACGATTGAACCGATAATATTCATACCATGCACTCCGGCTGCCCAAAGTAAATGAATGAAAATCATAGGAAGCAAAGCACCAAACATATTATTCCCCATCAAGTCGGCAATTGGATTGAAAATACTCATGATAAAAGCATTAATATCAAAATTAAGCATTACACGCACTACCCAAAGGGAAATGATAATAAAGGCACCCGGTAATAGGGCCCCAAAGGAACGTCCAACTGCCGGGGGGACACCATCAGGCATTTTGATAGTAATATCACGTTTGATAAAGAAACGATAGATTTCAACGGCAAAAATCATTGTTAAAATTGCAGAGAACATCCCCGCACCACCTAAGTATTGCATTGGAAGTACCCAACCAATCGCAGCTTCACCTGCTTCAGTCAACACAGTATCGACATTTAAAGGGATGGTTAAAGTCAAAAATGCCGCTAATGAAAGAACACCGCCTGTCACGCCATCTAAATCATAAGACTTAGCTAAGGAATCACCCATAGCAAATGAAGCATAGATTGCCATCAAGCCCATGGTGATTCGGAAAGGAATGGTTAAGTTGGCCGTATGTGGCGCTAACCATTCCGCTACAGCTGGTATCGGGAAATTGGCGAAAACCATAATGAAAGAGCCAATCAGAATTAAAGATAGCGTTGAGATTACCCCATTACGTATTGCAACCATATGTCGCTGCATACCAATTTTGGTCATAGGTGGCATCAATCTTGTTTCGATCCACTTGAGAAATTTTTGCATGTTTACTCCTTTAAGTAAATTTTATTTCATATCAGCTGCACATACAGCTAATAGTGATAACAGATTTAAATACAATTGAATAACTGTAGGGATATTAAGTGTCTCTCACAGTTGCAATTACAGAATAATATTTCTTTGAATGCCCTTTCATTATACATGAATTGAAATTATATTTCAAACGATAACAAATGTTTCATTATCATTTGTGTTATATATCCATATCACTAAAAGCATTTCAAAGTGTTAAATTTCACAAGTTATCTTTAGCCTTCTCTAAGATAAGATACCAAGAATAAAAATTTTAAAAGGATTAAATTTGTGAAAGAACCGACAATTTTTTTGCATATGGCTTTTTTTATGTTAAAATTAAAGTGTCGGGTTTGCAAACGATTTCAAAAACAAACCCAATTCAAATTTATTATTTAGGAGAAACTAAATGAAAACCACTAAATTGGCTTCTATCGTAACTTTGTCAGCAGCTTCAATCTTCTTGCTTGCAGCATGCGGCAACAATAATGAATCAGCAAATGGCAATAACGATGCGAAAACTGAACAGTCTGACAGCAACAAAACAGCTGACGCATTCACAGGTGCTACCGCTGGTGCTAACAGTTTTGAAGATTTACAAAAAGGACTGTCTAAAAATGGTTCATGGTTGGCAGCAATCACCAAAGATATGGATGCTTCAGGCAAAACTTTGACTGTTGAAGGTGTTTATGCAAGCAAAAACCAAATCGCACGTAAATTTGCTGCTTATGCGCAAGATGCTGACCACGTTATAACTGATCGTTACACTCTTACTGTTGATAAAGTTGAAGTGAAATCGCCAGGATTCAAACTTTCTAATGGTACAATCAAAGGTGACGTAGCTGTCTTCGCACCAGGTTTTGGCGCACAAAACGGTAAAGGTGTTGATGGTAAGGCAACGATTGACGGTAATTTGATTTTCGCAAGCCAAGATCTCATGGATGCTTACAATAAGCTCGCTGATGATCAAAAACCAACCGTAACAGGTGAAACTAAAGTTGAAGAGGGTGAAGTTCTTGAATTCCCTATGGGCGCTGTTACTATTGGTGAACATGGTGAAGTAACTCATGAGTTTGAAGGCAATGGCCCAGATACTGAAGCTGGCGCAACAACGGGTACCGATGCAGCTGATGTTTTGGCTTCAGGTTTGAGTGCTAAAGGTGCTTGGTTAGTGTCTGGTAACTCAGATATTGATGCGGCTGATAAAGATATCACTGTTGACGGTATCTTCATGAACGAGAGCGGTCAAATCCAACGTACATTGGCATTAATCGCACAAAATGATCAACACCAAGTAACGGATTCATTTACTTTGACTACAAAACGTTTGATTATTAAATCACCTGGCTTTGACCTTGAAGGTGGGAACATTAAAGGTGATGTTTACGTTGCAGAAAATGCATCAATCAAAGCTCGCGATATGAAAGGTACAGACGGCAAAACAATTCCATCTGAAATCGACGGTAATCTTTATTTCGCAACTCAAGAACAATTAGATGCATATAAAGAATTGGATGCTGCCAACCAATTTAAAGTTTCTGGCGACACTGCTGTGAAAACTGCTGAATAATTAAAAATTAAAGATCTCAGTTGAGGTCTTTTTTATTTTGCAACCCTTTCTCAGGATAATAACCGATAAGGGATAAAAGCAGTGCAAACTACTAGCATATTATTAGCTACTTCTTTCACGGATTAGAGAAAACCAAAAAGAAAAGTGCTTAATAAAATAAGCACCTTTATATTTACTTTCTTTCTGTCAATTTTTTATGCTTTAGCTCCAAGACTACATCTGCTTCTGCTGCGACATCATGATCATGGGTTACTAAAATAACTGTTTTATCTTGTTCATGGGCCATTTTCTTGAAAAGGGACACAATCGCTGCCGATGTTTCTTCATCTAAATTACCCGTGGGTTCATCTGCCACAACCAACTTATGCCCAGTTGCCATTGCACGAACGATGGCAACCCGTTGCTGTTGTCCTCCCGACAGCTGAGAAACTTTTTTGTCCTGTAAGCTTTCGTCAATTCCGACTTCTGTCAATTTTTCACGAACATAGCTTTTAATATTAGGAATTTTATTGCCTGATATTTCAAGAGCAGTTCTTACATTTTGGTAAGCTGACATATAGGGCAACAAATTGTAAGCTTGAAAGACGATAGACAGGTCTTTTTGTCGAAAGGTGGTCAGATTTTTCGCGGATAAAATTTTATCTTCATAACTTATTTCGCCTTTTTTAGCAACATCTAAACCTGAAATTAGTGAGAGAAAAGTTGTTTTCCCACTGCCAGATTTGCCAATAATCGTGTAAAGCTTTCCTGATTCAAAATCCACACTGATATCTTCAAAAAGCGCATCAGCGGGATCCTTATACCAATAAGCAACATTTTTTACTCTTAACATTTTTACTCTTTCCTCCCTTAATTCCCTGTTAATACTGCTTTAGGCTGTAATTGTAAAATACCAACAGAGGCAGCAAGGACAGCCAAAACAACGATAGCTAAGGCAATCAAGCCCAAAATAACTATGGTGGTCCCATTCATTTTGACGTCCATTGCTTCAATCTACTCAGCTTTTGCTTGACCTGTTAATGGAGAGTTTGAACCTGGACCTCCTGCTTGCTGACGTATCATTCCGCCTTGCTGTAAGTTTTGCTGACTGGATGCTTCCTCTGCTTCCTGTGTCTGTGCTGTGTTTTGCTGACTTAGAAGCTGATTTCCTATAGCGTTACCAATGAAGTTCCCTGTTATACTTGCTCCACCAATAGCAAGAACCATAATAATAAGCAGTTCAACAAAAAACTGACCAATAATTTTAGATTTACGTTCACCTAAACTCATGAGTACTCCGATCTCATAACGTCGTTCACGAATAGACATAATGACAATCAAGCCTAGAATCAAACTCCCAGCTAGTGCAACCAGTACCACAATATTCATCGCAAAACCAGAAACATTGTTGATTGGGCCTAACATTTGTTGGTAAAAAGCATCATTCGTCTGCAAAGCATACGGGCTATCCGTAGGCAGCTCTTTTTCGGCAGCCGCAACAAACTCGTCCATTTTTTCAGGATTATCAAGGTTGAAGATAGCTTGATCCACTGTATCTTTTTCCCGTTCTGTGGCTAAACTTTCTGCCAAAGTATAGGGTGCAAAGATATTATTCACTGGATTCATTGAGGGGATACGTGCTGCCATGCCATCGGTACTCGCTGTTGTCTGATAAATACCTGTAATTTTAACTTTGTGAGCTTTTCCATCAGTGTCCTTGAGTTCAAAAGTATCTCCGACTTTTAAATCATTCTTCTCAGCCAACGTTTGCTCTATCAAGACATGATTACTGCCTAGATCCTCCTCGGTCAGTCCTTTTCCTTCAACGATTTTAGCAGTTCCATCAGAGAAACTTCCCGCCAAGTCTGTGGCATTCACCCCTGTCATTCGGAAATCAACTTCTGCCATGTTGCTTCCACCAATATTGGCTTTTATTTCTCCGCCCATAGTGTTGCCTGTTTCCACTTTAACAGGCTCGATACCTTGTCCTTTGGTGACAGCTCCGCCTACCGATAACAATGTTGAAGCGACACCTGGCAAGTGACTTATTTTTTCAGCCAGTTCACGGCTGATAGGACTTGGCATATCACCACCCATCATCTGCCCCTGTTGAGCAAGCTTTTGTCTATCTACAGCAAGTGTTACGATTGCTCCCACAGACTTTTTCGCTTCCTCAGCTGCCTTAGTGGCTGCACTTCTTATCGTCAAACCAGCCAGGACAAAACTCAAAATAGCCATAAAAACTAAGCCTAGAAGTAATGTCTTGCCTCGTTTGGAAATAAGATGCAAACCTGCACGTTTAATAAAGTTCATTTAATAATGACTCACTTTCTTTAGGATAGGCATATTTTATAGTTTATTACTTAAAATTCACTTAGTTAAAACTAAATCTTTTCTTAATAAACAAATAACCTTTTTCTAAAAAACGCAGTCTTTATCATATTCAAGTCTCTTATATCGCTATTGTTTTTCTCATTTTAAACTCATAATACTTTGTGTTATTGTAAGCTACAAAATGAAAAACAGCTCACACTTGGAGCTGTTTTTCTTATTTTATTTAGTGGTCACAAAGTTCTACAAAAAACTTTACATTTGTAACTTCTTAGCCGCTCATGGTTTTATATAAGCAAAACCCAAATGCTGCTTTTGTACCAGCTCTACGATACCGGCTGGAACAACTGTACATCCTTCTTGCAGCATTTCCGTTGTATAAGCGCGCGCATTTAGTGAATTTTGACAAACCGCAACTTTTACGCCTGTTTGTAATACTTCCGATAGATTTATAGTAGATCCCTGAAGAACCTTATCGACAGCTTCTCCATTGACTAAAATTTCAATGTCTCCAGCTTCCTTGTTCTCTGACAGCCAGCTTTGAAAGTTTTCTACATTAGACAAAACTGCTTTCCATTTTTGGTTCTCATTGATATGCAAAATAACTTTTAACATTTTTACTTCTCCTTTATATATATTTAGCAGTAAGTGAAGTCGCGCAGTCTTGCAAGCCTGCTGGTGGTCCTGCATAAACAACCTCTCCCCCAGATGAGCCGCCGTCTGGACCCACGTCAATAATCCAATCCGCTTGACGCATAATATCTAACTGATGTTCAATCACAACTAAGGTATTGCCTTGCTCAACAAAATGATTCATAATCTTCATTAAGCGGCCAATATCGGACAGATGCAAGCCTGTAGAAGGTTCATCAAGGATAAATAAATTGCCTTTTTGATAAAACTCATTGGCTAACTTCAAGCGTTGACGTTCTCCACCGGATAAAGTGCTGGTGGACTGCCCAAGAGTCAGATAGCCAAGACCTACTTCATTCATGGCTTTTACTTTTTTCTTGATGATGGGAATATTCTGGAAAAAGTCTAAAGCTTCTTCAATCGTTAATCCCAATATCTCCGTGATATCTTTCCCTTGATATTTAAAGGAAAGAGCTTCTGCCTTATAGCGTTTGCCCTGACAAAGTTCACAGGTTTGTTTTACTGTTTCCATAAAGGCTAAACGAGACTCGATATAGCCACGCCCTTCACAATCCGGGCAGGCTCCTTCTGAGTTATAGCTGAAAAGACTAGGCTTCACATCATTTTCCTTAGCAAAAGCCTTCCTAATCGCATCCATGATTCCAATAAAAGTTGCGGGGTTGGAACGGCTATTGGCAGCCAAGCTGGCTTGCGTTATCATGACAGCTTCTGGATATGCAGCTCTTAGGGAATGCTCTACAAGAGTTGATTTTCCTGACCCTGCTACACCGGTCACAACCGTAAGCAGACCTTTGGGAATATCTAGCGCTTGTTTTTTAAGATTGTTGGCGCTGGAAACTTTTCCTTGATAAAAGTGAACAGCTTGTCGAGGTGTGGCATTAATTGGTGTCTTCTCAGCAAGATATTGCCCTGTCAAACAGTCCGACTGGAGGAGTTGCGTATAGCTGCCTTCAAACATAATCTCCCCACCATGAATGCCAGCTGCCGGACCAACTTCGACCACCCAATCTGCGATCTTAATGACATCTGGGTCATGCTCAATAATCAAAACCGTATTACCTTTGTCTCGTAACTTCGTAAAGATGGCATTAATACGCGCCACATCTCTCGGATGCAGGCCGACGGAAGGTTCATCAAAAATATAGAGCATGTCCGATAAAGCATTATTCAAATGCTTCACTAACTTCACACGCTGTGATTCTCCACCCGATAAGGTAGATGTTTCTCGATCAAGACTGAGATAGCCTAGTCCAAGTTCAATAAGGTGATCAATCTGTTGTTTGAGATGGCCAGTACCTTCCAGTTGAGCCAAGGCATCACTTAAATCAGTAAGTTCCATGGCCATCAAGTCCGCAAAGCTATAACTTGACCAACGTACCGCAAGAGATTCTTGATTTAAACGTTTGCCTTGACATGTCGAACAGAGAGCCTCATGTGTATAAGTTGCCAACGTTTTTTGTGCACCTGCGGACAAATCTCCTTCTTTCTGCAAAAAGCCACGGTTAAACTTATCAACTATTCCCTCATAGGTAAGATTGTATTCTCCCATCTTGATTTTTCCGACGTCTTTGCCGTGATAAAGGCGCTCTAACTCTTCTTCTGTAAAATCTTTCAGCTTCTTCTCACCATCAAAAAGTCCATTTTCCACATACATTTTGACAATTTTTTGATAGGGTTTGAAGAGGACTGCGCCATTATTGAGGGTGCGCGCCATATCGACAAAAAGCTCCATCTTAAGTTCTAATTTTTTACCAATACCTTGGCAGTCTGGACACATGCCTGCAGGAAGATTAAAAGAAAAATGATCCACTCCAAGTTGAGGCTGGCCACCGCCTGAAAACAGTTGACGAATAACAGGTGCGATATCCGTAATTGTCGCAAGAGTCGAACGAGCATTTCCTCCTAGCGTTTTTTGATCAATCACGATAGAAGCTGGAAGGTTTTCAATGCGTTCAACATCAGGACGTTCATATTTAGGCAAAAATTGCCGAACAAATGCTGGCAAAGTTTCGTTTAAGAGACGCTGTGACTCATCGGCGAGCGTATCAAATACAAGACTTGATTTTCCTGATCCTGAAACACCAGTAAAGACGGTAATCTTTTTTTTAGGAATCTCAAGAGATACATTTTTTAAATTATTGACATTATCTGAAATCACACGAATCGTCTCAGTCATGCTTTTCTCCTTATTATTCATTTCAAAAGCTTTTATTCTTTGCTCATACAGTATAGCAATTCTAGCTGTAACTGCAAAACCATATCTGAAGATACGTTAGCAACCTGCACTAAAAGACAGAGATGTCATACGTTAATCAACGATAAAAGAGTTAATCGCTTAGTCCATTTGTCGTAACTTTTGGTCTAAAATCTCATAGCGTACATCTGCAACTTTTTTTACAAATGCAGTATCATGGGAAGTCAAAATAATAGTTCCTGGATAACTATGGATAAACTTCTCTAAGGCCTCTATCGTTTCTAAATCAATAAAATTCGTTGGCTCATCTAGGATTAAGAGATTTGAAGGTTGAATAAAGGTTTGTGCTAAAATAACCTTTGTCGCCTGTCCTCCAGATAGTTTATTAACAGATGTACGCATCTGACTGTGATTAAAGCCTAACTGTACGAGAAGGCTGCGTATGAAACTCTCATCATAATCACTTTGTTCAGTCAGATATAACAACAAAGGCAGCTCTGAGTGAAGGTCATAATCCAGCTGCCCATAACTGGCTATTTTAAGCTTAGGCGATAAAGTTAAGTGCTTATCTCCCGTTATAATTTTTCGTAACAAACTGGATTTCCCCGAACCATTTGGTCCTGAAAGAACAATCACTTTCCCTAAGGGAAACTGGAAGTTAATCCTGTCCAGCAAGACATTTTTGCCTGCTTTTACTGTCAAACCATCTGCCATGATGGGAAACTTGTTGTGTAAGACAAGGCTGGGAGATAGAGGAAATTTCAGCTCTCGCTCTTCTTCTAATTTTTCAAAGTTGCCAAGTTTGTCTAGCCTTGTGTTCATGGCTTTAACTTGTCGCTGCGCTGCTTTTTGTACACTATCTTTAGACTTCGTTGCGGAATAGCGGTCTGGCTTTATCGCGCGTTTCAAATTTTTGGCAACATTGTCTGCCTGCTGAGCTATTTTTGCTTCTTTAGTAGCAATAGCCCGCTCTAAAAGGGCTTTTTCTTTTGCCAACTTCTCATTATAGCGCACAGTCTCTAGAGCAGCTTTTTCTTTTGCTTCTATATAGTCCTGATAATTGCCGTTATAGACAGTTACTCGCCCATCGGCGATTTCCCATATTTTCTCTACTGTGGCATTAAGGAAAGAGCGATCATGAGATACAAGAAGTATGGTTCCATAGTAATAACGGACTTCCTTAGCTAGATCTTCCATGCTTTCTTTATCCAAATGTGTCGTTGGTTCATCGAGCAATAAACCTTGAGGATATTGCGCTAAAACTTGACTAAGCATAAACTTTCGTTGCTGCCCACCAGATAAATGTTCATAGTCCTGAGCGGGTACTTGCATCCTTGACAACCACTCATAGTCAAGATCATCCACTGCTTCACCGCCAATTTGTCTCAGATACTCAAAATCAATGTGCCTCTCAATCTTACCATAATCAGGATTTAGCTGACCTGAAATAAGATTCAATAAAGTCGATTTCCCTTGCCCATTGGCACCCACTATTCCTATCTTTTCTCCTTCATAGACCATTAGATGCTCGATATCTAAGATATCCTGATCCTTAAAACTCACTTTAACATTTTTCAACTCTAGTGCTAAACTCATTATTTTCCTCCAAATATGTGTCGAAGGGCCATATGTGGACAGAAAAAAAAGCGGTCGCCCGCTTTCTTATTATTTCTAAAAAAGTGCAAACCACACCCTTGAAATTCTGATTACAGACCCTAAAAATATGCAATTTTAGAGATGATTCCAGATTTTCATTGATGCTGTCATGGTTGGCACTCCTTCCTGTTCTTAATAACTTCATTTTAGCACAAAAATATGCGAAGCCAAAAAGATTTACAGAATTTTACAGTCTAACCTTCTATAATATAGCGTAGATAGAGTAGCGTAAATCTTTTCTACAGAGTTTCCTGTCATTATCAATAAAATTCTTCAGGTAAAAGCGTATCCGCCAATTTAATATTATCAGAGTAATCGATAGGAACATCAATCACAACTGGTCCTGTTGTATCAGGGATTGATTCCAAAAGTTCTTTGAGTTCTTCGGCACTGTGCACGCGATAGCCTTTAGCACCCATTGCGTCTGCGTATTTTACGTAATCAACGCTACCGAAGTTTACGCCTGCTGCGCGGCCGTATTTTTTCTCTTCTTGGAATTTAACCATGTCATAGTGACCATCATTCCAGATGATGTGAATCAATGGCAAGTTAAGGCGCACCGCAACTTCAAGTTCTTGTCCTGTAAAGAGGAAGCCTCCATCACCTGAGTGAGAATAAACTTTATGTCCTGGGCGGAGCAAACCAGCTGTAATCCCCCATGGTAAAGCGACACCCAATGTTTGCATACCATTTGAGAAGAGCAAGTGACGTGGTTCATAAGAACGGAAATAACGTGCCATCCAGATATAGAGTGAGCCAACGTCAACCGTAACAGTCTCATCATCTTTGACTACTTCTTGGAAAGTACTTACCAAGTCAAGTGGATGCAAACGTCCTTCTTCAGCTGCTTCTACGTCAAACTCGTGTTGGCTAATAACATCGCGCAAGCCTTTAAGGTATTCGACAGAGCCTTCTGGCAAGTTATAACCACGAACGGCTGGCAAAAGATTTTCCAATGTTTGGGCAATGTCACCAATCAATTCACGTTCAGGTTGATAGTATGTATCGATTTCAGCGATAGCATTATCAATAACGACGATACGGCTGTCAATTTCAGCATTCCAGTTGCGTGCCTCATACTCGATTGGATCATAACCGACAGCAATAACTAAGTCTGAACGTTTCAATAGCATATCACCCGGTTGGTTACGGAAGAGACCGATACGACCGAAGAATGTATGTTCAAGATCTCGTGAAATGACACCCGCACCTTGGAAAGTTTCGACAACAGGAATTGAAACGTGCGAAAGCAAGTTACGCAAGGCTTTGGCAACTTTTTCATCGGAACCACCTGCACCTACAAGGATAACAGGTAATACAGCATTTTTAATTGCTTGTGCCAAATAGTTAATATCATCGATAGAGGCATTCCCCATCTTTGGATCTGACAAAGGTTTAATGGCATTAACTGATACTTCTGAGTCTGTCACGTCTTGTGGGATTGACAAGAAGCTTGACCCTGCACGACCGCCTTTAGCGATACGATAAGCATTGGCTACTGTTTCCGAAATTGTTGAGGGATCCAAGATTTCTTGCGAATATTTTGAAGCAGGTGCCATCATTTGCGCATTATCCATTGATTGATGGGCACGTTTCAAACGGTCGGCACGTTTTACTTGACCACCAATCGCAAGGATAGCATCACCTTCAGACGTTGCGGTCAAAAGTGGCGTTGCCAAGTTTGATACACCTGGTCCAGAAGTTACCAAAACAACCCCAGGTTCACCCGTGATACGTCCCACAGCTTGTGCCATGAAAGCAGCACCTTGTTCGTGGTGAGTGATGATTAATTCTGGTGCTTTTGGATCATGTTCTAAGCGATCGAATACGCGGTCAATCTTGGCACCGGGAATACCAAAAACATATTTTACATTATGGTTAATTAAACTATCTACAACTAAGTCTGAGCCGAATTTTTTTTCAGTCATTTCTTCTCCATTTCAATTAAGATTCACAATCTTCACAATCAATTTTAGCAGAAAACATTTTAATTTACAAAGATAGAGATTGTAAAACTATATATAGCCTGCCTTGACAAGATTTTGTGGCTTGAACCGCTTACATTATTTTCCGCAAATATTACAAAAATTGTCATCAAATTTATATATAAAAAACTATTGCTCGATTACTCGAACAATAGTCCTCTTATTTCCTCATCATCGGGTGCGAGTTCTAGATATTGCTTAATATAAGCTTGAGCTTTATCATTTTGCCCTATTTGTTGGAGAAAATCAATATAATCTTTTAAGAAATCTGGATTTTCGATAAGTACAGTAGATAAAAGCTCAGTATAGAGAGCTTCAGCTTGCGCATCATTTTCCAACTCTTTATTGGCCTGAGCGAAGAGCCATTGTGCCAATACATGCTCTTCTTCTAAAAGGTCTTCAAGGCGAGTCACTGCTTCAAAATCATTTTCGTTGAAATAGAGATTAGCCAGCAGGAACACCGTCTCATCATGTAACTCCGCAACATTTAAAGCATCCATTAGATAGCGCTCTGCCGCTGCTTGATCTTTTTGTCTGTAAGCCAGTTTTGAGAGAAAGTGCAATAGTAAGGCAGAGTTAGGATTTTTAAGCAATCCTTCCTGAGCTACGCGTGCTGCTTCATCAAACTGACGGTCAGCTTCGAGAGTCTGTGCGTAAGCCAGTTCATAGTTTAGAAGGTCAGTATTATAGTCTTCTAATTGCTTAAAATAGCTAATCGCACGGGCTTGATTATCAAGCTCGCTGTAAAGCAGGGCAATTTTGTAAAGAGTATCTGCTGTTTTGTCAAATTCCAGTGATTTTTCCAAAAATGAGATTGCATTTTCAAAATTTCCTAGATGCGCATAGGATTCACCGATACGCTGATAAGTTGAAATTTTAGTTTGCTGTAAAATTTCTCGTACAGAGAGTTTTGCATAGTTTTGGATCGCTTCCTGATAAGCGCCTTGCTCATAGTAGCTTTCGGCTAAAGCAAAAGTTATTAAAGGCGAATCAGAAAGTTCCCGTGCCTCTTCTAGCTTGCTAATCGCTGTCTCAAAATCCCCTTCAAACTGGTACAAATCAGCAATCTGAATCAAAGCAGCAACATAGTTTTCATCTCCAGCAGGAATCTGATAGAGATAGTTGAGGGCATCATCAATCTCGCCGTCGTCCTCTGCAATTTCCGCCAGATTAATCAAATAGTCTGTACTTTCAGGATTATCGCCCAGAATCTTATCGTATATTTGATGGCTCTCATCGATAAAGCCCATCATTTGTAGATACTCTGCCAGATCCGCAAGCATTTCTTCATTATCATGTTTAAGCGCATTGCTCAAAGCATTGTGCATACCAATCAAATCACCTTTGTGTAGGAAATCAATTGTATCTTCTGAATAAGACATTATTACTCCTCTATTACTTCAATTTCACTTGTTTTTTCTAAATTGGCCGGATGATAGAGTTCAGAAATTTCACGATACCAATCGTAAAAGTGACTTACAATAACTTTGGCTGCTGCATAAAACGGTATTCCCAAAAGGACGCCCCATAGACCAAAAACTTTTCCCGCAGTTAAAAGAACAAAAAGTACTGTGATAGGATGAATGCTTAATTGTTTACCTAAAACCAATGGAGAAACAAAGCGACCTTCAAGCGTTTGCTCAATGATGTAGACAATCAAGACTTTAAGTAGCATTACAGGACCACCTGTCGCAAGACCAATAATCATTGCTGGGATAATGGCTAAATAGAAACCGAGGAACGGAATCAAGTTAAAGAATCCTGACAAAATCGCAAGGGTAATTCCGTAGCGCAAGCCAATGATAGGAAGCCCAATCGCAAGCATCAAAGCTACGGCAATCGCAACAATAACTTGACCACGAACGTAGTTTGCCAGTTGTGAATTCATCTCAGTCAAGATTTTTGAAGTATCTTTACGCCAGTTCACGGGTAAAAGATGAGTGATATATCCGTTCAAGTTTTTTCCATCTCGTAAAAGGTAGAAAAGAACAAAGGGGAAAATAATAAGAGAGATAAAGACACTGGCAGTTCGTGTGATAACGTCTGTAATGGAGCTAAAAGCAGCTGTTGAAAAGTTTTTCGACCAATCTACAATATTGTTGCCAAGAGAATCCATAAAGTCATCCATCTGTGGACGGAATTGTTCAAAATGACGGTTTGTCAATAATTGATTGACTTCCTCTTGAATCTGGTCCACATAGTTGGGAACATGCTTAGAAAAAGTAGCCACACTATTTGATACTGAGGGAATAGCGTAAGCTAAGCCCCATACAAGCAAGCCAGCTATCAACACGAAGATAACGATAATACTCGCAATACGTGGTACGCGTTTTTTTTCTAAATAATCAACAATGGGATTAAGCAAATAATAAAATACGGCTGCCAAAACAATGGGTAATGAAACAATAGTTAAGAAATCAGCAATCGGTGCAAAAATGAAGTTCACCTTGCTCAGTAGTAGAATATTCAGCAACAAAAGTAAGACTACTAGGAGTGCCGTTACTACTTTATTATTAATAACCCATTTGAAAAAAACAGAGGCTCTAAAATTTTGTTTTTCCATAGGAATTTTCCCTTCTTATATGTAAAGTACTTTCTAAATTATAACATAATCTTGATTATATTGGGCTGGAAGGCGTTTGTTTTACATAATATTATTTATGCAAAAAAAGCTGGATTTACAGCTTTTTTAGTTCGTAGTATTGTATTTGGAAAAATATTTTCCGTTTAACGATTTGCCAACCTTGTTTTTTGAAAAGATGGTGTAACTCTTTTAGCTGATAAACCTTAACATCTCCTTCTCTCGAAAAACGATTAAGCCGCCAATTATAGAGCTTCGTCACTACAGGGATATGTATTTCCGCAATGATTAAACGACCCTCTGGTTTTAACAAACGACCAGCCTCACTAAGAAAGCGGTTGGGATGAGGGAAATGGTGAAAACTTGCAGAACAGATAATAACATCAAAGTTATGATCAGAAAATGGGACATTTTCGGCACTGCCTTGTTTGAACTCAAACTCAGGGTGACGTTGACGAGCGATTTTCACCATTTCTGATGAAATATCTAAGCCTGCACCAACTATCTTTTTCTCCTTGCTCAGCATTGCTAAGAGCGTGCCATTAGCACAACCCATATCGAGGATGTTAGCATTTTCTTGAAACTCTAAATGTTTAACAATGAACTTCTTGAAAAAGGAAGCCAGAAAACCATCGAAAGAATGATCAAAATGTTGGGCGATATTGTCATAGAATTTTTCTGATTCTTGTTCGTAGTTGTGGTGTTTGTGTGGCATTTTTAGACCTTATTTCTTTCTCAACAACCCCACACACTCCACATGCTTCGTCTGCGGAAAGAGGTCAACAGGTTGTACTTTTTCCAAAAGATAGCCTTCTTCTTCGAAGCGAACGACATCACGCGCAAATGTCGCTGGATTGCAGGAGATATAGACGACAGCTCGTGCTTGTGTTGCTGTAGCAGCTTTGATAAAGCTTTCGTCAAGTCCCTTGCGTGGTGGGTCCACAAAGATAACGTCAGGTTGGATACCGTCTTGCAACCATTTTGGCATCACTTCTTCTGCGGGCCCGACTTCATAGTGGGCGTTCTGTATGCCGTTCAGTGCGGCGTTCACTTTAGCATTTTCTACTGCTTCGGGTATGATTTCCATGCCGTAGACCTGGGCAACCTTGTCTGCCATTCCAAGTCCAATTGTTCCGATACCAGAGTAAGCATCAATCACGACATCTTCGGCTTTCAAATCAGCAAAATCATAAGCTAACTGATAGAGTTTTTCTGCCTGTGCTGTATTGACTTGATAGAAAGCACGGGCCGAGATTTGGAAATCTTTGCCTAACATGCTGTCCGTAATATAATCTTTACCTGAGAGAAGTTCAAACTTAGAGCCAAAGATCGCATTTCCAGTAGAGGTATTAACACTAAGCTGAAAAGAAGTCACTTTATCACGATACTCAGCGACCAGTTCTGAAAGTCCCGCAAACTTTTCTTTAGTAACGACCAAAACAAGCATCATTTGGCCGCTATGATAACCACGGCGAATCACGATGTTGCGCACGATTCCTCGCTTCGTTTTTTCGTCATAAGGTGGGATATTAAGCGTGATTAAACTTTCCCGTACTTGATTGACAAGGGCGTCAATTTCAGTATTTTGAATATAGAAGTCATGTATTGGAACTAAATCATGTGAGTTCTTCCGGAAAAAGCCTGTTTCTGTACGGCCATTGACGACACGGACGGGAACCTGAGCTTTGTTTCTATACTGACTTTCTTGTTCTGCACCAAGTGTCTCCATCACAGGAAAATCAGGTTTGTGTGCCGTTTTACGGAGTACATCAACAACCTGTTTGCGCTTGAAATGGAGCTGCGCTGGATAAGTCATATGCCCAAAGTCAGCAATCCCTGTACGCAGATAGGTCATATTTACATCCTGCACTCGATCAGGAGACTGACTGATCCATTCTTCGACTTTACCAAAACCGAAGTTCTTCCCGACCTTCAGAATTTTCATTTTTATTTCTTCATCAGGTAGTGCATTTTCAACAAAAAAAGGGAAGTTATCTTCCTTGATAACTCCTTGTCCTTCATGTGTCAAGTCAATCACTTTTCCTTGGATAATTTCATTTTTCTGGAATTTTTTCATGATTTTATAATATCATACTGTGCCGATAAAGTCTAATTACTTTATGTTCTACTCGGAGATCCACACAAAGCCTTTTTGCGCATCAAAAAATACAGATAATTCACCGTTTATCTGTATTTCTTTTATACTTGCTTATGTTAGTTATAGGTCTTCTTTTAAAATTCCTAAAGCTGAGCCAATATGCCCGCCTGACACCATCCATTTTTTGGCCGCTTTTTGTAGACTTGTTTCTTCAGGGTAGTTCAAAATATCAGAAGAAATGCTATTAAAAACCCAAGGCACACCCTCGTCACTGTCCGGATTTGTTTTTACCAAATCATAGTCACTGGCAAATAATCTCAGATTTGACTTCTCCTTCAACCAATCTTTTAACTTAGGAGAGAGCAGCCATGTGCTAGTTACACAAGGTGCTTGTTCATAACTTGGAAAATGCTTCTTCAAAAAATCCTTCGCTTTAAGATAATTTTTTGAAATAATCTCGTGAGACAAGTTAGCATCAGATGGAATATGAATAGAAATATATTTCTTGCCTGCCAATCGTGCTATTTTATTTTTATGTGGAGGAGCAACCCTTTCAAACTCTAATTCTTGAATCCTAAATATCAAGCCACTCGTATAGCGCCAAGTCCAAAAACCTCGATTGAATTTATAAGTTGAGATTATTTTTCTTGTTTCTTCTAAAAATCTCGTGAAGCACTTCATCGTGTCGATATAAATTTCATAAGATATACCATGTGGTACGTAGTTTTTGTCCCAGCATAAAAAGGCAGCACATAAGTGATAAGTCAGCTCCATCAGCGTATCATTACTGTACAGTTTTCCTAGTCGCTCTGCCTCTTGTGCAGCAGCTTTAACATCGAGTAACTTTTGTGCGCTCGTCTTCAAATCTTTGTCACTGATTATGGCGGAATTTTTTAATACAGTATCCTGTACTAAATCAGGAATCTCAATATCAGCCATAAATTTTTTCATCGGTATTAGTATTGCTTCCATCTCTTCCTCCCAAAATCGACTAAGATAAAGGCCGCTTTTATTTTGAATTGATAACTTGTATTAAATCTTCTCGCAATTTGTCATAAGCTTTATAATCCTGTTTAAATACCTGAGGGTTACTATTGTGACTATCAAGCATCCATTCAGCTGGATCTTCTATTTCAAGAAAGTCCTTTATGATTTTTGAAACAGCTACTTCATTAATCTTCTCCGCATTTTTGATCAGGCTAAAGTCTTCTATGCCTCTTTGTAGCTCTTTATAACGTAGAGATAAGAGAATATGCCCTGAATATGAAGGATAGACTAAGCAGAGATCCCCGATAGGTAAAGCTCCTGTATTATATCGGATATCGTGTCGTGCATTGTCTGGCCAGCAGTTGTAAGCCCAGCGAAGGAGACCATCTGTTTTGAAGTAATGTGCTAAGAGTCCTTGTACACGTGATTCTAGTAAGGGACTGTGAAGGAAAGTGTTTGGCTTGTCAGGATAGTTACAGATATAGTACTGCGTTTTTCCAGAATGGCTTTGGCTAAGTTCTTTGTAGTTATTACACGTACAATAGTAGGAAGTCACTGGATAATCTATAACCGGTAGCAAGGCTTCAAGTACTGGTTCTTTATCAAAAACACCTTTTACTTTCAGTGTAGGCTCTATTGATTTAAGAATCTCTAAAGAACGTTTGAATGTGTCGATTTCATGAACTTTGGGCTCATCAGAGATGATGCGCACTTTTTCCCAAACTCCTAATGCCTTAAAATGATTAAAAAGCTGTTTGATATAGTGCTCTAGATCCTTTTTATCTTGGATAAAATCAATGGTTTCTCTGGCTTCATCATAGTAGCGGATGACCAGCTTTTCTGGATGGTCAAGTTCTTTTACCAAGGGGAAGAATGGTGGTTGCCAAACACCTAATAACCCAAAAATATCGATTTCTTGATCTATGCCTGCGGCGAACATACATTCTAAATAACGGTCTAGTATCGAAAAGTCACACTGGATTTCTCCTGCTTCACTTTTCTTAACGCTAATCATTGAGTACTCATAAAGATTGGCTGGATAGTCTTTGACTATATAGTTAAACCAGCCTTTCCATGGTATTTCACCCGCAATCACTGTGATAACCTTTTGATTAAGGACCGCTAAACTCTCCGCCATTTCCCTAATCAAGCGAAAATGTTCATCGCCCCACAAAGGCACTTGATAAGTTCGAGCAAGGTTCGAAGGTTGTTGCCAGATATCGAGATTAAAGTTGTATCCTGTATCTTCAGGAAAACTATAATCGCCTACCTTTACTCTTAGCGTTTTAGAAAGTACTTTCTCATCCTTAGCAGTTAAGTCTGAACGATAAAGCGTAATTTCGACTGGATAGGTGCCTGCCTGTATCTCAGAAGGCGTCGAAAATTCAAGATATATAGGAGCAAAGCGATCGCCCGAATAAGTTTTAGCTGTCTGTTCTAATAGTTTGTCTGTGTATTCAATATTTTCATTTCCCATGTAATATTCTTCAAATTGTAACGTCACGGGCAACTCGGATTTGATCTCTATGCGATAAATCGGAATCTCAATTTGATCAGGGATGGAAAATTCTTTTCCTAACACAAAATGATTCTCACACCCATCGTGTAATAGTAAATGGCATGCACCAAAGCTATTTTTATAAACGGGTAATGACTCAAGTTCATCAGGTGTCCCTGAGAACAGACTCGTCGATGCCTTATAACTTTCATGAACTATATAAGCCTTCATTTTTTCCTCTTTCTAAGTAATATATTGACTTGGTTTGGTTAGTCGTTCTAAAATTTTCTTGCACTGCTCCTCACCAAATTTTTCAGGAATTAACTCTGAGAGCTGGGAGAGCGTCAGTTTCTTTACTATCTTTAACTTGCTTCTATCTTTCCAGTGGGGGAAAGCCTGCAGTAAGATGTCTTGATTATTGCTGTCTTCAAGTAAATTCCCAATAGAATAATCTATTACACTCTCTGGCGCAGGTTTATCCCCTGTGGCTTTCCAGTTTATTTCCATCCATTCGACAGCTTCCGAAAACCAACGTGAAAATCGTTTATCTACCATCTTTTCTTGAGCGCCAAACATTTTCGTAGCTAACGATAAACCGTGAAGGCCTTTTTGGAAGATATGTGCCTCAAAAGGAATATCATTTTCTTCCAAAGCACGAAGATATAATAAAGAGTTCTCTATAGGTACCACATTGTCCTCAAATGTTGAAAAGAGGAAAGTAGGAGGTGTTTCTCTCGTTACACACGTTTCTAAAGAAGGTGCTTCAATCTGCATCACTTGGGCAAAAGATTTCAAAATAGCAGGGTAGCCTAAAATACAGAGACTTGGCTTAACTGGTGACAGAGTAGAAAGAGCAGCAGCTAAGTGTCCTCCTGCCGAAAAACCGATAACTGCGATTTTCTTGTCATCAATCATCCATGTTGTCGCTAAATCTTGAATTTTTCGTAAGGCTTTTTGTGCATCTTCGAGGGACTTCTCAAAACTTCTTTTATCTCCCACGTGATAGTGTAGTACGCCCGCATGGTAACCCTGAGCAAGAAAATTCAAGGCGATAGGCTCTCCTTCTCGTTCACTACAAAAAGAATAGCCGCCCCCTGGAATAACTAAAACAAAAGGTCGATTTCCTACACGGGAAAACTCTTCTTTATCTTCATGTAGATAAACTGTTAAACTTGCTTCATCATCAAAGGTAAAAGTTTTAGTTCTCATCACTTTCCTTTATTTCATTTTTAGAAATAAGCTCTTGATACCAGTAAAAGCTATCTTTTTTGTATCTCGCTAAGTCAAGAAGGTCTTCATCCGTCCGGTTAACATAGACAAAACCATAACGTTTTTTTATTCCTTCATGAGTGCTTACCAAATCAATCGCACTCCATGGGCAATAACCAATCACTTCGACACCATCGGCCATCGCTAAGGCCATTTGTTCGATATGCTCCTTCAAGTAATCAATTCGATACTGATCATGCACAGCGCCATCATCTGTCAAGACATCATTTGCTCCAATACCATTTTCCGTAATTAAGAGTGGCAAATGGTATCTTGAATAAATTTCATTCAGAGTAAAGCGGAAACCTTTTGGATCAATGGGCCAGCCGAACTCGGTCATCTGGAGATGAGTATTTTCAACGGATTGGAAAAAACCAGGGATTCCAAAACCAGACTGCTGATCGATTTTGTTGTCTTTTTCAAAATAGCTTGCAACTGTCATTGTATTATAGTAGTTAAAGGCGATATAGTCACACGTTCCTTGAGATAAAATCTCCTGATCTTCTTTCGTTACGGTCGGAGCTGCACCGATGCTCTCTAAGATATGCCAAGCATTGTGATTATATCTACCAAAAACAGCAACATCTAAGAAAAGCCAGTTTCTTAAAGCACTCATATTTAGAGCAGCCAGCTGATCTTCTGGGCGTTCAGAAGCTGGATAAACACTTGCAATATTTGGTGCAGGCCCTATCTTCCCTTGATAGTTTCCGTCATGGAACATTTTTGTGACTTTCGCTTGGGCCACTAACATATGATGGTTTTCTTGGAATTTTTCCTTCATACTTTTTTGACTCGTGCCAATCACTGAACCTGCGAGCGCCATCACATTTTGCTCGTTAATGGTTTGCCATAAAGGCACATCATCTGCAAAATGTTCAAAGAGCACCTGACAGTAACGTGTGAATTCTTCGATAGTTTCACGATTTTCCCAGCCCCCTTTTTCTGCAATATAAAGCGGTAAATCAAAATGGAAAACAGTAACAACCGGTTGTATTTCATTTTCATTGAGCAGATTTATGAGGTTTTTATAAAATTGGATGCCCTCTGGATTAACTTTACCGTCTGGCATGACACGACTCCAAGAGATTGAAAACCTATAAGCCTTGAGTCCAAGTTCCTTAAAGAGTGCTACATCTTCTTTATAGTGATGATAGTGATCAGAGGCTACTGTAAAATCTGTCGTGCCTTCAGGTATCTCTTTTACGTCTTGAACAGAAGGACCTTTTCCCTCTTCATTCCAAGCTCCCTCTACCTGATAAGCGCTTGTAGATGCCCCCCATAAAAAATCTTTTTTAAATTTCATTATTCTCAATTTCCCTTTCTTGCTGCTCCGATAAGATTAGCATCAGCTTTAAATTTTGCTGCTTCAATCACTATTGGTTGTAGTGTTTCCTTGATAATTGGAGCTGTCGTAAACAGTTTTTGATAAGCTTCTTCAATCTTCTCGATAAGAAGAGGCTGCTGACTTATGCCACCACCAATCACAATCTTTTCAAGGTCTAAAATCAACTGAAGATTGAAGCAAAGTATAGCAACACCTTCGCAGTAACTTGAAAAAAGTTGTGCTGCTTCTTTATCTGTGGAACTTTTTAAGGCGCTAAAAACGAGTGGCCCATCATTCTCTACTTGGAGCTGGTTTGCTAACGAACTGATGAGTTTCACAGCTGAAAGCCCCATACCTACAAAGGAATCTGCTCCGTAAATCGCTCTTTCTCGGATCCAGAAACTTACTTCTCCCGCCTGATTATGGCTGCCTTTATAGAGTTGCTCATCGATACAAATTCCTGTTCCCACACCTGTACCTAAGATAATGGCCGCTCCATTTTTAATGCCTTTGAGATTTCCAAAGGCCATTTCTCCTAGAGTTGCTGCTTTTGCATCATTTTCAACAACCACTTCTAAGTTTTCAAGCCCTTCAATATCAGCTATCAATGCTTTCAAATTTATACCATTCAGGTATGAAACTGCTCCTCCATAGAAAACAGTACCCGATTCATCAACTGAACCAGGGACTGAAAAAGCTATTTTTGTGAAAGAATTGATTTTTAGATAGTCATTAATTATTTTTTTTATTTGTTGACAAAATTCCTCTAAATTTTGTGCGGTAGGCAGTTTATCTTTAGTAGTAACTGTTTCATTCTCAACAAATCCTACTTTGATGTGTGTTCCACCAATATCAATTCCTAAAATCATCATTTCCCCTTTTTATGCTTGCATACTTTCTTGTAAGCTTTGCTCCATGGTTTCATGACGACTTACTTGTTCTGCTGCCATTTCAAGTTCATATTCTTTTTTATCTGCAATTTTAATAAATGGATACCACATAACAATACCAATCAGCATACTAATAACCATCAAGATTGTATAATTTAGTCCACCTGAGAGAGGCATTTTTACAAAGACAGGTGTAGTCCATGGCAAAAGACTCATTGTCGGATTAAGATTGATTGGTAAAATGGTAGTTGTTAACCCCCAAGTCACAAAACCAGCAATTAACTGTGTGAACACTTGCGGAATAAAGAAGATTGGATTTAAAATGATTGGCATACCAAACATAATTGGTTCTGTAATATTAAACAATGAAGGAATGAAAGAGAGTTTACCTAACTGTTTCATTTTGGCTGATTTGCTACGAATCATGAAGAAAGTGACAAAGCCCATAAATCCAGCTGCGTACATACCCATGTAGATCACTGATGGGATAAGGAAAGGAAGGTCTTCACCTTTTTGAAATGCGCCAATATTTGTGACAATCATTGTCATTGTAATCATTCCCAAAGGACCTTGTAAAACGGCATTATGGATACCAAAGAACCAAAGGATAGCTAATATTTCCATAATAAGGATAATTGACAAAGGACTAGCTGCCAATGAGTTGAGTGGGGCACTGACTACATCAATGAAGAATTGGAAGATTGAACCTGAAGCTGTAAATCCAAAGGCCACACGTAAAGCAAAGACCAAAGTAAAGATAAGTGTAACTACAAAGACTGGTGCTAAAGATTGTGTAACCATCGGAGGAACACTTTCAGGAAGCTTAAGCATTATTTTCTTCTTAGAAAGAAAGGCGTACAGACGTGTCACTAAAAGTGCTGTTAACATCCCAATAAAGAGACCTTGACCACCCAAGAAGTCAAGTTTCAAAGCTCCAATAGCTTGAGTTACTTCCTTACCATCTTGTATCACCGTAGTTGAGATTGTTTGAGGCATGAGCATAATGAAACTTGCTAAAGAAATAAGGGCAGAATTTCGTTCATTTGCTCCCAGTTGCTTCGCATAAGAGTAAGCTAAACTATAGACCACATAGATTGAGAATACTCCAGTAGCACCATTTGTGATTGCCTCTACATGGGGATAAATTCCAATCTTAGTTAAAAATTCAATCCATGCAGGAATCGGGAAATTACCGATGATTGTAATAAAGGCTATACCCAATGTAATTGGACTGGTACGAATAAAGCCTTCCATAAGTGCGGCTAAAACTTTATTTTGCTGTAAGCGTGAAGCTACCGGCATCAATTTGTCATTTAGAAAAACTTCTAATTTGCTCATTTTATACTCCTAATATTTATTTCTAATAGTTATAACGATATAATTAATTCTTCTTCCTGCCCATATGCAACAAGATAGAAACCAAATTTCCCTGATTCAAAGTGCCATTCACCTTGATTATCAGAAAATGAAAGATCTTCCTTTGTAAGAGTAACAGCCAATTCTTCTTTTGCGCGTGGCTCTATTTTTATAAATTGACTCGCAACTAATTTTCGGAAAGGTTGGACGATCGATGCAGTCATATCTCTCATATAAAGATGAACCACTGCATGGGTTGTCTCATCCGACAGATTTTCGAGTTGGTAAGCTAACTCTATCTGGTTGCTCTCTGTAAAGGAGATGTTTTCCATATTTTTCAGCCATTTTACATCAACTTGATTGTAAGTAAGGCCTGTTCCAAATGCGTACAGGGGATCATTAGACTCATCACTGTATTTGGAAACAAATCGTATGTTTTTGTTTTCTTCATTCAAAGGTCGTCCTGTAGTATTTTGCGCATGATAAATAGGAATTTGACCTTCACTTCTTGGGAATGTCATCGTAAGCTTAGCGCTGGGACTCGCTTGACCACTCAGTAAGTTTGCGATACCTGTACCACCCATCGTTCCTGGGTACCACACTAAAAGTAAACTTGAGAAGTAAGGTTCAACTTCTGTCAATACCAGCGGACGTCCTGTATAGAGAAGGCCGATGATTGGTTTATCTAATTGAGCGAGTGCTTTGATGAGACGAAGTTGCTTATCTGGCAAGGAAAGCTTAGCCTTAGAGGCACCTTCCCCACTCTCTAAAAATTGTTCCCCAATCGTCAAAAGAATAACATCGGAATTTTCAGCAACTTCTAGTGCCTCTTCAATCAGCTCTTTCTCATCCCCAATCGGGCCGTTTAAATACTCAATCCCCGCCTTGAGTGGGCCAAAACTCTCATAGGAATCAAACAAGTTATAGCCTGTAGCAAATGTAAGATTTTCTTTCGCAAAGTTATTTTCTAACCCCTCTTTTAAAGTAACAGTATCTTGCGCTTTACCACTGACCGAGGCCCAGAAACCGAGAGTGAACTTGCTTTTTCCATAGGGACCAATGACAGCTATTTTTTGCTGAGCACTCAAAGGAAGAGTGTTCTCCTTATTTTTCAACAAGACACAACTTTTTTCAACGAGTTCAACAGCTGTTTCTTTAGCTTCCGCTGTAAGAAACTCGCCTGTATTTTCTTGATCGAGCCCTCGAAAAGGATTTTCAAAAAGTCCCAGCTTATTTTTGAGCTCTAGAATACGCCATACTGCTTCATCAAGAAGGTCTTCATCTACTTCTCCTGATAAAATCAGAGGCTCTAAACCATTTGCATAAACCGAAGTCATCATATCAAAGTCCACACCCGCCTCAATTGAAGCTTTGGCAGATTCTTCTTGACTTGCTGTGAAACCATGTGCTTGTAATTCCTCAGTAGCTGAATGATCTGAAACCAAAAGTCCTGAGAAGTTAAATTTTTCTCTTAGAATATCTCGGTTCAGCCACTTATTCCCTGTCGAAGGCACACCATTTAATACATTAAATGCTGTCATCACAAGCAATGCATTGGCTTCAATTGCTGCTTGGTAGGTTGGAAGATATTCATTAAACAGTCGTTGGTTGGACATATCTACTGTGTTATACTCACGCCCAGCTTCAGGTGCACCATATGCCGCAAAGTGCTTTATACAAGCTGCCACATGGTTTTCCGAGACATAATCTTTAACCTGACCTTGATAGCCTGTCACCACACTTTTCGCAAATTCCTTTCCAGTATAAACATCCTCACCTGGCGATTCCATCACGCGCCCCCATCTCGGATCTCTGGATAAGTCCAGCATAGGAGAAAATACACAATGAATGCCACTCAAATAACTCTCTTTAGCCGTGACTTCAGCTGCTTTTTGAATGAGGTCAAAATCATAAGATCCTGCTTGAGCCAGAGGCAAGGGAAATATCGTGCGAAAGCCATAAATAATATCTGACATGAAGAGCAGTGGAATCCCATGAGAACTCTCTTTAATTGCCTGCTCTTGAATAATTCTTAACTTTTCAGGATCATTCACATTATAAATCGATCCTACTTGGTGAATATCAAAATTATCAGGGAGTCCCAAATCCTTAAGGGGGCCGGTCGGCATAACACCACTATCGGTGAACAAATCTCCGTTTAACTGAACAGTCTGTGCAATTTTTTCTTTTAAGCTCAAAGTATTAAATTTTTCTTTTAGCTTATTTTCTTCCATCTATGTCTCTCCTTTTTTTATTTAAAAAAGCGCTTTCTTTAAATTAATTATAGTTTCTTTTGACTTCTTTTTATATAATATTTTTCGTATTTATATCAAAAAACATGTAAAGGGTTACATAAATTATTTTTTTACACTTATGCAATACAAAAAGAGAGCGATGAGTTGAATCCCTCTCTTTTATAAGTTATTCTATTTATCTTTATATTCTCTCACGAACTCCAAGGTTTGTCGGTAACATTCTTGGGATTCTTTGAGTGAGTAGTCAAACTGATACTCGTGCGTAATCTCTTTTTCTAAATCTTTATAAAACAAGCCACGTACAGGAACCTTTAATTCCTTCAACTTCTTCTCAAAGGCAATCCCTTGATCTTGAAAAGAGTAGGCATTCCCATCAGTAATATAAGTTGCTGGAAAATCTGAGGTTAAGTGATTTACAATACTTATCTCGTCCAGTTTTGGGCTGTCCTGCCAGTTCTTAGTTCCGATTTCTGCCCAAGCGACAGTGGTTACAAAGAATTTCATGAATTGACTACTTGAGCGAACATTGGTCATCTGTGTGAGATTCACAGGTCCACAGTAAGATATTGCACCCTTCAGTACTTTTTTATCTAAATCTTGTGGCACGCCTACATCTTTTCCATAGCTTGCATTTGTCTGTGTTGCAGCATACTGAAGAGCAATCTGTGAGCCGGCACTGTCGCCACCAAGCATAATTTTAGACAGGTCTAAAAACTTGTATTTCTCTTTTTTTAAGCTCTGAACTAGCTCACTGAGCTGCATGACTTGATTGGGATAGCCTGACTCAGGTGCTGTCTCATAATTCATAGATAAAACGGCAATATGTGCATCCGCAGCTAATCGAGTAGCAAATTCCTGAGTGCCTTTTTTATCGCCACCGACAAAACCGCCACCATGCACCCAAATCAAAACAGGAAGCGCTTCTTGGCTTTGCTTAGGGTAGTATATATCGTAGGAATTATCTTTAAAACGTGACGCATAGCTTTGATCTTGCACAGTCGTAATCTTTTCCTGAGCTTTTCGGTAAGATTCAGGTGCAGTAATTTGTACTTCAGAGTTAAACATATGACGAATAATCCAAACGCCTGGTTTAGGCGAGACATTAAATGCAATCACCACTAATAAGAACAATCCTACTACAATACCCAAAAACCATAACAGGCCTTTCAACAGTACTTTTTTATACATAATCTTTTTAATAAATCCTCTCTTTTTCGTCGATTAAGTATACCATGAAAAATATATTAAATACAACTATCAATTAGAAACTTTTTTTGATTAAGGTTTATTTTATGTTAAAATATAACATGAAAAAAGTTTTGGAAAGAAGTAACATTGATGGATTATGAGGCTCTACTATTCGTTACAAAACAGCTCTATTATAAGTACTTGATTCCTTTTGTGGTTATTAACGATGCAGATGAAATAATCATTCCTAAAAAAGTCGATTATTTAGAAAGCTACCTCACAAGTCCTTATCTCAAACAGATGGTGAAAGGTCAGATTTCTTTGTTTGAAGATAAGGATCATTTTTTCAGCAGTTTTTATTGCGACTTACTGGAATATAAAAATTGTAGAGTCTTAATAGGTCCCTGTGGCATACTTGGTACAGCAACAGAGTCTTATAAGTTTAATAATCACAATTATTTAGCAGGTGTGCATTACTCCAAAGAGAGTCGAAAGACCTTTATGGACTTTGTAGAGCTCTTGTATGCTCTGCTCAATGGAAAGCTCCCCGACAGTACTAATTATAAATGGATTGTACGTCAAAAACTCAGCAAGGCACATACCGATGTTATTTTAGAAAAAAACCTGTCCCTCAGACGTTACGACGGTTCTTCATTTGACTCCTATGAGTTTGAAAAAAGATATATCGAGGCTATTAAACGAAATGAACCTGAAAAATTAGAGTGGATTTTCAAGAAAATGAACAGTACCTATGATGCTGAACTCTCAACAAGTAAACTCGAAGCTTTAAAGTATAAATATGCCTCATTAATTGCGATACTCACTCGAGTGAGTATTAGTAATGGTGTACCGATACTTCAAGCATATAGTTTATCTGACTCGCTGATTCAAAAATTACAGCGTATTCACTCTACTCATGAATGCCTAGCGCATATAAAAGAAAGTTCTTTCCTCTTTATGGAGCTCATACATAGCTTCCCATACTCCGAGAAAAGCCATCTTGTCAAGCAAGTCTTATACTATATCGACGATCATCTGTATGAGCAGATTACACTGAAAAACTTATCTGATTATACGCAAAAAAACGCCACTCACTTGTCTACAGAGTTCAAAAAAGCCGTGGGACACACGATACATAAATATATTATTCAGAAAAAAATTGCTGAGGCAAAACATCTCTTGCTGTTTACATCCCAAAGCTATAAGGAAATTGCTCTGCAGCTCAGCTTCTCTAGCCAAAGTCATTTCATCCAGAGCTTTAAACGTATCGAAGACATGACACCTTTAGAGTTTAGAAACAAGTATTTTTCATCAATTTTCTGATCAGCACGCTGCTCAAAAACTGTCAAAATATCATAAAAAACCTTGAAACTGAATCAAGGTTTTTTTGTCGTTTATTTTATTATGAATAACAGAGAGAAAACTATCCACTAAATATCATAAAAAGGATTGGTATTCACTTTGCTTTCTAATATCTCTACCTCTGGAGTAAAGCCTTTTAATTTTTCAGAAACCTTGGGGATGAATAAATGTTCCAAGTAATGCCCAGGGTCAAGCCCAATCAGACCTTGGGAAAGCTGATCATGCCCAGCATGATAATATATGTCTCCCGTGATATAGATGTCCGCACCTTTCGCCTTAGCATCGGGCCAAAACTTGCCACCACTACCCCCACATATAGCAACACGACGAATCATTTGCTCCAGTGAGTGGTCATACGTAACCAGACGTATGTGGTCTAAGTTGAAAGCTTGCTTCATCTTCTCAGAAAAAGCAGCCAAGTTCATCGGTTCAATATTCCCGACACGTCCCAGTCCCTCTTCCGTCAAAACTTCTGTATCCTGTATCTCCAAAAGTTCACAGAACCAGTCATTAAGACCGCCATCTACGACATCGATATTCGTATGACTGGTGTACACAGCGATACCAGCTTTAGCCAAGTCAAGTACAATCTTCTCTTGACTGTCCGCATCTGTTAAGTTTGTCAGAGGACGAAAGATCACTGGATGCTTCGCTAATATCAGGTCGACACCATTTTCAATCGCTTCAAGAACAGTCTGTTCACGAATATCCAGTGCAACTAAAACTTTCTTTACCTCAGCATCTAAGGAACCAATCTGTAACCCTACAGGATCTCCCTCGACTGCCAGCTCTTTCGGACAAAACTCTTCATACAAGGATACAAAATCTCTGATTTTCATTGTAGAACTCCTTCTATCTTTTCTTTTTCTGCTTGTACTTCTGCCCGTTTTTCGTGGTTTTCGGGGAGTCGCTCTAATATCTTGTTTAAAGTGTTTAATTCTTTATTCCATTTTGTACGGAAAACGTCGGACTTTTCTTGAGACAGGTAGGGACCAAAGGTGAGCTCTGTTTCATTCAAGCTCGACTTGCCATGCTGAGCCACAATAATCTCATATATTTTTCCTGCTTCAAGGAGGATTTTTTCGGATGTGATAGAGAAATCATTCGCCATCAACCACGCACGTAGACTCTCCTCATGATTATTGGGCTGTAAAACAAGTTGCTCAACCTTACTTAGTTTTTCTTTTCCCGCTTCCAAAATCTCAGAAATTAATATCCCACCCATGCCAGCAATGACAATGCTCGAGATTTCATCTGCTTCTTCAAAAGCTGCTAAACCATTGGCGAGTCTTACTTCTATTTTGTCTTGTAAATTTTGTTCATGCACATGATTTTGAGCTATCTGATAAGGGCCTTTGACCACTTCTCCAGCAATAGCAAAGCCTATCCTCTCTTGTTGAACTAGGTAGGTAGGAAGATAAGCATGGTCGCTTCCCACATCAAGAAGTCGGCTACCTTGGGTTACAAGATCAGCTACAGCTTGAAGACGTTTTGAGAGTTTTATTTCATTCATTTAATTTTTTCTTTCCAAATTTGCAGTATTCGAGAACAGGACATTCTTCACATTTGGGGGCACGAGCTGTACAGTGATAACGTCCAAAAAAGATAAGATGATGATGTGTTTTCACCCAGCGGTCTTCTGGGATAAGCCGCATCAGTTTTTCTTCTACTTCAAGTACGCTGGCCTTTTGGGGCACGATATCTAACCGTTTAGATACACGTTCCACGTGAGTATCCACTGCGATACCCGGTATGCCATAGGTCTCCCCTAAAACAACATTGGCCGTTTTTCGCCCGACACCAGGTAAAGTTTGCAGCAGCTTTTTATCCCGAGGAAGTTCACCGTTAAAATCACGGACCAGCATTTGCGCTGTCTTTACGATATTTTTAGCCTTCGTTTTATAAAGTCCTATCGTTCGGATACATTGCTCCACATCTGCAATGTCTGCCTGTGCGAGACTTTCAGGATCAGGATATTTGGCAAAAAGAGCGGGAGTCGCTTTATTTACACCTTTATCCGTTGCTTGAGCAGATAAAATGGTCGCAATCAACAGCTGAAAGGGAGTCTCCCACTCCAGCTCTCCATGCGCTTCTGGGAACATCTTGACGATGATATCCAGAGCTTCCAAAAATTTTTTCTTACTTAGCATATTACTTTCCGTTCCAAGGACCATCCATAGGGATATAGAAGTCAGTAGTTTTATGACTCTGTGCGGTCTCTGTTCTTTCCTCTTTCCGTTGTTCAACAGCCTGAGTACTCATCAAACCATCATTACGCCAGTTCCGTAAAATGGCCTTGATATAGTTGAGCGATACCTTACGGTTGACCACCGCCTCACGGAGAGCCAGCTTGATAAGTTCAAGATCATACTTCTCTTCAAAAAGAAGAATGCGGAGTTCCTCACTCTGCATGGGCGTAATCATCCCCATCTCGGCTTCAAAAATATTTACCAGTTCTTGAAGCTGACCTTTATTTTGCAGTGGAGGATGCTCTTCTTCTTTTGCAGATTCATTCGTCAAGCCTGATAACTCATCCAGCCTTTTCAGAGCTGGTGTAACATCAAAGATCGTTTCCATATCCCCTGATATTTCTAACAAGGTCACTTTAAGAGAGCCAAACTCCTGCAGCTTGTCAATACTGCGGTTGACATCTGAGAGTTTCTTGCCAATCTTTCCCGCAATATCACTCGGAGCACTGTCTCGATTTTCATATAAATAAAGCCAAACCAAAAAGTCCTCTGCGGAAGGGAAAAGCTGGGCAAAATGCTCCAGCAAAGCATGAGGAAGAATGATGTGTCCAGCCATATAATTTTCGTAGTAGGTCATTATATTATTATATCATATTCACTCGGACAAGATTTAGTGCCTTAATTAAAAAATACTAATTTCAATAATTAGTATTTTTCTTTATTTTTTATAGTCTGTTCCCTAGAACATCTTTTTCTGCCTTAAGTCCTTTGGGCAATTTTACCTGTGCTGGGCGCGGGTGTTGCTTCGCTCCTGACCCCAGCGCTTATGCGCTAAGATTAAGGATTACGGATGATGAGGGCTGGACGGACACCCCCACTAGCAAAGCTAGTAGGCACAACAAAATTGCCACCCAAGCGGCCATTGGTATGCACACACCAAGCAAAACCTGAAGCACCAGGGGTACGAAGCCACCACCAGCCTAGAGCAGCGGAACCACGCTGTGCATGGTAAGGAAAAGCTAAATCTTCCCCGGATAAGCGGGTCACGTCCGCAAGAGAAAGGGCAAAGGCGCGTGCGGTTCCGCTTGGATCAACTTGCGTGATATCATTCGCTACTGTGCCTATTAAGTTTGTAGGAAGCCATCTGTTACCACCTGTAAAACTCACTGCAGCATCCGCAACTTCCCCTGTCGTAAAGCTATTGGCGACAGGCTGAACTATGGCTTGGACGGCACTGCCAAGAGTGCTATACCAAGTGGCAAGTTCTGCTTCTTGGTCGTTCCAAGACACATTACGGATGGCATTGTTACGGATAATCATGTGATTGCCATCGCCCATATTTTCAAGGTAACGGTATTGTTCCCCTGACATAGTAAAGATTCGACCCGGATACATCGCTCCAAAGTTAAAGTCTGATGGTGGAGAATCCACATCGGCATCAGGGTTTGTTCCTTGGTCCCCATCATCCATGGCATTGTTACGAATACCTGTGAGGAAGTCCGCTAAGCGGTCATGCCCATCAGGCAGGAAGTCGTCACTGTTGTCAGGACTGACCAGTCCACTCTCCACATGGATACCATAGTAGTAAGAGCCATTGAAAACCGTATCTTCGATAGCCGCCGTCATCTCTGCCGCATCCAGCAGGTAAGAAGTTGCTTCGCCCGGTTCTAGGAGTGAGGCCCAGTAAGCCCAGCCTGTTTGGTGATCTACCACCCAGAAGTCACCGATCTGTTGGTAAGGTTGGAGTTGCGCCCACTGCTCGATGGTCATTGGGGCACGTTGTTGGTGGAGGTTTTGTGCCGCATCATTGGTGATGGCTTCGCCCGGCCAAGTTGGGGTACTGTTGTCAAAGCTGTCACCCTCCGACCAGTAATCGTCAGTCCCATCCCCGGGGTGCGTAGCGCCATCGGTCGTGCCGTCTGTTGCTCCACCTCCTGCGATATAGTCCCGGGCATGACCTGCGGCTGCCGTCATCTGATCCATGTTGTCATGGTTGAAAGTTGGCATGTACCACGGGGCATCTCGTCCTTCACGACTCCAGCCAAAAGTCAGGTGGGCATAGCGGTCAAAAGCATTGGACGGGTCGGTGTTCAGTCGGTCATTGATATTGGTGGCATTGGGCATCCATGTGGTCCAAGAGTCCAAGTTGGTACGCTCTGTGCCTGGCACAAGTTGTGTCCAGCTGTCTTGACCTGTTTGTCGGGTTTCTAAAAACTCCGACAAGCGGATACGAGCCATGATGGGACGTTCGCCGTAGTTTTCGACAAAGACATCTTTGTTTTCAGTGTCGCGGTTATAGTAGTCGTGCACACGGCCACCCACGTTAATCTCGATTTGGTTTTCTCGGTCATTGATGGCCCGCTGGTTAAAGGCGGTGAAGGCATAAGTGCCTCCGATGAGGAGCAATAAGAGGGAGAGAAGGACGTAGTTGCGTAATCTCCGGTTCTTTTTCTTTTCTGGTGTCATAGTGATACCCTTTCTTGTTTTATCTTTTTTATCTTTTGACTTCAAACTTTCGTGTCCTTAGGGCGGGCCACGAAAAAAGCGCTCCAGAGATCCCGAGCGTTTGGGTGCAAGTAAAAGGCGGGTGTCTACCGCTTGTGCTGTGCTGTGCTGTGCTGTGCTGTGCTGTGCTGTGCTGTGCTGGCCGATTATAAGTCATCACTTTCACCCCGTCAAATCATTTAAAATAAACTAAGAATCTCTCTCATAATATTTTAACATTTATTTCTTATAAGTTAAAATGATTTCAATAAAGTTACGAATAAGTCTCTTATGTACCCAGTTTGAAAAAACTTCCGTAAAGAGTAAAACACAGGCTGAAACAAAAAGCTCCCTTCTCCTTTTATATAAAATATGAAGAAAAAGAAAAAAGAGAGGCTAAGCCTCTCTTTTCGGTTCATTATTATTATTATTATTATTATTATTATTTATATTACTTGATTAACTGTACACTCTGTTATATCAGTTATAGAAGAAACGTATAAGGATACCACCCATGATAAGTACGATAGCACCACAGAGTCGGTTTGCCATCTGAGCAAAAGCAATCATCTCCATACGATCAGAAGCTGAGAGCACAGCGATATTTCCTGTTCCACCCATAGAGTTGTTAATCATCCCAGTACCAATCGCTGTTTCGACGGGATACATGCCAAGAAAGAGTCCGAGGAACCAGCTCGCCAAGCCCATCGCCACTACACTGGTTAGGCAGAGTACGATGAATTGCCAGGTTAAGGCAGAGCCGAGTGTAGTCAGATCAATCAAAGCTAAACCTATACCAGCCAAGACAGCATGAGTAAGGTTCGTCATAATGATTTGGTTGAACATGACAACAGATTCTTCTAAAGCTTTAGGAACTGCATCAAAAGCTTTGAGTACAAAAACGATGATAATCATAAAGGCATATTCATGAATATTCGGGAAGAACTTGTTCAAAATAACACCCACCATCAGCAGAGAGAAAGCATAAAGCATCCCAACACCGATTTTTGTTGCATCAAATTCAATTTTTGGTTTTGCGAGTTCTTCTTTTGTCGCTGAGACTAAAGTTCCGTGTCCGTTGTATTTTGATTTTGCAAAGATTTTAGAAATAGACAGTGCGCCGATAATCGCAATAATATTCCCAAAAGTTACGGCGGGAGCAAGTTGAGAGAAAATCGCGGTTTGATTGCCGTTAGCAAGGCCATCAGCATAGATTTGGGAAAGCGGAGTAATCCCTGCTCCCATACCACCTGACATCATCGGCATTGAAACATACATGACGGAGTCAGCAAAGCCCTTGCCCAGCAACATACCCATACCACCAACAGCGAAGAAGCCCACGACCATTGTGACTAAAGCTACAGGGATAAATTTAGCAGATGCTTTAACGAGTAGACTTCTGTTCATACCCAAGATTGAACCACAGATGAGTGCTGCAATATAGAAGTCAAGGAAGCCGAACTGTCCACCCATAAACTTCCCTACTGCAGTGATAACATCAGAGGGGATAACATGGAAGAACGACAAGAGCGTTGCACCTATCAGTGTAAAGACAGAGCCACCACCCAGGTAAGAGTTCATGATTGGTAACTTCTCACCGATGAAGTAAAGAAGATGTCCCAACAATACAAGCAAGAGGGTAATCCCAACCATGTTGAGCGGGAGTTTCCCAAGAGCTATGGTCGCTGCTAATACAATCATGAAAAAAGCATAGAGTGGAAGACTTATTCCTGAAATTTTTATTTCTTTTAATTTTTTCATTTTAATCCATTAACCTCTTAGTATTTTGGATACCATTTCATATCGCGAACCGCTTTAGCCATATCTTTTTCTTCTGTTTGAGCTAAACCTTGTTCTTGAGCTTTTTTGGCTACTGCTTCTGCCACTTTGATTGAAACGTCAGCCACATATTCAAACGGAGGAAGTACTGGAGCACCAGCTGCTCCTGGATCAACTAAACCGCTCAATGAGTGTGCCGCAGCACCAATCATTTCATCAGTAAGAAGAGAAGCTTCAGAAGCCAACATACCAAGACCCAAACCTGGGTAGATCAAAGCGTTATTGGCTTGACCGATTTGGTAGTCTACACCTTTGTAAGAGATTGTTCCTGATGGAATACCTGTTGCGACAAAAGCTTTACCGTCAGACCAAGTGATTACTTGCTCAGCAGTTGCCTCTAATTTTTTAGTTGGATTTGAGATAGGGAAGATAACTGGACGTTCTGTGTTTTCACACATCGCTTCAACAACTTCTTGGGTGAAAGCACCAGCGTCAGTGGAAGTCCCTACCAAGATAGTAGCTTTAACTGTTTTGATAACTTGAGCCAGATCAGTCATGTCCCCAGCGTTTGCAAAGTCAGCACGTTTTTTTGCAAATGGTTTTTGTGCGGGTGTCAGGTCTTCCATATCATCAAAGAGCAAACCTTGTTTGTCCATCATGAAGAAATGATTATAAGCTTCTTCTTCAGAAAGGCCTTCACTGACCATTTCTGCGTGCACGCGAGCAGCGATACCTGCCCCAGCAGATCCACCACCGTAGCAAAGGTAAACTTGGTCTGTCAATTTTTCGCCTGTGATATCGAGGGAACCAAAGATACCACCTAAGACAACAATCCCTGTTCCTTGGATATCGTCATTGAAAGTTGGAATAACTTTCTTATATTTGTTCAAAATGTTGGCTGCGTTTGAACGTCCGAAGTCTTCCCAGTGCAAGTAAAGTTTAGGGAACATATCTTCAGCTGTTTCAACAAACTGATCAACAAAGTTATAATATTGATCGCCATAAACACGTTCGTGACGGTTTCCTAAGTACATCGAATCTTCGAGTAATTCTTTGCGGTTAGTACCTGCATCGATAACGATTGGGAGTACAGAGGCTGGGTCGATACCGGCAGCTGCAGTATAAATCATTAATTTACCAACAGAGATATCGACACCTTGTGTACCCCAGTCGCCGATACCAAGGATACCTTCAGCATCTGTCACAACGATAAGACGGATATTGCGATCGCCAGCTGCATTTTTCAATGTTTCTTGGATATTTTCGGGATGGTTAATATCAAGATAAGCTGCATATTGGGGATCTACAAAAAGTCGACTGTAGTTTTCGATAGTTTCAGCAATAACTGGATCATAAACGATAGGGTTAAACTCTACGATATGTTGGTTGAACAAATAATAGAATAAAGTACGGTTTGTATTAAAGATTTCCATCAAGAAATGGCGTTTTTCCAAATCGGATGGTTTTTCCAAGTAATGTTGGTAGGCTTGTTCTGCCTGTTCTTCAATTGTTTGAATATAAGGGGGTAAAAGACCAATCAAGCCAAGCTCTTTACGTTCTTCCATAGTAAAGGCTGTTCCTTTATTTAAGAAAGGATTATTTAAAATTTCATGTGCACGCATTCGTACGTCCTCCAAATTTATTATTAATATAAGAAATTCTTACAAGATTTATTTTAATACTTATAAAAAATTATAGTCAAACTCGTAGATTATGATAAATATTATTTATAACAAACCGCCTCACTTGTGATAAAATATAGAGGTTAAAGGAGCGATGAAACTAATGAACTTGCATGATTTCGAGTATTTTAATGCCTTAGGCGATTTATTGTCTTTTACTGCTGTTTCTAATCATTTTGGAGTAAGCCAACCTACCATTACCTATGCCGTAAAGAGATTGGAACAATATTATAACTGTAATTTAATACACAAAGATCGTTCGCATCGAACCGTTGTTTTGACGGATGAAGGAAAAATCCTAAAAACCCATGTCGAAAGCATTTTAGAAGAGTTGTCTCTGACCGAGAAGGCTATTGAACATTCTCGCAAAAAGCAAACCCATATTGGTTTTCCGCCGATTATCAGAGCAAAAATTCTCGCGGAACTGTTGAATGATAAAGAGGCGATGAGTTTTTTGTCTAACTTTGACTTGGTGTCTGGAGGTTCCGAAAAACTTTTGACTAAGCTCATTTCTGGCAACATTGATTTTAGCCTTATCGGAAGCACTGTTCCTCTCATGCATCCTAATCTTTTCGTGAAGCTTCTCTACAAACGTGAGTTTTACATCTTTGTCTCGAAAGATAACCCGCTAGCCACGCGCAAGGAGATTTCTTTTAAGGATACGCTCGATTACCCTTTTATACTCCTTGATGAAAGCTTCGTGCACATGGAGGCTTTTCAAAAGCTTAATGAAAAATATAAGAAAAAAGCAAAAATTCTTTTTAACTTTTCCGATATCCAAACTATTGGGCAACTCGTAAAATCCAATGTGGGCATTACCTTGATGACCGACTTCCTTCCTTTTGCGGATATGGATAGTCTCATAAAAATACCTCTTATACCTGAAGATAAGCAAATCTTCCATGTTCAATATGCTTATTTAAAAAGCGCCATTCTTAATCAAGATATTCAACAGCTGATACAGCTCCTTGATGATTTAGATGAATGATTTGATAAATTTATTTTTTAGACATACAAAAAAGAACCCCCTAAAACAGATGACCATAGGCTTTTCTATAGTGTCTATTTTAGGAGGTTCTTTTTTTTTTTTGATGTAAACTTTTTATATTATCATAATCGACGAGAGGAGCTATACTTTGGTTATCTCTAACTCACTTGGTGTCACTCTGTCCATTTCCAGAATCTTTATCTTTAGATCATTCAAAACTTTAGTACTTCCCACGTCAAGTTCTTCTCTGTTTTCCAGATAAACATTAATGATATAACCACTGATAGTATTGCTTGCCGATGGATTATCGAAATCCGTGTCAAACTTATCTTCAATTTCGGATAAGGGAGTTTTTCCTTTGACATGATAAATTCCTGGTTCGACCTCGACAATATTTTCTTCTTCATGGTCTTGCTCATCTTGAATATCGCCGACGAGTTCTTCTAGGATATCTTCAATAGTTACTAAACCGCTGGTTCCTCCATACTCATCGGATAAAATCGCAAAATGTTTATGTTCACTTTGCATTTGCGAGAGCAAGAATTTTACGGGAATAGTATCGATAAAGACAATAGGAGCCTGAGCAATAGTATGCACTTTTTGCATTGGCGACACCAGATACTCTTTAATCAAAGCTTGAAGCGTCACATAGCCTAAGATGTTGTCCTTAGACTTGCCAATCACTGGAAAACGCGTGTGCCCTTTTTCGATTGCAAACTCAAGAGCTTCTTTTATCGTTTTGTCTGAAGCTATTGTTTCCATATCGAGACGAGGCACCATAATTTCTTTAGCTAATAAGTCGTCAAATTCAAAAACTTTATTGAGATACTCGTATTCTTTTTCGTTAATTTCACCTTTAGCAAAGCTTTGGTTGGCTATCAAAAGGAGTTCTTCTTCTGAATGGGTTTCTTCTCCTTCCGACGCTAGGCTGAGATTAAAGATTTTCCCGATCGAGCTTGCGGATATATTCAAAAGCCAAACAAATGGATAGGTGGCCTTGTAGAAAAAGTGTAAAGGTCTCACAACTGCTAAGACAACTGCTTCTGTCTTAGAAATACTGAGCGACTTCGGAATCAATTCACCAATCACCACATGAACAAAAGTAATCAGCAAGAAAGCAAGAACGATGGAAAAGCTTTCTGCAATAGTATTGGGCAGTGGGAGGTAGTGTATCACAGGTGCAAGCAAGGCATGAATCGTACTTTCTCCAACCCAACCAATAGCCAAAGAAGTCAGTGTTATCCCTAGCTGGCAGGCACTCAGGTAAGAATCCAGATGCTCCACAACAACAATAGCTAATTTTGCTTGTTTGTTGCCCTCAGCTGCCAGTGTTTCTAAACGACTTTTACGTATTTTCACTAAAGAAAATTCAGATGCAACAAAGAAAGCTGTAAAAGCAATCATTAATACTATTATTATAAGATTTACCGTCAATAGATTATCTCCTTTATATTTCATTTTTCTTAGAAAATATCAGTTATAGCAAAAAATTTACTGTTACTCCTTGCTACAATATTTTTGTATACGAGAAAGCTTTAGTTCCTCTTTTTTATGAAAAAAGCACTAGAAACCTAGATACCTTTATTTATGTACTCTTGGAACTTACGGCAGTACTGTCCCTAACTCTCGCGCTTAACTTGACTTTTTTTAATGCTCTTTAACCAATCAAGCCGAAAGTTTTCTCTTTGGATAGCAAAATCTAAAACTAAAAAATGTCCATTTTTTTCTTCAGGATCATCTCCTCCAAAGACAAGTTTTTGACGTTGCAGAAGGTAGTTCAGTTTTTTCTTATGTACTTCTATTTCTTCATTAATTAAATCAATGAGTCGGACATCGTCGGCATTCTTCAAAAAGTACAAGCGCAACATAAATTCATCTTTTTGAAAGGCATAGAGTTCAGCAGGCGTTTGAATCCATTGGTCAAACATTTCACATCCCTTATCCGTGATATGATACTTTTTTTTCTTTAATTTGGCACCGACAATTTCGACATCATAATCTACTGCTTCAGCATCAAAGAGCTTCCTTAATGTCGGATAAATTTGTCCGGTATTTGCTTGCCAAAACTCGCCTACTTCACTTTCGAAATTTTTCTTTAAATCATATCCTGTTAAGGGTTCATGCTTCAACAACCCCAGAATAATATAAGACAGTTTATCTTCACTGGCCATTTTATTTCTCCCTTATTCCATAATAACCCAATTTTCAGAAATTGTAAATATAACCTCTATTATAACGGAATAATGTTGAAATAAACACTCTTAGATTAGAAATAAAAAAGATGAATATTTTCATCTTTTTTATTTCTTATTTGTTTACTTTTTGGTAATTTTCATCAAAGTATTTACCGTTACGAATATCATTTGGCAACCCTTCATATGGTGCTTCGGCAACGACATCTTCATTATTTGAGCCGGCATTCGCAATATAAGTAATTGTAGCAAATTCTGGGACTAAATATTTTGGATATGTTTCGTATTTTTCACGTGATTCATGCATCACATCGATAAAATCGTTTTGGAAACAAACGGTAATTTCTGGATGTTCGTGTACCCATTTTGGAAAGAAAATCATACCATGCATTTTTTCTTCATTTGGCATGAAGTCTAAAGCAACATCTGTTCCTGTTGGTTCGGTCCAAGCAACTTTATAAATACCTTCCGTAAGCATCACGATATCAACTTCTTGTTCTTTTACCCAGCGGCCAGCAACCATCCCACCATGAATACGGTAGTCGATAGTTTTTTCATTTTTAATATAAATTTCGTATTCCCAGCCATTGTCATAAGTGTAAATTAAGTGTGAGCCGATAAAGTCTTCTAATGTAGAGAATTTTTTCATTTTTAGTCCTTCTTTCTATATATGTAAATTAAACATGTTTTATTTACATATATAGAGTACTCCTTTATTTTAATATTGTCAAATAAAAAAATGCCAATCTATGGCTATGACCTGTGATTAAAAACTGTCAGAGTAGAAAGAGATTATCAACGAGGGATGGAATGCGGACTTTTTATTTTGCTCCAATATCTTCCATTTTTTCACAAACTTGCTCTATCCGCGTAATTGTGAAAAGAATTGTTTGACAAGCTAACCTAAAAAAAGGTAAAATATTCACAAAGACTATGTAAAGGAGATAACATGGCTGGCTCCCAAGTTAATAAACAATTACCTAAGGCAACCGCAAAACGCTTGCCTCAATACTATCGCTTGTTCAAACTTTTAGTTGATGAACAAGTTACACGCACAAACTCACAACTTATTTCTGAAAAAATTGGTGTTGATGCGGCGACGATTCGTCGCGATTTTTCACTCTTTGGTGAGCTGGGACGTCGAGGCTATGGCTATGAAACACGCGCTTTGCGTGATTTCTTTGGAGAATTACTCGGACAAGATCAAGAAACGCATATCGCCCTCGTTGGTGTGGGTAATCTTGGACGTGCCTTGATTAATTATCAATTCCAAAACCGCAACAAAATGCGTGTAACTCAAGCTTATGATATACCAGAAAATCCTCTCGTAGGTACAACAACTTCTACTGGTATTCCTATCTACGATATTGCAGATTTTTCGGAAAACATCAAAGACTCAAAAATCAAAACAGCAATTATTTCGGTGAACAAAGAAAATGCACAAGAAGTTGCTGATATCTTGGTAAATGCTGGAATTAAAGGTATTCTTAATTTTTCACCTTTACGTTTACAGGTACCCGAAGATGTCGTTGTCCAGTCGATTGACTTGACGAAAGAACTTCAAACTCTTTTGTTCTTCATGTCAAATAAAAATATTAAGTAAAGCACACAAAAAGCATGGTACTAATCGCCATGCTTTTTATGTGTTTTCATAACCCAGCATTAATATTAAAAATCTGATAAAAATTTTCGGTATTCTTTTGGAAAAAAACGTCGAATTTCATCAGAGTTGTAGCCAACTAAGTAATTATCTTCATCTAAAATAATAGGGCTTTTAAAAAGAAAAGTATTCATCTTTAGATAGAGCAAAGCACTCTTTAAGTCCATATCCTCTAGACTTAATAATAATTTTTCGTTTTTCCAGCCATTTTTTTCTGGATTTTTAAATAATTCTTTCGTTCCATCAGTTGTGAGTGCCAATAGATTTATCAGCTCATCTATTGTGATTTGATTCAAATTTCGTTTCTCAATCTTTATTCCGTACTTGTCAAACCACATCAAAGCTTTCTTGCTGGATTTACACTTTGCTCTATAATAAACTCTTATTATTACTATCCACACCTCTCTACTATTATATATATGTTTTTTATACTTTAAATAAAGTTAAGAAATAAAATAGGCATTACTAAAAGGAGAAAGAAGGGTATCATCACTTGCATTGGATCCGCTATAATATGAGCCGCTAAATCCATCGCCAGCTGTTCAAACTGAGAGATTGGATTCTTCTTTATCAGATCATCACCTCTAACCTTACTTGTCATCCTTAAGTTCATTGCTTTGCTATTTCTAAGACTCAAGGGTGCTATTTTTGTTAACCGTCCTTGTACTAGACGGCGATAGATGGTACCTACATTGCCCTCACAACGAATCAGGGTGAGGATTGGGGGGCCTTTAACTTTGCTCTTCACCACATCAACTTGTGTGTCTTTAATCACTTCATTCTTGATTACCTGATATTCATAAAGGTTTTGAAAATCAGTCGCATAGATTTTATCACCCTTGGTGAGATTGCTGATTCGATTAAAAAGTACATCTACGTTCGTGTTTGTATTGACATTGTAAATGTTATGAGCCAAGAGAACATAGTTCCCTTTTCCCAGCTTTTGCCCTTGCCGATAGGTTGAAGCACCAGACATCAAGTTGGTTTGACTTAGCCCAGCCAGTATAGGCAAACTCACTTCTTCTTTTGGAATATAAAGCTTTCCTATGCCGCTCTCATTTACTGTATGTTGTAGTTCTTTCCTGCTTTCGGCAAAATTACTCACATTGACACTCGCAATTTTACTTTCATCATAATCTCCTTTGAGTATCTTATCTGGATTATATGCGGCCAATTCGTGTTGCTTTCCCACATTAATAGTGGGTAGAGAGGAAGGTGTCTGCATACGAAAATATCCATAAATAGCCAAAGCTAAAATTGAAATCATAATCACCAGCATAACAACAAACATACCACGTGTCACCATTATCAAACGGCGTATACGTTTCATGGCGCGTGCAGAAACTTCTGGATCTGTTTTGTGAGACTGTTTCAAGAAGATACGATAGAGCAGAAAAAGTATAACAAATAAGAGAAAACAAAGTCCAAGAGAGCCCATCACTACCGTTTGATAGGTCCATATATTGCGCTTGCTTGTCTTCTTAGAGATTGCTTCTTTATAAGGGATGCGTTTGCCGTTCACAAGTAGGCGATAGGTATTAATACCTGGCGGTGTACACGTTAAAAGAGTTACACGATCTTCGCCTGGTATAATCTTTACCTTATCGACTTCACGGGGGAGTACTTCTTGAAAAGAGTCAATTTCATAGGCTAATTTTTTTCCTAAAATATTGATAAAGAAGATATCTCCTTCTTTTAGATTACGGATATCTGTGAAGAGGACTTGGTTCTCTAAACCACTGTGCCCACTGAGAACAGCGCGCGTATTCTTTCCTCCGATAGGTACCGAAGAGGATTCAAAGTGCCCCACACCCTTATCTAAAGTACCGTAAGACGTTCCATGGTAAAAAGGGAGATTGTTGACATTGATAGCTGGTATGTCAATCGTACCCATTACGGGAGGATTTCCGTTAGAAATAACTTTACTATAATCTACTGGATGTCCTACTTTACCTTCTTGACGATCAAAGATATATTGATTGTATTTTTTAGCTAAAGCCCACTGCTGCTTGCGCTCTTTTTGACTCATCTTTTTCAGACTGTCATTGTAACTACTGGTGGCGACCGAGCGTTGTTGGTTAGCCATATAATTTCCAATGATGGGATAGATAAGAATACCCACACCAATGAAAATCAGTAAAAAGGCAAAAATAAGCAGGGGAGAAACTTTTCGTCTCTCTTGACTTGGAGGGACAGCCTTATCCCTTATATTCTTTTGTTTCTTAAACAATTTCTTCTCCAATTATCAGTCAAAATACTTTTTTTCTGAAAAAATATAAGATTGAAGCTTGGCATACATGACTGTTTGCGTTCTACTTCAATCTTACTTTCCTCAAAAACTATTTAATTAATTGTACCTATATTAGTTTGTCTTTTTCGTCCACCAGAGACCACCAAACCCCACGATTATAAGCACACTTATCATGGCCATGATTATTTGATAAGAGCCGATACTACCACTTGTATTTGGTAATTTATCAGGCAGGTTGCTATCAGGAATTTGAGGCGTATCTGGTAAAACCATGCTTGATTTTGGATAGATATAGACCTCGTTGATCAATCCACTCGCATTTTGCATCGGCAGAGAAACTAGTACAGGGGACATTGGTACAGGTACTTGCTCACTTTTTAGTTCGGTAACTTGGTACACCCCACGTTTTAGTCCTGTTAGTTCGGCTTCACCTTGAGCATTAGTTGTTACTGTTTGACTAAAGGCATCAGCACCTTTGGTGATAACATAAGTATTTGATTCTGTTTTGCTCATGCGCGTAATCGTATATTGCACATTCGCAAGGCGTTGAAGGTCTTCTGTTCCGTTAGTTACAGGTGTACCATCATGTGATAACTGGTTTTCTTGGTTTCCCTTTAGATTATATTTAATAATATGGATGCCGTAGCTTCCAGTATTTTCTTGTGCATCAACATTTTGTGATAACCCTAGTATTAGGAAAAGAGACAAAGCAGCTGCTATAGTAAAAATATATTTTTTCAATTTAAGCCGCCTCCTTATTATTCTTTACATGTCGATACCCCACTCCAAGCAAGCCAAGGACGACAAGACTTAGTGCAATCAAGAGCGCCATACCTGCCTTACTTCCTGTGTAAGGTAAGATGGATTCGGCATCGTCTTTGATTTTGAGGTTGATTGTTTGGTTACCTTCGTCTACTGTAAATTTAACAGGAGTTTTCAAAAGCTCATACCCATCCGGGGCCTTGATTTCAAAAACCGTATATTCTTGCGAAAGAGGATTGTGATTTGCATCATAGCCAGCAAAAAGATTTTGTTTCACATTCAGATGCCCTGTATTATCCGTTTCATAAGTTCCAATAAAGTTGGAGTCTTGTTCGCCCTCTGCTGGAATTTCTTTTAAAGAACCACGATAAATGGCGAACTTTGCACCAGCTAGTCCTTGGCCGAACAAGTTCTTTTTAAAGATATCCAAATGTGCTGAGCGATTAAGACCTAAGTTATTGTAAGGCAGTTCTTGCAAGCCTTCTTTAGGTTGAATGATGGTGTCAAGATCTTTCAGTGTTGCACCAAAATCATTCCAATCAGAGTTTGTTGCTGGGGTTTGGCTTGTGATTCGGTTATCTTCTGCTTTTACTTTCGAGTTCTTGGCATCTGAATGAGAAGTATCAGCCATAAATTTAGTGACTTGGTATTCTTTTGTTTGTAGCTGCCCATTGATTTCAAATTCAGCAATGTAGTGTCCTTCAGACAAGTTTTTAAATACATAAAAACCTTTATCATCCGTCTTGATTAAGGAGTTACCTTTACTGTCGACGAATTTTTCGCCTTTAACATTCTGCATAACTAATTGGTCTTTATAATTTGGCTTTTCCAAGCTTGTACGGTAAAGTTTTACGGAGATGTCCTTAACTGGTGCTTCCGCATCATCTTTAAGTCCGTTGTAATTATCGTCATACCAAACATAACCTGACAAAGCGCGCCCATAAATTTTGGTCTCGACATTGTTTGTGGTCTGTTTCTGATTGACAATTGAGTTGACTGTCGCATTATTAATTAAATCTGCACCAATATTATCTGTATGTTTCACTGTTATTTTCAAAGAAAATTTTGTATTTGCAGGAATATTGTCCACATCTGCCAAAATGGCAGATGTTTTTTCTAATACAGAGGCATCTGTTCCGGCATATTTCAACCAGCCTTGAGCTGCCAAATCTTTAGCATCCCTTGGCAAAGTATTGGGGTCTAATTTTGTATTTGTTTCTGCCTTGCTTGGATCTTTATAGTAGATTTGAGCGTCTGGGACAGGTTGACCATTTGTATCCACCAGCTGAGCTGAAAGCACCTGTGCCTTACCTTGAGCATTAAAAATCGTTTGTCGATCGTCCTTATTGAAAGGTAAAACATCTAAAATACGGACTTTATCCATATTTGATGTTCGACTGGTATTTTCTGCATTAATCGTATAAGTAAGCGGTTGTAGACGACTTTTTGTTGCATCTACAGGATCAACAGTTCCATTTTCAGTCAGATTTTTGTCAACTGTTTTGGAAACCTTCAAAGCATTTTCTGTATTTTTGTCTACAGTGGTCACGACATCGTTACTTGTATCATCAAAAGTCGTATCGTCATAGTAATGACCCGATTGCTCCGTATTATTGACAATATGAACCTTACCTTTTGCATCGCGTTCAACTTTACTTTCATCAGTGACACGTGCACCAATCTCAAAGCGTACTTTGTGGATTTTTTCATACATCTGAGGATCTTTAAGTAACTCTGGTTTCGCTTTTATGGTCAATACACCCTTGTCACTACTGTAATCAAAACTTGCTGTCAGATTTTCTCCTTTACTAATACCATCCCAAGCATATGCTTTGATGGTAGATAGAGCATCAAAAGTAATCCCTGTAGGTGTCCTATCCGTGAGTTTCCAGTCTTTAAGGGCTTTCGTTTCATCATAAGTAGGAAGTTCTAAAAACTCTCCTTCTAAAGTATAAAGATATTTTTCATGAATATCTGTTAAAGTATCCGCATCTACGAGTGTCTCATCAGAATCACTGACATATTTAACTGGTGGATTTAAGGGTTTGGGCTTAGAAAAAGCCTCAATAGAAGGAACCGCAAAATAATCTGTAGTTGTTTCAGGTGTTTTTTGGTTGAGCAAATAGGTTGCATCATTTGCAGGATAAAATTTGCCATCTCGATATTCTTCTTTTAATTCAATATTATATGTCAGTCGGATACCATCTTTTTCTGTCTCCGTTCCTCCAAAGTTTAATGAATTTAAAGTGACTTGATTATTTTCTGGTACGACTTGTACGTCGGAAGCATAGGAGGGAAAGTTTCCACTCCCTTCTTTGATTTCTGTTAAGACACTATTTTCTACTTTCAAAGCAGAAAGTTCGGGATGGCCTTTATATGTTACGTATTGACTCATTGGGTCAGTAACGATACCATTTTGTATTGAATTAGAAAGTCTGTGTTTTAACTGGTTTAGTGCATCGATTAAGTCATCTTCATTAGCGGCCGAGTAATGTCCATTCTTCCCCATAGCTTCTAGTACACTAAAGGCATCACGGTCTGTACCAAAACCAATCGAGTATTTTGTGATACCTGCAAACCTATTGTTTTGCTTTTCAATGTAATTAATCGTTGGGGGGATACATTCATCCGTATTCCAAGACGTAGTCTTCCCATCACCTCTGAAATAATTGGTCCAGCCATTGGATAAAGTATATTCATCTTTATCTCTTGCTGCTTGAATGTTTATTCCATTTGAGTCCAATCCATTATTATAATTTTGAGTATTTGGATAGAAAGTTGGTAAACCATCGGTTAATATGATCAGTACTTTTGCTGCATCACTTCGGGCACCATATTTGGGATCATTTAACATTTTATATCCAGCATCCACACCCATAAAAGTAGGTGTAGCAGAATTTCTCCGAGGATTATCTTTAATGATGCTCTGACTCATAAGTTGTGTGGAGTTATCTGTAAAAGCACTTCCTGTTGAGAATTTACTGATTTCAGCAAAAACACTCGCATCTTCTTCAGATCCAAATGCGCCCAAGCCCAGTCTTATCGCTCCATTGTTAGAAGAGAGTAATTGACTAGAAAAACCTTGAACAGCATCATGCAATTGTTCCCACTTCGATGTTCCCCAATCTATCCCTTCATTCATTGAAGAGGATTTATCCAAAACTAAAGCAATGTCGACAGGTTGGGTTTCTTTCAAAACTTTACCGATAACATCCAACTGAATTTTAAAGTTGTTTGGGTCGTCTGTTGGTATTACTATTTTCTTAATATAAGCGTCATTATAAGAATGATACCCATTGTCAAAGTTCATACTTCCAGTACCTAAAACATTTTCAGTCGCTGTAACTTCAGTGCTTTCTTTACTAAAATCAAAGTTTTGGATATTGTCTGAGCTTTGGCTGCTTGCATAATTTTGAGTATGATTCGTTGGATAGATTCCCGAGGCATTATTCACATAAGAGAACGGATCATTAGGGCTTATCTGTATTCTTGGTGTTGTTACCTGTGGGAAAAAATTTGTCTCTTTTACGGGAGTAACTGCAGCAGAATCGTCAATCGTTTCCGCAAAAATAGGAACAAAGCTATTCAAAACTAAGACAAAAGCAGCCAGTCCCATTATAAATTTTTTCATACGTTTTCTTGTAAGATTCATTCTTCATCCTTTTCCATCATTCAAAAAATAATAATATTTTTAGTATGAACTAAAAGCTATATATTTCTTGGTGATTAGTAAGCAATCAGACGGCTAGAGCTGTCTCTATCCGCCTATTACCTGAATCTAATTATGCTTGACGACGTTTTTTGTCAATTACAACCGCGGCTGTTCCCAGTGCAATAGCACCAATCGCAATACTTACCATCAATGTTGTACCTTTGGCACCTGTAAATGGAAGATCGGATTGTTTTTTGTTTTCAACCGTTGCTTCCCAACTTGTGTCTGATGCTGTGTTTAAGTTGACAGTCACTTTGATTGGATCTTTCACCAATTCGTAACCTGATGGTGCTTTTGTTTCTACTACCCAATAATCACGTTGGATATCTGCATCTGCAAAGGTTGGTTCTGTCCCATCCATATCTTGCTTACCATTACCGTTAACATCTTCGTACCATGTCAATGGCAAACCATCAAAGTTGGCATGTCCTTGAGCATCTGAAGTTGTTGTTAAGAAATGTACACCCTCAGGCAAATCAGTTCCTTCGGCATAAGACTTGTCATCTGAAGCAAGATATTTTCCTGCACGGGCATTCTCTTCGGATGTTGCAATATAGAATTCTGCACCAGATAAGTTATCACCATTTTCATCTACTTTATGAAGATCAAACCCACCATCATAGTATTTCGGTATATCTGGGTTAGTATCATGATCTGGTTTGAGACCTGGAGATTTATCATCTACAGAAAAGGTATTTTTAATCTCTCCATCCCATCCTTCATTAACTTGTGCTTTATAAACTACGCGCATTTGTGTTGCGCCTGTCATCTTCCCTACTTTTTCCATTCCACTTTGGGTCAATTGAACTGTATTTTTCCCTGCAGGTTTCATTTCATTTGCGCCATCTAGAAATGTATAATCTTTACCTTGCTCAAGTGATACCCAGTTATTATCTTTATCTTTCACTTGCATATCCACAGAAAGAAGATCTTGATTTGGATTCAAGTTATCACTAACCTTCAGCTAATCCATATAAACCTTATCACCTTTATGAACATGACCACCTGTTGAACCAGGTCCAGTATAGTCTGTATTTGGATCTAACCCTTCGATAAAGCTATCTTCTGTTGCGGTATAAAAGATATCAGAAGGGTTGATATCAAAAGCAGCATCCCATTCATAAACTTGACCAGCTACGAGCGATTCACCATTTGTTCCATCAATTGTTTTAACGGGATTAAGTGGTGTATCTTCTTCATTTTTAGGATAAACATTCACATCATAAATCAAACCAGATTGTGTTTGACGGTTCGTCATTGGCACATAAATGAAAGCTGGTATGGCTTTATATTTAATTGTTGTAGCGGCTCCTGTGGTGTTATTGATTACTCCAGTTGAATCCTCTTCGACCAGCATATAGATACCATCGTTTGCTTTTCCTTTACCTAAGTCAAAAGTCAATTGACCATTCGCATCTGTAGTAGCTTCCATTGGGGTAAAGTCTGTATCAATTTTGTAATCTGTTCCTTCAACTGCTGTTGTAGCATCAACTAAAGGTTGTCCCCCGTCCAAAGCTTTTACACGCACAAGCTTAAACTTAACATTTTTCAAAGTTGCTAAGTTATCTGGATTGTCCCATTTTGTACCATCCCCAGGAGCACCCAGCTGTCCTTCATTTTGGATAGCATACTTTGTCAAAGTGATTGAACGGTTAGAAGTATTATCAGAAATAGCTTGTGAATCCGCATGAGCAACTGTGACGTTGTCTAAAAATGCAGGAGCTGATAAACTGATTGCGCTTGTTCCAGCAAGTGTGGTTAAAGCTAAACCAACGATGAGTTTGTGCTTGTAAGATTTTTTCATTTTTACCTCTTTTTTGTATAAGTTCTCAAGTTGATTAAATTGACAAAGTCTTTAATCTAACTTAATCGGTTGTATTATACCGTCTATTTTTGTAAAACTCAATGCCAAAACGGCTTTGTTTAGCTTTCTAAACAAAGCGATATCTCAAAAATACTTGTTATATTTAAAAGTACGGCAAAAGCTGAAGATTGAGAAAAAGATTATTTGAAAATTCAGACAAATAGAATATAAAAAATACAGTGAAGAAAACATCACTGTAGAATTGCTTATAAATAACTTTGTGTTTTTCCATGAATCATTTTCTTGTAATAATACTCCATTATATTTTTTAAATCAACTGCTTCAACATCTAACATTATACGTAAGGAGCGTCTGACTATCTTATTTCCCATCTGATTGTCTTCAAATTTGTAAATCCAGCAGCCTCGTAGGAACATCCCCATCACTTTCTCGGTTATATCAAAAGTTGGAGGTAACGTTTTTAAATATTTTATTAAATCTTCTGACTTCTTTTGATCTCCTTGGTGGACTAATAATAATATACTTTTTATAATAATTCGTGCAAAAAGCTGCCTATATTCGCAACGTTCTCGCAGATAATTATATTTATCTAAGCTTAATTGGCTAATTGTTGAAAATAAAAGTTTTTGATTGATTTGGTACATCGTATTTATAAATAAATTAAGTTCATACCTGCTCCACATCTCACAACTGCTGAAAAAACATTCAAGCTGTTTCTTTTCCTCAGCAGTAAGCTGCTCGTAGCAGGCTTTCGCAGCCAAGGCAATAAAATAATCCTCCTCAATATCATAATATATATTATCATGATAAATCTTTTTGAGCTTAACCTTATTTCTTGTCATGTAAGCATGTTCAATTTCTAAAAATTGCATGATAAAGTATTCTGACTCACGATTATTAATCATAAGAATATAAGAAGTCATTGTCACATTCATTTTTTGGAGTGCCATATCTAATTTATCAAAAGAAAGCAATGTTTTTCCATTCTCGAATTGAGACAAAGTGCCTTTCGAGATGCCTAGACTTTCAAAATATTCCAAAGTTTTATGATGTTGCTTCCGTAACTGTCTAAAAGATTCCCCATACTTAATATAACTCATTTCTCCTCCTTAAAAAAAAACAAGTGAATTAAACATTCCTTCTCAAACTTAAAGAATTGTTTAAAACGCTTGAACGTTATTCCCGGTGGAATTATATTTTTACTTCCTGTATTTCTAATATAATAATATAAAAGAAAATTACAGTGTATAGTTTAGCATAATTTTTTCTTTTAGCAATTAGAATTCAGCAGAGTTCAGAATGTTAAACATTTTCTCTTTCCAGATACACTGCTTTTTTTCTTAATCTACTTATTAATAGCTGAAAAATAGAGTCGTAAAAATGCACTTTTTAGAAAAAAAGTAAATAATGTTTTGAATTATTACGAAAACAAACCTCTTGACTGTCTTTTAATGACGCTATTCTTCTGGTTTTCGGAGAAATCAATTAATTTTATAAAAGTCCTTGTTCTCTAAAGCTTAGATAAGAATCATGGCCCGTGATAATATGATCTAAAAGGTGTATACCTAAATTTTCACACGCTTCTCTGATTTTATGCGTAAAAAGCTTATCTTGCTGACTGGGACGAGTCAAGCCTGAGGGGTGATTATGTGCAATAATCATTCCTACCGCAAGATTTCTAACTGCATGATGTAAAATCTCACGCGGATGAGCAATCGAATGATTGACGGCACCAATAAAAATAGTTCTTTTTTGGATTATATTATTTTGACCATCTAAATAAATAGCCACTAAATTTTCTTGATCTAAATCAGACATCTCAGCTGCTAGGCTCAACCCAAATTGCTGAGTACCCACCACCTGACCATATCTTTTTCTCTCCGTGGTATGTATTCTCTTGCCCAGCTCAACCATAGCACGAATTTCTACTGCTTTTACGGGTCCAATACCTGGTATAGCCTTTAATTCACTTAAAGAAGCACGACGAAATGCTTCTAAACTATGAAAAGTATTTAGCACACGGTAAGCAAGTTCGTGGACATTTTCTCTTTTACTACCCGTTCTTAGTAAAATGGCTAATAGCTCTTGTTCATTGAGTTTTTCTGAACCCAAAATAACCAGCCGCTCACGAGGTTTCAATGGATAATCTTCTTCTTTTATCTGATACACATCTTTCTCCTTACTTGTTTATACGTAAAAAATCATTAGGTATCACTGCTGTTTGTGGTAAGAAAAAAAGTGGATTATAACAATCCACTTTTTATTATTCAACCGTAACGGCCTTAGCAAGATTACGTGGCTTATCAACATCAAGCCCACGTTGTACTGTCGCATAATATGCAATAAGTTGTGTAGGGACAACCATTGAGATAGCTGAAAGATAAGGGTGAACGTTATTAATCACGATATCATCACCTTCACGCGCAACTCCTTCTTCAACAATTGTGATAGCTGCGGCTCCACGTGCTACAGTTTCCATAACATTGCCACGCGTGTGTGCTGCAACTTCTTCATTATTTGAAATAAGTGCAATTACAGGTGTACCATTTTCAATCAACGAAATTGTTCCGTGTTTAAGCTCTCCAGCTGCAAAGCCTTCACATTGGATATATGAAATTTCTTTTAATTTCAAGCTTGCTTCCATAGAGACAAAATAATCTTGTTTACGTCCGATGTAGAAAGCATTTCGTGCTTCTGGTAAGAGTTTTGCTACAACATCTGAAACCAATTCTTTCTCTGAAAGAGTTGACTCAATAGACTGCGCAACGAGGGAAAATTCTTTAACCAAATCAAAAGCAAGAGATTTAGGGTTTTGATCAGCATCTCCTACAGCTTTAGCTAAGAAAGCTAAAGTTGCGATTTGACCTGTATAAGCTTTCGTTGAGGCAACTGAAATTTCAGGACCTGCACCAATAAGCATTGTATATGTCGCTTCACGTGACAAAGTTGATCCTGGAACGTTTGTGACAGTCAAGCTCGGGTGACCCAACTCATTTACTTTTACCAGCACTTGACGGCTGTCCGCTGTTTCGCCAGATTGTGAAAGGAAAATAAATAAAGGATTTTTGCTCAACAATGGCATACCGTAGCCCCATTCAGAAGCCACTCCGAGTTCAACGGGTGTATGTGTCAATTCTTCAAGAATCTGCTTTGAAGCATATCCTGCATGAAGTGACGTTCCAGCAGCAATGATATAAATACGGTCGGCCTTTTGAACAGCATTTACAATCTCTTTATCTACAGTTAACTGTCCTTCTTGATCAGTATATGTTGAAACCAATTTACGCATTACAGTTGGTTGTTCATCAATCTCTTTGAGCATATAGTAAGGGTAAGTTCCTTTACCAATATCTGAAAGGTCCAATTCAGCTGTATAGCTTTGACGTTCAACTTTATTACCTTGATAATCAGTTACTTCTACTTTATCTTTTGTCAAAATAACAAGCTCTTTGTCATGTATTTCCATGAATTCCGAAGTTTCACGAATCATAGCCATAGCATCAGAACAAACCATATTATAACCATCACCAAGACCAATAAGTAATGGTGATTTGTTTTTTGCTACATAGATGACATCTGCATCTTCAGCATCCATCAATGCAAAGGCATATGAACCTTCAATAAAGGACAAAGCCTTTTTGAAAGCCTCAAGTACAGAAAGTCCTTCTGCTTCAGCGAACTTAGCAATTAAATGTACCGCAACTTCTGTGTCTGTTTGACCGATAAATACGTCATCGGCAAGGTATTCGTCTTTAATCTCTGAGAAGTTTTCAATCACACCATTATGTACCAAAACAAAGCGACCTGAAGTTGAAGTATGAGGGTGGGCATTGTCTTCTGTTGGTTTACCATGTGTAGCCCAACGTGTATGTCCAATACCAGTTGATCCTATAACACTATCTCCAATTTTTTCCTGCAAGTCTGCAATACGACCGACTGACTTGACAAGGTTTACTTTTCCTTCACCGTCGTTGACAAAGATTCCTGCTGAATCATAACCACGATATTCAAGTTTTTCAAGACCTTGCATTAGAATGTCTGTTGCATTACGACTTCCGACAACACCTACGATACCACACATATTAATTTCTCCACTAACTAAATTGGTATAGCTAGATTTCCTTTATTTTTTGTCAATAAGAATATGATAATATAAAGCTTTGTATTTGTCAAGAATATTAAACTCGTAATTGGTATAGTTGAAGTGAACTTATAAAAAAATAAACCTCACGGTTTATTTTAACTCCAGTTTAATTAATTCTTGATCCACTTGTCTGAGTACTTCTTCCAAGTCTTTCTCATTATTTACGAAGTCTAGCACATCTCCGTTCACACGTATTTTAGGAGACATATCATAAGCATCATACCAGCTCGGGTATTCATGATGGACTTGCTGATAGTAGGTTTTTAACCCTGGTTGTTCATCAATTTGCTCAAAGCTCCGTCCACGTTGGGTAATCCGTGAGAGCATTGTTTCAAAACTAACATCGATATAAACAAGTAAATCGGGGCGTTTTTTAGGCATTCCCTCAATTTCTTCCAACATATTATTGAGAAGATTTTGATAGATTTCTAATTCGGTTTTTGTTACATTTCCATTTTTATAATTAAGAGTCAGAAAAAGTTCATCTTCAAATATCGAACGATCAAGTATATTGTTTTCTTGAGTATAAGCCATTTTTATTGATTCAAAACGCTTGTTTAAAAAATATATTTGTAATAAAAAAGCATACTTTTTAGGATCCTGATAGTACAAATCAAGCACTGGATTGTTGTCTACTGCTTCATAGTACACTTCTGTACCTAGATGCTCACCTAAGGCTTTAGCTAAGCTTGACTTTCCTGCACCTATTGTTCCCGCTAAAACGATCAAAATTCTTTTCCTCCTAAAGTCCCACTAGGACTTTTTTGTTTTTCTTTTCGAGTAGATATTCTCTGATTTGCGACATGAAATACAAAGAACCAGTCATGAGTAGTATTTCATCATCTTGCAATGTATCTGCTAACGCATCATATTTAGCTTTCCAATCTTGGACCAGTTCAACTTTATTTTCTTCAAGATAAGAATAATCTTCGATTTTTAAAGACTTAGGATAATCAAAAGTTGTGAGTATAAGCTGAGAATTATCCACTGTTTGAAGCATTTTAATCATTTCTGTAATATCTTTTGTGACTATAGCTGAAAAAATGATTGTAATTTTTCGTCCTGAAAACTCTGTTTTGAGATTTTCCAAAAGACGTTTCATCGCATGAACATTATGCGCACCATCCAAGATAGTCAGTGGTTTCTGGCACATCATTTCCATGCGAGCAGGCCAGAAGGTTTGCCGTAAGCCTAGACGAATATTCTCTTCAGTGAGATCTAGTCCTCGTTTCTCTGCATAGATGAGTGAGAGTTTAACAGCTAGGGCTGCATTGTCCACTTGATGCACACCAAGTAAAGATTTTTCTAGATTTTTAAATTCAAAATTTGCATCCTTATAGTTAAAAGATTCATTTTCAAGTAATTGAACGTGATAATCTTCGCCGAATTTATAATGCTTGGCCTGTTTTTCCAAAGCCGTTTGACTGATGACATCTAGTGCCGTATCCACAATTCGGCCACTCACTAGTGGTGTGTCTGGCTTGATAATGCCTGCCTTTTGCGCAGCTATTTCTTCCAAAGTAGAACCCAAAATATCTATATGATCGAGACCAATGGTTGTTATAGCAGTGGCTTCCGGTTGAATCACATTTGTACTGTCAAGCAGGCCACCTAAGCCAACTTCAATCAAAGCTACATCTACTTTTTCATCTGCAAAATAGCGCAAGGCAATGGCCGTTATAATTTCAAACTCCGTGATGCCTGCAAATCTTTCATCAGCATCAAGCTGGTCGACTAATGGTTTAGTGTGCTCCACATAGAAAATTAATTTTTCATCTGGAATGGGTAGTCCGTTAATCGACATTCGCTCACCAAATGATTCTATAAAGGGACTAGTAAATGTAGCAACCTTTAGATTCATCTGCCGTAAAATACTGCGTGTGAAAGCTACTGTCGAACCTTTACCGTTCGTTCCAGCAACGTGTAGCATTGATAACTCTCTTTCAGGGTTACCTAATCGACGGAGGAGTTCTTCTACACGAATAAGGCCGGGACGAATATTAAATTTGAGTCGTGAATGAATCCATTCCAGTGCTTGGTCTATATCCATGTTACTTACTTTTTCCTTCTTTAAAATATTTTTTAAACTCCGCGGGTGTCTCTGCTTCAGAAAGCAAATAAACAGGCAATTCTGCCTGTTCAGCAAGACCTTCGATACGCTCAAAATGATAGCGGAAATCTATATGCTGGTGTGCTTTTTCATCTTTCACAGCATTATAAGGAATCTCAATGATATTGATATCGATTAAACGACCATTCGTTGCGGTTAATCCTGTTTCTTCATGGAACTCACGACAAGCTGCTTCTTTAGGGGTTTCTCCTTCTTCTACGTGACCTGCAGGCAATAAAAGTTCTTTTTGATAAGGGTGTTCAATAAAATAAAGCTTTTCATTATCAAAAACGACAGCCGATGCCGACAACTGTAAATCTGGATTTTTCTTTCCCTTAAGATTTTCACTCTTTTTTAGAAGTTCTGTTATTTTTTCAATCTTCTTTGAATTTCCCAAAAGAGAAATTTCATTTATTAAATCATTATACATTAGTATTTTTGGTAAATTTTAAAATTTTCAATAAGATGGCGTGTCGCTTCCACATCATGTACGCGTAAAACACGTCCCCCATCCATCATCATTTGTCCTTCGAGCATTAGTGTTGAAAATAAACGCTCATCAACTTCCATCTTGAACAGATTGGTCATGAAAGACTTCCGTGATATTGCGATCATTACGGGTAAACCGAGAGTGGTCAAAAGTTCTGTGGTTTTGAGTCTTTGCAGTGAATCTATCCCGGTTGGGCCACCCGAAAAGCCCACTCCTGGGTCAACACAAATCTGTGCATCTGTGACCGTAAGTTCATTTAATTCTTTCTTTTTGTTAGCAAAATATGCTGGAAGCTCCTGATAAACATTATCCGCATAATGAAGACCAGCTCGACCGTTATTCATAGCTACCAAAGCGGGTTGATATTCACGCATAAGCATTAATTTCTCTGGTCGATCAAAGCCATCAATATCATTGATAATATCCGCACCTTCATCAAGCACACGCTGCATCACATAGGCCTCATCTGTGTCAACTGCAATGACCGCCTCGGGAAATGCCTTACGAATACTTCTTAAAGGCTGCGCCAAGCGTTGCCATTCTTCTTCAGGGGAGATATCCGCATAGCCTGGACGTGATGACTTGCCACCAAGTTCAATAACGTGTGCACCAGCTGCTAAATCCTGCTCAACACGACGTAAAATATAATCGATAGTAAGATTTTCTTCCGCACCATCATAAAAAGAATCTGGCGTGATATTGACAATAGCGTAAATAATAGGTTCTAACGTCAAGTTAAAGGAAAAATTCTTCCCCGACCAAATAATTTCTTGCCGTTTAAAAATATCCTCTAAGACAGGCTTAGTTTGGGGAAAAGGCCAGATATTTATAAATTCTGAAAGCTCATAAATCGTAAAGAATGCCACTAGCTCTTTTTCTTCTAGCAGGACCTTTGCTCCCACACGGAACAAGATATTATGCAAGAGAGACATTTCTTGAGAACTAATGTCCGTAAATTTTACGGCTATGTGCTTTAAAGAAAAGGAAGCGGTATTGAGCTCAATGATTTTCATCTTAAGTTAAACTTTCTAGGAATTCCAGTCTCGTCTCTCTATTTTCTTCAAATTCTCCTAAGAAAAATGAAGTTTTAGTCTGAGAGTTACCTTTTTTCACACCACGCATCTCCACACACATATGGCGTGCTTCAACAACGACAGCCACTCCTTTAGGCTGCAAAATATCATTCAAGATTTCAGCAATATCTCTTGTGATATTTTCTTGAACGGATAGCTTATGTGATACATAGTTTACTAAACGTGGTATCTTGCTGAGCCCTATGATATTTCCATCTTTTGGGATATAAGCCACACTTGCTTTGCCAAAGAAAGGAAGCATATGGTGCTCACACATGGAGTAAAAAGGAATATCTTTAATTAAAATTGTTTGATCCTGCTCTGTTGTTTCAATCTTGAAGAGTTTGTATTCCTCGAACTTTGTCAATTTTTGTGAAGAAAGAATTTCTTCATACATTTTAGCTACACGTGCAGGTGTTTCCAAAAGCCCTTCACGTTCAGGATCTTCCCCTACAGCAGCTAAAATATCACGTACAGCATCTTCGATACGTCCTCTAGCTGGTTTCTCCTCAGAAATCTCTGAAATTGTTTGTTCTGTGGTACTAAGCTTGCTGATGGCTTGCTTTATTTGCTCTTTATATTCAAAGTTGGGCTCTAAAATTTCCATAAGAGGTACTAAAACAAACAGACGATTAAAGACCTCTTTATGAGGTACGATGAGATCTTCTTCTAAAATCTTTTCATTCCCATAAAATAGGATATCAATATCAATAGTCCGTGGCCCCCAATGTATCTTGCGCACCCGATTTAACTTTGCTTCAATATCATGAATAACCTCAAGTAAAGTATGTGCATCCAGATTTGTTGAAATCTTCAAAGCCATATTTACAAAATCATCTTGTGGCACGCCACCCACAGGTGATGTTTGATAAAATTTTGATTTTTTATCTATTAAAATGGCAGCGTTTTGCCCTAACAAGCTCACCGCGTCTTGCAAGTAAGCTTGCTTATCTCCAATATTGCTCCCTAAACTCAAATAAACAGTTTGCATAACCTTCCTGCTCCCCCCTTAGAAAGCCATAAATACTCTATATAAACTCAATGTTTGTTGCTTTAACCCATCATTTCGATTTCTACATTGTCAAAAATCCCCGCAATAGGGACTGCTAATTTGCGGATATGTACTTCTACAGTAGCAACTTTTTTATTTTCTTTGATTGCTTGAATAATATCAAAAGCTAGTTTTTCAATCAAATCTGCACGAGATTCTTCAATAATCGTAGCGATGCTTTCATAGAAGGCAACATAGCTTAACGTCTCATCCAACTCATCCACACCAGAATAGGAGAAATTCGTTGTTACAATCAAATCAATCTCTAAGTTTTGTCCTAAAATCTTTTCTTCCGGTAAAACGCCGATATGTGAAAAGAACTTCATGTTATTAATTTTAATCTTATACATACTGTTCAATGGCTGCCCAGGCCTCATCAATCCCCGTTTTATCAAAGCTAGAGAAGATGACAAAATCATCCGTACTGTCAAACTGCAAGGCTTTTTTGATGATTGAAACATGTTTATTCCATTTTCCACGTGGAATCTTGTCTGCTTTAGTCGCCACTAAAATAACGGGAATATCATAAAATTTCAGGAAAGTATACATAAGCTTATCATCTTCCGATGGTTCATGGCGTAAGTCAACCAAAGCTACAACAGCTTTAAGATTTGGTGCTGTCGTTAAGTATTCTTCAATCATCTTGCCGAATTTTTCACGCTCTTTCTTTGAGACACGTGCATAGCCATAACCGGGCACATCAACCAAATGTACCGTGTCATCCACATTATAAAAATTAAGAAGCTGTGTTTTACCTGGTGAACTTGAAGTACGGGCGAAATTCTTTCGGTTAAGTAAGGTATTAATAAAGCTTGACTTTCCTACATTTGAACGTCCAGCAAGTGCAATTTCGGGCATATCTGTATCCGGATATTGTTTAGCAGAGGCTGCGGAAATTGTCAGTTGTAAATTATTAGGATTTATTTTCATTTTTCTCTCTTTCCTTGTTTGTCATCATACCTGTTGGTATAAACTCAAGGTTTATTTTTTTGAAATCATAACAAGAAAACCATGAGCACTCATGATTTTCCATTTTTCTATTTTTCACGATAAATGATTTCAGCTTCTGCTTTATCACGTACAGCTGCTTCCGTAATAATCACTTTTTCAATATTATCATGGCTTGGAATCTCAAACATGATATCCATCATCACTTCTTCAATGATTGAACGTAAACCACGAGCACCTGTTTTGCGTGCAATAGCTTTTTCAGCAATCGCGTGCAATGCCGCATCTTCAAATTCAAGGACCACATTATCATAGCTTAAAAGTTGCTTGTATTGCTTAATCAAAGCATTCTTTGGCTCGGTCAAAATGCTGATCAGATCAGACTCTGTCAAGCGTTCTAAAGCAGCAACTACTGGTAAGCGTCCAATAAATTCGGGAATTAAACCAAAGGTTTGGATATCTTCCGCAATAATTTCTTGCATGTAAGATTCACTCTCATCCAGTGCTTTATTATTTGTACCAAAACCGATAATTTTTTCACCAAGACGCTGTTTTACGATTTCTTCGATACCATCAAAGGCTCCTCCCACAATAAAGAGAATATTTTTTGTATCTATTTGAATCATCTCTTGGTTAGGATGTTTGCGTCCACCTTGTGGAGGTACACTGGCAACTGTTCCTTCAATGATTTTCAAAAGTGCTTGTTGGACACCTTCACCAGAGACGTCACGGGTGATAGAAACATTTTCAGATTTTTTAGCAATTTTGTCAATTTCATCGATGTAAATAATACCACGCTCAGCGCGTTCGATATTGAAATCGCTAGCTTGAAGAAGTTTAAGCAAGATGTTTTCAACATCTTCACCAACATAACCAGCTTCGGTAAGACTGGTCGCATCAGCTATGGCAAATGGAACATTCAGTGATTTTGCTAAAGTTTGAGCGAGAAAAGTTTTACCTGAACCTGTTGGACCAATTAACAAGATATTAGATTTTTGGAGTTCAACTTCTTCGTCGTCTTTTCCTCCAAAGTTAATACGTTTATAGTGATTGTACACCGCGACAGCTAAAGCACGCTTTGCTCGTTCTTGCCCAATCACATAACCATTGAGATGATCGAGCATTTCTTTTGGTGTCATTACCGGCGCATCTTCGAGGTCATAAGACATTTCCTCACGCATCTCTTCTTCAATCAACTGGCTAGATAACGCAACACATTCATCACAAATATACACACCGACACCGGCGATAAGTTTTTTTACTTCTGGCTGGCTTTTGCCACAGAAAGAACAATATATATTTTCGTTTTCTTTTGTATCGTTAGACATTTATATCTCTTTTTCTAAATTTGAGGCCTCTTATGAAAACAAGGTTCCAAAGAAGGCATGAATCGAATTTACTATGTTAGTAAAGGCATTAAGAAGAAATATAGTTCCTAAGCCCCACCGTTTTTTGCGGAAGCATTGCAATGCAAGTATTACACAGATTGCACACAAAACAGCCGTAAATAAGCCAAAAATTGATTTTGTCAAGACTCTTGCTTCTCCTTCCGCTTGTATTCTTCAACTGTAAAATCATACGGATTTTTTTCGTCTTTTTCACGACGATTTTCTGATACTTTTTCATAGTTTGAAAAATCAAAGCTGTCTGGAAAATAAGTATCGGCTGTAAATTCTCCATGTACAACAGTCTTATACAAGCCTGATATTTCATTTTCAAAAAGAAGAAACATCTCAGAACCACCGATAATATACAAGTCACGCGCTTGGGAGCTGTACCAATCCAGAACTTCTGCTACACTATGCATGATAAGTACTTTATCATTGTCCTCAGCTGGATAAGAATGATCACGTGTCAGGACAATAGTAACCCGACCTGGCAACACACGTTTGTTCATTCCCTCAAAGGTCTTACGGCCCATCAATATTGCTTGATGATATGTTGTGCTTTTAAAATGTTCTAGTTCAGCGGGTAATCGCCAAGGTAAGTGGCCATCGATACCGATGGCTTTTTTCTCATCTTCTGCCCAGATTGCGTAAATCACTTTATTTCACCTCCTGCTTTTCTTTAAACTTTGAAAAGCAAGTCATCCTTATAAAACAAAGATGTTCCTTTCTTTTTGATAAAAGAGCCTGCCCCCTTATGCCATAGAGACACTGATGTGAGACGGTAACTGCTCTCGAAATTACACTAACATTTTATACACTCGCTATCAAAAAATAGTATTTTCGACTGCTAGGCTCAGAATGTTTCCATAGTTGCTTTTCCAGCTTTTGCGATGTAATTTCCTCTATTATTATATCAAAAAACCTGTTTTTTTACTTTAATTTTTCTTTTACAGAAAAAAATGTAAAAAATTTGCATTATTTTCTTTACTTTTCCTTAAAGTTGTGTTAAGATATTCCTATCAATTAATTTGTTTCAATCAACCCTGTTATGATTAAAGCAAATTAGTCCCCCAACTAGGCTGCTCGCTGAGACCGTACTCCGAGCTACCTAGTTTTTATTTTTGTAAAAATATAAACCCCTTACACATCCTGAATGGAGAATACTATGAATCATATCGCCCTTTTTGAACCCCGCATTCACTTTAATACAGGAAACATCGCACGGACCTGTGCTGCTACCAATACTACTCTACACTTGATTGAACCTTTTGGTTTTGAAATTACAGATAAAAATTTGAAAAGAGCAGGTTTGGACTATTGGGATAAGGTAAATATCGTTTATCACAAGAATCTTGATGATTTTGTCAATCATGTCGATGGTAAACTTTTTCTCGTCAGTAAATTCGCTGATCATGTTTATTCTGATATTGATTATACCGAAACTACTGAGGATTACTACTTCCTATTTGGGCGTGAAGACACTGGTTTGCCTGAAGAATTTATGCGTGAAAATGCTGAGAAGTGTATCCGTATTCCGATGAATGACGAGCATGTCCGTAGTCTAAATCTTTCTAATACTGCTTGTATGATTGTCTATGAGGCACTTCGTCAACAAAACTTTTCTGGCTTGGAACTAAGCCATACTTATGAAAAGGATAAATTAAAATAAACATTTGCATCTTCTGCACGATAAAAGCCACTCAAAATATCACTGAGTGGCTTTTTATTTATCATGAATTAGCTTTTACTTCACTAGAATTCATAGCAACTTTTGAGCTGCTTTTAGAATTCAAAATTAAGTTAAGAAGAATAGCGGAAACTGTACTTACGACAATCCCATTTGAAAGGAAGATTTGAGCCCAGTTTGGTAAACTAACAAAGAGATTACTTGAATTAAAACCGACTCCCATACCTACGGAAATGGCAACTATTAGTAAGTTTTGGTTATCTTTATAATCTACAGTACCAAGCATATTCACCCCTTGCATTGCAACCATACCAAACATGATGAGCATTGCTCCACCGAGTACGGGAACAGGAATCAGCTGGGCAATAGCGGCAAATTTAGGAATTAATCCCAAAACAATTAAAAATCCTGCAGTAAAATAGATAGGCTTACGTGATTTGATACCAGATAACTGTACTAAACCAACATTTTGTGAAAAGCCAGTATAAGGGAAAGTATTAAAGATACCACCAAGTAAAACCGCAAGACCTTCTGAGCGGTAACCATTACGTAAACGTTTTTCAGATAATTCTTCGCCAGTCAAATCAGACAAAGCTAAGTAAACGCCTGTTGATTCAACCATCGAAACGATAGCAATAATAATCATCATCAAACAGTCCACAAAGTAGAATCGAGGCATTGCCATACGGAATGGTACAGGCAAGTGTGCCCAAGGCGCTTGATTAATAGCTGAGAAATCAACCATATGCAAGCTGGCTGCTAAAAGGGTACCGGCCACTAAACCAATCAAAATGGCGATAGAACGAATAAACCCTTTCGCAAAAATATTAACCAATAGAATCACTAAAATTGTGAAAGCTGCTAAGAGCAAGCTATTAGTGGTAGGTGCCGCCTCGTTATTCCCCATATTACCAACCGCAACAGGAATTAAAGTCAAACCAATAGTTGTAATAACGGATCCCGTCACAAGTGGTGGGAAAAATTTGCGTATTTTAGAGAAAATCCCGGCAATAGCAATAACAAATACACCTGAAGCAATCAAAGCCCCAAACATAGCACCATCACCATGTTTTTGACCAATAATAATGAGGGGTGCAACAGACTGAAATGCCACACCTAATACAACTGGTAGACCAATACCAAAATTCTTTGTCATCTTAAGTTGAAGCAATGTTGCTAAACCACACATAAAGATGTCTGTCGAAATCAAATAAGTCAGCTGCAAAGCACTGTAATTAAGAGCAGATGCGATCATGATTGGGACTAAAATAGAACCTGAATACATCGCAAGAAGATGCTGTAATCCAAGAACAGCAGCTTGACCATTGGCTTGTCTTTTTGTATTAAACATTTTTTCTATACCCCTTCTTCATCCCATGCAGCATCATCTGCTGGTGCAAAAACAACTTTTCCCGATTCAAATTTTTCAATACGTGCTAAAGAAGTCACAGGTAAGCCTTTGCTGATCAAGAGGTCACGGCCTGTTTGAAAGCTTTTCTCAATAACAATACCGATACCTGCCACTTTTGCACCTGCTTGTTGGATGAGCTCTTCAAGCCCCAGTGCGGCTTGACCATTCGCCAAGAAATCATCAACAAGCAATACAGTATCTGCTGAAGAAATAAATTTACGTGAAATAGAGACAGTTGAGGTTACTTGTTTTGTAAAGGAGAAAACTTCTGTTGTCAGTAATTCTTCATTCATCGTAATATTTTTAGATTTTTTAGCAAAAACCATGGGAACACCAAGCGCTTCAGCTGCATAAAGTGCTGGAGCAATACCACTTGCTTCAATGGTTACGACTTTTGTAATGTTTTTATCTTTGTATACTTGAGCAAAACGGTGGCCGATTGCTTTCATAAGCTCGTAATCTACTTGGTGAGTAAGAAAGCTATCAACTTTTAAGACTTGATCCCCAAGAACTTGGCCGTCAACTGCGATACGATTTTCCAATAACTTCATAACTTCTCCTATAATATTTTTACTTAAGAATTTTTAAAGGCTCTAAAATGCACAAAAACTCTACCTTAGTAGGTAGAGTATTTCTAGACGACAAAAAGAAGATATTATTTATGTTTCTCTAAAAACACCTTCATGTTATCAGAGCTATACTTTACAAATAGAATCCTCTTATTGACCTGCCTTTACGGTGCAGGGTAGAAACACTTAGCCATATCCTAAGCATAAATAAGATTTTTAATATTGATACAGTATAACTTATTTTATTCTTTTTATCAAGAAAATTTAGTAATAAATGAAATTTTTCCAAAGATTTATAATTAATGTTCGGAAATCACTTATTTTTTAGCTTCATTGATGAGTTGTGAAACTTCTTTTTTTGTCAAACGGCGGTAGCGACCCGCTACTAATCCATCAAGACTTAATGGTCCATACTGCACGCGGCTCAGTTTTTGAACGGGTAATCCTACTGCTGCAAACATTTTTTTGACCTGATGGTTCTGTCCTTCGTGAATAGTCAAACTTACGAGGGAGCTATTTTTAGCCTTGTCTTGTTTCATGATTTCGTAACGTGCAGGGCTGACCTTTTTACCTTCAATAGTCATCCCTAAAGTTAAAGGACGCAGATTTTCTTTATTGGCTTGTCCTTCTACCTTGGCAATATAAACTTTTTCTACACCATGGCGTGGGTGGGTCATGAGGTTTGTGAACTCCCCATCGTTTGTCAAAAGCAAGAGTCCACTTGTATCCCAGTCAAGACGACCAACAGGATAGATACGTTCTTTTCCTGTAGGAAGTAAGTCCATAACTGTTTGACGTCCTTTATCATCACTAGAGCTTGAAATATAACCACGAGGTTTGTTGAGCATATAGTACACGGGTTCTTCATTGTAAACGGCGACACCATTGACTTCCACAACATCACCAGATTCTACTTGGTAACCTAGGTTGGTCATTGGCACATTATTGACAGTAACTTTCCCTGATAAAATCAGTTCTTCTGCCTTACGTCGGCTGGCTACACCTGCATGTGCCAAAAATTTGTTAATTCTCATTTATTTCCTCATTTTCATTTTCATTAAATAACACTTGATTTTCGCCTATAAATTGACTTTCATCGACTTCTGGCAGCTCGGACAAATCATTAATTCCTATATAATCTAAGAAAAATTCTGTTGTCCCGTAGAGACCTGGTCGTCCAACTACTTCGAGTGTTCCTGTTTTTTCGACCAAATCATAAGCACGTAAAGTAGAAAGTGTCCCACTAGAATTTACGCCACGTAGTTGATCAATCTCTAATCGTGTAATCGGCTGCTTATAAGCAATAATAGAAAGAACTTCTAATGCTGAACGCGACAAACTTTGATTAAGCGGGGTTTTTGCATAGTTCTTCAGTATATCGGCAAAGATATCTTTTGTGGCCAGTTTATACTTTCCAGCTGTCTCAATGATTGTCAACGCAGACTCTTGGTCAGCTTGGTACTTATCAATGAGGCGTTCAATCTGTTGCTCACAAGCAAACTTGCTCATCCCTGAAAGTTCTGAAAGTTGGTTCAGCTCAAGACCTTCTTCGCCTGCGACAAAGAGTAAAAGCTCAAGAGTAGCTGTCTTATTAAGATTATTCATCTTTCCCTTTTCCTTTTTCTAATAAAATTTCACCAAAAACATGATCCTGTGTGAAGGTTACTTGTTGTGTTTTCACCAGTTCTAGAAGGGCCATAAAAGTTGTTAAAAGTTCTTCTTTAGATGTTTTTTTTGAAAACAAAGAACTGAATTTGCACGATTTTCTCCTTGCAAAGAAACTCGACAGCTCAACAATCTTATCGGAAATGGAATACTTCTCTGCCTCTATCGTGGTGTTTTCATCGGTTACAGTCTGCTTATGAAGTTCTAACACATTGCTGAAAGCAAGAAAGAGATCAAGACTTGAGTGGTCTTGCAAAAGTACCGCATCTTCGCCGATAATTTCCGTTTTAGCCTTTGAGTAAAAATGGCTCCGTTTTTCATGCATCTGAGCAATGTCTTGCGAGAGCGCCTTATATTTTCGATATTCGTCAATCTGAGCTAAGAGATCCTGCTCTAGTTGTTCAGTATCCTCAATAAATTCTTCCGCAACTGTGGGGAGCAAACGTCTGGATTTAATCAGCATAAGCTGACTAGCCATAACCATATATTCACCGGCTATTTCTAGCTCCAAAGTCTTCATCGTTTTCAAAAAATTGAGATATTGCTCAATGATTGGGACCAAGGGCACTTCAAAAATATCAACCTTGTACTGGCCAACTAAGTGCAAAAGTAAATCTAACGGGCCTTCAAAGTCATTGATTTTAATCTGTATTTCTTCAGTCATTTGTAATATTTTTCTAAGGTCGTCGTTGTCGATAAGCCTAAAGCTTCTGCAAGCTCGTAGACAGTTTTACCTGCTCGAACTTGTTGCAAAATATATTGCTCTCGCAACTCTTTTGCAGTCAAATCTGTGTATTTTTTTAGTTCTAAATAGAGAAATTGACGTGATTTAGTAAAAAGTTCATCCGCATTATTGATGCGCTGTGTATATAGAGCAAACTTATCCCGAATCGGTAGCACACGCTTCAAACCCGCTTTTTCTACTGTGAGAATTTTAAATTTCCAGTTAAAGTTTTCCCATCGGAGTTGCTGTATCTCTGAAAAAGTCAAACCAAACTCAAGGATTAAGAAAGCTAAAAAATGTCCTGGCGACGTGATGGGACGATAAACCAAGGATAAGTTCTTAATTTCTGCTTTCTGCTTAGTTTCTTTCTTAACTGCCTCGACCTGCTGAATTTTATGGTACTCTTTAAGCAAGTTCTTATCATATAAATAAAGTAGAAACTGATTTGCGCTAGATATTTTGCGTCGTTGGGCTGATGGTGCCAATTTTTTTAAGGATTGACGATAAAGCAGCAGGGATTCTCGTGAAAGAGTCCTCTTTTCAAAAAATTCAGTGAAGTTGCGTAAATCATAAAGATAATTTGATCTTGTATTTTCAGAGAAATTTTTACTGGCTAAAAAATTAGGAATTTCGTTCGATAATATCATAGTTTTTACTAAATTCATGGGCAAAAGCATTAATCGCTTTTAGAATTTCTTGGCGCGCAATGATGCCAACGAATTCTGTTCTTTTTACAACTGGTAAGAAGGGCTCTTTAACCAACTTATGCAAAATTTCTTCAAGTGGTGCTGACGGCGTAACTGTCTCTATCTCCGTGTCCACAATTTCCGAAATTGGTGTGTTCATTGATTTTTCATAGAAGAAATCCTCTCCCATTTCAAATTCAACAATATCTGCAAGTCCAACAACTCCAACATATTCTTTATCTTTAGTAAGCACGGGCACTCTAGAGTACTTATACTGACTCAATAATAGTTTTGCATGAGAAATATTATGTTCATCACACAAAATGGCCACATCCTCAGCAGACTTTATAAAAGTCTCGCTCTGCTCTAAAAAATATTTTTCAATAGCTTTATCAATCATTTTCCACGCTACCTCTTTTTCTAAAGGTCAAAAGTAAACTGCAGACCTGGGATTTCCTGATGTTGTAAATCATGATAAGAAACCTTGTAGGAATCTTCAAGAATTGTAACAACAGCATACATTTTAATATTTATATCACCACGTGGCTGACTCACTGAGCCAGGGTTGATATATAGCGTTTTTCCTATGATCTGTGCGACAGGCCGATGAATATGCCCAAAGAGTGCAATGTCTGCTCCCTTTTCTTCCGCAAAATAAGAATAACGGTCAAGTCCAAGGCCAACATAATACTGGTGGCCGTGCGCAATGAGAACTTTCTTTCCCTCTACATCAACAAGCTGCACTTGGGCATAACCCTCATCGTAGTCACAGTTTCCTGCTACTACTGTGATACCTTGCCAGATATCATCGCTACTTGGCAATTCAGAATCGCCACAATGAAATAATGCTGAAGCTGTGCCTTCATACTTGTCTTTGATTTTTTTGACTACTTCACGATCAGTATGTGAATCACTCATTACGATAAACATTGAAGGCTCCTTTCAGCTCATCATCTAACTTTTTTATTTTTTGAGATTGTCCATCCATTCTGGTAACTCAGCCATTAATTTTTTTAAGGCTTGGCCACGATGTGATGCTGTATTTTTTTCTTCAGCAGAGAGTTGAGCCGCACTTCTGTCTGATTCCCCAACTAAAAAGATAGGATCATAGCCAAAGCCATTTTCTCCTTGTGGTGTTAAACCAATGCGTCCTTGCCAATCCGCTTCCACAACTAAGCTTTCGTTATTTGGATAAGCAGCTACCAACGTTGTATGAAAATGGGCAGTACGTCGCTCCGGAGTGATTGCCGTTGAGGCAAGCTCATGGAGAAGTTTTGCATTATTCTCCTCATCTGTTGGATCAGGTCCCGCAAAACGGTGGCTCCAAACTCCTGGCAAGCCGCCTAAAACATCGACACATAGGCCTGAATCATCTCCGATAACTACTTCTCCTGTAATCTCAGCGATTTGTTCTGCTTTCAAACGTGCATTTTCTTCAAAGGTCATCCCTGTTTCTTCGATGTCTGGGAGTTCGGGATAATCTTTTAAGTTTTTGATTTTATAGCCAAATTCTTCAAATAAATCTTTGAATTCACGGGTTTTTCCATCATTACGGGTGGCAATAAGCAATGTTTTCTCTGCAGAAAATTCTGTATGCTCAGCAACTATCTTTCCAGTTCCTAGCCATCTGTCAGCTATTGCTTGAAACTCTGCTGCTTCACCTGTTGTATAAAAGCGATGATGGATAGTGTCACGCTCTTCACCATTTAAGACAAAGTAATTAAGCAAGACAGTCACATCTCGTACTGTTTCCGAACCACTATCAATAAGTTGAACATCGGGGCCCATCTCTTTTTGGATAAGCTTACGCAAAAGAGGGTAGTGTGTACATCCTAAAATCAATGTATCCACTTTACCAACCATTGGTTTTAAAGCTTCAGCCACGATACCTTTTGCTGCTTCTGAATCTGCACCATTTGATTCCACAAGAGTAACAAACTCAGGACAAGCTAGGCTAAGTACGTCAACACTTGATGATTTGAACTGAATAACTTTACGGTATTGATCCGATTTTACCGTCGCTTGGGTTGCAATAACGCCTACTTTCTTGTTGACTGTCTTTTGAATAGCACTTGAGCCTCCAGATAAAATCACACCAATAACTGGAATATCGAGAGCTGCTCTTACTTCATCAATAGCAACTGCTGTTGCGGTATTACAAGCAAAGACAATCATTTTTACGTTTTTAGAAAGCAAAAAATTGACCATATCCCAAGTGAAAGCAGTAATCTGCTCATTCGAGCGTGGCCCGTAAGGCGCACGTTGCGTATCACCGATATAGACAATTTCTTCGTTTGGTAATTGTCGGAGAATCTCGCGAACAACGGTCAAGCCTCCAACTCCTGAATCTAGTAAGCCAATAGGTCTGTTGTCCATAAACACCTCCAAAATTTACATTTTTCTTATTTTTTCTTAGTATCAGCTTGTTTTGCTGCGCTACGAATTTGACGAAGTACTTGTTGTACTTGTGCTTCTGATGGTTTACGTCCCATTGACCCCATCATCATACGCACTGCATCTTCATTTAATGGTGGGTTATCCATCAAAAGCTTTTTAGTTTGACGTTGGGTAAACCATGCACCACCAGCGAAACCAGCAATAGCAAAGACAATCATAAGTAAAATTGCAACAAATAAATTCATTAATACTCTCCTACATGAAAGCTATAAAATCGCTTTCGTAATTTTTACTCCTTATTATACCAAATTTAGAACCATTTGTCAGCTGTACGTTTCTTTTATACTTTTTGAAACAAAGATTCCTTAATTAACCTTGTAAATCCATCCCTCTGGTGCTTCTTTGTCACCAAATTGTATACCAACCAACTCCTCATAGAGTTTTTGAGTGACAGGTCCAACTTCAGTTTCTGAATAAAAGACGTGGTGCTTTTCTTGATCATCAATAGCGCCTATCGGCGAAATTACAGCTGCAGTCCCACAAGCCCCAGCCTCTACAAAATCATCCAACTGATCAACAAAAACGTCTCCCTCAATAGCTTTCAAGCCCAAGCGCTCTTCTGCTAACTGTAGCAATGAGTATTTAGTAATTGAAGGTAAGATAGAAGGACTCAGTGGTGTAATAAATTCGTTGTTTTTAGTAATCCCGAAGAAGTTCGCAGCTCCAACCTCTTCAATCTTTGTATGTGTTGCTGGATCGAGATAGATTACATCTGAATAACCTGCTTCATGTGCTTTTTGGCCAGGCTCAATAGATGCTGCATAATTTCCCCCAACTTTTGCAGCGCCTGTTCCGTGTGGAGCTGCACGATCATAGTCACGCGACACAAGGAAGTTTGTAGGCATAAGTCCACCTTTAAAGTAAGAACCTACAGGTACAGCAAAGATAGTAAAAATATACTCATCAGCGGGTTTAACTCCGACAAGACCACCCACACCAATCAGCAACGGGCGGAGATAGAGAGTCGCTCCTGTACCATAAGGAGGGACAAAGTCTTCATTTGCCTTAACGACTTGTTTCACTGCATCAATAAACTTCTCTGTAGGAACTTCAGCCATGCGCAAACGACGTGCGGTTGCTTGCAGACGTTCAGCATTCCGATCGGGACGGAAAAGGTTAATATCGCCAGATTTTGTACGGTAGGCTTTCAGCCCTTCAAAACCTTGCTGCCCATAATGAAGAGCTGGCGAGCCTTCTGAGATATGCAAGGTTGCATCTCCTGTTAGGCTACCCTCATCCCATTTTCCATCTTTAAAGTGCGAAATGTAGCGAAACGGTAGTTCTCGATAATCAAAACCTAAGTTTTCCCAGTCTATGTCAATCGTCATTGTACTTTATCCCCCATGTTTACTGACTTTTTTCTCCCAAATAAGCTTGCTGCATACAAAGCTTCGGGTATTTGTTATAATTATTTATTATAAGCTATTTTGAATGTGATTTCAATATAAATTCAGAAAATTATAGAAATGGAAATAAAATGAACATTCTTAGAATCAACTTTCAAGAGTTAGGACAACTTCTGCTTGATAAATTAATTTATATCTTTTTAGTGAGTCTTCTCTTTTTTGTGTTATACCGTATTAGTGCACGAATAGTAGACTACCTCTTTAAAAATTATAGTAAGCGTTCTTGGGCCGATACTTCACGTATCATGACTTTGGCCCGCTTAACCAAGAGTGGCTTAAACTACTTGACTGTTTTCCTATGGATATATACGACCTTGTCTCTACTCGGGGTTCCTGTGGCGAGTGTCCTTGCAGGCGCCGGTATTCTCGGTGTTGCTCTCGGTTTTGCTGGTCGAGATCTCGTTGCGGATATTATCAATGGTTTCTTTATTATTGTTGAACACCAAATCAACGTGGGCGACTGGATACGTTTTGAAAATTTAGATATAGAAGGCGAAGTCACAGCAGTTGGTATACGTTCCATCACTTTGATTTCAGATGATGGAGCCACAGCTTTTATCCCCAATCGGAATATCGAGTCTCTCAAAAATTTCTCATATAAAGATCGAACTATGAATCTGGATATCCCTGTTACCGCAGATAATTTGGAAGAAATGAAGGATAGGATTTTGCAAGTGAATGCGGACTATCCTCAAGTTGCCTATAACGGCATCATCACACATGAGCAAAATATCTTTATCCGAAGTCGCTTAACGGCTGGTTTAGAAGAGATAAACGCCTTACGCATGGAAATCATGAGCAAATACTATACAAAATAAGCAGGTCTTTACGACCTGCTTATTTTTCGACCATTGACTTGATAGGTTCGTAAGATTTACGATGTATCGGTGTGATACCATAGACTTCCAGTCCTGCTAAATGTTTTGCAGTACCATAACCTGCATTATGCTCAAAATCATAATAGGGATATTTTTGTGCATAGTCTGTCATTAAACGGTCTCGCGTTACTTTAGCGACAATACTGGCTGCTGCGATACTGGCTGACTTTGCGTCTCCTTTAATGATACTCTTTTGGGGCAGATTAATATCCAGCTCCATCGCATCGATTAACAGACACTGTGGCGCTACTTCAAGTTTTTCTATTGCTTGTAACATTGCGATTTTTGTTGCTTGATAAATATTGACTTGATCAATCGTGTCGTTATCAACTAAACCAATACCTATAGCTAAAGCTTTTTCTTGAACTTCATTGAAAATAGCTTCATGTTTTGACTTGGGTATTTTTTTACTGTCATTAAGCCCGCTGATTTTACAATTTTTGGGTAAAATCACGGCTGCTGTCACGACTGGCCCCGCAAGCGGTCCACGGCCCACCTCATCTATACCAGCTACATGCTCAAAGCCTTGCGCATAAGCTTGACGTTCAAAAGCCAGCATCGTTTCAAGGCGTTCTTCTTCAGCCTGAGCGGCTAATATCTCTTTTTTACGGCGCTTAATGGCTGCTTGAACGCCCGCGCGAGAATCATCCAGAAATGCTTCTACTTCAAGTATCGTGTTGAGACCTGCTAAGTGTTCTTTCATCTCCTTAATCGTTGACATAATCACTCACTTTATCCAAGCAGTACTCGCCCATTCTTCCATCACGGACATCTTTGACAAACATTTGATAAAATCGATCATAATCATCACGAAAACCGAAACGTTTTGTCAACTCCATGATAAGTTCTGGAATTTCGAGTTCTAGATCTGCTTCTTTCATGCGTAAACGTTTCATTGTTGGCGCTTGGTAGTTTTCAAGAAAATGTTGCAAACCGAAAATAGTTACGTCATCCATTGGCAAAAGCTGATCTTTAATGGCCCCAGTTAAAGCTAGTTTTAAGCCTACTTGATCATCTTCAAATTTTGGCCAAAGAATACCTGGTGTGTCAAGAATCTCCAATTCTTTATTCGTACGAAGCCATTGCTGACCTTTAGTTACCCCTGGTTTATTTCCTGTGACAGCTACTTTTTTACCTGCCAGACGGTTCATCAATGTTGATTTACCGGCATTAGGAATCCCTACAATCATCGTACGTAACGAACTGTTTTGGATACCACGTTCAGCATTACGTGCAAGCTTATCAGCCATTAAAGTTTTTGCAGCTACAGTGAGACGTTTCGATGTATGTGCTTCTTTTGAATTAATTGCTAAAGCAATAATACCTTGACTTTCAAAAAATTCTACCCACGATTTAACTGCATTTCGATCGGCCAAGTCTGCTTTATTTAGCGCAATTAAGCGCGGTTTATCCCCAATAATTTTGTCCAACATTGGGTTACGTGAGCTTATCGGCAGTCGAGCATCTACAAGCTCGATGACAAAATCAACATACTTTAAATTTTCTTGAACTTGACGACGTGCTTTGGACATGTGTCCTGGGAACCATTGAATTGCTACACCCATTTTTAAACCTTGCTGTAACCGGGGTTACAGCCTTTCATATTTATTTTTTCAGAAAAAGTGATGAAAATAATTACCAATACATTAGGCGATGTATTTATCTCTATTTTACTTGACTCTGCTCCATGAACTTTTTTTCTTACACAGAAAAACTGTAGAGCATATCATACTAGGTTATTCTATCATTTTTTAAGCTTGTGCGCTAATATGTAGCCGTTTCATGCTGGAATGTGATGTGTTTTCTTTCGGTTTTTAAAAGGCATGAGTTCGTGCCTTTCCTATCGTTTCTTCTAGCCCGATTTTATTTTCCTTAAAAAATAGTTTCTTCTAAGTCAACTCATTGTCATCTTAATATTTTTTTTCGAATACGGGCAACCTATTATAGAAGGTCTAAGTGGACTAAAGGGGCAGGGGGAATTAATATTAAGGTTGTTTGAGCGCTATTAGGAGTTATTTAGATGTTATGATAAACTAGAAAGCAGATATGATGAGAGCTACTTTTAAAGTGATTAAAGCTGGTACAATTGCAAATGGAAAAGTCTATTATTCACGTTCTTGGTGGTATAAAGGTTCAGGCACTCAGTAGGGAGATACTTATGATAATGAACTTACTTTTTGATAGAAAGCTAGCTCTGAAGTTTTCTAAAAAAACCCGTTCGAAATATACAACTTTTAATCGAATTAATAATTATATTCTTGATATAACTGCTTTAGCTTTGCTTGGTGCTATATTTCTTAGAATTCTTCCTGTGTATGCTGTATTGCTATATCCCATTTATATTATAATTACAGTAATTTTGAATGTTTTGGACTATCGTGAACGAAAAAAGCAGTTCGAGGCCTATACGAGACATGATTGATTAGAGTAAAAGTTTTTCAATTTAAAACTTCCTTTCGCTTACTTATTATTCATTATGTTATTCATGGGTTCTAATTTATAGCAAAAAAAAAAACAAGAAGCCTAACAACTTCTTGTTTTTACTCGACTGTCTGCAACATATATTCTAACCAGTCCCCTGAGTCAACAGAAACGAGCTGATCATTGGCATTTAAACTTGCCTTTGGATTATAGTGATAATAATAAACTTCTTCAGTGTATCCATTACTGAGATAAGCTGTAGTTCTTAGACGAATATATTCGCTGCTTTCTGGACTTTCTGGATTAAAGTTTTCCATGTCATCAAGTGTTTGGATACTTTTTGAAAAATCTTTAAAGGTAAAAACTTCACCCATTATTTCTGAATTGCCATCAAAAATTGCAGGGTAACCTTTATTTTCAATATGAAAGAGGTTCCCCTTAATTTTTGCCTGAATACTTTCCAAAACTTGACCTTTTAAATATTTTTCATAGTTAAACATGTCTGTACGCAAACTTCCGTACACAAAAACCTTCTTTAACATATTTCCCCACCAATAACACGTAAATCTTCGGAATAACGGGTGCATGCTTCTAGGGCAACTTCAATCCCTTTCACAATCTCATCTAATGACATATAAGGTGTATCTTTTTTATCAATGACTTGTGATGTAGCATAAGGGATATGAATGAAGCCAGCTTTCAACTCTGGATATTTTTTCTCTAAAAGATAACGTACACCATAGAAAACATGATTGCAAACAAAGGTACCTGCTGTGTTTGACAAGGTTCCTGGAATACCAGCTTTGTTTAATTCGCTAACAATTGCTTTAACGGGAAGTGTAGAAAAATAAGCAGGAGCACCGTCTTCTTTTACAGGCTCATCAACTGGCTGGTTGCCTTCATTATCTGGAATTCTAAAGTCATCTACATTGATTGCCACGCGCTCTGGTGTAATCGCAAAGCGTCCACCTGCTTGGCCAATATTTACGACCACATCTGGGTGATGTTCTTCAATAGCTTTTTCAATTTTTTCAAGTGATTTATAACGCACGGTTGGAATAATCAACTTAATAATCTCAGCACCATTGATTTCTGATGCAACACGCTTTACAGCTTCTTCAGCTGGATTGAGTTTTTCACCACCAAATGGATCAAAACCTGTTAACAAAATTTTCATAATAAAATAGTCTCCTTTTTAAAATGCAATAAAGTACATCACGAGAATATGCAGAACAATAAGCGTAAGTGAAACTGGTGCTTGTATTTTAATTACTTTATTCTCATCTTTCATCTCGAGCAAGGCAGCGGGTACGATGTTAAAATTGGCCGCCATTGGTGTCAATAAAGTTCCACAATATCCAGCGGTTAAAGCTAATGCTCCAGCAATCACAGGATTTGCACCTTGAGCAAGTACAAAGGGAATCCCAATACCTGCTGTAATGACAGAGAAGGCCGCAAAGGCATTCCCCATAATCATAGTGAAAATCACCATACCAAGAACATAAGCAACGACACCGAGCAAGCGGTTATCCGCAGGAACAACACCCGTAATCCCTTGCGAGATAACTTCACCTACACCGGCTGTGGTAAAGAGAGCACCTAAGGCAACCAACAGCTGTGGCAAAATCGCAACTGGACCCATCGAATCAAAGAGACGTGCGCCGTCTTCTACAGACTCTGTCGCTTTAGCTTTTGTCATTATTAATGCAAATACTAAAGCAACGACTGATGCTACACCGATAGCAAAGAGAGAGGCATTGGTAAACTTACCTAAAGCCATCGCAATACCAACAGCTACAAATGCCAGAACAAATGAAGGGATGAAGATTTTGTTCTTCAAGACTTTAGACTGTTTTTCGCCAAATTTATCGTCTAAAGCTTTATACTTCCCAAATGTTACTTGCTTAGTCAATGTAAGCAAACTGCTTAAAACAATAAAGAGTCCAACAAGCCAAGCCGGGATAAGGGCGCCAAAAATAAATGGAATAGCAATTAAAATCCAAAAAAGAGCAGTACCGAAACGTTTGCTTCCTTGTATTGTAGTTAAAGCTTTGTAGGCCATATAAATCATGAGTAAACCCATAAGGACATAGAATATATTTAATGAAACATCAATAAAAGCTTGCATGGTTTATTTTACCTCTTTCTTTCCAAATTTTCGAAGAAGTTTTCTGTCATACAGTAGAAACTGGATAGCTGTCACAAGAAAGGCAAGGACAGCCATGATAATACTGGCAACGGCCACATCTACGGCTGAAACATCATAGTTAAAACTTGACATGGTTGAAGTAATCAAGAGAACCCCGGCACTTCCTGCAAATAGATTCTGACCAAAGAAATTCCCGTAATTTTCAGCTGCGGCAGAAATTGCTTTGATATCATCATCTTCTGAATCTACATCACCATATTTACTTACTGCGGCGGCTTTAGCCATAGGCTGAATGAGAGGTCTTACAAACTGTGGATGACCACTAATACGAATAGACATTGCACCAGCAATAAAGCGAATAAAAACATAAACAAGGGCAATACGACCTGTCGTAAGCGACTGAATACGCCCAATGAGATCTACAGCACGTTGACGAAGACCATTACGCTCTAAAACACCGATAACAGGAAGGGTCAAAACAAAAAGCGAAACCATACGGTTATCGACAAAGGACTGACCTAAAATAGTAAGAATTTCCTGAATGCTCAGACCTGCGACAAGTCCTGTCGAAATCCCAGCGACAACAACAACAAATAAGGTCTCTATCTTGAAAACAAAACCAATCAAGACAATCAAGACGCCTATGAGTTTAATCATAAAATAATTCCTCCTAGAATTTATATATTAGACAATTATACACTATTCGTCTATTATGCACAATTTATAATTGGCTGTTATTTTATGTTATTGTCTAAACAAATAGAGATAGCTCGTCAGCTATCTCTATTTGTTTAATAATCATTTTATTCGACTCATTTTTATTACTGTGAGCAAACTACGATTTACAAAAGTTCATTATTGGCCAAATAGTCAAAAATTTCTTCGAGATTCCCTCTTGATAAGATTTCTTGATCTGGAGAATCAATAATTTTAAGCAATGCACTATAAATCCGCTCTAATTCTTTAATTGAGCGATCACGAACGCACATCATAAAGATGTATTTAACTTTTTCTTTCCCCCATATTAGTTCATTTTTTACTCTCATAAAGGCAATTACAGGCTTGTTGACCTCTTCAATATTTAAAGGATGCGGGGTGGCAAATGAATCTAAGGAAGTAAAAGATAACTGTTCCCGTTCAAGACAAGACTCTATGAAACCTTCTTTAGCGTAACCTTTTGCTATTAATTTCTGTCCTAAAAATCTTAAAAATTAAAAATGGCATTACTCAACAATGTGAAATCATTTTGGGAGTTTGAATATAAAAAGCAGTGCTCAGGGGAAGTTTGTTTTTTGTATTTATTTTTAATTAAATGCTTTAATTTTAAATTTAGAATGCGTTTTCAAATCGTTTTGTAAGTCTGACTTTAAATGAGATAATATTAAGTAATTAAAAAACAAATAAGAAAAGAGAAACTATGACAGAAAGAAAACATCCTAAAACAAGCAGAGATATCCAGCATCGCCTGATGAGAATTTCTAATGTTGTGGCCACGGCAACGTTAGCTTCAGGCCTTGCAAAACCGGCTTTAGTATGGGCCAATATCATAAAGAAGGATGAAAATACTCCTACTGAGCTGATTCAAAAGCAAGTCAGTCAAGTTAGTCTTACGGGTGCAGCAGATAGTGTAACCATTCGCCAGCAGATTGAGGTTGCACTGTCGCAGACCAATATGACTATAATGGATGCTGAGGAGACGATTGTTATCAGCGCTGAGTATACTGCGATGATTTTAGATGGGCTTGTCCAAGCACTCGAAGCCTATCGGACGGATACAGGCGAGCTGGCTTTAGGGGTACACCATCTGACTATGGGACTTGTCATTGATGATACACCTATTGACTTCAGTATGGATATTGAGGTGATTGATGCATTTAATGAAGCGTCTGTACCTGTGCAAGAAACCTTAGAAATGCTCAACACCGCCACATCTGGACTACCGAATTTAAATGACTTTCCAAACATACAGCCATTATCTGCGACAACAATCAACGCGGCCTTTGCACAAGATGGCTCAGAAGGAAACGGTGAAATCGCAACACCTTATCAAATCTCTACCCCAGCACAGCTTGATGCCATGCGTAATGAGCTTTCGGGGCATTATATCTTGATGAACGATATTGATTTGTCTGGATATGCGAACTGGGTGCCTATAGGCACATGGTCGGGTTCAACATCTAATTTGACAGCTTTTTCAGGCTCCCTAACAGGAGCACTGGACGGAGAGGTCGTACACAAAATCAGTGGACTGACTCTACAAGGGGCATCAACGGCATCATATCAAGGTCTCTTTGGTATGACCTATGATGCCAGCATCAGTAATTTAGTGATTTCAGGAAAAATTTCCTTGCCGACCGTATCAACGGTTGGATTATTGGCCGGTTACTCGACAGGCACGACGATTACAAATGTTGGCTCCGAAGGTGAAATCACTGCGCGAGGAAGCAGTGGGGGACTTCTGGGCTCCGCACAAAATATGACAATCAAGGACAGCTATTCGAATGTGAGTGTTACAACCACAGGGGGTACTTGGACTGGTGGATTTGTAGGAGTGATGAACACTTCGACCATTGATAATTGTTATACGACAGGTAACATCGTAGCTGCTAACTTTGTGGGTGGTTTTGGTGGATATATGCAAGATACCCAAATCAAGAATAGTTACGCTTCAGGTAATGTAAGGGCAAACTCTCACGCAGGTGGGTTTGTAGGCGTTTTGGATATGTCAGAGATTTCGCATGCTTATGCTCTGGGTGATGTGACGGTTACAGCTAATCATGTTGGCCAGTCGGCAGGAGGTTTGGTCGGCACTATGCAAAACGGCGTAATTGCAACAAATTGTTTTGCAACGGGTAATATTGTAGGTTCAGGTACTTCACAGTCTGGCGCTGGAATCGACGGTTATTCTGGGGGCTTGGTCGGATATGTTAGCTCAAACTATGATGCGAACTACGAGGAAAAAATAGATACTATTATTACGAACTGTTATGCCACGGGAAATGTTTCAGAAGCGATAAATACCGGAGCTTTGATTGGTCTGTATTCTGGGGAACATTTAACGGTAATCAACAGTTATGCCACGGGGATCGTTAATGGAAAGGGGTACCCGGGGGATCAGTCTAGTCGAGCAGGCGGAATCGTTGGAAGTGACACTTCAGGGGTGTATGTTATTGGCAGTAACGCAGTTATTACAAATAGCTTTGCAATATCTCCGAGCATTACAGCAGCTCAAACGGGCGCAATAACAGTTGGTTTTCCGACTAATGGGGATAACTACCGCTGGTCAGAACTTACTTTCAATGGCACGACAAGCACAATCAATGATTCAGCCTCTATTCAAGGCCAAATGAAAACGGCCCGAGAGCTTAACGATATTGATACCTTTATTAATGCGGGATGGGTATTTGATGAAGATAACTGGTATTGGGATGATACACAAAAACGACCGCTCATCTATGGGATCGATCATAGTGTGCAAGACCCACACATGCCAGTATTTGGTATTGTTACCAAAGCAGGTATGGCAGAGCAGGAAGTCCCATACACAGGAGTTGCTTATGAGTTTGCGATTGATGACCTTTTTGATCTGGTGCAATTTGCAAAAGAAGGAGATTTTGTCTACACTGTCAATGGACAACCTGCGGATATAGTTAATGGTAAACTCAGTTTTACAGCTGCTGGCACTTATGAGGTTGTGGCGGTACCATTAAATGTTGAAGATACTCCTTGGGGAACTATTTTACCTCAACATACAGCAACATCAGTTATTACTATTGTGGCACTTGACGAGGATGCACTGGAGAATGCTGAATTAAGTATTGTGCATGTCGCAGGGGATGAGTATATCAGCCTTGATGAGGCCAAGACAGCCTCCGCCATGATTACAGGAACATATGTTCTACCTGAGGATGTAGTAAAAAGTAGCCTTGTGATTACGGTCAACGGGGTTACCTATCAGGCCCTCCTTAACCCTGATGGTACATGGAGTGCGGAGGTGCTCATGAACGATCTTTTAGCTGATGCAGATAGAAAAGTAGATGCTGTACTGATTGTCACAGATGATGATGGCAATACAGGTGAGTTAGCTGACAGTATGTCTTATACTATTGAAAAGAAAAAAGAAGACAATCCAAGCGACACGGATAAGGATAAAAAACCTACTACTGTCTTGCCAGGAGATAAAGATACGGATGACATTCAAACACCAAAGACAGATACAGGCCGTAAAGTTGAGGAGCCGTCATCAGAGCCTGACCAATCAGTGACAGCAGCGGACAGTATTTCTGAAAGGCAAAAACTTCCTGAAGCAGGCGATGTATCAGGACTACTCACGGGGCTTGGTGCTGGCCTCACGGCAACAGGAGGAGCACTTCTTGCCAAACGTCGCAAAAAAGGCAAAGCGAGTAACAAGCGCAAAAAGAAATGATAAACAGCCCCATCTCAGGAAGATATCATTGAGTTAAGAAATAACGAAAACTGAAAAAACGATAAGCTTAAGAAGTCTTATCGTTTTTTATCTGGTTCTTTACAATCAGCAAGATGTATAGAGGGAAAGATTTGAGTTATTCATATTCCGTTATAATTCTTCTCCATTTGATTTGATAACTTTGCTATACCAATCGAAGGAATCTTTTTTCGAGCGTTCTAAATTTCCATTTCCTTCATTGTCTTTATCTACGTAGATAAACCCATAGCGCTTCTTCATCTCGCCTGTACCCGCTGAAACCAAATCGATAAAGCCCCATGGTGTATAGCCAATTAAGTCCACTCCGTCATATTCTACGGCATCTTTCATTGCTTCAATATGTGCTTTCAAGTAGTCCACACGATATGGATCGTGGATGCTGCCATCAGATTCAACCTTATCAACAGCTCCAAAACCATTTTCAACGATAAATAGAGGTTTTTCATAACGTTCGTTAAACCAGTTCATACTGTAGCGCAAGCCCATAGGGTCAATTTGCCAGCCCCATTCTGATGCTTCAACATATTGATTTTTAATCAAATCATGATTTTCATCGTAATCAAAAGCTGGCGCACCTAGACCTTGGCTTTCTGGATTTTCTGCTTGGTCTTTAATCGCAAAGCTCATATAATAGCTAAATCCGATGTAATCTACTTCACCTTTAGCTAGAATTTGCATATCTTCTTCTGTCATGTCTAAGTCGAAAGTTTTACGCTCAAAGTATTTCGTCATATAGCTTGGATAATGTCCACGAGCATGTACATCGGTAAACCATAAGCGACGTTGCATAGCAACTTGAGCTGCCATCATATCTTCCGGCTTACAGGTCGCAGGGTAAATAGGACACATAGCAATCATGCAACCAATCTCAAAATCAGGATTAATTTCATGTCCCAAATCAACAACCTTAGCTGATGCAACGAGCTCATAGTGTGCTGCTTGGTACATTATCTTTTCACGATTTTCGCCTTCCACAAACTTAAGACCTGAGTTAGTAAATGGTGCAAAGTCCAAATCAAAGTTAGCTTGATTATTAATCTCGTTAAAAGTCATCCAATATTTAACTTTGTCTTTATAGCGCGTCATTACCACTTCAGCAAATCTTACAAAGAAGTCAATCAATTTTCGATTACGCCAGCCTCCATATTCCGTTACTAAATGATAGGGCATTTCAAAATGCGAAAGCGTAATGACTGGCTCAATACCGTTTTTTAAGCATTCATCAAACAAATCATCGTAAAATTGTAAGCCTTCTTCATTGGGTTCACTTTCATCTCCATTGGGGAAAATACGTGTCCAAGCAATAGATGTGCGGAAGCAATTGACACCAAGTTCGGCAAAAAGTTTAACATCATCCTTATAGCGATGATAGAAGTCAATGGCTTCATGATTAGGATAATTTTCACCAGGCAATACACCGTCGGTGATCCGACGCTCAACCCCATTTGCTCCGGCAGTCATAACATCAGCAACTGAAACACCTTTGCCTCCTGCATTCCATCCACCTTCAAGTTGATGAGCAGCAACCGCACCGCCCCATAGGAAATCTTTTCTTAAAGTCATTTTTCTTCTCTCTTTCCTTTAATTCTATTGATCTAACTTTAAATCTTTTACAAGGTTTGAACTTGCGTGTGCTTTAATTATTAAAATCCTCCCTTTTTTAAACGCTCAGTTCTCCTCTATAAATGTAAACTTCTGGACTTATTGATAAGTTTACATTTATACAAGAGAGATTAAGACAATGCTTAATCTCATCTTTCTGTTATGCTTGTTCAGCTTGCTCCGCTTCATATGCTTCTTTTTCTTGTTGTACAAGAATAGCATCGTATTTTTTAGCAAATGGCCAATAAATAGCGCCTGTCACAAAAATCATCAAGGCTTGCCATGCTGCACCTTGCCAACCACCAACGATCAAGCCTGAAAGGATTGGTGGTGTTGTCCAAGGAACGAAGATTCCGTTAAATGGTGGGATAATACCCAGTGCAATAGCCGCATAAGTTCCAAAACCTGAAACCAGCGGTGCTATTAAGAATGGGAAAGCTAAGATTGGGTTTAAGACAATCGGCATACCAAAGAGGACAGGCTCATTGATATTGAAGAAAGCTGGAGCCAACGTTAACTTACCAATGGTTTTCATTTGAACGGAACGCGCACGGTAAATCATAAAGATAACGAACCCGAAAGTCATTCCTGAGCCCGTAACCGTGATAAACTGGTCCATGAAAGCTTGAGTAACTATATGTGCCCCATGATCAAGCGATAAGTTGCCTTCTTGGAACAATTTAAGGTTATCTGCATTATTAGCTAAGAGTAAGGGTGTCATGATACCACCGATAACTGTGGCTCCATGTACCCCGAACCACCAGATAAACACTGGTAAAAAGGCGATGAGGAAAACCCCAAGTGGGCCATCTGTGGCGTGTTGCAATGGTGTTTGAATGAGCGTGTAAATCCACTCAATCGGTGTTTGGTCTGTTGTCAATACAGACAAAGCATAGATAAGCATTGCTACAAAGGTGATAACAAAAGCTGGGACAAGAGCACCAAATGAATCAGACACATTTGCTGGGACTTGTTCAGGTAATTTGATACGAATGTCCTTTTTCATGAACCATGAGTAAGACCAGCCGACCAATAAACCGGCAAGCATGGCGAGGATCATTCCCTTACCACCAAGCCAAGCTGCATCAATAACACCACTGACTTGGTATTCACCTGCTACAGCAGAGCCGTCCGCAATTTTAGTCACAGTTGAAATAGTGCTGGGTTGAAGCATCACCATTACAATAATGGCAGTCAAACCTGCAGAGGCGCCTTCGTAACCTTCACTTTTCACCCAAGAGTAAGCAATACCGAAAGTTGCAAAGAGGGCCATAATACCAAATGAAGCTGCATAGGCTTGATTAAAAATAGGGGCCCAACCAATTTGTACAATCCAGTCCGCAACATTTTGTTGAGGAAAATTTGCTAAGATGAGGAAAATTGCTCCAATAATAATGAAAGGTATTGGATACAACATACCGTTTTTAATCGCCGTAACGGCTTTTGTGTTCAAAAATTTCATCATCGGAGGCATCAATTTTTCATTGATAAATTTGTTCATGTTTATACTCCATAATTTTTATATTTAAAAAATAATTGAATAATGCATCTGCTTGCATTTGCTTTTTTGTATCTTCTAGTTTCATATAAGTTACTTGAGATTCAAATAATAATAAATTTGGTTTATGAAAACTTGAATTTGCTGACATATTGCCACTCTCTGCTCCTGATTGAGCAAGAATTTCATAAACTTTTCCAGCTTCTTGTGCTGCTTGCTGCATTTTGTAACAAGTGGTGAAGTAGAAACATCTGCTGTACATGCAAATGCTCTAACCTTATCTGCTATTTTTTCTCCTTATTTTTTTGAGCTCACCATGATTATAGCGCTTTCAGAAAAGGCTTTCAAGAGAATTTATTTTTCTATTTGTAACTGATGAAACAAAAATAAAACAGCTGAAACTCAGGTTTTCTGCTGTTCTATTTTTATTCAAGATAAAAAACTGGGCAAAATCAAGCAATTTTTTGAAAACATGTTTCATATTCTGTAACAAAGTTAGCCTGAATCCTCCTAAAAAATGAAAAGTTGCATGTGCCTCAACTTTGAAAACGGTAAAGTTAGGAAGTTGAGTTCTCAAGTTATAAAAGAGGTGCAAAATAGTTAGTTTACCAACTGGATAGTCTTCTTGGTAAATTAGTCCGCACCTTCTCCACAATAATTAATAATAGTAAAATTAAAAATCCCATAAATATATAAAATTTTTGAAAACATCTATTACTTAGTTTTATCTCTCTCAGCCAATGCTTTACGAATCTCTCCTGCTGAAGCTCCATCAGAAACCTTAAAAGTATAAACGACTTTCCCTGTGTTCATATCAGTAACATCAGTGTCTTGTGCTTCTTCTTTTGTTCTTGCTCCAGTCCAACCATGAGTTTTTCCTCCGTCATTAGACCCCACATCTGATAAGTCTGGTATCATCCATTGTTCATCTGGGGTAAAGCTAGCAGTCATATTGTCTTCAACTGGTGAAAACTGTGCATTAAATTCATCTAAGCTTGCAAAGTCATTCAATGCCGTTTTTATTGCTAAATTTTCCGGCTTAGCATGGGGTTTTTGCGAGCTTTGCTGAGCCACAGGCTTGACTTCTTGTTTCGTTTGAGGTGTGGCTTTAACGTTATTGTTTTTATTTTGTAGTAGCAGGTTAGCAGATAAGCCGATAGTGATTGCTCCAACGAGAGCGATTGACAACATCATTTTTTTATTCATTTCTATTCTCTCCTGTTTTTCTATATTCTAGACTATTTTAAAGAGGAAGTATGTTCTTCCTTTTTACTTCTTTTTTCTTTTTCAAAAAAAGTTTTCAATAAAAAATCAACAATAGTCAATATCACGATTAAAAAAGTAAATATTAAAAGTATTAGGATAAACAAATTGATACCTCTTCTTTGTGTATTTTAAGGAAAAGCTTTAAGTATTTGACTGACTGTTATCGCATTTGAATCTGTTTTCAAGTCATAAAAAGTCCCTTGTACTTCCGTTTGATCTATAACTACCCCATAGTAAAGTGTTTTCATAATTCTTGTATTTGGAGTAATTTTTTCATTTTTATACCACCTTTCAAAAGCTTTTTTAGTTTTATAGGTATCAACCATGAAAAACATTGTGCGATTATTTTTCATGTTAGGGATCAATGTCCCGTTAGAAAATTTTTCATCTCTTTCCGATAAAGCTTTTTTGATATCTCCTACAGTTGCACCATCAGGATCGTTGGCATAAACAGGATCTGTAATTACTCCATTTTTGCTTTCACCACCCATTAATTGATCGTTTTTACCAGAAGTCGAAACCATCCAGCCTCCTGGTTCTCCTTTATTATCCAGAGCAACAATATAAGCTTTATCCGCATACCCATCCTCACGCCCGTCCTTCTCAAATTCTTCTAAGGTTGAATACCCACGTAAACAGTCGGAAATAGTTAAATTATTTTCAGTAACATCTGTTTTTTCTGTTTTCACTGGAGAAGTTTCAGGTGGTTTTTTTTCAAAAGGATTTCTCTGAGGCAGGTATAATGTCCCCAATAATAAAAGACCTCCCATGATTATTGCACTCAAACCAATAACTACTTTTTTCATTTGTTAAACTCCATGTTCATTTTTCTTACTTGCCTATACTGTACAAGCCACAATATTCCCCAAATGATTAAGTAACTAGAAATAATCCATAACACTGGCTTTACTACATCCCATGGAATAAATGATGTCTTAAAATATATTATAGCTATTTTTATGGGTAGTCCCCAAGGCACATAAGAAAGTAAATATAGGAAGAAAAACCCAACGAATGAAACTAAGAAATGAAAAAGATTTGGAAGCTTAAACCCGAATCTATCTGTATTATACAGCCAAATAATTGACCATATAAATACTCCAATTAATAGATAAACGATTGTAGAAAAAGTTGCATTATCAACCGTTTCATAACTCATTTTCTTTAGAGGGTTCATAAACACAAACCAATACCTGCCTCGAAAATTAAAATATAAGACATTTACAATAACTCCTAAGGAAAGACTAATACTCATTGCAAGGCCAATATCTCTAATATGACTAATTATATTCTTTTTCATAGTCCTAAATACTCCTTTATTACTTTATAATAACTACGGCTCGATATTGAAAATCTGCCCCCTTTAAACCATATTTTTATTTTCCCACCATAAGTCAATTCAAAATGTGATATTTTTTCTCCATTGATTATTTCACCATTTGAAATTTGAACAAAATTGTTGGGTAAATCTTCTGATAAATTTTTAATCGTTTGTCCTACAAAAAATTCACGACCATTTTCTATCAAACAATAAACTTTTTTATTTGAAGCATAAATACTTATTATTTCATCTAGAACTATGGGATACCTCTTCTCCTGCAACATGCCCACTAATTTGTAATCAAATTTTTGTAACTGAGAAATGATTTTCTGAATCTCGGGGGTCATTTTATGGATTACAATATCTACCCGTTCCTCTTGCTTTTCATTAATCATGATGTTTATTTCCATCGGCCACTCCTTATTTCATATTACTTATTATTACAAATTTTTATCGATAAAGGAATAATCTTCCGATGAAATAACTCTTCTGAAAGATAGATTGCCTATTTCTTGGATAATATGCTCACTCCAATATAAAAAAGAGCCTCAATAGATGAGTGCTCTTTTCTGTTCATTTTATTCTGGTAACTCTGACTTCGCAAATGCGTAATAATTTCCATCAGGATCTTGGAAGTTAAAATTCATCATTCCTTGAAAATTATTAATCTCACTGACGGTATCGGTTGCAGCTGCTACACGCGCATGCCATTCTTCCAAGTTATCAACCGTAAAAAGCATTGAGCCCTTCATATTGGCGACTTCTGGTGAATTTGTGCGAATAAAGTCAAGATTCCAAAGCTGAATCCGTGCACTAGGAGCTTGTGGATCAACTGCAAAAATTACAGTTTCTTCTTGACCAGATCCTTGGCGGCGAAGTTCTTTCAAGCCAATTTTAGTCCAAAAATCCGAGTGTTTGGGGACGTCTGTTACATAGAGCATATTACAGAGATTGATCATAGGATTTCCTCTTTTCTAGCGTTAACTTAATTTATTGAAATAGATTATAGTCTGATTATCACATACTCCTGGGAAAAAGACAATCCAAAAAGCCTATTATTAACTTCTCATTTCAAACATTTTTTTAAGAAGTAAAATGTAGAATTTACTCTCTACTCATTTCTATCTCTTATAATTTTAATAATAATGCTTTTTTACAAGACAACATCTTCCTCTAAGGCTCTGTGCCTGTGCTATACTAGAATTATAATAGTTAAGTTAAATAGAGTGGAGGTTCTAATTTGATTCAATTTAATTTTTTGTCGAAAACGTTCAATGTCATTATAAAAGTTTGTTTAAGCTTACTCGGCTTAGTTATCGCTTTTCTCATGTTTAAGGAAATTTGGATACTCCTTTCTTCATTCACCACGGGATTTGTTGACTTTAGTTTTTACGACATCATTGACCGCATCCTAACTTTTTTCCTCTTTTTGGAATTCTTGGAATTGATTATTCATTATCTCTCCGATAATGATCACCCGACTATCAAAAAATATATCTATATTGCGGTAGCCTCGATTGTCAGACTCTTAATTTCAAACCATGAAACTTCTCAGCTCAGTCTCTTCCTCCAATGTTCAGCGATATTGGTACTGATTATTGGAACAGTTCTATTAAATCAATGGGGCGATTTAAAATAAGAAAAACCTCCAGTTGGAGGTTTTCTTTTTTTTTTATTTCATACTCATTTGTGCAATTGTTAAGAGAACAGCAGGCACACGGTAAGGCGAACACGAAACATAGTCCAGCCCAATCTTTTGAAGAAAGGCAACAGATTCTGGATCTCCGCCTACTTCACCACATACGCCAAAGCTAATTTCAGGATGGTCAGGCTTGACAAGCGCGACTGCTGTCTTCATCAATGCACCAACTCCTGCTTGATCTAAATGTTGAAATGGATCATTTTTTAAAATATTTTTTTCGATATAATCAGGTAAAAATTTTACAGAATCATCACGGGAAAATCCATAAGTGAGTTGTGTCAAATCATTCGTACCAAAGCTAAAGAACTGTGCAGACTCTGCGAGCTTATCAGCTGTCAAACATGCTCTTGGTATCTCAAGCATAGCCCCAATCTTATAAGTCACCTCTGCTTCTCTTTCTTTAAAAAGTTTTTGAATTTTAGCCTCAAGAAGTTCTTTTAAATAAGTCATTTCTCTTTCTTCCGCAATCAAAGGTATCATAATCTCGGGTTTCACTTGTTTTCCTGTTTTGGCAAGCTGCAGAGCTGCTTCCATTATTGCCTCAACCTGCATCTCATAAATCTCGGGATAGGTGACAGCTAAGCGACAACCACGATGGCCTAACATTGGATTGAACTCTTTTAATTCTTCTCCTCTTTGCATGATAAACTCTACAGATTGGCCGCAAGCTCGTGCGACTTGCTCATATTCTTCTTTGGTTTTGGGCATAAATTCATGTAAAGGAGGGTCTAGAAGACGGATAGTACATGGCATCCCCTCTGTAAGACTCAAAATTTCTAAAAAATCACTTTTCTGATATTCTTTTAAGACTTCAAGAGAATTTTCCCGCTGAATCTGATCTTCAGAAAGGAACATCTTACGCATTTCAAGAATTCGTTCTTTACCAAAAAACATATGTTCTGTACGTGCTAAACCAATACCACTAGCGCCAAAACTCAAGGCTGTCTTAATATCTTCTGCAGTCTCTGCATTTGCTCTCACGCGCATAGCACCTCGCTCAGATGCCCAATGAAGTACTTTGTCTAAAATCTCCAAGTCTTGTGCCTTGTCTAGCTTGATCTCACCCAGGTAAATGTTTCCTGTCGTACCATCTATTGAGATAAGATCTCCTTCTTTAATCACCTGACTCGCATATTGCGCCTGTTTCAGGTCTTCATTAATATTGAGAGTTTCACAGCCCACGACACAGCATACTCCCATTCCTCGTGCGACAACTGCTGCGTGCGAAGTCATTCCTCCCCGAGAAGTAACTATGGCTTCACTTACAATCATCCCTTCTATATCTTCTGGTGAAGTTTCTGTTCGGAGTAAAACAACTTTTTGACCCGAAGCATGGGCACGTTGAGCATCTTCTGCATTGAAATATACCCGACCAAAAGCAGCACCCGGACTAGCAGGTAAACCTTTCGCGATCACTTGATGTGTAGCCAGTGCTTTTTCATCAAAAACAGGATGTAAAAGCTGAGTAATCATTGTTGGTGTTAACCGTTTCAAACTTTCGTCTTTGCTTATTACACCATCTTCAGCCATTTGTGTCGCAATCTTAAAGGCGGCTTTAGCTGTACGCTTCCCGTTACGTGTCTGCAGGATGAAGAGCTTACCTTCCTCAATCGTAAACTCAATGTCCTGCATATCTTGATAATGAGCCTCCAGTTGATGGCAAATATTTTCAAATTGTCTATAGATCTCTGGACGGTCCTCTTTTAATTCTTGGATAGGTCGCGGTGTGCGAATTCCCGCAACCACGTCTTCTCCCTGTGCGTTCATGAGAAATTCTCCAAATACGCCGGCTTCTCCCGTGGCTGGATTACGCGTAAAAGCTACACCCGTCCCACTCTTTGGCCCAGTATTACCAAAAACCATTTCTTGGATATTAACAGCCGTACCCAGGGAATCTGAAATCTCATGAATCCGACGATAGGTCACCGCACGTGGATTATTCCAAGAGGCAAAAACTGCCTCGATGGCTTCATAAAGCTGCTTTTCAGGATCTTGGGGGAAGCCCTCTCCTACTTCTCTTAAATAAATATTGCTGAATTCTCGGATGATCTGTTTCCAATCTGCTGCCCCCATCTCTGTATCTGAAGTATATTTATGCTTGAGCTTATAGTCAGTCAATATTTCTTCAAAAATATTTTTGTCGATACCTTTGACCACATCACCAAACATCTGGATTAATCGACGATAGCAATCATAAGCGAAAACTGGATTACCTGTCTTAGAAGCAAGAATTTCGACACTTTGATGGTTCAATCCCAAATTTAATATTGTGTCCATCATACCCGGCATTGAAAATTTTGAACCACTTCGGACGGATACGAGCAGAGGATTTTGTTCATCGGCAAATTTTTTCCCTGTTTCTTTCTCCAAAAGGGCGATATGCTCTTTCACTTCTTTGAGCAACACCTCATCCAGTTTTTTGGAATTTAAATATTCCAAGCATGCTTCAGTTGTGACCGTAAATCCCTTAGGAACGGGTAAACCGATGCTGGTCATTTCTGCCAGATTGGCCCCTTTCCCCCCTAAGAGATCCTTTTGATCCTTGGAACCTTGCGTAAAATCATAAACACGTTTTTTTCTCGTTGACATAACTGTCTCCTTTATATATGACATACTATTTGGTGAATAAATACATTATATAGTATGTCATATATATTGTCAACTTTTTTGTAACCGCATTCTATATTCATTAAATATCTATATCAATCCTTACAATACATGTATATATTGATTTTCTTGCAAAACTAGCCTATAATATATAGTATGTCCTATTTATTAAGGAGTACCTTTTGAAACTCACGAAAAGACAAACAGAAATTATTAATATTGTAAAGTCGGAACAGCCTATTAGTGGTGAAAGAATCGCTCAAAATCTTGGTTTAAGCCGCGCCACACTCAGAAATGACCTCTCCATACTTACGATGACGGGATTGCTCGATGCAAAGCCTAAAGTCGGTTATTTTTATACAGGTCAAAAACTTCAACCTCTCTACTTAGAAAGTAGCTATGCGCAAAAAGTAGCGGAGTTTATGACCTCGCCCTTGATTATCGACCAGAGTCTATCTGTGTATGATGCAGCGACCAGTCTCTTTTTATATGATACTGGCAGTATCTACGTTAAAAATGAAGAGGGAGAACTTTCTGGACTTCTTTCGCGTAAAGATCTCCTTCGTTTTGCTATTACGGGAAATAATCTTGAGAAGACACCCGTTGCCGTTATCATGACAAGAATGCCTAACATTCATACAATCACGCCTAATAAAACACTACTTGAAGCTGGAAATACACTCACGCGCTATGAAGTTGATAGCTTACCCGTAGTTGAAAAGGAAGGTTCTAAAAAAGTTATTGGAAAAATCTCTATCAAGCATATTATGAAAGCCTTTATACAAGCTGGCAACCAAATTCAAGATGAAAACTAAGGGGGAAAAATGCAAAATATAAAGATTTATTTAATTACAGACTCTGTAGGTGAAACGGCTAAAAAAACGATTTCAGCTGTGATCGCTCAATTTCCAACTGTAGATTTATCAGATATTCATCTTTATCCCTTTACTAAAGATAAAGAGTCGCTAATAGAGATTCTAAATGATGCTAGGAAAGAAAAGGCCATTGTGGCTATCACTTTGGTAGATAAGTCTTTAGTAAAAGTAGTTGAAAAATTTTCTAAAGACTATAAACTTCCTTTCGTTGACTTCATGTCTCCCCTTATTCACATTATCGAAGACATTTCGGGTGAGGAAGCGACTCAAGAATCTGGCAGTGTCCATCAGCTGAATCAAGCCTATTTTGATCGCGTAGCAGCTATCGAATTTGCGGTTAAGTATGACGATGGTAAGGATCCCAAAGGCTTTTTAAATGCTGATATTGTTCTTCTCGGAGTATCACGTACCTCTAAAACGCCTCTTAGTATGTATTTAGCTAATAAAGGATATAAAGTTGCTAATCTCCCGATTATTCCTGAAGTTGAAGTTGCCAAAGAACTTTTCACAATTTCTCCAGCAAAAATTATTGGTTTGACGAGTAATCCCGAGAGTCTGAGTAATATTCGGAGTTTTAGAGAACAAACGTTAGGCTTGAAGACCAAATCAATGTATTCTAATGAAAAGCGTATACTTGAAGAACTCGCTTATGCAGAAGCACTCTTTGAGCAGCTTGGGATTGCCACCATCGATGTGAGCCAACGTTCAATTGAGGAAAGCTCCATGCTGATCGAAAACATTATTCAAAAATAAAAAGCACTAAAGTGCTTTTTTTATTTTTTATATTACAGAAGCGTAAGTTTTCTCAGTAAAAAATCTTGTTAAAATAAGATAAAGATAAATAAACAATTTAATGAAAAAGGAACTTACACATAATGAAAAAAGCATTTTGGCTTATCCCTGCCTTGGTCATCTTTATCGCTGGAGGATACTTCACAGTAAGTAAGGTTATAGAGGTATTTCATCAACCCGTACATGGTATCATTCTTTACAGTAGAGATAAAAGTAACCTCGATCAAGGTCTAAAAGAGAATCAACCCTCTATCAAAAATCATATCGATATCAAAGGCAAGTACATTGAAAAAACAGATACATTAGTCCTTAACACAAACTCAGCAAAAAAATTGATAAAAGCAAAAGCCGTTAATAAAGTAAGCAAAAAGAATGATGAATATACTTTTAAACACATCCAATCCCTTTCAAAAACTCCTAGCTTATGGACAGCTAACTCCACAATAAAAAATATTTCAGACGAAAAAGGACAAAGATTCACTCCAGAAATAAATGAGTACGTCGTCTTAGGAGAATCAAGTATCACAAAGCAAACACTCATTCTAGATGAGAAAGATTTCCAACGTTTCCAAGCTCCTACTGAATATCTTAGTGTGATCGAAGAAAAAAGAGATGCCGCGTATGCACTGACACACTATAAATTCGATAAGTCCCAAATTTTTAATTTCGACCAAAAATAAATCCAATGATACGAAAAAACTCTTCATTCTATTGAAGAGTTTTATATTTTAAAGACAGAAACTTCGTCCATTACCTTAAAATTGCTTTTGTTGTATCATACTAAGCATTTGCTTTCAATTTCTTGACCAAAAAAGTCCCAACACTCCAAAGCAATAAGGCAATAATAACAAAAAGAATCAATAAACCAATAGATCCGTTAGCAATAGATCGGAAAAGGGTAAGTCCACCAAAAGCATAGACAAAGCCCCAGATTAAATAGCCGGGAAGTGCTACAAGTGTATACTTACTCCACTTCCAATCCAGCATTCCTGCTCCAAGCTGCACCACCGTTTGGAAGCCCACAGTCAAAAAACTTAGTGGGATAACTGGCCAGCCGTATTTTTGTAATGCCATCATTCCTGCTTGATTTTCTTCGGACTTCTCCGCATTTTGACCCCATTTTGTCTTTAGCAGCCCCATATGAATGAGTTTCCCTAGACCAAAGGTCATCTGTGCCCTAAAGAAAACAACTATAAACAAAAACAAAGTGGCCTGCCAGAGTGGCAAACTTGCCACCCAATCCAGCATCTTTTCAACCATCTGTTTTACTCCTCTTATTTTACATCAGCTCCATAAACAAGCTACTTACTATTGAAACATAAAATATAAAAAAGTTAAACTTTTTTGTTTTGGCCTTCACAAAGTATGCGGAACTCATCTGTCCATTTTTTTCATATAAAGGATAGGATAAGGTAAACCTTGTTCATCTGTTTCTGTTCTTTTATAGCAGCTGAAGCCCATGTGTTCATAGAAACCCTTGGCTTCAGGGTTTTGTTCATTAACTGTTAATCTATTTACTTTATAGGTCTTCATACCGTATTCTAGTAGCTTTCGTCCTAGACCTTGTCCTCGGAATGTTGGCGCAACAAATAGCATCTCCAGCTGTTGTTCCGCAATCCCCATAAAGGCAAGTGGCCTCCCCTTATCATTTTCCAAAACAATCAAATGTGGTATTGCCATAATCGCCCCAGGGACAAATTGTTTAATGGTCGTTATTTCTTTGGAAGAGAGAAAATGATGTGTCTTTCGGACCGACGCTTCCCAAATTTCTAGAAGAGATTGGGTGAGTGCCTCACTTCTTTTTTCAACCGTTTTTATTTTCATTTTTAACCTCTTTCATAATTTATTATACTAAAAAAGCCCTCACAAAGTGAAAGCTTCGGAATTTTATAAAAAGTTTGTTGGCGCAGAGCGTCTAACTCTCATTTCTAAAAAGAAGGAGTCTCGGTGTCCTTAGTTTTTGACAACAATAACATTGCAAGGCGAATGGTTGATCACGTAATTTGTTGTTGAGCCGACTAATAAGCGATCAAACATATCAGTACCTGTTGCCCCAATAACAATCAAATCAATATTATTTTCTTCGTCTTCTGCAAAATTAACAATTCTTAATTTCGGTTTGCCAGCTATTTCGTACGTTTCATAGTCAACTTGCTGTCGTATGATATCTGCACAATTTTCTAGAATATCTTTCGCAAGCTGATCCAATCCTGGTGTTTCTAAAACGCCTTTGTGAACTGCCCCATAATACTTGTTAATGTCCTTCACCGTAAGCACATGCAGCTTCCCATGGTTGAGTCGAGCAATACGCACTGCTTCATCAACTGCTTTATAGGACTGTTCTGAGCCATCAACTGGCACCAAAATATTTTTATAGTAATCAGCCATAGTAATTCCTCCTTTTAAACTTCTTATCTATACTTCTATTGTACATTTTATTCTTTCAAAAACGAAATTATTTCTCTCTAAAGGAAGCATTGTTTTTTACTTGTTTATTATATAAAAAATGCCCACCTTAGTGGACACATCGAAAGAGTATGATTCACGTATTTTGTTGAAAGTTATCTCAACTGCACAGTCCGTCTTTCTTATTTTACAACAAGGACATTACATGGTGCATGATTAACAACAAATTGTGTAGTTGAACCTAAAACCAGCTTATTAATCATACCTGCACCAGTTGCACCCATGACAATCAAATCAAACTTATGGTCTTCAGCAAATTGAACAATCATATGTTTGGGCGCACCTACAAGTTCATAGGTGTCAAAGTCCACTTCTTCCCCAATAATTTCAGAAGTTTTCTTCAAAATATCATGAGCAATCAAATCAATCTCTGGATTTTCAACCAAGCCAAAGCCTGTCATGCCATAGTGATGTTCCAGCTCTTTCACAGTTACAATATGGAGTTTTGCTTCTTTTCTCTTAGCCAAATCTATTGCTTCATGTACTGCATTATAAGACTGCTCTGAGCCATCGACCGCGACTAAGACATTGCTATATTCTTTTTCCATTCTAAGTACCTCCATCTAACATTTTTACCTAACTCTATTATCACTCTTTCCATATATAAATTCAAGTCATTTAATAACGAAGGTCTAAATTTAAGAGATTCTCTTCTTTTTCTTGATGTTCAAATAATAACGGTTCTCTAGCACTGCTAGGGTAGCTTTTTTGTCCTTTTATGACGAATATGATACAATATGAATATGGAATTTCGTTATGTTCGTTATAGTGTCCTTTCGTCAACATTAAAAGAAAGGAGAATGCATTATGACATTCACTAACAAAAATAAAAATTTCAAGTATACTGTATCTCTTGATACTTCAAAAGATCTTTTTAAAGTATTTTTGGCTAATGATCCAAATATTTACGCTCTCGGTCGTACTATTGAAGAAGCAATGCACAACTTGGAAGAATTAGCATAAGGAGCTCATAGCAATGGATGAACATTCCTCGTGATGGTATCTACTTCAACGTTTAAGTAGGTGCCTTTTTTTGTGTAAAAATCTTTGGAAACTCTTTTATTTTTTAGAAAAATATGTTTTAATTACATCATAAATATCCTATAGAAAAGAGACTGTAAAATGATTTCACAAAACATTCATAAAGCAATGCTTAGAGCTAATCAAGTTCGTCCTCTAGATAATGGCTTTCCTTATCTGGCAGAATGTTTAAGGCAAGAAGGAATCATCAAAAACATTTGGCATCTGCCTTCTTGTGATAGCTTTTACTTTTCTGAGTCAGAATCACTTGTTAATCCCGGAAATCCTTTAATCGGACGTGTCGGCCCTTGCCCAAGCTTTAATCAATCTGCTCTTGTTCAAGCATTACGAGCTGATCAAGCAGGAAAGATAACTTTTCCTGAATTTTTGCTTCAGGCTTGGAAAGCTGGGGTGATTCGTTACGAAGTCGACTTCATCCAACGTCATGTTACTTACTATGGTGCTTTTGGAGAAACATACAAGGAAGATTATCCTCCTATTGAGCTTGAAGCTTCTTCTACTGAAAAAATTTTAAATTAGAGAAAAAGTCCCTGTATGAGCAAGGACTTTTATATATGAGCTTTAATACAAAAAGATGAAAATTAAACTATCTGGAAGGTATGTTATTTTAACAGAAGTTTTGCTTCTCTTCTTAATTTTTGTTAAAATTCATCTATGATAAAAATTTATTTAAAAGCACTGGTTCAGGCCTTGCTTATTATAGCGGTTTGCTTACTGTGCCTTATTTATATTGGTACGAAAATGTTGAAATTTATTGCGTAGTCATGCTACTCTTAAGCCAGCCTTTGCTTATATGTTTTATTTTTGCTAAACTTTAGTTATGGTTAAAATTTTATTTACCTCTATTATTAAGGCAGCAATTGCTCTTTTTATTATCATTTCTTTTGGAATGTTGATGTTAAACTTCTTACCGGTGATGTAAGAGACACGTAAGTATCGGATAAAATTCCGATACTTTTTCTTTGGCCTTATTTATCTGGCGCGGGTTCAACATGAACATCTGTATCAAAAATTTCAAATTTCTCAGACAACTGTTGCTCTATATTTTCTGTTATCAAATGACTTTCTTTAACAGATAGATGAGGATCTACATATATAACTACATCTAGAAAAATACTTGCACCATAATTTCTGCCCCGAAGAACTGGGACACCCTTAACTCCGGGAATCTTTAAAATGTATTGCTTGTATTTTTCCAGCTCTTCTTCTGGAAACCCATCCGATAGGGTGAAACTACTCTCTTTAAAAATCTCTACTGCTGTTTTTATGATAATCACTCCAATAACAAAGGCAGCGATAGTATCTAAAACATAAAAATGTATATAAGAAGCTCCTATAGCTATGGCAGTACCAATCGAAGTATAGGCGTCACTCAAATTGTCTTTTGCTGCTGCCATTAAAGCCTGAGAATTTACTTTCTGAGCCAATCGTTTATTATAAATATAAACAAATATCATAACTATAGCTGAACCGATTCCAATAAATGCTGATAGAGGGTTGGGAGGTGTAAAAGAGTTATTTACTATTTTTTCAAAGGAAGAATACAAGACTTCAATACCGACCATAAGCATAATAAATGAAGTGACCATACTTGCAATATTTTCAAACTTCCAATGCCCGTATCGGTGATTTTCATCTTTAGGTTTACGAGCAAGTTTTAGGCCGATTAATACAGATAAAGAGGCGATGACATCAGTGAAGTTATTTAAGCCATCAGCTCTCAGAGCTTGTGAATTTGCGTATAAACCGATGAAAAATTTGGCAAAGGCTAAAACGATATAAGCTAAAATACTAATCCAAGCACCTCGCTCTGCAGCCTTCAGTTCCTTATATCTTTTATTTTCCATATGCTTATCTCCTCTGAAAAAAGTAGTCTTTCCATTGTATCATTCCGAAATGATATTCCAAAATAAAATGTTGCTTAAAATTAATAAAAGAATCTTTTAACTTTAAACTTGCCTATATTTTTCATTTGTATTATCTCCATTCTTTATACCGAAAACGCAAACCTGTATTCGACTCATATGGTATAATTATAACAGGAGATTAAATTATGAAAAAAATTATTTTAACATTTATGCCCTTTATTTTATTGGTTGGATGTGGTACTAAGACAAAAGATGATACATCTAATTTTGCTCAAGAAAGTCAGGAGCCTTCCAAGTCTTCTGCTATCTCACCAAGCACAGCTCCCAGTTCCACATCCAAAAGTTCACCGTCAAGCATCGAAGAGAAAAGCTATCCCGTATCCTTAGAGAAATTCTTAAAAGGTGATTACTCAACCTTTTATGGAGCTTATAAAAGCAGCACGGGAGAGAAATTAATAATCACTCCAAATAATATCGAATATTATTCTAATGAAGAAAAAGATGTGGGGCCAGTTATCATTAATGAAAGCACCTTTAAGTCTAAAACAGATACTCCACCTTTCACACAAATCTATCAATTCAACAAAGGACAAGTTGAAATAAATTTCAATGAAGCGGCGAGCAAGATTGAAGAAATACGCATCACTGATAGCAGTGCTGCCCCTACTACTTTTACATTTGCTGCGCGGTTAGATACTCGTAATTTTACTGAGGAAACGGCTCTTAACTATCTAAAATCTTATTTTGCCGACCCTGATATACTTTACGGAGCGCAAAAACAAGACAATTCAGTTATCATTGATATCCATATTAAAAAATGGGTTGAAAATGGTGGTAGTGGTACCGCTGGTATATATCAAGTTCTGCCTGATGGCACTTTTTATCTCGTTCACTATGATGCTACTACGAATACATATATACCATATAATTACAACTAGGCAGTCTACCTCCAAGTTTGTAGTCTTTAGCTGATAAAAAAATCACATATTGTATGTGATTTTTTCTTTTATATATGGAAAATTAGTTTCTATAAAAGTAATCAGCAGCAGGGCTATTAAATCACCCTTGGACCAAAAGCAATCTTGGTTTAGAAGTATCAGACTGATCACCGTATTTATTTAACTCTCCAATTTTTAGCATCTCTATTGCTGCTCCAGAACGTGCAACACCCGTTGCTTTTCTTATACTTAAGTATTTCTGAGTCCCATCGGCAGAATCGATCGTGATTGCGTGTGGCTCTTCGTTAATACTTGCACTTTTATCTGAATTGATTACTAGTATATTTCCATTACCAGCTTTCCAAGTACCAACTAATGTGGTAAAATCACCATTTAAAATAGCTTCTTCATCAAGATCCAACTGTTGGGAATCTGTACTCGTTTCTTGCGACGTTTCAGATGAAGTATCGGACTGTTGTTCTACTTGCTGTATATCTGTACTCGACTCCTGCGGAGTTTCAGATGAAGATTTGGACTGTTGTTTCACATCTTGTGCTGGCTTTTGCGATTCTTTTTCCGATTTCTTGCTAATTTCTTCTTTTTTAGGCACGGAAGTATTAGACTTTTGATTTTTTTCTGATGAACATGCTATGAGTGTTAAAGAAGCTAAAGCGACAATAGATAGTAATGTAATTTTTTTCATAATTAAACTCCTTATCTTTATTTTATTACAATATAAATCAAAGCACAAACGACCACCTTCACATAATGATAGTTTTAACCTATAATCTCAAAAACAACATTTCAAGAAGCTCAATGTTATAATCGGTATAGGCAGATTTCAAATAATATAATTAATACATCTCAAGAAGCTACCTTTCTGCCTAGGTAGCTTTTTTGTGTGAAATTATCAGTTGTTTTGATGGTTTCCATTCTCCTCTAAACTATTTTATGTCGCTTATCAGTTTATTTATTAATATTACTTAGATATAATATAAACAGATAAATTAAAATCATTAAGGAAAACTGTATGGAATTATTTAATAATCACGTGAAATTACTTCGCATGGAACAAGCTATAACGCAAAAGCAAGCAGCAAAAGAATTCGGAGTTACCGAAGCGACATGGCAAAGGTACGAATCCAATCGATTACCTTCAATTCGTAATTGTATAGCTCTAGCAGATTATTTTGATGTCTCTCTTGACTACCTTCTTGGTCGCTCTGAGCATAGGTCGATTTTATAATTTTAGGAGAGTATGTAAATTAGCGATAGGTTTTTGTGAATACTCCTTAGGGAGTGTTTTTTGTTTTTATTCAAAGATGGAAGAGGGAAATTTCAATACTTTATATTATTAATGGAAATTATAGGAAGTTCCTATAACAAAATATATAAAGAATACAATGAAGCTTAATAAGTTTATCTCATAAAGTTTAGAAGATATATAACGAAAATTACAATATGTACACTTTTTAATTTCAGTAATTTATTTAAACAAAGTCAACCGCTAAAAGCTCCCATAAATATTTGAAAGTTATGTCACTTGTTTATATAATTATATTGGTGAAAATTTTCACTAAATAAAAAAGACGTGCGCTAATCACGATAAAAGGGTAAGGAGAAAATTTTAATGGAAAACAAAGAAAAGAAAGCGATAGCCATCATTGCACTTATTATTGGTATTTTAGCTTTATTATTATCTTGGGTGCCTATCGTCAATAACTTTGCTGCTGTTTTAGCTGTTCTTGCAATTATTTTAGGAGTTATTGCAATTATTATAAATCGTAAAAACAAAAAGACTTTAAGTATTGTTGGTACTGTCATTTCAATATTAGCAATGGTAATTGTTTTAGCAACACAATCAATGTACTCTAAGTCAATAGATGATGCAAGTAAAGCTGTAGACACTGCTATATCTAGTTCTCAAAAAAAAGCTGAGGATAGCTTTCTGTGGAGTAAAACAGAATATGATTCTTTATTAGTTGGGGATACTGTTACTGGTGTTGGTGGAACAAATTATAATACATTAGAACAAAAATTTGGTAAACCTGCTAATTCATCTGAGTCTACTTCGGGAGATTATACAACCAAATATGTAACATGGGATAATATGGGAGCAGAAAATTATAAATCAGTTAGTTTAAATTTTGTGAAACAAGCTGATAATTCTTGGTTACTTTCTAATAAATCACAATCTGGCTTAGGATAAAATAAAAAATCCGTACTAAACTTTGGCGAGTACCAGGACGGATTTAGACATACTCATGCAAGTTTGTTATTTGAATCAGGTATGAGTTTAAAACAGGTTCAATATAGATTAGGACATTCTGACTTAAAAACTACTATGAACATCTACACTCATATTACAAAATTTGCAAAAGACAATATCGGACAACAATTTTCAGATTATATTGATTTTTAACCAGCAGAATTCTACTGGTTTTTTATTTTTTCCCCTCTTTTTCTCCCTCCCTTTCACCAACCTTCACAGAACTTCATCCTTCACTAAAAAAAAAACCGCTCAACAGAGCGGTTTTTTAGTCTATAAGAATCTATATAGACTGGTCAATGGAGGCGAGGGGAGTTGAACCCCTGTCCAGACACCTTGCTACATCAACGTCTACAACCATAGGACTTTCTCTAGTTTAACAAATTTCCAAAGCCAGTCTCAAACAGCAGAAATTTGCGGTGCTTTAGAATCTCTTTTTTTATGTAAAGCCACCATAAAAACGTATCCGACTAAGGTTTAGAGCTTCAGGTCGCCATCGGCGAACGATCGTCAGCTACGCAAGCTGGGGTTTAGGCAGCGAGTGCGTAAGATGTGTTATTTTTAGCAGTTATATTTATCTGCGATGGATTTAGGTGACATCACCACCAGTTGCAGTTCATGCGCGACAATGCCTGTCGAATCCGTAACGCCCCCGTTACGGTGGAATTACTTCCAGATATCAATTATAGCACAAATTCTCTAATATTTCACACGCAGCGGTCTTACTAAAATAGCCAAAATCGAAAGTCCAATCACTGCAAAACAAAGTCCAACGGTGACAAAGTTTACTTGTTCTGCTGCATTTAAAACATCAATAGGCGAGAGTAAACTTAGAGGGAGCCACTGAGAAATATTACTGAGGGTTTGAACGATAGAACTTACAACCGACAACACTATTACAGAAACCAATGCCAGAAATGCCTTTCTCGTCCAAACCGCAACCGCACTCCCCAGGATAACTAGAGTAAGTAAGGCCAGCGTTTGGAGCAGACTTGCAGAAATCACTCTACCAAGCTCTATATTCGAAAAGAAAACCCAGGTCACATAAGCTGCGCAAAGAACTCCTATAAAATTACTGACGACTGTCACAAAAAATGCAAGAATCAATTTAGGAAGCCACAATATGAAAGCATTGTGAGATACAGTTGAATAATAAAGGCCTAAAGAGCTTTCTTTTTTGAGTTTAAAAGTATCAGCGACAAAGTAAACAAGAACAAATAAGCCAATCTGAGAGATGTTGCTAAAATAGGATTCCATCAATGCTTTCCAGTTTGGATCTGGCATGAGAATAGTCGTGCCTTCAGTTCCACCAAATGCGCTTATAAATTCCTTCATATAATAAATCAGAACAGGTGAAGTAATACCAAAAAAAGCAAAAAGAAAGAGTAGAATTCCTAAACGGCCGTTGCGCCACCACATTTTTGTTTCGAGAAGAATTAATCGTTTCATTGTTCTCCTCCTGTAATTATCCGTTCAAAAGCCATTTCTAAACTGTTACTCGTTGCGCGATATGTACTGATCTTATCACCAATATCTGGAAAAATTTGCAAAAGCTTTTCAGAATAATCACTTTTAATCATCAATTTTCCTGTTATCTCAGGATAAAACTCAATATCATTAACTTGCAGAATGTCCATTACCTCTTGTTTGAAGCTCTCACTTTTGATTTCCAACTCCGCAAATTCATCCATTTTACTGTTTTCAATAAACTGATGAAGTCCCCCCTCAAATAACAGTTCTCCACGGTTTAAAATAAGAAGACGATCAGCAATATTTTCTATATCCGCTAGTAAGTGGCTGGAAACAACTACAGTTTTTTCCTGTGCTACGGATGTAATCAATTGAAGAATCTCAATCCGACCGATAGGGTCTAATGCACTGGTTGGTTCATCAAGAAATATCAAAACAGGATCAAGCAAGAGGGCAATAGCGATACCTAAGCGCTGCTTCATTCCTCGTGAGTAACCTCCCACTCTTTTGTGAGGATAATCGGCTAGTCCGACTTTCTCAAGGGTAGCTTCGATAAGCTGCAAATCTTCTACTTTCTCGTTCAAAGCACAGCTTTGTTGCAGAACCTCTGTTGCCGTAAGATAAGCGGGAAATTCTGGTGTGTCGGGGCAGTAAGCCAGCGCTTGGTTAGCTAACTTTATTTGCCCTTGATTAGCTTTATGTTGTCCAAGAATAGCATGAATCAAAGTCGTTTTTCCTGCACCGTTCGGTCCAATTAATCCGATAATTCCTGCATCTGCTTCGATTGAACACGTGACATTTTTTAAGGCTTCAAAATTTCCAAAAGAAACAGTTAAGTTTTCTATTTCGATAATTTTACTCATTCGTATCCCTTCCAAAGATAAAGTAGAATATTCCTCCCAAAGGGACAGAGACAATACAAATAATTGCCCATGCCCATTTTGGTAAATACTTGACTTGTGGTATTTTCGCAAGGCTATAAACACACATACCTAAATAAATTAAACCCAAAAAAGACAGCGGGATAATAATACGAATATCCATTTTAATTCTCCTCAAATATTTCTTTAAAATTCATCTTCATCAATTTTTTGAATTTCACGTAAAAGGTTGGTTAAGTGTGTATCTGAAGCATATTCTGCCAGCAAGCTATCAATCAATTGATTGCGCACCACATAGTTTGAAAAAAGATGTAGTTTTTCTTCGTAGCCCTCCAATACTTTTTCAGTCCTCTTGATATTATCATATACTGCCTGACGACTAACGTTAAACTCTTCAGCAATCTCTGCCAAACTATAATTATCTGCATAATAAAGTTCAATATAATTCATCTGTTTATCTGTCAAAAGAGTGGCGTAAAACTCAAAAAGTGTGTTCATACGATTGGTTTTTTCGATTTCCATAAATTCCTAAATATTCTAAGAAAGCTGCTCTTCTACAAGTCAGTTTCCAAATTTTTTTCAAAACATAATTGTCCGTTTTCCTTTATAATTTTATCATATTTATTGCTTTAATCATAAGGACACCTTTCCAGATTTTAGGCTTTGTTTTCCGCTAAAAGCTTGTTATAATAGAGGAATGAAAAAGATTCTAATTGCGGATGATGATCGTTCGATTTTAACCTTACTTTCTTACAACTTTAGACAGAGTGACTTTGAGGTTACAACGGTAAGTGATGGAAAGCAAGCCTTGGATAAAGCTAAGAAAAATCATTACGATTTAATCTTGCTAGATTTGATGATGCCTAAACTTTCTGGTATTGAGGTTACAGAGATTCTGCGTAAAAAGCAGAACTTTACACCAATTTTGATATTGACAGCACGTGACGATGAGGAGATGAAACTGACAGGGTTGAATTCAGGTTCTGATGAATACTTGGATAAAGCCACTCCCATGAAGGAAATTATTGTGCGTGTGAATGCCCTCATCCGCCGTCATCAACATTATAATCAAACCTTAGAAAGTGAAAAATCCCTAGAAAAACCAGGGGTCAAGTTTGATAGACTCGAACTTGATTTCACCAAAAAGATTTGTATATTTGACGGCCAGCCACTAGATTTGACCAAACGCGAATTTGAAATTTTAGAACTTTTGATTGAACGTTCAGGTGATGTTATTTCACGTGAAGAATTACTCCAGCATTTCTGGGGTATCTCGTCTGCTGCGGAAACACGTACGATAGACGTTTTAATCAGTAAAATTCGTAAAAAATTAGACAACCAATTTATAAAAACAAAACGAGGGTTTGGGTACTACTTCTCTGATGAAAAAAATAAAGCTTAAAAATATTGTCATTTCGACAATTATTTATCTTGTTGCGACTGTGATTCTGCTCGTTTTTCTCAATATACAGATTCTAAAAACAGACACAAATCGCGTCTTACACACTATTGACACTACTAAAACACTTCTTGCTGAGCACCCTAATTCCGCACTTCCTAGCAAGTTTCAGTATCTTCCTGCCGGAACACACAATGCTGACACTAACAAGATTGAAGAAGGCGCAGATTACGCTCAAACTGTAAGCCGTCAATCAATTGAAATTACCAGTCCTATCCGTGAAAATGGTGTAATAGTTGGTTACCTTCATGCTTCTGACACACGTACTTCTCCTTGGTTTACGAATTTGATGGTTGGTGGATTTGCAACTCTTGTTTATCTGGCTTGTGCTTTCTATATTTTTGTTCATGCCCGACGTAATTATCTCTTTACTCAGGACATTGTAGCCAAAATCAAGAATATTGAGCGCAGTCCGCTTACACAAAGCTATTTGATGAGCGAAAATGATGACAAAGTTACATTAGCTCTTAATTCTTTAGGAGAATATATTCAGAATCAAATCTTATCTCATAGTGAAAAGAAAGAGAATATTTACGAATTTATAGAGCTGTTCCAATTTCCAATCTTTATTTACAATGCAAAGGGAAAGATACGTAAAACAAATGCGGCCTTTAAGAATGAATTTGCTGACACACATAATCTCGATATTTTTAGTCCATATGCAGATTTCTTGACGTTCTTAGTAGACAAAATGCTCAACCCTACAACTCAAGAAAAAAACTTCTATTTTGAAAATATCAATGCTTATTACCAAGTACGTATCTCTCCTCTTCCTGATTTGGACAACCGTTTCTTGGTCACTTTACTTGATATCACTGCATTTAAGCGTACACTTAGTGCCCATAATGAACTGATTGCCAATGTGAGTCATGAGCTTAAGACACCGCTGACTTCTATTAAAGGATTTGCTGAATTGCTTAAAGATAATACTTTGCCTGAAAGTGAAAGACTAGAGTTTTCCCATATTATCAGTAAAGAAAGTGCAAGATTGATTGCTTTAGTTCAAGATACACTACTTTTAACCAAGCAAAATATTCATATTGAGAAGAAAAAAATTAATCTTTCACAGATTATTGAAGAGATTCTAAAAAGTTCCCAACCATTACTGGCGGAAAAAAGCTTATCTCTCAACACAGACATTGCTAATATTTCGCAAGTAACAAACCGACCGATGATTCACAGTATTTTTGAAAATCTCATCGAAAATGCAATCAAGTATACAGACAATAAAGGAAAAATATTTATTGGGTTGCATCAAGTAGGGAAAAAAATAATCTTCACCGTAACAGATAATGGCCCTGGACTTACAGAAATTGAAAAATCACGTATCTTTGACCGTTTCTATCGTGTTGATGAAAGTCGCGCACAAGTGTCTGGTACTGGTTTGGGTCTCTCGATTGTTGACAAAAATGTCAGAGAGCTTCAAGGAAAAATCGAGGTTATTAGTGTACCTGGTAAAGGAACGACCTTCACTGTAACTTTATAAAGCAGAGTTAAAAGCCCTCGTTCGACGAAGGCTTTTTTCTTGTTATAAATTGATAGGTTAACGCTCTAAATAAAATTCAAAACGGTCTCCAACATATTGGGAGAGAACATACTCAAAGGCACGTCCGTCTGAGAGATAAGAAATCTGTGTGAGACCTAAAATAGCATCTCCTGATTTGATTTTTAAATAATCTGCTACTTCTGTACTTACTTTTTTTGCAGAAATAATCTGCTCGCTGTGTTCAATCTCATATCCAGCTTGAGTTAAGGTGTTAAAAAAGTTAGAGGTAATACTTTTCTTTTCAAAAGACCTGACAAGTTCATACGGAATACTTGCAACTTCATAGCAAATCGGTACTTGATCCGCATAGCGTACACGTTCCATACGTATAATAATTTGATCCTTTGTAATTTGCAATTTTTCACATTCTACTTCATTTGGCAGGGTTTTGAGATAACTTAAGAGTTCTGTAGAAGGTGTCTTCCCTTGAGCCGTAATAATTTCGGTAAAGGAGGTTGTTCCACGCATTTTTTCACGGACTCGACGACTAGCCACGTATGTTCCGCTTCCGATACGGCGCTCCAAAATACCCTCATCCACAAGTGAGGTCACTGCTTGTCGAGCTGTCATCCGACTCACTCCAAATCGTTCAGCTAAATCGCGCTCACTAGGCAAGCGCTCTCCGATTTTCCAAACTGCTTTTTCAATTTCTTCCTTTATTGCGTCATGAATTCGAATGTAATTCGGAACGTTGCTTCTTTGCATACTGCCTCCATCGTGCCCCTGTTTTTTATTATTATATACCAATTTCAAATAAAAAACCAGCTATAATAGCTGGTTTAAATAATTGGTATAATTATTTTGCAGGAACTGTGATTTCACCGTTGATGATTTTTTCTTTAGCAGTTTCTACAGCTTTCCAAGCATCATCTGAAGTATTGTTACGAGCGAGAGCTACACCTGAGTTTTTCAAGTCGTACTTAAGAATTTCACCACCAGGGAATTTGTCATCTTTAGTTTTGTTTGAAACGTCTTTGACAACATTACCTACTTCTTTAAGTGTAGAAGCTAATACGAAGTTAGATTCTTTACCATCTTTAGATTTGAATTTACCTTCATCTTCTTGGTCACGGTCAACACCGATAACCCAAACTTTGTCTGCTTCATTCTTAGTTTCGTTAAGAACACGTGCTTCTGTGAAGACACCTGTACCTACACCACCAGCTGCTTGATAGATGATATCTGCTCCACCAGAGTACATTGCAGAAGCGATAGTTTTACCTTTACCTGCATCGCTAAATGAACCTGCATATTGAACATCTATTTTGATGTCTGGGTTTACAGATTTAACACCTTCTTGGAAACCAACTTCGAAGGCTGTAATGATATCGGAAGCAATTCCTCCGATGAAACCAACGTGATCAGTTTTTGTTGTCTTAGCTGCTGCTACACCAGCAAGATATGCTGACTCTTGGTCCGCGAAAGTTGCAGAAACTACATTTTCTTGGTTCTCAATCACTGAGTCAATGATTGCAAATTTAGTATCTGGATTATTTTTAGCAGCCTGTGAAGTTGCTTCTTGGAGGCCAAAGCCAATACCGAATACTAAGTCATATCCACCAGATACAGCTGAGTTAAAGTTGGCTGTGTAGTCAGAAGCTGAGTTTGATTGGAAGTAGTTGATACCTTTACCTCTTGAAAGGTTGTTATCTTTACCCCAAGCTTGCAAGCCTTCCCAAGCTGACTGGTTGAACGAACGGTCATCAACACCACCAGTGTCGGTTATCATCGCTACATTGAGATCTGTTTTGGCTTCACCACCTGAAGCTGCGTCACGTCCACGGCAACCTGCCAGAACTGCTACTGATGCAAGTGCAAGAGCACCAACTGCGAAAATACGTTTATTCATGGAAACGTTTTCCTCCAAATATAAAATTTTTTAAAACTCTCGCAAGTAAGAGTTTTTATCTATAAGTTTATTTTAAGTTATTTTGTATATTAATTCAAGCTAAAAACAAAGATGTGGAATTTATCCACACCTTTGTTCGGAAATAGCTATTTTTCTGTCAATTATAGAATATTATTCCAGTTCTTTGAAGGAATATGGCAACAATTGCCCCACTGATGTTTCCTTGACCTCACCTGTTTGAGACAAAAGGTAAACGGGCATATCGGCATCACAGAATTCTGAAACCACTTGGCGACACGCACCACAAGGACTAATAGGAGCAGACGTTTCTCCATAAATATAAAGACTTGAAAATTGGAGTTGGTCTTCCGATACAGCTTTAAATATTGCTGTTCGCTCAGCACAATTGCTTAAGCCGAAGCTTGCATTCTCAATGTTACATCCTTTATACACTTTTCCATCAGTAGTCACGAGTGCAGCACCAACAGGAAATTTTGAATACGGGACATAAGCATGCGTACTCGCTTCTCGTGCTGCTTCAATAAGTTCTTTAGTAGCTGGCATTTGCAGTTTCACCTTCCATAATAGCGACTCCTGAAGAACAACCAAGGCGATTTGCCCCTGCTTCGATCATGGCTTTAGCATCGGCAAGATTACGAATTCCTCCTGAGGCTTTAACACCCATCTCTGAACCCACTGTTTCACGCATAAGTTTTACATCTGCTACTGTAGCTCCTGCTGTAGAGAAGCCTGTTGAAGTTTTAACAAAATCAGCTCCCGCACGTTGTGCTGCTTGGCAAGCTTTAACTTTTTCTTCATCAGTCAAAAGACTTGTTTCAATGATAACTTTAAGAACACGTCCATCTTTAACTGCATTGACAGCAGCAATATCGCTTTCTACGAGGTCCCAGTTTCCATCTTTTGCCGCACCAATGTTAATGACCATGTCAATCTCATCTGCACCTTTTTTGATAGCATCTGCTGCTTCAAAGGCTTTCAAATCAGAAGTGTTTGCTCCAAGAGGGAAGCCAATAACTGTACAAACTTTTGAAACTTCATCTTTGAGTTGCTCAGCGGCAAAAGCTACCCATGTTGGGTTGATACATACGCTTGCAAACTCATATTTTTTAGCTTCATCAATGATAGCTTGTACCTTCGCTTGAGTTGCATCGGCTTTGAGGATAGTGTGGTCAATATATTGATTGATTTTCATCTTAGGTCTTCTCCTAGTTTTTATTTATATTGCGTACATCAAGGAACGCTTTGTTATTAGTTTTTAAAGTTTATTTCGGCTTACGACTTTGGAGATAAAGCATACCAATAATCGTATAAACCAAAATAAAAATGAGAATGAAAATTGCTGCTTTCAGCAAAGAATTTTGCGAGAAAAGGTTCATTCCTATCGCACCTAGTACAGCAGCTGTTACGCTTTGTAAGGCTTTTATTTTATTGGGTATAGGTGGAAGTTCATTTTTCATCAGCGAATAATTTCCAAAATTTCAGGTGCATGAATTTGTTGATCAGAGATATGGATATTTTCATTAAATTCAGCAACTAAGTCTGCTATGATTTCACGGTTACTATAAAGCGTGGCAATTAAATCGCCCGTTTTAACTGCATCTCCAACTTTTTTAGCAAGATTAATGCCTGCTTCAAAATCAATAGTATCGGTTTTAGTTGCTCTTCCTGCACCAAGCTTCATTGCTACAATACCCACGCCCATTGCTCTTTCTTGTGAAATATAGCCCTCACGCTCAGCATGAATTTCGACAGTATGCGCTACATTCAATGGAGCCGTTAAATAATCAAAGGCAGTCGCATCACCATGTTGCGCTTGACACATTGCAACAAACTTCGCATAAGCTTTTCCATTGTCAAAGTTTTCAATGATCTCAGAAATGGACTTTTCAATCCCAGCTAAACTGAGCATAATTTGTGCCAGTTCCGCAATAAAATGGCGAAATTCATTTGTCCCTTTGCCATTTAGCGTCTCTACTGCTTCTGTAATTTCATTTCGATTACCAATAGAATAGCCGAGTGGTTGATTCATGTTGGTTAGGACAGCCACGGTCTCACGGCCGACAGCTTTTCCTAAATCAACCATTGTGCGAGCAAGAATCCGCGCATCTTCAATATTTTTCATGAAGGCGCCATCACCAACAGTCACATCCAACAAGATCGCATTTGAGCCTGAGGCAATTTTTTTAGACATAATCGAGCTTGCAATCAATGGAATAATGTCCACCGTTGCTGTCACATCACGTAAAGCATAGAGAAGTTTATCGGCCTTGACTAACTCATCAGATTGACCAATAACAGCAATACCTGAATCTTTAACTTGAGCGATGAAATCTTCTTCTGTCTTCTCAATTTCGAAGCCCGGAATAGATTCCAACTTATCAAGCGTACCTCCTGTGTGTCCCAAACCACGTCCGGACATTTTAGCCACAGGAACACCAAAGCTTGCAACAAGAGGGGCTAAAATAATTGTGACCTTATCTCCAACGCCGCCGGTAGAATGCTTATCAACCTTAATACCTGGAATGGCTGATAGGTCGAACTCTTTACCAGATGCTACCATCGCCATTGTCAAATTCGCCGTTTCTTCTGTGGTCATCCCTTTAAAGTATATCGCCATTGCCAGTGCTGACATTTGATAATCAGGAACTTCTCCTGCTGCATATCCCGAGATAAGCCAGTCAATTTCAGCTTTGTCAAAAGTGCCACCATCACGTTTTTTTTGAATCAGATCTACCATTCTATATGTCATAGCTTCTCCTTATAACTTCTTAAAATGTAATAACCTTTATTTTTAGCAACCACTTCACAATTTCCGAAGACTTCTTCCATTTTCTTTTGAGCACTTGGCGCACCTTGTTTTTTCTGAATAACAATAGTTAAATGTCCTTCAATATTCAAGTGCTCATAAGCACCAGACAAGATAGCATGTACCACTTCTTTCCCCGCGCGTATAGGGGGATTGGAAATAATTGCATCAAAAGATTCTTTTACATTTTCATAGATATCTGATAAATAAATGTCAGAAACTTCGACATTATTTTTTTGTGCATTCTCCTTCGCTAAATCTAATGCACGACTGTTGACATCTATTAGAGTCGCTTGCAAACCATATTTCTTAGCTAAGGTCAAGCCGAGGGTTCCATATCCACATCCAACATCAAGCAGAGCTTTTGCCGATTCAGGTTGGAAATTATCCAGTAAGACACGTGAACCATAGTCCACAGCATTTTTAGAAAAAACGCCAGCATCCGTCAAAAAGCGGAAAGAAAGTCCTAAAAGTTCAACCGATAATTCTTGCACATCGTGTGCCAAATCTCGATTATCTTCATAATACATATTTGTTTTTACCATTACAGCTTATTTTATCACAAAATAATTGAATTTTTCTGAGAAAACCTTTACAGATAGATACTACAAATTAGAAAACCCTTACATTTTAATTTTAACCTTTCCCTTTTTTTAAATGCTTTGAGGAGCTTTCTACAATAAAAAGAGGATTTATTTTTATTATTTTTAAAAATATTTTTTCTTTTAAAGTCACTCTGATAGTGCAGAGCAGACGCAAAATATGCTAAAATATCTTTATGAATAAATTCATCAATTATGATGAAATTTCACGAGAGACTTGGCAAAATTTCTACCTCTCTTCAATCGCTCCTTTAACAAATAAAGAGCTCGATGCCATCCGTTCACTCAACGATGAAATTTCACTCCAAGACGTTATCGATGTGTACCTACCTTTAATTTATTTGGTCCGTTTATACAAAAAAAATATTGAGGATCTAAGTTTTTCTAAGGGACTATTTCTCCAAAAAATTGTTAAAACTCCGCCATTAATCATTGGCATATCGGGTTCTGTTGCAGTGGGAAAATCGACTGCTGCACGTCTCGTACAGCTCCTTCTTTCACGTGAATTTAAAAAATTAAGTGTGGAACTTGTAACAACAGATGGCTTTTTATATCCAACAGCTGTTTTAGAAGAACGCCACATGCTTGATCGCAAAGGCTTTCCTGAGAGCTATGATATGGAACACCTTCTGGACTTTCTCTATCGTGTAAAAAATGGGGAAACGTGTGAAATCCCGATTTATTCTCATGAAACTTATGACATCGTCAAAAATAAAAAGCAAATCATTGATCAACCTGATATCTTGATTGTAGAAGGAATCAATGTCCTTCAAAATCCACAAAGTGAACATCTCTATGTTAGCGACTTTTATGATTTTTCTATTTATGTTGATGCTGATGAAGAAATGATTGAAAGATGGTATTTAGAACGGTTCAATAGCTTACTGAAGCTGGCAAAAAATGATCCACATAATTACTATCATCAATTCACTAAAATGCCACACGATGAAGTCGTAAAATTAGCACGTGAAACATGGACCAATATAAATCTTCCTAATTTGCGTGACTACATCGAACCCACTCGTAATCGTGCGGAAGTTATTTTGCACAAAACGGATAATCATTACATTGATAAAATTTATTTGAAGAAATTTTGAGATAAAATAACAATGATTTACTCTTTGATTAAAAATACTATCTTTTTATATCAAACGTTTTTATATTCCGTTCTTTTATGATAGAATATTTTAATATTAATTTTTAGGAGGCCCACTTGTCTGATAAACAACTTGAAAAAATTATCGTTCTTGACTATGGTAGTCAATATAACCAATTGATTGCTCGTCGCATTCGTGAAATCGGTGTTTTCTCAGAGCTAATGAGTCATAAAGTAACAGCTCAAGAAATCCGTGAAATAAACCCACTAGGGATTGTTCTTTCTGGGGGTCCTAACTCCGTTTACGACGAAGGTTCATTTGATATTGATCCTGAAATTTTTGACCTTGGATTACCTATTTTAGGTATCTGCTATGGTATGCAACTGATTAGTCACAAATTAGGTGGTAAAGTTGAGAGTGCTTCTGAAAGCGAATATGGTGTAGCACCTATTGAGCTTAAAGCTAAGTCAGAACTCTTTGCTAACACTCCTGAAACACAAGATGTTCTCATGAGCCACGGTGACCGTGTTGTTGAAATTCCAGAAGGCTTCCATGTTGTTGCGACTTCTCCAAACAGCCCATTTGCTGCTGTTGAAAATACAGAACGTAACATCTATGGTATCCAATTCCACCCTGAAGTACGTCACTCTGTATATGGTACAGATATGCTCCGCAACTTCGCTTTAAATATTTGTGGTGCTAAAGGCGATTGGTCAATGGAAAGCTTCATTGATATGCAAATCGCAAAAATCCGTGAGCAAGTTGGGGATAAAAAAGTATTGCTTGGTCTTTCAGGCGGTGTAGACTCATCTGTAGTAGGCGTTCTTTTACAACGTGCTATCGGTGATCAACTCACATCTATCTTTGTTGACCACGGTTTCCTTCGTAAAAATGAAGGCGACCAAGTTATGGATATGCTGGGTGACAAATTCGGCTTGAATATTATTCGTGTAAATGCTGAAGAACGTTTCATGAATAAATTGGCTGGAGTTGCTGATCCAGAGAAAAAACGTAAAATTATTGGTAATGAATTTGTCTACGTTTTTGACGATGAAGCTTCAAAACTTAAAGATGTTAAATTCCTTGCTCAAGGCACACTTTATACAGACGTTATCGAATCAGGAACGGATACAGCTCAAACAATCAAGTCTCACCACAATGTTGGTGGCTTGCCAGAAGATATGCAATTTAAACTGATTGAGCCTTTGAATACACTTTTCAAAGATGAAGTTCGTGCTCTTGGTACTGAGCTAGGCATGCCTGATGAAATCGTATGGCGCCAACCTTTCCCAGGTCCAGGTCTTGCTATCCGAGTTATGGGTGACTTAACACCTGAGAAAATCGAAGTTGTACGTGAATCAGACGCAATCCTTCGTGAAGAAATCGCTGCTGCTGGTTTAGACCGCGACGTGTGGCAATACTTCACAGTTAACACTGGTGTACGTTCAGTTGGGGTCATGGGAGACGTCCGTACTTACGACTACACTCTTGCTATCCGTGCGATTACTTCTATCGATGGTATGACAGCTGAGTTTGCTAAACTCCCTTGGGATGTCTTGCAAAAAATCTCTGTTCGTATCGTAAATGAGGTGGATCACATCAACCGCGTAGTCTACGATATCACCTCTAAACCACCAGCAACTGTTGAGTGGGAGTAATAGTTAGATAAAATAGCTAATATAGAAAAATAAAATCGCTCTGTTGAGCGGTTTTTGTTTTGCCAAAAATGATATGTTATAATCATAATAGGAGAATTAAATTATGAAAAAAATTATATTGGCATTTGTTCCTTTCGTTTTATTGGCAGCTTGTGGCTCTAAAGAAAAGGAGGATACCTCACAATTTGCTAAAGACACTAGTGTGAGTTCACAGAATTCTACTCATGCTTCTTCATCTTCTGTATCCTCGACGAGTAGCTCCAGCACGACCAGTTCTTTTTCTGAATCAAAGTCCAGCACACCTTCAGTCTCAGGTTGGGAAGATTTAACTTTGAATCAAAAAATTGCTTTGCTTATACAAAAAGGAGATAAAGAATTTACAGCACCTGCGAATAAACTATCTGCAGAAGAACTTTATCAACAAGATATTTCTCATGAATGGGCGATGAGTGGAACGATAGACAAAGGCTCAATCCTTATCCCTGAAATGGTTAGTAATGATATATACCGAATTTCCACACAAGGAAATATAGTAACCATTGAATTTGGGAACGCAATGATCCAAAATAAACAATTTCCTAAGGAAGAACTTTTTACTGAATTTTATGGCGATGCTACTTCTCAAGAAAAAACGGATATTTTAGCCTCTAAAGTTGTATCTTTAGAACGTCTTCAAGAAGTTATTGACGAAAAATTTTCTGCTCGTTAATTTTTATTCCTTTATCCAAAAAAGTCCACCTTAATGAGGTAGACTTTTTTTATTACTTCACAACCATGACATTACAGCGTGCATGATCAATAACATAAGCCGTGGTTGACCCTACCAATAATCGGTCAAAAGCACCTTTACCAGTAACCCCAATGACAATCAAATCGATGTCATGCTCTTCAGCAAAATCGATAATTTCTTTTTTGGGAGATCCTTCTACGCGGAAACTTTTAAATTCTACCTGTTTCTTAATAAGTTCGGTAGCACGTTCAATGATAGCACGGGACTGTTCTTCTAAGTTTTCGAGAATAAGCGGAATGCCATAAGCCGAACCATAGAGACGGACATCATCTTTAACATTCAACACAAAAAGTGATGTTTCATTTCTCATGGCTATTTTAACTGCTTCAAGTACAGCCTTATCTGATTGCTCAGAACCATCTACTGCGACTAAAATGTTTTGGTATTTTTCTCTCATAAAAAGCCTCCCTTATTCTTAAATTGTTGAGTAAATCCTCTATAAGTATATTTTAAATTAAAAAGAGAGAAAAAGATAATAATATGGTTGGAATAATGGAAAAAAAATCTTAGTCTGAGAATATGTTTCTTTTACTGCTATTATTTTGTTGGCCGTTTTAGCTCAAATGTATCCCCTAAAGCTGTATAAGCTCTTCCAGAAAGTCGGGCCACTGGGTCTAATTTTTCAGCTTTGACATAGAATTTATCTACATCAAAAACGGAGTCATCCATAAGAATATTTTTAACTTCCAGAAGCATAAGATGACTTGTTTTTCCGACAGGAATATGCTGATGAAGGACTACTTCTAAATGCACTTTAGCATTTTTAATGGCGGGCACTTTGACTTCTTTAGAATCTATTAAATCGATATCAAATTTTTCGACTTCACTTACCTCAGCAGCAAGCGGTGCTGAGGTTTGATTCATCTCTTCGACATTCTTGGTGTTAACGAGCTGAATCACTCCTTCTTTTGTGTCCAGAAGGTTTCGAACAGAATCTTTCATTTCGGTCATTGCAATGGACACGATAATTGGATCTTTAGAAACAACGTTAAAAAAACTAAAAGGAGCAGCATTTACTAAACCTTGACTGTTTTGAGTGGTAAGCCAAGCAATCGGACGTGGCACCACAAGTCCCGATATCAGCTTATAAGCATCCTTACTGCTTATATCTTTTGTCTTATATGATTTCATCATTTTCTCCTTATTTGACGATTCCTAATTTTTTCCATGGTCCATAAAGAATCATCTTTTCGACTTCGATGTGCATCTGAAGTATCTAGTGGGCGTAACTGAGCTGCTGTTCGTGCCTTTATCACCTCTTCTTCTGGAAAGAGATGTGGAGGTAAACTCAGATCCAGTCCTGCTTCCTCACGACTTTCATCAATCCAAAATCCGGAAGTAATAAGTGCTTCCTCATAGCTGTCTACTTTTCCAGAACCAGCACGTACCATATCTAACGCACCAATCCCGGGCGTATCTGTCGCAATTTCGAAAAGTACACCTGGAGCAACTCTAACATACTCACTGGAGAAATAAAACCTATCTACTAGCCCTGAATGCGGCATACCATATGATTTAATACGTTCAATCCAATAGCTGAGAGTTTCTAGATTTTTCGTTCTTAAAGCCAAGTGGTGAATAGTACCCGCGCCTTGGTAAGATCTACTTTCTTCCTTATCTTGTTCCACAATAATTGCTGCACCATTACCGCCCTCTGCTACTTCAAATAGAGTAAAGTGACCCTCTGTCTCTGCTTTTCTAAAACCAAATACTTCTTCAAGTAATTGATGGAAAATATTCACTTCTGAAAGTTTAATAAAGACAGGACCTAGACCAAGTATCGCATGCTCGACTGGCACATTCGAAAGTTGCCACGGTTTACCTGGGGCAGGCACACCTTGATTATGTTCATCAGAAATAAGCTGGTAATACTGCCCATCAAAGTCTTCAAACTCTAAATATTTTTTGCCAAAACGTTCTGAAATGAGTCCATGAGGAACTCCAGCATCGTTGAATCTTTGCAACCAGTAGTTCAATGAGTCATCGCTGGCAACACGAAAAGAGCTCCGCTCAATACTGTTAATGCCATGCTTACCCAAGCCTATACCTGGGAAATCAAAAAACGTCATATCGGTCCCAGCATTACCATCCTCATCTGTAAAATAGAGATGATAAGTTTCATAGTCATCTTGATTCACTGTTAGTTTTGCCAACCGAAGTCCCAAAATATTTGTGAAGAAATCATAGATTTTTTGGGCGCTTGAGGTAATGGCTGTAACGTGATGTACGCCACCCAAGATAAATTCTGGATCTAGTCTTTTCATAATAACTTCCTTTACTCTTTTTGTTTACAGTTGTAAACCTTATTTTTATTATATCATCTCTTCAGTAATTTTCAAGAATCTTGTATTTCAAAAATGTATCTCTTAGAAGAGATACATTTTCTATACTTTAAAATAATTTAATAATAGCTGACAAAATAAGAGCTCTGTGATACTATCTTTCGCTTTTTCTTCCTTAATCTCTTTAACTAAGCAGTTCAGCACGTGTTCTTTTTCACGATAAGTCGCAGCCGAAACACCTCTATGAAAGAGTTCATAATTTTCTGGGGCAAAGATTTCATCATGATTATCTAAAAGCTTTTTAAGATTTAATGCTTGATTTTTCAAATCAGTATGCCGAGTAATATTACTAAAAATTTCTTCCATGTACTGAATCACTTCCATCATGAGTTCTTTTTCAGTAATTACTTCTTTGTCAGAACTATCTGCACCCACACTCCACACGTCAAGAATTCTTGACGAAGCGGAAGAAAAGAGAAGACTAAACTGACTAATCTCTTCTGTTCTCAAATAGAAATGATAAGCCAGCTGTAGAGGATAAGCTAAACGATACATTTCTGAATGACTTAATGAATTTTTAGATGGATTTAGAGAAGAATAACTTTTGTTGATAAACTCAAAATGACTTTTTAATAAATCGACAATCATTTCACGTATTCTCTCATCATTGGAAACCAAAGGTAAGTATAAGCTCGCTTGCATAGCCGAATGTTGAAGCCATTGATTTGAAGCTCCGCGTATTAATTGGTGGTTTTTACCCCTTTCTTTGCTTTCCAAATGATTAACCAGTCTATCTTTAAAACAACTTCTAAATACAATAGCCCAGTCCGGATTAATTTCTTCACTCAGGGTTTCGATTCGAAAAATCGATTTCCTGCTTTCCATCGATAGTCTGATTGTATGCATCACTCTCCTCCTTGCTTATTATTTTATTAGTTCCATATTTTCATACACGATATCTCCATCAAACTTTCTAAAAAGTCGTCCGTCAGAATGGTGATATGTCCCATTTTTCTATTTACTTTAGCCTCCAATTTCCCATAATCATGGATATGCCATTCGGGTTGATTATGCGTTATTTTTTCAATTTTAGGAACATCTTGACCAAGTATATTTATCATAATAGCCTTTTTTAAAAGACGTGGCTCTGGCAACTCTTCACCAAGTATTCCCTTAATATGCAAATCAAATTGTGAAAAATCACATGCTTCAATTGTATAATGACCTGAGTTATGTGGACGAGGAGCTAATTCATTAACATAAATTTCGCCAGACTCAGTAAGAAACATTTCCACACAAAGTGTACCTGAAAGCTGAAGTTTTCGGGCAATCGCTAAAGCTAACTCTTCTGCTTTTTCACTCACTTCAGGAAGAACTGGCGCTGGTGCTAGTGTTCGATGTAATATGTTATTGATATGCTCATTTTGACACAAAGGAAAAGTAACAAAGTCTTTCCCATTTCCGCTTATAATCATCGAAATTTCACTAGAAAAATCAACGAAATCTTCTAATACACATTCTGCCCTATCGGCCAATTTTATCGCTTTTTCTAAGTCCTGATCTGTCTTTAAGACAACTTGACCATGACCGTCATAGCCTCCTGTTACAGTTTTCAAAACCTGTGTTCTTGTTACTGTGTCAGGGAGATCCTCAGCCTTCATAATAAGCTTCCAAGGTGCTATCTTGACATTACAACGTTCTAAGAAATTTTTTTCTAGTTTGCGGTTCTGCGTAATTTCTAACAATCTGATTCCTTGAGGAATATCAACGCAGGCATCCAAGGCATGGAGTGCCTCTGCTGATACATTTTCAAACTCATAAGTGATTAAGTCACACGCATAAGCCAATTTGAGGAGTTCATCAACATTATCATAATCCGCTACGATTAATTCATCTGAACATTTAGCTGCTGGACAACTGGGGTTAGGATCTAAGGTAATCACTTTATGACCCATGTATTGTGCAGAAATAGCCATCATCTGCCCTAATTGGCCCCCACCAATAATTCCAATTGTTTTCTTCTTGTTTTGCATATTTTTATTATAGACCATTTATCCCCGTTCTCCTCATTCTTTTCAGATGGTTAAAGAAAGAAATCCGTCCATTATACGGATTTTTATTTACTAAAATTGAAATTATTTTACAAATGTTTCGGTAATTTTGATATCCTGATTTTATACCAATTTTTCTGTTGAAGAGACCGCGATTTCTGCTGCTTCTTCTCGATATTTTATTAATTTATCAGATAAGACTTTGTCTTCTGTTGCTAAAATTTGCACAGCATAGAGACCTGCATTTTTGGCTCCTGCTACTCCTATCGCCATACTAGCTACAGGAACGCCGGCAGGCATTTGTACAATAGAATAAAGACTATCTAGTCCAGACAAGGCGCGTGATTGTATAGGTACTCCAATCACAGGAAGAACTGTCATAGCAGCAACCATGCCAGGCAGATGTGCCGCTCCACCGGCGCCAGCAATAATTACCTTATAACCTTGTGCTTTGGCACTTTTAGCAAAATCCAACATTAGCTCTGGTGTACGGTGAGCCGATACCACTTTTTTATCATAGGCGACCCCAAATTCTTCTAAAATTTGTGTGCCTTGTTTCATGGTCTCCCAATCTGAGAGAGACCCCATAATAACTGCTATTTCTGCCATCTTCACATTCCTCTATTTCCAATATCTTTACGATAAAACATTCCTTCGTTATCTAACTTATCTAGTTTTTCATAAAGTGATTTTTGTATGCGCGCTATGTCTATTCCTGTTTCTGTAATCATGTAGACTCGACCGCCATTTGAAAATAATTGCCCATTTTTATCCATAACCCCTGCATAAAAGCAGTTTAAATTCTTTAAAGAAGGTAAAGGCACACTTTCTGTAGTAGAATTTGGATAGCCACAGTTTGCTACCACAACTCCTAAAGTAATTTCTTCTTTGTTCCAAGTTAATTTGGGAACTTTACCTTGTAGAATATCCACTATATTTTCGGCAAAGTCACTTGTAATACTCTCTAAGACAACTTGAGTCTCTGGGTCACCAAACCGAGCATTGAACTCAATGGTCTTTACCCCTTGCTTTGTCCAGATTAAGCCTGCATAGAGGACGCCAGTAAATGATTTATTTTCAGAAATCAAACCAGCAACAGTAGGCTCTACGATATGTGTGAGGGCTTCTTGAATAATTTCTTCGGGAATATGTGGTACAGGAGCATAAGCGCCCATCCCACCTGTATTGGGACCCTTATCTCCATCAAAAGCCCGCTTGTGGTCTTGCGCAATTGGTAGAGGGTATATCTTCCCCTCATGAACCAAACTGAACAAGGAAAACTCTTCGCCTTCTAAATATTCTTCTATTACTACTCTTGCTTTATCCGCTTGGAAAATATCTCTTAAGGCGAGGACAGCACTTTCTAAATCCATAGCAACCGTAACACCTTTTCCAGCAGCGAGACCATCTGCCTTAATGACAATAGGAGCCCCTTTTTCTTTAACATAATTTAAAGCTTTTTCTAGATCAGAGAAGCTCTCATATGCAGCAGTGGCTACACCATACTTTTTCATGATTGATTTCGCAAAGGTCTTACTTCCCTCGATTTGTGCTGCATCTGCTTTTGGACCAAATATAAGCAAATCTTCTTCCAAAAAGGCATCCACTATACCATTCATCAAGGCTGTTTCTGGACCCACAAAAGTTAAATCAATTTTTTCTTTTTTAGCAAAACGAACCAAAGCAGGATTGTCAAGTTCGGAAATAGCTACTGTTTCTAACTTTTCATCCGTCATTCCAGCATTTCCTGGGGAAATAAAAACTTTATCAACTTTACTACTTTGTGCTAATTTTCTTGCAATCGCATGTTCTCGTCCACCTGACCCAACAACTAAAACCCTCATAAGTCCTCACTTTCTTCTCACTTCTATCTTAAGATATTTAAGCAAAAAGAAAAAGCCCTAAGGGGCTTTTCCAAATATATTCTTATTCCATTGTTCGGAATTTTTATGCAAGAACAGATAAAGAGGGGATTTCGAGCAAATCTTCAATCATCCAATCTGGTGCTAAGTCTTTTTGAGCAATGAGATGTTTCGGATTATACCAAATAGTCTTAATACCTGCATTTTTTCCACCCAAAATATCTGTAGCTAAAGTATCACCAACAATAGCAAATTCTTTGCTTTGAGCGTCCTCAATGTGATCAAAGACATAATCGAAAAATGCTTTTGAAGGCTTATGTTTACCAATTTCTTCACTAATAAAAATATCTTGGAAGTAACCAGCAATCCCTGATTCTAAAATACGTGGGCGAGAGACTTTAGATGTCCCGTTGCTGACAATATACATCTCGGTACCTTCTTGGTTAAGCTGATTCAGAAGTTCCATAGCATTGTCCATCAACTCATGCCCCTGAGCTAAATAAAGTTGGTACTCGGCATCAACAGCTGATGCATCGTATTCTTCATTCACTCCAAGCGCCAAGAAGGTATTGGCAAAACGGGTGGAGAGAAGGGTTTCACGACTGATTTCTCCTGCTTCATGACTGCGCCATAGAGCTTTATTTTCACGCGAATAGATTGCTCTATTTTCTGGGGTATCTTCAATGTGGTACTGCTCAAAAATTTTTCCTAAAGCCGTATATTCTGCTTTATCAAAATCGAGAAGTGTATTATCTATGTCAAAAAGTAGTACAGTCATTATCTTTCATCTCTTCCTAAAATTTATGATAAATCTAGTTTAACGATTTATGAGAATTTTTTCAACAAAAGAGCTTTTTTTATAATGATTCACTCCACACTACTTCCGTAAAAGAGCCACAGATTGATAAGGTTGTAAGCTATTCTTTTCATAAGAATCATAATTGTTTATAAAAACTTCAGCATTTTCAAAGCCTTTTGGTAATTCAAAGTCTACAGCATGCTGAGCAAAATTATTAAGAACAAGTAATTTCTGATTCGCATATTCTCGGATAAAAGCATAGATAGATTCTGATTTTTGGAGGGCAGCCTTGTAACTTCCTTCAGAAATGATTTTTTCTGCCTTCCTCAACTTAATCATCTCTTTATAGAAGTTATAAATTTCTCCCCCTTTATCTTTTTTCATATTTATATCTGTGTGTTTCCCAAGTTTAAGCCACGGTTGACCTTTGGTAAATCCAGCATTAGGTGAATCGTCCCACTGCATAGGTGTACGCGAGTTATCACGAGACTTACTTTGTACTATCTTAAATGCTTCCTCTTCTGTCTTACCTTGTTTTCTCAGTATTTGATAAGCATTTAATGTTTCCAAGTCCTGATAGTCTGTCACAGAATCAAACTCTGGATCTATCATTCCTATTTCTTCTCCCATATAAATAAAAGGGGTGCCTCGACTTAAGTGTATCGCTGCTGCTAACATGGTAGCCCCTTTGATTCGGAAATTTTTCACATCAACAAATCGATTTAGCGCACGAGGTTGGTCATGATTATTCCAAAAATTCGCATTCCAACCGCCGCCTTGATCCATTTTTTCGCCCCACTCATGCAGGAGATTCTTCAACTTCTGAAAATCAACAGGTGCTTTTGTCCATTTATTTCCATTTTCGTAATCTGTTTTTAGATGATGAAAGTTAAAAACCATGCTCAGTTCATTTCGTTCAGGCTGTGTATAAAGGATACTGTTCTCAATGGAGGTAGAGCTCATTTCGCCTACTGTTATCGAGTTTTTATCTTGACCAAAAGTTTCTCGGTTGAGCATTTTCAGGTATTCATGAGTAATCGGTTTATCCGTATATTCAAATTTCCCATCAAAGTCTGAATTATTATTAAGTAGTTCATCTTTTCCGATAACATTAATTACATCAAATCTGAAACCAGAAATCCCTTTCGCACGCCAAAAGTTAACTACTTTGAAAAGTTCTCTACGAACATTTTCATTACGCCAGTTTAAATCTGCTTGGCTCACGTCATAAAGATGGAGATAATATTTTCCCGTGTTTCCAAAAGGTGCCCAGGCATTTCCTCCAAATTTAGAAACCCAATCTGTAGGTTCGTCCCTTAAGATAAAGAAGTCTTGGTAGTATTTGTCCCCTGCTAATGCTTTTTGAAACCATTCATGCTCAATTGACACATGATTTAAAACCATATCTAGCATAAACTCGATACCAAGCTCTTTACCTCGAGCTACCATTTGATCAAAATCATCAAAAGTGCCAAATACTGGATCTATATTGACATAGTCAGAGATGTCATAGCCATTATCCTTTTGAGGGCTTGGGTAAAAAGGATTTAGCCAAACCATATCAATACCGAGCTCTGCTAAATAGGGTAATTTTTCGGTAATCCCTCTAAGATCTCCTGTTCCATCTCCTGTTGTATCCAAAAATGATTTAGGATATATTTGATAGATGACTTTTTCACTTAACGTCATAACTTTCTTCCTTTATTTTTACTTATTCGCCGCTGCTTTAAATACATTTTTCTTTTCAAGGCCAGTTCCCATCGTGTCGGTATCTTTAAAACCAAAGAACCAAACTAAAGTCATCGAAACTGCTATACAGACAGCTGTTGCAATCCAGAAATATATAAAGTTGTTAGGATTACCCGCAGCTTGGGTAAGTGGATTTGTTGTGGCAGCAAAGTTTGGGAAACCGATAAGTGACCCTGAGAAGCCATACATATGCAAGTCAAAGAGACCCGCAACGGCTGCTCCTGCTGCAGCACCAATCGAACTCATAATAAAGACACGTATATATTTTAAGTTAATACCGTACATTGCCGGTTCCGTTACACCACAAAAGGCAGAGATTGCTGCTGGGAGTGCTAAACCTTTGAGTTTTTGCTGACGTGTTTTAAGAAATACGGCTAAAGCTCCTGCACCTTGTGCCAACATGGTAAAAGATACAATCATATTGATATTGGATTCACCTGTTGTCACGATTTGTTGTGTCAAGATTGGGATAACAAGCCAATGCAAGCCAAAAATAACAAGGACTTGGTACAAACCACCAATAATCGCTCCAGCAATAGTTAAATTAAGGTTAATCAAACCAGTAATAACAGAGGCAAGAGCTGATGAAACGATACTAATCACTGGGCCAACTAATAAAAGAACGAGTGAGGCAACAATAAAGAAAGTAATCATTGGTACGAAAATTGAGCGAAGTGCCAAAGGCATATGTTTTTTGAGCCAATTTCCAATTGGTTTAGCCATCCACGCAGCAACAATGATTGGAAAGATAGTATAAGCATAGTTAGGAAGACTAACGGGAATGTTAAAATAACTGGTATTAAAGGTAACGCCAAATAATTCCATCACTACTGGCGCTTTTCCAGCAACAATTTCACCTTTTTCAATGATATTTGGTGCGGCCACAAGGCCTTGTAAAGCTGGATGAATCATAAAGCCACCAACGGCAGCAACAACAAAGGGATCCGAACCTAACTGCTTAGCCGCAGCATAACCGACTAAAACGGGTAGGAAATAGAAAGGAGCCATTGCCATAGTAGAAATAATAATATAGGTAGGATCAGTAGGACTAATAAGTTCAAAAATATGATTTCCTTTAACAAACATATTCAGAATACCGTTGATCATACCACCAGCTGCAAGAAGTCCTATAATGGGCATCATTGAACCTGTAATCGTTCCTACAACAACTTGGAATGCACGAATTAATGGATTTTTAGAAACTTCTTTATCCTCACCTTCCAACTTCTCACCGCTGTTCTCGCCATCAACTACGCGAGTGCCCAGCTGGGCCACAATTTCATCATAGACATCTTCAACAGCTTGTCCAATCACAACTTGATATTGACCGAGATTTGCATTATAAACAACTCCAGCTACACCATCCATTGCTTCTAGCTTTTCACTGTCAGCCTTATCTTTATCAACCAAGTAAAAACGTAAACGTGTGATACAGTGGATGACTTTTGTAATGTTTTCTTCCCCACCAACAGCCAAGATAATGTCTCTTGCTAGTTTTTTGTAATCTGCCATGACTTCTCCTTTTTATTTTGCACTCGCTTGTCCGAGTTTCTCACCTTCTTGCACACTGCCCTTTTGTACAGAAATCTTGTCTAATTTTTCCGCTGTGTTAGTTATTAAAACCATGCTTGTTAAGGGAAGTCCTGCAGTTTCCACTTGCTTCCAATCTACACTGCCAAGTTTATCGCCACCCTCAACCTTATCGCCGATTTTAGCCTTAATATCAAAAGGTTGTCCATTTAAACTTACGGTGTCAATCCCCAAATGGAGTAAGATTTCCAAACCATCTGCTCGCTTGAAACCAATCGCATGCCCTTGAACCAAAGTAATCTCTCCAGCAACTGGACTAACTACCACATTATTGGTTGGTTCTATGGCATAGCCATCCCCCATGACTTTTTTTGCAAACACAGGATCTGAAACTTCTTCCAGATCAATAACTTGCCCTGATAGAGGTGCGTATAGTGCGGTATCTTCACTCACACTTTTTTTCTTACCAAAACCTAACATCTATTCTTCTCCTTTAATAATAAAAACGATAACTTGTACGTACAAGTGCATAATAACAAAATGAAAGCGTTTTTGCAAGCGTTTATATTTTGACTTTATCTTGAAGCTCTTTTTTGTTACACTTAGGTTATGAAAAAGTATGAAACGATTCTTCGAGATTTAGAGAAAAAAATAGGTGAAGGAGTCTATCTCGAAAATGAACTTTTACCCAGTGAAAATCAGCTCACCGAGATTTACCAAACCAGTCGTGCTACAGTACGGCATGCGCTCAAAATATTAGAAGAAAACGGAATAATCCACCGCCGCCATGGTTTTGGATCTATTGTCATACCGCGCGAAAGACTGATGTTTCCTATCTCTGGTTTAACGTCATTCAAAGAACTAAAAGATTCTTTGAATTTCTCATCCTCCACAGAAATATTAATTTTTGAAAAAATTATTGTAGACAAGCAGCTCTCTGAGCTTTCTTTTTTTGCAGAAGGTGTTCAAGCTTATCACATACTGCGACGTCGAAATATCGATAACAATTTTGTTATTCTTGACCGTGATTATATTTTGGCTACAGTCGCTCCTGATATGACAAGGGATGCGGTTCAAAGTTCTCTTTATGCCTACCTTGAGAAACAACTTAATTTAGATATTTCCTATGCTCAAAAAGAAATTACTATTGATTTCGTCAATGATGAGGATAAAAACTACCTTGACTTACATCCGATGGATCGGCACGTTGTTAGTGTCCGAAGTCATGTTTATCTCGCCGATAATACCGTCTTTCAATACACAGAAAGTCGGCATCAAGTCGATAAATTCCGTTTTACTGAATTTTCAAGGCGACAAAAACATTAAAAAGACTAAACCTAAGTTTAGTCTTTTTAATTAATGACGAAAGTGTCTAATTCCAGTGAATATCATTGTGATACCATACTTGTCACATGCATCAATCACTTCTTGATCTCTAACCGATCCTCCTGGTTGGATGATTGCTTTAATACCTGATTTCGCAATTTCATCAATATTATCTGCAAAGGGGAAGAAAGCATCTGAAGCAAGCACTGCATTGTCTAATCCTTTTTCACTTGCCGCTTCTATAGCTATTTTCACAGAAGCAACACGATTAGTTTGTCCAGGTCCCACGCCTAAAGTTTGATGAGTGTTGGTTACGATGATTCCGTTAGATTTGACATATTTGACCGCTTTCCATGCAAACTCCAATGCTTCTCTTTGGGTATCATCAGGCTGTTTTTGTGTGGCTACAGTCCAAGATTCTGGATTTTCTTCGATAACATCTTGTTCTTGAAGAAGGATTCCTCCCAGAACGCCAGTCGGTACGGCATCTTTTTCTGACTGAGCAATTTGGGCAAAGTCGAGAGTAAGCAAACGAATATTTTTCTTTTTAGTCAAGATTTCCAAAGCTTCTTTTGAAAATAAAGGTGCTATAATTATTTCTAAAAATATTTTGCTCATTTTTTTTGCGGTTGCTTCATCTACTTCACGATTCAAGACAACAATGCCACCAAATATGGACACTGGATCCGCTTCATAAGCATAATCCCATGCTTTTTCAATCGTTTCAGCTTGTCCAATACCGCAAGGATTCATATGTTTTAAAGCAATGACTGTTGCTTTTTGTGTGAAATCACGCGCAATCTGCAACGCTGCATCTGCATCACGGACATTATTATAAGAAAGTTCTTTTCCATGCAGTTGTTTACTTTGTCCGATTGAATATGCTATAGGTAGAGCGGACTCATAAAAATCAGCTTTTTGCTGTGGATTTTCTCCATAGCGCATGCCTTGTTTTAAATCATAAGTTAAAGTTATTTTCTCTGGTTTTTCATCTTCATCAATGAACTTTTCAGTTAAGTATTCAGCAATCAAAGCATCATAAGCAGCTGTGTGCCGGAAAACCTTCGCTGCTAACCGCTGACGCAACTCCAAACTTGTTTCATTTTCTTTCTCAAGTTGCCCCAAAACTTTAGAATAGTCTGAAGGGTCCACTAGAACAGTTACATCTGCATGATTTTTTGCTGCTGAGCGTAACATAGAAGGACCACCAATATCAATGTTTTCGATAATTTTCTCATGGTCCGCGCCAGATAGAAGTGTTTCTTTAAAAGGATAAAGGTTGACGACTACCAAATCAATAGGAACAATATCATGTTCTTTCAAAGCTGACAAATGGCTCTTTAGGTCACGTCGAGCTAAAAGTCCCCCATGAATTTTGGGATGTAATGTTTTGACGCGTCCATCCATCATTTCAGGAAAATGCGTTACTTCCTCGATGGAAAGCGTCTTGATTCCCGCTTTATCGAGAGTATCTTTAGTCCCTCCTGTCGAGATTATTTCAAAGTCAAAGTTACTCAAAGCTTGAGCAAACTCCACAATTCCTTCTTTATCTGAAACACTGATAAGCGCACGTTTAGTCATTTTTATTCCTTCTTTTTTAATAGTATAACTTTTAATCAATATTATTTGTATTTTTACTGTCTTTGTTGAGTTGCTGTAGAACCTCTATATAGAGCGCGTGCTCTGCTTGATGTAGTTTGTTTTCATATTCTTGATATTCAGGACAGTAAGGAAGTTCCTTCTGAGCGAGTATTTCGCCCGTATCAACTCCAGCATCCACCCAATGCACGGTTATTCCTAATCCTTCTTTGGCTTTCCAAGACTCCTCTAAAGCATGAGCTGAACCCGCAAAATGAGGCAAATATGACGGATGGATGTTTATGATCCGTCCTTCATATGCTTTCAAAAGTGTCGGGCCAATAATTTTCATATAACCCGCAAGGCAAATTAAATCAATCTGATGATCCATCAGCATTTGGACGAGTGCCGCCTCATAAGCATTCTTATCTACAAAAGATTTGAGAGCAAAACTTAGAGAAGTTACATTTAACCTCTTCGCTCGTTCGAGAACATAGGATTTTTCCTTGTCGGAAAATACAAGCTTGATTTGCTCTGGAAAAGCATGGGCCAGTGCCTCAAAATTAGAACCTGAACCTGAGGCAAAAACAGCTATTCTCATTTTATAATTACCGCCTGATCTTCACGGGAAATGATTTTACCAATTTCATAAGTTTCTATCTTCTGCTGGACAGCCTCAACTTCTTTTGAATCAACAGCTAACACCATCCCTATACCCATATTGAAAATCTGATACATTTCATCATGTGGAACTTTTCCATATTTTTCTAAAGCTTTAAAAATCGGTAAAACTTCCCAGCTTCCTTCTTTAATATCAGCTGCTAAATGATCCGCAAACATACGGGGGAGATTTTCATAGAAACCACCACCGGTGATGTGGGCGATGCCTTTAACTTTATTTTCTTTTATTAAAGGCAGAAGTTCTTTTACATAAATACGCGTAGGCTCCAAGAGTTCTTCAATAAGCGGGCGATTCAGCTCAGGCAAAGTTTCTTCTAGATTAAAATCAGCAAATATCTTGCGTACTAAAGAATAGCCATTCGAATGAATCCCCGATGCTGGTAAGCCCAAAAGGACATCTCCTTCTTGCACGTTTTTAGGACCATCAATCAAAGCAGATTTTTCAGCAATTCCAACTGCAAAACCTGCAAGATCATATTCCTCACTGTTGTACATATCAGGCATTTCTGCAGTTTCCCCACCGACTAGAGCGGCACCTGACTGTAAACATCCTTGCGCTACACCAGAAACAACATGTTCTAGTTTTTCGGGTTGGTTTTTGCCCGTTGCGATATAGTCAAGAAAATAAAGAGGTTCTGCACCAGCTGCTACGATGTCGTTCACACACATCGCTACGCAGTCAATCCCAATCGTATCGTGCTTGTCAGCCTCAATAGCAAGGATGAGTTTTGTACCGACGCCGTCTGTTCCTGAAATTAAAACAGGTTCTTTAACGTCTAAAACTGAGAGGTCAAAAGCTGCACCAAAGCCTCCCAAACCACCGAGAACCCCTAGTCTTTTCGTCATTTCAGCATGTTTTTTTATACGGCTTACCACTTGGTAACCCGCTTCCACATCGACTCCTGCCTTAGCATAAGCGTTTTTAGACATTTTCTCCTCCTAATGATTTCAAATAGTTTGCTTCATAATCGTAAAGTGGTGTAGGATAAACTCCATCAAAATATGATAGACATAAATTGTCATGACCAATAGCTTCAACCAGACCAGCTTGGCTTAAGAAAGTGAGACTATCGGCTTCAATAATTTGACAAATTTCATCAACCGAATGGTTTGCCGCAATAAGCTCCTCGCGCTTCTGAATATCGATTCCATAGAAACATGGATAAGCAAGAGGCGGACTTGCAATGACAACATGGACTTCAGCAGCTCCTGCATCTTTAAGTAGACGAACAATACGTCTGCTGGTCGTCCCTCGAACAATTGAATCATCAACCATAATTACTTTTTTTCCTTCAACAACACTTGAAACAGCTGAGAGCTTCATACGTACGCCTTGCTCCCTTAACTCTTGTGTAGGTTGAATAAAGGTACGGGCAACATATTGATTCTTAATAAGGCCCATCTCATATGGCAGTCCCGACTCCTCAGCATAGCCTGAAGCGGCTGAAAGTGAAGAGTTAGGCACACCGATAACCATATCAGCATCTACTTGTGCTTCCCGTGCCAAAATGCGCCCTGATTGCTTCCGTGCCGTGTGCACGTTCACGCCAGCTATGACGCTATCAGGTCGTGCAAAGTAGATATACTCCATAGAACAGATTTGAAGATTAGTTGCATTCGTAAATTGTTCTACATGTAAGCCTTGATCGTTAATCTCAATGATTTGACCCGGTTTAACTTCTTGTACAAACTCAGCTCCAATAACATCAAATGCACAAGTTTCACTTGCAACTACTAGGGCACCGTTTGCCATTTTCCCGATAGACAAAGGACGAAAGCCATTCGGATCCAGTGCCGCAATCAGAGAGTTTTCTGTCATTAAGAGGTAAGCAAAGCCGCCTTTTACAGTATTCAGAGCCTCCTTAACTTTTCCCATAAATTCTGGGTGATGGCTTCGGCGAATAAGATGTACCAATATTTCCGTGTCAGAACTTGATGAAAAGATCGCTCCCTGTGCTTCAAGTTCACGACGAAGAGAGGTTGCATTGGTTAAATTACCATTATGTGCCAAACCAAGCTGGGCATCTTGAAATTTAAAAAGAAAGGGTTGTATATTGTTGAGCTCGGCAGAACCCGCTGTCGCGTAACGCACATGGCCCATCGCAGCTTGGCCTGACAGCTTAGTCAAATCTTTTTCATCACGAAAAACTTCTGTTACGAGACCTAAATCTCGATGGCGTTGAAGTTTGCCCCCATCATTTGACATGATTCCAGCACCTTCCTGCCCCCGGTGCTGGAGCGCATGAAGGCCAAAATAGGTTAATTGTGCAGCTTCAGGATGACCCCAAATGCCAAAAACACCGCATTCCTCATTTAAGGATTTTACTTCATAAGGCATGGAATAGCTCCTTCATAGATCACTTTAGCATCCTCTGTTGAGAAGTTTATATCTCCATCTTTGGCTTTAATTTTCATTTCTGGATTTTCAGTAACTTGCCCTAGCTTGGTTGCTTTTGAACCAAAAAGTTGTTCAAATTTTTCTTTGTTTTCAGATTGAATCGAAAGAAGAAAACGACCTTGAGTTTCTGAAAAGAGTTGGGCTACTGTGCCATCAAATGCTACGGAGAACCCTTTGTTGTTGGCAAATGCAGATTCTGCAAGAGCAATGGCTAAGCCACCTTCTGCTAAGTCATGAGCTGACTGAACAAGACCTGATTGGATTGCTTTCAATACTAGATCTTGGTTTTCCTTTTCAGCATCTAAATCAAAAGATAAAGTACCTGAAATTTTACCTGTCATCATTTTTTGAATTTCAGAGCCAGAGAAATCATCAGACGTATCTCCGATGATGTAGATTAAATTACCACTTTCTTTAAAATCTTGTGTAGTAATGTGCTCAACATCATCAATCAACCCTACCATACCAATCATCGGAGTCGGCAAAATAGCTTGACCTTTTGTTTCATTGTAAAGGGAAACATTTCCAGAAATAACGGGTGTGCTTAAGTTTCTACATGCCTCTGAAATACCATCACAAGCTTTACTTAATTCATAAAATTGTTCTGGTTTCTCTGGGTTTCCAAAGTTAAGACAGTCCGTAATAGCCAAAGGTTTACCCCCAGAGGCAACAATATTTCTTGCTGCTTCTGCCACAGCTATTTGTCCCCCGATTTCGGGATTAAGATAAAGATAGCGCGCATTACAGTCTGTTGTCATGGCTAAAGCTTTATTGGTGTGTCGCAAACGAATAACTGCAGCGTCCGATCCGGGAGCTACCACTGTATTTGTCATTACACGACTATCATATGTTTCATAAATACTGCGCTTGCTGGCAATCGTCGGCTGGCTCAGCAAATCTTTGAAGACTTGTGTTGCATCTGAAATAGCAGGAATAAACTTGCCTTCTTTTTCAAATTCAGCTATACGTGCTGGTTCTTGCATTTCACGATAATAAACAGGTGCGTCTTCAGCCAAAGAGTCCACAGGGATTTCTGCTACTTTCTCTCCATGATGGAACAAGGTATACATGCCATCATCCGTTACTTGGCCTATATTGACAGCGTCAAGATCATATTTCTTGAAAAGTTGGACAATTTCTTCTTCATGGCCTTGCTTAATACAAAGTACCATACGTTCCTGAGACTCTGACAGCATCATTTCGTAAGGGGTCATCCCTGTTTCACGCTGAGGAACTTGGTCTAAATTAAGCTTCAAGCCTGAACCCGCTTTTGAAGCCATCTCTGAAGTTGAAGAAACTAGACCAGCTGCACCCATATCTTGAATACCTACAAGGATATCCGAATGATTGTGAATTACCTCTAAGCAAGCTTCTAGCAAAAGTTTTTCTAAAAATGGATCTCCCACTTGAACTGCTGAACGTTGTGTTTCTGATCCTGATCCAAATTCTTGCGAAGCAAAGGAAGCACCATGAATACCGTCACGTCCTGTTTTCGCGCCGACATACATGATTGTATTTCCTATACCTTTGGCTTGTCCTTTTTGGATATGCTTATGTTCAATCAAGCCCACACACATCACATTTACCAAAGGGTTTCCTGTATAAGATTCATCAAAAGCAATTTCACCACCGACCGTTGGGATACCAATACAGTTCCCATAACCAGCTATTCCTGCTGTTACACGCTCAACAATATGTCGTGTTTTAGCATTGTCAATCTGACCAAAACGAAGGCTATCCAAAAGCGCTACTGGACGAGCTCCCATAGAAAAGATATCGCGAATAATACCACCTGATCCCGTCGCTGCACCCTCATAAGGTTCCACATAGCTTGGGTGGTTGTGTGATTCTGCTTTAAAAACGACAGCCCACTCATCGCCGATGTCTACAACACCCGCTCCTTCTCCAGGTCCCATCAAAACTTGCGGTCCTTCTGTTGGAAATTTTCTCAAAACACTTTTCGAGTTCTTATAACAGCAATGTTCTGACCACATCACCGCATACATTCCCGTCTCTGTAAAGTTTGGTAAGCGACCACCAAGAATTTCATCCTTTATCTTTAAATACTCTTGATCAGTCAAGCCCCATTCACGATAAATTTTTGACGTTTGGATTTCTTCTGGACTCATTTCAACGTTCATTTAGGAGCTCCTTCTTCTACAAAATTTTTCAAAATGCTTGCAAACATTTTTTTACCATCATCTCCGCCAAGAAGGGCTTCAACAGCTCTTTCGGGGTGAGGCATCATGCCTAATACATTTCCTTCAGGGTTACAAATACCCGCGATATCCATGTTTGATCCATTCGGATTTCCATTACTATAGCTAAAAACAATCTGCCCATTTTCCTTTAAGGCAGCCAAGGTTTCTTCATCTGCGATATACTTGCCCTCACCGTGTGCAATCGGCAAACTAATAATTTCGTCTTCTGAATACTCACTAGTGAATTTCGAAGCAGCATTTACTTTTAAATCTTGCCACTTAGAGACAAACTTTAGGCTATCATTTTGAATTAAAGCGCCTGGTAATAATCCTGCTTCAATAAGAATTTGGAAGCCATTGCAGGTCCCAAAAACAGGTTTCCCTTCAGCTGCTAGGCGCTTGATTTCTGGCATAATATTAGAAAAAGAAGCAATTGCACCACAACGTAAGTAATCTCCATAACTAAAACCACCAGGAATTAAAACAGCATCAAATCCACTAAGTGAACTTTCTTCATGCCAAACAAACTCTGCTTCAGACTGCATCACATCACGAATTGCCCAGAGTAAGTCAAAGTCACAATTAGACCCTGGAAATTGAATCACTGCAAATTTCATTCACTCACCACCTCAACTTTGTAAGTTTCCATGTTTGGATTTGCCAGTAACTTTTCTGAAATTTCGTCAATTTTTGCAAGTGCTTCTTCAGCTTCAGCATCTATTTCAATTTCGAAGTACTTTCCTACACGGATATCTTGAATTTCAGAATAACCGAGCTTCTGAGTTGCTGACTTGATTGCTTGCCCTTGAGGGTCTAAAATTGATTTTTTATAGGTCACATAAACTTTTACTTTGCTCATTTTAATTTCCTTATACACTTTCTTTATTGGTTTTTAGTATTATTTTTAAAGCGATTTTTTATCTTGTAAGGCTTCCAAGACACGACTATAAACTTCAATCAAATCACCTATATTACGACGAAAGACGTCCTTATCTAAGTGATTTCCCTCTGCATCCCAGAGACGACAAGTATCTGGAGAAATTTCATCGGCTAAGATAATCTCCCCAGCCGGTGTACGTCCAAATTCTAGTTTAAAGTCTACTAAGCTTAAACCTATTTCTGACCATATTTTTTTAAGCAACCCATTAATTTTAAGTGTTTCTTCTTTTATGAACTTCAGCTCTTCCTGAGTGGCAATATTGAGAAAATAAACATGTTCATCATTGATAAATGGATCATCAAGCTGATCAGACTTGTAATAAAATTCAATGATGGGTTGAGGAAGAACTTCCCCCTCTTCCAAGCCAAATCTTTTAGCAAAGGAACCTGCGACACGATTTCTTAAGACAACTTCTAGTGGAATAATTTCAACTTTATGATTCAATTGTTCGGTATTAGATAGTGACTCGATGAATGTTGTTCGGATATTTTCGGAATTAAGTTTTTGGAAAATCAATGAAGTTATTTGATTATTAAGTGCCCCTTTACCTTTAATTTCCTCTTTCCTTTTACCATTCAAGGCTGTAGCATTGTCACAATATTCAACCCAAATCACTCCTGAGTCCTCTGTTTCATAAAGCTTTTTAGCTTTTCCTTCATAAAGTAAGTGTCCCTTTCTCACAATATGCCTCCTATTTATTTTATAATCTTATTCTAACCTTATTTATAAAACAAAAAAAGATATTACTTGTGAAAGTAATATCTTTTTTAAATATCATTCGCCTTTTACGAACGTTTGTAAAGTATTTCAAATTCTTCGCAGACAACATCCATGTTTGGAGAAAAACAGTCCATCTCCCGGAAAAACTGTTCATGTACCCGCCGCCAATGGGCTAAACTGCGATCACCTTCTCCTTCTTTGAAGGCATGGTCCTCTGTAACTTTATCAAATTTAGCAATATAAACCTTACTGGTTTGAATTGCGACCCGAGGGCGACCTTTCCCATCCAGTAAAATTTCGTATCTGCCATCAACAGCAGGCAGAAAATCATCTGGGCCATAGTCTGCCAAAGCACTTGCTGTTGCTGTTTTTTTCCCTTGAAGGACCAATTCTAGTAATTCATCTGCCATCTCGGGACTATTGCCAAAAGCCCAAGCGTCACTAAAATTCTCGGGATTTAGATTTGCTTCTTCAATAAATTTTGCGTACATATTTCGTCCATTCTTTTTATAACTTTAATTGCATTTTATATTTTTTTAAAAGTTGTTTTCTTTGAGGAACAGCTTGCCCTGACAAGAGTACGTAGCCTCGATGTTCAAAGAAATAACGAGCCATTATGGAAACATCTACATTTGTTACGGGTATATCTTTATACTATAATATTCTCAGATTGCCAGATCAAATTTTAGTTGGGGGCTCACTGGCTCATAGTCTACTAATTCAAAATCTTCGGGTTTAATATCAAAGAAATTCGTACCATCTGGAACATTCAAAACGAGACGGGGTTCTTTTTCAGCAGCTGTACGTGACAATAGCTCATTGGCTTGTTCAAATTGGTTATCATAGATATGTAAGTTATTAATGAAGTAGAAAAACTTACCCACTTTCCAACTAAAATGCTTAGCCAGCATCATTTGTAAGGCGACATATTGCATCGCATTGATATGGTGGGCGACAAGCATATCGTTAGAGCGTTGAATCAAGGTTGCATCCAGATAGATTTGCCCGTCAGCTTCACGTCGCACATCAAACATCGTTTGAAAAGCACAGGGTAAAAGACCCTCTGTTTCTTCAAAATCTTCATACTGCCAAAGGTTAATAATATTACGGCGATTCCACGGATTTTTTTCTAATCCTTCTAAAAGTTTACCGATAATATTATATTTCTTGACAGTTGCACCATAGCGTTGACCGATTGTTCCATCACCAATGCCCCACTCAGCCCAGTATTTCACACCATATTTGTCTTCAAGCACACTCAATTCGCTGGTTTGGTCTTGATAAATCCACATCAATTCTTTAATGGCTGTTTTTATAGGGATACGACGAAGAGTAGTGATTGGAAATTGGTCTTTTTCAAGATCATAAGTTACGAAAGATCCTGTAATATATTTACTATTAGCTGTTTGGCCATTTTTATATTTTGGACGTGCATTTTCAGAGAACACGCCATTTTCGAGGATATTACTGATATTTTCTTTGAAGATTTTGTCTGCGTAGGTCATATGTCCCTCTCTTAAAGTGTCATTTATTTCTGACTAACATTATACCATATTCTACATTAATCGTTTAAAGCTTAGAACTAATAAGCTTTGTTGTCTTTCGTTGTTTTGTTATAATATAATTAAATGAAAAAAGAAAAACTTCTCTCACCGTTTGCTGTTTTTCTCTTAGGTATAAACAGTATTATTGGGTCGGGCATCTTCTTGCTCTCTGGACACATTTATAACAAGGCTGGAATCTATAGTCTGCTTGCTATTGCAGCGGCCGGCCTCTCTATCTTAGTCATTGCCCTTTCTTATGCAAATATGAGTAAACTCTATCCTGAAAGTGGTGGCGCTTTTGTCTACGTCAAAAATATCTTCGGGCCTTTTGCTGGGTTCATTATTGGGATGTTGACATGGATGCTTGGTGTCGTCACACTGGCAACTGAAGTTTCCGCCTTGATGACTGCGCTTCAGATGATCTATCCTCATGCGAATGGGAAGTTAATAGGCCTTATCCTCTTGCTCCTTTTAGCGCTGGTCAGTTTTTTTGGAGCTTCTATTTTAAACAAGTTAGATAGCCTTACTTCACTCGTTAAAATCTTAATCATTGCTATTTTTTCTTTGACCTGTATCTGGCTCTTTCGTGGGGCGAACTTCACTGCTCAACCTACATTATCGAATGTCAGTCCCTTGCAAGGTTTTATTAGCGCTTATGGTACAGCATTCTTCTTCTATACAGGATTTTCATTTTTACCTGTCAATGCGGATAAAATCAAAGATCCGTCTAAGACTCTTCCTAAAATGCTTACTTGGGTTATCTTGACTTGTACTTTTCTTTACCTTTTACTTCAAACTATTACAATCGGAGCTCTAGGCTCATCTCTCCCTGATAGCCTTGTTCCTGCTGCAAGTGCTTTTAGTCAAGTTGTTGGCGCTATTGGTGTACCCCTTATCATATTTGCGATTTGTATCTCAATCTTCGGTGTTGCTGTCGCGGCTTCCTTTAATACTACCACTATTTTAGTTAGCCTCGCTCAAGCACATGAGGACGTGCCTATGCGAGTAGCTAAAAGTAATCGCTTCGGGGCTCCCGGTATCGCTGTGGCCCTTACATTTTTAGGAGCGGTTTTACTCTATCTAAGTGGGAACTATTTGTTCCTTTCTGGGCTGACAGTCTTTATGAGCTTTGCCCAGTACCTTTCTACTGGTTTTGCGAATATCAAGAAAAAGTTTATGTTTATTGGTCTGGGTACTGTTCTCTTCTCACTTGTACTGCTCTTTAGTTTTACAGTACAAGTTCTAACCGTGGGATTCAGTATCGTGATTGTCCTTTCCCTAGCTTATTTCTTTTCTCAAAAATTAGCACGACAAGAAAAAATTAAAAAGATGTAAAAAGCTGGGCAATTATGCCCAGCTTTTTATGCCTTTTCACTAAGAAATTCCCAGCGTTCATATTTTTCTTCTAGATCAGAAGTCACCTGATCCAATTCTTTTTGTAAGTCAGAAAGCATACCGGCATCTGATCCGTTTTCGTTCATAGCTGTATCTATTTCTTCGATACGTGCTTCTAATTCTGCGATTTCATCCTCAATCGATCCCCACTCTTGTTTTTCTGCCCATGTCATACGTGGTTTACTTTCCTCACGTACACGTGTATCCACCTTAGGAGCTGATTCTTCTGCAGGGATATTTTCTTTTGTCAGCAGATAATCACTGTAAGCGCCAAAAAGATGCTTAATTTCTCCGTTTTCAAAAGCTAAAAGTTCATTTGACACTTTATCTTGGAAATAGCGGTCATGACTCACAGTGATAACAGCGCCGGGGAATCTTGAAAGAAAATCTTCTAAAACGGTTAATGTTGCAATATCTAAATCATTTGTCGGCTCATCCAAAAGTAAAACATTAGGTTGAGTCAGCAATATTTTCAATAAATAAAGGCGTTTTTTCTCCCCACCAGAAAGCTTACGAATCAAAGTTCCATGCGTACTTCTTGGGAATAAAAATTGCTCTAAAAGATTAACAATCGAAATCGATTCGCCACTTGTATTTTGACTGGCAGATGCAACCTCTTCTAGGAAGCTAATAATACGTTTGTCTTCTTCCAAACCTCGAATTTCTTGGCTAAAGTAACCAATCTTGACTGTTTCTCCAATATCCATTGTTCCTTCAGTCAATTCAAGTTCACCAGCAATAATATTAAGAAGGGTTGATTTTCCGACACCATTATCACCAACAATGCCCACACGACTTTTGTTTTGTACTATCCAGTTAAGGTTTGAAAATATCTCCTTGTCTGGGAAAGCAAAACCAGCATTTTCAAAGTTTATTACTTTTTTACCCAAACGTGTCGTCGCTAAGCTGATATCTACATTTCCCAAATCTTTATCCGTCCGAACATCTTCTTTCAGATTTTCAAAACGATCTATCCGAGCTTGTTGTTTTGTGGCACGTGCTTGAGGAGACTTACGAATCCAAACCAGCTCAGACTTATAAAGTTGCTGATTTTTATGTAAACTTGCAGCTTCACGTTCCTCATCTTCTGCCCGTTTGGCCAAATAGTCTTGATAGTTTCCTTGGTACTCTTTAAGTTTGGCTTTATCCAATTCAAAAATACGGGTGGCGACATTATCTAAAAAGTAACGATCATGGGTTACAAAAAGCACTGTGCGCTTACTATTTTTCAGATAATTCTGTAACCAAGAAATCGTATCCACATCGAGGTGGTTTGTAGGTTCATCTAGCAAAAGCAAGTCAGATGGATTAACCAGTGCTTGAGCCAACTGAACACGGCGCTTTTGTCCTCCAGAAAGCGAGCCAATTTTTGAAGAAAAATCCGGCAGTTTAAGTTTCGTTAATACCGTTTTCACATCAGCTTCTACTTGCCAAGCATTTAGAGCATCCATATCTGCCTGTGCACGCTCAAACTTTGATAAATCTTCAATATTTAAAAGGGCTGCTTCATAGTTTTTAATGGCTCTCATCTGTGGCAGCGAATCATCGAGAACGGTATCCATGATACTCGCTGTATCGTCAAAAGCCGGTTCTTGTGTTAAATACGTAATCTTATAGTCTTGTGGATGAGTAAAAGGAGAAACATCCCCATCATAACCTTGTACTTCAGCAATAATATTCAGTAAAGTTGTTTTCCCTGTACCATTTGTCCCTAATAAACCAATGCGGTCTAAATCATGAATTATAAATGAAATTTTATCAAAAAGAGTTTTATCACCAACACTTTTAGTCAATTCCGATGCTAAAAAATCTGCCATTGTTCTTTAAATCCTATCTTTCTCTCTGAAACACTCTTACTCATTATAGCATAAATACAACAGCCAAGGAGCTCATCCCCTTGGCTGTTGTGGCTAAACATTAAAACTAGAACTGCTTTCCGAATCAAGGCCAGTTAAATCTGCATTACCCAAATCCAACAAATAAATTCGGATTTTTTGAGAAAAGCTCATACCGTCTTGTGTTTCTTCAATTGTTTTCTTCACTACAGGAATGTTATCAGTTATGAGACCATCTACATCATAGAGTCTCATCCGTTGTACGGTATTTGAATCATTTACATCCCAGGCGTAGACTTTTTTCCCATAACCATGAGCCTTCTCAACAAATTCAGTATCTAATGTCGAGATTTCGACTGAAAAAGCATCCACATTACTTTTTGGTACGCCAATCAAATTATAAGTCATAATATAAGATACAAATGTAGACGTGTCTTGGTCTTTTAAGGTCCTTGAAAGATCGAAACTCAAAGTCTGTACCTGATGTTTATATATGGCGATGTCCTGTTTGTAGCGCTTCAAGAAGTTTTTACTCACGGCATCAAGGTTTGCATTCAGCGGTACCTTAATCTCAATCAAAAGTTTTTGCTTCAGTTTATTTGCTTCTTTTAAATACGCATCAAAGCTAGGGAGTGGTGCTGACTGCCCATGCTCATGCACTGTCAGTTTGGTTGCCTCATCTAGCGTCATTTGACTTACTTTTTTGTTCACTCCAGTGAGTAAACGCACATTTTCTTCGTGCATAACCACAAACTGTTTATCTTTCGTTTCACGGACATCAATCTCAACATAATCCGGATGATGTGTTTGACTGGTTTCAATCAAGGCAGGAATCGTATTTTGCACACCTTTCTGTTCTGAAACACCACGATGCGATATGATCAAGGGATCGGATAAGGTATCTTGGCTGAGGTAGTAAACATTGTAAATACAACTCGCAGCGAGAAACAAAAACAAAAGTAAGCTTAAGAAACTCCGAACAAACCAAACCCAACCTCTTGGAAGAATCCGAAATTCCTTTAGCTCAACTACAATTTTTTCTGGTGTCAACTCTTCTAGAAGATTAATGACAACATAGAAAATCAGAATCAAAGATAAAAGCATATGTAAGACAGCCAAAATCTGTATGATAAGCATAATCACCGTGGCAGATGCTAAGGCGATATTAGGCAAGTGTTGTTCAATTTCAGTTTGAACAAAGATCAAAGACTGACTCATTATCCAAAATGATACAAGTAGACTTATAAAAATTGCTGTGAAGCGCAAAAGAAACACTCTGAATTTCTTCTTACTCATCTTCCAACTCTCTGCCAGAGAAGTCCTTAGTTTCTTTTGCTGTAAGATCATCAGAGGTAACACAAAGATGAGACGATAACTAATATAAACCGATAAAACGGTGAGTAAAAGATAAGCGGCAAGGAGCCACCAGTTATTTGTTGCAATAAATTCTAAAATAAAATTAGGTACTTGAATCGCTGAAATAATATCAATACTGTTGGCAAAACCACTCAAAGGAAGCACCAGCATAAAGTAAAAGAGGAAAAAAATTATTAAAGATGGCCTGAGGTGTCTTAATCTTGAAGCAGTCGCATAGAGCAGTTCAGGTATCGTTACTTTTTGCTTCACCTTCACAAAATGAACCAGTATCGTCAGAAAGGCAAATTCCAAAAACACGGTGACTAAAATCAATACGAGAACTCCAACTAAAGCGAGCCCTGACATCGGATGTTCCCTAAAGATTGAAAAAACATTGTCAAAGGCTAAATAGTCAATTTCTTTTCGATTGAGTATATAATTTGTCGTTGCTGTAAGTGTTGGAACAACAACCAGCAAAACTAAGAGATGAAAAAAGATAGCTGGCCCAAAATAATTAAAGGTGTTTTTAAAAAAGTCTTTTGTCGATTGAAAAGTTTTACGCATTTTCCTTGCTTTCTTCTTTAGTGGTAAATATAAAAATACTTCTTTTTATTTTAGCATAATATATTCTGAATATTAAGAAGCTATTTTCTTCCGCTATTTTCAATGGACAGTTTCTTACTTTTGTGTACAAGAAAAAAAGCACCCCAGTGCTTTTTACTTTTATTAATCATTAAAATCATAACGTAATTTCATACGGTTTGAACCTGAGATAACCATACGACCAAGCATTTCAGTCATTGCTTTAAGTGCAAAGGCAGCCAGTTCTTCATTAGCAGCTTGTGGATCAGCTGCTGCTCCAGCTTTATCTGTCGCATTTTGTATTTCACGGAATTTGCCCATTGTTGCCAACTCATAAGTATCGCGAAGATCAACAAATTTACTGTAGTCAGTATCCCCTAGAAGCGCCGCTGTACAGCTGAGCCAGTACATGTTATTCAAATCAAATGTAGCTGTTGCATCACGGTAGCAAGCAGGTGTATCCTCAACATTCGTGTAAAAAGGTACAACATGGTTAAACGTATTAGCACCAAAGGCTAACCATTGGACACCCGCAAGTTTTTCATCCACATGGTTACGGATTTGCAGGATGTGCACACTGTGGTTACGGTTGATACCGATTGGACGGAAAAGTTGTGCTTGTTCTGGTGTATTCGTTGTACCATAAGTGTCAAATTCTGTATTTTCAAAGTGACTTGAAAGTACAAATTTTACATCTTCCACTGAGATTTTACGAGAAGCTTTACAGATAAATGGTAGCTCTGAATTTTGAGGATCATCGCTTGGCGTTCCCAAAGCATTTTGACCATACCAAGTGCGTGGGTTGTTATAAACACTGTCCTTAACTGAACTAGAGCCAAAGATATGACGTAAGTTATAACCTTCAAAATCTGGATTGAGAAGATTTTCATCAATCAAATCTTTCAAGTCTGCTGAGCAAAGCGTATCTTCACTTTCAAAATCAAAGTGATCAATATTCATACGGTTTGGCGCCACCACATAAGAGTCATCAGGGATACGGACAGCCGCCCAATGATGCCCACCAATAGTTTCCAACCACCATACTTCTTCTTTATCAGCAAAAGCAATACCATTTGGTTCATAAGTCCCGTATTGGTCTAAGAGGGCACCTAAGCGTTCCACACCTTCGCGTGCACTATGAATATAAGGTAAAACTAAAGTTACATAGTCTTCCTCGCCCATACCACTTTCATCATTATAAGGATCAAGCCCCAAGATGCGTGGGTTTGTGGTGATGGTTTCAGTGGCTGACATCGCTACGTTAGCGGAGTTAATACCCGCTGCTGCCCAAGTACCACTTGTCAAAACAGCATTTGGTGTTGCTGTATAACGCATTGGGTTTTCTGGAAGGTCCAATTCCAAAGCACTTAGAACTGATTTGTAGTGGCGGGGTTGTTCTTCTGGCTGAACCACGACAAAGCGTTGTGGGTCAAGTGCTTCGTGGCCATCGTCATTACGAGCGATAAGTGTTGAGCCGTCAATAGTGGCCTTTTTCCCTACTAAAATAGTAGTACATGAACCTTGTTTACGAGTAATCATAGAATCTCCTTAATATATGTTAAAATTTTGTTTCTATCATTTTTTAATTGGTTTTTAACAATCATTCCTTCAATCTGATGGAGTATCTTCCCTAGTTCTGGACCAGGTTTTATCCCTAAGGTTTGAATGATGTCATTACCAGTAACAGCAATCTCAGACTTATGATGAATTTGAAGCTGTTCATCATATAAGCGTGCTTGTTCGCCATCTATTTGTTTACCTTCAGCAAGTTTAAGCTGATCTACAAGTGTAACTTTTTCTAAGCCATAGCGATAAAGACTTTCAAGACTCCAAGCTTCTAGCTTATACGCTTCTGTCAAATCATAAACATACTTGATGAAGTCATTAGATACTTTCCATTTCTTCAAAAAAGCTTTTACATTAATTTGTTCAAAATGGACTAAAAGAGCTGCCCAGGCCTGTGCTGAGTTTCTAAAAGTAAAATCTTCATCTATGCTTTGAATCAGTTTACTTATAGCTTGCTCTTGTAAATCAGGGAGAAATTCATATGCTTGGGAAGTCAAAAGAATTTCTAGGCCTTTTTTCCAATTTTTTGCTAGAAGTAATTTATCTAATTCAATAAAAATCCGTTCAATAGAGATTTTACTCAAAAGGTGAGCACGTTCCTTCATCGCCTTGAAAGTTTCCTCTTCAATATCAAAATTCAAGGTTGCCGCAAAGCGCATCGCGCGCATAATACGTAGCGCATCTTCGTTAAAACGCTCTGCAGGAGCCCCAACTGCACGAAGGCGTGCAGCAGCTAAATCAGAGAGACCATCAAACATATCAATGACTTGCCCATGAGTATCCATAGCAAAAGCATTTATTGTGAAGTCCCGGCGTTTCAGATCTTCTGAAAGTTCTCGGACAAAATCTACTGAATCTGGTCGGCGATAGTCCGTATAAGCACTTTCTGTCCGGAAAGTAGTAATTTCATAATGCTCTGCTTCAGATTTACCAGCTAAAACGAGTACCGTCCCATGCTCAATCCCTACATCAATGGTATGAGGAAATATAGCCTTGGTTTCAGCTGGATAAGCACTGGTCGCAATATCAACATCATGAATGGGTCGTTGCAATAGCACATCACGCACGCTGCCTCCTACAAAATAAGCCTCAAAGCCATGTGCCTGTATTTTTTCTAAAACCGGCAAAGCTTGTACAAATTCTGACGGCAAATTCTCTAGTATCATATCTCTATTTTAGCACTTTTCAAATAAAAAAGAGTCAATGAGTTGACCCTTTGCGTAGAAAGAAAAAAATCCCTTGGAATTTCAAGGGATTTTCAAACGATTGCGGGAGCAGGATTTGAACCTACGACCTTCGGGTTATGAGCCCGACGAGCTACCTAGCTGCTCCATCCCGCGACGATAAAATTTAGTATATTCTTTTAACTGCCTTCATTTTAGCACACTTGCCCTCTTTCTGCAAATTGTCTGACTTTTTCTGCAACACCAAACGATAACTTAAAGATGAGGCAACATAACTTATGTAAAGCCATATATAAACAGACAAATAAAAAACGAAACCCAAAGGTCTCGCTTTTTATTTGTAACTAAGCCATTACTTTACTGCACACAAACGATAGATTGCTTCTGCATAAATCTCCATCGTTTTGCGCAAATCAGTGATGGCCCATTGTTCGTTTGCTTGATGCATATAATCAGGCGTTTCTGGGAACATTGCGCCAAAAGCGACACAGTTTTTCATTGTTCGCGCAAATGTTGCGCCACCTGAAACCATCGGTTCAGTTTTATCACCTGTAATTTCACGATAAGTCGATAAGAGCGCTTGAATCAGTTCGCTTTCGACAGGAACATACAGTGGATTTAACCAGTCATATTCTTTATATACAAGACCATATTCGCCTGCTTTAGTGGCAAGTTTTTCCGCTAATTTGTCTTTATCAACCGTTACCGGAATACGCATATCCACACCAATCTTGGTATGCTCTGGCGTAATCTCAACATCAGTGAAATTCATCGTTAACTCACCAGATTGTTCGTCAAATACTTTTCCAACAACATTTTCACCCGTAGCATTTTCTTGAACTAATTTTCCTAAGAAATTGAGAGGTTCAAAGTCAAAAACTTCAGATAGAGCGATTGCCAAGCGCAATGTCGCATTGATACCCTCTGGGGCAGCCATGGCATGCACACTTTTACCATGAACAGAAATACCTTGTTCTGTAGTTTCATATTCAAAACCATGAGCAGTTAGTGCTGCTTTTACTTCTTCTAATTTTTGAGAATGATAGGCTGCACGGTCGGGCACAACATTTAGAGCACCTGGAGAACTCAATGAGAATTCTTCTGTCCCAGGTCCAGTTAGATAAGCTTGAAGCAAACCTTTTTCCGCATAATTTAAAGGGAAATGCGAATCTGGGGCAAACCCCATCGTAATTGGTTCTTCTTTTTCATTATACTTATCCAAGCAACGCCAAAGGGTTTCTTCATCGGTTCCAAAGATAAAGCGTATACGGCCATCAAAAGTCACTCCCGCATCCATAAGCGCTTTAACTGCATAAAGTGCGGCCATACTTGGACCTTTATCATCCTGCGTACCACGTCCTATCAAAAGTCCATCACGTTCAACCATCTCGAAAGGATTTGTCTCCCATCCAGCTTGATCTGCTGCTGGCACAACATCCATATGGCAAAGCAAGCCGAACATCTTCTCCCCTTGACCAATCTCAGCATAACCATAATAACCTTCTGGATCTTGGAAAGTCGTGAACCCTAGTTCCTTGCAGAGTTTTAATACTTCTTCAAGGGCACCAAGCACGGCTCTCCCGAAAGGGTGACCTGAGCCAGAATCACTCTCGTCAAGTACTGACGCATGTTTCACTAAACGTCCGATAGATTGTACTGCTGCTGTTTGATGTTCATCTGTAATAAAAGTTTTCATATGACCTCCAACAAAAGCTTCCCCTATGGAAAGCCTTTTTATTCATTTTTTAAAGTACTGCGGCAACACCAAGGATAACCATAATAACGACGAGTTGAATCACAATCAACTTAGCCATAAATTTCCACCATGTTCCAATGTTAAAACGGGCAATAGCGAGGGCACCCATAACAACTGCTGATGTTGGTGTAATAAGGTTCAAGATACCTGAGGCAGATTGATAAGCTGTAATCACTAAGTCTTTTGAGACATTCGCAAACTCACCCATTGGGCCCATAATACCCATGGTAGCAGCTGCAAGACCAGATGTTGAAGGAATCAAGAAACTCATTGGTAGGTAGAAAATGAAAGTCAAGATGATAAAGAGGCTTGATGATAGGCCTTGAAGTCCTTGTTCTCCCCAATGCAAGATTGTATCTGTAATCATACCGTTATTCATTACAACTTGAATACCACGAGCTACAGCCACGACAATGGCTACCCCGATCATATCGGAAGCACCTTCTAGAAAGGCTGAGATGAACTCCCCTTCTTTCATACGGTAAACAAAAGCAACAACTACCGCCATAACGATAAAGAGCATTGTGATTTCAGGGAAGTACCAAGCACCAAATGGAACCATACTCTTCCCAAGTACAACGCCTAAACCAGGAATAGATGTTAACCATGTCGTAAAGTCGTTGAAGAAAGTAAAGTGTTCATTCAGCATATCCCATGGAACAAGTGACATAATCATGATAAGGAAACTGCCGAAGAAAACGACGTTCACCCATTTTTGACGTTGCGTGATATTTTCTTGTTTTTCAATAGAGGCAATATCAAAATGTTCAATGTCTGCTTTACGATTTTTATAAACTAATGATTTAGTTGGATCTTTCTCAATTTTTGAAGCATAACGATAAACATAGAGAATCGAAATACCGGTCAAGACGACCAACATGAAGAAACGTAAGCCCATCCCTTGGCCCATCGAAATACCGACAGCTTGTGATGCCACCCCAGTGGCAAAGGGGTTAACTGTTGAAGCCAAACATCCAACTTGTGAACCCACTAAAACAATAGCAACCGCTACAACTGTATCAAATCCTACGGCGATCATGACAGGGATAATCAATGCATAAAAAGCGAGAGTTTCTTCTGCCATACCATAGGTTGATCCACCTAGAGCAAAAAGAATCATCAAGACGGGGATGAGCATTTTTTCTTTGCCTTTAAAACGCTTAACGATTGAGGCGATACCTGCTTCAAGTGCTCCTGTTTTGTTGACAACACCTAAGAAGCCACCAACCATCAAGATAAAGAACGAAATGGGAATAGCAGCGGGTGTCGCTGGCACATTTCCATTTGCTTCTATACCCAGCATCCCATTAACGGGTGCCATAAGCATATCCCAAATACCTTGGGGATTTGAAGCAACTTGTGTGAATGAACCTGCAATGATATTCCCTGCATCATCCACCTTGTAATGACCTGCTGGAATAAACCAAGTTAATATTGCAATAAGAACAATAATGATAAAAAGAATCGTGTATGCCGATGGCATTTGGAATTTTTTCTTTTCAGCTTTTGCTTCCATAATATACCTCCTAATGTATATTTATACGTATAATAACAACTTTAGTTTAATATTTTTTTAAGTTAAAGTCAACCAAAACCTGTAACTTATAAAGCCAAGTTTCTTTTTTAATATTATGTCTGCGGTTTCATCCCTTACAGATACTGTATATTATAAAAATTAGAAAAAAATAAAAGGAAGTGTAGTTTTTACATACCCTTCCTTTTATTTCATTAATTTTTATACACTATCTTATTTTTTTGGGGAAAAGCCATAAGCAATTGCTCCCAAACCAAGATGGGTCGCAATGACTGGGCCAAAGGTTACAACTTCTACATCGTCGTAACCGTGGGAGATAGCAAAAGCATAAAGGTCATCAGCCTGATCTTTTGCATCTGCGTGGAGCACGTATACTTTATGCACTTTTGGATCACTATTTTCGAGCATAAGTTTTTTCAACTCACTCACTGCTTTTTTACTTGTTCGTACTTTATCATAGACTACGACTTTACCGTCTTCAGAGAACTGTAAAATCGGTTTAATATTGAGAAGAGTACCGAGTAGCTCACCACCTCGAGAAAGACGCCCGCCTTTAGCGAGCCAGTGTAGGTCGTCTACAAGCATGAAGGCATTGTCATTTTCTCTTTGATATTCAAATTGCGCCACAATCTCTTCAAAAGATTTTCCAGCATCGGACGCATCCAAAGCTGTCTCAATCATATAGCCTAAAGGACTTGAGGTGATAAATGTTTCTGGGAATTTGACAACCATATCTTCAAATTCATTTTGTAAATAAAAAGCATTTTGGTAAAAACCAGAAATTCCCGAGCTCAAAAAGGCCCCTAAAACATGGGTGAATCCCTCTTGTTTTAGATTTTTCAGCACTTCTTGTAACTCCAGAATACTGGGTTGAGATGTTTTAGGAGCTTCTGAAGTAGCAGCCATAAGCTTATACCACTCTTGATGCGTCATCTCACTTGGCTTATATTCTTTTCCTTCGATGGAGATGGGAATTTCCAAAATAAATAAGTCATCGCGCTTTTTATATTGTTCGGCAAAATCGGCCGAAGTATCTGTAATAATTGCTAATTTCATAATAAATAATTTTGAAAAATCCTTAAAATTGTAGATTAATCCCCGGTTGGTCAAGGGCAACCTCTGTTGTTTCGTAAACCAAGCGCTTCAGTAAATCAAAAAGAGGATCAGCAATTTGTGCCATTTCTTCTTGTTCTAATTCAGACTGTTCTTTCACTTGACGACCACGTACATAGTTCAGCTGACTTAACATACCTGATAATACAATATTTTCTAAAGGAATCATGTAAGTTAAAATCGCATAAATTGCTGTATCTTCAGATGTAGCACTTCCTTCTGGAATCTGGTCATGAGGAACCAGTTGAAATTGTACATTGATGTTTGTTTCTGGTGTGCCGTTTTCTTTTTCCCACTCATAATTACGTGCATCATAGTGAAATTGATTTACAAATTCTTTATCGCGTTCTAGTGTTAATGTCATTTCCATTCACTCCATTTTCTTATATTTTGGTCAGCAATATCTCCAAAATATCCTTTTTCATCTAAAAGCAGGGTCGCAACTCCTGCATTTATACCAGCTTCAATGTCTAGCGGACGATCACCTATCATAACTGTTTCATGAGGGTTAAGTTGGTACTTGTTTAGCAGATATTCCAAGGCTTCTGGACTTGGCTTACGTGCAAAATTTTGCTGACTCGTGATAATCTCTGTAAAGTATTTCCGAAGTTCCCCCAGATATTCAAATGTCGAATCATCGCGATGGCTTAGGACAAAGTTTCGTCCACCATTCTCGACAATTTCCGATAAAATATCAGGAATTTCAGTATAGACTTGAGGGTTATCTTGCAGTTCTAATTCTATTTTATGATAAAGATCCAAAAAATCTTGATTGGCAAACTCCTGGGCAAATTTACGAATAGAGAAGCGCTTAATATAAGCTTCCAAATCTCCTGGATATTCCACAGACATTTGCTTCATCGTCTCACGCAGAGCTACTAACATCACCGGATAAGTGTCAAAAAGAGTACCATCAAAATCCCAGATATAATTTTTCCACTCCATCAATAATCGCCACTTTCTGCTTTCAGCTGGGTTAAAATCTGCTGTTCTTCTTCATTAGCTTCATATTGTTCCAGTAAGTCTGGACGACGTTCCAAAGTTTTCTTCAGACTTTCCGTTAATCGCCATTTACGAATATTTTCATGATGTCCCGACATTAAGACACTTGGAACTTTCTTTCCTCGGAAGTCTTCTGGACGTGTATACTGAGGATATTCAAGCAAGCCTGAAGAAAAAGAATCGTCCTCATGACTAGCTGCTTTACCCAAAGCACCTGGCAGCAAGCGGACAACAGAGTCCACAATAACAGTCGCTGCTACTTCTCCACCTGTCAAGACAAAATCTCCCAGTGAAATTTCGTCCGTCACTAAATCCTTGATACGCTCATCATAACCTTCATAATGCCCACAAATAAAAATTAAATGTTCTTCCTGAGCGAGCTCTTCTGCCATCTTTTGAGTGTAACGTTTACCTGCGGGGTCCAGCAAGATGACACGCGCCTTTTCGTGAGGAATTTTTTCCATAGTATCGTAGATAGGCTGAGGCATAAGCAGCATGCCTTGACCCCCGCCATAGGGCATATCGTCCACATGTCTTTGCTTATTATCCGCATTTTCCCTAAAATCATGCGTGTGTAATTCAAGCAAACCTTTTTCTTGAGCTTTGCCTACAATGGATTGATTAAGCGAATCAAACATATTTGGAAAAATTGTTAAAATATCCACTTTCATCTTAGTCGTCCAAACCTTCCATTATCTCTACATCAACTCGTTTAGCTTTAACATCCACATTCAAAATAACAGGCGGAATATAAGGAAGGAGTAAATCACGCTTTCCTTTACGCTTAACCACCCAGACATCATTGGCCCCAGGCTGCAAGATTTCCGAAATCTGACCGATCAGATGATCATTTTCATATACATCTAACCCGATGATTTCATGATAATAAAATTCACCTTCGTCCAAATCCTTTAATTTGTCTTCGGCTATTTTCAAGCTGAATTCTTTAAAGCCTTCCACCTCGTTAATATGATAAAAGCCTTCAAATTTAACGACGTAAAAATTCTTTTGCTTGCGCGCTGTTTTCACTTTTAAGTCTTGGACATAATTTCCCTTTTTGTCAAAAAGAGCTAAAATTGTGTTTTTTGCAAAACGTTCTTCAGCAAAGTCGGTAACTGAAATCACACGAACTTCTCCCTGAAGTCCTTGTGTATTCACTATTGTGCCTACATTGTAAAATTTTGTCATAAGAGTATTTTACCATAATTCACATATTATTTCCCATCAGGATTCCAGCTTTGTCTCTTTTCCTTTATAAAATAAAAATAAGCAACAATGATTACTCAAAGTTGCTTATCTCCACATGGAATATAGATGAGTTCATAGACCACTTTATGCTGGTTTTCTTTGGTTTCTTGTGAGCCAAAAATATTATGTATATATTCATTTAGCATTTGTTCTGTAAATTGATCCTCAAAGTAATCATGAAAAAAAGATTTTGAAACTTCTTCTGTTTTCTCATACGAAAACTGTTTTGAAAAAAAGCTTTGTTTTTCTTTCTTTAAAAAGTTTTTGTAGTCTTCCATCCAGTTGAGTTGGGGATTAGTCTCTTGCTCATAGGGTGAAAACAAAGAATCTTGCTCTTCAATAAGCCGAAAAATAAGGCACCACTCTTGGCTTAGTTGGCACAAATCCCTTATCTTCTCGGGACTATCTAAGGCCGGATTCATTGCTGAAAAAACAACTTGAAACTTTTTCTCGCTCGTCATTAATGCTTCTTGACTTTGCTGAAGAAAACAAACATTCTCTTGTGTCTGCTTGGTCTTAGCAATCTCTAGCATCCGAGGAGATATATCCGCGAGCGTGTATTCAGATACATACTCTTGAAAAGACGACAAATACCGCCCGCTTCCCCCCGCTACATCTAGGAGGGTTTGGCAGGGAAAAATTTTTTCTTGAAATAAGAAGTCACTCAGTTCTTGAGCTATTGGAAAGGGGGATTCTTGTTGAATTTCTTCATATTCTTCTGCAAAATCATCCCAAAACTCAGCTAATTCTTGCTCCGTGGCTGTCATTGAGTTTCCCTCCGTCATTCTTCTTATCCTAAGGCAATAGCCAGAAAGTCTATCTGCTTATATAAAGGTTACCATATCTTACTATGAGACCCAAAATTATCATGGTATTTAGCTGGTGCAAGTGTCAAAGTCTCGCGATCAACGACACGTACATCATGATCTTCAAGTTCTACAATAATAATATTTTTAAATTTGTCTGTGTCAGCGGTAACTATCGTTGCTTTTTCGCCATTTGATAGTGTGATGATGTCTCCTGCTTGCATTTGTAAACCTTCCTTTCTGAGAAAGTACCATTCAGTTAAGTGAGCATACCTGAGTATTGCTACTTAATAATATATTGGGACTTATTTTACTCCACAATAATTCAAATATTTATAATAACCATACATGTTCACATATGTTTGCTTTTTGTTGCTGGAATCAAATATATACTCTTTAAAGTTTATATTTTTTCTCATTATCGACAATTCATAGTTTACTAAGCTCACTGGCTTTTCAAATATGAGTGAAATCTGCTGTTTTGTTCTTGATATTCCCATTTTTCATTCTCCTTTCATTTTCTCTTATCTCTTAACCAGACTTTAGATACGCCTCATGTTTTTTAATTCCAAATGGTATCATCTAAAATCTATTCTCTAAAACAATATAAAAATCCCTGACGAAGCAGGGAATTCATCTTCATATTGCGGGAGTAGGATTTGAACCTACGGCCTTCGGGTTATGAGCCCGACGAGCTACCTAGCTGCTCCATCCCGCGATAATAATAAAAGATAACGAACTCCAAAGAGTATCATCGGTTTTTGTATAAGCTCATCATCTTTATGGATGTTACTCAAAATGGTGTACCTCATTGTAGCACACTTATAACAAATAACCTAATCCATCGTAGATGTTATTTCAAGTTCATGAACTTACTTCTAATGATATTATTTTCTACTTCGAGACGTTTCACCTTTTTTAGTAATTTATCATTGATACTTCTTAGCTTTTTATTTTCTACTTTGATACTCTCTTCACACTTCTTTAACACAAAAGTCCTTAACATTTGTCTCCTTTTAAACTTATTCTTTAGCCTGCATGCTATTATTTTTTCTTATCATGTCTAGTTTGCGATGCTTACTGGGGATAAACTGTCTTATCTCACTCTCATTAAAGCCTACAAAAAGTTGCTTCTTGCCCGTGATAATAGGTGTTTGTAATATTTCGACATGTTCATCTAAGTAATCGATAGCTTCTTCAAAGGACATGGTATCAATGCTGTTGACTGCTGCTCTTGTTCTCGCATTCATGGTGCGTCTGTTTTTTAAAACATCATCAAAACCATTATCCGTTAAAAGTAGCAAATCTTTTAGTTCATAACGTGAGATTTTTGAAATCTCAATACATGTCATTTCTATTCTATGAGTTTCAAGCCAGGCAAGTGCTTGCTTGCTGGACATACAATTTTTACGCCAATAGACTTTGAGCATAATATTCATTCTCCTCATAGTTTGTTTGTTAAAAAAGGCACTCTAAAGAGTGCCTTTTAATTATGCTTTGTTGATATTTGTGGCTTGTGGTCCACGTTGACCTTCGCCCATATCAAAGGTAACTTTTTCACCTTCTTCAAGTTTTTTGAAGCCGTTACTTTGAATTTCTGAAAAGTGTGCAAACACATCTGTTCCATCTTCAGCTGTAATGAAACCAAAACCTTTAGTGTCATTAAACCATTTTACTGTTCCTTTTGTCATAGTATATATATTTCCTTTCTTCTAGATTGTAAATCATTATGGTAAAAGAAAACATTTAAAATATATAACTTTGACTAAACTTACTTATTATATTATATCATGACTTTTCATAATTGTCAAACTATTAAGACTTTATATTCATAATTATACATGAGCTACTCCTTTGGTAATTTATTTTTAGTTAAATTAAATAGGATGCATTACTAGAAATAAAAACAAATTAGTTGAATGAAGTTTCAGCCTATGCTAGATTATTATTAAAGGCATATGTTACAGAATATGAGAAAGAGGGGGATTTATAGTAACTTCTGAGTTGTTGAAGTTATTATTTGAATCTTTTTGCATGCCCTATTGTGCGAAATTTTGGGAGGATAAAAACAATGTTTCAATTCAAAGAGTATCAAGCTAAGGATTTTGATGAGTCCCTAGTAAAACAAGTCAGTGGCGATAAGGATACTATCCTTTATTTTTATAATCCTGACAAGTCGTTCTTTAATCGCTTAGAAGAGATGTATCAGCAAGACTTCTGCTCCTGGTTTTACGAAGAAAGAGAAGCGATGTATCAGCTAGGGAGTGAAATAAACGATGGCGAGTATCTTAACATTCTTTTACTTTATCCAAAAGAAAGAAACGAAGAAAAGTTAAACCGAATGGTCGATTCACTCCTCATTCTAAGATATGATAAAGTGACCCTTGTTATTACTGAAAAGAAGGAAGCTTTTATCTCTGATTTTCTCCACCAAAATAATGATAAAGAAATGGCAAAAGGCGGAAATCTCCTCGGCATTATTAATGCTGCCCTAGGAAATATGATAGAGGACGCTAGAAAAATTCGTGATGATATCATTTCCCTCGAAAACTCACTGAACAAAAACGGGCCTGGCCGTACTATTTTTAACGATCTCCTTCAGCTTAAAAAACATCTCATCACTCTGACTTTAACCTATGATAGTGATGACAAGTTGATAGAATTCTTTAAGAGAGAAAAAGACACCTTAGGGATAGACGAGCACGGACCGAACGGTATTATCCATATCGAAGAAGATTTAGATGGCTTAAAAAAACTGGCCGCATCCTATAAACAATATCTTACCAGTCTCGATACGATGGTAAATAGCCTGAGCTCTTTCCGACTCAATGCCATCATGAAAACCCTCACGGAAATCTCCATTGTCTTAACTGTCCCAACCATGATTTATGGTTTGTGGGGGATAAATCTAAAACTGCCCTTTGAAGATTATTCTTTCGGATATCTGATTGTTATTGGTATTTCATTCATTATTAGCCTTGGGGTTTGGTACTGGATAAGAGCCATGAGAAGGCTTTGACTACCTTAGTTCAAATCTAAATTATGAAAAAGAATTGGCCGCTGCCAGTTCTTTTTTTGTACCTCCTACTTTTTGCCTCTTCTTTTCACACCCTACGCCTCATATTTTTGAGTATGCCATTTTTTTCGCTCCTTTTTCGCTCCTTATTGATGCGCTCTAGGGGTACTTCATTGAGGAAAATACGACTGCCTTCGAGATGAAAGCCAAATTTTTGGTAAATATGATGTATGTGCTACCGTTTTTCTGATCCTCCCTCATCTTCCGTGGATAGCCATCCAGTGATTTCGATTTTTTCGCCGAATATTTGACTACAATAAAACTCCCCTTAATCTGAATGAGGGGAGTGAGAATTTCGGTAGCATTATCATTATTGGTGGATGATTAAGGCAGGACGTACTCCCCCACCAAGAGAGGTATTCGTACGAGCAAGAAGGCCAGACAAGCCGCCATCGGAACCCACAACCCAAGCAATGGAGCTAGGAGCGGGTGTACGGAGCCACCACCATCCTATAGCAGAGGATCCACGTTGAGCAGGATACGGAAAAGCTAGGTCTTGGCCAGATAAACGGGCCACATCCGCAAGGGAAAGGGCAAAGGCGCGTGCTGTTCCTGCAGGGACAACTTGAGTGATATCGCCCGAAACTGGACTTGTTAAGTTACTGGGAATCCATCTTGTACCTCCGGTATAGGACACTGCACTGTCCGCAACTTCTCCTGTCGTAAAGCTATTGGCGACAGGCTGAACCATGACTTGGACAGCACTGTCAAGATTGCTATACCAAGAAGTAAGTTCCGCTTCTTGGTCGTTCCACGACACATTACGGATGGCATTGTTACGGATAATCATGTGGTTGCCATTGCCCATATCCTCAAGATAGCGATATTGCTCTCCAGCCATAGTAAAGAGTCGGCCCGGAAGCATAGCCCCAAAGTTAAAAGCAGAGGGTGGAGAATCCACATCAGCACGCGGGTTCGAGCCTTCCCCATCCATGGCATTGTTACGAATCCCTGTGAGGAAGTCGGCTAAGCGGTCATGCCCATCAGGCAGGAAGTCGTCACTGTTGTCGGGACTAACCAGTCCACTCTCCACATGGATACCATAATAGTACGAACCATTGAAGACCGTGTCTTCGATAGCAGCGGTCATCTCTGCCGCATCCAGCAGGTAAGAAGTTGCTTCGCCCGGTTCAAGGAGTGAGGCCCAGTAAGCCCAGCCTGTTTGGTGGTCTACGACCCAGAAGTCACCAATCTGTTGGTAAGGTTGAAGTTGCGCCCACTGCTCGATGGTCATTGGGGGACGTTGTTGGTGCAGGTTTTGGGCGGCATCATTGGTGATGGCTTCGCCCGGCCAAGGTGGGGTTGGGGTACTGTTGTCAAAGCTGTCACCCTCCGACCAGTAATCATCTGTTCCATCTCCGGGGTGTGTGGCACCATCGGTCGTGCCGTCTGTTGCTCCACCTCCTGCGATATAGTCCCGGGCATGCCCTGCGGCGGCCGTCATCTGGTCCATGTTGTCATGGTTGAAAGTCGGCATGTACCATGGGGCATCTCGTCCTTCACGGCTCCAGCCAAAGGTCAGGCGAGCGTAGCGGTCAAACGCGTTGGACGGGTCGGTGTTGAGACGGTCATTGATATTGGTGGGGTTAGGTATCCATGTGGTCCAAGAGTCCAAGTTGTTACGCTCTGTGCCCGCTACAAGCTGAGTCCAGCTGTCTTGACCGGTTTGGCGGGTTTCTAAAAACTCCGACAAGCGGATACGGGCCATGATGGGACGTTCGCCGTAGTTTTCGACAAAGACATCTTTGTTTTCGGTGTCACGGTTATAGTAGTCGTGAACACGACCACCCACGTTAATCTCGATTTGGTTTTCTCGATCATTAATGGCCCGCTGGTTAAAGGCGGTAAAAGCGTAAGTGCCTCCGATGAGGAGCAATAAGAGGGAGAGGAGGACGGAGTTGCGTAATCTCCGGTTCTTTTTCTTTTCTGGTGTCATAGTGATACCTTTCTTTCTTGATTTATCTCTTTTTATCTTTCAACTTCAAACTTTCGTGTCCTTAGGGCGGGCCACGAAAAAAGCGCTCCAGAGGTCCCGAGCGTTTAGGTGCAAGTAAAAAGAGGCGGGTGTCTACCGCTTGTGCTGTGCTGTGCTGTGCTGTGCTGTGCTGTGCTGTGCTGTGCTGTGCTGTGCTGTGCTGTGCTGTGCTGTGCTGTGCTGTGCTGTGCTGGCCAATTATAAGTCATCACTTTTACCCCGTCAAGTCTTTTAAAACAAACTAAGAATCTCTCTCATAATATTTTAACATTTGTTTCTTATAAGTTAAAATGATTTCAACGAGGTTACAATGAGCACAACTGCATTAATTGCTTGAAGAAGAAAAACTTCAGAAATAAAAAAACATCAGAGAATTCTCTGATGTTTTTTTATTTCTGATTTACTCGTATATTACGTCTTTTAGCAAAGTCTTCCATCATTACTTTCCGGACATCTCGGGGTAAGAATTTACGTATATCTTCCTCATGATACCCCACTTGAAGATGGTTGTTATCAATAATTAAGGGTTGGCGCAGTAACATTGGGTTATCAATAATGGCCTGTATTAATTCTTTTATAGTCAGTGAATAAAAGTCTTCTTTTAGACTTTTGATTGCTTTTCCTCTACGTGTAATCACGTCTTCAGAGCCTTCTTCGGTCAAAGAAAAGATAGCAAGTACTTCTTCTTTAGTAAGTTCTTCTTTTGACAAATCTATTTCTTGATACTCAAGTTGATGATCCTTAAGCCATTTTCTGACCTTCTGTGATGACGAATTGGCGGTTGCTGTATATAGCTTGATCATAATTTTTTTCCCCTTACTCATTATTATTAGGAGCTTTTTATATTTTTTTTCAAAATCTTATTTTTAGTATACTCTTCTTTTCTTATTTCTGAGTTAACCATTTCTTAAACCAACTTTAAATAGGACATAAGCAAATAAAAAAAGCGTAAGTCACACTTACGCCTTGCTCTTTATTATTGATCAACCAAGAGTCGAACTTTTTTGCCTTCAACAGGCACAAAGTAAACCACTGTACGGATAGCTTGAATGATACGCCCTTGGCGTCCGATGATACGGCCAATGTCGCCTTCAGCTACTTCTAAGTGATATTCCATAAATTCTTCACCCTCAACTATTTCCAACGAAACAGCATCTGGCTCTGTGACTAAAGGTTTTACGATAGTCATCACAAGTTCTTTCACATCTTTTTGCATTTCTTACCTCTACTCTGACTAGACTTAGTCCAAATTATTGTGAAATTGACAAAAAACGGCTTAAGCCGTTTTTACCATAATTATTTGCTGAATTTTTGTTCGTGGAATTTTTTCATAACGCCAGCTTTTGAAAGGATGTTACGAACTGTATCAGATGGTTGTGCACCATTGTTGAGCCATTCCATAACGCGGTCTTCTTTCAAAGTTACTTGGTTTTCAGCTACAAGTGGGTTGTAAGTACCAACTGTTTCGATGAAACGACCATCACGTGGTGAACGTGAATCAGCGATGTTAATACGGTAGTAAGGTTTTTTCTTTGAACCCATGCGAGTCAAACGGATTTTTACAGACATGTTATATTTCCTATTTCTATTTTTTTATTACTTAACTATTATAGCATAAATTTTTGTCCTGTCAAGAAAAAAACTTGACAGTGTTTTTTTCTTTTTAACTTTGGCGTATTTCCAATAATAGTTTTTCTGCTATAGCTTGGTTCATCACTTTTTCTTGGCGAAGTTTTTGGCTCAGCAACTGAATTTCATCCTCTTTTGCACCCACAGTCATGGCTAACGCGCGAACTTGTAAACTCATATGACCTTGTTGGATACCTTCAGAAACCAAGGCACGTAAAGCTGCCAGGTTTTGAGCCAAGCCCACTGCTGCCATCACTTGTGCCAGCTCCTTGGCTTTGCTAATTTCCATAATATCCAAAGCAGCTTGGGCTTTGGGTAGAACCTTAACGGCTCCACCAACTGTAGCCACGGGCAGAGGAATTTCTAAGCTTCCAAAAAGTTTGCCGCTTTGGACGCGCCATTCTGCCAAGCCCTGATAAAGGCCTTCTTTGCTCGCATAAGCATGGATACCTGCGGCTACTGCTCGCGTGTCATTTCCTGTCGCTAAGACTAGGGCGTTAATGCCATTCATGATACCTTTATTATGTGTCGCTGCACGGTAAGGATCAAGTTTTGAAAAGCGTGATGCTGCTTCTATTTTTTCAGCTACTTCCTGTCCATTGTCAGTTTTACTGAGCTTCTCAATGGGAATTTCACAGCTTACTTTTACTAAAGATTCTGTCGCATAGTTGCTCAGGATACTAAACAAGATTTTTTGTTCGGGAAACCAGGTGCGAAAAAGGCTTGCAACGCCTTCTAAGATTGCATTGACGATATTTGCCCCCATGGCATCTTGTACATCCACCTTGAAGTCTACGGAGACAAAGCCTTCGGACTCAAAAGCTCTACTGCTTATATCTTTTAAGCCTCCACCACGTTTGATAATGGAAGGATAAGCTTCTTCTGCTGCTCTGAATATCCCCGCTTGGTTTTCCTGAATAACTTGCATTAATTGCGCAGCATCTGGTACATCATAAAAGACAATCTGTCCACGCATCAGACGTTGAGAAATATCAGCTTGAAAGGCGCCTGCTATCTTTGCACCATTACTCGCGGCTGCGATAACAGATGGTTCTTCGGTAGCCATGGGGACCAGATATTCTTTTCCATTTACTACAAAGTTCTGAGCCAAGCCCATAGGGATTTCGAACTCACTGAACTGGTTTTCAATCAAGTTATCTGCTACTGTCGCATCAAGCGCTATTTGCTCAAGCTTTTTTCGTGTGTCTGGTTTTAAGTCAAGAAAATCCAGACGTTCTGCTGGACTCATTTGATAAAATTTTTTCTTCATAGTCATAAATTAAAGTAAATTAGGATTTTCTAAAAGCACAGCTAAGCCAAGTCCGCCACCAATACAGAGGCTCGCAATACCATAGCGTTTATTTTCACGTTGAAGAGCATGCGCCAAAGTCGTCAAAATACGGGCACCCGATGAGCCAATAGCATGTCCTAAAGCAATAGCTCCACCATATATATTCACTTTTTCTTCTGGAATATCGAGCTCTTGGTTCACAGCCACACTGGATGAAGCAAAAGCTTCATTGATTTCAAATAAATCAATGTCATCCAAACTAAGATCTGTACGCTCCAAGAGTTGGCGTATCGCTTTAATGGGAGAAACACCCATAATTTCAGGGTCAATACCGACTTCTTCACTGGCCAGTAATTTTGCCAGAACAGGGAGGTTTTTTGACTCGGCATAATCGTTGCTGGCTAAGATTACTGCTGAAGCTCCGTCGTTCACAGGTGAAGAGTTCCCTGCGGTAACAGTTCCGTTCTCCCTAAAAGCTGTACGCAGAGAACCGAGTTTTTCTAAGGAAGAATTTGCGCGAATCGTTTCATCTTCCGTGATATCTGAAAAAGGAACAATCTCTTTTTCAAAAGCACCGGATTCACGCGCCGCTAAAGCTTTCTCTTGTGAGTGCTGAGCAAACGCATCTTGTGCTTCACGGCTAATCTCAAATTGCTCAGCAATGGTTTCGCCTATCAAGCCCATAGACTCACCATTAAAGGCATCTGTCAAGCCTTCCGACATCATGGTAAGTACTTCTTCGCCAGTTTTGCGGTGACGTAGAGTTGGTGATTGAGACATTGATTCTGTCCCTCCAGCAATTACTACATCTGCTTCCTCGAGTTGCAAAAGTTGTTTAGCGAGAATCACTGCCTTCATACCTGAACCACAAACTTCATTAATCGTTGAAGCAGGTACGTGGTTAGACAAACCACTATTAATCGAGATTTGACGCGCGATATTTTGACCTGTACCAGCCTGTAGTACATTCCCAAAAATCACTTGTTTCACATCATCTTTAATATCTGCATGGCGTTCGAGTAAGTTTTTAACGACATGAACACCCAGTTCTGCAGCTGTCTTATCTGACAGAGCACCATCATATTTTCCGACAGGCGTACGAAGCGCATCGATAATTACTATTTCTTTCATAAGCCAATTCTATATTGATAATGAAATAAAGTCAAATATATTCCACTAGTAGCTCTATATTGCGATTTGTAAAAAGATTTTTTAAAATAGCATTCAATGAGTTTCATATTAAATGTAGAAATGTAGTTAATTTTTTGTATGCGGAGTAATCATACTGTAACGTATTTTAAAAGAGTAACCAATATGATATAATGACTGGGTAGAAGTTTATGGACGGTAGCCTAACTGGAGGTGATGCTTATGAAAAATTGTAGGCGATAACCTCACAATACAGAAAGGCGACAAATTTTGTCGATATATGAAACACTCTCATTGATGATCGCATTTGCGTTATTAATGATTACAGTGGTAAATAAAAACGATAAAAAATAACGTCCAACTTTAGCGAGTGACGTTATTTTACGTTAATACGAGCTACCGTTCTTAATACGGCTACACGGGACTAGTTACAGCTAGTCCTTTTTATTTACTTTCATTATAACACCGCTCTATCGTAATAGCAAGGGAAATAAAGAAGAACGAAAGACATATAAATCTATTATCACTTCTTCGATCGTTCTTTCAATTTTTCCATTTAAGAAAGTTTGAAAACCGTAGCGGGTTGCGAAGCTACTTGTTACCATATAGTTTCTCTTTTTCATATCATCTTTATCTTCGGATTGTTTTAACTTCCAAACTGAACGTGCACCTAGTAAACGAGTCAAGCAACAACGATATGATTTGCTGTATCTCGCACTTGTTCGGCAATGGTGTAGTATCATCACGGGTAATTGAACCGGTACTCAATTTATTGCATGAAGTACAAGACATATTGTTTTCCCCAATCAAATAGTCAAAAGTTTTTTCCAATTTTTAATCTTTTATGTTAAAATTGGAGCTTAAACATACAAATTTATAAAGCTTATAAACTGGAGGATATATATGAATATTGGTATTGATAAACTTGCCTTTTTTGTTCCTGAAACCTATGTAGATATGACTGATTTGGCAGTAGCACGTGACATCGATCCCGCTAAATTTCATATTGGGATTGGGCAAGACCAGATGGCTGTCAATCCGATTAGCCAGGATCTTATTACCTTTGCAACCAATGCTGCAGCTGAAATTTTGACTGAAGAAGATAAGCAAGCCATCGACATGGTTATTGTGGGAACGGAGTCTTCTGTTGATGAGTCAAAAGCTTCGGCTGTGGTCGTCCATGGACTCCTTGATATTCAACCCTTTGCGCGTTCAATTGAACTTAAAGAAGCGTGTTATGCAACAACTGCTGGCTTACAAATGGCTAAGGACCATGTTCATCGTCATCCAGACCGTAAAGTATTGGTGATTGCTACAGATATTGCCAAATATGGCCTAAATACTGGTGGTGAACCCACCCAAGGAGCTGGAGCCGTTGCGATGCTTATCACTGCTGAACCTCACATTTTAGCTCTTAATGATGACTCTGTCAGCTTGACCCAAGACATATATGATTTTTGGCGTCCATTTGGTGACGCTTATCCTACAGTGGATGGGCAGTTTTCAAATGCCACTTATATTGATGCATTTGCTAAAGTTTGGAAAGAATACGCACGTCGTACTCACTTAAACTTTGCTGATTTTGCAGCCTTGGCTTTCCATACCCCTTATACAAAAATGGGTAAAAAAGCACTTCTTCCTCAACTGGAAAATGAAAGTGCTGAAGTTCAAGAACACCTTCTTGCACAATATGAAAAAGGTATCGTTTATAATCGCCGTGTCGGAAATCTTTATACAGGTTCCCTCTATTTAAGTCTTATTTCTCTCCTTGAAAATGCCGATAACCTAAAAGCAGGTGATAAAATCGGACTGTTCAGCTATGGCTCTGGTACGGTCGCTGAGTTTTTCTCAGGTCAGCTCGTTCCTGGTTTTGAGCAACATCTTCGCAAGTCAGAACACCAAGCTCTTCTAGACAATCGTAAAAAGCTTTCTATTTCTGAATACGAAGAAATGTTTTCAGAAACTCTTGATAGTCACGTCGATCAAGTATTCTCTGACAAGTTACGTTTCAGTTTAGCGGAGTTAAAAAATTCTACACGCCTCTATCGAAAATAAATAAAAAAAAGAACCCGTGGTTCTTTTTTTATTTAGAAAATTGTCGGTACCAAACCACCGTCCATACGAAGCGCTTCACCTGAGAAAGCACCTGCAAGAGGGCTTGCCACATAAGCTACAAAATTTCCAATTTCTTCTGGATAGATTAAACGTTGAATCGTTGAAGTGGGACGATTATTTAACATGAACATTTTACTTCTTTCTTCAAGAGAAGCTACCTCTGGATAAAGTGAGGCTAAGAGGCTTTCTACGCCTTCTGTCAATGTAGAGCCTGGCATGACGGTATTGATAGTCACAGTGCTGCCCACTGTTTCACGGCTTAATGATTTGGCTAAAGACAGATTCATTGTTTTGGTCATCGAGTAATGTGGCATCTCTGGACTCGGCATAATTGCCGCTTCGGAAGCAATGAAGACAACTCGTCCATTGGCATTTTTTTCAAGCATCTTAGGAAGATAGAATTTTGTGAGCGCAATTCCTGCGATCGAATTAACTTCGAAATAGCGGCGCCATTCATCTAACTCTATTTCTTCAAATTTCGCATCATTGAATATCGCCATGTTATTAATTAAAATATCCACTTCTGGAAAAGCTCTAAAGAGAACTTGCCGTTCGTTTTCTACAGACAAATCATAGGCTGCTGGATAGAATTCTCTCTGAGGAAATTTTTTTCTGAGTTGATCAACGACCTTCTCGACAACCTCAATGGAGCGACCATTAATGATGACATTTGTCCCTTCAGCAGCTAGACTCTCAGCAATCGCACGACCAATACCTTTTGTTGATCCTGAGACTAAAGCGAGTTTGTTTGTTAATTTTAAATCCATTTTTTATTTTTCCTTTCGTTTCCGCATAACTTTACTGCTACATAATAGTGTATGGTTCTTATTATAACACTTGTAAGTCTTCCCCCTTCTCTGTTGAGTTTCTAAACTCTTGTTCAAAAGAGAAGGCCATTCATTAACATTAAAAAGTTCTACCAACATCTTACGTTTTGGTAGAACTTCTGTTTTTCCTATAGTTTCTTAAAATCGGTAGCTGTGCCTACTTATCTTTTACGGCCTCTAAACTTTGTTACTCCAAAGGTAAAGAGAGCGAGAACGATTAAGATTATACCTAGAGTTGCAACAGCTTTTGTACTTCCTTCTCCTGTCTCTGGAAGCATTTGATCTGTTGTTTTTGTGACTTCTTTCCATATGTTTTTTATCTTCACTAGACTAAATGTATCTCCACTTTGAGGTGGGGTTGTTTTTTCTGGCGTGTGATAAATATTTTTGAAGTGTAGGGGATGCTCATAGGTCGGTGTTGCGACAAGTTGGCCCTTCTTGTCTTCTACCTTCACATGTATCTTATAAGCGGAAGAGTCGTAAGTTATCTGTGCATCTTTACCTTGCTGTTCACGTATCACATAGTCATAGTTCCCCGCTTTGGTATAAGATATTTTGTCAAAATGAATCTGGCCGGATGTATCATTGGTTGCGGTTTGAATGACTTTATCTGTGTCGTCTAATAGCTCAAAAGTAAATTCTTTATCTTGAAGTTTCTTACCAGTAAGCTCTTTTGTGGCCTTAAAATCAATCGTTGTGCTTATCGGTTGATAGGAGTTTCTAAAAGCAGCCTCACTCTCTCCCGTTGCGCTAGCAAGCAACTGTCCATTTTCTTCTTTAACATGTACCGTCACTTGATGACTGGCCGAGTCATAGTCGATTGTTTTATCAAGCCCAGTTTTTTCTCTTATTGTATACGCGTAATCTCCCACACTGGTGTATTCTATTTTATCAAATACAACTTGTCCAGCGGCATCGTTGGTAGCGGTTTGAATGACTTGTCCTGTATCATCCAAGAGTTCAAAAGTAAACTCATCAGCTAGGAGAGAGCGTCCACTCAGGTGTTTTGCTGCTTGAATCTGATAGCTTGCACTTTTTGATGGATCAGGGACAACAGCCAACTTTGGTGTGCCGATTGTATCATAGCGATTTTGGTTATGTGGATCCTTATAGAACAGTTTAGCTCCGGTATCCTCATCATCGATTCCTCGCTCAGAGTCATAAATATCTGTTCCTTTTTCGCTCGTATCGGCATTGGTAGGGTAATATGTATCTTGTGCGACTTGACGATATTCGTCTTTCAGTACTAAGGGAATATTAATGGTTGGATAGCCATCGGGAGCATAGTCATAAAGATCCCCAAGATCCCATACAATCGTTTGCTCTTCTCCCTTTTCTTCATAATTTCCTTCAATTGTGACGCCTTGAGGCAAAGTTGCATTTTCTGGCACATAATAGTACTTGCTCACTTTATCTCTAAGTACTGACTCTCGGCCTCCGGGGAACAGAGTGGAGTTGAGGAGTAAGTCGCTTAAATAAGTTTTTCCTGCCCCGACATTATCTGCGGGAACCTCAAGATAATTTTGAGGGTCGTTAGCCATGGACTTGAGGATAGCGCTATTTGCCATATAATCGATAGTCAGCATTTCGGCACCCATACCTGCTGCTTCATATGTCGAACCATTTACATGGCTAAGATAGCTTGTATCAATATCATGGCGTTGATAGGTCCCTGACGGTTCTCCTTCTATCTGGACAGGGTCATTGCTGGTAATAGCTTCAGACATTGCCAAAATTCGTCCATCTGTCTGGCCAAAGGAAACTATCCCGCCTCCGCCAGCCCAACCTACTCTCATCGTCGCTGTACTCTGAGGGACACCGTCAGATAGAAAGACTACCATTGCTCCTTTAGTGGCCTTCGCTGTATCACTGCGTGATTGTAAAAGATTATAGGCCATGCTCAAGCCATACTGGTAATCCGTTTGTGGTGTGGTAAAAAGGCGTGGAAGCATGTCTTCCATGGCGGCTTTGTTTTCCGCAACGCTGTTCGTCCAACCTACTGTGGAATTATAAGACCCCACAATAGTGCCACTTGCATCTACACTTGTTCCTGTAGAAGGTCCAAAATACCCTTTTGCGGCATTTTGTGAAACCAGATTATCTCTGAAATTTTTCATCCGTTCAGAATTATAATTCAAATGTTCAAGCATGGTAGAATCTCTGATGGAGAATGGAACGAGGGCCACCCTGTTTTCAGGGTGCTCTTGAAGTAGATTAGATGTTACCTCTGTAATAGCTTCTTTAGATAGCATCCATCGATCATAACAGCCTTCACTTTCGTCACCGTGTACCCAGACACCGGGTTCTGCTTTACCGGATACTTTCGCTCCAGCATCCCAATGACTGATACGCACATAGTTTCCTCCCTCCATCTTGAAATGGTAAGGAATATATTTTGCCGTACTTTGGGTGAACTGCTCAAAGAGATGAACCGGTGTTGTACCGATCACTTCCCACTGGTCTACATCCGCATTGTATACAGTGAGGGTATTGTCATTATTGGTATACACTTTGGCTTTATCTGCATTTGCTTCTGGTTCTGAAGTTTGTCGAAGAGGCTCAAGATAGAAATGATCCTGATTAAGACAAGAACTTGAAAACAGGGGATAGCCCTCATAACCAGCTATGTTTGCATTGTCCGTATAGGTCATATCCATACTGCCTGAGCGGTCGAGCACAAACACGACATCCATAGGTCCTGATAGACTCGACCCGTTTACTTTTAAGAGAAGGTTTGCTTCGTATGCTTCTTGATTCGTCCACCACGCTTCTTTTTCTACTATACGAGCTGTGTTACTCCCTTTATCGCGTATAGGGTCTTCTTTTTGGACTGCCGCTTGCTTTACTTTATCCGCACTTACATGTTGCTTTGTACTGTTTTTATAAAGTAAACCTGTAGCAAACAGCCCTATTGTTATCATCACTAGTGTAAAAACTTTTAACACTTTTCTTAAATGTTTCATGCTTTCACCATTCCTTCTGTCCTCTTTAAACTGAGGGCAAAACCTTTCTTTTTATTTTTTTCATTTAAATAACTGATGGACTTTCTTCTGGCTCCATCTCCCGATGATTTTCCCCTCTCTTCCTTTTATTGAAGCCTCGTTGTTGGCTGCATGTGATTATTCTTTTAAAATGGTATTTTCTTAGAATAATCTTCTTTTTTTATAATTTTAGAATACATCAAAATAAAAAGGAGTTCAATTATTTATTATCTTATATTCCATACACAATTTTTATAGTTTTAATAATAGATAAGAAACCTAGAGAGAAAACCTTGTTTTTTAAACTTTTCAATGAACTCTCCAAATAATAAGCCGTCCTATAAATAGGACGAAATCTTCAAAATCACAAAATAAAAAACTACTAATTTTTAACTTAGTAGTTTTTTATTTTATAATTATCACATCAATCTGCTTTGCCTTTAACTATTAAAAATAACTGTTTCAAAATTAAAGCTATCGGGCAAATGACGGGCAATAGAATACTCAAAGATGCGTCCATCATCTAAGTTTGCTACTTGTTCAACCTGCATCAAAAAATCCGTATCCTGTAAATGCATGGTCTTTTTTTCTAGCTCATTTGGTCGCACACCTTTCACATTTAGGAAGGAACTTTGAATGACAAGTCCTAATTCTTCAATAATATATTTGTATATTGAACCCACTAAATGAGAGTATTTTAATTGCGGAATTATGGAAATGGGCATGTAAGTATATTCAATGATGGTAGGCACTTCTTCCACATACCTCACGCGCTCAATACGATAGATAAAATCATCTGTTTCTATCGATAATTTTTGTGCAATATCAACACTAGGATGCTCGATTTCAAATGTCAAAATCTTAGACTCCATCTGACCCATGTGGCGCTTAGAGGATCCTTCCACTGCATACAGATGTGCTTTTTTCCCTTTGGTCCAGTCTTTGACTATCGTGCCATAACCACGTCGTCGTATGAGAAAACCTTCAGATACAAGAATATCCAAGGCTTTTTTTACGGTCATTAAACTTGCATCATATGCTTTAACGAGTGTATTTCCATCCTGAATCCTAGAATTAATAGGATATTCACCAGACAAAATTTTTCCCTTAACATCTTCATAAATAACTAAATATTTGGGCTGTTTCTTTTTCATATACCGACCTCATAAACTAACATTCTTATCATTATGGCACAATATTTGAGGAAAATAAAGTAAAAATCATAAGCTTTTTTTCACTTATGATTTTTTACTTCATTAACGTTGGGCTGAACGTGCCATTCTCACATACGTATGTCGTCTTCCTCTGATTGTCATTGAGGCGTGGAAAATATTTTCAGGTGCAGGCATACCAGATACACCAGCATCTCCAAGTTCAAATACATCAGCACCGATGCGTTTAGAAGCCAAAGCCAAAGCTTGTATGGTGTCTTTATTTGCACCCTCTTGCGAGGTCCCAACCACACAGTCCACTAAAGTTCCTGTTTCTCTTATAGCAAGTGCGAGCTGTGAAAGCTGTCCTTCTGTCGTTCCTGGTACAGATCCCGGTGCAGGTAAATCTATCATATCAATGCCAGCATCAATATAACTTTTTAGGTCTTCCCATCGTAGGTTTGAACCGTGAGAAACGACAGGATTTAACATGAGAAAACCATCATAAAAACGTCGTACGAGCTTAATGTCGTGGCTTATTCGTTCCGGAGTTGCTTCAGGTGTAACGTAAGCTGTGAGCGATAAAAAGTCAACACCTTTGCGCAGAGCCTCTTGAACGGCTGCTTCTGTTACCCGCTTATAATCAGAACCAGAATCTCTGATGATTAAGTTCAGTCCGACTGCTGTTCCGGTCAACTTTCGTAGTTCTGAAAGATTTTTTACTGCTCCTAAACCAGGAATTTCCATTTTTTGTACATCCAGATCTTTTAAAAGGATTAAATCGGCACCAAAAGCGGCTGCCATCTCCCCATTTGTCACTTCTGGGTATAGTGCTGTATTTTCTGCAGCGAGGTCAACTAAAATAGTACGGCCTTCTGCACTTAGAATGGCTTGCTTCAATAATTGAGGGGTATCTTTTTGTCCAAAATCAGAAGCTTCATAGCCTAAAATTCTTTTCATTTTGCTTTTCTCCTAATCCAAAGTGCTTAAACGATAAACTGAAGGAGAAGCTTGTGTGAAGCCATTTTCAAGTAATTCGATATTTGTGAGAACTTCTTCATTTTTTACCAATTTTTCTTTACCATTGATGATGGTTTCATACGCAGCATCGTAGTAGCGTCCATAATCGCCGACAGGTGTTTTAATTTGTTTTTCAATCCAGTCACCGTTTGAGTTTTGATATTTAACGATACCATAATTCATGGGGCTATCTTCGCCAAACTCTGGCGTTTCTGGCATGATTCCCGCTTTCAAATCATTTTCTTGTTGATCTTCGCCATATTTAATAAATGATCCTTTTGTACCATGAACAATAAATCGCGGATAATCTTGAGCAACAACATGATTCGTTTTCACTTTTACTTTTAACTGATGTCCATAGTGTAAATCAACATCAAAGTAATTATCTACAGCTTCTTCAACTTCATTGTTACGGATGTCGTAAGTTACAGATTCTGGGCGACCAAACAACGCAACCAATCTGTCGATTGAATGGATGCCTAAACCATAAAATGCACCTGCTTCTTTTGGCCCTTCTTCTGTAATTGAGCCAGGACGATAGTAGTCAATGTGCGCTTCTACTTCTAAAATATCTCCTAATAATCCACGATCAATCACTTGTTTCACAGCAAGGTAATCTCCATCAAAGCGTCGGTTTTGATAAGGAGCAACCATCACGCCCTTTTCTTCACCCAAGGCAAGTAACTCTTTTGCATGGTCTAAAGTATCGACGAAAGGTTTTTCAACAATCACCGATTTCCCAGCTTCGATGACTTTTTTAGCTAATTCATAGTGCGTGTGGGCAGGGGTACAAATTGTAATAAGTTGAATTTCCTCATCATTCAACATCTCCTCTAAATCTGTTGTAAAATGAACACCCTTTTCAATATAAGGTGCGGCAAGATCCTCATTGATGTGCAAATCAAAAATTGTTTTAACCTGTATGTTTTCACGCAAAATAACATAAGGAAGATGGTAGCGGTTTGCCGATTTCCCAAATCCGATAAATCCCATTGTAAGCATAGTTTTCTCCTTAAATATATATGTTGTATTATAAAAGTATAGTCTTTTATATAAATTGAATTATACTTTTAAAAATAGCTATTGTCAAGAAAAATAATTTATTTAAGAAAGTTACATTTTGCGTATTAAAAAATAAGCACTTCAAAAAGTACTTATTTTAACGAAACTTTAAACCATAGCTTCTTCTTTTATCGCTTTTTTAGCGGTGGTCATCATCAAACGAATTCGGTTAAGCTGATTAACTGCCGAAACACCTGGATCGTAGTCAATGGGGCTAATATTAGCTCCTGGATACTGGCGGCGGAGTTCCTTAAGCATTCCCTTACCTACAATGTGATTAGGCAGACAGCCAAAAGGCTGTAGACAGACAATGTTCATCACCTCTTTTTTTAAGAGCTCAATCATTTCTCCAGTGAGGAACCACCCTTCTCCAGTGTGATTACCCACAGAAACAATGTCTTCAGTATGTGCTGCAATCTCATAAATAGACTCAATACCATCAAAGCGTTGTGAAGCACGCAAAGCTTTATCCATTGGTTTTTCAAGCATATTAATGATTGAGATAAAAGTTTTTGCTATCAATTTATTTTTCTTAGCAAATCCAATCTCCTCTGTTTTCCATATTTGATTATACAAAGAGTAGTTCATAAAGCCTATCAAATCTAAAACAACTGCTTCTCCCCCCTCTTCTTCAATGATACTGACAATATCATTATTGGCTGTTTTACTGTATTTAACGAGTATTTCACCAACGACACCCACACGAGGCTTCTTGATATCTAAGAGTTCAATATTATCGAAGTCTTTGACGATTTGTTTGATATTTTTATTAAATTCAAAAATGGAAGCCGATTTTACATTGTGACGGGCTTTTTTCAACCACTTCGCATGCAGCGCTTCAACGGAACCTGCCTCAGCTTCATAAGGGCGTGTACGGTAGACGACACGCTCGAAAAGATCTCCATAGAGGACAGCAATCATAAAGCGTGTCAGTAAGGGAACCGTAAATTTAAAGCCTTTTTCTGTGCCTTGATTTCCCATAGACAAGCTCACTACTGGAACTTGTGGGAATCCAGCATCAATAAGTGCTTTACGTAATAAAGGAATATAGTTGGTCGCCCGACAACCACCACCGGTTTGTGTCATCATTACTGATGTATTATTTACATCATACTTGCCAGATTGTAGTGCTTCAATCAATTGTCCTATGGTGATTATGGCAGGGTAACATGAATCATTATTGACAAATTTCAAACCGTTATTAACGGAAGTTTGGGTTTCAGGAAGCACAACTACATTATAGCCAGATGCAGCAAAGGCATTATCTAGCAGACCTTCTTGGTGGATAGGTGACAGCATTGGCATAAGGAGCGTGTGTTTTTTAGCCATCTCTTTTGTAAACACAGGATGTGTTTCCACAATTTCCTGAATCTCTGTGTTTTCTTCTATGCCATGTCTGCTGCGCTCAGCTACTGCGGCTTTAAGGGAACGTAAACGGATACGTACCGCACCCATATTTGATCCTTCATCGATCTTAAGCACTGTATATAGTTTATTATGGTTGCGCATTATTTCTTCTACTTGGTCTGTGGTGACCGCATCTAAACCACAACCAAATGAATTCAGCTGAACCATCTCAAGATTTTTATTTTTACATACGACTTGCGCTGCCGCATACAGGCGTGAGTGGTATACCCACTGGTTTACTACACGAAGTCCTGCCACTTCTTCTAAGTGCGCAATGCTGTCTTCGGTCAGCACATGGAAGCCTTCTTGGGTGATAATCTCGGCAATACCATGGTTAATTTCGGGGTCCAAATGATAAGGACGACCAGAGAGAACAATTGCTTTCTCTTTATTCAGATTAATCTGCATCAGAAGATCTTCGGCCTTATCCCGAATGTCTTGTTTAAAGCTTTCCATTTCTTCAAAACCATGCAAAACGGCGGCTTGCACTTCCGTTAACTCCAGCGTGTAGCCTTGCGCAACTAAAGCTTTATGTACATTTTCTGCGACGCCTGTAGGATCAGCTAGATTAATGAATGGATGAAGGTATTTTACTTTTCCATCTCGGATTTCATCGATGTTGTTACGGATAACCTCTGGATAAGACTGAACTATAGGACAATTGTAGTTATTTTCAGCATTGGCTTGTTCTTTTTGTTCATAAAGAACAGAAGGATAGAAAATAGCTGGAATATCTTTTTGAATCAAGTCCATGATATGCCCATGAGAAAGTTTAGCTGGGTAACATACTGTATCTGAAGGGATTGTTTCAATTCCTTTTTCAAAAAGGTCCTTGTCGGATTTTGGTGATAAAACGACTCGGAAGCCTAAATCCGTCAACATCGTATGCCAAAGTGGATAGTTTTCATACATATTAAGCACACGGGGGATACCAATCTCTCCCTGCGTTTGCTTTTTCTTTGTCAGACTACGGTATTTGAAAAGCTTTTTATATTTATAGTCTACAAGGTTTACTTTTTTATCGCGCTTATCGATTTTTACTTGTGTTGCTTTTTCTGCGCCACGTTCACAACGATTACCTGTTACGAATTTACTGCCATCATTAAAGACAGTTAAGGTCATTTTACACTTATTTTCACATAGGCCACAAACCATAAATTCTTTTTGAGTACTGAATGTTTCTAAGTCTTCCAGCCCCAATATATTAGAAGCTTGACTTACTTTTTCATTTTCCATAGAAATTAAAGCACAACCGTAAGCTCCCATAAGACCAGCTATTGAGGGGCGTACTACTTCACGCTCGGAAATTTTTTCAAAAGCACGCAGGACTGCTTCATTATAGAAAGTTCCCCCTTGCACAACAATCTTATTCCCGAGTTCTTCGGGACGTTTCACTTTAATTACTTTATAGAGGGCATTTTTAATCACGGAATAGCTCAGACCTGCCGAAATATCTCCAACAGTAGCCCCTTCTTTCTGAACCTGCTTCACTTTGGAGTTCATAAAAACTGTACATCGGGAGCCTAGATTGACGGGATGCTTTGCTAGCAAAGCAATTTCAGCAAAATCACGTACATCATATTTTAAAGAGTGCGCAAAAGTTTCAATGAACGAGCCACATCCTGATGAACAAGCTTCATTCAAGGAAATAGAGCTCAGAGCACCGTCAGTGATACGCATGGCTTTCATATCTTGGCCGCCAATATCTAAAATAAAGTCGACCCCTGGGTTAAAGTAATCTGCTGCTTTATAGTGAGCCATCGTTTCGACTTCACCATAATCCACATGAAGTCCAGCTTTTATCAGATGTTCGCCATAACCTGTGACTGTTGATTTAGCTATATAAACATCTGCAGGAAGTGACCGATACAGGCCTTTAAGTACGTCAATAACCGACTCTAAGGGCTCTCCATTATTGGAACCGTAATGATCAAAAAGGATATGTCCTGCTTCATCAATCAAGACAATTTTTGTCGTTGTTGATCCTGCATCTATTCCTAAAAATGCTGCACCTTTATGTTCAGCAAGTTCTTTATAACTTGCTTTTGCCTTGGCATGACGTGCTCGAAAATCAGCTAGCTCCTGCTCACTTTCAAAAAGACGATCCATAGTATCCTGCGGGATAAGACTATCACTGCTATCATTTTCTAAGTTAGCAATCAGCTGTGTTATCGTACTGGTTTTAGTTTCTTCAGCAAGCGCCGCACCCATAGCCACAAACAACTGAGAGTTTTCAGGGAAAATAATGTCCTCTTCGGCAATATCAAGTGTCTCAATAAATCGTTTGCGCAATTCGCTCATAAAGTAAAGAGGACCACCTAGAAAAGCGATTTTCCCTGTTATTTTACGTCCCAAAGCTAAACCCGCAATTGTTTGGTTGACTACAGCCTGAAAAATGGAAGCCGCTATATCTTCCTTGCAAACACCTTCATTCAGAAGAGGTTGGACATCTGTTTTAGCAAAAACACCACAACGACTAGCGATAGGATAGATTTTTTCATAGCTTTTAGCCAGTGTATTAACACCTGCAGCATCTACTTTGAGTAAAGCTGCCATCTGATCGATAAAAGCTCCTGTGCCTCCAGCACATGTTCCATTCATGCGGAGCTCTTGGGTTCCAGCATCAAAGAAAGTCATCTTGGCATCTTCACCACCAAGTTCAATCATTACATCTGTTTCAGGTATAAATTTTTCAATAGTAATCGAGCTTGCAATCACCTCTTGAATAAAGGGAACATCAATAACATCGGCCAATCCCATGCCGCCAGAGCCAGTTATTGCGATAGTGAGAGACAGCTCACCTTGTTCTTCCATAAGCTCTTTTAATACTTTTATTGTGGCTGACTTCACATCTGAGAAATGACGCTCATAACGGCTAAATATTAATTGATAGTTGTCATCAAAAACAACGAGTTTTACTGTGGTGGAACCTACGTCAATCCCAGCCTTATAACTTTTCATTGTGCTTTTCCCTCTATATCTGACAGGCTGTTGCTTATCTTATTCTATGTCTATTTTATCATTTTTTCCTCATTTTACAACCGTCAAGTTACAAGTGTGTGTCATTTAAGCGACAATTATATGCTTTGTGTTGTTTATGTCAAACATATTTTACATGTATAAAAACTGTAGAATTTTTCATAAAAGCTTATAATAAACAACAGATAGATAAATTCTGTTGTTTATCTGACAAGTAGAAGGGAATATATTAAAATGGCTAAACTCAATGATCTCCGCGTTTTAAGAACGAAAAAAATGATTACCCAGGCCTTCTTCTCTTTATTAAGAAAGAAAAAATTTGAAAAAATATCTATCCAAGAGATAGCTGACGCCGCTATGATTAATCGAGCTACTTTTTATGCACATTATGCGGATAAGCAAGACTTGTATGACAGTCTTATTGATACATTCATCATGGATTTTATCAAGATTTTAGACGAGCAAAATCCAGTGGATGGCACCAATGTCTATGTCAATGACATCGAAAAGATGCTTGCCCGCTTTTATGACTTTGTTCGAGAAAATCCAGAAGTGGCACAAATTGTTATTGATAAATCTCAGGATCAGACCATTATTAACCGTTTTATCGAAATTCTGACTGAACGTTACACTGAACTTTTTGACAAGCTAGAGATTCGTGAACATGATGTGGTGGTTCCCAGCGATTTTGTCATAAGTTATATCACCTCAATCTTAGCTGGTACACTTAAGTGGTGGGTCTCCTCATCAAGTTCCATGAAAGCAAAGGATTTTGCACATTTGATTGTCAAATTAATTTCTAATGGTCATTTGACTGTCCTTGGTGTCAACATAAAATCATAAAATAAGCAAAATTATTATTTTTATCCTTCTCCTACTTCTGATATAATTAGAATCATAAAACAAGTATATAAGGAGCTCGTTAATGCAAGCAAAGTATATCATGGCTATTGATCAAGGGACGACAAGCTCGCGCGCTATCATTTTTGATAAATACGGTCAACATATCGGAAGCTCTCAAAAAGAGTTGCAGCAACATTTCCCCCAAGCTGGCTGGGTCGAACATGATGCAAACGAAATTTGGAATTCTGTACAGTCCGTTATTTCTGAAGCCTTTATTGCCTCAGGCATCAAACCTTCAGAAGTTGGCGCCATCGGAATCACTAACCAACGTGAAACCACTGTAATATGGGACAAAAAAACAGGATTACCGATTTATAATGCTATCGTTTGGCAATCTAGGCAATCGGCCGATATCGCTGATAAGTTAAAAAAACAAGGTTATTCCGATTTCATTCATCAAAAAACTGGACTCGTCATTGATTCTTATTTTTCTGCAACTAAAATAAGATGGATTTTAGACCATGTTGAAGGCGCTCAAGAAAGAGCAGAACGAGGGGAATTGCTGTTTGGAACCATTGATAGCTGGTTAGTTTGGAAGCTCACAGACGGCGAAACTCACGTCACGGATTACTCAAATGCAAGCCGCACGATGCTCTTTAATATTCACAGCTTAGAATGGGATCAAGAAATATTAGATCTTTTAAATATCCCAAATTCATTGCTTCCAAAACCGGTATCAAATTCGGAAGTGTATGGCATGACAAAAATGTATCATTTCTTTGGTTCAGAAGTTCCTATTTCAGGTATGGCAGGTGATCAGCAAGCCGCTTTATTTGGTCAAATGGCTTTTGAACCAGGAATGATAAAAAGTACCTATGGTACAGGAGCTTTTATCGTGATGAATACAGGGAAGCAAGCACAACTCTCTGATGATCTTTTAACTACCATTGGTTATGGTATCAATGGCGAAATCACTTATGCTCTGGAAGGCTCTGTCTTTGTTGCTGGCTCTTCTGTGCAGTGGCTTCGTGACAGCTTGAAAATGATTGGGAACAGTAAAGAATCAGAAGCCGCAGCTCTTGCTTCAACAAATGATGATGAAGTTTATGTTGTACCCGCCTTTGTCGGTCTTGGTGCACCTTACTGGGATCAAGAGGCGCGGGGCGCTATTTTTGGGATTACTCGTGGGACCAGCAACAATGATATCATCAAAGCTACTTTGCAAGGTATTGCTTATCAAGTGAAAGATATTATTGATGCCATGCAAAAAGATACTGGGATTGATATCCCCTTGCTCAAAGTTGATGGCGGTGCAGCTAATAATAAATATCTGATGCAATTTCAAGCAGATATCCTTAATATTCCTGTTCAAAAAGCTAAAGATCTTGAAACAACAGCTTTAGGGGCAGCCTTTTTAGCTGGTTTAGCTATTGGCTTTTGGAAAGACATTGATGAAATAAAAGCTTCCTATAAAGAAGGACAAGTGTTCACACCTCAGATGGAGGAAGAACGGCGACAAAAGCTTTATCAAGGATGGAAGAAAGCTGTTGAAGCTACGTGTGTTTTTAAATAAAAAAACTTAGGTTGTAGGACCTAAGTTTTTTTATTATTATTTATTTAACAAACTTGCTGCTGCTTCATCTGCAATAACAACAACATCTGCATGTTTTTGCAAGATAGATGCTGGCATGTCTTCAGTGATTTCACCTTCAACCATACCTTTAATTGCTTCTGCTTTTGATTCACCATAAGCCATCAAAACGATTGATTTAGCTGTCATGATTGATGCGATACCCATAGAAATAGCTTTACGTGGAACATCTTCTTCGTTTTCGAAGAAACGAGCATTGGCTTTGATTGTGCTTTCTTGGAGATCCACAACATGTGTAGTTTCTTCAAATGGAGTGCCAGGTTCATTGAAACCAATGTGACCATTTTGACCAATGCCAAGAATTTGGAAATCAATAGGATGTTCAGCAATAATTTGATCGTAAGCTTTAGCTTCCGCTTCTAAATCTTCTGCTTTACCATTTGGTAAAAAGTTTTCTTTGAACGGTTTTTCATTGAAAAGATGCTTGCTCATGAAGTAACGGTAAGATTGTTCATCAGAACCATCAAGTCCCACATATTCGTCCAAGTTTACTGATGTCATATCAGAAAAATCAAGATCAGATTTAACGATTTGATTATAGAATTCTACTGGAGTTGAACCTGTCGCAAGACCAAACGTTTTAGCACCATTTTCCATAGCTTCTTTAAGTAAGTCAAAGCCGATTTTTGCGCCTTCAAGTTGGTTTTTTACAGTGATAACTTTCATGAGAGAGTCTCCTTTTATTTTTCAAATTGGTATATACACATTATAACGCTAAATTAATTTCTTGTCAATAGGAAAATTCACTTTTTCCATTATATTTATTGTCATAAAAAAAAAGCGACGAGTGTCACTTCTTTTTATAGCAGTGTATTAATTGAAAGTCTTATCAAATTTTCCTTTGACCTTATCCAAAGTTTCTTGAGTAATCATTTTAACTGAGCTTCCAGGAATTTTACTGGCGTGTACATTTATTTTGTTTACCTTAAGTGATTGATGATAGTGTGAAAGGATACTCATAAATTCAGAGAAACTGATATTACTATTGATAACTTCAGGGAAACTCTTTAAAATTGCTAAAGAATGTGGCGCTAAAACAGAAGGTTTTTTTAAATTGTCAAATGTAGCCATGGCGACATCTTGAAGACGCTCTGTATAGCCCTTCTGATCTTCAGCATTCAACAAGTGGAGATAAGCTGAAACCTCATCATTTGTTTTTAGGACAACGGAACCTTGTTCAAATTTATAGCCTTTGGATACAAAAGCTGCCGTATTTTGAACTACAATCCCTCCACTTGCTTCCACCAGTTTACCAATATTGTCAAAATTAATTTCAACAATTTTATTAGTAGATTTACCTAATTTTTCATTGAACTGCTTACTTACAGCTTCTTCTCCCCCTTGAGCATACACTTGATAAAGAGAGGTCTGATCGGGAAATAACAACAGAGGTTGAACATTGATTAGACTCGTCTTTTTAAGCGGGGCATTTGTAGAAGTAAAGCTTGAAGTCATAAGTACTTTCTTATTTTCTACGTGTGTCGTGCCCAAAATCAAGGTCGTAAAAGTTTCTGAATTCTTTAGGTTAACAGGAGCTGCTTGTGTGAGGTGCAGGGTATTGGCTTTATTGATTGCTGTTTTTGAACTTTGATAGAAGAATATCCCTAAACCAGCTAAGGCGAGGAGTAAAACAAGGATTATGCTTCCGATGATTTTCAAAAATTTGCTTCTTTTTTTAGTAGCTTTTTTTCCGCGTGTACGTCTATAAGTTTCTTTTTCCATAACTCTCTCTTTACTTAAGAATGATAAAATCATTGACCGAGCGCTGATCTTGACTAGGATAAATTACTTTTCCTTTGTATGCCATTTGGCTTGAACCGCCTCCATCCATGACTACTACATTTTTAAGATTTAATTCTTTAAATTTACTCATGATTGGCTCGTATCCTGTACTTGTATCAGAAATGATTAAATAAAGATTATTCTCTTCATCATTTGCAATGAAAGAATGAATCATCCAATTCACTGAACCATCATTTTTTTGAACCTTACCCTCCCGAATTAATACTGAACCAAAACTGAAGCTTATTTTTCCACCATTTTCAATGATAGTTGAGGCTGGTACAGTGGAATCGTAGATTTGACTGCTTCCATCCTCATTAATAACAAAGGCATTATTGGCTCTTTTATCTGACCCCCAGTCCTTAAAAAGCTTACCATTGTTCATCTGAAAACCTGTTATGTGCATGTTGTTCATATTGAAACCAGAGGCATTCATGATTAAAGCGTCGGGATATTTTTGTATCATATCTTCTAGGCTAAAAGCTGGAGCATCAATGGAAGTCGCCGTTTTTAATACTTCGACATTATTGGCTTTGTATATTTTAAAGCTATCCGAAGATAGGTCGGTAAACTTTTCATCATTTTTTTGAGAATTCAGTTTTACCGTCTGCGCTTCTCCTGTACTTTCAAGAATGTGTTCCAAGGATTTTGCTGCCTTTTTTGAACTACTCGATGTGATATAGCCTTCTTCTAAATCTGTGTGCTGTACATTTCGAGTCTGTTCATTTGTAGGTTGCTTCTCTCGACTTTTAAAGTGGAAAATCATAAGTACACTCACACACACAATCAATAGAATGATAAAAACAATACCCCATTTATCTTTCTTATTTTGCCTTTTTTTCATTGCTCTACAGTTTCCCCAACACTTTCTATCATTGTTTCATCACTCATAATATCTCGGATCATCGAAATGACTCTTTCTGTTGATTTACCATCACGGTATTTATACGTTTTATGATAAAAATTAACTCTTTTTTGCTTGTATAAATCTTCTCTAGGATTTTGCAGAGCCTCAATCACTTCCGCTTCACTGAAGGCAATAGGTCCTGGAAATTCTTTCAAATAGTCAATCGTTAAGCCTGGTTTTTTTGAATAGCTTTTGAAGTCTGGCACATAAGAAATGATAGGTTTGTCAAAGACCATCCAATCAATCGCAATAGCCGAGTAATCTGTAATTAAGACATCTGTGATACAAAAAAGTGAAGAAATAGGTTCATCCTCAATAAAGAGGACCTTAGGATTACTCTCATATTTTGAGTCAGAGATGAGCGGATGAGCTTTATATATAATGATGTAATCTTTACTTAAAGTAGCGTGAAGGCGTTCTAAATCAATTGAAACTTCTTTAAAATAAGTACTGATACGCCCTCGAAAAGTTGGAGCATAAGTGATTACTTTTTTATTTTCTAAGGATGGATACTTTTTCAGAAGTTTGTTTTTCGTTTCTTTCACAAAATGATTATCGAAAATTTTATCATTGTTTGGAATACCCGTAACTAGAACCTTAGACTCAGGGAGATTAAAGGCTTTGGCATAAATCTTCTTGTAATATTCAGAATTTGCAATAGCATAATCATAGTTTTTGATTTCATAATCACGTTGAACACAATTGCCAAATTTTTTCAGGGCAGCCGTGGCATGCCATATTTCTAGTACTTTTACTTTTTTTCTATGCGGGAATTTTGAAACAACAAAGTTATTATAATCAATGATGACCAATTTTGAACTTTGAATTATAAAAAGCTGGCGGATACAAGCAAGCCCATATTGAAGATTTCCCAACACAGTCGGCTTGAACTTAAAGAGCAGAGTTCTTATATCATACTGATGCTCTGCGACTAAGTTGTCATGCAGTATTTTAAAATCTTTAGACAGATTGTCATGTTCGAGTGAGATAAAAGTGATACGGTTTTGCTTTACGCGAAAAAGAAAGGTGAAAGGATAAAATAAAGCTAAAAGAGTTATCAAAGTAATGGATTTAAACTTCATTAAAAACCTTTCTTATAATCTTTTCACACGCTCTTCCATCATTCCATGGATTAAATTTTTGGTTAAAATCTTGTAGCCTTTGGTAATCAAAACAATTATCCTGAAGTGTTTCGAGAAGCTCTTCTTCTGTTTTTACGACATCATTAGGTAAATCTTCAGGAACGTTAAGATAAAATCCTCGTAATTCTTGAGCATAATGTTCAAAATCATACATATAAAAATAAATTGGTTTTTGGAGCTGGGCATAGTCAAAGAAAACACTTGAATAATCAGTAATTAAAATATCACTCATTAAATAAGCATCATTAATATCTTGATTGGCACTCATGAGGAAAACATAGTCCTTCAAATCATCAGGAACCTCATAGGTATTTGAAATCAGATAGTGGGGTTTAAACAGGATGACACTATCCTCGCCCAGCTTCCTTTTCCATTTGTAGAAGTCAACATTTAACTCAAATGTGTAGCCAGAGCTTCCAAATGAATGATCTCGCCAAGTGGGAGCATAAAGGATGATTTTCTTATTCGTTGGGAGTTTATGCTTCTTTTTTAAAGCCAAAACTTTTGAGGCTTCTGAATCCAACAAATATTCCACTCTAGGATATCCTACATTAAGCATCTTTTCTGTCGGAAAAGCGAAGGCTGTTTCAAATACTTGGCTGGAAAAAGGACTTGAAGCTATAAGGTAATCCCAATGTTCGCTGTCTTTATCATAGCTTTTTACCATTGACTTATAACTTTGCTTACTTCGATAATAAGTGGATCCATTATCGACAATGTCGTGTCCTAAACGCTTTAAAGGAACACCATGCCAAGTTTGCAGGTAAATTTGATCAGGCTTTTTATAATAATAAGGCGCCATTTTAGAATTGAAAATCCAATATTTTGCTTTAGTAAGATAGTAGTAATATTTTAACGAATTGAATTTGACTGTTTTGGCACCCTCAATAAAACACTCATTTTTAAAAGCCCAAACACAATCATAATCTGAAAATTTATCCGTTTTCCTTAGATATTCAAAGAGATATCTTGGATTACCTGAGTAGGATTTACCCTTAAAAGAAGAGAATAATATGATTTTGGAATCCGTTTTTAAAACCTTCCCCAAAATATAAAGGAACGGATACATTATCATTCTAATAACAAATAGTCTTACTCTGGCTAATAAAATCAATGTTTCTTCCTTTCATTTTACTTTAAAATAACTTGCTACCTACTATTTTAATGAAATGGTTTATAGTTAAGTTTGTAGAAAAGTCTTCTGCTATTTCATCCATTATTTTTTGACAAGTCTCTATCTTTTTGTTTCTTTTTAAGGCTTTGAGTAAGCAATTAATATCTTTATCTCTTGCTTCTCCTAAAATAGCTAAACTATTAGCTATTGCATCTTCAGTTACAATCATAAAGTTAGCTTTTTGTGGTAAATTTTCTGTCTTAGCAAATTTCTTTTTTTGAAGAATATATAAAGTCTCATCCACTTTCAAGTATAAGTCATCGGATTTTTTATCATTAGGATAATTGTTTTGATGCTTCTTTAACAAGTGGTCAGCTTGTTTCACTAATTTTATTAATTTAAGGGGGCTGCTCGCTATTCCTAATTTTGAGAAGAGAATTTTTATATCGTTCATTTATTTTCCACGTTAATGTCAGAAACATACAGTCTTCCCAAATCTTTTTTTATACTTGTTGATGATGTTTTCCCTCGAGGAAAATACATAATATTGAGATTTGGAAATTCGTCTTTCAAGAAATCAAATTTCCCTTTCCAATCATCACCCATAGCAAAAATATCGACATCAAACATATCAATATAGAGGGACTTATCCTCCCATGTTTGCTCAGGAATGACAAGATCGACATATCTAATGGACTCTAAGATATACTTTCTGGTCGCATATTCTTGATAAGCCTTTTTTTCTTTTTCTGCATTAAACTCGTCTGTAGATAACATCACGATAAGTTTATCGCCAAGATTCTTTGCATTGCGTAGCAAGTCCACGTGACTTTCATGGAGGATATCGAAAGTTCCTGCGACGAGAACTCTTTTTTCTTTATTCATTTGTTTACCAATCTATCGTTTAGTTTTCCATTTTAAAAATTTTTTTAAAGGAGATACAAATTGATATTTCCCCTCCCAGTTTTTAACTGCTTCATCAATTCTTTTTGAATTTTCAGAGTCAAAATAAGCAAAATATTTGTTTCGATAGTTCGAAATATTCGGAGCTTTTTTTTCAACAATATATTCTTCTATTTTTTGGAGTAAATCTTCCCCATTATGTACTACTATTTTTGATAAGTCTTTTTCTATATCAAGATAGCTGCCTTGCAGATTTAAATATTCCTGTTGGTCAAATTGAAAAAGAAGTGTAGGAATATCATAATAAAGGGCATCCCACATGATACTGCTATAATCAGTGATAACCAGTTCACTTGTTCGTAATTCCTTATCAAGCGGATGCTCATTTTGATACAGTACTTTTATACACTCACTATCTGATGTAAAATATCTTTCAAATTGGATAAATTTAGGATGCATCATAAAATATAAGGAATAATCATACTCACGTAAAATTTTTTCTAAAGATTTAGAGTGTATTAACTTATGGTACTCTCTATAAAAGTCACTTTCCAAAAAAGATTCATGCGATAATAATTCTAAGTGTGTACGCCACGTTGGCATAAGAAATATTTTTCTTTCTTTCGTTGGGACTATCTTATTATCCCAACGTGCTAATCCTGTGAGAACAATCTGTTCTTCCTCATATCCTAAACAATCTAAGACGATACTTTTCTCCACATTTGAGCTGGTAATAAATAAATCAGCATGATTCAATTTATTATTGGCGAAAAAAGTTCGATCTATTTTTTTCAAACCCAGCACCCCATGTTGTAAGAAAACAAACGGTTTTTTATTGAGAAAAAATCGAGCAATGCTTTGATTGTGTCTCCATGCGTATGCGTGTCCTTTAGACTCTGAAGCAATAAAATATTTTGAAACAATAATCAAAAGAATATGCTTAATGCTCATAAAATAAACTGTATTTTTTTTATATTGGGAAAGTTTTTCTATATCTGGAGAATTTTTTTTGATAATATAGAAAATTTTACTTCTCCTTTTATTTTGTACATAGGAAAAATAATAAAAAGAATTATCACGCGCATAATTGGAAAATTTTTCATATATAAGCTTGGCATCTTTGTAATACCAATAAGTAAAAGGAATAAGAAACAGAGCCACTGCTTCTTTCAACCTATAACGGATATGATCATACTCATCTGCTTCCCGAATCTGTAAAGCTAAATACCCTCCAACAGCAAAATAAGCTGTAATCAAATATTTTTTATAATCATATACTAACGCTTGATATTTCAAATGGAGTAAATTAATTGCCAGTCGCTGTTTTCTTGTACTATTACGGATTCTCTCAGTTTGCTGCTCGCCCTTCTCGTTCTGATATTCTAGGTAAAAGTCATAGTATAGATTAAAAGGGGAGATGTCACGCAATGAGAAAATAAAAGTACACATTTTAGAACTTGTATGATGAGGAGATACACTAAAGGAAAACTTATTATCTTTTCGTGAGTGAACATGTAATGTAGCATTTAAAATATTTTCAGATGCTTTAATCTTAATTTTAATATTTGTTTTAGAAACTTTGATAGTCTTAACTGTTGTCTTCGTCATTTTTCTATTTGCATCTTATCATTTACCTACGAAATATGGGTTATTTACTGAAAGAAAGGTGTTATAATTTTTCGATCAAAATATCTGTAATATTTTTTGAAGCAGTCCCATTGCCATAAGGATTACTCGCCTGGCTCATTCTCTCGTATTCTTTTTCATCTTCTAACAAAGTTTTAAACTCTTTATAAATCGTTTCTTCTTCAGTTCCTACGAGTTTCAGTGTTCCTGCTTTAATACCTTCTGGCCGTTCTGTAGTATCTCGCATTACTAAAACTGGTTTACCTAATGATGGAGCTTCTTCTTGAATGCCACCACTATCTGTCAAAATCATGTAGCTTCGCGCAAGAAAGTTATGAAAATCAATAACCTCTAAGGGTTCAATTAAGCGAATTCGCTCATTATCCCCTAAAATATTTTTAGCAGTTTCTCTAACTTTTGGGTTAAGGTGAATGGGATAAATCACCTTGACGTCATCGTGTTCCTCAACTATTCTACGAATAGCTCGGAACATTTGCTCCATTGGTTTACCCAAATTCTCTCTACGGTGGGCAGTAATCATTATAAGACGACTATTTCCTACCCATTCCAATTGTTCGTGTTTGTAGTCTTCAGTTACTGTTGTAGCTAACGCATCAATAGCAGTATTTCCAGTCACATAAATATCGGAAATATTTTTTCCTTCTTTTACTAAATTTTGACGCGAAATTTCAGTGGGTGCAAAGTGAAATTTTGCCGTTAAGCCTACAGCTTGACGATTAAATTCTTCTGGGAATGGAGAATAAATATCGTAAGTACGTAATCCCGCTTCCACATGACCAACAGGAATTTGAAGATAGAAGCACGCTAATGATGCTGCAAATGTACTTGTTGTATCACCGTGAACCAATAAAACATCAGGTTCTTCCTTTTCCAGGATGGGTTTTATTTTCATTAAAATAGCTGAAGTCACATCAAATAATGTCTGATTATCTTTCATAATTTCCAAATCATAATCTGGTTTTATATTGAAAACATGTAAAACTTGGTCTAACATTTCTCTATGCTGCCCTGTTACACAAACTTTTACCTCTAAATTCGAGCGGCTTTTCAGTTCATTTACTAAAGGACACATTTTAATTGCTTCTGGTCTTGTACCAAATACGAGCATTATTTTTTTCATTTTTTCTCCTTGAATTTTTTTATTTACCTAAATATAGAAATGTTTTAGACTCTAACTGAAAAAGATTTTTATCTTTTGTACGTTTATTGGAGAGGATACTCTTTAACAAATTTTCAATAAAGTCTACATTATCCATAACCATCGGTGAGTGTTTTTTCTTTTCAACATTAATTATTAGGGTAGATGAAACTTTATCACTAGCTATTTTCTCTGAAAAACGCTTTGTTTCTTTAAATTGCTCATCTGAAACCCCTGTATAAAAGAAAATTGTTTTTTTTCGCGTTATATTCAAAGGATCAATAAAATTATTTATGTCACTCATGATATTTTCATTTATACTCTCCCTATTATCCGCATAAATAAGAGGCTTAAGCATCGGAAGATGTTTATTAACATATTCATTAATATCTATTTGAGGTACTAAACTAAATACCTTACTTATATAAGGACTTAATAAACCATGTATTAAGGCTCCTGTTCCTCCCTTACTACTTCCAAAAGAAATCACCATCTGATATTTTTTCTTGTTTACAACTTTTTTAATTTCTTCTTGGATAGTGCCTATAATATTTTTTCCAAAATCACTGAGGTACCAACCATATATTCCCGAATAATGATCTTCAATATAATAAAAATCTGCTTCCTCTATTTTTTTAGTCCAATTAAACCAATTATACTTTTCATGATATCGTCTAATTTCTTCATCTGTTATATCATTATTAAGATATGATGATATAGCTTCTTGCGGAACTCTACCAGCAGATTGAAATACGATTATTAACTTATCTGAACCATTGTCTACGTATTTTCCTGACATAATATTTCTCCCATTTTCAAATAATATTCTCTGTTTTTAAATAATTAATAATACGCTCAGTATTATTATTATCTGAAAAATTATTTATTTTTCTATACTTATTTTCAAAAATTTCTTCTAATTTATATTCATTTTTCTCAGCATTAATGATATGTTCAATAAGTTCTTGCTCATTGTAAGCAATTGGTCCTGGTGCTGTCTTTTCATCTAACGAAGGTTTTGCTTGATATTTTTCTATCAACATCTCTTTTTCTTTCCACCAAAAAATCGGATAGGCTCCTCGATTGATGGCATCATATATGGCACTAGAGTAATCGGATATGAAAATTTTTGATAAAGTTAGAGCTTCTGAGGGATTCGTACAAATATTATTTTTATAGTCTGGAAAGTGATCAACAATATAATTGGCAAATTTATTATGGGGCACAATCAATAACTTATCTAATAAATTATTTTCTTCAAAGGCTTTAATGACCGAAATGATGTCCCGATAATAACTTGTTTTTTCTAGCTTATTTTCATAAACTAAATGCTCTTCCCAATATCTATAAGTTGGCATATAAGAATAATATTTTAAGTCATTAATTACTGGATTATCAAAAGTCGCTAGACCGCTAAGCAAAAGGTCGTCAGGTCGATAGCCTACTTTGTAGAATTCTTTCGCCTCTAATTCCGAACTAATAATAACTTTTTTTAAATTTATTTTTATATTTTTTTTATGAAAACCCGCGGCCATTGGATTTTCAATTGGCTTAGCAAACATAATTCCATGCTGTAAAAATATCAAAGGAGTTTCAGTGATTTTACTTCTGAGTTTGTTGAGGAATATCCTATCATTAATGACATGATTTGAAAATTCCGTACTAATGAAGTTGTCTGCTTTATATATGAGTTGATAGTGCTTCAAAGAATATTTTTTTACTAAATTTTTCCCATATTTTTCTTTAAGCATTGAAAAATCTTTACTTCTTTTATCTAAAATAAAATAGTTTTTTGAAAGTGTATTCTCTGATAAAACTCTATCAAAAACTTTAATTGCGGATTCGTCTGCCTTTTTTGAAAATTTTTCAAAGTACAAGTTTATAGGCATGTTACCTACTTTTTTACTGGTAAGACTTGCAATGCTTTGCTTGAGGACATTGGATAAAGAATATTCCTCTGAAAAAGGTAATATGGTACAACTTGTACCTCCACCCACATTTCCTCTGAAAAGCATGATATTATTATTTAACTTTTTTCGTGCAAAAACTTCAAAGTCCTCTTTTAAATTATTTTTCATATAAAGAGGATATAATTTTTCTGATTCACTGCCTAAATAAAGTCCTCTGTGAATTTCTTCCGTATTCGTAAGGACTTCTATTGGTATTTTTGCATAAGCAAGACTTTTCCCGCGATTAGTAGATAGTCTTCTAAATCTCGAAATAGGATGATCATTTCCTTTAATGTAAATATAATCATACATTCCTGTAGTTTTCTTATAAGTATTACTATATTTTCCATATATAATAACCGAGTCTTTAACAAATGATATTTTAAGGTCTGTTTTAATGCTGTAAGCTTTTTTTGCAATACAAGTCAAATAATTTTTCCCTTTATAAGAATATATATAAAAGACTCTTTTATTGATTTTTAACTTGAGAACTAGACCGGGATCAAGCTTTACTTTGGAACCTCTTAGGTTAATTCCATGTTTTTTTTCGTTTTTTCTAAAATCAAAATTATATTTTTCATTCTTATATATAAATTCAATATTTGATCTGTTTTTAATATTTACTTGTTCCATCCTCATATCTATTTCTTCAAGAAATATTTTTGATAGAGAGACTTTTCCTTTATTGGGATAATAAGTAATAAAAACAGCACGATTATCATACTTTATTGATCCAAGAATTTTTTTGTTTTTTATTGGAAGCCTGAGGGCATACCACTCATTTTGTTGCTTTCTCGAAAGAATTCCATTTACTCTCTTACCCAATAAACGTTTTTCACCTTCATTAATATAAATAGAGGTTGTAGCAATCCCTGTTTTATTAATTGTAAGATGTTTATCATAAACTACAATATTCTCATCAAAAAAATTATTTTTATCTCTAATTTTTTGTTGGAATGAGAATAAATGATTTTGTTGTTCAATAATATAAAAAAAGTGAGTGGAGCAAAAAGAAATTTGTGCTATTATTTTTTCGTTTATCTGCAGGTTGCCTTCCCTCAAAGGAGCATCTTTAAATTTAAAATATTTTAAACTTCCGTCACTACTAATAATTGATATTCCTTCACCTTCACTCTCAATCTGATAATCGTATCCTAATTTATTATTGATAAATAATACTTCCACCGTCTACTCATTTCTAAATTCTTATTTTATAAATAATCTGAAATTCTATCGCGAATCTTCATATGCATATTTGCTCCAATTGTAAGCAAAATTATTAACAATAGAATAAAACTCAAGTTATACATCCCTTTTTCCCAAAACCACATTCTCCCAAAAGCAATGTCTCTAAAGCCTTCAATAAGATAGTAAAAAGGGTTTATCAGTTGAGACTGGATTAAAATTTGAGGAATTATTTTAAAATGATTCAAAGAAAAAATTACACCTGAGCCATACATTAAAAATCTGAAAATATAGTTCAAAAAGAATTTAAAATCAGGAAAAACAACTTCTATCGAAGAACACACAAGGGCCATTGTTAATGAAAAAAGTATCAACATAGGGAAATAATATAATAATTGCAACCAATATAGTGAGGGATAATATCCCGAAAACATTGCAATAACTAGGCCCATACCAACCATGATATAAAGCTCCGTTAAAAAGCCAAACATGGAGGCTGTCGGCATAATACTCACTGGAAACTTCATTTTTGCTGTTGTCTTAAACTGGGTGGACACACTCTTTGCACCCGTTACGATAACGTGTTGCATAAAAGAGTACACCCCCATACCGATAAACATCCAAGAAAGAGGTGGCAATCCATCCGGAGCCGAACGTTGCATGAGTACTCCAAAGATTATATAGTTGATTGCCAGTTGTACCAATGGATCAAGAATTTCCCAGATTCTTCCAAACCTGCTTTGCATTGAGGTGCTTTTAGTACTGTATTTTGATAGATTAATAGCTATCGGAAAATATTTAACTTGTTCTTTAAGATAAAGAATAGCGTCTTGCATTATTGTATTACTCCTTCACCTGTTTGAGCCGTTGTGAATTCTCCTGAGACAGGTAAGTTTATTGTTTGTCCTGGTTGAATGATATTAAAATCGATATCTGGGTTGGCTGTTTGTATTTCCTCCACAGTTAAACCCTTACTTTCTGCAATGCTCCCTAAGGATTCTCCTGCTTGTACCTCATAAGTGGTTTGAGGGATAGAACTCGAACTCGCTGTAGTTTCACTTGAACTATGAACTTCACTATTTGACTGATTTGTTGCATTTTCCGATATAGAACTTGAGGGAACACTTGAAGAAGTTGTCATTTCTTCTTTACTGTGCTGCTTACTGTTTCTATTTTCTACAGACGAATGCTTTGCTTTAAAAAGATGTTGAGTGAAAAGCTCTACTGGATGTGCAATAGATTCTCTTAAAGTCGTGTTACTTAAAGAAACTAAGGTAATCCATATAAAAACAAATGCACAACATCCCAACACAATTTTGGAGATGAAAGAAAGCTTATGATTATCTTTCTTATTTCTCAAAACTTCTGTAACTTCTCGTGTTACTCGACGGCTTCTCGAGGGATTTTGACTTATAATTTCTTTTCTTAGACTTTCAACAGAATAATTAAATTGTGCTTGCCTTTGCTCTTGTTTGTAATTCTCTTGCTCTTTTTTAGAAAGCCCCTTAAACCAACGCACAAATTTTTCATATTCTGGAAGCACTTCCTCGGGCTTTCCATACTGCTTAACCTCTCCGTAGTTTAACCATATGACCCGATCGCACCATTCTTTTATGGTTCTCATATCATGTGAAACCAATAAAATTGTTTTACCCTTGTCACGAAATTCAAACATTTTCTTTTGTGATTTATCAACAAAGGTTTTGTCCCCTACTGATAATCCTTCATCAATAATCATAATATCTGGATCCTGATGCACCATAATAGAAAAACCAAGTTTTGCTTTCATACCAGATGAATAAGTTTTAACGGGTTGATCGATAAAAGGGCCTAACTCAGAAAATGCGATGATTTCATCCATCTTCGCTTTTATCTCTTTATTTTTCATCCCGACCATCAGTGCTTTTAGACGTATATTCTCACGTCCAGAAAGGTTATTCTGCAAGCCAGCATGCGCCGCAATAATTGAAACGTCTCCATTTATCTCTACTTGCCCTGTTGTCTGGGCAATTTGTCCACTGATGATATTTGAAAGTGTTGATTTACCTGCACCATTAAGACCGATGACCCCAACACATTCTCCTTCGTGTATTTCAAAACTTACATTACGCAAGGCCCAGAAATCTTTTTTTTCCTTTTCATTGGTGCTAATTAATGATTTTGCCTTGTTGAGACTACTTTTCACGGGTAGCATTTCAAATTTTTTGGATAAAAATTGGGCTTTTATTTTACTGACCTTCACTTGTTATTCCTTCCAGCTGGTTAAGTTTTCTCATACTTTTAATATTTTCCCTTTCTTATTATAATATTTTTTTTATAATAATACAGCTCTCACTCGTAAATAATTTCACATTATTAAATAATTCCCTAAAGAAACTTTACAATGTAATAATGCTTGAAGAAATAGGCACAAACCCTTATGTTCGTTTTTGACGTATTTAAGTTTGGTTATTCTTCCCTAAAACGATTTCATCATAAGTGATGTTAAAAAGAGCCAATATCCTTTCTAACTTTTCCTGCGATACATGAGAAGAATCTTTTTCTAAACGCTCTAAGCAATCGACATCCATACCTAGTTTGTAAGCCAACTCTTTTTTTGACAAGTTTTTTTCTCTTCTCAGTTCTTCTAAAGAACGCTGAATCATTAGAACTCCCATCTTAATTTTACTGTAAATTACATATAAACATTATAATTATAATACGTTTTTAACGAATAATAAAGAGGCAACTTAGCTTTTGTTCTTGATTACTGCCCTATTTCACGCTATAATAAGTTCATGGAAAATCAAGAACAACGCGCCATTATCGCAGCCAATATAAAAAAATATATTCAGAAAAGTGGAGTGAAACAAAAAGATTTCGCTGCTAAAATTGGAGTTGTTCCATCCACTTTATCTGATTACCTCAATATGCGTATCATGCCTTCGCAAGGTGTCATTCAAAGAATGGCAGATTTTTTTGGGGTAGATAAATCTGATATAGATACTACCTACAAAAATAAATTATCCCTAAATTTGGATAGTTTAATTGATGAAGCACTTTTTTATAAAACAGAAGTTATTGAAGAGCGAGACCGCCAATTCTTCAAAAATGTTTTGGATGCTTATTATAAGAGTAAAAATATTACTTAAATATATTTTGATGTATCCCGACCTTTCAGGGTCTTTTTATATACTTTGATTTCTCATTTTATACAAAAAATATCACGAGTAAGTTTATAAAAAAAGTTTTCTAAAAGTGGTATAATATGAAGCGACTATACATCGCATGTATTGTATTCTATTATAAGAAAGGTTATCTTAAAAGTTTTTACTTTTATAAACGATAAGAAAAAAATATTTTGAATATTAATGATTTTGATTTTAATTTACCTGAAGAACTCATTGCCCAAACTCCACTGGAACAACGCTCTGAATCACGTCTCTTAATCCTTGATAAAGAGACGCATTCAATGGACGACAAACATTTCTACGATATAGTAGATGAGCTTAACCCTGGGGATGCTCTGGTTCTTAATAACACGCGTGTCCTCCCTGCTCGTCTCTATGGAGTAAAGCCTGAGACACAAGGGCATGTAGAACTCTTGCTTCTTAAAAATACTGAAGGGGATCAATGGGAAACCCTCGCAAAACCCGCTAAACGCATGCGCGTTGGGCAAGAACTTTCTTTTGGGGATGGTCGCTTAAAAGCAACGGTTGTTGAGGAACTCGAGCATGGTGGTCGTATCGTTGAATTTAGTTATGATGGTATCTTCCTCGAAGTTTTGGAAAGCTTAGGAGAAATGCCACTTCCACCTTATATTCATGAAAAACTAGAAGATCAAGAACGTTATCAAACAGTCTTTGCAAAAGAGAATGGTTCTGCAGCTGCTCCAACAGCAGGCTTGCATTACACACCCGAACTATTAGACCAAATTCGTGCTAAAGGTGTACACATCGTTGAGCTAACGCTACATGTAGGCTTAGGAACCTTCCGCCCTGTAAGTGTAGACAATATTGATGAACACCAAATGCACAGTGAATTCTATCAACTCTCGGAGGAGGCAGCAGCAACACTTCGTGCAGTCAAAGCTTCAGGACACCGTGTAATCGCTTGTGGCACAACTTCGATCCGTACTTTGGAAACCATTGGTACTAAATTCGACGGTGATATTCAAGCCGACTCTGGTTGGACAGACATCTTTATCAAACCTGGTTATCAATGGAAAGTGGTTGATGCTTTCAATACAAATTTCCACTTACCAAAATCTACTTTAGTTATGCTGGTTGCTGCTTTTGCTGGACAAGATTTTATTTTAGAAGCTTACCAACATGCAATTGATGAGCATTACCGCTTCTTCAGCTTTGGCGATGCTATGTTTGTAAAATAAATGAGCTTTCTTAATTTAGCACTGACCAGAGAGTTCATTTCTATCTTATCCGATGGACAAATTACAGAAAATGGTCAAGCCATTCGGAGACATTTTAAAAAGTTTTATGTAAGTCCAAAGGGCTTTGTGATAGGTATCACTGGTTATCATAAAATTACCGAAGAAATCCTGGTTCAAATTCATTATCAGCCCCAACTTGACCCCCAGCAAGCCCAGAGCTTTCTTACAACTGCCTTAGACCGTTACAAAGATAAAAGGGCTGGGTTATTAGCCAAGAAAGTAGCCTATAATGCAGTCATTGCCTTTTACAGTAATGGAGTGCCCAAAGCTCGAACTTTTCATATAGAGGAAGGAAAACTTACCACAAGAGATTATTCGGGCTCTAGCTTAATTTCTTTTCCTCCAGATGATATTGATTTTGATCCGAATAAGATTATTAGTACATATCTGAAAAATAATCAAGCCCTTTTACCTAAAATACAACTTCTACAAAGAAATGCACTTTATAGAATTGCCGAGTGTTCTCAAACTGTAAACAAAACAGTTTTTCAAGAAATAATCAAAAGAGATGTGTCTTAAGTGACGCATCTCTTTGTTTATATCTCATATATTGCTCTTCTTTATCTAAAAAAACTTTCCGATATGGAAAGTTCCGAGTTTAAACTATTTTGAAAAATATGTATTGGTTTTAAAAAGAATATTCAACAATGCGACTGCTACTCCTGCTACAATCACTGCTTTGATAATCGCACCAAGAATAAAAGGAAGAAATCCAACACTAAAAGCAGTACCCCAAGAAGCGCCAATAAAAAATTTCAGCCAAATAGTCCCTAAGACGAGAATCAAAAATTGAGCGCCAAGATTCGTTAATAAAATTGATATGAATTTTCGCTCTGTTTTCAAGAGAAAATAAGAAAGGAGAGGTGCAACTAAAATGAAAGAAAATAAAAATCCACCTGTTGGTCCAAATAAAGCACCCATGCCTGAGGCTCCACCAGCAAAAACAGGTAAGCCTACTGCTCCTAAAACAAGATAAGTGAGCAGTGCAAAAAAACTTTCACGTGGCTGTAAGAGTGTAGCAATCAGCCCAATAGCCAGAGTTTGTAAAGTAATAGGAACAATACCCACAGGAATAGCTAGAGGTGACAAAACTGCAACTATAGCAGCTCCTAAAGCAATAAGAGTAATAGAATACGTTTGTGAAATTTTCATAAAAAAGTCCTTTTGTTTTATAGGTAAAATTATATCAGCTTTCATAAAATAATACAATTTTAAACACTGGCATACCTTAAAAAATAAAAAAAGACAGTCTATTTAAACTGTCCTTTATTTTTATTTCTGATCTTCATCCATCATATCCATGAAATCATCAAATAAGTAACTCGCATCATGCGGGCCAGGTGCTGCGTCTGGATGGAACTGCACTGAGAAAGCGGGATAGCGTTTATGGCGAACCCCTTCAATCGATTGATCATTGATTTCCATATGAGTAATCAAAAGATCCTCTGGCAAATCTTCTCCTGAAACAGCGTAACCATGGTTCTGACTTGTAAAGTCAATTCTTCCTGTGGCAATCTCTCTCACAGCATGATTAAAGCCTCGATGTCCAAATTTCATCTTATAGGTTGTAGCACCATTGGCCAAACTGAAAAGTTGATGCCCTAGACAGATTCCAAAAATAGGAAGTTTACCTTGGATATTTTGAATCATCTCCACAGCTTGAGGCACATCTGTTGGGTCGCCTGGGCCATTACTAAGCATCACACCATCTGGATTCATATCCAAGATTTCCTCTGCAGTTGTATTGTAAGGAACTACTGTGATATTACAGTTACGTTTAGAAAGCTCACGTAAAATTGAATGCTTGAGTCCAAAGTCAACTACAACTACCTTTCTTCCTGTATTTGGGGAAGAATACGCAGTGAGTGTACTGCTTTTTTCAACTTGATTATTGGGTAATACCGTAGCTTTAAGTTGACTCATCTGATGGTCAATTTCGTCTTTGGCATTTACTAAAGCTGCCTTCATTGTCCCATGCTGGCGTATAATTTTTGTTAAGGCACGCGTATCAATTCCTGCAATACCCGGAATATTTTTTGCCTCTAAAAATTCATCTAAGGACATCTGCATTCTCCAATTTGAAGGACGACGAGCTGCTTCACTCACAACGACCGCCTTGCAACTTGGATGAATAGATTCATAGTCATCACGATTGACGCCATAATTTCCAACTAATGGATATGTAAAAGTCAAAATTTGCCCATTATAGGATTGGTCCGTAATAGACTCTTGGTAACCCGTCATTCCTGTACTAAAGACAAGTTCACCAGTTATATCTGAGCTGGCACCAATTGCTTGCCCCTCAAAGATCGTTCCATCTTCCAATATTAACAGTCGTTTCATAGGTTCCTCCAATATTTCTAAGCTTTCTCACGCAATACAGCTTCTAAAATAGCCATACGTGTGTAAACACCGTTCGTCATTTGCTGAACGATGCGGCTCTTAGAACATTCGACTAAACTATCAGCAATCTCAACATCGCGATTAACGGGCGCTGGGTGCATAATGATTGCCGTATCACGGAGCTGTCCTGCACGCTCTGCAGTTAAGCCGTATCGGTCATGATAATCTTCTTTCGAGATAATATCTCCAGCAGTATGGCGCTCATATTGTACACGTAGTAACATATGGACATCAAGTTCTGGCAAAATCTCATCAAGATGAGCATAACTTCCATACGCACCAAACTCTTCTTCTTTGTACCATTTTTCTGGTCCTGTGAAGTAGATTTGGGCGCCTAATTTATTGAGCATCATCATGTTTGATTTGGCGACGCGCGAGTGTGTAAGATCACCTGAAATAGCAATCTTCAAGCCCTCAAACTTACCAAATTCTTCATAAATCGTCATCAAATCAAGCAAACATTGACTTGGGTGTTGGCCACTACCATCACCACCATTAACGATTGCACAATTGATACTGTCTGAATTAATCAACTGATCGTAGTAATGTTCTTCAGAAGAGCGAATCACACAAACTTCAACGCCAAGTGCGTCTAAGGTTAAAATTGTATCGTATAGTGTTTCACCTTTGCTAAGCGCACTTGTACCGACATCAAATTCAAGGACATCTAATCCTAATTTACGCTCGGCAATGTGGAAAGAATTATGTGTACGTGTGCTGTTTTCAAAAAAGAGATTCGAAGTGAAAATCTGACGATCATTTTCAAATTTTGCTGTCCCTTTTTTAAATTCAGAAGCACGTTTGATTAAAGCCATCACTTCTTCTGTTGATAGAACTTCCATACTTGTCAAATTTGACAAGCTTACTAAACCATTTGTTACTGACATTATAGGTCTCCTTTACCCTGATCGCACTCTCTCTGTAGTGCGATTTTTTAAATGTTGATGAACGACAATGATTTGCTCCGAGATTTGTCTTTCCCAAAGCAAATCTCTATACTAAGCTTCTTCTGGTAGAACCAGATTAAGCACAATACCAATAATAGTAGCAATCGCTACAGATGAAATCTGTAGATTTTGCGTGATATCAAGTACCATACCGCCAATACCGATGACGAGTACGACACTTGAGATTAATAGATTACGTTTGATGTCAAAGTTGATTTTATTCTCCACAATGATTTTCAAACCACTCGCTGCAATTACCCCGAAGAGTGCAATAGAAGCACCGCCGATAACAGGACTCGGGATAGAAGTCAACAAGGCTGTCAATTTTCCAATGAAGCTTACAATTACTGCAAGTACTGCTGCTCCAGCGATAACATAGATAGAATGAATCTTTGTAATGGCCATTACACCGATGTTTTCACCGTATGAAGTTACAGGCGGCGCACCAATAAATGACGCAATAACCTGTGCCACACCATCACCAGCTAAAGTTCGGTCAAGACCAGGCTCTTTGAAATAGTCTTTGCCAGTCAAAGAATTTAACACCATGATGTGTCCAAAATGTTCAGTCATGGTAACAAAAGCTATAGGTGCCATAGTCAAGATAGCAGAAGGATAAAATGCCCATTTATAACTTAGAAACGGAATTTCCATGGTTGGAAGTGACAACCAGTTAGCTTGTGCAACATTTGAAAAATCAACGATACTTTGGCCTGTAACTTTACCAATGATAATAGCTGCAACATATCCTGTCACAATTCCGAGCAGGATAGGAACAACGGACAAGAAACCTTTACCGTAGATGCTGAAAATAACAATAGCCATCACAGTAATCATCGATATTGCTAAGAAAGGCAAGCTATAACCCGTCATCGCTCCAGGATTTGTATACATGGAGTCATTGATAGCTACGGGAGCCAATGAAAGTCCAATAACCATAACAATCGGGCCTACAACAATAGGAGGCAGAACACGATCAATCCATCCCTGACCTGCAAAGCGAACAATAATCGCAACAAGCAAGTAAACTAAACCACCAGTTAAAGCACCTTGAGCAATTGCGGGCATGCCACCTTGCTTCATCAAAAGCTGCATTGCTCCGATATAGGCAAAACTAGAACCCATATAAGCTGGAACTTTAAAGCGTGTAACAGACATATGTGCTAGTGTGCCCAGCCCTGAACTAAGTAAAGCGATTGCTGGATCAATACCGACCAGAATCGGAACCAATACAGTTGAGCCAAACATGGCAAAGAGGTGTTGGAAAGATAGGCCAAACCATTGTCCGCCTTTTGGCTTCTCGTCAACTTTTAAAAGAATATCTGTATTACTCGCCACGATTATGCCTCTTCTTTCTTGATCAAGATGCTGTCTTCACCATCGATCTCTGTCATATTCACAATAATTTCTTCTCCCTGAGAAGTCGGAATGTTTTTCCCAACGTAGTCCGCGCGAATAGGTAATTCGCGGTGTCCCCGGTCAACAAGTACGGCAAGTTGAACACGCGCAGGGCGGCCACGTTCTACTAAACCATCAATTGCTGCACGAATGGTGCGCCCTGTATAAAGCACATCGTCTACCAGTACTATATCTTTTCCTGTGATATCTACATTAATCTCTGTGGTATCTTCCGTTGCTTTTTTATCATCACGGAAAGGACGTGTATCTAACTCACCTAAAGGCATGTCAATATTTTCCAACTGAGCCAAACGTTCTTGAATACGTTGTGCCAAGTATACTCCACGGGTTTTTATTCCAATAAGGACCAGTTTATCCAGTTCTTTGTTTCGCTCAATGATTTCATAAGTAATACGTGTAATCGCACGTTTCATTGTGATTTCATCAATGATTTCTTTTTTTGCCATAAAACACTCCAATATAGAAAAATTCCCTAGTCCAAGGGCTAGGGAAGGTATCAGAAAATACTCTATAATATACTTTTATTTAAGTTCATTCAAGATTCTGACCTTGCCTGCCTCTCTGGACACACTTAAAGGTTATAGAGATTATAGCAAATCCTAAGATTTTTTGCAAGGATTAGTAAACGATTAAAAGAGTAAACTTATAAATATTTATCCTTTTAAGGATTTTTTTAAGTCTTTGAGTAAATATTTTTGACAAATCTAAATCTTTAATATATTCTTGTACATAAGCTAAAAAACATTTTAACCCAGTAGGAAATAGTTCCCTGTTCAGAAAGTCGGTGGTTGCTGCGAACCGATCAGATCTATTTGTTGAATTACACTAAGATGAGCTTACATAACTTAATGATATTTTAAAGAAAAACAATTATTGTTTTAAAAATAAGGTGGTACCGTGGAGAAATTCGCCCTTAGCTTGTAATAAGCTAGTGGCGGATTTTTTTATTATAAAAAGGAGGAAAGAGATGTGTTCACAGACAGTAAGTAATTTATCCTGTGGAGGAATTATCCGATATTGTTTAACAAAACAACTTAAACAATTATTAAATACAAGTTAATCTATAAGGAATAAAATATGAAAAAAATAAATCAACCCAGCATGATGGAAGCCAGTATCATGCTCACTATAGTTATCGCCACCATCGCTGTCTCCGTTATTGGATTTAAAGTGGCACCAAACATCGCCATTCTCTTTGCTATTGGTATCATCCTCATCTATATGTCTGCAAAGCGTCTGCCTTTCGACACTATTCATGATGGAATCGTATCTGGCATCAAACCTGGTATAATACCTATCTTTATCTTTATCTTAGTTGGTTCTCTAATCGCTGTGTGGATTCAAGCCGGGATTATTCCTACCCTTATGGTTGTCGGATTTAACATTATTAGCGTAAAGTGGTTTGTTCCCTCCGTCTTTATTGTCTGTGCAATTGTTGGTAGTGCTGTAGGAAGTGCCTTCACCGTGATGTCAACGATCGGTATTGCCTTCTTCGGCATCGGTGTAACTCTCGGACTCAACCCTGCTTTAATCGTTGGTGCGATCGTGTCCGGTGCCGTCTTTGGAGATAAGATGTCGCCACTGTCTGAATCTACAAATCTCACTGCTGCCGTTGTTGATGCTGATTTGTTTAAACACATTAAAAACCTCATGTGGTCAACACTCCCAGCATTTATCGTTTCTTTGACTCTATTTGCTCTCTTAGGTGTGACTCATCAAGCAGCAAGTTTGGACAAAATTGATGAAGTAACTAAAGTTTTACACGCGAACTTCTCTATCTCAGCTTGGGCTTTTCTTCCTATACTTCTCATGTTTGTCTGTGCTTGGAAAAAAATACCTGCTATCCTTACTATACTCTTGAATATTGGTGTTGCTTTAGTGATGATTTTCATCCAACAACCTGGTACAAAAATCACAGATTTAGGTTTATTGATTGATTCTGGTTTTAAGTCAGCAACAGGAAATCAAGAAATCGATCTCTTACTTTCTCGTGGCGGAATTGAAAGTATGATGCCTACTGTATCTTTAATCATCCTCACTTTATCGCTGGGTGGACTTCTCATGAAAACAGGCCTTGTTTCGACGGTCATGGATAGAGTTGCACATAAACTTTCCTCACCAAAAAGCTTGATTACAACAACTTTATTTACCAGTATTGGTGTAAATATTTTTATCGGGGAACAGTTTCTCTCTGTAATTCTTCCTGGGAATGCTTTTAAAGAAGTCTACAAAAAGGCAAACCTTGACCCCGTCGTTTTAGGTCGTACACTTGAAGATGGTGGAACCGTTATTAACTACTTGATTCCTTGGGGAATTGCTGGAAGTTTTGTTGCTAGTACATTTGGCGTTCCGACATTAACATACTTGCCTTTTGTTTTCTTTAGTTTATTCTCTCCTGTCTTTTCTCTCATCAGTGCCTTTACGGGACTTGGTGTAAAGAAGGCCACGGATATAAAAGCTCAAGATTTGATTTCTAAAACCCAAAATATATAAGAAAAAGCCATTAGAAAATCTAATGGCTTTTTTACTATACAACAACATTCAAGATAAGTGCACCCACTAGCCCCACAACGGCAATCAAGGTTTCTAAAAGCGACCATGTCAATAAAGTTTCTTTGACAGTTAAATTAAAATATTCTTTAAACATCCAGAAACCTGCATCATTAACATGACTAAAGAAAAGTGAGCCCGCCCCAGTAGCAATAACTAATAAGGCTGGATTTGTACCTGTTGCTGCCATTAATGGCAGAACAAGCCCTGCTGCTGTCAGTGCAGCGACAGTTGCAGACCCCAATGCCAAGCGGAGAACAACAGCAATCAACCACGCTAAAACCAATGGTGACAAATGGCTACCTTGGAAGATTTGAGCCACAGAATCACCTACACCACCATCAATAAGCACCTGCTTAAAGGCTCCGCCACCACCAATAATCAAGAGCATCATCGCAATCTGTTTAATAGAAGCTTCTGCGGATGTCATCAACTTCTTCATTGGAATCTTACGGAAAATTCCCATGGTAAAAATAGCAATAAGTAATGAAAGAAGCATAGCAACATCGGGACTACCAATAAAAGCGATTATATTATCTAATGCGCTAGGATTCTTTGGCGTTTTCCCCCCATGAGCCAGCATCACATATAAAGTAGAAACAGCCATTAAAAGGACGGGCATCAGTGAAGTGAGCGTTGAAGACAAGAAAGAAGGTGTATTTTCGAGTTTAAATTCTTTATACTCTCCTACAGTAGACAAATTTCCTTTTCTTGTGAAGGCATCTGGAACCATTTTTTTAGCAAACTTTGTAAACAGCGGCCCTGCAATCAGGACAGAAGGTACAGCAATAATGAAGCCATACAAGAGAACAAGTCCCATATTAGCCCCATAAACACCAGCAATAGCTGTTGGTCCAGGGTGAGGTGGAAGGAAACCATGAGCGACGGAGAGGGCGGCGACCATTGGAATACCTAAATAAAGAATTGGGATTGCCAGCTCGGCAGCAATAGCAAAGATAATAGGAATTAAAAGAACCATTCCGACTTCAAAGAAAAGTGCAATACCGATAATAAATGAAGCCAAAACTACGGCAAACTGAATTCTTTTTTGACCAAATTTATCAATTAAAGTATGGGCAATACGGTAAGCCCCTCCAGCATCAGCCACTAATCGACCAAGCATCGCACCAAAACCAAAGATAATTCCTAAGTGACCGAGTTGTCCTCCAATACCTGTCTCAATTGACGTTGGGATTTTGGCTAAGTCTATTCCAAGCATCATCGCAACAATAAATGAAACGATAACAAGAGATACAAAAGTATTCAACTTTGCTTTTCCAATCAAGAAAAGTAAAATTAGTACTCCAACTAAGACGATAAGTAAATCCATAAAAATCTCCTAACTTTTATTTCCGCTGGTAGTCAGCGATTGCCTTGTAACTTTCTTCAAAACTGCGCGCCAATTGTACAAACAAAATCGACAATTCTCGGTAAGAGGTGAAATTTTCCCTATTGGGTTCATATGTTGCATTGGAGCCAATCATCTGTTCAACCACGCCCAAATCATCAATTAGGCCCAAAGCTTTTTCTGCCATTACTACTGCGGCTAAGCAACCCGCTTCCCTGCTCTCTGGAACATTAATGGGTTGCTCAAATATATCTGCCAAGATTTGTGTCCACAGTTCAGAACTAACAAAACCTCCTGTAGCTTGAATCTGTCTTAAGTCTCCGGTAACTTCAATCAAACTCAGAGCAACCATATAAATATTAAACATGACACCTTCTAATACTGCACGCGCCATATGGTTACGGTTGTGTCCATGGTTTAGTCCAAAGAATGAGCCACGTGCATTTGCATCCCATATTGGTGCACGTTCCCCACCCAGATAAGGATGGAAAAGCAAGCCCTCTGCTCCCGCCTGAATTTGCGAAGCTATATCCGTAATTTCGTCAAAAGTGAGTTCTCCATCAAAAATCTGATCACGTATCCAACGAAAGACATCACCACCAGAATTAACCGGACCTCCAACTACCCAATGGTCCTTATCTAAAGCATAAGTAAAAGTTCTTGCCTTTGCATCAACACGCGGTTTATCAGTCACGACACGAATAGCTCCCGATGTACCGATTGTAATAGCCGCAACCCCTGGCTTGATAGCATTTACCCCTAGATTGGATAAGGGCCCATCACCAGCACCCCACACAAACTTCGTTTCTTGTGGTATCCCCATCTTCTTAGCGTATTCTGATGGCATGCCTTGATCAATTTCGTAAGGTTCTACCACCTGAGGCAGTTGGTCTTCTGAAACGCCCGTCAATTCCAAAACTTCTTTATCCCATTCCAGACTATGAATATTGAAAATTCCGGTGCCAGTAGCTACGGATAAGTCCATTTTATTGCTTTGAAAAAGACGGTGAAAAATATAACCTTTTAAGTCCAGATAATGAGCGGCCTTTCTGAATATCTCTGACTTTTCCTTCCTCAGCCATAAGAGTTTAGACAAAGGAGCCATTGGATGAATCGGTGTGCCCGTCCTTTTGTAAATTTCCAATCCTTGTCCTGAAGCTTTCAATGCATCAGTGTAAGCGACCGCACGTGTATCAGCCCAAGTAATGACTCTTGTGAGCGGTGCCCAATTTTTATCAAAAGCAATCAAAGAATGCAGCTGTGTACTAAAAGATACGGCTAAGAGTTGGTCCTCTTCTTCGAGATGGATTGAAACTTCACGTATCGTAATCAAAACGGCTTCAAAAATATCTTCTAAAGCTTCCTCAGCCATACCACTGGAATCCCGATAAAGCGTATACCCATGACTACTACTTGCTACAATTTCTCCGTCTTTTTTAAAGAGCACAGCTTTCGTCGCAGTTGTTCCTAAATCAAGTCCAATCAAATATTCCATTTTTTCTCCTTATTTTTCAACGACTGCATGTCCACCAAAACCATTGCGTAAAGCGGCAACAACTTTCCCTGTCATACTGTCTTCCTGCAGACTACGATTACGCATCATAAGAGATAAAGCGATAATCGGAGCTGGGATTTCTAAATCTAAACTTTCTTCCACGGTCCATTTCCCTTCTCCAGAGGCAGCAACTTTTCCTGCAATTTCGTCTAATTTAGGATCTTGAGCAAATTGTGCTTCAGCCAGCTCCATCAACCAGCTACGAATAACGGAGCCATGATTCCAAAGTTTAGCTACCGCCTCATAATCATACTCATAAGGTGAAGCTTCCAAAATTTCAAACCCTTCAGCGATAGCCTGCATCATGCCATATTCAATACCATTATGAATCATCTTCAAATAATGTCCACTCCCTAATTTTCCAGTATAAAGATAGCCATCTTCTTGTGCCAATGCTTCAAAAAGAGGTTCTATTATTTTCCAAGCTTCTTCATCATCGCCACCAATCATAAAATTACCACCTGAACGTGCACCTGCCATGCCCCCAGAAGTTCCTACATCAAAGAAATGTATTCCCTTCATTTTTAGCTGATCATTTTGCTTCAAATTATCCTTATAATTAGAATTCCCGCCATCAATAAGAATATCACCTGCGCCAAGACGTTCAGATAACGTGTCAATCGTTGCATTTGTTGGTTCTCCTGCTGGTAACATCACCCATACTATCTTAGGATGAGGCAGTTCACTTATAAAATTTTCTAAACTTCGAGCAGGAGTAATTTTGTCGGAAAATTTTTCTGCTTCAGTGACCGCTGCATTATCCTGGTCAAAGGCCACAACTTCTATCCCGTGGTCGACGGCATTTTTCACTAAGTTATAACCCATTTTTCCTAGGCCAATCATTCCAAATTTCATATTTTTTGCACCCCTTAATTTATCTGTCAATATTTTGATAACGCTTTCTTTTATTATAAGTAATTCTTTTTCATTTGTCAACAATTTAAATGTAAATGTTTTTCTGTTAAAAATTGCACAAAAAAATAATCCGGACACTCTGACTGGTCGGATTATTTTATCTCTATTTAATTTTTACAACAAAGGCTTCATAAGGTTTAAGTATGATTTCTCCCACATCCTTTATAGTATGTGGATAGTTCTGAATTACTACTTCTCCCATGTCAAATGATGAGGAAAACTTATTTTCTGTTGAGCTAAAGTTGGCTACGACTAGCCATTTTTCATCTTGATAAGAGCGAATATAGGCAAAAACTTCTTCAGCCGTTTCTTCTAGCAGTTCAAATTCGCCCCACACGATAATTGGGTTTTCTTTACGTAAAGCAATTAATTTCTGATAGGTATAAAAGATAGAACTGTCATCTTGCAGAGCAGTTTCCACATTTATTTGCTTATAATTAGGATTTACCGCTAGCCAAGGATGTCCTGTAGTAAAACCTGCAGAAGCTGTATCATTCCACTGCATTGGTGTGCGTGCATTATCACGACCTTTGGCATTGATAGAACTCAGAATATCCTCTTTACTGTAACCTTCTTCTAACCTCTCAAAGTACATATTTCGACTTTCGATATCATCTATTTGTTGGATATCTTCTACCGGATTATTGGTCATTCCGATCTCTTCACCTTGGTAGATATAAGGTGTACCTTTCATCATATGTAGCAATATAGCTAGCATTTTTGCAGATTCGACTCGATATTCATGATCATTTCCCCATCGTGAGACAATGCGTGGTAAGTCATGATTGTTCCAAAAGAGAGAATTCCAGCCTTCATCTCCTAACTCAGTTTGCCATTTGCTGAAAACCTCTTTGAGTTTTCCAATCTCTAGCGGAACTACATCCCATTTGGTTTTTCCCTCTGCTTCATCTAAGCCAATATGTTCAAATTGAAACACCATCGAAAGTTCTTTATTTTGAGGGTTTGAATATTGCTTTGCAATTTCAGGCGTTGCTCCCCAAGTTTCTCCCACTGTCAGCAGATTTTTATCTCCAAAAGTCGCCTGATTCATTTCCTTCAAATAGTCATGTAATTTAGGTCCGTTTCCTGTAACACCTTGATCTGGTTGCTTACCAATCAAATCAATAACGTCCATACGGAAACCACCAATGCCTTTGTCTATCCAGAAATTCATCATTTCATAAATAGCTTGCCGTAAGTCTTCATTTTCCCAATTAAGATCTGGTTGTTTTTTACTGAACAAGTGAAGATAGTATTGTCCGACTGCTTCATCCCATTGCCAAGCTGGACCACCAAATATTGATTTCAAATCATTAGGTAGACTTCCGTCCGCTGGTGCTTCCCGCCAAATATAGTAGTCCCGATATTTCGTTTTCTCAGATTTTCGTGCCTCAACAAACCATGGATGCTCATCACTCGTATGGTTGACAACAAGGTCCATAATAATCTTAATGCCCCGTTTTTCTGCTTCTGATATAAGGAGCTCCATATCACTCATCGTCCCGAATTCATCCATGATGGCTTCATAATCAGAAATGTCATATCCATTGTCATCATTAGGAGATTGGTAAACAGGACTAAGCCATATTCCACCAATCCCTAACTTCTCGAGATAATCTAAACGTGAAATAATACCTTGAATATCACCGATACCGTCTCCATTACTGTCTTGAAAACTTCTCGGGTAAATCTGATACATCACAATTTCTTGCCACCAATTTTGTTTATTCATTCTTTAGTTCCCCTTTTTAATTTTACGCAAGCGGTTGCTTAAAATTATAATATCATTTTTAATAAGAATGAGCAACAAAAAGAGAGAGCATATTTTTGTGTAAAATAGCTTTTATTTCTTCAAAGCCAGTAAATGAGAGTATTCCAAGCCATATTTTTCTAAATTCAGTCCGAAAACTTTTTCTTTTTTCTCTAAATCATAGACAAGCAGGTTTTTCCAAGTTAAAATCCAAACTTTGCCTTCTTTATCAAAGTCAACATTAATTAGCATATCTTCTTTAGAGAAGTTCTCCATGAGTGTTTTGTCAAGTTCTAGATGGTTGGTTTTTTGGGTATCAATATTATAGAAACTTATCATCATTGAGTTTTCAAATCCATCATTCGCATGGCTTATCGCTAACGTTTTTTCGTCATGAGACACTGCTATTTTGTGAGGCTCATTTTTTCCTAAACTAACTTCCGTTCGGGCCAAACTTTTTTTATCGAGGATAACCAGTTTATCTTGTGGGGTTGGCTCGTAAGGATTGCTTTTCAAGCGATAACTCGTATTTGTCAGATAAAATTTATCTCCTATCAACTTTATATCTATAAAAGCTTCTGAATTTGCTATAGCAGAGTTTGCATTGATGATTAATCTTTCATCTACCTTCTTTAAATCCTTTTTTGAAAAAATCACAATATTATTGTGTGTGGATTTATCTCCTTCATTCATCGTACTATTCAACACATACAGGTTTTTATTATCTGTTGCTGCAGCATGCATCACGTTACCAGATATAGCGGGAAATTTGAATTGCTTCTTTAGAGTTTTCGACTTATCATATTTGTGAATCGAACCTCCCTCAGGTTGGCTAGTCAGAGGATAATAAAACTTTCCGTCAAATCCAGCTCCTGTAATTGGACCTTCAGGATATTCTGCTTTCGATAGCTTTCCATTTTCAATATCTAAACTGATAACGGTTTGTGGGCCTCTAGGAAAAGGTGCTGGGGTGAAGTCTTCGAAAAGGAAGAAATGGTTATCTTTAGAATCAGGTTGGAGATTATGGGTTGCGGTCTCTTCTCCTAGTTTCAGTTTGTCTTCTGAAAGTTTATTGGCTCCTTTAGCGGTTCTCTCAAAGCCTACAATCTTTTTAGATGACATGATATAAAAGTTAATTTTTTTATTTGTTTTAAAGGTCTGCTCTCCTTTTAAGCTATTTCTTTGGACTAAAAAGACAGCACTAAAAGAGAGTAAGACAGCTGCTAGGACTAGTAATATTATTTTTTTCATTGTAGGATACTTTTTTCTTATTTTGCACGATAAATCAGCTGGACTTTATTATTATAAAGTAACTCGGAAGGATGAATAGCACGTGCGCCTGGGATATCATAAGCCGAAGTATTGAGATTAACTTTGGCAACATCCATATAGGCTGCCCAAACGAGCTGTGAACAGTAAAAACTATTTCTATTGTTGGTTCGATAGAAGTTAAAGTTATAGGGCTTTCCAGCTTGTCTCCCCGCCCAATGGCCTGCGTGCCAGTCTTGTGAAACAGACGTTGACTTTACACCCGTTTGCCAGACATTATATTTGCCTACTTTTCCGCGACCTTCAAAATTAGATTGAAATCTAACGCCATTTGTATTTGGTGAAGATTCTGCTGTAACTTTAGGATACTGAGGTGCTACTATCCCCGCATGCCAACTTCCTGAAATCCCTCTATTTGTAATAGCAATCACACCATCCCGCCATGTCCATCTACCATATCGTGCACGTGTGCGATCTGTCTTATCTGAAACAACTGGTAATTATCAATCTTTTCCATGATGTTATTTTCCTTCATTTTCTTGTTCTACCAACTTAAGGTACATATCTTCCAGTTCTTTTTCCATTTTCCTTGTTTCCTTAGAATCTGCGGTGCGACTGCTTCTTTCTAATTTCTTTACATGTTCTGCCATTCTTGCTTTCAAGTTATCCAAAGATTCGGCTTTGGCTTGACCTACTCCCAAACTTCCTAATCCCAGCAAAGCCACACCCATTATCCCAATAGCCAGCTGTTTTTTCTTCCTCATCATCCGTTTTCTCTTTTCTAATAAAATTTATTTCATCTTAACATAGTTTTCTTATTCACAATTTTTCGTTTGAGTTAAGAAGAATTAAATCAAAGAAATCTCCTGTATCTTGCAGAAATCCTTTAAGCTTTCGCAACCAACGTAAACTATCCTTAATTGAATAGAAAAACACCTGAATAATTAAAATTCAGGTGTTTTTCTATTCAAATTATGGAAGAATATATCCCTCAGATATTGAGTCAAAAAAAGTCGCATTGCGACTTTTCTAGAGATTTTCTTACAAATCGTTGATGTCGAAGTCTTCTCCGAGGAAGTCTGCGAGTGAGAAACCTTCTTGAGTTTCAGGAAGATCGTAGCTTGGTTTAGCTGCTTTACGTGGAGCGCGTGGTTTACGGTCACGTTTTTCACCATCATCGTTGTTACGAGCTGGGCGAGCTGGAGCTTCTTCCAATGCTTTGATTGAAAGTGAGATACGTTCTTCTTCAGGTTTAACATCGAGAACTTTAACGTTCACAACTTGACCAACTTTAAGTACGTCTTTTGGATTTTCAACACGTTCCCAAGAAATTTGTGAAACGTGAACGAGTCCTTCAACGCCTGGGAAGAGTTCTACGAATGCACCAAAGTCAGTGAGACGTTTAACAGTTCCTTCAACAGTTGAGCCAACTGGTGCTTTTTCTTCAACTTGTTCCCATGGGCCAGCTTGTGTAGCTTTAAGAGAGAGTGAAAGACGACCAGCTTCTTCATCAAGTTTCAAGATTTTAACTTCAACTTTATCACCAGGTTTTACAACGTCTGATGGACGTTTAACGCGGTTGTGGCTAAGTTCAGAAACGTGAACAAGTCCATCGATACCACCAAGGTCAACGAATGCACCAAAGTTAGTAACGCGTGAAACAGTACCTTCAACGATATCGCCTTCGTTCAATTGAGCAAAAGCTTCTTTACGCATTTCGATAGTTTCAGCTTCAACTACAGCACGACGGCTAAGGATGAAGCGGTTTTCAGATGCGTTGATTTCGATAATTTTTGCTTCAATTTCTTGACCAACAAATTTCTTAGTATCTTTAACGAAGTATGTATCAATCATAGACGCTGGGATAAATCCACGGACACCGTTATAATCTACTGAAAGTCCGCCTTTAACGTCTTTCGTTACTTTAACAGTAAGGATTTCGCCTTCTTTACCTTCAAGTTCAGTCCAAGCTTTACGAGCTTCAAGACGTTTCAATGAAAGAAGGTATACATTTGCACCTTCAGCGTCTTTACCAACGATTTGTTTGATAACAAGCAAATCAAGAATATCACCAGGTTTTACGAATGTATTGATATCAGCATCACGGTCGTTTGTGATTTCGCGAAGTGTAAGGACACCTTCAACACCTGTACCAACGATAGCAACTGTTGCTTGCCCGTTTTCGATAGTAAGGATTTCACCCTTTACGACGTCACGTACTTTAACGTCCTCAACGCTGTTTAACAATGTTTCAAATTCATTCATTTGTAAAAAAATTCCTCCAACAATTTGACTGTCTACAGTCTTATGACTTAGTATATCACAACTATGAGAGAAATGAAAGCTTTTTAATACTTTTTTTCTTCTTTTTTATAAAGAGTGCCCATAAATATTTACAAGGGCTTTCTGTACTTATGCTAACAACATTTGCAGAGAAGTTTTAACTATTCCTTTGTTCATTTCTTCCGAAAGGAAACGTTTTCTTTTAGTTGTTTTAATCTTAAAAGTAAGTTGATGAGTCTAATAGGGTAAAAATAATTTTTTGATTATAATAAAATAAAAAAGTGTACAAAATAAAACGTGAGTTTGGCTCACGTTTTTTATCTTTTATTATTGATATTGCATAATTTGACCATTTTTATAAGCAAAGTCAATCAATGCGCCTCCAAGGCATTCATCTTTATCGTAAAAGACTACTGCTTGTCCTGGTGTAATGGCACGCACGGGTTCATCAAACTTAACAGCGACCTTGTCACCTTTAACAGAGATGGTTACACCCGTATCTTCTTGACGATAGCGGAATTTAGCAGTACAATGCATTTCAAATTCTTCCGGCATTGGACGCGTGAAACTGAGTTCACTTGCAGTCAAATTATCGGAATAGAGATGCTCATGATGAAAGCCTTGACCTACATAAAGTGTATTGCTACTCAAGTCCTTACCCACAACAAACCAAGGATCGCTTGTTGTTTGTCCATGTTGTCCACCAATTCCCAAACCTCCACGTTGACCAATAGTATAGTACATAAGTCCAGCATGTGTACCCATTTCTACACCATCTAAAGTCATCATTTTTCCTGCGGTTGCAGGAAGATAGTTTGTCAAAAATTCTTTAAAATTCTTTTCACCAATGAAGCAGATTCCAGTAGAGTCTTTTTTCTTGGCTGTAGCTAGACCTGCACGTTCTGCAATGGCACGTACTTCGGGTTTTTCTAAATGTCCCAGTGGGAACATTGTTTTCTTAAGTTGTTCTTGTGACAGTTGACTGAGGAAGTAGGTTTGATCTTTATTATTATCCACACCACGGAGCATGTGGACTGTACCGTCTTCATCTGTGGTTACACGGGCATAGTGCCCGGTTGCAACATAGTCAGCTCCAAGTTCCATCGCATAATCAAGGAATGCTTTAAACTTAATTTCCTTGTTACACATAACATCTGGGTTGGGAGTACGTCCTGCACGATATTCGGCAAGGAAGTATTCAAATACACGATCCCAATATTCTTTTTCAAAATTGACAGAATAGTAAGGAATCCCGATTTGATCTGCTACTGCCGCTACATCTTTGTAATCTTCCGTTGCTGTGCAGACACCATTTTCATCAGTATCATCCCAGTTTTTCATGAAGACACCAACGACGTCATAACCTTGTTCTTTCAGCATTAATGCTGTAACCGAACTGTCGACACCGCCGGACATACCAACGACGACTCTTGTTTTTGAATTATCCATTATTTGTTCACCATCTCTTTCTATTTTATTTAGATTTCCTATTTTTCTTTAGAAAAACAAAAAAGCTTACATTCAGTTGAAGGCTGAAGTAAATAATAGGTAACGATTTATTATACCAGTTTTTTTACGAAATAAATAGACTGCGAAATGCTATAATAAAATTATGATTGAACACACTGATAATCCCCTGATTTTTAACATGGAAATTAATAAAAACAAATATGCAAATTTGGCAGAAACAAAGAGAGTTTGTCCTTTTTGTGATACTCCAAATCTTAAAGACATTTTAGACATACAGAAGCATAAAATTTGGCTAAAAAACAAATTTCCTACTGTCGAGAATTCCTTAATGACAGTTATTATTGAATCTGATAAACACTTGGGCGATATTTCCACATATTCTGTAGAAGAAAATCGTCAAGTTTTCCGCTTTGCTTTTGAGTGCTGGCAAAAATTGCTGGATGACCCTAAGTATCAGTCTGTATTAATGTTTAAAAACTTCGGCCCGCATTCTGGTGGGACACTTCGTCATCCTCACATGCAAATCGTGGGTTTAGAAGACGCTGACGGCTATGAACACATTTCACCTGAGAATTTTGAAGGGGTAACGATTAAGCACAACAGTGTGGATATTACACTTTCCACACGACCAATTATGGGGTTTGTTGAGTTTAATGTCATTATCACTAATTTAGCCAATATTGACCATTTGGCTGATAGAGTTCAGACTATCACGCATTATTTGCTCGAAGATTATATGAATGGACGCTGTGATTCTTATAACCTCTTCTTTTATAAAATGCCCGAGAGTGAACGCTACATCTGTAAAATAGTTCCTCGTTTCATTACCTCACCTTATTTTATTGGCTACAAAATTCCTCAGGTCAACAAAAATAATCGTCTAGAGGAAATCGCTAAAGAATTACAAGAAAAACTGGGTTAGTCCAGTTTTTCTTTTGTAAATTCGTTATAATAAGAGTATGTTTGATTTTATCAAGAAAAATATTTGGTTGATGATTGGCAGTTTTGTTTTGCCAATTGGCTTGCTAGGTATAGCTTTTGCTTCTTTAGGAATTTACTGGGGGAGTGATGTTTCAACCTTAGCAGGTGATGCTTATCATCAATACGTTGCTATTCATACACTCTATCGTGATATCCTCCATAATGGAAACTTAGGCTTTCTCTATACTTTTACCAATGGTTTAGGCCTTAATCTCTATGCTTTTTCAGCTTACTATATGGGTAGTTTTTTCATGCCCATAACTTACTTTTTCAATGTCCACAACATGCCTGATGCTCTCTATTTGATAACCCTTTTAAAATTCGGGTCTATTGGACTTTCAAGCTATATTGCAGTGAAGAATATGTATAAGAAGCTTCCTTCTCTCCTCGTACTTGCTTTATCTACTTCCTTTGCCTTAATGAGCTTTTTAACCAGTCAAATTGAAATCATTATGTGGCTTGATGTTTTTATTTGGCTTCCCTTAATTATTTGGGGAATGCACTCCCTTCAGGACTTTGGGAAACGCCGTCTTTATTTCATTAGCCTAAGTCTTTTGTTTATTCAAAATTACTATTTTGGCTTCATGGTCGCAATTTTTTTAGTGCTATATTTCTTAGTGCGTTCTACATTTGAAAAATGGTCTTGGAAAAAGTTCTTAGATTTTGCTGTTACCTCTACTTTAGCTGCTTTAACAAGCCTAGTTATGCTTTTGCCTATGTACCTTGATCTCAAAGCGAATAATACGCAGGCCTTATCACAAATAAACGGTCTTTGGACCCAGAACTCTGCTGTTTTTGACCTCTTTGCTAAAAATTTTATCGGAACTTATGACACCACGCAGTATGATGCTGTTCCCATGATTTATCTTGGGCTTTTCCCTCTTCTTCTAGCAATGACCTTTTTCTTCCTTCCCAAAATAAAATGGCGTACAAAAATATCTTTTGGCATTTTGCTCGCCTTTCTTATCGCTTCCTTTTATCTGCAAATTCTTGATTTAGCTTGGCAAGGCATGCACTCGCCTAACATGTTTTTACATCGTTATGCTTTCCTATTTTCTTTGCTCATCTTAATCATGGCTTGTGAGGCTCTCACGCGCTTCAAACAACTAAAATTATGGATGTTTTTACTTCCTTTCACACTCCTTGGTGTCACTTTTGTTGCTACTGCAATATGGGGAGAGTATTCTTATCTCGATACTCTACATTTTGCACTTACATTACTTTTTGCACTTGCTTATTTGCTTGTGGTCTTGTCTTTCTTTAAAAAGTGGCTCAATTGGCGTATTTTAGCTCTTGTCCTATTCTTATTTATGATTACAGAAGCTGGTTTGAACAGTTATTATCAACTTTCAGGTATTAAGAAAGAATGGAATTTTGCAAGCAGAAAGTACTATAATACTCAAACGAATTTTATCAATCCATTGGTCACAAATATTCACTCTAGAACTGATAAGGCATTTGTCCGAACAGAAAATACAGTGCCTGACACTGCAAACGATGGGATGAAATACAATTATAATGCACTTTCCCAATTTTCTTCTGTACGCAACAGTAATTCTAGTAAAGTAATGGGCTTACTGGGTTTCCATACTGATAGTACTTATCTCAACTTACGCTATCCTGAAAATACTTTAATTATGGACTCTCTTCTTTCTATTCATTACAATATTAATCAATTTCAACTGGAAAAATATGGTTTTAATCAGATTAAACCCTCCTTGTTTGAAAATAAGAATGCCCAATCTTTAGGACTGTTTGTTCAGGGTGCTTTTAAGGATGTTAATCTCAAGAAATCCGAGAAAGACATCATCCCTAACCAAGAAGCCTTCCTCAATCAGCTGACGAATCGAAAGGACAAATATTTTACTCAATTCTATGTAGATTCTGAGACAAGTAATAGTACGATATCGGGGAGTAAAGATCAAGTTACTCTTGTCCGGAAAGTCGGAGAAGACGGTGGCGTATCTGTAACTTATGGTATCACTGTACCAGCTCGCAGTCAGGCTTATCTTGAACTCCCTGATGTCAGCTATTTAAATCAAAACTCTAGAACAACTAATATCACTATCAGCTCTGGTAAAAAAGTACTGCATGCTTATAATGTCAACAGTAATGATGTTGGTAATTTCTACAATCTTGGAAAATTTGATAAAGAGACGAAGGTCCAAGTGAGCATCTCTTTCCCCGAGAACTCGCAAGTTTCTTTCAAAACAACAAGATTTTTAGCCTTAAATATAGATAAATATCAAGCTGCTATGGACAGCTTAAAAAAAGCAGATGTCAAAACTGAGCAAACCAAAAATGGGGTCACACTCACTTATAATACAAGCCAGTCGGGACAAATCTTTCTGACGCTTCCCTATGATAAGGGCTGGTCTGCGAAACTGGATGGTAAAACCGTGCGACTAGATAAGGCACAAGAGGGCTTTATGAAAGTTAATGCCCCTGCTGGACAACATAAAGTAGAATTACACTTCTTTCCTCAAGGGCTCAAAGCTGGAATTGCTTGCTTCGTCGCTGGTCTCCTTCTATTTGTTGGTTATGATTTCCTTTACAGAAAAAAACAGCACTGAGTGCTGTTTTTTTACATATTTGTATGCTCAATGTTGACGAATTAGCGTGTTTTTAAAAGAGTATTTATCTGCGCGATAATAAGATATATCATACAAAATAGGGCGCGCATCTAAAGAAAAGGCTGTGGAGTGGACGCGGAAAATCGGGCTGTTGACTTTAACTTCTAAGAGTTTGGCTAGTTCTTCTGTGGCAAGTATGGCTTCGATTTCTTGATGAGAATAGCCAATTTCGACCTTTTTTTCAATCATCGAAAACAGGGAACCGGTAAGTTCCTTTTCAGTTGCTCCTATAATGAGCTGCTCTGAAAAATAAAGTTTTTCTAAGGTCATCGGTTCGTCATCAAGCAGACGCAAGCGTTTTAGCTCAACAAAATCAGACACAGTATATAAGGCCTGTACCACTTCTTCAGGAACTTCTTCCAATTTTTGGAAATGAAGGAGGCGGGTTTGTCCGACCTTTCCCATAGCTTTTGCCGCTTCAGTAAAGGACTTCAAACCCATACCTCCACTTTGTATTTTGGGTTGTTCGATGACATAGGCACCCTTGCCTTTTTTCTTGATGACAATCTGCTTGTTGATGAGATCTTCCATAGCTTTGCGGACAGTTAAACGACTTACCCCAAATTCTAATGCTAAATCATATTCTGATGGGAGTTTTTGAGCAGAAACATACACGCCTTTATCAATTCTTTTTTCTATTTCTTGAGAAACAGCTCGAAACTTAGCTTTGCTTCCATTTTTTTCGGTATTCATTACTTTTATTTTATCACGCTTATCTTGTTTTTCAAAGTTTCTTATTGACAGAGCTCTTCAATACTTTTCATATATATTTCGATCATTTGTTTAAGGTGTTCAATATTCATATATTCATTTTCTTTATGCGCAATCCCCTTCTCGCCAGGAAATGAAGGGCCAAAAGCAACAATATTAGGCATAGATCGCGCATAAGTTGCCCCCGTTGTGGTTACAGGGCTGCCATCTAACCCTGTGACAGTCTCATAAATATCAGATAACACTTTAATTTCGGGCATTGTTTTATCAAAGTACGTACCAGGCATGCTTCGAACAATTTTCAGTTCCGTATCTTTATAAAGATGTTTGATTAGACTCTCTATAACCTGGTCTTCCTTTATCGTCACTGGATAACGGATACTGACAGATAAACAAATAGAATCTCCAATCTTTTGAATTGCATAAGGTGTTAATATCAAACGTCCACTTTCTTGGTCTGAAAAGTCAATATCTAATCCTTGACCAAAATGTTTTTCATGAAAACTTTCTGTCAGCCAAGAAAAATAAGAATGTAAGTCACTTTCTGGCAGTTTTTTTTGAAGACAATCGGCCAGAGCAGTGATAGCATTTTTTCCTAACTCTGGCGCATTACTGGGGGTGCGTTGCCCGTAGCCTATGTACTTTTCACCTTCGATAGAAATACTAACCTCATCTGGAACAAACTCCTTAGCCATGTCTCCCTGAAAAACATCTATGGACGCTATTTCTTTTGGCGAAAAGCTAGTCATCAATTCCACAGCGACAACACCACGTTCTCCATAGACCACTGGAAACTTGCAATCAGGTGTAAAACCAAAAACAGGTGGCCGTTCTTCCGATAGATAAAGAGGAATGTCAGCTGAGCCACTTTTTTCATCTGTTCCGAAAATAATACGAATTGGTTTTCTAGGTTTAAAATTTCTTTCTTTTAAAAGTTTCAAAGCAAATAAGCAAGATAAGATAGGCCCTTTATTATCTAAAACCCCTCTACCATAGAAAAAGCCGTTGCGTTCTTCGAGTTTAAAAGCTGGAGAGAGCCAGCCTGGGCCATCTGCAGCGACCACATCTAGATGCCCTACAATACCTATGTAATCTTCTCCCTCTCCGAGCTGAGCGTAACCCATGGCATTTTTTACTTTTTTTGTTTTTAACCCATATTTTGCTGCTTCATTTAGAACATAATCCAAAGCACGACGTGGTTCACAACCGAAAGGTGCCTCAGCTTCCGGAATCCCTCTAACACTTGGAATAGCAATGGCCCCTCTTAACAGGGAAACGTATTCCTCCCATTCTTGCTCAATTTCTGTCCTATACATGACCTGCTCCTTTACTCTAAGTACAAATTTATTAATATATCAGCTGTTTATATGTTTCTCGTCCTTTATTATTCTCTTTGGCTTTCAACACTTTGCAGATTGTTTTGTAAGACTCATTTAATCCTACGCCACCTTTTTTAGGCATTTTTACAATATCAATCTCTTCCTTATAAGCAGATATTAAACTTTCATTTTCTTCAGACATGGCGCAGATGACTTTCAACTTCATCTCCTCTTGAATATATTGAGCTAACTCTAAAGACATTTTAGAAAACTCTGGGTAGTTGAAAGAGGGCCCACATATTACACCTTCGATATTCAGGCGCTCCAACATCCCCTTGATCTTTCTTCGAATAATGTCTGGAGAGTCGGTGTAGGTCTGCTCTCCCATATAGATAGTAACTAATAAATTCTGCTCGCTATCGGTAAGCAGAGGTTTGAGTGTTACTCCGGGGCCAATAACTTCTTTTGTTGCAGTTAAAGGAAACTTCACATCGTCCTTAGTACCCACTCCTGCTTGAATTTGATTCAATATCATTACTAGTCTCATTAGATTCTCCTATAAATTATCAAAACTGAGCATTTCGTCTGTGATTGCATCAAGCTCTGCATCTGCTGCTTGACGTTCTTCATTCATATATTGTACATCCATAATCTTAATAAATGGAATATAGATAAAGACCCCAATAATGAGCAAGACGAACTGTAAAAGTGCTCCCGCCCAGTTGGTTGCTAAGAAACCAGAAATAATAATCGGCGTTGTCCAAGGAATTAATACACCGTTAGTGATTGGAACGAGATGAAGATTCATCATAATATATGAAACAATAATGTTAAAGGTTGGAACTAAGACAAAGGGAATAAAGATAAGTGGATTCAATACAATTGGCAACCCAAAGATAATCGGCTCATTAATGCCAAAAATACCGGGTACTAAGGCTAATTTTCCCAATTCCTTAATCCGTTTTGACCGACAGACAATCAGCATAGCAATTAAAAGTGAAAGCGTTGATCCCGCGCCACCAAATGTGGCAAACAAATCTTGAAACTGCGCATTGATAATGTGTGGTGCACCTGTACCATTTTTAAAATAATCTACATTTTCCAGAGAAAGGGTCAAAAGAATTGGATTAAAGACAGCTCCAACAACTGAGCTTCCGTTAACTCCAAAGAACCAAAAAACATGGAGGAAGATATAAGCAATAATCATCGCCCAAACTGTATCGCCCAGATGCAAAAGAGGGATTTGCAGGAAATTAAAGACCAAGTCGAAAGCATTCGTTCCCAAAATATTCAGAACCAAATTAAGTGCAAAAAAGATAACCATAACAAAGGCGCCAGGAATCAAAGCAGCAAAAGAATCTTCAACCATCGGTGGCACTCCCTCTGGCATTTTAATCACCCATTTTTTGTTAACAGCAAATTGATAAAGATTAACTGAAACAAAAGCACAAATTATACCAATAAAGATTCCTTTCGCTCCTACCCACGAAAGGGGTAGAGCTGTTAATGTCGCTGACACGGGATTTGCAACCCCCTCAACGGTTACCTCGCCTGTGACAGAATAGGGCATAAGTAGAAACCAAGACATTAGAGTAACTGCTGCACCAAATATTGGATTAGCCTTAATTTCTTTGGCAAATGAATAACCGATACCTACAACCGCAAAAACAGCCATAATAGTAAATGTCGCATCCGCAGGTTTCGTAATCATCTCAGCCAAAGTCGTTCCTGTTTTGCTATTAATCACTGTTGTTTCTAAAAAGTTAATCCACTGAGGAATTGGGAAATTCGCTAAGAGAAGGAAGAAAGAACCAGCAATCAAGAGTGGTGTAGATACCAAGAAACCATTTCTTATAGCGATAAGATACTTATTCCGCCCAATTTTTTCTGCTAAGGGCAACATAATTTTTTCAAGTTTTGAAAACATCATTTTCTCCTTTTACCTATTCAATAGGTGCTTTGATTCGTTTTTCATAAGCATCTAGCCATTCTTGGCTAATCGCTTCTATCTGGGTTTTATGATTATCGGCCGGATGTGCAATAAAAATGGCCGGTTTTTGCTTATTTGTGGCTACGCTAAATGTAAATTCTACATTGGTTGCGACACCCCAATTTCCTGTTTTATCCAAGGCAACCAAAGAGAAAGCTCCTGCTTTTCCGTATCTTTCTTTCAGTTTGTCTTCAAAGGAATATACGGCTTGATCACAAGCTTCTTGGGGACTCAATCCCTCACCCATTAAACGGACTATTTCGTAAGAAAGTACGCCTTTCATGAGATCTTCTCCAAGCCCCGTTGCTGTTGCTCCTCCAATTTTACTGTCTACATAAAAGCCCGATCCAGACAATGGAGAATCACCAACTCGCCCTTTTTTTTTCATAAAAAGTCCTGAGCTGGAAGTCCCGGCCACCATTGTTTGATGGGAATCAAGTGCAACCATGCCCACTGTATCATGTCCATCATAAGCGGAAAGACCTGTGCGTTGCATTTCTTCTAAACGTCTTTCCCAAATCTTACGTGCACGCTCTGTCAGCATTTTTTTCTGCTCAAAGCCTGCTTCAATCGCATATTGTCTGGCACCACTTCCCACACGCATACTGTTGAACTTCTCTTCAGATAAGGACTTGGCCACAGATATTGGATTGGCGATGTCTGTAATACCGGCTACTGCTCCGATTTTGAAAGAGTCTCCATCCATATAGGCTGCATCCATTTCTAATATGCCAGCTTCATTTGGTAGACCTCCGTAACCTACAGATTTATAAAAGGGATAATCTTCAACCTTTTTTATAGCCATTTCCAAGGCTTGACTGGCCTTCCCTCCTTTATCCAGTAGCTTCTCTGCTTCGCAGACTCCATCATGTGCCATCCGCCATGTTGCAATAATTCCCCACATATATACCTCCTTTTATTTTATATACAATATAGTATATACTAGTTGTTTTATGTTTTAAATTAAACGCTTACATTTGTCAAGAGGTTTTTTATAAAAAAAAATAGAAAAGCAAAATGACTTTTCTATTTATCTTATGATTCTTGTGTATTATACTCTTTTATAGCTTCTAAAAAAGCTGCACCATATTTTTTTAATTTTACTTGACCCACCCCAGACACCTCTAAGAAACTTTCTTCTTCTTGGGGCATGATACGAGTCATATCTTTCAATGAGGCATCTGAAAAAATCATAAAAGGTGGAACACCTTCTTCTTTGGCAATCTCAAGTCGAAGAGTGCGTAAGTCTTCAAATAAGTCTGTATTAAATATCTCATCTGATACTGAAGCCTGCTTATCTAGATTTAATACTGCTCGTCGCCAAACTTTCTCACTACCTTGTAAAACTTTTATACCCCGTTGGGAGACACCAAGTAAAGGATATTTTCCTGCAGATACTACCAAGTACCCTTCTCCCACCAAAAAGTCAATCAATTCTCCAACTGCTTTTTGAGAATAACCTTTCATAATGCCAAAAGTAGACAACTTTTCAAAATTCCAACGTGCTAAATTCTTATTCTTTGAGCCCACCAAGACTTGGGCTACAGCTGTTTTTCCGAAGCGTTGTTCCATCCGGATAATACAGGACATAACTTTCTGTGCTTCTAGAGTTACTTCAGTACGTTCTCGATCATCCAAACAATTAGAACACTTATGGCAGTCTTCACCCTGATCACCAAAATATTGTAAGATATAGCCTTGCAAACAGGTTTCAGAACTGGTATAGGCTTGCATCTGCCTTAATTTTTCGTATTCCTGCTCTTTATGTGAATCACTTCCCTCACCTTGCTCGATCAAAAAATTGCGCAAACGTACATCGTTAGGTGAGAACAACAAAATTGCGTCCGAATCTAAACCATCACGTCCCGCTCGACCCGCTTCCTGATAGTAGGCCTCAATCGTTGCAGGCATACCATAATGAATAACAAAGCGAACATTGCTTTTATTAATTCCCATACCAAAGGCATTTGTAGCAACCATAATCTGAACATCATCATAAAGAAAATCTTCTTGATTATTCTGCCGTTCTCTTTCTGATAAACCTGCATGGTAACGCTTGGCTGGAAAATGGTTACGATTGAGCCATTCTGTTACTTCTTCCACTTCCTTGCGGGTATTGGCGTAAATAATTCCTGATTCGTCTGGATGTTTTTTTAAATAGGACTTCAGAAAATCCCGCTTATCTTTCCCTTTAACAACTTCAAATCGCAAATTTTCACGTAAAAATCCCGTTTTTACTGTATTTTCTGGTGAAATCCTGAGTAAATCTTGAATATCCTTTGCTACACGAGGAGTTGCTGTAGCTGTCAATGCGAGTATGGTAGGTGCTGTTGGTAAGTCAGCTAAGCGTTCCGCAAAAGTAACATATGAGGGCCTAAAGTCATGCCCCCACTGCGAAATACAGTGAGCTTCATCAATAGCTACAAGGTCAATAGGCAAATGTTGTAGAAAGTAATTAAATGATTCAAGTTCAAAGCGTTCAGGTGCAACAAATAAAATTTTAACCTCACCACTTTCAACTTGAGCCATACGAAAACGTGTTTCTTGGTCATCTACGGTTGAATTAATAAAGGTGGCTGGGATATTCGCAATATTCAGCTGGTCCACCTGATCCTTCATGAGAGAAATCAACGGCGAAACAACCAAAGTTACCCCTTCTTGTAAAAGAGCAGGAAGCTGATAGCAAATCGACTTCCCTGCACCTGTCGGTAAAATACCTAATGTATCTGTTCCTTTAAGAACTTGTTCAATAATCTGTTTTTGACCCTGGCGAAAATTTTCGTAACCAAAGATTTCCTTAAGCTTTTCTTCTAAATTCATCTTCTCTTATTATACGTTTAATATGAAAAAAATTCACGAACAAAAGTGAATTTTTCTTTTTTGTACTTTGATACATTCTTTCCTTAAATCTTTGATTTGGTCAAAAGTAAAGAATTTAAAATTACCGAAACACTTGACAAACTCATTGCTGCAGCTGCTAACATTGGATTGAGGAGTCCAAATGCGGCTAAAGGAATACCAATCACATTATAAATAAAGGCCCAGAAATAGTTTTGCTTTATCTTGCGTAAGGTTTTACGCGATATGGTAAACAAATCAAGCAGCTTATGAAGTTTTCCGCCCATAATGGTCACATCCCCTGCTTCCATAGCAATATCTGAACCAGTGGCCATAGCAACACCTACAGTACTACTTGCCAGAGCAATTGCATCGTTAATACCGTCGCCGACCATAATCGAATCAGGAGTACTTTGCACAATTTGAGCTTTCTCTTCAGGAGACAAGTTACTTCTTACTTCGTCTAAGTTTACAATTTTTTGTATCTTCTTAGCCGAATTTTCATTATCACCTGTCAACATTACTGTTCGGATCCCTGCTTTTTGCAATTCAGATACTGTTTGAACACTTTCTGATTTAATTGCTGAACTAAATGTAGCGGTTGCTAGTAATTTTTCTTCATCAGCTAGGTAAATAACAGTATCGGAGCTTTCGGCAAATTGATAACCCTGCTCTTCCATAAGTTTTGCATTCCCTGCAAAATATTTGCGTCCATTAATTTCGGCAGAAAGTCCTCGTCCCGCAATTTCTTGAAGTTTTTCTACTTCATATGTTTCTTCAGCATGCACAGCTTGTGCCAAAGGATGTTTAGAACGACTTTCTAAACTAGCCAGTATTTTAAACTCTTCTGAACTTCCGTCAAAATTCGCTAACTCAAATTCACCTGTGGTAATTGTTCCCGTTTTATCAAAGAAAACCGTTTTTATACTATTGGTAAGTTCTAAAGCATTCGCATTTTTTAGGAGCAATCCATGTTTTGCAGCTAAACCTGTTCCTGAGATAATCGCAGTGGGCGTTGCCAAACCAAGTGCACAAGGACAAGCTATGACTAATGTTGCCACGGCATGCATGATGGCAGTAAGTAATACACCTGTAAAAATCCAAGTCAAAATGAATGTCAACAATGCAATAACTAAAACGATTGGAACGAAGATACTTGAAAGTTTATCCGCAAATTTTTGAATATTTGGCTTAGAAGCTTGAGCTTCTTCCATCATTTCGACCATACGAGAAATCGTCGAATCCTTAACATCACGGACAACCACCGCCTTGATTGAACCATCTAGATTTACAGTCCCTTCAAACAAAGTCTCATCGTCCCCTTTGACTACAGGCAAAGATTCACCCGTAAGATGACTTTCATCAAATGAGGCTTTGCCCTTAAGAATCATGGCATCTAAAGGAACTTTCTCTCCGGGAAAGATTTGAATAACATCACCGATTTGGACGTCTTCAAGTGGTACTTCACCTTTTTCAGTATGCACCATTTTGACACGACTGCTCATTAAACGTGTGATAGCTTGAGTAGTTTTCTCTTTAGCATTGTGCTCCAGGACTTTACCTAAGACAACTAAGGTAATAATAACCATAGCAGATTCAAAGTTTAGGGCATTCAGTTGACCCATAAAGACGGCTAAAATTAAACTTGAAAAATAAGCAACACTTGTTCCCAAAGCCACCAAAACATCCATGTTGGCACTTTCATTTTTCAGCGCATGGTAAGCACCTATATAGAAGCGCGCCCCAATTATAAATTGTACAGGGGTAGCTAGAATAAGTTGTAGAACAGGATTATGTAAAAACATAAGATAATGTGTTCCCAGAATTCCTTCAAACATTGCCAGCACTAAAGGTAAGGTTAATACTGCTGACACAATAAGAGACAGACGTAAATTACGATCACGTCTCTGTGCTTGTGCGGCAATTTTTTCTTGGTGTGCTTTATCGTTGACGATTGCACCATACCCTACTTTTTCTACAATCTTGATAATATCTTGGTCACTTAAATTTTCATCAAAAACAACTTTAGCTTTTTCTGTAGCTAAATTAACAGTAGCTTCTTGAATCTTCTCTGTATTATTAAGTGCCTTGGACACCGTATTTACACAGTTAGCACAAGTCATACCTGTTATGACAAAGTTTTGGCTTTTCATCTTATACTCCTTTTATAGTTTACAGTTGTAAACTTAATTACTTAGAGAAAACTGTCCGCTGGGACAGTCCTCTTATCTTACTAATTCGTAACCAGCATCTTTGACAGCTAGTGCCATTTGATCGACAGGAGTAATGTCTGCATCAAATTTAACTAATGCTTCGTTCTTCTTTAAAGAAACTTTAGCTGATTTTACACCTTCAAGGTTTTCAAGTGCTGAAGTTACGTGCATCACACAGTGATCACAAGTCATACCTTTTATTTCAAACTTTTCTTTTTCCATATCCTTCTTCCCCCTTCTCAGCTGGCATGTTGGCAGCTGCAAGAATTAAAATTTTCTAAACAGGTACAAGTTGTTTCTTGAACTGTTACTTTATTTGTCAACGCTTCTTGTAAGCTTGCTACATCTTCTGCAGTCAAGTTAGACAAGGCGATCATATCGGCTAAGAGTTTTACTTGTTTAGTTTCACAAACTTTTTCAAGCAAAGACTGTCCCATCATTTGAATAGCCGTACATTCTGCCATTAGAGGATGGTAAACAAACTTACGCCCCTCTTTTTCTGTACTTAGCATTCCTTTTTTCACTAGGCGTCCCAGCAAGGTTTTAACCGTTGCTAAAGACCAATCCAAATCGGGCGAAATTTGACAAGAGATCTCATCAACTCGTGCTTCACCGAGCGACCAGATAACACGCATCACAATCAATTCTGCATTAGATATATTAAATTCTGTTTCGTTCATTGGCGCTCCTTACTATTTAAGTATCATACATATAGTTTACAACTGTAAACTATAAATGTCAAGTCTCAACTCTGTATTATAAATAAAAAAAACCTTTAAGGCAAGCCGTAGCCTCAAAAAGGTTTTTTTAATAATACACACTTTGTTATTTTTCACCACCAAAGATACGTTCCATGATTTCACGTCCTGTTGGCGTCGCTGCTAATCCGCCTTCACCAGTTTCTCGATGAGCAGAAGGCAATGAACGCCCAACATTATACATACATGTTATAACTTCATCCACTGGAATAACCGTTTTAACTCCGGCTAAAGCCATATCTGCAGAAATCATAGCTTGGGAGGCTCCCATGGCATTACGATGCACACAGGGAATTTCAACAAGCCCTGCTACGGGATCACAAATCAATCCCAGCATATTTTGCAAGGTCAGTGCTAAAGCCATGCCCGCTTGTTCTCCTGTACCTCCTGCGATAATCACCAAGGCTGCTGCGGACATTGCTGATGCCGAGCCGACTTCTGCTTGGCAGCCCCCTTCAGCACCTGCGATGGTTGCATTATTGGCAATAGCCAAACCAAAGGCTCCAGCAGTAAAAATAAATTCAACTTGCTGTTCGTGCGTCAAACCTAACTTTTTAGTTGCTGCTGATAATACACCAGGCAAACATCCGGCTGAGCCAGCGGTTGGTGTTGCACAGATTAGTCCCATTTGGGCATTGACCTCATTTACAGCTACACCATCACGCGCTGCGCCGAGGATTACATCACCTGAAATTGCTTTCCCTGATTTGATATATTCATCCATCTTTTTGGCATCACCACCAGTGAGTCCTGTTGTTGACTTATGGCCCAATAATCCTTCTTCAATTGAAGACATCATGGTTGCTAGGTTATGCTCCATCATTTCGATGATCTGTTCACGACTGGCACCAGTTTGTTCCATTTCTTCTGCAATCATCAATTCAGCGATTGATGGATATGATTTTGCATCTTCAAGCAATTCTTTTACATTAGAAAACATACTTCCCCCTTATTTAAAGAAATTTACAGCAGAAAGTTTAGGAATTTGTTTCATTTCCTCAAAAGCTTCTTCTACATCGACACTATCAACTTCCATAATCATGATTGCTTTTTCCCCTTTAGCTTCACGGGTGAGGTTCATTTGCGCAACATTGATATCATGTTTTTCAAAGATAGCTCCCAATCTTGCCAAAATTCCTGGCGCATCTTGGTGGACGATTACAAAGGTCGGCATACCTGCAGATAGCGAAATATCAAAACCATTTAACTCTGTAACTTGAATTAATCCGCCACCAATAGAAATCCCTGTGACACTCATGTCACGATTACCTTTTTTTAAAATTAGACGCGCGGTGTTTGGATGTTCTGCCTTATCTTCAGGATGAGGAACATAGGTAACTTCCATCCCTTCTTCATGAGCAATACGTGGGGCATCACGTAACCGTGGGTCGTCAGGATCCATACCAAGTACTCCTGCAACCAGCGCCACATCTGTCCCATGACCACGATAAGTTTTAGCAAAACTCTCATAGAGATGAATTTCTACTTTGTCAGGTAATTCCCCAAAAATTGAGCGAATAATTTTACCTATACGTGCAGCACCTGCTGTGTGTGAACTACTGGGCCCAACCATCACAGGGCCAATAATGTCAAATACACTTTTGTAACGTAAATTTTCCATATTTCCTCCGCAACTTTGCTCAGCAAAGCCATTTCCGCTTAATTATTTGACTTAATTAAACGAAACTATTTATTCTAAAGTCATTATAACACTAATACGCTTTCAATACTATCTATAACTGGATTTGTAGCAAAAAGATAAGTTTGCTAATTTTACGATTTTACTAAGACTTTTCAGACAATTCTCTACTCATTAAAATAGAAAATAAATTTATTTTTCTTCATTTGGATGAATGAGTTTGTGATATAATAAACTTTAGAAAAATAGAAAGAGATATTTTATGAAATTCCAACACAAACCACTGAATCTTTATGTAAATTTCAAAGAATCGGCCCAACAATTTCCCCAAAGTCGTTTTATTTTCGACAAGAAGTTAAACGCTTTCCCTGAATTAGAGCTTGAGACAAGTTATCAAAGCGTTCACGAAGCAGTCTTACAAAAAGCTTATAATCTGGCAGCTTTAGGAATAAAAAAAGAAGACAAGGTAATTATTTTTAAATCAAGTGCTTTTGATACTTACCTTCTTGCTATTGCTGTGTCTTATCTTGGGGCCATCCCTGCAATGATTTCCCATCACTTTTCTATACCAGTAATGGATACTCTTGCTGCTCGTCTTGAAAATCCTTGGCTCATTTTTGATGAAGATACAGCTTCCGTCGTTCATGAATTGAAAAATGTAAACAAAGGCCACAAACTCTTCGTCTCTGACTTTGCTTCAAACAATAATAGCCCTGAGGTGAGCAATCAACAACTAGCGACAGATGATATCGCTTATCTCACACATACATCAGGTACTACTGGGATTCCGAAACTGATCGCTCACTCTGCTAATTCTATGGGCTGGCGTTGGGTCTTACAGCGTACAGTTATGGATTGGATGCCAGATAAGTCTTCACTGTTAGCCTTCCACATTTCACCAGTCCATTCCCGCTTTAACATTGGTATATCCTCAGCCATGACTTTTGGTTTTGACCTTATGCCCCTTTCTAATTTAGAAAAACATACTGTGCTTAGTATGTTTGAAAAATATCGTCCTACGGCGTTCGAAACACATCCAAACCATTTTGTACGTTTGGCAAATGTGGTGAAAGAAACACCCGAGGCTTTTGCTTCTATTCGTTATCTCCACTCAACTTTTGATGCGATTAACAAAGATACGATGCATACTTTCCTCGCTGCTTCTACAGAAGAAAATCCTGTTTTCTTACAAATCTATGGTCAGTCTGAATGTGGCCCAATGATTTGGAAAAAACATCGCCTTACTACCTTACCTACTACAAATGCACGTGAAATGGGTATCGGTATGCCTGGTCTCTCCCAAGCACGTGTAACTGATGCGGACGGAAATGTTGTTCCGGCAGGCACACCTGGTCATATTCATTTCCTCTCTAAAGGGCGTGCATTAACTTATTATAAAGAGGACAGTCGTTTTGCTGAAGAAGTTTATGGCGACTGGTGGGATACAGGTGACTGGGGGATTATGGATGAAGACGGTGTGCTCTTCCTCTATGACCGTCAAGTGGATCTCATCGACAAGGTGGAATCAAACTTAGCCATTGAAGATCTCCTCCTCGACCAACATGACTTTCTGGACGAAGTAATTATTATCCGTGATGCTTCTGGACATCCTCAACCTATTTTGGCGCTTGCCGAAGGTAAAGAGATGGACTGGAAAGCTTGGTGGTCTTCCATCATTGATATGCCTTTCCTAAATGAACCTCTCCTTATGGACTATGATGCGATCCCTCGTACAGCCACAATGAAAGTTCAAAGATTGGCTCTTGAACGTGAACTTGCGGCAGGTCAAAAATAAACTCAGCATACAAAAAGGTAGTTCCAAAGAGGAAACTACCTTTTTTAAGTTATTTTGTCACTGCTTGCCAAAGAAGCGACAGAAGGAGAGACAAGGCATATGAGCTGTTAAATAAAACCATATTTTTTAAAGAATAAACAAAGCTATGAGGAGCAGGGACTTCTGCTGCATGTTGTTTTAAGTTCTTCTGAATTATCGGAAAGGAAAGGAAAGTCAGTAATGTTGGCCATTCAAAAATTCCAATAAAAAAACCTAAAATAATGAAGAAATACGCACCGTACATAAGCAATTGAAAAAGCTGAATACCTTGTTTACGTCCAATATAATATACTAAAGTATAACGATGGTTTTTAATATCTGTATCCAAATCACGCAAGTTATTAGCCAGCATAATATTTGCAATCGTGAAGACTAAAGGTAAACTCGCAACAACCATTGCTATAGCCCCCATCATATCTCCAGAAAGCACAAACGAATTTGCCGCAAAGTTAAGATCAAGTTTGAAGATGGGATTTTCTGCACAATTGATGAGGACCACCATTGCAAAAATTCCAAAACCCATCGTTCCACCAGAAAAGATCTCACCCAATGGCATACGAGAAAGAGGAATCGGACCATAAGTATAAAAAACACCGATAAAGAAGACGATTCCACCCAATAGCAAAAAGAGCCATCCCGTAAAATAAGCCAAAAGGAAACCTAAGCACAGACTTACAAAGACCATGAACAATATCAAATTTCTGACAACAAGAGGAGCTAGATTGGCTTTACCAATAATATTTTCTTGTTGTTGATAAATTTCATCTTTCGCTTTTTGAAAATCCTGATAATTATTAATCGCTGTTACCGTCATATCAAAGATAAGCATAGCCAGTAAAAAAAGGAGTGAAAGTCCAGGATTAAATGTTTTAAAATAGCTCAGACTAAAAAGTAAGCCAATAATATAGGGAAATATGCTGGCAATTTTGGTTTTAATTTCAACAAGTTCTAAAAAAGTTTTTAATGTCATAAAGCGTTTAGGTTATCCTTCACTATGGTTTCTCTGTTTTTTGAGCAATCAAACGTACTGGCCGTTTAATTCTCCTTAGAGTGTTCATCTTTTCCAGACAGTATGAACAATCTATATTATAGCGGATAAGTGCTCAAGAATCAATTTCAGAAATAAAAAATAGCTCTAGCGAGCTATTTTTAAAATTAACGTCCTTTATAGATTGAACGAGATTTACCATACCATACCTGCGTAAGTATTTTTTGAATCCATGGTTGAACCCATTTATCTAAACCAAACGCACGTCCTGAACCGTTCATCAAGGCAATTGCTACTGGGATGAACCAAATGTTTACCCAGAAGAACATACCTGATAGAGCGAACATTACTGTCAATGCTGCAGTTACTGCTGAAGCGATCCAAGTAAAGAGACCGAAGATAATCGCTAGAGCAAGTAATACTTCAACGATAGACATGAATTTTTGCATGAATAAAGCAACTTCACGATTTGGAATCATGAATTTAAAGATAGGTTCCATCCAGTGTGGTACTTTTTCAAGTACGGGCATTGGATCTGTTCCATAAGCGTATGAGAGTCCCCATTCTGTTGCTTTGTGAGCAGCTTCTGCTCCACCACTAGCAGCCGCGCCTGTTGCACCTGCAGCAGCATCTGCTGCTTTAGTAGCAGCTTCGCCTGTTGCGCCAGCAGCAGCATCGGCATGCTTAGGAACTTCTTGCAACCAAGCAAATGGGAATTTAAGGTCGTCTGTAAACCATGAACCTTTACCGAACCAAGTTGTTGGATTGAAGAGTTGACCTTCACCCACAATTTTCTTCATCGCTTCTGTCAGCCAAACAAGACCGTAGAAGATACGAAGGGGTACAGCCCAGAGAACATTACCTAAACGTGAAGTGTGACCGCGCATGAAGTTACGGCCATCTTTTGTACGGAATACTTCATCCATAGCATAACGCCAGAAGTAATGTGCTGAACGGATTTGCAAGGTATAGATAAAGTAAACGATGTTTTTCATCAGCATTGCCCAGAAGCCTGTCAAACGCATGCTTCCGACTTTAGCAACACCCCAAGTTGAACCAATAGAAACCATTGTTCCTTGGTATTTGCTTTCATGTTTATGTTTGCTGCCACCATTGATATCAGCAATGATATTTGAAGCTGCTGTGTGAGCTGTTTGCTCAGCCGCTTCAACGATTTGTGGTGTTGGACGACCAGTATCTGGTTCAATATAACCAGACACGTCACCAGCTACGTAGATACCTTTATCTTCATAACCGACAGCTTCCATGAATTCATTAGCTTGAAGACGATGGCCGCGTTCTGTTTCATTCAGATTAGTCTTAGCTGCTGTATTCCCTTGGACACCTGTAGTCCAAATCAATGTGTGTGTTGGGATTTCTTTAGCAACTTTTTCTTCATCGCGACCGCCAACATTTACTTTGATATGGTCTTCTGCCACTTCAACAATACCGTGGTTTGTCAACACATGAACATTTTTCTTTTCAAGATATGCATGTGCTTTATCTGCTTGCTTACGATCCAAAGTATTAAGGATTGTTGGCATCATTTCAACGACGTTGATTGTGATTTCTTCCTCAGGAATTTTCCAATCTGTTGAAACTTTTTTACGCCAGTCAATCAATTCACCAGCCATTTCGATACCTGTAAATCCTGAACCGGCAACAGAGATAGTCAAAAGTGCACGACGTTTTTCGTCATTAACTTCTGTTGAACCAAATTGGACAACAGTTTCAAGTTGACGTTTGATGCGCATAGCATCTTCCAGTGACCAAAGTGTGAAACCATGTTCTTTAACACCAGGTACACCAAAATCATTAGGTTCCCCACCAAGAGCTACAACTACATAGTCATAATCATAGCTTCCATGTTCAGTGATAACCTTCTTGTTTTCCTTATCAAGACTGACAACTGCATCAGTTACAAGGCTCACATTTTTACGTTTTCCCAAAAGTTTTTGGAGGTCGTATTGAACTGTTGTGAATGGCACACGTCCTGCTGCAACTTCATGAAGTTGAGTCATAGATGTATGATAACTGTGTTTGTCAATCAAAGTGATGTCAGCATTTGCTTTAAGCTTTTTCGAAAGCTCACGTGTTGCATGAACCCCAGCAACACCACCACCGATGACTACGATTTTTTTCTTAGTCATTTAAAATCGGTCTCCTACTAGTAATATAATAATGAAAAAAATTTCCATCTAACATTATATCGCTTTCATGCTGCTTTGTAAAGTGGGCAAGTTAGTTTTTCATGAATAAAAGAACAAATAAAACCACTTTGATGAGTTTTTTATTTTGATTCTTTAATAAATTTAAATTTAAGAAAAAATAATCACAAACGAATGATGTGCATTTCGCATCTCTTCGTAGTACAATATACCTATGAAAATTACATTTGACGAGAACGTCACTCAACGGCTAATGGCTATGATTAGTGATAAACCTGCTGATTTTGTTTTAGACTTTGACCATACCTTAAGTAATGAAACAATTTTAAGTAGTTGCTGTGGTATTACACGGTATCGGATTGTTGCGGTAGATAAAGGAGGAGTTCCTTCGGTTTTTGATGGAAAAATTTCTTCCCCCTTAGGCGATATTTACTGTAAAGCGTGGGGGAAGATGTATTTTGACCAAAATATGCAAGTCCGTGTTACACCTAACCATTTGATTGAAATAATGGGGGATGGTGAAAAAATAGCACCACATATTGAAATCGTTGATTATCGTAGTAATTAAAACAAATATAACCCTTTATCTCAGAAACATGGAAAATATTTCCATGTTTTTTCTTAAAACATTTGACAGAATTTTCTAATGATATTACAATAAAAAGAGTGTCTTAATTAAAGTCAACCGAAAGGACAAATCTCCCATGGAAAAAATAAAAATCAATTGGAACCTTTGGCTTAACGGCTTACTTTTCTTTATTGTACTCTTTTTTCTTTACACTCTTATATCGAATGCTGGTGTAATCACTAAAAATATTGGAGTTTTTTTACAAGTTCTCTCTCCCTTATTTATCGGAGCAGGTATTGCTTATTTTTTAAATAAGCCTACTACTCGTATAATATCACTACTAAAACGTGCGAAATCTCCCTTCATACATCGTCAAGCAAGAAAAATAAGCATCCTTATTACTTATATGATTCTTCTACTTCTGTGCTTTTTTATTGTCTATTATCTGGTGCCCATAGTTATTGCCAACTTACTAGAGTTCATCCGTCTCTTGCCGGCGATCTATCAAAATATTTCCCATTGGTTAAATAGCAATCAGTTCCAAGAGTTGGACAATATTTTTAATATTGAAGATTCTCTTCGCTATTTTGTCAATAATTTTACTGCTCAAGATGCTACACGTTATATTACAAGCAGCATTGAATCACTTAGCACCTTTACTTTTAGCTTAGCTTCTCAGGTCTTTCGTGTCGTTGTAGGTATAATCATTTCCATCTATCTTTTACTTTATAAGCAAAGTATTTTACAGATTATTTCACGTATCGGTCGTATTTCTACCAAGCAAGAACATCTGAAAACCATCAAATATTACCTCAGACAAACCGATATCATTTTCTATAAGTTTATCTCCACACAATTCCTTGATGCCTGTATTATCTGGATTTTATCAACCTTATTACTCACCATATTACACTTTACTGGTCTCGCCCATAATCCTTTTGCTGTTGCGTTAGGTTTACTTATTGGTATTGGTAATATGATACCTTACTTTGGATCAATCTTTGCTTCGATTGTTGCTATGATTATTGCATTTTTTACTGGCGGTTTAGAAGCCGGGATGATTACGATTATCATGCTTATTATCCTGCAACAAATCGATGGGAATATTATTGGTCCCAAACTAATGAGTGGCGCTTTAAATGTCAATCCTATTATCGTCATCATTTCCATTTCTTTAGGCGGGGCTTATTTTGGTATACTGGGCATGTTTGTAGCAGTTCCCGTAGCCGCTTTACTCAAAATAATTTTCTTAGAATATTTGACTGCTCGGGAAGCTCAGCTCACTCTAAAAAATAATTCCAATACAAATTAAAAAGCAGAGATTACTCTGCTTTTTTTATACAATTTTTTGAATGAACTCAAGGAGTTTTTGATTAAATGCTTCAATATTTTCAACATGCAGAATATGGCCACAATCAGGAAAAACACTTACTTCTGACTGTTCATTGTGCTGTAAATTCCGTGCAGCCTGTGCATGCTCTGCAGGGAAGATAGGCGAATGTCCTCCTGCAAAGAAAAGATGAGGCACGCGCTCTCTTGTCAAGTTTTGACGCCAATCTTGGGTGATTACGTTTTGCAATAAAGCTTGATGTTTTTGAAAATTAAAGGGTAGCATTCCTTTACCCAGTACACGTTTAACTTGATCAGTTAGCTGGCGGTTCGTAAGTTTTGTACGTGGAAAATCTCTAATAAAATCAGAGAGCTCTGCCAGAGTTTTACCAGTATTTCCACCTAGCCAGTCCTTTGATTTCATAAATGTGGGGGCCTGATCCTCCGTAACTATTCCTGCCAATTTAGCGTCCGTAAAGAGTTCCTCGTAAGCCATAATAGTTGCAGCTCCCATAGAGTGACCAATCAAAATTGGTTTCTCTAACTGCAAATAAACCATAAGCTCTTCCAAATCAGTCGCTAAGCGGTGCAAGGTCATTCCATAATCTACATCCTGACTGTATCCATGACTACGATGATCATAAGTAATGACGCGATAGCCTGCTGCTACGAAAAAATCCACCTGAAAGGCCCACGTAACCTCGCTCGCTGAGTAGCCATTGATAAAGACTAAAGCTTGCTTTTCTGTTTCACCGTAGCTATGATAATTAATTTGAACACCGTCATTTGTTGTATAAAAAGCCATTATTTTCTCTTTCTTCTTCACTTTTTGCTGTTCTATAACTCGCAGCAAAAACTATTCATATTGTAGCAAAAATAGTAAAATAATCCTGTATTTTTGCTTCTTTAGAGCTGTTTAAAGCACAAAAAGAGTAAAGTCGTAGAACTTTACTCTTATAGATAATTATTTTACAACAATATTTACTAATTTATTTGGAATCGCAATAACCTTAACGATATTTCCTTCAATCTCAACTGCGTCCAAAGCCACCTTTTCAAGTTGATCTTTTGGCAGATCTTTTGTAACTTTGACTTTTGCTTTGAGTTTACCGTTGATTTGTACCACAACTTCTACTTCATTTTCAATAAGTTTACTTTCATCAAAAGTTGGCCATGCCACATAAGATATCCCTGCTTCATTGCCAAGTTCCACCCAAAGTTCTTCTGCAATATGAGGAGCAAATGGAGCTAAGAGCTGAACAAAACCTTTAGCATATTCAAGTGGAAGTGATTTTGCTTTATTCGCTGCGTTAACAAAAATCATTAATTGCGAAATAGCAGTGTTAAATAACATATGGTCCAAACGTTCTGTAACGTTTTTCACAGTCTCATTGTAAACCTTATCTAAACTGCCATCGTTTTCCTCTGTGATTGTGCTGTTATTCAACAAGCGGACCACACGATCAAGGAACTTGCGTGCGCCTTCAAGACCCTCTTCAGACCATGGGATGCTTGCATCCAAAGGCCCCATAAACATCTCATATACACGTAAGGTATCTGCACCATAGCGTTGAACAACGTCATCAGGATTGACAACATTTTTCAGAGATTTAGACATCTTCGCTGGTGCTTGCTCAAGTTCCTCACCTGTTTCAATATTAAAGAAAGAACCATCACGTTTTTCAACTTTATCTGTAGCAACTAAAGCACCACGGCTGTCACGATATGAAGTTCCCAAAATCATTCCTTGGTTAAAGAGTTTTTGGAAAGGTTCATTTGTTGGAACAACACCTAAGTCAAAGAGTACTTTATGCCAGAAACGAGCATAGAGCAAGTGGAGGACCGCATGTTCTGCCCCTCCAACATAAATGTCAACTGGCATCCACTCTTTAATAAGTTCTGGATCCGCAATAGCTTCACTATTTTTCGGATCAATATAGCGGAGGTAATACCAAGAAGATCCTGCCCATTGTGGCATAGTATTAGTCTCACGTCGACCTTTTACACCGTCTTCACGCGTAACAGTCAACCAATCCGTAAGGTTTGCCAATGGAGATTCTCCAGTACCTGAAGGTTTAATATTAGAAGTTTTTGGTAAGACAAGTGGCAACTCATTTTCTGGAACTGCTGTACTTGTTCCATCTTCCCAATGAATAATTGGGATTGGCTCACCCCAATAGCGTTGACGGCTAAAGAGCCAATCACGAAGTCGATAGGTTACTTTACGTGAACCAATACCTTTTTCTTCAAGGTAAGCAACCATTTTTTCAATAGCTTCTTCTTTTTCCATACCGTTCAAGAAGTCAGAATTAATAATTCTTCCACCTTCTATATGGCAAGCTTCTTGCACATTTCCACCATCAAATACAGGGACAATTTCTAAATCATAGACTTTCGCAAATTCCCAGTCGCGTTCATCGTGACCTGGCACGGCCATAACTGCACCGTGACCATAGCTTGCCAACACATAATCTGCAATCCAGATTGGCATTTTCTTGCCATTTACAGGGTTAATCGCATAAGCACCAGTCCACACACCTGTCTTATCTTTAGCTAAATCTGTACGCGCTAAGTCAGACTTTAGACTAGCTTGGTGTTTATAGTCTTCAACAGCCTGTGCTTGTTCTGCTGTTGTAATTTTCTCTACTAATGGATGTTCTGGAGCAAGGACGGTAAAAGTTGAACCGAAGAGCGTTTCAGGGCGTGTCGTAAAGACAGAGAACATCTCCTCTGTTCCGTCGACCTTAAAGTTCACATCAGCACCGACTGATTTTCCAATCCAGTTGCGCTGCATTTCTTTGATTGACTCTGGCCAGTCAAGGTCTTCCAAATCATTGAGCAAACGTTCGGCATAAGCTGTGATTTTCAACATCCATTGACGCATTGGTTTACGTACAACTGGATAACCTCCACGCTCAGAAGTACCGTCTGGCAGAACCTCTTCATTGGCAATAGCCGTACCTAACTCTTCGACCCAGTTTACAGCTACTTCTGCTTCATAAGCTAAGCCTTTTTCGTATAGTTTAGTGAAAATCCATTGAGTCCATTTGTAAAATTCTGGATCAGTGGTATTTACTTCACGTTCCCAGTCATAACTAAACCCAAGACTGTTAATTTGGCGTTTAAATGTAGCAATGTTTTTCGCTGTAAATTCTACAGGATCATTTCCTGTATCAATAGCATACTGTTCAGCAGGCAAACCAAAAGCATCCCAGCCCATTGGGTGAAGAACGTTATAACCTTGTGCACGTTTGTAGCGGCTAAGGATATCTGTAGCAGTATATCCTTCAGGATGTCCTACGTGTAGTCCTGCTCCTGATGGATAAGGAAACATATCTAACGCATAAAACTTTGGCTTGCTTTTGTCTGTTCCGGTACGGAAAGTATTATTATCAGCCCAATATTTTTGCCATTTGGCTTCAATGTCAGTGTGTTTATATTCCATATTTCATTCCTTAAAGTTTTTTATAAATTCTTTTTTCAAATATCAAATTCTATTATACCAAAAAATTACCAAGCTTTTCATTCTTGATTAGCACCTTATAGCAAGTTGAAGGCTAAGACGAGATCACTCCCACTGAGCTGGAGACCATATTTATGCTCATATTTTTTCATCTTGTTAAGTAGTGTATTTCGATGTACATACAGTATTTTTGCTGCAGCAGCTTGGTTACCATGCGTTTTATAGAGTGCCCGAACCAGTTCTTGGTCTTCTGGACTCTGAAGTAAATCATCTTTTATCTTATCAAGCAACAAGCTGTCTACTAAGTTCAACCCCTGCGAAATGGTAAATTCACTAAAACGAGAGTTTTGGCTAAAAAAGCGTAACTCCTCCTCATAGGTGTCAGGAAGTTCATCGTTTAGCACAAAGCTTCCAATATAATACTGAATTTTTTCTCCCATATCTTGAGATAAAACTTGTAAACTATCTGAGAGCTCTGACTTACTTAAGTTGTTTCCTGTATACTTTTCAATAACCAACTGTTTTTCAGCATCATGTCTGACTATATCGGGTAAGATAAAGCGTAAGTTCTCTTCAAGTTCTGAAAAATCAGAAACAGAAAACTGTAAAAGACGAAAACGACCTGTGGGCAAATCCCAAAAATCCGTACTTGTCGTTGAAAGGAGTGCAACCAAACTCCGTTCCCGCTCGTTTAGCTCAGTTGCTGGTATATCACGGTAAAGTTCTTTTATCTTATCTATTTCCATTTTTCAAAAAAGTGACCTTCTGGCCACTTTACTCTTAATTTTCAGTAGGGATGTGCAATTCGAAAAGCGGCGATAATGGGCGTTTTTCGTGGATACGGATGATTGCATCAGCAAGCAATGGAGCGATAGAAATTTCAACAATCTTATCACTACGGCGTTCATCTGGTATCTCAATCGTATCAAGGACTACAAGTTTATTAATTCCTGAACTTTCGATACGTTCAATTGCAGGGCCAGATAATACAGCGTGTGTACATGAAGCATAAACTTCAGTGGCACCAAGTTCTTTCAAAGCATTGGCAGCCAATGTAATTGTTCCAGCTGTATCAATCATGTCATCAATTAAGATACACTTTTTCCCTTTAACATCACCAATAATATTCATGATTTCAGCTACATTCGCGCGTGGACGACGTTTGTCGATAATTGCAATTGGTGCTTTTAAGAAAGCAGCCAGTTTGCGTGCACGACCTACTCCACCATGGTCTGGTGAAACGATAACTAAATCATCTCCGTTTGCAAACCCATGACGGCGGAAATAATCTGCAATTAATGGAGAACCCATCAAGTGATCTACAGGAATATTGAAGAAACCTTGAATTTGAGCAGCATGTAAGTCAAAAGTTATTAAGCGATCGGCGCCAGCGATTTGAATCATATTTGCTACTAATTTTGATGTGATTGGTTCACGTGCACGCGCTTTACGGTCTTGACGTGCATAGCCATAGTAAGGCATTACCACATTGATTGAGGCAGCACTTGCACGTTTCAAAGCGTCCATCATAATCAACAATTCCATTAAGTTTTCATTAACTGGAGCACTTGTTGATTGGAGGATAAATACATGTTCTCCACGGATACTTTCATCGATTTTGACTTCGACTTCCCCGTCATTGTAAGTGAGCACGCGTGATTTCCCAACTTGGATACCAATTTCTTTTGCGACTTTTTCAGCCAATTTTTGATTAGATGAGAGTGCAAATAACTTCAAATTTGAATACGACATGATTGCCTTTCTATATAAAACAGTTCTCTAATTAGACCTTACCATTTTATCGTGAATTTCATTTTTTTTCAAGTCCCGATAGTTTAGACAAAACCAGCCTTTTCTCAATAAAAAAGCCATCATTACTGATGGCCACTTTTTAAATAAGCTCTTTAAATAAACCGCGCACAAAGAATTCTTCATCAAAATCAGTAAGATCATCAATCCCTTCACCAAGTCCGACAAGTTTCACAGGTATTTTTAAGCTTTGTACAATCGAGAGAACTATTCCCCCTTTAGCTGACCCATCCAACTTCGTTAGAGCAATACCCGTTATTGGTGTTACTGCACTGAACTCTTTAGCTTGTTGGATGGCATTCTGCCCCGTAGTGGCATCCAAAGCCAAGATGACTTCATGTGGAGCTGCTGGTAGTTCACGCTTAATAATTTTTCCAATCTTTTCAAGCTCTTTCATCAGATTATCTTTGTTCTGCAGACGACCTGCTGTATCAATCAGCAAAATATCGTAAGATTCCGACTTGGCTTTAACTACCGCATCAAAAACAACACTGGCTGGATCAGATCCTGCAGGCTTCGTCACAACGGGAACACCTGAACGGTTCCCCCACTCGACAAGCTGATCAATTGCGCCTGCTCGGAAGGTATCTGCTGCCGCAAGGAGAACTTTCTTACCCTCTTTTTTGTAGCGATTGGCAAGCTTACCAATTGTGGTCGTTTTACCAACCCCATTCACTCCTACAAAGAGAAAAACAGTTAAATCATCTTGTAGATTTAAATTAGAAGGGACTTTTTCATCATCAAATTTATCAACGATTTTTTCAACGATTAACTGACGAAGAGCCTCTTGTGATTTTGCATTCGCAAGCTTTGCTTCATTCCGTAATTCTTCAGTAATCTCTAAAGCTAAGTCCACACCAACATCGGACATAATCAAAGTTTCTTCAAGTTCTTCGAAGAACTCTTCATCCACGGAACGGAAGTTAGCCAAAAAAGCGTTAAAACGTTGTCCAAAAGTCTTGCGTGTTTTCTCTAGTGATTTGTCATACTTTTCTTCAATATTAGTTTCTTTTTCTTCAACTTCTGGTTCTGTTGCAACTTCAGGAGCTTGTTCTTCGTCCTTTTCTTCAGTGATAGACTCTATTTCTGAAGCTTCAATTTCCTTGATTTCTTCTTCAAGTTCCTTTGATTCTTCTTGAAATAGCTCTTGAGTTTCCTCAGTGTCTGTTGAAGATTCTTCAAGCTCAGCCACTATTTCAGGCTCGGTTTCTACTAAATAGTCTTCTGCTTGCTCAGGAGTTACCTCTGCTTCTACAAGTTCTGTAACAGGTTCTTTCACCTCTTCCGTCTGCGCGTTTTCTTCTGTCTCCTCAACATTTTCTACATGTGTCTCAACAACTTCTTCATTTTCTTTCTTCTTACCAAATAAACGGTCAAATAAGCCCATATTTCCTCCTATAGAACATATTCTTGAATCACTTCTGCTACTGCATGTTGATCATTTGTAAAGCTTGATATAATATTTGCTTCATTCTTAACTGTCGGCACCGCGTTGCCCATAGCAACACCATAGCCTGCCCATGAAATCATACTCAAATCATTTTCCTCATCGCCCATAGCCATAACATTATCAGGGGTTAAGTCGAGTTGTTCGATGAGTTTTGAAAGTCCAAAGGCTTTGTTTATACCTTTTGGCATAAATTCTAACAGAATATCCCGTGTTTTAAATATCTCAAACTGTTCAAATAAAGTCTTCGGAAATTTCGGAATCTGTGCATCAAGAAATGTTGCATCTGTACAAGAAACAATTTTGTTATAGATAGCATTTTGAGACAGCTGTTCAAATTTTACAGGATGAAACTCTAAGAGACTATTAATAAAGCCATACTGTGACTGGCGAGCACTTTCAGTTACATAAACAATATCGTCACTAAGAACATCACAAGGGATTTCCAACGCATCCGTCTCTTGTTTAATCAAACGCACATCCTCATAGCTCAAAACTTTCTTAGAGAGAATCTCCCCCGTATTGCGCTGAACTAAACCACCGTTGAAAGTAATACTAAAATCTTCAAAATCTAGCATCTGCAAAGTTTTCAAAAAGGGTTGAATAGCTGCCAGAGGACGTCCAGTTGTTAAGACAACCTCTACTCCTTTCTGACGTGCTTCTTGGATAGCTTCAATATTTGGCGCAGAAATCTCCTTCGCACTATTAAGTAATGTCCCATCAAGATCTAAAGCGATCAATTTTATATCATTTGTCATGCTTATATTATATCAAAAAAGCAAGTTGAAAAGCAGTTTTAGATAAGCTGATGTTCTTTTATTATTGTAGAGTGAAACTTGCAATCTTTTTACGTATAAATACTATGAGTAGAACTTATAAGTTTATTGGGAAAATAATTATTTAGAGAAAGGAACTTCAAGATACATCAACATTATCGTCAATTAGCATAAAAACAACTGATAACTTTTGTTTAAAATTAGATGCATATTGGTATGCTAAAAAGCATAAAATTAACTTATAAGGAGAATCATATGGTAAGAAAAAAAGCAACTTTTATCACAGCAGTCGGCATTATAGTATTAAGTACTCAACTTGTGGGATGCTCCCACAATGAAGCAAAGAATAATTCAGAGGTTAAAAAAATCGAGCAAAATAAAAAGAAAGAAGATACAAGTAGCTTTAACTTTATCGCTAATAAAAAACAACCAGAAACTGTGAAAGATTTCATTCCTCTTTTTGCTCAGCAATTAAAAAAGTATAATCAAGTTGCTGAAAAAATTTGGCCAAATAATGCGATTACGCAGATACCCGTAGTTTTAGAGGATACGGACAGTAAAGCCATGTGGAAAATTACTCCAGATGGTCAAATCAGTGACTTCTCTGAAAAAGAAGCCAAAGAAATGAATGTAGACCGTTCCGAAACTCCAGGAACTTGGGGATACTATGGCAAACAGTTTGGAAAGTTTGGTGTTGATAGTAGCTATAATGTTCAGGGTAAAAATCTAAAAGGGGGAGGCATGTACTTTTCACTCAATGCTGCCGCACTCAAAGATAAGAAAACCTGGAATAGCCGTCCCCACTTAGGCTCGTACGATGCACTAGTTTTTGCTCTACACGAGAACTTCCACATTTTTGAGCAAGATAAATGGGATAAGTTATCTAATGAGCAAATTACGGAGTTAGGTACTAAAAAGGACCAACATCTTGAGGATGTCGATGCTCGTCTTATACGTCATCAATTAATCAAAGAGTTGATGGCCGCTATTGAACATCCTAAAGATAAAAATTTCGTTCTTCAAGCTCTTGCAACTTACAATCAATATAAAGAAAAAAACAAAACAGACTTCGATAGAGCTCAGTACTGGGATCGAACCGAGGGCACAGCACACTACTTAGAACTCATGACCTCGATTTACACTTACTTTCCCGAGCAGCTCAAAACTGATGAAGATATAAATAAAGCTATACAAAGTTTAGGAAAACAAACCCAATCTTATACTAAATCAGCTGGAACAGTCGACGAGTCCTATGATGTAGGAGCTATGGCGAGTTTTCTTTTAGATCGTTATGACTCCTCTTGGAAAAATAAACTTATGAAAGACAAAAATACAACTCCCATAAGTTTATTAGCTGATTATTTCCGTAAGGAGAAGCTTCCCGCCTATGAACCACTTAACCAGGATGATAAAGCGAAAGTCTTAAAGCAAATTTCTGACAAGAAAAAGGAGCTTGTCGGCTATCAAAAAGAATCTTTAGTACAATTGAAAAAAGAACTCCAAGGCGCCGAAGACGCTACTCAAAAAGAAATGTTAGAAAAAGAAATCGCAGCCCTAGAGAAAAAAATTGCGGCTTTAGAGAAATAAAAAATTTAAACTCACTGCTCTATATAAAAAAATCATATCCATAGCAAATAAAGTTTGTGGATATGATTTTTTTATAATTAAATTTTTCTACAAAGATTATATTTTATAAAGTTTTTTGTAAGTTTTGCTATCAAACCAAGGACAGGATAAGCATGATTAGCAAACTCATAGAGCCTAACAAAATCATTTCCCAAATAATAAGAGTAAGCAGAGGATTTAAGCCCTTAATATGTAGGTGATCTGCAATTCCATCTAAAATATTTTTATTCATGTCTATAATATATCATAAACATTTTAATTTTTCAATAACATTTCTTTTGTATCATGATATTTCTTATACGCAACTTATTCGGAAGAACATTTACATGTTTTTAATATTTAAGTTTTTCTGTTTTTCCAAATTCCCTTTCGACAAAATAGCCTGACAGCCAAATGGCAAAAAGAATTCCAATCATCCCTAAAAGCATGGCTGCCATATCTGCCATCAATAACTTAGAATTTATAATTTCTGCAAAGCTATAGTGAAGCCTTACAAACCACAAGATAAGACTAAGAGAGGAACCTAATAATCCAAAAAACAATGTATTTACAGCTGTACCTAAAATTTGCTGAGAAATAATAATGCGCTGCTGTTTAAACTGATTCATTGTCATTTTAACATCTTGTTCTACAACTTCAGATAAGCTAGCAACGAGTGCCATGGCCGCTTCGGCTACTGCTCCCAACATGGATATAACCATCACGACAATTGCGACGTTCGAAAAATTTAAACCAATAGCTAATGATAATTCTTCTAGCTCCTCGGTATCCTCAATAGCAAAGCCTTGAAGATTACCCAAATGCTGAACGAGAACAGCAACTAAAAAGAGAGAGAAAACAACTATTAAGCTTGTCTTGAAAGAGATATTTGTCACCATATTATCATCCGAAGACATATAAATGGCGACCGCTAAAATTAAAATAGAAACAATGCCTAATAAGATAAAAGTGTTCATGCCCCAAGCCATCATCGTTATCATAGCAAAAATTAAAACAAAGTTTATAGCCAAGCCAAAAAGATTCCGTAAACCTTCCATCCCCGAAACTAGGATAAGCAGGAGAGTCAAAATAATAAAGAGAACAAGCAAACTATTCATTTATCATTTCCTTTCTTAGGGCAAAACTGGTAACCACTGCGGTAATGGGAACAGCTAGAACAATACCGATAGCCGATATTATTGTCTGTAAAAGCCCCAGATTAAGTGCCGTTCCGGCAATGTAATTCCATGTGTTTCCATTTTTCAACAAGAGTAAGGTCATAGGAAAAGTTTCTGCCATGAAGATCATAAACAAAACATTCGTTAATGTTCCAATGATTTCTTTTCCAATCTCCATTCCTGATTTAATGTAATCTTTTTGCGTCATGTTTATGGCATTCACTTGATTTTGACGGTAAAGACCAAATAAACCAGCAACGATGTCGCCTGTACCATCCATAATGGCACCCAGTACACTTATTATTGCTCCCACAAAGAAAAAGAGCGTAGGATTTTGGGTTACATAATTCATGTTTTCAAAATGTACACCTGAATCTCCCGTAATCTTTAGAACAGAAACTGTGAGTAAAAAGGTTAGTACACTTGTCAAAATAGTCGTTAATAAAGTAAAGAACATCTGTCGGGTAAAACCAAGGACAAAACCTAATGAACTTACTGCAAAGACAAGAGCGAGGCATGAAAAAGTAATCAAAGCATTAACAGAAGCAAAATGAATATCAAATGCCAAAGCGAGAACAAAATAAAGAAGATTCAGCAAGAGCGAGGCAAACAGAAAGAGGGAGGCACGCCAACGAATAAAACTCAACATTAATCCTACAAAGAGGACAGCAAGACTCACAATAATAGCATCCCGCTTTTGCCCTACAATCTGCATTGTGCCCACACTTTTGCGTAAAAGAATTTTTTGATTTTGACGATAGAGCTGTCCCGTGACTTGGGACTGATTGGTAGTATTTTTCAACTGCAAAACCTTATCTTTTTGCTGAGTGTTAAGCAGCCTTACTGTAAGATTTTGCTGGATTTCTATATCTTTATTGCCGAAATTATCATTTAAGTTCGTCTTCTCAACTGTCTTTGCTTCTTCAATAATAGCTAAGGGCTCATGATAAAAACGGGCGTTATTATCCATAATAACAAAAGCTGCCACTGCAACCAAGCAGGGCAGAATTATTTTTTTCAAAAAGAATTTAATCATTATTTTTTACCACAGTCAAGACAACAAAATAGCCTAATAAATAAATCACAGCAAAGCTGATGATTAAACCTAAGGGGAATTTTGTCTTTGGCTGACTTTGAGAAATAGAGAATCCAAAAGAAGCTTGCTCACTATTCGGAAGCTTAATCAAATGAGGATAATCTAGATTTTCTGTGTTAGTCATCAATGCCACAGTAACAGGAACTTTCTGGATGTTTTGAACACGCATACGGTAATTTCCTGCTGCCATCTCTGTTTTCAAAACGGTCATAGCTTCTTCCGCAAGTATGGCCTGTTCTCCGACTTTTTTCCATTCATTTCCTTCTTTTTTCTCAATAATTAACTTCATTTCCATATTTGCATAGGAATTAAAATCAATTTGGTTTGCAGAAGTCGTTAAATCAAAAGGCTGAGAAATGCTCTCTCCGGCAGGTAGCTCAATGCTTCCCTTGCTATAGCCAAAATGATTCACAGAATGCTGTTGAGCATTAACTACAATTTTTTGTTTAGGTTGTGCTTGCATCAAAGTGAGCATCAGTCCCAGTGATAAAAGGGCCAGCACTGGATAAACCACTCTCAAAATTTTACTCTTCCCTTTTTCCGGTTTGAAGCTTGTTTTTTCAGAAAAGATTTTATCAAAACTAAGAGCAGCTGCAAGTATTACCAAAGCAAAAGTCATAAACTGATAACGGGGCTTAACTTCCCATAGTAACGTATGAAAAAGAGTAATACCCATCGTCGTCAAAATAGCTAAAGAAAAAGTAGATATTTCTTCTTCTTTCGATTTCCAAAGTCGGCAGACGATAGCTAAGAGGAACACAGCCATAAGAGCTTTAGCATAGGTTGAAATAAAGATATTAATAGCACCGATATTATCAATCAACCACCCTGGGCCTTTGGTCCAGTTAAAGTAACCAGAGAAGAGTTGATAATCCGTCGCAGTTGCAAAAGTTCCGCAGGACCAGAGCTGGCCAAATTTTGCTATAAATAGGACGGGAATCATCCAAGGCTCTTTACCTAAATGAGCCAATCTTTCCTTTATTCCTGCAATATTTGCCTCTTTTGCAGTCTCAAAGCCAAAATGATTCAGTGTATAATCACGATCCACAGGCGTCCATTCCCCCATGGATTCCGTATTTAGTCCTTCATAAATCCAATTTACCGTCGGAAAAACATCTGGTCCTTTTAAATCATACTGCATAGCACTAGCTAAGCCTAGTGTTACTCCCATTGCTAGAATAATACCTATCACTGAGGCAAGGATTAATTTACTAATAGACAGCCATAGTTTTTTATATTTCTTGCGCTGGTTGAAAGCCACCAAGCCAAGGATACCTAACGCAATCAGAATAATAATTACATTTGGACGGGCCAAATAAGCGACGGTAAACAAAACTACCGTACTAATAAACTGCCATGGCCCAAAGGATTCTGTTTTCTGTAATTTATCAAAACGAAGCGCAATAATGAGTAAAACTAAAATTGCAAAACCATCTGAATAACCTACTCTTAGTAGAAAGTCATAGTTCATAGGAAGAATCACCATGATTAAGGCCACAAAGGCCGCAAGGGATTCTCTTTTCTTCCAAAGAAAATGAACCAGCAAAATCCAAATACTTGTATTGATAAGGATATTGAAGCTATAAAAAATTAAATAATAAGAAACATTTAACAGTTGAGCCAGTTTCATGAAGCCTACATTTAGAGCAACTAAAGGTAAGAGATTGGGATATTGTCGAATCCATACATCCCAAATCATATCTCCTTGCATAATCCGTGTAGCTTGTGCTTGAATATGCCATGGATCACCAAAAACCATCAGATGTACCTGAGTGACAGAAACAATCTGAATGAGAATAAAAATCGCAAAAAAGGCGAAAATAAATATTTTCAAGCCTTTTTTATTCATTTTATGAAATTTTTGATAGGCAAAACGGAGAATGAAAAAGAGCAAACCAGCCAGTAAGAATACAGAAATTGGTTCAACAAAACCAGCATCTGTAAAAGGCTGTATAGTCATGATGAACAATGCTGCTGCAAAAAGCCAGAGCAAAATACGATACATGCTTTTATTCAGAAATTCCATTTTTCCTCCTAGAGCGATTAATAAAATCAACCAAGCCCATTGTTGCCAAAACAAGCATTATTGGCGCAAAGTTATAAAGGTAGCGTGAATTTGCTTCCCAAAGCAAGAGGAACCCTGTTTGGCCCACCATCGATAGTCCAATAATAAACCACTCTGTCTTATGTTTCTTAAAGACTCCTAAGAAAATCTCATACCACATAAGTGGGACGATAGCCAACCAATAAAGCGTTTGTGCTGCTTTAAGTAATAGCCAGCCTGTAATGTTACCTTCTTCTGGGGCAAAACTCGTCCAGTCAAAATAGCGGAAAACAAAAGGATTAGAATGACGATAGGTGTAAAAGAAGCCACTAAGGTCCCCGTTAAACCATGTATACATTATCTTACGCCATAGCTGTAATAGAGTACCTGATACACCAGCCTCACGTAGATTGTCTACAAAGCGACGCGTAATTCCCTCTTTCTTAGATTCAACATCTGTAAATGACTGTGAATAAGCTAAAACATCCGGGTTAAATCCTCCATATTTATTGATGGGATCAAAGGACATCGTTACCCAGTGAATCAATGGCAAGTTATAACGATCATTCGCTTCTGCTGAAAAGGCGGGTTCATTCGCAATAACTGCCTTAACTCCTTGATGTACTCCAACAAAGAGGATAGCTGCAATAGGCAAGAGAATGACAAGCTTTTTCCATTTACGGTTAAGTAAGAGGAAGCAAAAAACGGCAACCATCGGAATAAAGACCGTAGGTTTTATACTATATCCTAAAAAGACAACTAAGCATGCCGCAATCCACCAAGCAATCATCTTGCTTGTTTTCTCTGATTTAAGGGCATAAACCATAAAGAGTAAGCCGAAGATAACAAAAGGTAATGAGGCTGTATCTGTGTAAAGTTGAGCACCATAGATATAAAATGGAACAAAACCAAAGGCAACCAAATTATAAATTAAAGCCATCTTAATATTCGAAATCTTTTTAATCAATAAAGATCCCGCTAATACAGATAAACTCGTAAAGACGGCCGCCACCACTGTAGTGGCTAAAATTTTAGACACATAGCTTGTAAATGGAGCAAAGATTGTATTATAAACAATGCCAAAGAATTGATTGTTTGGATAGCGTAAGAAATACAATAATTCATCTTCTGTCATTGGGAGATTTGTAAATGGACGACCATTTAATTGCATACTGTTTCTAAAGATGACGAAGAAATCCCAATCATGCGCACTGTCTGGAACATGTATCAGAAAGAAAAAAGGCACAAGCAAAACTGCCAGCCCTAAAACCCACATTGACATTTTATAGTAATGCTGGATTTTATTTTCTGTAAGTGTATCCATTTTCTTGACTGAGCGATAGACAAAAATCATATAGCCAGCTGCGATAAACATACAGATATTTCCTAGAATAAAAGCTGTGATATACTTTTCACTCCAAGCGGGTGTTTCCATGACGACATAAATATTTGTTCCCAGCCAAATGAGGCCAAAGAGAAGAGACCAAAAGATCTTACACTTTCGTGGATCTTTTAAGTGTTGATGTAGTGTATTCAACATTATTTTCCTTTAAAACATTTTGTAAAAGCTGATTGGATTTGCCCAATACAACAAAGTGATATTCCTTGCCAACATAGATAAAACGTACTGTTCTGGGTGTAACTTTAACCGAGCTCATGTAAGTCATATCTATTTTAAGCATTCCTAAACGAAAATCGCGAGAAAAGTGCAAAGCATCTTCTGCTGCAAAAAAGCGACGTTGTCTAACTAAAAAGTAGAAAGCAAAGACCAGAAATATGAGGATTGCTATTTGAAACCAATTTATCCGAAGATTATTTTCATAGTAAAGTACTTGTTGGAAAGAAAGGAGAATCACCCACCATATCCAAGCTATTTTATAAACATTTGTTAAAGGCTGAAAATATCCAGATTTCATAAAATTTTACTTTCCTTTCTCAACTTTTTTATCCGTAGAAGATGAGGTTTTGGTGTTTGCTTTTTCTTTATCTTTTGCTGCAGCAGCTGCGGCTTCTTCTTGAGCTTTTTTCGCTGCCAATACGGGATCCCTAAAGAGATTTACAGAAGATACCCCTTGGTTTTCCGAAAGAAGCGATGTAGAACGTGCCTTCAGAACTTCTTGTTCCTTTTTCAGACGTTCTCTCGTTGAAGTTACATTGTAACTATAGTTGCCTGGTTGTACCGGCTCAAATCCAGGTGGAGTATAGAAACGAAGAAGATCTTCTGTATTGAAAGTATCTGACATATCGAGCATTTTATTAACTTTTTCTTGAATATTATCAACATATTTCTGCTGGCTCTCGGTCAGCTTCAAGACTTCACCTGTTTTAGTATCATGATAAACAGAGCTTGTTGCACTTGATTTAGTAATGGTTGGCGTAACAAAACCACGGTTTCTTAGAGCGACAAATTTTTCACGATTTGGGGCAAATATATCTTGACCAAATTGAATAAAATCCTTAGTGGAAATCCCTAATAAGTGCTCCAAAGTTGGCATGACATCAATCTCACCGACATACTCATCATTGATATGGCCTGTTGTTTGCCCTGGTATATCAATCATAAATGGTGTACGTTGCATCATTGTGTTATCATACTCGGTCCAGTCTTCTGCCTTTTTACCGACGAATGGCGCATAATATTTTGTATCTGAACCAGAAATACCATAGTGATCTCCATAAAGAACGATTATGGATTTTTCATAAAGACCTGATTTTTTCAAATAATCAAAGAAGTCTTTAACTGAGGAATCTAAATAATTTGCGGTTAAGAAATAATTATCAACCACAGAGTTACCTGAACCTCCTGCCAAGAGTTTCGGATTCATCTCATAGTCTTCAAGTCCTGTGTAAGGTGTGTGGTTAGTAACGGTCAAATATTTAGCATAGAAGGGCTGTTGCAACTGTTCAAGATAAGGGATAGAATCAGCAAAGAAGTACTTGTCTTTTACACCCCAAGCTGTTGAATTCGTGGAAGTGAGATTAAAGAAAGATTGATCAAAGAAATTTTGATATCCCATATTACGGTAAACATTATTACGGCTATAGAAAGAGCCAACATTACCGTGAAATACTGCACTAGAATAGCCTTCCTTTTGATCCAAAATGGCTGGCATAGCTTGGAAAGTTTGTGTACTTCCTAAACTTGAGAAAAGTGAGCCCGATGACAAACCAAAAGTGGAAGTTTCCAGCATGGTCTCTGCATCTGATGTCTTACCTTGCCCCACTTGGTTAAAGAAGTTAGAGAAAGAATAGACAGAAGGATTATTGTTATAGAGAGAATTTAAGAAAGGAGTTACTTCTTCTCCATTTACCTTCATGTTGATGACATCCTGCTGCAAAGATTCGAGGTGAATAACGATCACATTACGGTTTTTCGCTATGCCAAACATCTGAGCATTTGGTGCAAGATAGCGATCTTTTTGGATGTATTTTTGAACTTTAGTAAAATCCGTTTTTGAAGCCATAGCTCGTGTTTCATTTGAGACATGAGTATACCAACTGTTTGTGGCTAACCAAGGGCCAAGGCCTAAATAACGGACCACATACGTCGCATCATACTGCGCTTGGCGAGAAACTAAGCGATGCTCCGTTAAATCTGCCATCCAAAAATTCAGTCCAAAAATCATAACGGAAATACTGAAAACCTTGAAAGCAAACAAGTTAGTTGGGCGACGCTCATCCATCCTAATCTTTTTAGTAAGAAAAAGAACAAGGATGACTACAAGATCAAGCCAAAAAATGATATCAATCCATGAAACAGCGATAGCTCCAAGGTCAAAGCCTTTTCCAACCATGCCTGCTCCACCTGTTAACGTGTTCAAGGTAAGAAAATCCGAAAATTCACGGTAATAAAGAATATTACCATAAACCAGTAGATTTCCAATCAGGTTCATCAAGAGCATACCGAGATAAAAAAGTTGTTTTCTTTTAACAAACAATATTAAACTAAAGAAAATTGCCGTGAAGCCAATTGGATTGACGATGACTAATAAATAATCCGCAAGTTTCGAAGAGTTCAAACCATTAAAGACAGCAAAATAAGCAATCATGGTTTTAACCCAAATGAAGAAGGTCGACCAGCAGACTAGCCCTAGTCGTGTATTAAAGCTTTTGAATAATTTTTTCAAGGTTAACCTCAATTTGTTTTTCCTTTGCACAAGAATAGTTTCCTTTTTTTTACACTGGGAATAATTCTACCAAATAAGCCTTGAGCTAAGCTTAAGCTTTTTGTAGCATATTTTGATATTCTTTTAAAGTTTATCGTCTAATCGAACAGAAATGACTTTAGAGACCCCTGCATCTGCCATTGTCACACCGTACATAGTACCGGCCGCCGCCATTGTACCACGACGATGAGTGACCACAATAAACTGATTAGAATTATCGAAATGATTCATATAGTCTCCAAAGCGTTTAACGTTCGCTTCATCAAGAGCTGCTTCTACCTCATCAAGAACAACAAACGGAACCGTTCTTACCCGCAGTATTGCAAAAATCAAGGCCAAAGCTGTCAAAGCTTTTTCTCCACCAGACATCAAGTTTAGACTGGCCAGTTTTTTTCCTGGAGGCTGAACCTTAATTTCTACCCCTGCTTCAAGCAGGTTTGTGCTGGTCAATTCTAGATTTGCTTCCCCTCCAGCAAACATTTGTGAAAAAGTCAGCTGGAAGCTTTCTCTGATCTGTTCAAAAGTTGTTTTAAAGCGTATCTCAACCTCTTCATTCATCTCTTGAATGGTGCCTTGAAGCATCTCTTTTGCTTCTAAAAGATCGTCTCTCTGCCCACTTAAAAATGTATGACGCGTATTCACTTCTTCAAATTGGCTAATTGCATCTAAATTAATAGGCCCTAAAGCACGTATTTGTCGTTCAAGTTGGCTAAGCTGATGCTCTGATTCTGACAAGTTTTCAAGAACTTTAGCCTCACTCCTTGCTTGGTCAAAACTCATCTCATATTCTGTAAACAAGGTGTTTTGACGATTACGCAAGAGTTTCTCTGACTGTTCAATTCTCACTTCCAGACGTGCTTTTTGATTATTAAGTGTCTGATTTTGTTCAAGTAATTCACGATTTTGTTCTTCAAGTTCTTCCATTTGAGCTTGTAAATCATCTCGCTCAAAACGTAAACTTACGAGCTTCACGTTACTTTCTTGAAGTTTAATTTCAGTTTCTTCCAGCTGGTTGGCGTATTGATCACGACTTTTCTCATCAATTTGAGTTGATGCTATAGCTTCAAGTTTTCCTCTCTCAGCCTCAATAGCTGAACATTCTTCAGCTAGTCGATCTAAATCTGCTTGTACAAAGCGCAACTCATTCTTCAAATTAGAAAGAGCCATTTTTGTCTCATGGAAAGCGTTACTCTTCTGATTTTTAAGCACGTTAAAGCTCTCGCTATTGGATTTTACTTCTTCTAGCTGAGCATCCAATGCTTGCTTTTCTTCTGAAATTTGCATTAATTCAAGGGAAATCTTCTCATTTTCTTTTGTCAGATTTTGTAGTTCTTGTTGAGCATCTGGTTTTTCTGCTACCTCAACCAAAGCTTGCAAATCTGACTGACGTTCTGTGAGCTGCTTAATTTGCAATTGCAACGCTTGCTCGGAAAGTCGTCTTTCTTGGATTTCAGAGCGCAAAATTTCCATTTGCTCATTCAGAACTCGTCTTGCCCCTTGTTGTTTATACAACTTTTCTTCAAATTTCTTTAGCTTGCTTTCAGCTATAGAAATTGTTTCAGTTAAATGTTCAATTTCAGTACTTGTAAATGTCGTACTGTTCCGCTTAGCTGCTCCTCCAGAATATGAACCACCCGGATTAATTTGAGTCCCATCCAATGTGACAATACGGATATTGTAGTTCATTGCCCGAGCGATCTGACTTGCATGTTCTGCAGTGTCTACAATTGCTGTCGTTGATAACAAACTAGACATTGCTCTTTGTAAACGCGGTTCAAACTTCACCAGATTTAGAGCAGTATCAATGAAGCCCTCCATGTTCACCAAGCGCCCATAATCTCTTATCTCGCGTGGCTTAATTGTTGTTAAAGGTAAGAAAGTCGCACGACCTAAACGCTTTTCCCGTAGATAGGAAATAGCTGCTTTTGCTGCCTTTTCATCTTCAACAATAATATTTTGACTTCCACCGCCTAAAGCAATATCAATTGCTGTTGTATATTTTTTATCAAAAGTTAGAAGATCAGCAACAACGCCAACTATCCCCCCCAACTGTTGACTTTGAGTCATCACAGCGCGCACTCCTTGAAAAAGATTACTGTGACTATCTCTTATGTTCTCCATACTCGCAAGATCAGCTTTATAGCGGCTCAGCTGTTGCATCTGATCGTACATGACATTTTGCCCTTGACGTTCATTTTCAGCATATTGAGCTTCTGTAGCTGTTTTTTCTTCCAGTTCTTTTTCTAAGAGCTGCATAGTTTGAGTGGACTCAGTCAATGCTTTTTCAGCATTCATTAGCTCTACTGTTATAGCTTGGAGCTTTTCTGAGTTTTCTCGAGCACTTTCATTGGTCTCTGTGAGCCGATGCGAGATATTTTCGTGTTCTGCTTTATTTTTTGTTAAGTTATTAGATAACTCTGCCTCATGATGGACAAGTTTTAAATAATCTTCTCGAAGACGTTCAGATAAACTTTCTGGACTTTCAGAAAAACGTGAAAGTTCTGTTTCTAATTTTAGAAGCTGTTTCTGTGTTTTGGCTTCATTTTCGATAAGTTGAGTTTTTTTATTGCCAACTTCTTCGCTTTTTTGTCTTGCTGCAAGCAACTTCGCCCCCAGCTCATCGATACGCGCTTGACGCTCTGTTGCTGTTTTTTCTGAAGAAGACTTTTGCAAATCAAAAACTTCAATTTTATGTTGAAGATCCGCTTTTAGCTCCGTGAGTGTTAAACTGTTTTGCTGAAGTTTTTCTTGCTCATTCTCTACTTTTAGACGTGTTCTTTTAAGGCTTACAACTTCTTCTTCATAGTCTTTTTGTTGAAGTTTTAGCTCCTCCAATTTTGACTCAGTTATTTCCAAGTCTTGCTTTGCTTTCTCGTATTTTTCTTTTTCATCTAGGAGCTGGGCTATCAGCACAGAAAGAGCAAGTTCTGAGCGTTCGGCTTCTAAAGTCTGAAAACGAAGTGCCACATCGCGCTGTGCACGCAATGGTGTCAACTGTCCATTAAGTTCAAAAATAATATCTTCTAAACGATCAAGGTTATCTTGCGTTGTTTTTAATTTACTTTCTGTTTCCGTTCTGCGGGTTTTATACTTGAGTACACCTGCGGCTTCTTCAAATATAGCACGACGTTCCTCAGCTTTGGAATTAAAGACAGATTCAATACGGCCTTGCGAAATAATAGAAAGTGAATCTCTTCCTAAACCTGTATCTGTAAAGAGTTCATGGATATCTTTCAAGCGACATTTTCGCCCATTGATTAAAAACTCAGAATCTCCGTTACGGTACAAACGACGCGTGATAGATACTTCTTTTTCATCTTCATGCCCCGTAAGATACTGATCAGAATTATCAAATGTTACAATGACCTCTGTATAATTTAATGGTTTTCTTTTAGCTGTTCCAGAAAAAATAACATCGGGCATTTTACCACCACGAAGTGACTTAGCTGATTGCTCACCTAGGACCCATCGAAGTGCTTCGACAATGTTTGATTTACCAGAGCCATTGGGCCCTACAACTGCTGTCACGCCTTGATCAAATTCAATTTTTGTACGGTCGGCAAAAGACTTGAAGCCGACTATTTCCATTTTCTTAAGATACATGAATTTGACCTTTTATTGCATTTTCTGCCGCTTTTTGTTCAGCGACTTTTTTTGATTTTCCATGTCCACGCCCCAGTTCTTTGCCATTATTATAAACTGCCGCAACAAACTCACGCGCATGGGCTGGACCAGTTTCTTCCAAGATTTTATACTCGATAAGTGTCTCTCCATCCATTTGCAAGACTTCTTGCAAGTTAGTCTTATAATCAATGACTTTAAAATAGTCATCTGCTTTTACATGAGGGATAACGACGCGGTCGATGAAATGCCTTACTTCTTCCATCCCTGAATCCAAGAAAAGAGCGCCCAAAAAAGCTTCAAATAAGTTTTCTAAGTTCGTATCACGATTTCGTCCACCAGTTTTTTCCTCACCGTTACCTAACAGTAAAAACCGACCAAATTCACATTGCCGCGAGAAGTTAGCTAAAGATTCTGTACGTACAATACTTGAACGCATCTTCGATAATTCACCTTCAAGTTTATCTGGGTAAGTACGATAAAGATATTCTGAGATGATTAAAGACAGAGCGACGTCTCCCAAAAACTCCAAACGTTCATTGTTTGCAACCTTTGGGAGGCGTTCTTCATTCGTATAGCTCGAGTGAGTAAAAGCTATTTTTAACAGTTCTTCGTCGGCAAATTTTATACCAAATTCATTTTTAAGCTTAGTTTGAAGCTCAAACATAAATAATCCTCCTAATTTTATTATTAACTTAGTTATTATACCAAATTTTTGTATCTTTTTGGTGTAAACCGCAAAGGAAAAGAGTCTGCTGCTGCAAACTCTCTCATAAGCTATCCATACGTGCCAGCACAAAAGCCAGTACAAAACAAAGTCCTAAAGGTAAGGCAACTACCATCACATATAAATTGACCATTGAAGCAAGGATATAAAAGCTTCCAATCACTAATTGATAAAGTTGCCAAAGCCCCCCAGTTGGTCTATCCATACGAATAAAGGCGATCCAATTCACAATCATGATAGATATGATAACGACAAGGAGCAACGCAAAAAGTTTCAATAGAAAAATTCCACTGTGTCCCGCAACAGACAGAGTCAACTCTAAACCTTTTGCCTCCCAGTTAATTATGAATCGAATAAAGGCAAATATCATTAATACAGCAATAAGGGTCGTAAAAACACTCCCAATTAAGGCACAAATTTTCGCTCGTTTCATCTTTTCTCCGTTGTTTTGATGATTATATTTTATAACTATAAGCTTAAATTAACACTAAAAGCAACACCTTGTATTCAAAACAAAAAATCATAACAAAAGTTATGATTTTTGAAAACTTAAATATTATTTAAGTGCTTGAGCAGCTGTAATAATAGCAAGTTTATAAACATCTTCCTCATTACTTCCACGAGAAAGGTCAGAGATTGGTGCATTCAAGCCTTGCAAGATTGGACCGATTGCTTCAAAGTTCCCCAAACGTTGAGCAATTTTGTAACCAATATTTCCTGATTGGATATCTGGGAAAATAAATACGTTTGAACGGCCAGCAACTGAACTATCTGGTGATTTTTGACGGGCTACAGCAGGAGAGAAGGCTGCATCAAACTGAAGTTCTCCATCCACATCAAGTTCTGGATGTGCTTCTTTGACCAAAGCTGTTGCTTCAACTACTTTAGTTACATCGTCTGACTTACCTGAACCTTTAGTAGAGAATGATAACATCGCCACTTTTGGATCAATATCAAAGAGTTTAGCTGTTTCTGCAGAAGCGACAGCAATATCTGCCAAAGTAGGTGCATCTGGGTCAATATTAATAGCACAGTCAGCAAAGATATATTTTTCGTTATCATCACGTCCGCGAACCATAATAAAGGCCCCAGATACAGATTTTACACCTGGCTTAGTTTTAATAATTTGGAGAGCAGGACGTACTGTTTCTGCAGTAGAGTGAATTGCTCCTGAAACCATACCGTCAGCAATACCCATATGAACAAGCATTGTTCCAAAATAGTTTGGATCTTTCAAGATTTCACGCGCTTGTTCTTCACTTACTTTCCCTTTGCGACGCTCAACAAAAATCTCTACCATTTTATCGAAACGTTCACAGTTCAATGGGTCATAGATTTGGAAACCGTCTGGATTAATACCACGTGAAATCAAAGTTCCTGTTACTTCCGAGATATTCCCGATAAATACAGGTGTGACTAATTTATCTGCGTAAAGACGGTTAGCTGCGCCAAGGACACGAGCATCTGTTCCTTCTGGAAAGACGATTTGTAGGCCTTTTCCAGAGATTTTTTGTTTGAGCGATTCAAAGAGTTCCATAATTTTTCCTTTTACTATTTTTAGAATTTCAATAATGATTATATCACAAACGCACAAAAAATTGTATCCTCATGTAAACGTTTTTTTCTATATTGTGTTTGTGAAGGATAAAATCCTATTTGTCTCTCCATACATAAAGAACAATTACTGATAATAAAAAAAAGCAATACGCATTGCTTTTAACACTTCGTTTATTCTCCGTGAAGAATGCTGGCTATTTTCGTTGTCAAGATATCCACACCAACAGTATTGGATACACCTTCAGGAATAATAACATCAGCATAACGCTTTGTTGGTTCAATAAATTGATGATACATTGGTTTAACAGCATCCATGTATTGCGTAATTACTGAATCCAAAGTGCGCCCTCGTTCTTCGATATCACGACGAATACGTCTTAAGATACGCACATCATCGTCCGTATCAACAAAAACTTTGATATCCATTAAGTTACGCAGTTTTTCATTTTCTAGAACCAAGATTCCTTCGACAATCAAAACATCCACAGGTTCTTGACGATAAGTTTTTTCGCTTCGTGTGTGATTAGCATAATCATAAGTTGGAATGTCAACAGCACGACCATTTTGCAACTCCTTCAGTTGAGCGATGAGATAGTCTGTATCAAAAGCGAGGGGATGATCATAGTTGGTTTTTGTGCGTTCTTCAAATGTGAGTTGTGATTGATCTTTATAGTAACTGTCATGCTCAATCATGGCGATGTTTTCATCTTTAAACATAGACAAAATAGCCTGAGATACACTGGTTTTCCCGCTGGCTGAGCCACCTGTTACACCGATAATCAATGGTTTTTTCAAAATTACTTCTCCATACTTTAAATATCCATAATTTTTTCATGGACATTATGTTATTCTATATATTCTATCATAAAAGCCAACGAGCTTCATCTATGAAATTATTTCTAAATTTGGTTTTTAATGAGTTTTATTAAAAAATTTGCTATAATAGACTTAATAATTTTCAGATTGGAAAAGGGGTGTACAATGCTTAAACTTGGAATTGTTGGTACAGGATGGATTAGTGGATCATTTGTAGAAGCTGCCTACCTTACAAAAAAATATAGTCTTGAAGCTGTTTATTCGCGTAATCTCGAAAGTGCAGTATCATTTACTGAGGACTTCGACGATGTGGAGCTTTATGATAGTTTAGATGATTTCTTCAAACATGATTTGGATATCATCTACATTGCTAGTCCTAATGCTATACATTTTGAGCAAGCAAAAGCAGCTATTTTAGCTGGAAAAAATGTGATTGTTGAGAAGCCTGCCTTTTCTAATCCACAAGAGTTAGCTGAAATTATTACATTAGCAGATAAGCATAAAGTTCTCTTTTTCGAAGCTGCGCGTAATATTCATGAAAAAGCTTTTGAAACAATTAATCTCTTCTTAGCAGATAAAAAAATAGTTGGGGCAGATTTTACTTATTCAAAATATTCTTCAAAAATGCCTGCACTCCTAGCTGGAAAAATCCCGAATAAATTCAACAGTAAATTCTCTGGTGGTTTACTTGCCGACTTAGGTGTTTACTTACTCTACGCAGCTGTTTACTGGTTTGATAAACCACAATCTGCCTGCTATGATGCAGTCATCTTACCGAGTGGCGTAGATTTATCTGGTGTTGGTAGCTTAAACTATGGTGACTTTAAAGTTGCAATAAAATGTGCGGGGAATTTGAATAGCTACCTCACAAGTGAAATTTATACAGATGAAGGAACACTGATTTTGGACGGCGTGAATGCCATTACTTCTGCTAAATTTATTCGATTTGATGGCAGCAAAGAAGTGATTAAGATTACACCTCCAAAACATTCACTTTATGATGAAGCACTTCATTTTGCGGAAATCATTGAAACAATTTCTACTCCTGCAGCCTATTCGCTCTATAAAGACTTACATCACTTGGCTCAAGATGTCTCTGAAACAAGCTACATGATGCGCCAAAGTGCGGGTATCGTCTTTGAAGCAGATAAAAAATAATAATATTGGCTCCTTACAAAAGGAGTCGTTCTGATCCCTTAGTTAAATTGGATATAACCCGGACCTCCTAAGTCTGAATCGCCAGTTCGAACCTGGCAGGGATCATCAAACAAAAAAATCTCTCTTTAAGCAAGAGAGATTTTTTTAATAATCTAAGTAAGGAGAATATGGGATTCGAACCCACGCATGGTTTTACCCACCTATACACTTTCCAAGCGTACCTCTTCAGCCTCTTGAGTAATTCTCCAAATAAAAGCAGTTCTGCTTTCAAAATATATTATACCATAGAGTCATACAGAAATGCGACTCTAGATATATAATAATAAAAAACTCTCCCATTTACATGGAAGAGTAGGAGTTTTATGAAAAAAATTTTATTGGAATAAATGTATTATACTGTTTCTTTCTTAAAGTTAGCTCAAGCCAAAATGAAATGAAACAAAACTACTATTTATTAAATCAAACCCGCATCCTTCAGCAAATCTTCTAGATAGCTTCCTTTTAGTTTCTTCAAGCCAAATTTCAAAGATTCTTTTTTGAGGAGTGGTAGGTCTGCGTCTAATAATTTTTTCCGATCTGATAAATAATAAACAGAGCTTGCTAAAGTTCGCAAGTCATACGCTGAGGCGAACACTTCGGGGACACCACGTTCCACATTTAAAAATTGGTAGACAGCTTCCATAGCTGTACGTACTGAGTATTCTGTTGTAAATACTGTATCTCTTTCTGTTTCAGCAAAATTCCCAATAAAGGCCAAGTTAACTGAATTTTCAGGAATAACTTGCGGACGGTCCCCAGGTTCACGTAGCATGAAGTAAGAAGTAATAAACGGCATATAAACGGGAATTGTGTGCGTGTTTTCCTTAACAAAAGTTTGGATTTCTTCTTCAGGCATTCCCAAATGATAAAGAAGCTCTTGCGTGATTTCTTCACCTGTACACTCTTCGATAGGCTTCTTAATATAATTCCCGGGAGTCTTCGACAAGAGTCCATAAACCCAGGTTACAGTTTCATTATCTTTTTGTTCTTTAAAATGTGGTTGACGGTGTGTAGCGAAACTCATCAACCAGTTAGAATCCTTAATTGTGATGATTCCTCCAGTAACTACTTTTCCTGTTCGCAAGTCACGGTGTGTAAGTTTTTTTAAATATGGTTGTATTTTAAGATTTTTCCAAGTTACCGTTGCTGAAACAAACCAGCTTTCATCGGGGATAGTGTCGCAGAAAACTTCTGGTCTACCAAATTCTTGAGATTGTGCTGCAAGATTCTTCCACAATTTCCAAGCCCCACCCAGATCTTTATTAACAGGTGCCGCTTCGGTTGGACTACCTTGTGTTGAACTTTCAGTAATCGAACCGTTTGTGACAAAGACTAAATCATCTTCTGAGAGTTCTTGTGTCTTACCATCTGCGAATATAATTTTCTTGGCTACTTTTTTATTATTAGAAAAATCAACTTCAATATTTTCTACTTGTGCTTCGTATTGGAAAATCACTCCTTGATTTTTTAGAAATGAAAGTAATGGTTTTACTAAAGATTCGTATTGATTATATTTTGTAAATTTCAAGGCTGTAAAGTCTGGAAGCCCTTTGATATGATGGATAAAGCGCATGATGTAACGACGCATTTCAATAGCTGAATGCCATTTTTCAAAAGCAAACATTGAACACCAGTAAAGCCAAAAGTTTGATTCAAAAAATTCTTCACCAAAGACATCCTCTATTTTTTTTCCTACCAAAGTTTCTTCTTTAGCCATGAAAAGTTTGACAATTTCATCCTGAGCTTGTCTGCTTAGAGTAAATTTACCATCATCAGCCACTCGTTCTCCACGATTTTCGATAAGTCGGCAGTTTGATGAATTAGGATCATCAATATCTAAATAATAGAATTCATCCAACACTGAAGCATCTTCCACTTCTAAGCTTGGTATAGATCGAAAAAGATCCCATAGACATTCAAAATGATTTTCCATCTCACGACCGCCCCGAGTGACAAAGCCATCATGAGGAATAAAAGATCCATCCAAAGAACCGCCAGAAAGAGAGAGCTCCTCTAGAATATGAATTCTATTTCCTGCCACCTGACCGTCTCGGATAAGGAAGACCGCAGCAGCTAGTCCAGCAAGGCCTGCACCTACAATATAAGCAGACTTCTTATCTGCATTTTGGGGTTTTCTAGGTCGAACAAAAGCCTCATAGTTTCCATTTGTGTAACGCATAATTCTATTCTCCTTTTCTAATTATTCTTTATAATTTAATTATAATCCTAATATATAACGTTTTCAAATTTGCTCAGCTCATTTTAGACACCTTGTACTTTTTTGAATAAAAAAAGCTAGAAATCACTCTGCTTTCTTTATTAAATTATTTCAACAGAGTTTGGTCTTTATCCCTCTGTGCTTTTTTGAACTGATTCAACTCTTTACATTTTTGTCTCTTTCTACTTAACAGATGATGTCTTAAAAATTTATAAAAAAAGCGTCCATAAGGACGTCTTTTTAGTGTGCTACGGGATTACTTGCAATAATTTCCATATTGCCTTTGAGTTCCCATTTATCAATACCTGTTGGAAGTATAAAGTGATCACCTTTTGCTAACGGGTAAACCTTATCTGCAACGATGAGTTCTCCTTCACCATCAAGAATTGACACTAGCATATAATCGGCAGTTGCTTCAAAAGCTTGTGTACCGTGGATTGACCATTTGTAAACATCAAAGAACTCTGATTTTACTAAAGTTGTCAAGTCTGCGTTATCTTCTTTAACAACTTTGACTTTATTTTCCGGTGTTTGGTCACCTGGAATGTGGAGTACGTCGATAGACTGCTGAATATGCAGCTCACGAAGATTTCCTTGATCATCTTTACGATCAAAATCATATACACGATATGTTGTATCACTTGATTGTTGAGTTTCAAGGATAACAATCCCTGCCCCGATAGCGTGCATCGTTCCAGCTGGCACATGGAAGAAGTCCCCAGCTTTCACTTTTACTTTGCGAAGCAAATGATCCCAGTCACCAGATTGGATCATTTCTGCAAGTTCTTCTCGTGATTTAGCATTGTGGCCATAGATGATTTCAGAACCTTCTTCTGCTGAGATGATATACCAGCATTCAGTTTTTCCGAGTTCACCCTCATGCTTCATTCCGTATTCATCATTCGGATGAACTTGAACAGAGAGCCAATCGTTGGCATCCAAAATTTTTGTCAAAAGTGGAAATACTTTTTCTTCAGTATTACCAAAAAGTTCACGGTGTTGGTTAAAAATCTTATCTAACTTTTCCCCAGCAAACTGTCCGTTTTTTATTGTTGATACCCCATGTGGATGAGCCGAAATCGCCCAGTATTCTCCAATTTTATCAGAAGGCAAATCATAGCCAAAAGATTTGAGATGATCGCCACCCCAGAGTTTCTCTTGCAATACAGAATCTAAAAATAATGGTTCTATTGACATTTTTTCTCCTCATTCGTCTAATAATACTTCGTTAATTATAGCACAAAAGCCCTTTATTTTGCCTAACGAAATGATTTTTTTCCTTACTCTTGCCCAAGATTTTAATATTTAAAATTAAAGTTCCGTAAGGTGTTTGGTATTTGAAAGACGATGAGGGAAAGGAGGAGTAATAAAGTAATGATAAGTAATAGTTCCCAGATCATTAAAATAAAGGCAGGATGAACACCCTCTATATGTAACTTGTCAGCTATTCTATCCATCAAGTGTTGTTTCATATTTATCGTATATCAGACAGATTATTGTTCACTTCATGTCTATAGTTTTGATCAAACTCGTCTACTTCAATATAAATATAAGCCTTTTTATCAGGGATTTCTTGTCGTATTTCTCGCTCTATATCATTAATAATTTCATAACTTTGTGCTTCAAATTGAGACGGAATATCAATTTTTGCTGCAATCATAATTTCGGTCGGACCGATATGGATTGTTTTTATATCGATCAACTTCTTCACTGTCTCACGGACAAAAACACGAGTAATTTTTTCCAAATCAGAAGCAGTAACACTTTCACCAACAATTAAACTATAAAACTCACGTACCAAGTAGATTGCAGCCCCCATGAGTAAGATTCCAATCAAAATACCTGACATGGCATCATAGAAAGGATTACCGGTCACAAAGGTTAAAATTGTACCTCCAAGCGCTAAAAGTAAGCCAATAATAGCACAAAAATCTTCTGCAAAGATAACTAAAATCTCACTATGACGGCTCTCGTGTAAGAAACGAAACAGTGGTAATTTCTCCGTGTTGAGCTCTTTTATTTCTTTAAAAGCAATGCGAAGTGAACTTCCCTCAATGAGCATACCAAAGAGTAAAATAATAATTAGGATAAGTGGATTATTGACTTCATGTGCTGGGTGAACCAACTTATCATAAGCTTCCATGACACCAATTACACCACCACCAAAGAAAAGAAAAGTTGCAACGAGCATACTGAAAAAATATTTAGCACGTGCTTCACCAAAAGGATGCACTTGGCTTTGTGCTCTTTTAGCTCTTTTATCTCCGAAGAGTAGCAAAATTTGATTTCCACAATCGACTAAGCTGTGAATGCTCTCGTTTAACATGGCCGCACTGCCACTGAGAGAATAGCCAATAAATTTGCTGATAGCCACGAGAACATTGGCACCTAGAGCGGCAATTACGGAGCTCATCCCTCCGGTATTATTTTTTGCTGTCATACTCACTCCTTTATTAATAAATGTATTTTTATTAGATTATAGCATAGTATAACTATTTTTTCAGATTTTCTAATAAAAAAATAAGTCCCCAAAATTGGAAGACTTAATTTTTTATTAATATTCTGGTTTATCCAAATTACGGAGAAGTTCGTCGATTTTTGAACCATATTCGACAGATTCATCTTTGGCAAACTTCAAATCTGGGATACGATACATAGTCATACGTTGTGCTAACTCACGCTTAACAAGTCCTGTAGCTTTTTCCAGACCTTTTTTAGCTTTTTCATTGTCACTGGCAAGATTTGAAAGCAAGCTATAATAAACAGTAGCTTGGCTTAAATCACCTGTCACTTGAACATCGGTAATATTCACATCTTGAACGCGTGGGTCGCGAATCTTATGACGTAAAATATCATTAATTTCACGTTGGATTTCGACCGCCACACGGTCACTACGAAAGGAAGTGCCCATACTCATTCTCCTTTTTTTATTTTTTTATTGAAATAATCTTAGCGTTTAATTTCAACCATTTTGTAAACTTCGAAAGTATCATCTACAAGAATTTCGTTAAAGTTTTCAACCATCAAACCACCTTCTTGTGCATTTCCGACTTCTTTTACATCGTCTTTATAATGTTTCAAGCTAGCAATAGCGCCATCATGGATTACAACACCGTCACGAATTACACGAACGCTGGCATCACGTTGTACTTTACCACGAATAACCATGAACCCAGCAATAGTACCAACCTTAGAAACATTAAAGGTTTCACGGACAATTGCTTCACCGATGATTTCTTCTTTGTATTCTGGGTCAAGCATACCACGCATTGCTGTTTCAATTTCTTCAATGACTTTATAGATGATGCTGTGAAGACGAATATCTACATCTTCATGTTCTGCTTGCTCACGCGCAAGACCTGTAGGACGAACATTGAAACCAATGATAATCGCATTTGAAGCTGCTGCTAATGAGACATCAGACTCACTGATAGCACCTACTGCAGCATGGACGATATCAACTTTTACGCCTTCAACATCAATTTTTTGTAATGAAGCAGCCATTGCTTCAGCTGTACCTTGTACATCTGCTTTGATGATGATGTTAACTGTCTTAACTTGTCCTTCTTTAAGAGTATCAAAGAGGTTATCAAGACTGACACGACGTGTGCTTTGACGTTTAATCAATTGTGCACGTTTCGCACGTTCTTCACCTGCCGCACGAGCAGATTTTTCGTCTTCAAAGACGGCAAAGTGATCACCCGCTTGAGGTACATCAGAGAGACCTGTCAATTCGACTGGTGTTGATGGTAAAGCTTCCTTGATACGACGGCCTAAGTCATTTGTCATCGTACGTACACGTCCGTAAGTATTACCGACAACAATTGGATCTTGAACATGAAGTGTACCTTGTTGAACCAATAGTGTTGCGATTGCACCACGTCCTTGGTCAAGACGGGCTTCAACTACTGTACCAATAGCGCGTACTGTAGGATCTGCTTTAAGTTCTTGCATTTCTGCAACAAGCAAGACAGTTTCCAAAAGAGCATCAAGATTTTGATTGAATTTAGCTGAGATTTCAACGAATTCAGATTCTCCACCCCATGCCTGTGACATTATGCCGTATTCAGCTAATTCTTGAATAACACGTTGTGGGTTTGCACCTGGTTTATCAATTTTGTTAATTGCAACGATGATTGGAACACCTGCAGCTTTTGAGTGATTGATAGCTTCGATAGTTTGAGGCATAACACCATCATCAGCAGCAACAACCAAGATAGTAATATCGGTTACTGAAGCACCACGTGCACGCATGCTAGTGAAAGCTTCGTGTCCTGGAGTGTCCAAGAAAGTAATTTTCTTATCGCCTGTTTTGATTTGATAAGCACCAATATGTTGCGTGATACCTCCAGCTTCGCCTTCAGTTACACGTGATTCACGGAAACGGTCAAGCAAAGTTGTTTTACCATGGTCAACGTGTCCCATAATAGTAACCACAGCTGGACGTTCTACCATCTCGTCTTCATTAAGATAACCTTCCTCAACAAAGAGACGTTCGATATCAGATTCATCTTCTTCAACTTTTTTAACAGGTGTGATACCGTAATCCATGAGGATTAATTCTAATGTATCTTCATCCAATGATTGGTTTTGGTTAACCATTGTACCCATCATAAAGAGTTTTTTAATAATTTCAGCCGGTTCACGTTTGATTGCTTTTGCGATATCTTGAACGTTCATTCCTTCAGCATACTCTACTGCTTCTGGTAATTCATGGAATTTACGTGTTGAAACCGGAGTAGCTGCTTGTTGGTTTCTTCCACCACGGCGGCCTTTTTGATTCCAGTTTGAATTTCGTGCATTACGTACTTGGTTACGATTATCATTGACACGGAGTGGTCCACCTGGGCGGCGGCCGTCTGAAGACTTATCATGGTCATTTTTCTTACGATCACGGTCGCGACGATTGTTACTCTTGCCTGAATTTGCAGGGGCTGAGAAAACTTCTGTTGAAGGCTTGCTTTCAAACTTATTACCACCACCACGATTTTGGTTATCGTTGTTACGACGGTTATCATTTTGATTGCGTCCTTGTTGTCCACCGCGACGGTTATCGTTGTTGCCACGACGATCGTTTTGACGACGTTCTTGACGGGCAGCATCTTTTTTAGCTGCTTCTTTTTTGATATCTTCTGCGCGTTTTACGACTTTGATTTGAATCCTTGGTTTTTTATTATCCAATGCTTTTTTAGGTTCTTCTTTCACTGGCTCAGTAGTTTTTTCTTCTTGCTTTTTAGCTGCTGGAGCTGGAGCATCTGACTTTTTCTCTACTTTTGGCGCTGTTTTTTCTTGTTTTACTTCTGGTGTTTCTTTCACTTTTGGCTCAGTCTTCACTTCAGCTTCCGCTTCTGCCTTAGCAGCTTTTTCAGCTTCTTCTTTTGCTTTGATACGTGCCAAAATTGCTGGATCTTCAACGATAGCTTTTCCTGCAAATGTACGAGGTGAATCCTCTTTTTTCTTAGATGCTTTCGCTTTTGGTTGAGCAGCTTTTTCAGGAGCTGAAGTTGGAGCCGACTCGGTTGCATGTGTACCTGATTTTACATTTGCAATAATTTTTTCAGCTTCTGCTTCGGTTACTGAACTTGAGTGAGCTTTGACAGCTAAACCCAATGCTTGTGCTGCTGACACAAGATCAGCATTTTTCAATCCTGTTTCTTTTGCGATTTGATTAATACGTTTTTTATCAGACAATGTTGTCCTCCTTATTTTTAGTTAGTCATAAGGCTCTCCATTTTCTTTGCAAATCCATCATCAGCAATAGCTAACACTTTTCGGTTAGCGCCGATTGCTATTGACAGTTCATTTACTGAGAATACTTGTGATACACTTACCTCATAGTAACTTGATTTATCGGTTATTTTTTTGATCAAATTCTCTGAAGCATCATGAGCGACAAAAACTAAACTTGCTTTACCATTTTGAATGGCCTTAACAACTAATTCTTCTCCTGTGATTACTTTTCCTGCGCGCTTTGCGAGACCGAGTAAGTTTGATACTTGTTTTGTATTATCCATATTAGTCGTAGTCCGGTGCCAAGTCTGCCGAATAAGTAGCCTCTGCTAGTTCGCGGCGAGCAACTTGGTGTTCAACATACTTTATTAATTCGTCATAAAACTCATCCGCGATCTTTGCACTAAAGGTACGATCAAAGACGTGTCTTTTCTTAGCGAGTTGTGCTTCTTCATTAGATAAGGCGATATAAGCACCACGGCCATGGGCCTTACCTGTGGGATCAATCGAAATCTGACCTTCTTTATTGTAAGCAATACGCAAGAGGTCTCGCTTCGCGATTTGTTCCCCAGAAACTACTGACTTTCTCATGGGAGTCTTTCTTTGTTTCATAGGCTTATTCTTCAGTTGTTGCTTCTTCTGATGAGGCAGTTTCAGCAACTTCTTCTATAATTTCATCTACTTCTTCGACTACTGCATCAAGTTCAGCCATTTCCTTTTGGAAATCTTCTTCTGATTTGATATCGATTTTGCAGTTCGTTACATGCGCAGCAAGACGAACGTTTTGTCCGCGTTTACCAATAGCTAATGACAGTTGGTCCTGAGCAACAACAGCAATAGCTGAACCATCCTCACGGATAGCAACTTGCTCGATACGTGCAGGTTTAAGCGCATTAGCAATCAATGTTGCTTTATCTGCATTGTACTCAATAATATCCATTTTTTCACCCGCAAGTTCACGGATAATTCCTTGGATACGTGCACCTTTAGCACCAACCATTGTACCAATAGCATCAACGTTTTCGTCATGGCTTTCCACAATGACTTTAGCACGATCACCAGCATCACGAGCAACAGATTTGATTTCTACTGTTCCATCGTAAACTTCCGGAATTTCCTTTTCAAACATGCGTTTGAGCATGTCTGGTGCTGTACGGCTAATGAAAACCCGTGTACCTTTTGGTGTCAAGAGAACATCTGTAACATAGACTTTCACCTTATCACCGACATGGTAGTTTTCTTGACTGATACGATCTTTTGCTGTCAAAAGAGCATCTACACGACCCAAATTAACGTATACTGCTCGCGCATCAACTTTTTCAACAGTACCCATGATGATTTCATCTTTGTAACGGCTGTACTCATTGTAAATGATTGTGCGTTCTTCTTCACGCATTTTTTGCATAATCACTTGTTTCGCAGCACCAGCAGCTGTACGGGCAAAATCTTTTGGCTTTTCTTCAAACATGATTTTATCGCCAATTTCATAATGTGGGTTAAGTTCTTGAGCATCTTCAAGTGAGATTTCAAGACGACTGTCGAAAACTTCGTCAACTATTTCACGTGTTGAGTAAACATTAAAGTTTCCTTTTTTATCATCGAAAATAACTTTCACATTTTGTGCTTGACCGTATTGACGCTTATAAGCGGCTGTAATAGCTTGCTCAATAGCTTCAATAACAATCTCTTGTTTAATGCCTTTTTCTTCTTCTAACATTGTAAAGGCGTTAAGCATTTCCTTGCTCATTTTGTTTTTTCCTCTTTCTTGAGTTTTTTGGAAAATATTTTATTTTAATTTTAGTTTGAGAGCACGACTCTCACCGCTTATAGGTATTTTTAAAGCTTCACTAAAGTCGTGGCTTTTGATACCTTTTCGGCAGGAATTTCAACTGTTTTCTTGCGGGCCTTATCCATATATTCTATAGTCAAGGTGTTATCTTCAAACTTCAGCAAATCCCCAACAAATTCTTTTTCGCCTTCAATTTTTTGATAAAGTTTTACAAGTACATATTCACCGATGACTTTTTGAAAATGTTCTGGCTTCTTCAATGGTCGCTCAGCACCAGGACTCGCAACTTCAAGCATGTAGCCTTCAGTTGGAAACGGATCTGGTGAAATAGTGTCCAGCAATGGCGAAAGTATTTCACTCAAATCTGCTGTCTCTTGAATAGTAATTCCCTCAGCCTTATCTACCAAGATACGCAAAACCATATCTCCGCCAAGCTTTTCCCACTCAACATCGACAAGTTCAAACTCTTCTGGTAGGTGAGGCAAGATGAATTCTTCTACTGTTTTTACAAGGGTTTCTGACATCTTTTCTCCTTTCAGAAAACAACACAGAAGGAGCGTCCTCTCGAACGCTCCTTTCTATTAGTTTTTTATTTAACATAATTATAGCATATTTTTGCTTAATGTCAAGGGGTATTTCTCTCCTACAAGCAATTATTGAAAAATTATTTCTTTCTTTGTCCACCGTCCTTAAAATTCTTGAAAATCTGGAACTAAAGGTCTATGATAAAAAGAGTGCAATTTATAGGAGATTTATATGAAAATTTATTTTCAATTACTTATTATTTTTGGCTTTTCCTTTGTAGGGGACACCCTCTCAAATAGCTTACAACTTCCTGTTCCTGGAAGTATTCTTGGTATGATTTTTTTGTTTCTTGCCTTACAGTTTAAAGTTCTAAAATTTACTGATGTGGACGAGGTTGGAAGCTTCTTGATAAACAACATGACAATTTTGTTCCTACCAGCTGGAGTTGGAATCATGGCCAAATGGTCTTTGATTTCTGAATATTGGTGGCAAATTTCTCTCATCGTGCTTGTTGCTCTTGCAATTAATGTATTCGTCTTGGGGCATCTGGTGCAATTTATTAAAGTCAAATATGAAGGAGATTATCTTGATCCTGAATTGTTGAAAAATAAAAGGGGGATGCAATAATGAATGAAATTACTTCAAGCCCTCTGTTTGGTGTAACACTGACAATTTTAATTTTTATTATAGGTGTGCGCATCAATGAAAATATACGTAAACCGTGGACGAATCCCTTACTCTTCGCAACCTTAGTTATTATATTAATTTTAGTAGTGGCGAAAATCCCTTACGAAAATTACTATAAAGGGGGAAGTATTCTAAATGATCTTATCGGCCCCTCAACTGTTGCCTTAGGCATACCTTTATACAAAACTTTTCAACTCATGAAACACCATGCACGTTCGATTTTGATAAGTATTGCTGCTGCAGCTTTTATTAATACTGTAATCACTGCGCTTTTATTGAAATTTTTTGGACTTCCAAAATTAGCTGCTCTCTCACTTTTCCCAAAGTCTGTAACAACCGCTATGGCTATTGGTATCACTGAAAAAATGCAGGGCGTAACCACTATAACGGTTGTTGTGGTCGTCGTTACTGGTATTCTAACAAGTGTACTGGGTGTACCTCTTATGAAACTTTTTAGAATTAAAGACCCTGTGGCACAAGGAGTAGTACTTGGTGGGACAGGCCATGCTGTCGGCACAGGAACCGCTATCGAGCTCGGCAAAGTACAAGGTGCCATGGGAGCCTTGGCTATAGGTGTAACTGGTATTATGTATGTCATCTTTGCTCCACTTGTTGCTCATATAATACTCGGTTATTAATTTATGATAAAAAAGAGTCAGATTACTGACTCTTTTTTATTTGCCAATAACATAATGAAACTTACTTGCTTCAGCTTTAGTAAAAGTGCGATAACTCAACTTTCCTAGACCTATGACATTTGACTCTGAAATCAGAATTGACCCATCACTCCTGACTTGCTCTACAAATGCTACGTGTCCATAAGTTCTGTCCGCGCCTGCTTGTCCTGGACTAAAGCTTACAGCTGTACGCGCCCTTGGTTTCATGGTAACTTGGTAACCACTTGCTTTTTGCCAGTCACCACCATTTCCCATAGAAGTTCCAAAATTTACGCCCAATTGTCTAGCTCTATAGTAAGTATACCAGGTACATTGCCCCCATGGATAAGTGCCATTTTGTGAATAGGTACTTAAGTTTGGTAAAGGTTTGATTGCTGTATATCCTTCAGGAACAGTAGCGTTAGAGTCTGCATCATTAGCAGAACCTCCTGTATTTCCACCGCCTGAGCCTCCTGTATTGACTGCTTGATACCAAGCAACTCCCTCATACTTCCAATTACGTGCTACTAAGCTATTTTTCTCATAATTATCTGCCGTCACAAAGTGTGCCCCTAGTCCCGCTGCAGCATTAAACAAACGATAAACAGGTTTTGTACTAGTTCGTGGTGCATAAAAAGCAACACCTTCTGATCTCCAGCCTTTCTGGCTGGTTAACACTTTAACTTCATAACTATCTTTTGTATATATATGCTCTCCTGATCGTGGGTTATATACTCGATTCACCGCTATTGACCCGCTCACTGGTGTGTCATATTCTTTAAAGTTTATTCCTTCCCTCACCCAGTCACTAGACAGAGTTGGAAGGGTATTATACTCATACTTACTTGCTGTATACAAATGTTCTTTTGATACTTTGTTATAGAGCCGATAAACGTTGACTTGTGCTGCTGATGCTGCATGAGCATAACCAGTTCCTGCTAAGATCATAGCTGTAAATACCATGGCAATAATCTTTCGTTTTTTTCTTATATCCATAAATTTATCCTTAATTTAAATTGAAACCCTTTTCTTTACTATTATATTGGTATCATATCATTTTTTCATTAGAATAAAAAGCATCGAAGTTGCCTTCGAGCTTTTCAAATTATTTACGTTTACGTGCAATCAAATGGATTGGAGTTCCTTCAAAGACAAATGCCTTACGGATTTGATTTTCTAAGAAACGCATATAAGAGAAGTGCATAAGTTCTTCTTCATTGACAAAAACAACAAATGTTGGAGGTTTAACCGCAACCTGTGTTGCATAGAAGATTTTCAGACGTTTACCTTTATCGGTTGGTGTTGGATTAATCGCTACAGCATCCATGATGACATCATTCAAAACAGAACTTGAGATACGTAGATTTTGTGAATGATGAATTTCCTTAATCATATCTGGCAACTTATGGAGACGTTGTCCAGTCTTAGCTGAAACGTAGACGATAGGTGCGTAGTCCAAGAATTTGAATTTCCAACGAATATCGTCTTCGAATTTTTTCATTGTATAGTTATCTTTTTCAAGTGTATCCCACTTATTAACCACAAGAAGAATACCTTTACCTGCATCATGAGCAAATCCAGCAATACGCATATCATACTCACGAATACCCTCTTCTGCATTGATAACCATGAGAACAATATCACTTCGGTCAATCGCACGCATCGCACGCATAACAGAATATTTTTCTGTATTCTCATAGATTTTACCAGACTTCCGCATCCCTGCAGTATCAATCATAAGAAATTCTTGACCCTCGGCATCAGTAAAGCTTGTATCAATTGCATCACGGGTTGTACCAGCCACGGGACTAGCAATAACACGATCTTCTCCAAGAATAGCATTAATCAAACTTGATTTACCAACATTCGGACGACCAATCAAGCTAAACTTGATAACATCTGGGTTTTCTTCTTCTGTTTCTATCGGTAGGTTTTCAATGATTGCATCAAGTACATCACCCGTTCCTAAACCATGAACAGCAGAAACTGGGTAAGGTTCTCCTAACCCAAGTGAATAGAAGTCAAAGATTTCCATGCGGCGTTCAGGGTTATCAACCTTGTTCACAACCAAGATTATAGGTTTATCTGTACGATAAAGTATTTGTGCTACGTTCTCGTCGGCGTCAGTAATTCCAGTTTCACCATCCACAACGGCAACAATAACATCAGCTTCTTCCATAGCGATTTCCGCTTGGGCACGAATCTGTGTCATGAAAGGCTCATCTGAAAGTTCAATTCCCCCAGTATCAATGAGTGAGAATTTTTTATTCAACCACTCACCTGTGGCATAAATACGGTCACGTGTTACTCCAGGAATGTCCTCAACAATTGAGATACGTTCCCCAGCAATACGGTTAAAAATAGTCGATTTACCGACGTTTGGTCGGCCGACAATGGCTACTGTAGGTAGTGTCATTTATTTTTTTATCCTTTTCTTATCAGTAATAAGTTCATTTTCCTTATTCATCAACTTCTTCTTTTTAGTAAAAGAGAAAAAGTATGCATTGTAATTATAACATTTTACTGACTATTTTTATAGCTCTGTCTTCCCACTTTAAAAGTGAGTCAGAAAAACCAACTCACTTTTAATTATTTTTTGATATTTTTTAGAGGTATTTCCTTGACACCAAGTAAGTCTAGAGCAAAGTTGAAAAGTGGAATACCCACAATTAAACCCCAGACGCCGAAAAAATGTTCGCCCAAGAATAGAATCACAAAAGTATAAAACATAGGAATTTTTGTTTTATGCGCCATAAGATGCGGGTTAAGCACATACGACTCCAGAGCATGGATAAGAGCCACCGTTAGTAAAACAAAAATAACATCACGTATACCACCAATAGAATATCCAATAATTGATAAGGGAATACAAGATACTAAAACTCCCGCAACAGGAATAAGGCTAAGCAAGAAAATCATTACTCCTAAACTCAAGAGTTCAGGGAAACCCATGAAGCTTAGGGCTAGGATAGTTAATCCTGTATTGACTAAAGCGATAATGAACTGGGTTTCTAATACAACACCAAATCCTGTGAAAAATTTACTCACAAGATAATAAATATCTTCGAAAAACCATGAGAAATCACTCTTAAGAAAGAGACTAGAAAATTTATTGGTCTCATTCCGATCAATGGTGAAAAAGAAACTCATCAAAAAAGCAAAAACGACAATCAATAGTCCTTTCCCAAAACTCGTTAAATAGTTTACTAAGGTTCCCAGACTACTCTGAAGCTTGTCCGCAAGATTATATTCCTTAAAAAGAGTATAAATAGAGTCCATCAAGGCACTCTCACCCTTGCTGTTACTCTGATAAAACTTGCTCACCGCATTCACAAGATGGGTGATTTGGTTGATAAGCACAGGAATATATTCCGTAATACCCAGGTAAACAAGGAAAAGTATAAGCCCATAAAGAATAAAGCCACTCACTTTTCCCGGCAATTTTATTTTTCTTTCAATAAAACTCACAAAGCGGTAAGCCAAGTAACTGAAGACAAAAGTAAGGAGCATCAAAGGCAGTATACTTCTCACAAAATAGAGGACGGCAATTAAAAATGCCAAAACCACCCATCTTCTGAGTTTTTCATTTTTTATAAACTTTTGATACTGTTCCATAATTCCCCATCCTTCAACTTTCCATTTATTAAAAAGTTGTATTTTCACATATTCAAGTTTCTAAATTATATCATGTTTAGCATACAAAAAGATACATCTTAGGATGTATCTTTTGTTACTATTTTTTCTTCCCTTTTTTCATTTTTTTCTGTGCACGTTTCATGGCTTGTTTCATCGCGAATTGGGTAGCTTTTCCTTTGATGCCTCCGCCAAACATAGAGCTCATATCTGGCGTTCCAGAAGAGGCACCGCCTCCCATAAGACCTTGAAGATCCCCTAAAGCAGACATATCTGGTGTCCCCCCAGGCATATTTTTCATATTTGGCATCTTACCGCCAGCTCCGCCCATCATTTGTTGCATCATAGAATTCATATCACCATTCATAATGCCTTGCATCATGTCTTTGGATTGATTGAATTGCTTGATAAACTTATTGACTTCAATGAAGCTGTTACCCGATCCCGCGGCAATACGGCGGCGACGTGCGGGTGAAAGTTCAGCTTCAAGTTGGCGTTCTGCTGGCGTCATTGAAAGAACAATAGCACGCTTACGGGCGATGTCTTTAGGGTCTACCTTTACATTTTCAATACCTGGCATTTGTGACATCCCCGGAATCATCTTCATGATTTCTTCCATTGGGCCCATATTAGTCACTTGATCTAACTGGTCGATGAAATCGCTGTAGTCAAAGCGGTTTTCGGCCATTTTTTCAGCCATTTTCATTGACTGTTCTTCATCAAACTGCGCTTGAGCTTTCTCGATTAGCGTCAGCATATCCCCCATACCAAGGATACGTGAGCTCATACGATCTGGATAAAATGTTTCCAAATCAGTCAGTTTTTCACCAGTACCTGTAAATTTAATCGGTTTGCCTGTGATTTCACGAATAGATAAAGCCGCACCACCACGTGTATCGCCATCAAGTTTAGTGATAATTACACCGCTGATGTCTAACTTTTCATCAAATGTTTTAGCCACTTGAGCTGCAACTTGACCTGTCATAGCATCAACAACCAAAAGAATTTCGGTTGGTTCAGCAAGTGCCTTGATTTCTTGCAATTCGTTCATCAGTTTGTCGTCAATCTCTAAACGACCTGCTGTATCGATCAAAACATAATCTTTACGTTCTTCACGAGCACGAGCTAGACCATTCTTAACGATATTGACTGGCTTTTCCGCAGTTCCTTCATCGTAAACGGGAATATCTAATTGCTCACCAAGCGTTTTTAACTGATCAATGGCTGCTGGACGATACACATCGGCCGCAATCATCATTGGACGAGCATTTTGCTCTTCTTTAAGTTTTTTCGCTAGTTTACCTGCAAAAGTTGTTTTACCAGCCCCTTGAAGACCAACCATCATAATAATAGTTGGGATTTTAGGTGACTTAAGTAATTCTGCTTCGCCACCACCTAAAATCTTAGTCAATTCTTCATTGACAATAGAGATGATTTGTTGAGCAGGGTTAAGTGCCTCTGAAACTTCTGTTCCAATCGCACGCTCGCGAATCGCCTTAATGAACTTCTTCACTACAGGAAGAGCGACGTCGGCTTCAAGAAGAGCCACACGGATTTCTTTTGTAATTTCCGCTACATCTTGTTCTGTAATTTTCTTTTTTCCGCGCAAATTTTTAAAGACATTTTGCAAACGTTCTGTTAAATTTTCAAAAGCCATTTTTTATTCCAGTCCTATTATTTTATTCAGTTAATTTCATTATATCATATTCTACCAAACACCTCTCACTAGTAAAGACAAAGGTGCTTTTTATTTAAATCTCTTACAAACAGGGTTATTATACCATTTTTACTTTAAAAGTTAAATCAGCCCTAAGTCGGAGAATATTTACTGCTGTGCGCTACTTTTAATTAATTTTCTTCCGAAAGTTTCTTAATGTCCTCAGGTCGGCCAATAACAAATAAGGAATCGCCAATCATCAAGCGCGTATCACCAGAAGCAATCTCCACTTTGCCATTGATATGCTTCACGTAGCTGATATTCAAATCATACTGGCTGAAATCAGGTATTTCCGAAATAACACGGTTGTTCATTTTTCTTGAGCATACCTTGACTTCGGCAAACTCAATATTTTCAGCTATGTCTACAACATTACTAATATTTTCAAAAATCAAGCTCTCCGCTATCTTGCGACCCATTTCTACCTCTGGAAGAACAACACGATCTGCCCCGATTTTTTCCAAAAGACGATAGTGATTTTTATCCACCGCTTTAGTGATGACCTGTGGTACACCTGCATCCTTAGCAAGCATTGTTACTAATACGGAAGATTGGATATCTTCCCCGATAGCCACAATAGCCACATCAAAATCTTGTATACCAATCTCATCTAACACGCGCTCATCTTTTGCATCGGCAATAATCGCGTTAGGAACAATGTCCTTAAAGAGATTGACTCGATCTTCACTTTGATCAATAACAAGCAAGTCTGCTTCTGTTTCTGCAATAGTTTTAGCAACCGCAGACCCAAAGCGTCCCAGACCTATAACAACAAATGATTTCATATTAACCTACCATTACCTTTTCTTCTGGATATTTATAGAGTGATTCATGACTATCTTTGGCATTCAGAGAGTAAATTATCGTAAATACCCCAACTCGACCAATAAACATAAGTATTCCTACGATAATTTTTCCGGGAACATTCAAATCGGGGGTAACTCCCATACTCAAACCAACGGTAGATAGCGCAGATACAACTTCAAATAAAAGCTGATCCACACGGAATCTCGGATTAGTTAAAAGTAAAGCAAATGTTGCAATAACCATCATAAAGAAATAGAGAAAAACAGACTCGTAAGCTTGTTTGACTACACTTTGAGGAATTGTTCTGTTTTTAAAACTTGTATGTTTGTCACGCTTAATAATAGACCGAACATTTAGAGCCAAAACACCAATGGTCGTGGTTTTAAGTCCCCCTGCGGTTGAACCAGATGTCCCCCCAATAATCATCAACATAATTGTAAGAAAAATACTGGCTTGACTGAACAAGTGATACTCTTGAATAGAGAAACCAGCTGTTCTCTGAGAAATTGAGAGGAAAAGACTCTGCATGGTAAAAATAAACGGATTATTACTTACACTTTCAAAATCTGAAATCAAAAAGAGCAACATTCCACCAAAAATAAGAAAAGTTGTAGTTGTAAGGGCTAATCTTGTGTGAAGTGATAATTTTCTTTGTTTTTTATAATTAAGCAGGTCCATCATAACGATAAATCCTAAACTACCACAAACAATCATTGAAGCAATAACCATTAGAACATAAGGCGAATGTTCATAAAGCATCAGCGAGTTTCCAAACAAGTCAAAACCAGCATTACAATAAGCTGATATGGCATGGAAGACACTATACCAAATACCTTTAATTAAACCAAACTTAGGTACAAAAGCAAAAGATAGCAAGACACTACCACAAAACTGAATCATGAAGGAAATAATCAAGACATTAATAACAACACGCACACCTGAGCTAATATCAGATAAACTATAAGACTCTTGAATAATCAGACGAGATTTGAGAGACATTTTTTGATTGAGTAGCAAGAAAATACTGACAACCAAGGTCATAAATCCTAACCCCCCAATCTCTATCAAAAGTAGCAATACAACTTGACCAAAGAGAGACCAGTGGGCACTTGTATCAATTACAGTTAACCCGGTCACGCAGGTGGCAGAAACAGCTGTAAACAGTGCATCAATCGGGTGTGTAAACTGTCCTGTTTTTGAAGAAATAGGTAAGCTAAGCAGAGTACCTCCAACAATTACAAGCGTTAAGAATGCAATAAAGATAATCTGTAGAGCTGTTAATTTTTTTAAATTTTTTGGCATGCCTTGCTTAATTAACTCTCCTCTTTTTATTTGTCTGGGGGTAGCTTTCTATTTTCAAAAAAATATAGTAAAAGACGTGCCTTTACTATATGATATTTTCCTAATCCTGCCTGAATTTAACTGACAGAAAACTACTTATTCAGCTTTTTCAGCACTTTTGTTTGCTTTTTTCTTATTACTCTTATAACGACGTGTCAATTCTTGGGGAGCGCGTGCTTCCATTACTACAGGTAAAACAACTGGTTTACGACGTGTTTGATTGTAGAGGAATTTTCCTAGAGCATCACGAATAGCACCTTTTAATTCTGACCAGTCGAAAGTTGATCCTGCAAGATATTTTTCCACAGTTTCATTCACAAGATTACCAGCATCTTTCATCAAATCACGTGATGTTTTGACATAAACAAAACCTCGTGTATGCACACGTGTTTGACTCACAATTTTGCGGTCACTCTTGCTGATTGTAATCACAGCTATGAAGATTCCATCTTCTGATAATACTTTACGGTCACGTAAAACAACTGAACCAATATCTCCGATACCTGAACCATCGATCATCACATTTTCTGCTGGAACAGCACCTGCAGGAATCATCTCATCTTTATTATTGAAAGATACAGACTCTCCTTTTTTAGCGATAAAGATATGTTCTGGAAGAATGCCCATCTCCATTGCCAACTCTGCATGGGCACGTAACTCACGGTATTCACCTTGAATTGGTATAAGATTTTTCGGGCGCAAAATATCAAGCATAAACTGCAAGTCACGCGCGTTAGCATGACCAGAAACCTTGAGGTCACCACCTAACATCTTCATCACGCCACCAGCACGATAAACATCATTTTCAATACGAGCAACCAAAGTTTCATAGGCTACCGAAGGAGTTGTTACAGCAAAAGCCACATCTCCTTCTTTGATTTTCACCCATTTATGACGTTTATGTGCCATGTCGCCAAGAACTTTTAAAGGTTCACCCATGCGACCTGTTTCGATAATCACAAGCTCTTCATCAGCATATTTACTGATTTCATTTGGCTTAATAATTGCTTTTTTGTCTTCGATTTGCAATTTTTTCAAGCGAGTTGCTGTCTCAACGATTTGATCCATATCTTGGCCAGTAAAGACGATATGGCGTCCAAGTTTGATACTCGCATCAACAACTTGTTGAATACGACCAAGGTTACCCGCATTACAAGCAATAATCACACGACCAGCTGCTTCATCAATCGTATCGTAAATTTTTTCATAGATTTCATGCTCACTTGCTGATTGCGCTGTGGACAAAGCATTTGGCGAACTTGAAAGCAAAGCAAGAACATTGCTTCCACCAATTTCAGCAAGTCTACGCATGTTTGTACGATAGCCTGGGGCGACCGCTGGGTCAAAGCGGAAATCACCAGTGTATACTATATTTCCTGAGTCCGTACCAATAACAATACCCATTGATTCTGGGATTGTGTGCGTTGTTGAGAAAAAGGAGATAACAGCTTGACCAAAGTCAATTTCTGTTTCTTCATTAACAATGTGGAAGTCTTTAAATTTTTTGCTGCCATCATAGTTACGTACATTGATTTTAGCAAGCTCAATTGTCAATTCACTTCCAAATACTGGAACGCGTAATTCTGAAACAATATAAGGCAAAGCTCCTATAGAGTCCGCATGTCCATGTGTCAGGAAAATACCTGCAACACGGTCTGCATTTTCAACTAGATAGTCAATGTCTGGAATAACAAAGTCAATCCCAAGCATGTCACTGTCAGCATACTTTAAACCTGCATCAAGAACAAAAATTTGTTCGTTGACCTCTGCTAAGTACATATTTTTACCAAATTCACGTACACCACCTAAGGGTGTAATTTTTATATCTGCCATTTATTTATTAATTAAAACCTTTCTTATTTCGTAATAAAAGGGATTGGCATTCCAATCCCTACCGAGAATACTTACTATAAGTATAACTCAAAGCTCACAAAAAATCAATCAAATATTAGTCAACAGCCCTTATCATGCGGTTTATCAAGCTTTATATTTTTTAAAATTTCGAGTACTTCTTTTTCGTATTTTTCTAAAAATATTTGGTTTTTTATACGTAAACATCCTTTTCCAACAGCTGATTTAGGCAACCGTGTTTGCCATATAGGATTGTCAGAATAAAAATAGATAGCTACATAATTCTTTTGCGAAGTAATATTGATTGCTCCAGCTTCTTCATATCCTGGGCTAGGAAAGAAATTTTTACCAAGAGATATTGATGCAAAAGTTTTACCATTATCAAAGTATCGGAACTTTTCTTTTGGATAAACATTTTGAACCATACATAGAACTTGCCTCAAAAGCTGGGAATCTGGGGCTTGAGCAATGTAAGCTTCTATATTTTCTGCAGCATTGTACATAAGATAATCTCGCTTTCTTCTAAATTAAAAATATTTGTTTAAAAAACACTCCACAACTGCTCTGTATTTTTCTTTATCTATTTCATAAGACCTGACATGTCGCCCACCTTTGGCAATATAGATTTCTTTTGGACCCTGAGTCGCTTCATAATTTCGATAGACCATTTCTGGGGGAACAAATGTATCTTGATCACCATGTATAAATAAGAACGGTTTTTTATTTTTACGCAGCTGATTGACGGCTGATGCTTCTTTCCAATCATAGCCCGCAAACAGTTTTGACCAAAAAGAGAGAAGGTAAATTAAGGGGAATGGTGGTAAATGATAATCGGACTTTGCTTTATGTGTCAATTCATTCCACACGGTGTCATAGCCACAGTCTTCGATGAAGCATTTAACATTATTTGGAAGATTTTCTCCTGAAACCATCATCGTAGCCGCAGCCCCCATAGATATACCAAACATAGCGATTAGACTATGAGGATTTTTAGTAACAATTTTTTCAATCCAAGCCTTATTGTCTAAGCGGTCTAACCATCCAAAACCAATATATTTTCCAGGGCTCTGAGCTCCGGCACGATAGTCTGGCATACGAACATTGTATCCTAAGTCATGGAAAAGCCAGCCAAATGCACCATAGCGGTCTCTTACAGATTTATAACCATTAGCTAATAAAATTGTCTTATCAGTAGCCTTTTCCGCAGGTAGATACCACGCCTTCAATGTAAGCCCATTATGCGTTTTTAATTTCCATTCCTTTTTTCAGCTTGCATAAAAGCATACCATTCTGGATAGAGAGAAACATCTGCTTCTGGTTGAGAAACCCAAATACTTCTATTTTTATTTTCAATGAAGATAAATAGACCTAAACTAATAATAAGAACCAATAATATGAGCACCATCAATATTATTAAAACAATTAACATGGCTTCATTATAACATGTCTTTTCAGTTTAGCCTTTCTCTCCCCTTTTTAAAAATTCTTCACATCTATATTGGCTACTCCCACTCAAAAAAGGAGCTTACTTTAAGCTCCTTTAGTTATTTGTTCATGTACTCAAAAGAAAAGAAGTTTTCATTAATTACCTGGTACATCAGAGAGGGTCCAAGTTACTTCTCCGTGATATTTTGCTACATACTGTTGTGTAACAGGAACTTCTAAATGGATTCCTTTTTTGGATGTCTCATTCCAATTTTGGCTAATATTAAATATTCCACCATTTGTACCACTTGCTTGGCTTTGAACGATTGCATTATTTGTTGAGAGCATCGTTTTGGTAACACCATCATTACTGAACCAGAGAGCACCTGCTAAAGAGTGGCCACCAGAAACAACTGTCCCCGAGTTGTCTATTTCTACTAATGGAGTATTTTCTTTTACAAACATAGTCCATCCCGTATTTGTCGAGCTTTGTCTTGTATCAGTCACGATTACATCTTGATTATAATTAGGAAAGTCGATTATACTACTTGGTTTAACCTTTAATTGGCCAAAATCCATGGTTGCTGGCGCACTGGTGAAATTCAAACTTCCACTAAAAACGGTGACTGCTACATTTTTTGATACAGTTTTATCTGATTCAGAAAAATTATATGTAATATTAATTACGTCATTGGACTCTGCATTCTTTAATGCATTAAAATAAGACGTAGCATCATCTAAAGCTGCCTTACTTGTAGTCCCATCTGATTTATAAGTTTTTGCACGAGTATAAATATCTAAAGACGCTTGATCACTGTTAAGTCCAATTGCATTGGCTTCTTCTTTTCCCATCGTAACAGCATAGGCATTCACTGCTTTCTGTGCATCAGGTGATATAACTGCTTCATCTGCTACCACAACAAGATGTACATTTACCGTCTCATTGGTCGTCGTCCATGTCACAGGGATATCGAGGAAGTCTTTTCCTTTTAGGCCATCATTCGCCGTGTTAAGTGTATTTCCATCAAGCTGTAAGCCTGATAAATCAGCTGCATGCACCTCCATTAGAGATTGAAGTTGGCTTTTTGTTAAATCTTTAGCAACACTTTCTGAAATAATTATATTTTTAGCTGCAAGCTTCTCTGTTATAGTTATCGTAGCCTTAGGCGCTATAACTGGCACCGCTGCAGAAACTTTATATGTTCCCACAACACTAGGAAGAGCGATTGATAAAACTGCACACATTATAAAAAAACGTTTCATTTTTTCTCCTCCTCTTAAGCTGGTCCATCTGAAATCGTATATTTAAAAATCCCTGAGGGCGTTCCTGATTGTGTCAAGAGTGTATTTTTTGCTTTAATTTTTATCCCTGCTGTAGCGGGGACATTTAAAGTATAATCCTGGCCGGCATTAGCCATACTAATGTAAGATGGTAAAGTTGTATCCGATGTAACTGAAGCAATTGACACAGCCATTCCTGTACCTAATTCTTTATTACTTCCAGAATTTGCTGGGTCACTCCAATAGTAATCAATATTGTCCGCAAAATTATTCTGTATCATGGTTACAGTAAGGTTGAAACTAGGATTTTGACCCCTATCATCACCCACAACTAAAGTTTGTTTGGCATTCCCATTAATTAAGTTTGACCAAGCACCATTAGCTGGGGTTCCATTGACATCATTAGGGTTTAATGAAACATTAAATGTTCTCTCCATCGATGATTTCGCAGAATTCATCCAGAACCCGAGAGGTTGATACCATGAGATATATTTCGCCGTTTTCATCGCTAATAAATCAGAACTTGAATAATTGTTAGGTATTAAAGTAGAACTTGCAGTGGCTCCCAGTCCCGTTATTCTACCTGTATTTTTTCTATACCAGATATCACCGGTGGTTAAATTATTTTGATTTGGTGTGACTAAATCTAAAAAGTTGGTGTCAAAGGTAGCTGCTGTAGTGGAAGCGTGAGTTCGTAATCCATTCCCCGTTATCGTTACGGGGAAATTGTTACTCGCATTAACAGTAGGGTCAAATACGGATCCACCAGCAGTGTTTAGGGTAACAACTTTTGGATCATTAAGTGTAATACCACTTCCAGTTCCAGGACTTCCATAGACCAAGCTTCCAGATGTCTTCAAATTATTCAAAAGTAAGGTAGCATTTTGGCCAATATTCCAGTTAACAACTCTTGTACCTGTAAAGCCGTTGACATTAATACTTCCACCGCCAGTTGTTACAGCAAGTCTACCGTTATTACCAACATTTACCGTCCATGAGTTATTTGCTACGCCATAGAACCAGCCACCAGAGTATCTAGCTGCTGTAGCCGCCGTCCCTTTTATATCAAAAGCTGCACCATTTCCTATATCCCAAACCATCGGGCCACTATTTCCATCATCGTAATACATACAATATGTATCATTTAAATTCCAAACGAGATGAGCATCATCAGAAACTTTCATCGTATGTGAATTGTTGTAGTAGGTATAGTAAGGTTGATCATATCCCCAGTTTTGGTTTAAGGTGGTAGTACCTGTAACAACTTCTACCCATTTTCCTCCCTGAATCCATTCTCCTTGATTATCGGCCCCTGTCAATCCTACAGTATTCATATTATTATCTTGCTGGATATTGAAAGTATTTGTTCCATAAAATAATATTTTTCCATTGTCATTACGGATGGGCTGAGCTGCCGCACGAGCCACTCCATTCGTTACTGTTACATCTTCATAAATAAATGTTGGTGCTGAACCCCCAGTGCCCACGGACTGAAAGATCCCTCCCGTTATATTATTTATGATTGAGACATTTTTGACTGCTAAAGTCGTAGAGTTGCTGACACCAGTATTGGGGACACGAAAAGGTCCACGAATGTAGCCTGCACCTGCGCCTGAACCTGAACCTGCTGTTGTATAATTAGTGTCGGAATCTAAGTAAAGAGTATGACCATTTCCATTAATAGATAAGCTCTTTCCCTCTGAAATTGAAACGCCGCTGTTTGTGTTTGAGGTACTTGAGTAGCCATAACCCCCAATACTGGTATCCCCTGCCACATTTCCTACTATATTAAAATAAACAGTATTGTTTGATGCTGCTCCTGGGGTAACAGCTCGATAAGTATCCATCATGTCTTTCCAACTGTTGGTACTATAATAAGTGGCCCCTGCTGTCCCAGTTACTGCTCCATTGGTGTCAGTGTTCCCGGTCAATACTGCCGCTTCTGCTTTTTCTCCCATACCTACCAAAGTCAAGACCATGCCCGCCATAAAGGAGGCAGTTAGATATTTTTTATTGAATTTCATATATTTACTTTCCTTATAATCCCTGAACGAGCGTGTTTGTAATAGTTGCTTGGTAAGCGCCTGGCTTTATTACTTGCGTGGTATCTAATTCAATTTCCGCAGTTGCATTTCCACTCTTTTGGTTCCCTTGGGCATTGGGCTGACCAGTCAAGACTCTTCCTGCTTGCCCAAGAACATTTACACCACTATTTCCTTTAATAGTGCCTGTGGCATTATCTGCTACGCTTATTTTAAAATATTTTAGAGGTAATACCGTAGGAGTTCCATTAATCATTGCTGTAAAATTACTTATCTTCTGCTGTAAATTATAACCCCTAGTAGTACCTGTAATATTGACAATGTTGTATGGCTCTGTTCCTGCAACAGTGATGGGGCCTCTAGTAGAAGATTCTGTATTAGAAAAATTAAAGTCTGGAGCGAGAGTGAGATATAAATTATCAGTAGTAGGTGCAGTAACATTGATATAAGTATTGGCACTTCCATTATTGTTATCGATTTGGGTATCTGCACAGACTTTATCAAGTTGTACAGCACTAATGATAGTCAAAGCAATAACTGCAATGAATTTCATTTTTTCTTTCATTTCTTCTCTTTTCTTTTATTTAATCCATAAAAGACTAATCCTACTGCTGTTGCACTAAGAGTAGCAACTCCTATCCATAGATAGTATTTTTGTTGATTGTTTTCTTTGTTTTTTCCTGTCTGAGGTGTAGCTTTAACACTACCTTTATTGTCTACTTCAAGCAGATAGACTTCTTTTAGATTTTTAGATCCCTGTTCTGTTTCTATGTTCAGTTCGTACTGATTTCCTTTTTTCAGCTTTTTTTCCATTTGCAAATCTAAGTTGACATCAGCATAGGGAACGATTGCTCCTGAAGCATAGTCTAGGCTTGAGTAAATTACCCCTCTTTTATCTTTGATTGATGCATGAAGTTTTGTTTTTTCTTGTAGTGTATCACTATTATTTTGAATACGAACAGACTGCTCATCCATATTTAATTTACCTGGAGAAAGGGAGAGATCAGACGATTTAGCCTGTGCGCCAGATTGGAGAATAAGAGCAAAAGCTGAACTATAAATATTCAGTAAACTTTGACTTTTTTCTTTATCATTTGCCCGGCGAGTAACATTGATACCCCCTATTGCAATTTTATCTGCCCAAGATTTAGGTACTTTAATTTTTATTGGAACTTTTTTTATTTCACCAGGTTCTAGAACTACCACCCTACTCCCAGTACTTTCTCCTATTGAAATATTTCGGTAGTAATCAAATCCTGTTGAACGAGAAAGAAAATCCTTTGTTTCTTCTTCTTTCAAGCTGTAATCAATAACAAAATTGGAATTAGTAATCGCCTGATTAGAAGTTATATCAAATGTGTTTTTATTCTTACCATTATTTATTTGTATATATATAGTAATTTCTTGACCACCTTTAACATCTAATCGCCAGTAGCCTAACTTATCATCGGTCTGATGTTTTTCAAATATTGGCTTCGTGGAAAAATCCGCACCACCATTTTCTTGAGCATAGGCTTTTTCCCCAGTCACTAGTACCCATAAAAAGATTACTAAGAATAGGAGTAAGCATTTATTAACTTTTTTCTTCATTTAGTTCATTCCTATCTTTGAATCTACGGTAAGCTTATGTCTTCCCAAAACTATGCGTATTTTCTTTATTTTTTACTCTCTTTTTCATCTAACTTTTTCTCAAGTTCTGCAATACGTGCTGTTTTTTCATCTTCTTCTTTTTTACGACGTTTCCATAAAATAAAGAAAAGTATAAGTATAAGAACGAGGATGATAAGCGCAATAATCAACCATTTAATCCAAGAATTATCTTGTTTTATCGTGACATCTTTCTGGTTAAGCTCACGTGCTTTATCAGCTGTAATTTCAAAATCTTGAGTAAATTTCCATTCATATTTGTATCTCGTTTCATTTCCTTTTGAGTCTTTAACTACGTATTTACCATTTTCATCTTTCTGTCCATGAACAGTCATTTTCAACTGATATTTACCTGGTTGTAGTTTTTCTCCATTCAATGAAAGAGGGTAATCAAAGTTGGAATTAGGTGCCATTTGCATCATTTCTTTACTTGATTTATATACAAGCTTCGGATTATCAATTCCTTTAATCGTTTCTGATAGCTGCATTTGATTCAGATAACCCATTGTTGGATTTTGCAAGTTGGCATTGATTACGTTCCGATAATTTACCTGACCTGGAGCTACTTTGGTTAATTTAAGATCAGGCGCTACTTTTTCACTTTCTTGACTCATCAAAAGAGCAATAACGTAAGCATATTCGTTCTGAATACTGATTCCTTTGGAGTCAGAGGTCTTCTTCTCACTCTGTTTTTCTTTATAAGTTAACCCACCAGCCATATAACCCTTAAATCTTGTAGCAGGCATTTTCACTTTAATCTTTACCGTTTTTGTCGTTTTAGGTGGTAAGACGATTTCTTTATCAAGATTCACATAATCCTTCATGTTGTACTTTAAGGATGAATCAGCTTTTATATTATTTGGAGAGTATTCAACTACTCCATTTAAATTTGTTGTAGCACTTGCTAAGCCCTGTTCAACAGTAACAGACTTGTCTGTTGAATTACTCAACTCAACAGAGAGTGTTTGTTCTTGATCTGGTTTCATTAGCAAATCAAAATAGGATGCTTTGCTTGCTTGATTTTCGGGTAATACAGCTTTAACACTAAAATTAAATTGATTTGCAAAAGCTGGTTTGCCAAAGGCTATTATTCCACTTAGTACTAGTGTAAAGACTGCCCATTTTTTTAAGTTTTTCATATTTCCTTTAACCTCGATAATAATATTTTAACTTCGAATAATAATATAATAAATAATTGCTTATTTTCTTCTTTTATTGAATGAGAAAGAAGAAAATATAATTTTTAGGAAGCTTTCGTCTATGGTAAGCTTCTCTTTATAAATGATAAAATATTTATCTTAGTTTGCTGGAGTGTCTGTCAATGTCCAAGTCAGAGTAGACTTATAAGTTGTAGCTAGCTTTGTTGCTTTACCTGGGACAAATAAAGATACTGATGAATCTTTGGTTGTATCATCACCCCATGCAAGAAGGTTAGTACCTGATCCACTGCCTGCTGTCGCACCAAGAATTGTCCCTGAAGAAGCACCTGGTGTTAAAGTAACTGAAGAAACTGATTTATTTGCAGGGGATTCAGAGTTTGTAACTACTCTACCATTTGACAGTGTCATTTTAGCGCCCGTTAGTACTGATCCAGTACCAGTTGAACCATTTGTAAATTCTGTTGCTTGAACAGACAGAGACCAGCCCGCTAAACTCCCACGGTTATCTGTAACCTGAACCCAGTTTGGACGAGTTGAACCATCCGAAAGTGGATTTGCTTTAGCATTGTAAGTCTTATCTGAAGATGTGATCTCTTGACTACCAAAGTCAAAGCTTGAGGCATAGTCAATAGAAAGCGGACCATTCGTGCCTGGCTTTGGTCCAGTTGGATCAGTTGGGTCAATGGGCGTAACTGGTTTTGTAGGATCGGTTGGATCCACTGGATCGGTTGGTTTGGTTGACGGAGTATAGGTGATTACTCCGTTTGAGTCGTATGTTCCACCATCAGCTGCAAAGACAGTTGAAGCCCCTGTGGATGACATAATTAATGCCAGTGCTGTAAGAGAAATAATTTTTTTCGTTTTCATATTCGTTTTTCCTTATTGTTTTACTATATACTTAACTATTCTGAGGTAACTCAGAGAGTATCCATTTTAACTGAGTCGTATAAGAAGCCGCATCTTTAATTGTTTTTCCGGGAACGTAAAGTTGGACATCAGTATTGAAGTTTTCTTTTACTACGTTTCCTTCTTTGTTAAGTGCGTTTTGTTTTACGAGTTTACTTCCCCATCGTATTGTCCAAGTCCCTACTCCAGCACCTTTTTCTGCTGTTGCGACAACTGTTTCTTTACCAGGTACGAGGTTATTGATTTCTTGAATTTTTGGTGCAGCGTCTTCATTGGCTGAGACTGCTTCGGGATTTTTCAAAGAAATCATTGCCCCTTCTAAAACGCGGTGTTTTGCAGAGACGTTTTCTTGACGGAACTGAGCCTTTTCTATAACTTTCAAAGTCCATCCTGCAGTTGTTCCACGATTATCCGTGACTTGAATATAATTAGGAGTTTCAAGATTGGAATTTATATATCTTTGTGATTTCGCATAGTAAGTTCTATCTTGAGTCGAGATATTATTAATTCCAAAGTCAAAAGATGATACATAATCAATAGATAAGGGACCTGGGGTCCCTGGAGAAGGTGTCTTGCCATCTGGCCAGATTGGAGTAACAGCAGAACCGGGATTATTTGGCCCTGGATTAACAGGTGGAGTTATTTCCTTTCCTGGTGTAAAACCAATTTCTCCAGACGTTTGATAACTCTCGGAGTCAGCTCTAATATTTTCGGAAGAAATAATGATAGTTGTAGAAGCTAAAAACAAAGCTATACCATATACCAGTTCTTTTCTCATTCTACCTGCCTTTCATCAACTGGTTGTTAATTGCCTGGCGTGTCAGAAAGTTTCCAGATGAGACTTGTAGTATAAGCTGCTGCTTTTTTAGCTGTACTTCCGGGGACAGTAAGAGTTATCGGTGACTTAGTTGCAACTGCATCTTGAGCAGTTGCACTCGCATCATAGTCAGCCGTAGCACCTAGAGCATATGTCCAAGTACCCATTCCTTCATTGGCTTTTGCTGCCATCACGACTTGGTCAGAGGTACTTAGTGTAAAGTCTGATGCATTAATATTTGATGGTTTGGCAGCCGTTACTGTACCATTTCCTGCACCCTTACTAAACTTAAGCTCTGCACCTGTTAAATATGTCCCCAGTGGCGCACTAGCTTCAGGCGTGGTTGTAATATCAGTGCCATTTTCTCTAAATTGTGCATCTGTTGCTACAGAAAGTGTCCATCCTGCAAACGACCCGCGCACATCAGTAACTTGTGCATAATCTGGTACGATACCTGTTACCGCTCCACTTCCATCAACTATTTTTTGTCCATGTGCATAATAAGTTTCAGTCGTTGAACTAATTTTTTGTTTTCCAAAAGACAAGCTTGATGCAAAGTCTAAACTCAGTCCTTTTGTTACTTCTACCGGCGGAGTAACTGGTTTTCCTGGATCAGGATTTTCCGGTATAACCGGTTTACCCGGATCTGTTGGATCCACTGGTTTAGTGCCCGTATCTCCCGTTACAAATTCTAAATCACCTGAGGTTGGATAATTAGCATCTGCAGCAAAAACAGTGCTCGTCGCGATAGGAGTAATGACCATTAAAGTTGCAAGTGTTGCAGTTGATTTTAACATAAGTTTATTCATGAGTTTATATTTCTTCCTTAATTCTTTGTAATTTATGATTATTATATCTAATAAGGTTTTGTGTGCTGTATATTAGCAGTGCTCCTCCTAATATAGAGAACATGAGCTGTGGCAACGGGCTAGAATCTCCCGCACTTGGAATGATTTTTCCAATTTGTTTATTTTCAGATAAAGTTAAACCATTATTTTTTTCTTGATTTTTTCTCTCTTGATCATTTAAATCATATTTTCCGACAAATCCAATGCTATCACGATTGTTGTAAGTTACCTTGTCTGCAGACGCGTGGAGCATCCCAGAACCAGTCGTCAGTAGGAAAACAATCAAAAATAAAATTTTCTTTAACATTACACCTCCAACTCTTTGGGTTTTTATTAATTTGAGGAAATAAAGTTAGACGTCAATCACCTTAAACCACAAATCTATTTAATCACACCCTTTGTACGTAAGTCAATCTTAGTTTAATGATTTTTTTATTTTTTATTTTTTTCAAAAAAAAAAATAAAAAAAGAAGATGTTAAAGTAGATAACATCAATGTTTTACTGCTTATGCCTTTTCTTTTCGCAAATATTATTTTATACAATTTTTCTCTAAGCATCGAAAATACATTTACAAAATATTTTCATTTTGTTATGATTGAAAAAAAATAAGAAATGAATAAAAATGAAGAAACCACACTTAAAAATATTAATTACTATCCTTATTCTTTTAATGTTAGGAACTCTTTCTGTTCCTTTTTCTAAATATTTTGGAATAGCAACACATTCTCAGCTGACAAAAACGGAAGTCGTAAAAAATAACCTGCCTCGTGTTATCCCTGATTCTGAAACAATTAAGGCTCCTGATTTGCAAGATGTTATTAATGCTTATGGCAAACAAAACAATGCGGCTATTGGGCAAATTGTTGCTCCCAGTGTTTCTGTCAGCCAACCAATTTTTGTAGGGTTAACAAAAGATAATATGGCGCAAGGAACTGTCAGCCTTTTTCCAAAACGTGACCCGAGCCAGCAAACTTTGACAGTAATTGGGCATCATGTCCAATATGACTCCAGCCTCCTTTTTGGTGGTGTTCAAGAGTTAAAAAAAGATGCCGAAATTTACATTCGATATTTTGATAAATATTATGTTTATAAGGTGGAGTCCAATCGTATTATTAAAGAAACAGATCTGGAGGCCCTACAAGATAAGGGAGCAAATTACCTCTATTTGATTACTTGTAATACAGCTACCCAAACACCTTATCGAGTCCTTGTTACTGCCAAAAAAGTAACTGTCCCCTCTCAACACCTTCAAGCCTCCTTTACTCATGAACAAAAAGTCATCAAAGAAGCGCATACCAAGTCTTATTGGATAAAATTTCTTTTACCTTTGTTCATTACACTGGTTATGACTGTATTATTTTTAATTTATATTTGGAAGTTATAACTCTCTTTATTAAAGTAAAAAAAAATCATCCATTTGGTGATTTTTTTGCTTTTCATAATATTATATGCTATCTAGTCCCAAAGAGAAGTCTTCCCGACATGCATGAAAGAACTTTCCCAGTACTTGTTGTTAAAGAAGATTCACCGTCTAGTATTCTTACTTTTTGGGAATTTTCAAGTGCAACGGTAGTATCTGGCGCAAAAAAGATTTTCTTTTTCCTTGTTTTACCTTTCTTCTTTTCTTCCTCTTTATGAACAGGTTTATGAGGTTCCTTCTTAGGTTCTTCTGATTTTAATGGAGGTTTCGGAGCAGGTATCGCTTCGGGCTCCTGAGGTGTCACTTTCGATTCTGGCGAAAGTGGATTTAGCACTTCTGCTGCTTCAGATGTGCTTTGTGCACCTGGTCCTGTTAAGCTAAAAGATAATAATACTAACCCACAGACAAACAAATAAGTAATCTTTGTCGCTCCTCTATTTGTTTTTTTCATCAAAGATACTCCTTTATATTTTATTGATTATCTGGAAGCTCACTTAGTATCCATGTTAAATTTGTACGGTAATCGGCTGCTTCTTTAGGCGTTGAACCAGGAACATAGAGACTCACGGCTGAGGTAAAATATCTTTCTATATTCTCTTCCCCTGCAAGAAGTTCTTTTTTGAACAACTCTTTTTTACTTCCCCAACGAACTAGCCAAGTGCCTCCACCTTCCCCAGAATCTGCTTGTGCAATTAGTGTTTCCACTCCTGGTATTAAGTCCATCACTTCATAAGATTTGGGTGACTTTGCGTCACCATTTGTTACTAATGTTGGCTTCAAAAAGGACATAGAAGCTCCTTTTAATTCTTCATATTTAGGTGCTTTCTGAGCTCTTAATTGTACTTTTTCATAAACCTTTAGAGTCCAACCTTTTAAAGTCCCACGGTTATCTGTTACTTGTATGAAATTGGGAGTAATTAATGAGGACTTATAATATTTTTGCGCTTGGGCGAAATAAACTTGATTTTTATTTGAAATCTCATTCATACCAAAATCAAGGCTACTTGCAAAGTCGATTGAAAGCTCGCCCCCTGTACCTTGGTTAGGTTTTGTACCATCAGGATTTATTGGGTCTACTGAAGTATTAGGACTTTCAGGATTAACTGGAGGAGTTACACCACTAAAAGGAAGATAGACAATACCTGCTTTACTATTATAATCCACTGTATTTTCATCAGCACTTACTCTTTGAGTTATGTGAATAGAGGTGAAAAGACATATTAAAAAAATTAAAACTTTTATATTCAACACTTCTCCTTTCTAGTGATTTCCCGTCTATATTAATTTCTATATTTTTCTTGTTTCAAATGTTTTATCAAGATTCCACCTAGGAGAAGCGGTAATAAAGCCAAGAGAAGATACGTAAGGAATGAGGAATCTCCTGCATCTGGTATTTTTTCACTCTCTAACATTCCCGATGCTACTAATTCCTCAGGAGGTAAGCTCTTAATTGTATCTTTAGCTGGCTGATATTCACCATAAAATCCCGTTTGTCCATAACCTTCATAAGTAGCAGCAGAAATTGAAACACTCATAAAACTAAATGAGAATAACGACAATACAAATATAACTGATAATTTTCTAATAATTCTCTTCATAGGAATCTTCCCTCATCTAAGCATCTATTTATGATAATTTTAACATTTAGAATTCAAGAAGTCATTCTTTTTTTCCATTTTCAAAAAAAAATAAAAAAACAACTAGGCGTTGAAGTTGTCTTTCTTGATTTTTACTACACAATTACCAAAAAATTCCCAGTCATAAGATGTTGGTGGAGATGCCCAAATAATCTGCTCTGCATCTACTTCTAGTGAAGGGAGATTTGACAAGTAAATATCAATATTTTCGTCGTTTCTTCCTAAACTGGCTTCAATATTTAAGAATCCTAAGGACATTATATTTTCTAGTATATAGCGATTATAGGATATACCATAGGAAAAATCGACACATATTTTAACCGACCGTCTCGTCTTATGTACTGTCGTATAGCATAAGAGCAAAAACATATATTCGCGGATAAGTGCCTCATGCTTTTCTTGAAATAAATTTCTATATTGTGTATCTAAAAGCATTTGATCTGCAAAATTTCGACAGAACAATTCTATTTCTTCATAATTTTCTCCCATAAACTTGAAATCATTTAGGCTGGATGAATCAAAGTTTGCTCTTAAAGAGATAAGTAGTCGGAGATGGATATTGTTTAATTCAGCCTGTGTTTTTTTCTGATTTATCTCAAATTCATGTCCAGAAAATTTATCAATGAAGGTCTTAGTGAAAAGTCCTGTCAATCTTCTTACATTTTCAGGTAGCTCAAAATTGCACACCGAAGCTATGCCTTCACTTGAGAGAAAATAAAGGAGTTCATAGGCTTCATCAAGTACTTCTTCTACTGATTCGTCTAAAAAATCACTTAGAAGCTCTTGTATAGGCCATACAAAATCACCGTTAACTTTCATAAAACCAGTGACTTGTGCTTTATTTCCTAGATAATTTCGAGTATAGATTACAAAAAGACGATAGAGTATTTTAGTCTTATCTGTTAGACTTAACGGTTGTGAGAAGAGCCCTTCTATTTTTTCCAAGTTTCTCAACATTTGTTTAAGATCATTTGAGACATCCTTGGAAAAACTTTGATAAAGATCACCATACAAAGAAAGATAAAAGTTATAAAGAAATTCTCTGATCATCCATTCTTCACCTGAAAATTTCATATTTTTATCAATGGATATCCCATACGCTACAGATAACTCCGAAAACTTTTTAACGAGTTTATAAGTCGCAGATTTAGATAAAAAGACAACTTCTTCTAAGTCAGATATTTTATTAACTTCTTCTGTAAATATTGCTCTGACAAGGGCCTGCATCTGGGAACGCTTTGCATAATGATTTAAGAGTAACATTATGTTGCCTTGAGTTTTTCTTTCATAACGGACATAACTTTTTTGTGTATGTAAGTCAATAAGATAGTGATTTTCTAATTTCCAAGCTTTTATTTCTGTCTTTATTTCTGTTAATAGTTTTTTTACTTGGTAGTTATTAATTTTTAATTCTTCAATTAAATCGTCAAAAAGTACTGTCGAAAGGTGATGATTTTCTAAATAATATAAGATTTTAAGCTTTTTAAAATCATCTTCGTCTAAATATTTTAACACTAAACCTTCCTCCAGTTACTACACTTAATTTTTTTCTATTATATAACATTATATAATATTGAACAAATGTAAATGAAACAAATGAAAAAATCACTAGTAAAAAACTTAGTGATTTTTGTTTTAAATGACTTCTATATCTGTCGATTACTCAGCCTTTAAAGCAGCCATTGTCATGTAATTATAAGGGCTATTGAAATGCGGTAAAAAGAATAAATCTAGAAGTGCGAGTTCATCTATTGTTTTTTTATCTTGAATCGCTAAGCTAAACATATTGATATTACCTGCGATAATTTCACTATAACTCGCCAATTGTGCGCCGACAATTCGTCTGCTTTCTTTTTCATAAACAATACGAATTTTGACGGTATCGTTATCCTCGTGTAAAAACCAAGCTTTTTGCTTATCTTCAAAATCTGTATAGGCTACATCCAAGCCAAACTTTTGAGCGGCTTTCACGGAAAAACCTGTTGAAGTCATATTGTAGCCAAAAATCGAAATACCATTTGAGCCTTGTACACCAGGAGCTTCCAAAGGATTCCCGCCCATATTATGTCCTGCAACAATTCCTGAACGTACAGCATTTGAAGCCAAGGCAATATATGTGAAGTCTTGTAAAGCATTAGAATAAATTGTGGCTACATCTCCAACTGCATAGACATTAGGGTCACTTGTTTGTTGATGTTTATTGACCTTAATTGCTCCATTTTTTAGAGTATCAAGTTTATCACTTGCAAGGGCACTGTTTGCTGTAAAACCAATACAATTTATAACCATATCAACATCATAAGTATCTTTATTGGTTACAATTTGCGAAACATGCCCATTTGTTCCTTTAAATTCTTGTGCAGTTTCACCAAAATGCAGCTCAACACCGTGATTTGAAAGATTTTCATCCATTCTCTGAGCAAAGGATTCATCATAATATGAAGCAAGAGAGGTTGATTCTGCATCAAAAAGTAATACTTCTTTTCCGCGACGTTGTGCCGCTTCTGCAATTTCTGTTCCAATATAGCCTGCACCGATAACTGCTACACGCTTTACTTCCTCTTTCGCAAACTCTTCATCAACTGCTTGTCCTTCTTGGAAAAGTTTTAGAAAATGAATCCCAGATAGTTCATTACCTAGAATTTTAGGAATGATTGGACGAGAACCCATGGCAAGAATAAGCTTATCATATTCTTCAACTAACTCTTCTCCTGATTTTGTTGTAGCATGTACTTTTTTCCCCTCAAAATCAATTGATGAAACTTCTGTTTCAGTCAATACTTTCGCTCCTTTTGTCTCAAAATCATCTGGACGTGCATAAAAGAGTTCATGAGGTTGTTCAATTTGACGACCAACCCACAGTGCGGTTCCACAGCCTAGATAACTCATATTGCTGTTACGATCTATCATCACAATCTCGTGGCCTGAATAGTTGTCTAACAATGTATTTGCAGCGGCAATGCCGGCGTGATTTGTGCCTATAATAACGATTTTCATGTTGGAAAATCTCCTTTTTTTATTGTAAAAGTTTTTACAATAATAGTTTAGCACACTTACCTTATAATACTTTTGTAAGCGCTTGTGAAGTTTGTGAATTCACGAACTTCACAAAGTGTACCAAAATACAAACTACTTGAAAACACTAAAAAGTGCCCATCCCAAAAGGTAGGCACTCCAGTAAATTATCCAATATTCAAGAAAACTTGAGCTATCTTTCGTTTTCTCATATTTTCTCGAAACATAAACTTTACTCGTTTTTTGCTTTTTCAGCGAGCATTTTTTTCACGAACTCAGGCATTTCAGTACCTTTAGCCTTGTCCATCGATTTGGCTACTTGGTTTTCATATTCTGAAGGTGTTTGATCGTGTCCATCTAAGCGTTTTTCGCCCTCTAAGTTTTGAATAGCTGTAATATCCTGAGAAACTTCTAAACAGCCAAGATATTCTCCTGTTTCTTCATCACGCATCGCAAAGTAACGAATGTATACTTTTTTATTAAACCGGTGTAAATCAATCCAAAAGTCTGCTTGATCCCTTATTCCTTCCTTGAAGTCCTTTAAAATCTTTTCCACGGCATCCATCGATTTAGGCGGATGACAATCGATAACACGACGCCCAATAACAGATTTCGCACGGGGGAAGATTCGCTCTCCCCCAGAGAAAAAGCGAACAATATCATCTTGATCGACAAAGCTTAAATCTACAGGAAGGACATTGAATAAAGCAGTCAGTTCATTTAAATGCATAATTCCTGTTGGAAGGACAACCACACCATCTCCCTTAGCCTTCTCCCAGTCATATTGGCGCTTAATTCGCTTAGGCTTTACCATCTCATTAGTAGTATCTGCCGCAATTGCAGATGTCATCTCTTTTGCGGACTCAATCGCTGCTAAACGTGCTGGTTCACGTTCTTCTTCTTTATCACGCGCTTCTTTTGAAGCTCTCCATTTTAGAGGTTCGGCGATAAAGGAATAACCAATTTCTGTCGAATCTTGCTCAATTTGTTCCCAATCGTCTAAAGAAAATACTTCTAAGCACATAGGAATCATTATTGCTTCTTCTTTAAAAATCATTTCCTCGATTTCAGTGGTCATATCTTCAAGTAAGTCACGCAAAGGATTCAATGCTACTTTATCTGATTTCAGATAATCAATTGTTTCTTTAATCATTTCACGTACAGCATCATCTACACCCCACATTACCTTTGGTGGTGCTGTAATTTCATATTTTTCCATAAAAGAAAAGATTAAAGTTTCTTTGCGAGTATAGTGTTTATCAATATTGTACAAATCTTCAACAGCTGCAAGTAGGCGATTCTTTAAGGACCAGTCACCTTTTTCAATCTTCGCAAAAACCCAACGTATCTCATCATTCAGCAATGAAGTTATCACTTGATTTTCCAATTTTAGAGTGTGAATAGGATGTCCTGGCGTATTTTCCTCTAAAGAAGACTGATGAATTTCTTTAATGGAACCCTTAAATACTGCAGCATGGACATTGCACAAGCGTTGAATTTCTGAAGGATTTAATCCACCTTGGATGAGAGCCTTCTCGGCGCTCGTAATCTCTGAAACATCAACACCATCAAATTCTTCATTAAAAATTTTTTTGGCCTCTTCAAAAGAGCCGCCCTCATGCAATAATGTTAATATTTCTACAATCCTTTTTTGACGGTCAATAGTGGTTGATTTTTTTGCCTGAACCTCCATTATTTATCTCCCTCATCAGTAAACTCAAACCCGTTTGCAGCAAATACTCGAACAATTTCATCCCAATCAATATGCTTCATTTTCGCTCCCACTGGGATCGTCACCATGCGTCCAGCAGTTTGAAGCATACCAGCGACTTTTATTTCATGGAAGCCCAGCTCATCCATGATATCCACTATTTTAGGATATTGTGTGGCCAAATCATAAAGTCTGGCATCTATATTAAGTTGAATCATTTATTTCTCCTTAAAAACTAAATATCAAGTTTTGTGAAAAACTTAGACAACTTATTCTAACAAAACTCAAATAACTTTAAAAGAATAATATAGATTTCTTTATAAAAAAACTAACAGTTTTAAACTGTTAGTTACTCGTTTTTTCTTACATTATTCTATATGCCTAACTTCTTGTCGAGTGTGTATACCATTAAGTTCATCCAACATACTCACAGATACACTGACAAGAGAGTGATAATCACAGTTTTCTACTTCAGCCTTATACATCGCGATTTCCTCTGAAGTCTTACCTTCCAGTAACATTGCATGTTCTGTATAAGATATGATAGATTCAGCATCTCCTTCAACATCAAAAAGACTGTACATCTTTACGCTCAATAGTTTCTCCTAAATTATAATAAGTAGCTTCATACGAGTATATTATATCACTAATTCAGAAGGAAACAAGAGCTTTCTTATCTTTTTTCAAAGTAAAAGACCTCCCCAAAGAGGAGGCCTTTTCAGGCAACTTGCGTTGTGTCAGAGAGGTTCACACACGCTGACAAGTTCTCATGCTTCCTGCACGAACAACTCAATGTTCCAGAACTCCTGTGCTTCAATAATCTACCTAAGTAGATAATCGACTCATCGCATAAATTCATTATAACATAATTTTACTTTTGATGAGTAGATTCAGTATTTATCTTTATTTAGAGCAAGAGTTTTTCATTTCTTTATATGTTTTCACAACATTTTCAACTGTGAAGCCATACTCAGATAAGACAACACTTGCTGGAGCTGAAGCTCCCCATGTGTCTACTGTTACAGTAGCTCCTGCCAAGCCAATATATTTAGCCCAACCAAAACTTGTTCCTGCTTCCACAGCTAAGCGGCAGCAAACATTTTTAGGAAGAATTTCTTCTTTATATTCAGCCGATTGCTCATCGAAGATATTCATTGATGGCATAGAGACAACACGAATACCCTTGCCAAGTTCTTTCTTAGCTTCCATAGCAAGTGCAACTTCTGAACCTGTAGCGATGATAATGCCTTCTAACTCACCTTCTTCTTTAGAGAGGATGTAAGCGCCGCGGTTTAAACCTTCTTCTGCTAATTGCGCTGTGCCTTCAAGTACAGGTAAGTTTTGGCGTGTTAAGACAAGTGCTGTTGGACGATCTTTGCTTGAAGCTGCACGACGCCATGCAGCAATCACTTCATTTCCGTCTGCTGGTCGGATAGTGTCCAAGTTTGGCATAGAACGTACTGCTGCTAATTGTTCTACAGGCTCATGTGTCGGACCATCTTCACCAACAGCGATAGAATCATGGGTCCATACGTATGTTACTGGCAATTCTTGCAAAGCGGCCATACGTACTGCTGGCAACATGTAGTTACTGAAGACAAAGAAAGTCCCACCATATACACGTGAACCACCATGAAGAGCGATACCATTCATGATTGCTCCCATAGCAAACTCACGGACACCAAACCAGATGTTACGGCCTGCATAGTTATCTGGCATAAAGTCTGTATCATTTTTAGCCATTGTGTTGTTTGAAGCTGATAAGTCAGCTGAGCCACCCCAAAGGTTTGGCATTTGTGCTGAAAGTTCTTGGATAGCTTCTTGTGATGTGACACGTGATGCTTTGCTTGAGCCTAATTCGTGTTTTGTTAAATCTAACTCAGGTGTTTCATTTTCAAAAGCTTTAACATATTGTTCGGCAAGTTCTGGATATTTTTCAGAATAAGCTTCGAAAGTATCGTTCCAGATTTTTTCCATAGCTTCACCACGCGTATTAAGCGTTTGACGGAAACGTTCTGTTACTTCTTCAGGTACAGTGAATTCAGGATAATCCCAGCCGTAAGCCTTTTTAGTGAATGCAATACCTTCAGCACCAAGAGGAGCGCCATGAACAGCAGATGTTCCTTGTTTTTCAGAGCCATAACCGATTACAGTTTTCACTTCGATAATTGTTGGTTTGTCTGTTTCAGCTTTTGCATGTTCAATCGCTGCTGCGATTTCAGTCATATCATTGCCATCTTTAACCAAAAGGTGTTGCCAACCATAGCTTTCAAAACGCATTTTAATATCGTCAATAAATGACTTATCCAAGTCACCATCAAGAGAGATATTATTTGAGTCATAGAAAAGAACAAGTTTTCCAAGTTTCAATTTACCTGCCAAAGAAGCTGCTTCTTGTGAGACACCTTCCATAAGGTCACCATCACCGTTAAGGGCATATGTATAATGGTCAACGATTTCAAATCCTGGTTTATTATATGTAGCTGCCAAATGAGCTTCAGCCATTGCCATACCTACAGCATTAGCAATACCTTGCCCCAAAGGACCTGTAGTTGCTTCTACACCATCTGTCCAGTTCACTTCTGGATGTCCTGGAGTTTTTGATTCCCATTGACGGAAGTTTGTCAAATCTTCGATTGATACTTTGTAACCTGCCAAGTGTAAAAGGCTATAGAGCATTGCTGAACCATGACCTGCAGACAGTACAAAACGGTCACGGTTAGACCACTTACGTCCTGTTTGTGGGTTCACGTTCAAGAATTTGCTCCAAAGTACGTAAGCCATCGGTGCTGCACCCATTGGTAAACCTGGGTGGCCAGAGTTTGCTTTTTGGATTGCATCCATTGACAATGTACGGATTGAATTTACAGCCAATTGATCAGTGTAGTCAAACATATTTATCTCCATTTAATCTTTTAATAATACATTATATTATAACATAATTGAAAACGTTTTTTATTTTCACTTTACTAAAAAATCAGTTTTCCTGAACGAAAGCTGATTTTTGTAAACGTTTACATTAGGTTAGGCTTTTGATTTGTCGCGTGCATTCAAGACTGCACTCAGTATTAAGACGATAGCCAAGAAACCAAGGATAAGTGCAGTAATTGCCCCGGATCCCATTTCCCCAACACGACCGATAACAATACCTGGAATCAGATAATCCGTATCCGCAAAGGTTGCTGATGCATCTGCACCGAAAGCTCCGAGTGATGGAATAATGAAAAGTGGCAACCAAGACAAGAGGAGGCCGTTTGCGAAAGAGCCGATTACGGCACCACGACGTCCACCATTAGCATTACCAAAGATAGCTGCAGCTGCTCCGCAGAAGAAATGTCCTACAACCCCTGGAATGATAACTGTTATCCCCATAGCGAGCATGACAACCATTGACAAGCAGCCTGTGATAAATGAAACGAAGAAACCAATCAATACCGCATTTGGTGCATAGGGAAAGACGATTGGAACATCTAAGGCGGGTTTAGAGTTAGGTACTAATTTTTGTGCGATCCCTTGGAATGCAGGAACGATTTCTGCCAAAATCATACGTACCCCTTGCAGGACGACGACGAAACCGGCAGCAAAAGTTCCAGCTTGAACCAATGAAAAGATAACAAAGTTTGTCCCTCCAGACAGTTCTGCTTCTACATAAGCAGGACCTGCAGCAATAGCCAAAAGAATATAGACAACCGCCATCAATAATGAAATCGAAACAGTTGAATCACGTAAGAAACCTAGTGATTTAGGAATATTAAGTTTTTCGGTTGATTTTTCTGGATCAGAATCTCCAAACGTTTTTCCTAACCAACCCGCAAGAGCATAGCCCATGTTCCCGGTATGGCCCATAGCTACGTTGTCTGTTCCTGTAATCTTTCGCATGAAAGGTTGGCACAGTGCTGGTGTAACTGTTAAGAGTGTCCCTTCAAAAATTCCTCCAAGAAGGATTGTCTGCCAGCTTTCCCCCATACCTGCAGAAACAAGAATAACTGCTGCCATACAAGAAACATACAGCATTGCTTGGCCAGTCAAGAAAATATATTTAAATCTTGTGAAACGTGCCAGTAAGATATTCACAATCATCCCGACAAGCATAATCAATGCTGTTGGTGTGCCATACTCAACAAGAGCTAGAGCAACGACGCCTTCATTTGTTGGAACAATCCCTTTCACATGGAAGGCATGTTGGAACATATCGGCAAAGGGTGCAAGAGCTCCTACTAAGATTCCGGCTCCTCCAACTAAAACTAAGAATCCAGCAAAGGTTTTGACAGAACCTTGAATAACAGCTGTAGCTGGTTTCTTTTGTAAAATAAGACCGAGCATCGCAATCAATCCGACCAAAAGAGCGGGTGTTGTCGCGACAGAGACAATAAAGTTTAAAACTCCATTCATTTTGTTTGTTCTCCTAAGTTTATTTTTTCAAATTATTTTTCAAATTTGGATCAGCTGTGCGCAATTCCTCTTTCATCCAACACCTTCACCAGAGCTTCACGCGCTGCCTCACGGTCAATAATTGAAGAGAGAGGAACAATTTTTTCTTCCGGAAGATTTGGTAATGCTGTCGTCAAAGTGGCTTCTACAAAGAAATAGTCGGCTGAGTCAGGAGTAGCTGAACCTACATCCATATGATCCAATTCAAATTCATTGATGTCCAAGCCCATCTCTTGTAAAAGTGCTTGTAGATTCATTTGTACCATGAAGCTTGTTCCTAATCCTGATTGACATACACATGCGATTTTCATATTATTCTCCTTCTTTTTCTGAAAATATTTGTTCAAGTTCTGCTACCGTCTCTGCCGTGAGCATTTTATTTAATTCTTCTTTATTTGATAAAATCTGTGTCAGGGTTGATAATGCTTTGAGATGTGTTTCATTATCGATTGCTGCTAACACAATAAATACTTTAATTTCATGCTTTGGATCATCTTGTAAATAAACAGGCTGGTCACATCTTAAGAAGGACATTCCTAGCTTATTTACACCATCTTCTGGACGAGCATGAGGCAGCGCAATCCCCATACCAAGATCAATATAAGGGCCAAACTCATCTACACGGTTAATAATCGCGGAAATATAGGATTCCTCAATTTCACCCTGAGTGAGTAAAGGCTGAGCAGCAAGCTCGATTGCCGATTTCCAATCCAGCTTTTGTTCTGTAAATTGTATTTTTTCTTTAGTTAATAAATCTGAAAGCATTACTCCTAATGCCTCACTTTCTGTTTTTTTATTATTAAGTTTGCGATCTATGATGCGCGTCAGTTGCTTTTTAGTGGCATTGCTTTTAATGTCAACATAGGGCTCTATAGCACGTAGGATGGCTTGAGCATTGGGTTTATAAAAACCTGGCAAATCAAAATCTTGTGAAATTTGATTATAAAGCTTTGTTTCTTCTTCAATATCTGGAAATGCAGACATCACATAGAGTTTCTTTTCCGTTAGAACAGGAACAGTTGAAAAAATAATGTCATAAGAACTTGCAGGAATTTTGTCTAGGTCTGAAGCAGCTGAGCTCAGAAGAAAGGTCATACTCGGAAACATATTTTCCAACCGTTTACGCATAATCAAACTGGAGCTAATCCCATTCACACATAAAACAATAGCTCGTATGTTTTGTGTATATTTTTTCTTATAAATTTCTCCTCCAAAAAGAATTACAAAGTAGGCACGTTCTCCTTCCGAAATTTCACCACAGGCTTCACGAAGAGGCATTAAGGCCAAATCCATTAATTCAAATAGTGAGGCATATTCTGTTTTGATTTTGGTTAAAAGGACATTATCAATCTCGTAATGATACTTTAGACGAAAATATGCTGGAACAAGATGCGCCCGCAAAGCAGAAAAAGTCTTTGTAAAATCTTCGAACTCTACTGCTGTTAATTTCATAACATTTTCCATGATTTCAAAACCGATACGGTAAAGGAAATCAAAACCTTTTTTTTCAAAATTGCCGTCACTCATAGCCATTATGAGAGCTTCAATTTCTTTCAAATTTTGCTGAAACAGGTCTTGGCTCCCAAGACGTGCTTGAAGTAGGGCAAGATAAATCAGCATGGGAATATAACGGCTATGCACCACCTGAACGCTAAGCTCTTCCATAAAAAGACTCGTTTTTTGTCCTATCTCATAAATAAACAACTGATTTTTATTATTCAGATATTTGGAGAGAACATAATAATCTTCCTCATCTTTCAGTACTTGCAAAAAGTTCCAAGCTGTGCGACGTAATTCTTGTTCATCACCTAATAAACAGAAGCCTGCTTTACGTGAGTATTCCAAGCTAAGATTTGTTTTCGCTAGGCGGTTTCGCAATTTTTTAATGTCGGATAAAATAGTATTTCGACTGACATTAAGAAGAAGTTGGAAATCACTAATAGATAATGAAGAGAGTTGGGAAAAGCTGAGCAGAAAAATGAGACATTGTCTTTTAGATTCACTCAGTGTAAGTGCATTTTCTTGCAATTTAAACCGAATTTCTTCAAAGTTTTCTATTTTCTCGGGAAGGGCTAATACCTCATCTTTAAATTCTAAGGGTCTTTGGTTTCGCTCTTGCAATGTCTTATTGAGCTCAACAAGTTGTCTTTGAAATTCTTGCGCGTGAAGGCCCGTAAGTTCAAGGACTTTTTCAAGTTTCCAGAAACGTCTTTCTGAAAATAGTAGGATATCTAAGTTATAACTAAGCATCTTTTTTCCTCACATTTAAATTATAGCGTAATTTTTTTAGGTAAAATCACAACTTAAGTCCAAAACAAGAAAACGTTTTCTTTAAAGATTGGACTGTTCCTTAAAAATTTAATTTTGCCTATTTTAAAAATCGCTTTAATGAAAAAGCGATTTTGTATTTAGTTGATATACTCCAACGGATTGAGAAAGAAAAAGTCTCGAAAATTAAAGACTTAAACAATATCAATCCCATGCAAAGCAGCAAAAAAAGAAGCCTGACTCAAATTGACTTTGATATTTTTGGCCAGCTCTGGACTTACATCGAGTCTTTCAAACTGATTTGTTGAAAAGTCAATACCTGAAAGTGAGGTTTCCCAAAAATTCGTCTGTTCTAAATCATTTCCTTCAAATTTGACCTGTTTAAACTGACAAGCAATAAAAAGACTTTCTTTCATCATATTATCTGAGAAACACACACTTTTCAACCGTGCACTTGAAAAGTTCACATAGTTGAGAAGACTATTCTGGAACTGTACATCTTGTAAGAAAGAATTTGTAAATTCAGTTCCTAATAATTTACAGTCTTTAAAAAGACAACGATAAAAACCAAATTTGGAAAAAGCAAGATTAGAAAAATCACACTTTTCAAAAACACAATCCGTAAATTCTAAATCTGCTGTTACGGAAAGCTCAAAACTAATGTTTTGCAAACGACAACCACTAAATAATTGGCGGTTTTCTATCAAAATCTCCTGATTTTTAAGCTCTACTTGATAAGCTTCATTGTCTTCTAAATCAGCAAATTCTACACTATCCAGTTCTGCTAATAACTTGGGAGCTAAAATTTTCTTCATAGAAGTTTTTTCTCCTTCAAGTTTTCCGTAGAGGAGCTAATTTCTGGTTTCCCCCACTGGTCAGCCATACGACTTGACCAAGTCGAATTCAAACGACGAGCACCTGCATAATCATCCTGAAGCTTATCATACTGACGAATCACTTCTTCATCTTGATGGATATATTTTTCTGGGAAAACCACAGCATCGTGGGGTAATCTAGGTTTCACAGGATTTACACGTGCTGCTTTACCTAAAGCAATAGCAAAAATGGGATACGTATAATCCGGCAGCTCCAAGATTTTGGACAGTTCAGCAGATTGGTCACGAATCAAACCAACCATTACTCCACCATAGCCCAATGACTGTGCTGCAAGTAAGGCATTTTGCCCTGCTACTGCAGCATCCACAGATGTAATTAGAAGTGATTCTACACCCTCGGGTTGAAAAGCTCCACCATTCATTTGTACTGCCGTTTGAGCTCGGTTTAAATCCCCTACAAAAACTAAGAATGCTGCGCAATTTTTAATTGCTTTCTGTGGTTGATGTGCAAAAATGGCATCTTTTTGCTCTTGGGATTGTACAACAATAATCGAATAAGATTGGAAGTTTTTCCAGTTAGGCGCCGCACGGCCAGCATCAATAATTGTTTTTAAAACTTCTTCTGGAATTTTTTCATCCGTAAAGTTACGAACTGAACTGTGTTGCATCATCAAATTGATTGTTTCATTCATGACGACGATTCACTCCTTCTAGATGAACCTCAGAGGCTAAATATTTTACGCGTTCCATAACACGCTTGGCTGGCCATATTTCATCTGTCTTTTTTGTCTCAGCCAAATGCAATTCAAGCTCAGCCATATTTAAATTTGATGTGAAAAATGTTGGTAGATTTTCCTGCATACGGTGCTGTAAAATAACTTGAAGGATACTGTCTCGTACCCAAGCATTATTCATCTCAGCACCAATATCATCTAAAACTAAGACTTCAACTTTTTTGATTTCATTAACCCAATATTTGGCATTGTCAAAATCTAAATCCGAAATAAAAGTTGGATAGTGCAATAATGTCGTTGAGGCGCCTTTTTTAGAAGAAAGCTCATTAGCCATAGCAGCCATAATAAAGGATTTTCCGACACCAAAATCCCCATAGATATAAAGTCCCTTTTCTTGAGGAAAATTATCAATAAAGTTCTCAACCTTGCGAAACAGATCAAATTGATTTTGATTATCAGTGAAGACATCTCCATAAAAATCAATATGCTTCATTTCTTTAGGGAGACCAATAATTTTGACACGACGTAACTGGCTGCTTGCTTCTTGACGAGCCGCAAGCTCTGCCGTTGTCTGATAGGCTACATCTGCATAACCGTGATTCATGGTTAAAACTGGCTCATAACCTTCTGCTGCCATCTTCTCGTGTTCTTCGAATTTTTTACGTTCCTTAACAAACTCATAAAATTTGGAATAACTGCGTTGAATTTCATCTTCAGTCATTTGATTTTCTGAAATAAAAGCCTGAACTTGCTCATTTTTCATCACTTCAGCCACAAGTTTATCAAAGTTTCCGCGCACATCTGGGCGCTTACTTAAAAGTTCTCCGATTGATTCCATGTTCACTTCTCCTTCTTGTTCTTACGACGTGAAGCTTTATATTGCTCAAACTTTGCAATTTCTTCTGCACTGGTCGTATTGACATAACTTGCATTTGACCATTCAGGTGCTTTTTTCACCAGTTTTCCTTGACTTTTATGTGTCTTATTAGAGGTTTGTTTTTCTTTTGCCTGCTGTTGACGCGCTAAGATACGTTTTACTGCAGCTTCTGCATTATAAACCTTGTGTCGAAGCCAGTCGTTAGCCAGAGTATTTACAAAACGCGCATTAAGACTAGAATTTTCTTGCTGAATCAAGACATAGTGTATCAAAATATTTTGAACTTCATCCACAATATTTTGCTTGCTTAGATTATTAAGGATTTTTATTTCTTCTTGTGAAGCATATCCGCCAGCCTGCTGCTTAAGTTTGGTTAGGAAATCTCTAGGGCTAACTTCTTTACTAATAACAATCAAATCTTGGAAGCCTTGAGGAAATTCAGACAGTGCTGGCAAAGGTTCTGACTTACCAGCTAACATTCTCGTAAGATTGGCTGTATTCAAAGTTTTATCTGCATTAGCCGTTCGTTCTGCTGCTTTAAAAAGTTCATACCAGTTCAAATCAAATTTTTCAGCTAAACTATAGAGCACAAGAATATCTTGAGTTTCATTGGCAAAAGTCAAATGTTGATTTTCCATAATGCTTTTAAAGGAACTCAGATCAAACCTTTCCGTTTGTGCGACGGTATAGGTAGGTTCAAACTTCACCGAATAGACTTCATGAAATTTTTTAGTAACTTCTAAAGCATCTGGTTCATTTTTAGTAGCCAGAGCATTGACTTTATTTTCTCCAATACGAGAAATTAATAATTGTTTATAGAAGTCATCCGCCAAAAATTCTTCAAAATTCAAGGGACTCTTGACTTCTAAAAGATAGCCAGGTTGTTTGTCAAAAACCCGAACCAGTCCTATACCTGAAAGTTTATCTAAGGCATCAATGAAGGGATTAAGACCAAAATCAAGGTACTCCAAAAAATGAGAAATCTTGCCCGTTGAAAAAACGCGCAAGAGTTGATAAAGTCCAAAAGCATCTCGCCCAATAATTGGCAAGTAAAGTAGCGAAAAAGTATCGGCATCAAAGCTGATTTTTCCTCGATTTAGAATACTAAATGAATCGCCTGGTCTCATATTTAATCCTTTTTCTCTTAAACTAAAGCTTTCTTAATCTTTTTTGGTAATATTTTTAAGTAAATCTTCTAATTCACTTACATCTTTAAATGAGCGATAAACACTAGCAAAACGTACATAAGTGATGTCATCCAAATCCATTAATTCTTCCATAACGAACTCGCCAATCACTTCTGTATGTACTTCATTTTTTTCTAATTTACGTACTCTTTGTTCCACCCGATCAACCAGCTTCTCGATGGCTTCACTACTCACGGGACGTTTACGTGCACTACGTACAACACCTGTAATAATTTTATCTCTGTTAAATATTTCGCGAGTATCGTCACGTTTAATGACCAAAAGTGGCATTTCTTCAATACGTTCAAAAGTTGTGAAGCGATTGCCACAGCTTTCACATTCACGGCGACGACGGATCATGTTGTCTGCTTGACGTGAATCAACTACTCTCGATGATTCAGATTGACATTTTGGACATCTCATGGCTTAACCTCTCTTTGGAAATTTTGCTTCTAAACGGTAAATTACTTGCCCTTTACTTGAAAATTTTGCTTCATATTCTGTCATTACATTGACTTTGGCAAATTCTTCATCTGCATGCAAGTCCAACCATACTTTTTCTAAAATCATACCATATTGACTCATACTTGCTAAGGAATATTCAAAAAGTCCACGATTGTCGGTTTTGAAATGAATTTCTCCTTCTTTTGGCAAGATTTGTTCATAAGTTTCTAAGAACGACTTGTAAGTCAAACGGCGTTTCTCATGGCGTGTTTTTGGCCATGGATCACTAAAATTCAGATAAACTCTTGATACTTCTGCATCTTCAAAATATTCTGTTAATGCTGCTCCATCAACCAGCATCATCTGTACATTAGGTAATTCCGCTTCTAGAGCTTTATCTAGGGCATGGGATAAAACAGACAGTTGCATATCAATAGCAATATAGTTTATATCAGGGTTTTGAGCAGCCATCCCGGTAATAAAACCACCTTTACCACAACCAACTTCAATATGAATGGGATGGTCATTCCCAAAGCGTTCCGCCCAACGGCCTTTAAAGTCTGCGGGGTTTTCCACAACAACATGTGCGTTATTTTCTAAGTGTTCAGCAGCGCCTTTACGGTTTCTTACGCGCATTTTTTCTCCTATTTATTGAAAAAATAAGAAGGCAAGCCTCCTATTTCATTATCTAATTTTTTAAAACAAACGACAAAAATTCTGAAAACGTGCTATTTCTTGCTCCGTTTCCTTGAGTTGATCCCTTGCCATATATTCTGATATTTGGCGTAGAAAAGAGAGTTTTCCATACCATATCAGATCTTTTTCCATATTCGGGAAAGAGCCATATCCTGAATGTTTCAACCATTCTTCCCAATTTTCTGGTTCTATGTAGTGGGTCAGAACATGCGCAATGTCAACCAGTGAACTGCTCAAAAGCACTGTATCCCAATCTACGAGATAGACCTTATCACTCTCATCATCAACCAGCCAGTTTTTATGGTTCACATCTCCATGGACAACTGTAATATCCTTTGCTTCTAACTCAGGAAGATTTTCTGATAGCTCAACAACTACATTTGCTAAAAAACCATTTGTCTCAAAGATTGAACTTTTACTCAGTACCTGATCCAAGAGATCTGCTGGAAGCATAACCTCATTTCCTAACTTTCTACACGCCTCAATGAGTTTTTCACTTTGGTGTAGATGTCGCAAAATTTGTCCGATTCGATGATCATTCATTTCATCAGGTTTCAATGTATGACCATTAATCCAAGGTTGTGCAGCTAACATGTCACCTTCTGCTGTACGCTTTGTCCACAGGACTTGTGGCGTAATACCTTCAAGATAGACACTCGTCAAAAAAGGGCTACAATTTTTTTTAATAAAAACACGCTTATTATCACTTTCGCCGACATAAGCATTGCCTGAACCACCTTTGACAGGTATCATTGAGAGGCTTGAAGATGTCATATTTTCTCCTTTCTTTGGATTTTACAAAACAAATTATTGTTGAGTGAGGTTGGAATCCTGAAGCAAGAAATTCACTCTCTCAAGAATAGAATCGCCGCGGGATTTTAATTATTTATTTGGGTAGTGAATCAAAATAGTTTGAGTCAGGATATCAGCATATTGATAAGACTCTGTTGTTTTTGGCCCACGAGCCGGGATGTTCTCAATCACAAAGTGAGTAGCATAAGTTTCAATCAGGTTGACTTTATGACGGTTTTCACGTTTACGTCCAAATTGTGATGTAATTTCAATGGTTTGGCCAACATGTTCTTCAACTTGTTTTCTAATATCTACGATTTTTCCTACTTCTTGGCTTTGATTTTGGTTATCCATTTTACTCTCCAATTTTTCTCTAGAAATGCAAAGACAGGCGTTTTCCGCCTAGCTTACCATTTTAAATTTTAAATCTTATCCATTATAACATGAATAGCACTAGAAATGCTAGTCTGCATATCGGTTATCGATACTAGCAAATTTATTATACTCTTTCAGGAAGAGTAATTCCACAGTACCACGACTTCCTGAACGGTTTTTTTCGATAATAACTTCGACTTTATTGTCAATTTCTGGAACTTCATTAAACCCATCATCCTCATCGTCTGCGCCCGCACGATCATAATAATCATCACGGTAGAGGAAAGCAACAATATCAGCATCTTGTTCAATAGATCCAGATTCACGTATATCAGATAGTACAGGACGTTTATCCTGGCGTTGTTCGACCCCACGTGAAAGCTGACTTAAGGCAATAACAGGAACTTTGAGTTCCTTTGCCAAAATCTTTAACTGACGAGAAATTTCAGAGACCTCTTGTTGACGATTTTCACGTCCAGTACCAGAAATGAGCTGCAAGTAGTCAATGACAATCAATCCTAAGTTTCCGGTTTCTTGGGCGAGTTTACGTGATCGTGCACGGATCTCAGTGATTTTAATACCAGGTGTGTCATCAATATAGATACTCGCCTTCGAGAGTGTTCCCATAGCAATAAAATACTGGTTCCATTCTTCATCATTAAGCTGACCGGTACGTAAGTTATGCGATTCAATCGTACCTTCGGCCGCAAGCATCCGGTTAACCAAACTTTCAGCACCCATTTCCAAAGAGAAAATAGCGACTGTTTTATCTTGCTTCGTTCCAATATTCTGTGCAATATTAAGGGCAAAGGCTGTTTTACCAACGGCGGGACGCGCCGCAAGAATAATTAGCTCTTCTTCGTGCAGACCTGTTGTCATTGCATCTAAGGCTGGATAGCCTGTAGCAATACCAGTAATCGTTGACTTTTGCTTCGCCCGCTCTTCCAAGTCATCCAGATTCATTGACAAAACTTCTGAAATGCGACGAAAACTTGATGTATTCCGTCCTTGCTGGACATCAATCAAGGCTTTCTCTGCTTCGGCGAGCACGTCCTCAGCTGGATCTTCTTGGCTATAAGCCTTTTCAACACTCTGTGTTAATTTATTAATCAGCTGGCGTAATAAAGACTTCTCAGCGACAATCTTTGCATAATAAGAGGCATTAGCTGCCGTCGGTGTAGCCGTTGCCAGCTCAGCGATGTAAGCAATACCCCCGATGGTTTCCAAATCATTTTGATTTTCAAGGAGTGAGCGCACGGTCAAAACATCTATAGCTTCACGATTGTCTGACAAATGTTCCATTGCGCGAAAAATAATCTTATGCGCATTTTTATAAAAGTCATCCGTTGAGAGGAATTCTTTTACTTCAATCAAGCGTTCACTATCGAGGAAAATAGCCCCCAAAACAGCTTGTTCGGCGGCTAAATCTTGTGGTGGTGCTTTGATAATATCAATATCAGGCATTTTTATCTCTCGCTTACTTTGACTTTCACTATAGCAGTTACATCACGATGCAATTTGATTGGAACATCTTTAATTCCAAGAGCTTGAATTTTATTGATCAATTGAATCTTACGTTTATCAACTTTGACATCCAACTGTCCTTGAAGTGCTTTAGCGATGTCTGCTTTGTCCACAGCACCAAATGTATGACCTGTAGTCCCAACCTTCATCTTGATTTCAACCATGACATCATCTTTTTCAAGGAATTTTTTCAACTCTTTTGCTGCAGCAAGTTCTTCGGCTTCTTCCTTTTCTTTCGCTTTAGTCTTTCCTTGAAGTTCTGCCACAGCTGCACTTGTTGCAACTTTAGCTAGATTTTTTTTAAGAAGAAAATTATTTGCATAGCCTGTCGGTACTTCTTTGATTTCGCCTTTTTTTCCTTGTCCTTTTACATCTGATAAAAATACTACTTTCATTGTTCGTTCTCTCTTTCCTTAATTACTGTTATTAGGTCTTCTTTGACTTCGCTAATATTTCGTTCATATATTTGAGTTGCGGCTGCATTAAAATGTCCGCCGCCGCCCATAGCTTCCATGATAGTCTGAACGTTATAATCTTTAAATGATCGGGCAGAAATCGATACATAACCATTTTGATGGTTTGTAATCGCAAAAGCAACCTGAACTCCTGCCATATCCAATAAGGTATCTGCTGCTTTAGCTGTAGCAACATTATCGTATTTATGTTCTGGTTTACCTAAAGCTACAACAACACCTGGAGCGACAAACTCTGAATTGAGAATAATTTCATTAATTTTTTTGTATTTCTCAAACTCTGTCGCTAAAATTCCTTTAATCAAGTTGTTGTCGGCACCTTGGGAGCGTAGATAAGCTGCCACTTCAAAGGTACGTGATGTCGTCGCTTTCGTAAAGTGTTTTGTGTCTAACTCAATTCCTGCGAGGGCGATGCTGGCATCAGTCACGGTCATTTTAGCGTTATATTCATGGAACTGCAATAATTCAACAGCTAATTCACTAGCTGAGCTTGCACTAGATTCAATATATGAAAGTAGAGCATGTTCAGGGAAGTCATCGTCACGTCGGTGATGGTCAATAACTACCAGTTTAGTAAATGATTTGTAAAAATCAAGATTTAAAGTTTGACTTGTCTTCGAATGGTCAACCATAATCAATAAAGAATTAGGAGTTTTCATATCAAAGGCCGTATCAAGCTTAATGATATGCGCATATCCTTCTTCTGTTTCATTTACTAAATCAATTGCACGACTTACTTCAGGCATAAGTTGCTCTGGGTCATATACCACATAAGCTTCTTTGCCAGACATATTGACAAAGTTTTTCATCGCGATGGCTGCCCCAAGAGCATCCATATCTGGGAAGCGGTGCCCTACGATAAAGACATCTTCGCTTTCACTGATAATCGTTTGGAGTGCTGTCGAGATGGCCCGTGCGCGTGTTCTTGATTTTTGAGTGCGACTTTGGGAGTTACCTCCAAAATAAACGGTTTTAGCTTGGGGAGTATTTTCTCTCAGAACAGCCTGGTCACCCCCACGAACTAAGGCAAGCTCCAAATTATTAAGGGAAGTTTTCCCAATACTAGGAAAATCATTCCATCCATAAGAAACACCTACAGATAAAGTTAGCGGTATCTTACTCTCAGCGGAATTCTTACGAAAGTCTTTCAATAAAGAAAACTTATCTTCGATCATTCTGTTTAAAATACGATAGTCACAGAAAAAATAATAACGGCTACTTGATACACGGCGTAAATAAACGCCATATTTAATAGCAAAGCTCTCTAAGTTACTCGCAATCAAGCTATTTACTTTAGTGCGTTCGCTATCCGTAATCAAATCAGTAACATCGTCATAGTTGTCAACAGAAATACTGCCAATTACGGCACGGCTTTCTTGAAGACTTTCACGACTATTTGCCTCGGATGTAGCATCTGCGAGATAAAGAAGGTTTTTTTCCTCATCAAGAGTAATAAAATATTTCTTCTTCTCAATTGTAAAAAATTGATTTCTTTCATCATGATACTTTTGAATAATTTCTTTTACTTCATCTTTATCGAGAACACGATCATCACCATGATAAATCAAGTCAATAAACGGATTAAACCACTCTGGTTCATAGGTGTCTTTATTATAACGGATAACCCCAATGGGCATATTGTCCAGTGTTGCATTAAGGGAGTTTTCTGCTTCATCATTAATTTTTCTGATGAATTCTACTCTTCTTAAACGGTAATTTCGTGCTTGTATCAAAATAACCGTTGTGATAATGACATTCATAAGAAAAAGGTAGAACACTGCCACCAATCGTGAACCTGAAAAGATAAGCAAGAAACTTTCCAATGCTTGCACGATAGCCATAGCTAGCACAATTGTTACTGGTGAAAACCTCTGTACAATTTTCATTTTCTACTCCTTCATGATTTTATATAAGTCTACTTAGTTATTTTCCAGCGCTTCTTTAATTGTTGTCAAATTAGGAAACCACGCATCGGCAGCTGATTGATTCATCCCAAAGCGTGTGTCTTTGATCGCCCATACCGTTGCCCCTGCAGCTTTACCCGCGGTGATACCCTTTTCCGAATCTTCAATAATTAAAGTTTCCTCAGGCTTAACATCGAGAGCTTTCATACTTAATTGATAAATTTCTGGATCCGGCTTAGTTGCCTTCAAATCGTTTCCTGAAAGAATTGACTGGAAATAAGAGCGTAAACCATGTGTACTGATCATTTCATTAATATCCTGCATGGAAGAGCTTGAAGCAAGACCAATTTTAAAATGGTCATTTTGCAAAGCATCCAAAACGTCTTTAACATCAGGGAAAAGTAAGTCTTTGTAAGGTAGAGGATTTTTATTTTTTGAATCCAGATAAGCAGCATGTAAAATTGCAGCTTCTTCTTGATCAAAGTCCACCCCTAAAATCTGCGGCCAGATTTCTCGCATATTTCCTCCAATGAAATCTGAATGATTCATATGGCTGATTGAAATTTTGTGACTGCTAAAGAATTCTTCGCGTCTTTGAGCATAGAATTGTTCTGTGTCAACGAGGACACCGTCCATGTCAAAAATCACCGCTTTAAACTTATTCATTTTTACCTAAAACTCCCTAATCATCTGCTTATATCTGCTCCATTATAACATATTTTTTATTTGGAGTTTGGGGCCCAAACATAGAATAGACAAAAACCGCCGTGCAGCGATTTAATATTTTTATTTTCTCTTATTATCTTCTTCACGCAAACGTGCTTTCCGCAAGGCGATTCTTTTCTGTCTTTCTAACTCACGTTCAATTTTTCCTTCGGGGGCATATTTTTCCTCCCAATCCTCGGGTTTCAAAACCTTGTGTGTTTCGGGATCAAAGTGCGGTTGACCATCTGGGAAAATTTTGCCCATATTTGCAGCATGGACGAAATTAAAGATATCATAAGGATCTACACCGGCAAGCACCAAGCTACCATAAGTAAAATAAAGCAGGTCAATCAACGCATCCACTTCTCCAATCAAGGGTGCTTCTTCCTTAGCTTTACGTTTAACCTTACTTACAGCCTTATCGATATCTGCATGCATATTTTGTGTTAATTCATCAAACTTATCTATGTCACCATTCGCTGAGGCATAGAGGAATTCTACAATCTCTTCTACTTTGAACCCAGCCCGATAGCCAGCTTCCATCGGCGGAAATGCGCGAGGAATTTCTTGACTCCGCCCATCCATCATCTTATGGAATTCTTTGACTTTATTAAAGTTTTGGTCCCGTGAAATAAAGTTATTGGTTGTAGAAAAATCTATCAAACCATAATGTGCTAGAGCTTTCGCTATTCCGTCATGATTATTGCTTGTTGTGACATGAATAGCCTTTTCTTTGACATGGTCTGAGGCATTACCCATAGCAATACCATACTCCACATGTGTCAGCATTTCCAAATCATTTTCAGAATCTCCAAATGCCATAACTTGCTGCTCATCAAAGCCATACTGTTCGCCAATCATTTTTATACCACGTAATTTTCCTGAATTACAAGGAATCATATCTACTGAATAAGGGTTACTACGCGTAATCATTAAATTAGGAAATTCATTTTCCAACATTTCTGTTTCCGATTCGGTAGCCACCATCATTACTTGGTAAATTGGCTCACGTAAAATACTTAAAAAGTTAGATTGAGGCATTACCCGACGTACTATATGCTTGAAACTATTTCTAGCAATGCCTGAGGTACCAGAAGGCAGTATCCCCGAAATGATACCTGCCACGCGCGTCTCACCAAACTTTAAAAGTTTTGAGCCGTTAACCCCATGTGCGGCTCCCAATGAAATATCACGGTGATTATCTTTAGCAAAGCGTACGATTTTACGCAAGGTTCTCTTATCGATTTCTTCGGCATGCAAAACTGCTTTCGGCGTGAATATATATTGACCATTGTAAGTTACAGCAAAGTCTAAATGGAGCTCTTCCATCAAAGGTAACGCAAAAGCAGGGCCTCGCCCTGTGGCAATCCCTACTAATATATCTTTACGTTTTAATTCATCAATCGCCACCCTTGTACTTGGAGCAACAGATCTTGTACCTGTAAAAAGTGTGCCATCTAAATCAAAAAATACTGCTTTTATGTCCATTATCTTGCCTTATATAAATTCTACGTGTTAAATTTGCTTTTGGTCTGTTTTTTCTTTTGCTTTTCAGACTTTCTATCTTATTAATTATACAGGTTTTTCCTCTGAAATTCCATGAATACTACCTGTTTTCAAGGCAAATCTTTGAGAAATTCCACTAATTTTTGCAGTAAAAAAAGCAGTTATTTTTATTTTTGTGGAGGTGCACACTTTATAGAATATGCTATAATAAATTTAATTTATGGAAGTTCGAAAGGAATTATGAGTAATGAAAAAGATTTTAGTGTTGCATACTGGTGGAACTATATCCATGGCTGAGGATGCCGATGGACATGTTGCTCCTAACGCAGTTAATCCCATGAATTCTGTGGATATGCACCTTGACTCGATTCATGTAATTACGGAAGATATTTTTAATCTCCCAAGTCCGCATATTACACCAAAAGAAATGCTGTTGATTAAAACCCGGATTAATAAAGCTTTTGATCATGAAGAATTTGATGGTGTTGTTATCACCCATGGTACAGATACTCTTGAAGAAACAGCTTTCTTCTTGGATTCAACGATTCCTCGTGGCATGCCGATAGTCCTTACTGGCGCAATGCGATCAAGCAATGAATTAGGCACGGACGGCATTTATAACTTCCTGAGTGCTCTTCGTGTCGCTGCAGATGATGCCTCTCGTAATCGTGGAGTCCTCGTCGTTATGAATGACGAGATTCATTCTGCACGTTACGTTACTAAGACTCATACAACGAATGTTTCAACTTTTCAGACACCAACCCATGGGCCTGTCGGCTTAGCTACAAAGCATAAGCTTTTTTATTTCCATACGGATGGTGAAAATCAGCACCTTGATGTTTCTTCAGTTGAAGGAAAAGTACCTATCGTCAAAGCCTATGCAGGTATGACGGGGGAAGTCTTTGACCTTTTTGATCTAAGTAGTCTTGATGGTCTCGTTATTGAAGCCCTAGGTGCAGGAAATCTCCCTCCAACTGCTTCTCAAAAATTGATGAAAATTGTGGAGCTTAATATCCCTGTTGTTCTCGTGTCACGCTGCTTCAATGGTATTGCCGAACCCGTCTATGCTTATGAAGGGGGTGGCTCTAGGTTAGCAGATGCAGGTGTTATGTTTGCGCCTGAGGTAAATTCACAAAAAGCGCGGATTAAACTGCTCATTGGCTTGAATGGTGGTTTAACGGGTGATAAACTTAAGAACTTTGTTGAAAATTAAAAAAAACTGATGGATACTCTATCCATCAGTTTTTTAATTTAGATTATCTTGTAACTCTTGCCAAATTTGTTCGTTTTCTTCTAAAGAATATGAATTTGCCCCTGAGGCTAAAGCATGTCCGCCCCCATCATGTCTTTTGGCAATCTCATTAATGGGAACTGTTTTCGAACGCATACGTACACGATAGTGTCCATCAGCTTGTTCCACAAAGATAGCCCATGATTTTACGTCCCGGATACTACCTGGTGTACCCACAATGCTTGAAGTTTCAGCATCACGCAAGTTAAATTTATCCAATACTTCTCTGCTCAAAATCACACGGCCTGCACCATTTTCGGAAATTTCTAAGTTTTCATAAACATAGCCTTGTAAACGTGCCACCTTCATATCAAAGGAAGTCATTTCCCGTCCCAGTGCTGGTCTATCAAAGTCAAATTCAGCCAGCTTACTCGCGAGATACAGGGTTTGCGCTGATGTAGCAGGATAAAGGAAGCGACCCGTATCCCCAACAATTCCGCCGTAAAGAAGACGTGCTGCTTCAGTATTCAGAGCTAACCCTTCTGTCAAAGCTAAGTCAGTAATGATTTCGGAGGCCGAGCTGCGTTCAGGTTCCACTAAAAGCAAGTCCCCATAGGCATCTTCATTTGGATGATGGTCTATTTTGATGACATAATCTGCTTTTTGCCAGCGGTCATCATCAATGCGGGGAGTATTGGCTGTATCACAGATAATGCTGAGATAAGATGTTCCAGAATCAAGCTCTACCTGATCCATTTCTGCTAAATATGTCAGAGTCGGCTCATCATAGCCGACCGCATAGATTTTCTTCTCTGGAAAATTCTCTCTTAAAATGGCACGAAGTCCGCATTGTGAACCGAGTGCATCGGGATCTGGATTTTTATGACGGTGAATAAGAATCGTATCGTATTCTTTGATTTTTGTAATAATTTCTTTCATCTTCTTTTCCTTATGTAATTTGTAGATTGACGACAGCTTTTGCGATGATGGTATTGATATAATAAATTTCGATATCAACAACTGCTCCTAGACGTGTTTCATTGATCACTTTTGGATAAATTTCCAAAAGATTATCAATAGCAACTGTACCCATCACGTGTAAATTTATAGACTCTAGAATGACATTTCTTCGCCGTCTTTTATCCAATGTTCTCTGAACCACAATGGTCACAATCTCACTCAAGGCAGCGCTAGAGATATTCCCCACATTGTTAACCATGAGAGGTTCAATCATAACAGTATAAGCAGACCCTTTTTCACTGATTTTACTGGACATATCTTCACTAAAAGTATGAGTGACTTGGCTCTCCTCTTGACTTCTTTGCAGGCTTTCCAAAACTTCTGACTTAGTGACCACACCTGCATAAGTATAATCTTTGTTCACAATTGGCATTATATCGTAGCCTTCGTGTATCATTTTTTGAGAAATACTCGCAACTGTCATTTTTTGCTTAGCAACGTCGGGGTAATTCATCAATTTATTAATCTGTGTATCCAGACTTTTATGAGCGATATCGCGCATACTTATCACTCCAACTACGACGCGGTGTGGGTTAACAACAGCAAAGCGACTCAAATTAGTCCGCTTCATCACTTCCATAAAGTCTTTGACCGTATCTTCTTCTCGAAGTGCTGGTCGATGATCGTGCGAGATTTCTGCTACAGTGATAATATCTTTTTTAATCAACTCATTAGCCAAGGCATGACTGATGCGGTTAGCCACAGTAAAGGTGTCATAAGTTGCGCGCATCAATGGTATACCCATTTCATTGGCATAGTCAATGACATCTTTGTCCACATCAAAACCACCTGTAACAAGCACTGCGCTTTGTCCATGAAGCGCCATACTTTGAATGTCTTTACGATCACCGACAATCATCAAACTGTTTTTCATGAGAAATTTTTTGACACTTTCGGGTTGCATTGCACCGATGGAAAAACGGCTAAATTCAACATCAAGTCCAGCATGTCCACCTAGAATTTCCGCGCTGGCTATTTCTGCAATTTTTCCAAAAGTAAGTTTATTGCTCCTTTTCTGACCTTTAATTGAGACCCGAATTGTACCAGAGCGATCGTTAACTGCTACGAGTCCGCGATTTTCAGCTTCTTTTATGGCACGGTAAGCAGTACCATCTGCTACTTTTAAGCGGTTAGCAATTCCACGTACACTGACCTGCTTCCCAATGTCAAGTTTTTCTATATAAGTTAGAATTTCTTCGTGTTTAGACATGAAATACTCCTACTAACTGTTTCCATTTTTTATTGTATATTTTTCAAATTGTGAGATACGACCTATATTATATTGGTTGCTGGCTTTGTATTGCCCTGCTCTTTTATAACCTACTTTTTTAGCCACTTGGATAGAGCCGTAATTTCTACTGTCGCAATGGAGTGAAATTGCTTTTAAACCAATCTCATGCAAGCAGATGTCGGTCAGCGTCTCAAGTGCTTCAGTCATCAGGCCTTGTTTCCAGTAGTTTTTATTCAGAACATAAGAAAGTTCAGAGTCTTGCTCAGCTAACTTTGTAAACTGGATAAAACCAATCATTTTTTGCTCAGTTTTTAACTCTATCGCCCACTTCCCAAGCGGTTGTTTCATAAAATGATTTGCAATGAATGCTTCAACCTGTAGCTTTGTGCGATGAGCGGGGAAAACGAATTCCAGATTAGACTTTACAGAGCTGTATTCAAACATGTCCTCTGTGTCTTTCATCGAAAAAGGACGAAGCCGAAGTCTTGTCGTTTCTATTTCTTGCTGTTTAGCAAGCTTCACATAGATATTCATTTAGGCTTTCCAGTTTTCTTTATTTTTTTTAACAAGCCTATTATAACACGTTCCTTCCTTCATCTGTGATATAATTTCATTACTATGAATTATAGACGGAAAAATCTCAACTTAAAGCATCCGCTTGCCTTTTGGTCTGCCTTTCCTGACCCAAGTGAGCGTTTTTTTTGGTACGATAGCCAGAAGCAAACTTTAATTATTGCGAGTGAAAGACTGACCACTCTTCAAGAAGAAGATATTGAAAACTATCCCTATGTCTTCTACAGCCAAAGCTTTTTTAATGAAGTAGAGGGTGAACTTTGGCAAGATTTCGGTAATGAACTTGTTGCTTTTAAGCATTATTTTGTTCAAACGCCAACTGAATCTTATGTCTTAACTTGTGACAATCTTCCTGATATGAAAGATGAAGAAATTAAAGAAAATAAAAATAACTACAAAGAAGAGCCTGATGATTATCCATCCTGGCAGGAGCTTTACAATAAACTTCAGGAAAGCATCACAAGCGGGAAAACGGTAAAAATCGTCGCTTCGCGTGAAATAAAGTTTACTGCTTCGCGTGCCTTTGAAATCGAAGCTATTATTAAGCGCCTGATGCAAAATAACCCTGGTGCTTTTGTCTTTGCTTATCATAAAGCGGGTAAAACTTTCCTAGGTGCATCTCCTGAAATATTGGTCCAAAAAGAAGGGGATAAAATTCTGAGTTACGCTTTGGCAGGAACGATGCCACGAACTGTTAAGCATGCTGCAGAACTGTTATTGAAGGACCCTAAAAATCGCCTTGAACATCAAATAGTTGTCCAGAAAATCAAAGAAAAAATGCTAGAAAAATCATCAGATGTCAGTATCGGTGAAACCAGTACAATGGCTTTGAAAAATATCTATCACTTGCGCACTCTTCTTACAACTACAGATAAGCAGCACTCCATAATAGACTGGTCCAAGCATCTTCACCCGACACCCGCTTTAGGGGGAGAGCCAAGTCAGCCCGCTCTCTCCTTCTTAAGGGAAAATGAAAAACACGAACGCGGTTTATATGCTGCACCGCTTGGCCTTATTGACAAGTATGGCAACGGAACACTCATCGTCGCCATTCGCTCTGCACTTTTTATGGAGAATACTTGTTATGCTTATGCGGGCTGCGGCATTGTCGCTGACTCTGATTGCCGTTCTGAATTTGATGAAACAAAGATAAAATTAAAAACAATACTTGAGGCACTTGAAGATGAACAATGAATATCTAGCTCCACTAGTCGATGAACTTTACCTTTTGGGAGTACAAGAAGCCGTGTTTAGCCCTGGTTCTCGCTCAACGGCTCTTGCGATGCTTTTTGAAGAATATGGAAAATATGATACCTACGTAAACATTGATGAGCGCTCAGCTGCCTTCTTTGCTTTAGGCATTGCAAAGTCACAACAGCGTCCCGTTGTTCTCATCTGTACTTCTGGTTCGGCTGCTGCACATTACTTGCCAGCAATTACCGAAGCCAAACACAGCCGCATACCTTTAATAGTTCTCAGTGCCGATCGTCCCAATGATTTGCAATTTGTCGGGGCAGCTCAAACTGTGAATCAGACGGATTATTTTGGTAAATTTGTTAATCATTATGAAGAGTTGAATAGACCAACCGAGATTAATTTTTGGACTTATCCCCGCAAAGTTGCACAGCGCGCTTTTATGGCAGCAGTAAACCCTCCTGCTGCTGCTGTTCAAATCAATGTCCCCATCAGTGAGCCTTTAATCCCTGACTTAAGCCCTGAAAATTATCCACAGGGACGAAAAGAGTTTTCACTGCATAAAGGTAAGCTGCAGCCCACATTTATCCCAGAATTAAAGGGCAATGTCCTCATCTTTGCAGGACCGGACAGTAATTCCGACTATCAGAAATCACTCTTGTCACTGTCGGAGAAGCTCAATGCTCCGATATTAGCTGATCCCCTTTCTAATTTACGTAATTTTAACCATCCAAATATTATTGATGCCTATGATGCTTTTTTAGCTCATCCTCAGCTTATAAAATCACTAAAAGTCGATTACTTCCTGCAGTTTGGCCAAATTCCTGTTTCTAAGCGTGTGCTGCAACTGATTGGTCAAAATCCAGCTGCAGAATACATCCAAATTGATGCTGCTTTAGACTATCGTAATCCCAGTCAAACAACAACCCAAGTCATCCAAGCCGATATTAATGCTTTTTGTCAGGCTGTGAAACCTGTGTCGAATGCTTCAGAACATCTTTCGAAGTGGCAGGAGCTCCAAAAAGTGATGCGTCAAAAGCTAAGTACTGTCGAAAAAGAAACTGCTCCTTTTGAGGGACGTTACGTTCACATATTGCAAAAACTTCTTCCAGACCACTCACAGCTCTTGATTTCAAACTCCATGGCGATTCGAGATGTTGACTACTTCTGGCGCAGTCAGGAAGCGGATATCCATCTTTTAGGAAATCGGGGTACAAATGGCATCGATGGGCAAGAATCAACGGCATTAGGGATTTCTACAGCTGGGAAACCCACTGTACTCTTAACGGGTGATCTCTCCATGCTTCACGATATTAATGGCTTGATAGTTGGTAAAACTCACCAGTTGGACTTGACCATTGTCCTCTTTAACAATGATGGTGGTGGTATTTTCCATCACTTAGCTCAAAAAGGACAACCTCACTTTGACTACCTCTTTTCGACACCACATGGGCTCGATTTCGGAGGGTTAGCTCAGTTGATGGGACTTGATTATCATCTGGTCACGGACTATCAAGATTTTGAGCAAATATTTAACCAAAGTTTGGCCGAAAAAGGTATGCACCTGTTGGAAGTCAAAACAGATAAGGATGTAAGCCTAGAATTACACAAGAAATATACGCTTTATGATATTTGAAGATAGATATATTCAGATTGGAGCCCATCACTTTCATGTCAGAGTACACGGAGAGGGCAAGCCACTCTTAGCCTTGCACGGCTTTAGTCAATCTGCGCTCACGTGGGAAAGTTTAGACATCACTGGTTATCAAATCTTTGCTTTAGATTTGATAGGTCATGGGGAGTCAAGTAAACCTGAAGCCTTAGACAATTATAGTCTTTCCAGTATCTGTCAACAGCTTCAAGAACTGGTAGCTCTTCTTTTTCACGGAAAAAGCTACACGCTCTTAGGTTATTCGATGGGCGGACGGATTGCCTTACAGTTTGCGCATCTTTTCCCTGAACAACCAATCGATGAACTCATTCTCGAATCGGCAGCACCAGGGATTTCTGATCCTGTTCAACGTGAGAAACGCCAACAGTCTGACTCTCAATTAGCAGCTCAAATCGAAAAGAATGGTGCACGTTGGTTCGCAGACTACTGGGGTTCTCTGCCCATCTTTGAAAGTCAAAAACAACTGCCTCAAAAGCTTCAAGATAAAGTTTGGTCCAGCCGCGCCCTCAACAATCCCCATGCTTTAGCACATACTTTGAGGGCAACGGGACAAGGATCTCTTCCCGATATCTCTGAAGCCCTCCAAACTTTGAAATTTCCTCTGCTCTATATTACAGGTGCTTTGGATGAAAAGTATTCACAAATTGCGAGAAGCTTTATGACACGTCAAAATACACAATGCTTGATCGTTGAAGGTGCGGGACACAATGTACATCTGGAACTTCCTGAGCACTTTAATTTAATCTTAACGACTCATTTGCAGGGTAAAACCATGCTATAATGAATGAATAAACACTAAAAAAGGAGACAAACTATGTCAAAATATAACTGGCTTGCTTTAGACCGCAAGTATGAAGATGTCATTTACGAAACTTATAACGGTATCGCAAAAATCACGATTAATCGTCCTGAAGTTCGTAATGCTTTTCGTCCTAAAACAGTTGTCGAACTTATCGATGCATTTACTGTGGCTCGTGATGATACTTCTGTAGGTGTCATTGTCTTAACTGGAGCGAACCATGGACAAGGCGAAGACAAAGAAGCCTTCTGTTCTGGTGGTGACCAAAAAGTGCGTGGCGATGGTGGATATGTTGGTGAAGACCAAATTCCTCGTCTTAACGTTTTAGACTTGCAGCATCTTATCCGTATCACACCTAAGCCTGTTATTGCCATGGTTAATGGTTTCGCAATCGGTGGCGGACATGTCCTCCACATTGTTTGTGACTTGACCATTGCTTCTGAAAATGCTAAATTCGGTCAAACAGGGCCTCGTGTTGGTTCATTTGATGCAGGTTATGGTGCTGGACTCTTGGCAGCTATGGTCGGCCAAAAGAAAGCCCGTGAAATCTGGTTCCTCTGCCGTCAATACACTGCGCAGGAAGCAATGGATATGGGCATGGTCAACACTGTTGTACCATTTGATCAACTTGAAGATGAAACAGTTAAATGGGCTGAAGAAATGCTTGCCTTGTCACCAATGGCACTTCGCATGCTTAAGGGCTCAATGAATGCGGCAACAGACGGTCTCGCTGGCTTGCAACAGTTTGCGGGTGATGCAACGCTTATGTACTACCTCAGTGATGAAGCTAAAGAAGGGCGTGACGCTTTCAAAGAAAAACGCAAACCTGACTTTGATCAATTCCCTAAATTCCCATAAGCGATGAAATGGTTAAAAGAACAGGCTGAAAAATCGCCAAACAAACTTTTCTTAAATCAACTGACTTTTAAAGAAGTCTACGATAAAACTGTTCAGACAGCCCAACATTTAAACAAAGAAATAGCTAGGCAAAACCGCCTAGCTCTTCTTTCAGAGAATTCGCCAGAAATGGCAATCGTCCTCTTTGCTTTATTGGCTTTGGACAAGGAAGTCCTCTTGCTCAATACGCATCTGACCGATATTGAAATCAAAGAGCAACTTACCGAACTCGATGTTGAGCTTCTTATCGCTTCTGACCAGCAAAACTTTCCTGCTGATTTAGCTTTTTCTGAAATTGTCAGCTTAGAAAGTAGCTCAGCTGTGCTTAATTGGCAGCCAGCTCCTGATAAAATCGCAGTTATCATGAACACCAGTGCGACAACTGGAAAATTCAAATCAGTACCTATCACTTGGAAAATGATTGCGGCACATGTGGCTGCTTCTGCTGCTACTATGGGCGTCCTCCCTGAAGATAACTGGCTGGTTATGCTTCCGATGTTTCATGTGAGTGGTTTATCCATCATCATGAGAAGTCTTTATAATGCAACACAGGCAACCATCCGCGCTTCTTTTGATGAAGAAGAGCTCCTCAGCCTTATCAATGACAGTTCTGTGAACATGGCTTCCATGGTTCCCACTATGCTCAAACGTGTTTATGAGAGAATTTCTCCAAAAAATATTCGTGTCATCTTATTAGGGGGCGAATTTATTCCACAGCCTTTGATACAGGCTTGTTTCGCACAAGGTTTACCTGTGTACAAAACTTATGGGATGACTGAAACTTTTTCTCAGTCTGTTACTTTCAATATTTTGGAACATCCAGACAAGCTGACTTCGGTAGGTCAAGCACTTCCCGGGGTGGAGATTGAAATTTCACATTCTGATGCCGAGCAAGCGGGCGAAATCCACTTAAAATCACCGATGCTCATGAAGGGCTATCTCTATCAAGAAGACGTTCAACTTTTCAACACTGGTGATATTGGCTATCTTGATGAAGACAATTTCCTTTACATCCTCAACCGTCGCAAAGATATCATCATCTCAGGCGGGGAAAATATTTATCCCAAAGAGGTTGAGGATTTACTCTACAGCTTACCAGGAATTATCGAATGCGCCCTTGTGCCACAGCAAGATGAAACTTGGGGACAAGTGCCCCTACTTTTCTATGCGGGTACTCCTGAAAGCCAAGAAGTGTTTGACTTTCTCAGTACCAAGTTGGCCAAATATAAGCTCCCCCGACAAATCATAAAGTTAAATGCGTTACCCAAAAATGCCTCAGGTAAAATTCTTAGGAAAAATCTTAAAAATGAAGCTTAAATCGATTAGTCTCCAACATGTTCAGTTACCCATGAACTTCAACTTTAAAACAGCTAAAGGACAGCTCAAATTGCGTGATACAATCATTATCATTGCTGAAGATATTAATGGAAATTATGGATACGGAGAGTGTGTGAGTTTTACCACGCCCTTTTATACCCAAGAAACATTTGAGCGTTCGTGGGAACAGCTAGCAGAGTTTTATATCCCAAAAGTATTGGCTACCACTTTTGAGCATCCCTTTGAGATTCATAGCTTTTTTGAAACTCCATTACCTATGGCAATGGCTGGGTTGGAAAACGCTTTGTTAGATCTGTATTATAAAGCAAGAGAAGAGAACACCATTGCTTCCCTTTTTCCAGAACCTTTAGAAGATAACTTAGCGCGTGGAGCTGTTCTGGGAGACATCCCACGTGAAGAACTTTCAGAAAAAATAGAGGGATTACTGGCAGATGGCGTTCAAAGAATAAAGCTCAAAATCAAGCCTGAGGATGGCTTTGAACGCATTCGATTTGCTGTTAGTCGCTATCCACAGGTCCAATGGGCTGTTGATGCGAACCGCTCTTATGGTTTTAATAACTTGAATCAACTGAAAGAGCTAGATTCTCTAGGCCTCGTCTGTATTGAGGAGCCTCTTTCAACCAACAATATCTCTGATTATCAAGCAATAATGCCAGAACTTTCTACGCCTATTTGCTTCGATGAAAATGTTCAGAACTTGGATGAATTGAAACAAGTCGCACTTTTGAAAGGGCACAAAATGCTTAACATCAAGATTGGACGTCTAGGTGGACTTTATCAGACAAAGGAAGCTATTGATTTTTGCCGTCAGCATGACATTTCTTTCTGGATTGGGAGTATGGTCGAAAGTGGCATTTCCAAGATATTGCATGCGCAACTGGCAACCTTGAGTGATAATGTTATGCCAGGGGATCTGTCAGATTCGGCCTATTATTTTCCAGAAGATTTAATTATACCGGGGCTTAAATTTATCCGAGGAAAAATGAAAAGGCCTCGTGGTAAAGGCTTGGGCGTAACTATTAATCATGAAGCACTTGAGCATTATACTGTGAAAAAGGAGATATTTCGATGACTATGATTGAACAACTGGGCATTCAAAACGTTGCTTTAACTCAAACAGGTTTTACTGCCCAAATGGCTTTAAACGATTTTCACGCACAGCCCCAAGGTTTCTTGAATGGTGGTGCAACGCTTGCCTTTGCTGAGATTTCTGCTGGTATGGCAAGTAATCTCTTGCTTGATGATATTCATTTTGCTGTCGGCCAAGCGGTCAATGGCAACCATTTGAACCCGACTAAAGCATCAGGAATGCTCTTTGCCCAAGGTCTTCTTTTGCACAAAGGTGGGCGCACGCACGTCTGGGAGATTAAGTTTACAGATGCGCGTGAGGTTTTAGTGGCACAAGTCACTGTAACAAACGCTATCGTGGGAAAAAAACATGAATAAAGACAACGTAATATTTACAGAATTGGTGGATATAAATGAAAAAGAACTTGCGCATATCAACCAATTGATTATTGACACATGGGCTTATCAAGATTGGAATAAACAAGAAAATGTCTTGCCTATGGCTGACTTTTTTCTTGAAACAGTTCTATTGAATTCCTCTAAAATTTTCGTGGCTAAAGATGGAGAAACAATTATTGGTGTAGCAACTGCAGCTCTTACGCCTGACTTACTCCCTAAAAGTCGGATACGATATCGGCAACTTGAAGCACTGAGCTTAATTATCAACCAAGGAAAACCAGAAACCGTTTTTGACTTTTACTTGGAAACCCTGAAGTTAAATGAACGGCTGATACAGCAAAACGATGAAAAGTTTGATGCTACCTTAAACCTCTTAATCTTGAACGAAAACTATAAAGGTTTGGGCATTGGAAGCAAACTCTATCAGCTTTTCCTTGATTACCTAAAGAAAAATAAGGCAAAAACCTTCTTCCTACTAACTGACAGCTACTCCAACTATCCGTTTTATGAGAAAAAAGGCTTAAAAAGAATCGCAGCAGAGCGCTTCACTTGGAATAATAATGCGGAAGTTTTGGAGGATGATGTTGAGGAGTATTATGTTTATTCGGGGCGAGTGGACTGACTCGGGCGTTAATCAATGACTGAATTATTTACAATCCTATCCGAAATCGCAAATTTTTTCTTAGCTCTTGGTGTCATATCATTAGCACTTGATCAAAGCCGTACTAAAAGAGAACTTCGGGAAATTAAACAAATTCTTTTAAAAAAGGAATGAAAGTAAAAAAAGCTTATATCAATACGATATAAGCTTTTCTTTTATTTTCCTACTGCTTCATACGCACGCATAAACTTCTCAGCATTCACTTTAACGCCTGCAAAATCACCCGTTAAGGCAGGAGCTGTCACACCACCTCCTGCACTTACAGCACTCGCTCCGACTTTAAACCATTCTGCTACGTTTGTTTCATTGACACCACCAGAGGGCATCACATTGATATAAGGAAATGGCCCTTTAAGGTCTTTGATCATAGCTGGGCCAGCGATATCACCAGGGAAGAGTTTGATGAGTTCAGAGCCATATTCCATCGCCGTCTGTGCTTCTAGCGGTGTCATAACTCCTGGAATATAAGGAATTTGATACAGGTTACAGATTTTGGCAACTTCTTTGTTAAAAGTTGGGCTCACAATAAATTGCGCACCTGCAATAATAGCCAATCGTGCTGAGGTCGCTTCTAAAACAGTCCCTGCACCAATCATTACATCAGTTCCTGCATATGTAGCTACAAGGTCTGCAATCACGTCATTTGCGCGAGGCACTGAATAAGTCAGCTCAATGCTTTTAATCCCGCCGTCTACAACTGCTTCTACTATTTTGATGGCATCTTCGACACTGTTAGCACGTACCACTGAAACAACGCCCGACTTAATTACCTTTTCTAACAAGTCTGCTCTCTGCATTATAAATCTCCTTGATAATTATATGTCTTATAAAACTCAATTAACTGCTCACGATCGGGATAGCCTTCACTGTCTCCTGCACTTTGGACCGCCAAAGCCCCAATAGCACAAGCGCGATGCACAGCAACTTCCAGTGTTTTTCCTTCAAGCAAAGCAGATTCTAAGCCGACAGCAAAGCCATCACCTGCACCTACTGTATCAACGACTTTATCTACTTTAAAGCCAGAAACCGTATAAGTATCACTTGCTTTCGTTTTAACAAATGCACCTGCTGATCCAAGTTTCACCACGACACTTTCGGTAAAATTGCTTTGACTCAAATAAAAATCAGCAATTTTTTCTGGATCACTTGAACCCATGAGTATCTGACCTTCATTGATACCTGGTAAAACTATCTGGCTGTTCTTCGCTAAGTTATTGAGAGTATCTACCATTTCTTTTTGACTTTTCCAAAGCGCTGGTCGCAGATTCGGGTCAAAGACTGTGAAGACCTTGTTTTCCTGAAGCTTCTCATTAAATTCTCTAAAAGTTTGAAGTGTTGTTGGCGATAATGCTGGAAAGATACCTGAAAGATGTGCAAGCTGAACATCCGCTACAGCAGACAAATCAATTTCGTCCATCTTTAAGTTTGAAGCTGCTGAATTTTTCCGAAAATAGGAAGTAACCGGATCCCCCGTACTGACGTATTGTTTCAAATAAACACCCGTCAAAAAGTTTTCATCGCAAATCAAGTTTTGCGTATCCAATCCCGCTTCTTGTGCAGCCTCAGTGATAAACCGTCCAAAAGTATCTGCGCCAACTTTGGATACGTATCCTGCACTGTGACCTAAACGCTTGATACCAAGTGCAACATTAAATTCTGCTCCCGCGAGGTATTTCTTGAAATGCACCGCCTCATCTAAGCTGACATCCATGTCTTGCGAGGCCATCACAACCAGAGGTTCACCTATTGTTATAAATTTTGGCATAATTCTTTCTCCAAAGTTCAGCTCTTTATTTTATGGCTGCTTGCCAATATAGGCCAAGATTCCACCATCGACGTAGAGGATATGTCCGTTGACAAAGTCAGAAGCCTTAGAAGCTAAAAAGACTGCTGGACCTTCAAGATCTTCTGCTTCGCCCCAACGCTCTGCTGGCGTTTTGGCAATAATAAATGAATCAAAAGGATGACGTGAACCATCTTCTTGTAACTCACGTAATGGGGCTGTTTGAGGTGTTGCAATGTAGCCAGGGCCGATACCATTACATTGGATATTATATTTACCGTATTCCGAAGCAATATTCTTCGTCAGCATTTTCAAGCCACCTTTAGCAGCGGCATAAGCAGAAACAGTTTCACGTCCTAGCTCTGACATCATTGAGCAGATATTGATAATTTTTCCGCCGCCTTTCTTTATCATGCCCGGAATAACAGCTTTAGAAACGATAAATGGACCATTCAAATCAATATCAATCACTTGACGGAAATCTTCAGCTGACATTTCAATCATCGGTGTACGTTTGATGATACCAGCATTGTTGACCAAGATATCAATGATACCGACTTCCCTTTCAATTTGCTCAACCATGGCATTAATTCCTGCTTCATCTGTCACATCACAAACATAACCGTACGCTGTAATACCTTCTTCTTTGTAGGCTGCCATACCACGATCAACTGCTTCTTGGTTGATGTCATTAAATACAATGGTTGCACCTGCTTTGGCGTAGCTTGATGCAAGGGCAAAGCCGATACCGTAAGTCGCTCCTGTTATGAGGGCGATTTTTCCTTTAAGTGAAAAGGCATTTAAAATATTCTCAGTCATAATTTTCTCTTTCTTTTTTTGCTTATTTTTTATTATTTAAGTTCGTTCATTGGGACTATATCCATATCATCATAAGTGATATTTTCGCCACACATTGCCCAGATAAAGGAGTAATTACTTGTGGCGACTCCTGTGTGGATAGACCAACTTGGGCTGATTGCTGCTTGCTCGTTTTGAAGCACTAAATGTTTTGTTTCCTCAGGTTTACCCATAAAGTGGAAAATGGCATTGTCTTCTGGCAACTCAAAGTACAGATAAGCTTCCATACGACGCTCATGCGTATGACACGGCATTGTGTTCCATGCAGAGCCAGGAGCAAGTGATGTTAAACCCATTTGGAGTTGGCAAGATTCAACTTGGTTTGGATGAACATATTGATTGATTTTACGTTTATTCATATGTTCGTCATCTCCTGGGGTTAAAGGATTGATATTGGCCAAAGCGATTTTCTTATTCGGATATTTTTGATGTGCTGGCGCTGAGGCTACGTAGAATTTTGCTGGGTTTTGCGGATCTTTGGATTTAAAGATAACTTCTTTCGTCCCTTTTCCGATATAGTAGCCATCACGATGCAAAACTTCATCTTCTTGTCCGTCGATAATAATGCTACCGTCACCACCAATGTTAATAACACCAAGTTCTCGGCGTTCTAAGAAATACTCAACACCCAATACCTTGTCTAAGACGATTTCCAAAGGTTCTTCTGTAGGCTCAACTCCGCCAAAAATCAAGCGGTCATTGTGCGAATAAACCAAATGAATAAAGTTAGGTTCAAAGATTGTCTCTACTGCAAATTCTTCGCGTAGCTCTTGTGTTGTAAACTGCGCAATATCCTTTGGGGAGTGTGTATAACGGGTGTCCATTGTTTGATTGTTCATCTGCTGCTCCTTTTTATTCGTGATTTTTAAAATTAATGAACCGATTTACTAAACCGATTTACTAATACCTATTGTATTCGCTTTCAGTTGTTTTGTCAAGTTTAAAAAATAAAAAAAACACCAAAGGATATTTTTCCTCTGATATTTTAAAGTGAATGTCTGATTTTTAGATCGGAGTTAACAACTGTAAGTTCTGCTTTTTGCGCTTTGGCTTCAATATTTTTCACTAAAAGATCCGCAGCTGTATAGCCTATCTTTACGGGATCTTGAACAATAGCAGTCAGCCCTGGACTAATAAGCTCTCCCAGAGCACCGTCATCATAACCTACCACTCCTACTTGTTCTGGCACCGCAATTTGCTTATCTTTTAGGATTTTAATAGCTCCATAAAGCAGACCACCATTAAAGGCATAGATGACTGTCTTTTTATCATCTTTACAGAAAAGCTCAATCTTTTCCCAAATCGCTGGATCACTGGTAAAGAGATCTTTAACTTCCTCAGTAAATACTTCTTCCAGCTCAATGTCTGTATCTTTTATTGCCTCGTTGATTCCTTCGTAGCGTTTTAGGCGGGTTGAAGAATTCTTCATTGGCGGAGTTAAAATGATAATTCTTTGATATCCTTCTTTGACAATCTTCTCAGCCAGAATTTTGGATTGCTCACGATTATCAGAGACAACAGCTGGCCAAGTAAGGGGTTGAAGGTAGCGGTCGACTTGGACTAGAGGCAAGTCTGTATCAATCGTCTTGTAATCGTCCGCGCTAGCTTTAAGAGGCTGAAGGATGATACCGTCAACTTTCTCGTCTAATAATTTTTCGATATTATATTGTTCATACACCTCATCGAGGTCCGAGTTCATGATAAGCGTATAGTACTTGGTATTTTGCAATCTTTCCATCATCCCTTTTAATAAACGTGACGTATAAAGATTGGAAATGTCAGTCACTGAGATTCCGATGAGTGAAGAATAACTGGACTTTAAAGCACGCGCTTGACGATTCGGACGATAGTCGAGTTCTTCAATTTTATCTTGAATCCGTTGCCGTGTCTCCTCTGACATCCCTGCAAATTTACCATTTAAAAAATTGGATATCGTTGATTTTGATACCCCAGTTAACTTTGCGATATCGTTGATCGTTACTTTTTTAGTCATATGCCCTTATTATACGATACTTTGAAAAAAAATAATAAGAAAAAAGATATTTTTCACTTTCTATGCTCCTTTTTTAACCTTGCTTTAGTGCTGTTGTTCCAGTAACCAAACATATCAAGCGATGTTGACCGGGCTGAATCTTTCCCTGAAGACTAGGGAAAAGACTGCGTGGATACAGCACATTTGTATTCACTTCTGGGCGAACAATTTGTGCCTCATCATACCCTTTGATGGCTCTAATACTACTTATTCCTAATGGCGAGTCTATCTGAGCAAATTTATCATCAGAAAAAGTTGAGCTGCCTTCAATCTTTGTGGAAAAACCGCCTTCTGCTACAAACAATGCTTTGTCCGTTTGTATATCGTGGATACGCAGGTGAGCTTGACCTAAAGGAATAATCGTACTTTTGATGTGAACGGCTGGCATGGGCGACCAGTAATGCACCACACGATCTTCGAAGATTTCAAAGGTATCGTCTTGCGCATGAGCCCGAAAATAAAAACCATCTTCGCTCAAAGCTAGCGTGTTATCAAAGGCACCTTCAGCGTAAAAATAAGCGCCTTTGGGTACACTAAAGCCAAACTGTGACGAGTAAACAAACTTGCCATATTTGGCTGGTGCATGACTCTGATTTTCGATAAACTGTCCCGCTGGATAAAACAGGACTTGTTCAGAATGGGCGCTGTGTTCAACGAAAGCCCGCATTTCTTTAGAAGCTGTTCGCTTTCGTGATAAGTGTAGTGACTGCTTTTCGGCTTGCCAAAAGGGGTGATTCTGATCCACTGCTAAAAGTAAGAAAGCCTTAAAAGCCCAATAAGAGGATCCTGCTGCGTTATAACTTTCTGCCATATTGAGATTAGGGTAAGCGTAGCCGACATTCAAGATACCATTTTCAGTAAAAATTGCCTCGCGCAACCAGGTTTGCATATGGTTTGAAAAGAGAGCTTTAACCTTGGGCCAAGGCAAAGCTTCCACATCTGCAAAAACTAAGGCAGACCAAAAAGCTCCTTGTGCAAAACGATAAGTCAGACTTCGTCCAAAAGGTACCGCTCGTCCTTTACAGTCAAACCAATACTGATAATCCTGCGCGAATAAAGTCGCTCTTTTTCTAATCTCTCTTATCCTTTCTGCATCCTCAAGAGGATGTAAAAATTTTGAGATGAGCAAGCTATAGTAATGAAAAGCCCAAGGAATATAATAATCCAGCTGACTTTCCTTACCGTCACAATACCAGCCCTTTCCTTGATAACAACTGTCTATGAAACTAAACTCTTGGTTGATTATCTCTTGTGAATAAGACATACCTAAGTTTTTCATAGTAACATTAACCAAGATACGAAAAAAACGCCAGTTATTTTTAGGGATTTTGCTTTCATTGATTTGGAGCAGCCAACGGGCTATATTTTCTTTTTCTTGCGTGCTAAACTCTTGCCAGAGGGTGTCTTTATTGAGCAGCAAACAGGTCGCTAAAGCTGCCATTTCGACAAATTTTTGATCATAGTCCGCGAGTTTGCCAAAATAATGCTTGCTTGTAGGATCTGCTCCAGCTACAAAGGAAGCATGAATTTCTTCTTTTAAAAATTTATCTTTATTTTGACTTAGATAAGGTCCAATCGCCCAGACTAAACGACTAAATGTTTCCATCTGACTTGTCTCCTCATCATAAATAGCACCATGACTGTTCCCTAAGTCAATATGACCAGAACCGTTCATTTTTTCTTTGAGGGGTTCAAGCATTAATTTCAAACCAATCGATATATCTTCATAACTGTCCCAGTTTAAATTATTTAATTTCTTTTCTAGCATTTTATCTCTTTTTATTATATAAGGCTATTTTTACCAAAAACTTCTATTTGTGTCAGCGCAGGAAAAGGCGAATCATCCAGTGCTTTTTTTAAATGCCCCAATCTGAGGAAAGTGGTCTGCTGTGTGGAAAATTTAAAGTTTTGAAATTCTGCATACTTTTCTGTGTCAAAGGTCAAACAATTTCCATTAGAAAATGTAACTTGTACACTTTGCCAATAACTGTCATGTGGGAAATCACAGCGGAAAAGTAAGTTCAGCTGATCTACTTCAACATTACGCCCAAAATCAATATTTAATTCTGCATCTGCCTGCTGATTAATCCCCCATGAGGCAAAAGGATAAGAACCATGGGACAGGTTGGCCAGCTTGCCATCTATGGCATTTTTTGCGAAAAAGACCGACTCATCACGTGTCTCGACGTTGGCCGAAGCATGTGGATAGATTCCTGAAGACTCTTTTTGGTCATGCGGATTAAAAGAAAGATTTTGATAGTTTGCAATTTCAAAAGGCTGAGCTTTACGCACAGTCAAACTATGGCGCGCGGATTTGAATGCCGTATCAACAGAGGACTTACGCAAATTTTCTGCTAAAGGGATTTCATATAACCATTCTTCTTGAGTAAAATAAAGGAGTGATGGAGCAAGTGTTTCATCGAGCTGAACCATATAATAGCCTGGAGCTTCATCTACTGTAACACGAATCTTGTCTCCCGCTTGATACTCATATTCCTTGATTCCTAGGGCGCATAATTGGTCTCCTTGCGCCATCAATGGTGCATACTCTTTCTCGTGGTCGAATTTTCCAGAAATATTTTCTTTGTCCTTATTAAGCAATTCAATTTTTATCATTCTTTGTTCCTCAGTTTTCTTTATTCAGGTTGTTTGCCAATATAGGCAAGAATTCCGCCATCAACATACAGGATATGTCCATTGACAAAGTTGGAAGCAGCTGAGGCAAGGAAGATAGCTGTACCTTGTAAATCCTCCGGTTCTCCCCAGCGCTCAGCCGGTGTTTTAGCCATAATAAAAGCATCAAAAGGGTGACGAGAACCATCAACTTGTCGTTCACGCAGAGGCTGCGTTTGTTCGGTAGCAATATATCCAGGGCCAATACCATTACATTGGATATTGTACTTACCATACTCAGAGGCGATATTCTTCGTCAGCATTTTCAGGCCACCCTTAGCTGCTGCATAAGCCGAAACAGTTTCACGGCCAAGCTCCGACATCATAGAGCAGATATTGATAATCTTGCCGCCTCCTTTTTGAATCATCGCAGGAAGAACAGCTTTGGACATGATAAAAGGACCAGTGAGATCAACATCCACAACCTGACGAAAGTCGCTTGCCGTCATGTCAAGCATGGGCTGCCGTGCGATGATGCCTGCATTATTCACCAAAACATCTACGCTTCCTACTTCTTCTTCAATATGCTGTATCATAGTCGCCACTGCTGTTTCATCTGTGACATCACAGACATAGCCATAAACCTTAATTCCTTCTTTTTCGTAGGCTGCTAGTCCTGCTTCAACCCCCGCTTGATGTCTCGCATTAAAAACAATCCTTGCGCCTGCTTGGGCGTAAGCAATACCAAGAGAGTACCCAATCCCATGTGCGCCTCCTGTGATGAGGACAATTTTTTCCTTCATGCTGAATAATTTTAAAATATTATCTGTCATCTTTTATTCCTTTTCTTATTAAAAAGCAGGTTCATATGCAATATGAACCTTTTGTGCTTATACGGTCTATGAAAAATTTTCCAATGACTCGGAATTGTGTAAGTGAGGTAAGTCATCCGAAAATTCTTCACACACCGTGCAAGACGGATGCCTTATACAATGTGTGTAATATTTATTTTGCTGGTGGTACAGGTAAGCCCAAGATACCGAGTGCGCTGAGGACAATCGTGAAAATTAAGACCAGCCAGATAACACGTGTCGAGTTCAGTTTCTTTTGGCCCAACATCCAGTAAGTCAACAAAGTGAGCAGAACTGGGATTAAGGCTGGCAAGATACCATCTAATGTCGCTTGCATTTCTAGCTTGACACCGTTATTTGTATAAACCAGTGGAGTAGCTACTTTGATAACGGTTGGAATCAAGGCACCAATTACAGTCACCCCTAAAACAGTTGCTGCATTAGTAAAAGCAGAGAGTTTATCTTTTAAAGTGGTTACTAACTTAACCCCTTGCTTGTACCCGAGTGGAAGCAAGGCAGCGCGACCAAAGAGTAAGGCAATATTTGCAGCAATCCAAAGGAGACAGCCAACAGTTGAGCCTTGTTGAGCTAAGGTTCCAGCAACCGAACCAAAAATGGTTCCCCAAATAACATGGAAAAGTGAATCTCCGACTCCTGCGAGCGATCCCATGAGGGCTGTTTTCAAAGCCGCCACAGTTTCCTTCGCTTTGTAACCTTCTTTTTCTTCAATGGCTACATCAATCCCCATAATCAAGTTGCCAAAAATAGCATTGGTATTGAAGAATTGGTTATGTGTTTTAGCCATATCTTTGAGTTCTTTATCGTCTTTATAAAGCTTTTTGAGAACAGGCATGATACCGTAAAGATAACCTGAACTCATCATACGTTCATAGTTCCAGTTGAGCTGACTCCCCAAGATATAACGCCAGCTAATTTTATTTAAATCTTTTTTTGTAACTATTTCTTTATTGTTATTCATCACCGTCAAAGCCTCCTTCAAAGTTTTGGCCATTTGTTGTGCCTGCCGCAGCTTGTGCAGGTTTTGCGCTGTCACGTTTAAACACCAAGAGTGCTGCGACTACTCCGACAATTGCAATCCCCATCATAGGAACTTGTAAATATGCTGCAAGGAAGAAGCCGACCATAAGGTAGGGGATATATTGTTTAGTTGGCAAGTAACGTAGAAGTATCGCTACACCGACCACAGGCAATGTGCCCCCAGCAACTTGAAGGCCGGTCATCAACCACTCCGGCATTGCATTGGTCAAGGTTGTTACAGCAGCGTCACCCACGATGAGCATGAGTAAAATTGGAATTGCACGAGAAAGTCCCCAAAGAAATGAACCTGAGAGAACCAAACGTGGGATACGGCCGTATTGTTCTTTGTCAATGGCTTTGTCTACTCGGTGGAGCAGGAAAACATTACAGAAACGTGCCACAACATCGAGTTGGAGCATCAGGAGGGAGACAGGAACAGCTAAACCAATACCATAAGCTGCACCTTTCCCTGAAATAATAGCAAAAGCTGTACCAAGTACGGCACCTGTGAAATAGTCAGGTACAGAAGCTCCACCAAAGGCTGCAATACCTAAGCGCATAAGCTGGAGGGTACCACCGACCATTAAACCAGTTTTCAAATCACCCATGATTAAACCAGAAATCATACCGGCAATGGCGGGCTGAGTTAACGAATTCGAAATCAATGAATCATTGATTGCAATAAAAGCAAAAATTGTAATTAAAATGATTTGTAGGACTGTTAAATGCATTTTATCGTTCTCCTATTTTGTTAAGTTTTTCCATAAAGTCAACGGCTGGCTCACTTGGGACTAATTGGGCCGTGATTTTAACGCCACCAGCGGCTATTTCTTGGAAGATATTTTCTTCTTCAGGCATGACTTTGATGCTCTTTGTAACTTCTTTTGAGCCTTCTTTATAGCTCATGTTCCCTACATTGAGACTTTCAAGTTTCCCACCTGCTTGAATAAATTTTAAAACATCGGCAGGCTTTTTAAAGAGGAGAAAAATCCGTTGTAAGCCATATTTTCCCGCATTAATATTTTCTGCTGCTTGAGCTACTGGGATAACAGAGAGACGCATTGCTGATGGACAAGCCATACGTAATGATGATTTCTGCAAGTCGTCTGTGGCTGCTTCATCATTTGCAACAATGATGCGTTGTGTTCCCAAACTTGAGGACCAAATCCCCGCAACTTGTCCATGAATCAAGCGCTCATCAATGCGCGTATTAACGATTTTTGCTTTACCTTGATACTCCGAATAGTCTTTCAAATTAAGCGTTACTGCTTCTTGGGCCTTTGCTTCATTCAGCATGTTTTTCGCATTCACAAGCGTTGTTCTGCTAGAAGTAACCAAGTCATCAGCTGAAGCAGTATCGCTCACTGCAGCTTCTAAAACAAGAGAGAGATTCATTCCAGCGATGATTGAAACATCATCATTATCTGTAAAATGTTTTAACGCCACATTACAAGGTGTTCCTCCAAGTAAATCGGCAATGATTAAAGTTTCACCCTCTAATGTCTCCATTTTTTCTAATAGTTCTTGTTCAAACTGGATATTATCACTATCCTCGGGCATACTTACCACGTGCATCTGTTCTTGCCGTCCGATGATCATCTCGAGGCTTTCTTTCACCCCGGCAGCCATCGAACCATGGCTAATCAATACTATGTTTCTCATTTGACTCCTTATCAATCACGCAAGCGCTCTTTTATTTAACATGTTATCTTCTTGCATTATCAGTATATAACATATTAAGTAGCTTGTCAAGAGAAAATGTACACGGTTACATATTTTTTTGTAAAATCCCCGTTAAAGTGCGTTATAAAGCCTTGTATATACAGCTTGCATATTCTAACTTAACATGTTATTATTCTAATATAAGTTATATAGATAGGAGTATTTCTATTGATTCCAAAGTATGAACAAATCAAGCAAGACTTATTATCTGAAATCAAAAATCATAAATTTATCCCTGGAGATAAATTTTACTCAGAAGCCGATATTAAACGAAAATATGAAGTAAGTTCCATCACTGCAGTGAAAGCTTTAAATCAATTAACCAGTGCGGGTTACCTCTATCGTGTTCAAGGAAAAGGAACCTACGTTTCTAAATCAAAAATTTCCCAAAATGTTAAGTTCTCAGATATTGAATTGCATTCTCAAGATCATGAAACAGTCAAGGTTTTGTCAATAAAAGAGGAAAATGAGTCTACAATCCTAAAAGAACTTGGACTTAGTGCAGACCAAAGTTATTATAAAATCGTTCGGGTACGTTATTTCGATGGCACACCTTTTCTCTTACACTTTACACACCTCCCCAAAACTTTAGTCAAAGAACCTGTTTCAGCTCATTTGGAAGACTATTCGAGTGTCTATGAGAGAGTGAACAAAGACTTTGGCATAGATCTTTATTCCATGTCCTCTGTCGAAACAAATGAAATTATTTTTCCGGATGAAAGTGAGCTGTTAAATGCGCTCAACTTAAGTTTCCGGGAACCTGTGGTTAAACAAGTCAAACACACTTATCTTGTGGATAAGAGTGTTGCTGAATATATCGTCAGTTACAAACATTGGAAATACTTTAAAACAAAAATAGAAGTGGATGCCGAATAGCATCGACTTTTACTTCTGTTTTTATTCTTGTTTTAGTGTATCAAATACCGGTTGGCTTGAAAAATTTAAACTTGTAACTTCTACAGCTTCTGTTTCAAACACAAGAACTTCATTCTCTCCTTCGTAAAGGAAGTCCTTAGGACAATACAAACTATACACAGGCCCTTGGTTCCAATAGCGCCCCAGATTCTTGCCATTCACAATAACTACACCTTTACCATAGTTTGAGCAATCGATAAAAGTATCTGACACCTTGGTCAAGTTGATATTAAAACGATAAAAAGAAGGGTGATCTGGATTTTTTCCCGCACTAAAGTCAATTCCACTTAACTGTTCTGCAGAAAAATCTAATGGATAATGGGTATAGCCTTGATGAAAATGTATATCGTGCATCATACCACCACGGATTCCTTTTCGTTGACTTGGATGATTAAACTTAAAGCCATAGTTGACACGCCCTAAGTTCTCTACTAAACAGTCCACTTGAATCTCTTCTTGATTTTCCGCTACATCAAGCAATATTTCTTGACCAATTTCTTCTTGGTATTGTGTGTGCTTGTGTTCACCATCTAGATAGATTTCCAAGCGATCGCTTGCTTCAATAATCTTTAACTTGGTCTCTTTGCCATAGTTTTTCAAAGCAGTAGAATAAAGCATATAACCATATCCTGTGCCTACTTCTTCTAAGGTGAGAGGATAAGTTGTGGTTAAAGCCTTCATCATGCTGTCTTTGGTCTTAAACAAAGACACACTCTCTGAAACTTTAAAAGTACCAAGGTTTGCGACCTCCTTGACACGAGGCTGCGCTTGCCAAACTTCTGGACACACTTCTTTGATTGCCTTTTGAACTGCATAATATTTGGCTGTTGGCTCACCTGCTTCTGTCAGAAGAGCATCGTAATCATAGCTGGTGATTTGCGGTAGATTTCCCGTATCACGCGCAGAGCATCCATTATAAAAGCCAAAGTTAGTACCACCGTGGAACATATAAAGATTAAGCGAACCAATCTCCAGCATAGCTTTAACTTCATCTGCTAAGTCTTGTGGCTCACGTTTAATGATTGGTTCTCCCCAACGATTAAACCAGCCATCCCAATATTCCATACACATGAGCGGCCATTTTTTACCGTGTTCTTTCATAAAGTCCGCGAGCACTGCCGCATTTTCTTTGGAACGGCTCCCAAAGTTTCCTGTGACCAAAACATCATCTTCAATCAAAGAACCCGCATCAAGGGCTGCTTGCCAGGCACCATCTGAAGTAAACAAGGGTACATTAATCCCATATTTTTCCATAAGTGACATCGTTTGGCGAAGATAATCCTTCTCCATTCCATAAGAACCATATTCGTTTTCAACTTGCATCATGATGACAGGACCGCCTGCAGTGATTTGCAAAGATGATATATAAGGAAGCAAAACCTTAAAGTAGTTTTCAACCTTGGTCATAAATCGTGAATCTGTGGAGCGAAGTCGCATTTCTGGTCCTTTCAGTAACCAGGCAGGCAGGCCACCAAATTCCCACTCTGCACAGATATAAACAGAAGGTCGTAAAATAACCATGAGTCCTAAACTTTCAGCCAGTTTGACGAAAGTATGGATATCTTTCATGCCTTCAAAATCAAATACTCCTTCTTCAGGTTCATGAATATTCCAAGGAATATAAGTTTCCACAGTATTTGCACCCAGTGCTTTCAGGTTATAAAGGCTGTCTTCCCACTGACTTTGGGGGATTCTAAAGTAATGAATAGCACCACTTATTATTTTAACTGGCTGGTTATCCAGCATAAATTCTTCTTTTACTTGAAATGTTTTCACTACTTCTCCTTACCAGTATCGGTTCCAATTGCCATTCGTTAAGCGCATGAGCGCTTCAAAGTAGAAATAATCTCCCCAAAGATTAGGTTCATCAATACCTTTACCTTCTGCAAAAGCATATACGCCATGTTGCAGTAAGCCTTCATTCTCTTCTGTTGCCTCTGTGTAAAGTTCTCCCATCTGATAAACAAGTCCCTTCGCAATACCTTCTGCTTCAGGATAAGCTTTTTGCTGAGCTGCTTCTAAGAAGCCACACGCTGCAATGGCAGCAGCTGAGCTGTCTTTAGCTGATGGTTCTGTATCCGTATAATCAAAATCCCAATATGGGATAAGATCTTCAGGCAAGTTTTTCAAGAAAACTTCCACCACAGAAGGATATACCTCAGGAAAAATAGCGGAATGAACATAGCTTTCATTAAGCGGAATACCTAAAATAGCCCAAGCTTGCCCACGCGCCCAAGTTGATGTATCACTATGCCCTTGATGTGTAGCTCCATATGCAGGTTGGCCCGTTTGTACATCAAAATAGTAAGTATGATAAGTACTCGCATTGTCACGGAAAACGGTTTTGAGTAAAGTCGTATAATGCTTTAGTGCTACTTCTTTATAAATCGTTTTACCCGAAAATTCCGTAGCTGCAAAAAGCAAGGGGAGATTGATGAATGAATCAATAATGACACGATATTCTTTAGGGTCTCCATACTTGCCCCATGCTTGAATAAAGTTGCCTTTTTCTTGAAAACGGTGAAGCAAGACATCTGCTGCTTGAATGAATGTGGCTTGATAAGTCTTATTTCCAGTTAACTTGTAGGCCGCTCCCGCTGACAGACTATATAGAAAGCCAATGTCATGATGGTCTAACACAAAATGGTCCTCTAATCTTTTTTGGAAACTTACCATGTTGGCCTCTACCAGATGTAAAAATTTTGAATCTCCTGTATGTTCATAAGCCAAAGCTAACATCCCTGTCCAAAAGCCATTGGTCCAGTCGTCATTTCCTTTGATACGATATTTCCCATCGGTGGCGCAAGCTGAGGGGAAATCAGTGCCAAAACGTTCCATGTTTCTTTCAATTTTTGAAATAATTTTCTTTATTTGTCTATCCAGCCAAGCTTGGTCTATATTCTGACCGAGCTGAATTAGTTTTTCTTTATTCGTATTCATAACTCAACCTTTCTTAATATATTAACATGTTATATTATAACTTTTACTTGAGAAAATAGCAAGAAATTCTTTGTTTAGGAAAATTAGTTTTTAACGTTAGGAAGAAACTTTATATTATCTCTCTTATTTTATAATTTTGTAACTGGCAATCGACTCAGCAGTAAGCGCTATCTTTTTCATTGACAAAGCTCTTAACATATTATATACTAACCCATAGATGAGATAACATGTTAAATTATACTACTTAATATAGGAGGATTGAGCTGAAAACATTGGAAAGATTTAGGACAACTGCTCTAAATCTCTTTTAGGTTACCTTAAAAGAGTATTAGGAAAATGAATAAATGTATGGAGAACATGGAATGATAAAAAAACTATTTTATTTTATTGCTTTCTTACTTGTGAATATTTCGATAACTTTCACATTCAGTCAACAAGCTAGGGCAGAAAGCTATACTTCTGATTTCTGTAATCAACTGGGGACATGGAAGGATCTTGTTGGTCAAGCCGATAGAAAAATCAATCAAGGACAACTGACTGTAGCCAATCAAAAGCTCAGTACAGGATATGAGAGTATTTCGCTCAATACAGATGCAGGAAATCGTAGTTCTGGAGATGTGCAAGTAACTTTTGTATACAATGGACAAACAAATTTTGGACTAGCCTTTCGCGCTGGCGCAGAAAGCACCAAAAATTATCAGTCATTTGCTTATATGAATAATGGCAACTGGCAACTTGGTCAGCCAGGTGGCAAATGGATTACAGATATACACAGTCAAAGTCTAGTTTCTGGGCAAACCTATAAGCTACTTCTACGTTATCAGGGTACAAGTGTTAAAGCTTATCTTAATGGGAAGATAATCTATGATAATCCCCACGTCACTTACAGTGATGGTTCAACCATTAATGGGGACTGGACCGGATTCGTAGGTTTACGACTTTTTGGAAATCTAAGTCAGCTTTCACTCTTATCGATAAAAGCTGGAGATGTGAACAGCATACCTGAAATTTTAGATGCGCAACAATTTATAAACTTACGTGACAAGTGGAAACAACAATTAGTTACTGAAAATTATGATTCAAACAATTCAGCACTCGTCCAATATGTAAGTACTTTGTCCAAGGATGCTAAAACCCTTTACCAAAGTATGGATCGTAGCCCTAATCGAAAAGATTTATGGCCTTTGAAAGCTGGTGATACCGCATCTGCAAATCTAACGACCCAATTTTCTAACCTCTACCTTCTCTCACAGGCTTATGGCACTAAAGGGACAGATTACTATCTCAATACAGAACTGCTCACTGATATTCAGTCTGGCCTTGATTTTATGGTGCATCAAAAAGGCTTTAATGGACAAAAATACTATGGCAATTGGTGGGATTGGCAAGTTGGTATCCCCCAAAAATTTATTGGCAGTTTAATGATTATTGGTGATATACTACCAACAGATAAAATACAAGAATATACCAAAGCAATCCAGTCCTATATCCCTAATCCCTATCAGCAACTCTATACTAAAGCACAAAATGTATTTGTTGATTTAGCTTTTATTCCTAATTTTACGACTACAGGTGCAAATAGAACAGATTTAGCCTTATCCGTGCTTGGACTAGGAATTTTACAAAAAGATGAAAGTAAAATCGAACTGGCTTCAAACAGTATTAAAGAAGTCTTTCAAACCGTCACCAAAGGTGATGGTTTCTATCCTGATGGCTCTTTTATTCAACACAATAATATCCCTTATACCGGTTCTTACGGGAATGTTCTTGTTAAAGGTGTCGGGCAAATTCTTGCCATCACAAAAGGTTCAGGCTTTGAAATGGACAGTCAAACTGTCTCAAAATTTGTCTCTACTGTTGAACAATCTTTTATCCCCCTCATTTATCAAGGAGCAATGCTTCCAGGTGTCAATGGGCGCTCCATATCACGCGCACCAAAAGATACGCAGATGGGCTACGGTTCAACCACAATGTATAATTTGCTTATCGTTACTCATTTAGCACCTGTAGAAAGTTAAAAGAAACTGCAAGAAGCAGTGAAATATTGGATGCAAGCAAATCCTGATTATTATCTCAATAACACAAGAGACTATAATGATTTACAACTGACCCTTTCTTTAATGGCAAATACTGCAATTACTGGAGACACGCTTCCATTTACGGGAACAAAAGTTTTCGCCTCAATGGACCGTTTTGTTCAAAGTAATCCAAATTATATGACGAGTCTCAGTTTGTACTCCAAACGTACTTCTTCTTTTGAAGCAGGTAATGGTGAAAACAAACGTGGTTGGCATACAGCTGATGGCATGTTTTATCTCTATAATAACGACGGCGTCCAATTCAGTAACAACTATTGGCCAACTGTTGATCCCTATCGATTGCCGGGGACAACCGTGGATACTGTGACACTTCAAGATGAAAATTCATCTTTTACTACTGTAACTTCTCCCGAATCATGGGTCGGGGGAGTAGCTTCAGAAAATGAAGCCGTGATGGGAATGGCACTTAATAAACAAGGTACCAAAAACAACGGTGCTGTCCTTCCGATGAATCTTCGTGCTAAAAAATCATGGTTTGTTCTTGAAGACCAGACAGTTGCTTTGGGTGCAGGAATTAATGGTGACACTGAAGCATCAATTGAAACAGTTGTTGACAATCGCTTACTTAATGAGTCATACCAATATCAAGTGTTTTCGAACAAGGGCCCTATCTCTGATGCTTTGGAAGTAAGTAAAAAAGATTGGCTGCTCCTGCAGTCAGACCATCAAAATGCTTCGATTGGTTATTATTTCCCTGATTCTTCAGACATTACTGTGCAAAGTGAAAAAAGAACAGGAACTTATAGTGATATCAATAGCGCCTTTCCAAGTAACAAAATTTATAACGGTGAATATCGTAAATTCTTGATAAACCACGGGCAGCATCCTCAAAATGCTAGCTATGCTTATGTTATTCTTCCAGAAGCAACGCAAGAAAGTCTTAAAAACTATACTCAAGAAAATGCCCTTAAAATTCTTGAAAACACTGAAAGTATTCAAGCTGTGCAAATGGAGAATGCTGGTTATTTAGGAATTAATTTTTGGGCTGCTACAGGAGGTACCATAGCAGACATCACAACGGACAAGCCTATCTCCTTGTTAAAGCAAACAAAGCAGTCTAAAACCACATACACCATTGCAAATCCAACTCAAATCAATGAGATAGCTCATATCCAGTTGTCAAAAGATTTCAAGCAGATTCTTTCAATGAGCGAGGGCATGAACTTTGATGAAGCCACGCACACTTTAAGCATTGACTTTTCAGGAAGTGCGGGAAATCCAAAACAAATAGTTGTAGAGTGATGTAGTTCAATAGGCACATCTTTCCTACTGCTTATTAGTTGTTTCAGGAAAAACATTTGAAAAAAGTAATTATAGGACTTGATGACTATACGTATGGGGTAGTATATTCAGCCTTTTCCGAAGATGAAAACTATCTCCTAGTAGGGAGCATGGTTTCATCTGCACTTGATGTAAGCCGAGCCAAAAGAGAACTCAGAGAAATAAAGCAAATTTTACTCGAAAAAAATCCTTAAGATAAGATTCAATAAATCAAAAAAACAGAGAGTATCAAACCCTTGCTAGGATACTTTCTGTTTTTTAATTATTGATTATAATGTATGCTTATCCTTCTTTTTCATCCTGTACAATGCCAGCATCAAAGCTGTCAGGCCTAGGGCCCCTGTTATTGTCAAAGGATCTTTTTCACCTGTGTCTGGTAAATCAGTAGTTTCTTCTAAAACTTCAGAAACAGTAGGAAGAGCCTCAACTTTCTTCTCCTCTTCACTTGTAAGTAAATCAGTAGGTAATTCTGGACTAACTTCTTCCTCAATTTTCACTTTAGGCGCTTTAGGCGCAACTTTTGGTTCATCTTTTTTGTTCTGCTCAACAGGTGGCGTTTCAGGCCTAACTTTTTCTTCTTCTTTTTCTTTGACAGGTGGGTCTACTTCGTCTTCTAGTAAGGAAATATCCATTGTTGCAAGGTCAGGTGCTAAAAATTCAGTAACATTCGGGACATCAACTGTATATATAGGTACTATCTGAGGCTGTGCTTGAATCGGATCTGATAAAGTTGTCCCATCTTCATTTATTCCCACGAGATACAGAAAAGCGTAAATTTGACCTAGACCTTGATAGCCGTTATTTACTGCTACCAGTACGTCTTCAATGACAATTTTTTCTCTCGCAGTTAAACCACCATATATTGGATCATGACCATTTTGCTCAAGAACTTCGAGTGTACCTCCATCTCCTTCCATGATTGAGTTAAAGTTAAATTGCTCATCTAAAAGCATCCATGTGATAACCTGTGTAATTACCCGATATTCGCCATCAAGTTGACCATAAGCATCAACAAGATAATTATAAGCTGAGACGATACGTTTATACTGCTCTGGTGTCATATCTCGTCCACCTTGTGCAGCAAAGTTATTGTCAAAAGGATTTACATCAAGCAAGTAACCAATCCCCGTATTCATTTCTCCCTCACCTGAAAAATGATGTGATCCTAAGTAAGCGCAGAAAGAAGGTATAGGCAAAGCACCCTCTATTCCCTGAGGAGAGATGCTCATATCAAAAATATCAGCAAACCCCTTTGTGCTCCAGGCATGCCCTTCTGGTACCGAGAAAACTCTGCGCCATTCGGATGGGTTGTAAGTATAATTTACTTTATAGAGTTGGTTTCCCTCATAGTTGTAGCCCATTTCTGCCAGTATCCAGGCGGTAATATCACCGTCAGAACCAAAAAAGTTATCACGTTGCTCTTGTGTCCAAAGTAAGGCCTTGTAGTCGGAGAGTAAGATGTCATAAGCCATATTCAAGGCTTTATACTCTTGTTCCAGCATTTCAATAATCGCCTCAAGCGCATCACGATCTGCAAGTGTTTTTAAGGCTTCATAGTTTTGCTTATCTGCGTTAAAGACAGCAAGTCGCGTATTATAAGCTGACACATCCGTATTGTATGCCGCAATTGCCTCACTGAACCTTGCTTCAGCCTCCATTGACCAAGTTGCTGAATACTCCGAAACAAGTGACACTATTTTGTCTTGAGTTTGCATCAAGCGATCTAAAAATTCTGTGTCTGATTCGCTTGCGGCTTCTACTTGTAAAGCCAGATGCGCCCCAGTCGATGTATCTTCAGCTTTGGCCAGAATCTTCCCTAACCCTTTGGTATTTCCTCCTAAGGCGGCACTTAACATTGCTGTTCTAATCACTGTATGTGCAATCTTTTGTCGTTTATCCATTTTCTTTCCTTTCTACTTATTATTTATTTTTATATTATATTAATTATCTCATTTTTTTCATAAATGTTACAACAATATCTGTTTTGTAATTAAACTCACTTTTTAACATACCGTAAAAAGCCTAATAAGTTTATATACTTATCAGGCTTTTTTCTTTCCTCTAATTGTGAGCACAAAAAAGAGCACATAAGTCCCATACTTAGTGCTGCTACCGTCAGGTCCTGACACGCTTCGTAAGAAACTTATTGCTCCGAAATTTATTATAACATACTTCTTCTTATTTTGACAAGTTGTGGCCGTGAGAAAACTCTTTTAAATTTTTATTTTTTTGATTTATAGATTGCCACTGCGCGTTCGTAGTCCTCTTTCATTGTGGGAAATTGCTTTTTAATTGCATTGGCTCCAATAAAATAAAAGACAATAACTAAGATTAATAATATAAAATTCAGTAGAGAAAGGACGACCGCAAGAGGACTACCTTGAGGATTAGCAATGATACTGATAAGATAAAAAATAGATAAAACATTATAAACATAATATAAAATAGGTGCCACATGGCAGATTTTAGATGCGTGAATACGTTTATAATTTACATGAGTAATAATAGCAAAGACAAAAATAATCATGCCCGCTGCATTAATGGTAAATCCAAAGAAGACAGCAAGAAAAAGTACGATAAGCCCAATAGGGATACTGATACTATTTAACCATGCTCGGTAAGGTGCTGTTTCTTCTTTATAACGTTGTTTTGGTGTTTTTTCTACTTCCATTATGTTGTCCTCAGTCTTTTTATTAGTTCTTGTCTATGTTAGCAAAATATCCTTTATTTTACAAAGCAAGCTTGACGTTTTTTCAAAAAAAGAACAGTTAGTTCTGTTCTTTTTTTTCTTTATTTTTTTTTCTTCGATTTTGGAAAAAATCTTTCATGATATTTGCACATTCTTCTTCCAAAACTCCTCCTTCAACGGAGACTCTATGATTGAGACGTTTATCTTCCAGTATTTGGTACAAGCTCACTGTCGCCCCAAACTTAGGGTTGGTTGCGCCAAAGTAAACCTCAGGTATTCGAGCTAAGCCGATAGCTCCCGCACACATGACACAGGGTTCAATCGTGACAAATAAAGCACAGTCAAGCAAACGCCAATTACCGACAGCTTCATTTGCTGCTTCAATCGCACAAATCTCGGCATGGTGAGTGGCACGTGCATCCAGCTCACGTCGATTGAAGCCCCGTGCGATGATTTTACCTTCATGGACAATAACTACACCAATAGGGACTTCTTCATTTGCTGCTGCCTTTTCGGCCTCAATCAAGGCCTGACCCATAAAGTACTCTTTTTCTTCCTGACTAAACTCCATTACACCGTCCATCTCTCATGTGGTCGAGCTAAGTTTACGGAAATATCTCCTGCAATTTCTTGCGCTTCATCACGCAGTACTTCTAAATCACCAACTTGGGGTAGGTGAGTTAAGATAAGCCGTTTGACATTTGCCTGAGCTGCAATCTTTCCTGCTTCCACACTGGACAAGTGATTAGGCATATTGGCTTTATCTCGGAAAAAGTAAACATCCGCAAGCAAGATATCCGCATCTTTTGAAAATTCTACAAGTGCGTCAAAATATCCAGTGTCGCCAGTATAAACCAAAACCTCACCTGTTTCTCGCTCTACAATACGCATCGCATAACAAGTGACTGGGTGGACCGTTTTCAAAAACTGAATATCAAAGGGGCCAAGAGAAGTGCCCTTTTCTATATCGTATGCAATCCCCTTGCTGACATTTTCCAAAGTGAGTTTTGAAAATTCATATTCATTCTCATCATGACCATAGATGGGTAAGATATCTGGTTTATCTGCTTGCAGTTGACGGTATTGACGTAAGGCCCCGAGGTCAGCAATGTGATCTTCATGATAGTGGCTCAAAATGATGGCATCCAAATCATTAGGAGAAAGCTCATGTTCAAGCTCAGTTACCGCACGTGAGCCTGCATCCAGTAAAAGGTTGAAGCCATCTTGACTTTGTAATAAATACGATGTTGTTCCGGCATCGCGGGTTGGATATCCTCCCCAGACACCAAGTGCTGTTAATTTCATATTTTTTCCTCTCTTTCAAATCTCAACATAAAGTAAACAATAATTAAAAAGGTGCTAGACACAAGCAAGGTCCAGTTTCCAAAGATATCTGCACTATAAGTTCCGAGTATTGTCCCTAAGAAGAAGGCTCCAACCAAACTCGCGAATACTTTAAAGTTCTGCAAATATTGTCGTTCATGGGTCAAGGTATAGTTGGTTAAATTAACCATGGTTGACTTCAAATTACCGGTCATCATGATACTCCCATAAGGAAGCCCTCTCGTTTTACTAAACGTGTCGTGCTGAATCGCCATAAAGAAGGATAGAAAGCCGACAAAGATAGAAACGGGCAACTTCAAAACTGTCGCATAAAGCAGTGTGAAAATAGTTATTCCAGACCACTGCAGTAAAAGCAGATAAATGGTATCTGGTTTATGTTTTTTTCTCAAATAATAGGCATAAATATTTTTAAATATCACGCCACAAGAAAAGAAGAGAACCGGAATCATAAAATCCGCCACACGTACAAAGTTACCTTTGGCTAAATATACAGCTGCTTGTATCATGTTCCCCGTCTGCATACCTATGAAACGCCCATTAAAATGGAAAAAGGAAAAAGCATCCATAAATCCCGCATTCATAGCTAAGAGGGAAGCAACTCTTAGTTTTTCTCTCGTTTCAGTGTTCATATACTTATTATATCATGCTTGCTCTGCTTTAGCGCCCCCATACTACTATATACTCCCATTTCCCAATCTATAGTTTATTGGAAAAACTTTATTTTCCTTCCAAATCCTCTCACTTCCTATTACTTTTGGTTAATATTTGGTTAGTTTTTATACAGACAAATTATTTAACTTCTCGTCTAAATTTTCTTTCATATTTTTAGTCACATGGCTATAGACTTGTAAAATCATTTTCTCGTCAGAATGTCCTACTCTCTCCATAATAAGTTTAATAGGTACATTCATTTCAACCAACAAAGTGATATGAGAATGTCTTAACATATGTAAGTTATATTTACGATTTTCAGTTTCTTCTCCTAAACATTCTCGACACATTTTTTTAAACACATAAGTTAGGTGATTTGTGTTAAAAATTTTCCCTCTATTGCTTAAAAAAAGAAATTCATCATCTGACATTGTCTTATGGAAATACTTTAATATTTCAACACATCTGTCATTTATTGAAATTGTACGATAAGAGTAAATTGTCTTAGGAGATAATAGTTGACGATCATTAGGCACGTAACCATGGCAATTTAATGTATGATGGATATCTAATAATTTATTTTCTACATCTACATTTTGCCATCTCAATGCAAGAGCTTCGCCTATGCGCAATCCAGTTAAAAACAAAAATTCAAATAACAATCTTTTTCTATCATGTATATCATATTTAGAAATATAATTAAGGACTATCTTCATTTCTTCTGTAGTCAAAAATTTATTTTGCTTTCTTTGAATCTCCTCCAGTGTAGCCCTACTTCTAGGTAAAATAACTTGACTTATAGGATTGGTTTCTATATACCCCATCCCTACAGCATACTCAAAAAATAGTTTATAGTAAGATTTACGTAAGGATCTTGTTGCCCCTGAAAGCCCTGAGTTTAAAAGAAAATGCTGTATTTTCTGTGAAGTAATCTCCGAAATATTATTATTGCCAAATTTTCTTATAAACTTTTTAAAAGCATTCTCCTCGACATTACGAGTGGAAGCCTTTATCTCTTCATTTCTTAACTGTCGCCATTCTGTATATATTTCTTGAACAGATAGTACATTCTTTTTTTCGCTTTTTGATAAACTTTTTTCTATTTTTTTATTCAATCTATTTTTAGCTTCAGATTGTGAAGCACGACTTTTTGAGTACATAGTTACCGTGACTTGTCGCCACTTTCCTTGATTTTCATCAAAATATTTCTCAAAATATCGATATTTTCCGCTTGCTAATTTTTTATAAAACATCTTTTTTCCTCTTACAAGCAAGAAAATGTGTGTGTATTGATTATAACATTTTCTTGTGTTGCTCTTCTTTATATCTCATGAATTGATAATATCCTGATAAACTGATACGCCTTAAATCCCTACTTGGTTCTAAAATATATTTTGAATATTCCGTTTTAGACATTTCAGTTAAATGTTTTTCTACTGTTTTCACAGACCATTGAAAAATAGTCGCAAGCTGATACTTAGTTTTTAAATCTACTAACACTTTCTCCCTCCTTTATACAAAAAAAGAAGGACAAGATTTCTCTCGTCCTTAATATTCACCGATTTTATTTTTACATTGTAGCAATTAACACTGCCTAAACTAATTTCTTAAATGTTACGTACATAGCCATGTGATGTTTGAGAATAATCACTTATTGCTAAGTCACGACCATAAGCTGCATAGTTGAAATACTGTTCTAAAGTTGCTTGGCTTAGAGTTTCTACTCCTCCCATTTGTGCAACCAATTCTGCAGCTAAATCTTCATCATCTTCAGCTTCTACAAATTCCAAGTCATCTTTACAAGAAATAATATCATCTATTGAATATATTTCCAGAAATTCTTTGATATGGTCTAAATCGGAGATTTCTTCTAGTTTTTCCGCATAATCATTAAGTTCACTAATAGAAGAGTATTCGCCTACTGAAAATCCATAAAAATTTTCGAAATCATGAATTGCATATTCTTCCCCATGCTCTGGATCAAGCTGCAATTCTCGTTCAACTCTTCCCATATCAACTGGCAGTTCGTACCACTTGCCCCTTGTATTACCATTATTGTAGCTACTTAAGTTTACAATATATATTTTTGGTGTTTCCATATCTTCTCCTTTAAAACAAAAAAGACTTGTTCCACGACAAGTCTTTACTTCTTAATCTTTATATGAAATGAACCTCATGATTCATCTCTTATTCTATTTGTACTCAAAATATCCTCCTCAATTCATTAATGGAAAATCAACACTAGAGATTAAATAATGATTGTTTTTTTGCTCCACATTTATTTTTAATACCTGTGGTGTCACCTGATTGCCATTAAGCGAATAGGTAATCAAAGCCAAGTATTGTCCTTCTTCTCCTTCATAAATATCTGAAGAAATAATGGATGATTCCATTTTTATTTCTTTATCCACTTTGACTAAGTGCAGCTTCTTCTGAACCTCTGAAGTACAAAAAGCTTTCGTCAATTCATTACGCTTGTTTTCTGAATCATAATTGTAATAACTGCCAAGAAATTCTCCGACTACATCTTTTGCTTTTGCTGCTTCAAATTTATCTTCAGAAGTTGATGTACTTTTAGAAGGTTTATTCGATTCCATCTTTTCATCTGAAGATGATTTTTTTATTTGTTGCGAAGATGAAACTTCTACTTTATCTGGCTTAACAATTTCATTATTGCCACAAGCTGAAAGTAACAATAATGAGGAAACTCCAAATATTAATAAATTTACTTTTTTCACTTTTTATCTCCTTGTGGTGGTATGGCAATGTTTGTAATACTGTCATCCCATGTTCTATCCATTTTCTGAACAATTTGTACACCCCCTACATTTTGCTCATAGGTGGTAAAACTATTTCCTTTTACTGTACTGATGACACCAGTATGACCGTAAGGATTCTCACTTGCCGAACCTGCGACTGGTCCAAAACCCCAATTGACAACCGCACCTGCTACAAGTTCACTCGCTTTTGGTTTCATAATGACCTTCCAACCGTGAGAAGTAAATGCACTAAAATTGTCTGAACCAATATTAAAGGCACACAACCCTTGAAGATGAAAACCGCTAATACTATTCACATAGTAATCCGATAAAGCATAACATTGTCCTGTACCTACCTTTTGACCAAGTACATCGTTAAGGAGCTTTATATCTCCTCCTGAAGAAGCTGAACCGTTAAAGTAGGCGTACCATTGATTCGCTAACTGAGAAATCATCTCCAAATTTGTTTGCCCATCTGATAGGCTAACACCTTCATAGTAAAGCGACCAATCTTTGGCTGCCTGTACAGGGTCTTTGGATTTGCTTAATAATGTTTTTACTTTTGAATAAGAACCATTTAACTCTTTATCCATTAGTTTAAACTCATTATCAAGTGTCAGAGTAGACAAGTCCATGCCTTGAATCGAACCTTCTGAATGAATTCGGTCGCCATTAATAAAACTCCCCCATCCAGACCATTGGAAAAGTCCTGCAACACCTCCCGCAGGATTGATAGCTTGTGGGTCAAAAATACTTTCACGCTGACCTACCGCAAGCGCCCCTGAAGCACCTGCCGAAGTAAACTTGTGTTCTTTCATCAAGTGCTGATACGTTTTTGTCGCCACTTCAAGGGCTTGACCTGTGACTGGTGGTGTACCATTTCCTGAAATATCTGGTGTATCTTCTTGACTTCCAATACTTAACATTGAACTAAACAATACCAGTATCAATCCAAAGAAAATAAATGCAGAAGTAAGAACTCCTGCAATAAGTAACCCTATTTTCTTCATGCTATACCCTCACTTCTTGGAGATCATGGCTCGCTTCTTCCCAACTGATTAAATCTTTTTCATCAATCACTACATCATCATTAACAGGCGTTTCTTCCATCGCGAATGATGTTTCAACAAGGGAATCATCTTGTAAATTCTGAACATCCACTGGTTCATCTGTTTCTTCTGTTTCAAGCGTTTCAATGGTTTGATTTTCTTCAGAAATAAAGTTTTCTGTATGCTCTGGTTCTAAACTATCCACTTCATCTGGGAACACATCTACTTCAGACGGTACTTCAATCTCTTGACTTTCTTCTGAAGGGATTTCATCCACTTGCATATTTTCTGAAGTTTCTTCTTTGTTTTCTTCAACTTCTGGTTCTGGTATTTCTTCAGAACGTTGCTCTTTCATATCTTGGAAACGATTAAAGCCATTCGTCATATTAGGCGCAACCATGGAAGCCCCATCAGCGATAAGTGCTGGATTTTCTGTCGCAGCTCCTACCGCAACCTTAGCACCACCTTCTGCTTTTTCTTTAAATCCATTTTTAAGATTTTCCCACTCCATCTTCATATGGGAAAGCTCCGCATTTCCTGCAGCCATATTTGTACCTGAAATCTTTTGAGAAATCCCTGAACGATTTTTCCATAATACAATCATGAATACTATTTTCAAGATAAAAACTACTGGTAAAAATATAAGGAACTCAATACTACCCAACCCTGATACTGCAGCTTCTAAATTGGTTTGAGGTTTTCCAATAATCATACTTAAAACACCATAATCAATTTGTGTCATTAAGAAAAAGAGAAAACCAAGCATAACGCTTAAAATAGACGGTGCAACCAATAAACCAAGCGTTGTTTTTATTGTCGTAAAGAAGGCATTTCTAAACCACGGAATAAAACTCAATAGAGCGCTCAAAGGGATAAGAATGATAAACACGCATACCAAGAGTGAAAGTGCAGATATAGTTGAATTCACTGCAATTATAGGAACAGAATATATCCATAAATTCATACCACCCATAACGCCTGCAGCAATTTGAAAGCCAAGCTGTTTGCCATCATTTTTAAGGTAAGGATTACCTTTTGAGCCCTTTGCAAGGTCATCTACATATGCTTGACCTCCGCTGCCTTTTGCTTTATCATAGTCAAATGTTTTTCCTGTTTCAGAATCGACTACACCGGCAGGATTACCTGTATTAATAAAGTTTGCGGTAGGTTTAACCACATAATTCTCAATAAAATCACCTGACTGTTCCGCATTCGAAAATCCAGTCATACCATTGTTAATCTCTTTTTTGGCAGTATCCGCAACATTGGTTACTGTATCAAATAGGATTTGTCCACCCATTTCAGTTTTGAACTGTCCGTTTGGTGTTCTTACTGTAAAATTTCCAAAAAAGAAAAACATAGTCGCAACAACTGCCATCAGATGAATGAATGACCGCATAAAATTGCCCTTACCATTGGTATATTGATAAAACAGGTAAAAACCTGTAATCGCAAGTAACATCCCTGCTCCTGAAGCCTGTGCTATTGTTCCATTTGAACCACCAATAAACCCTAGAAAGATTGTTTTAGCATTGTTCATCATGGTGACTTGAACAGATTTCAAGGATCCCGAAATGTTAAGAAGATTTGTAAGAAAGCTAACAATAAGCGCCTGAATTTGGAAAAGCTGAAACGGCATACCGATGATTATACCTGAGATGAAATTCCAAAACATAGGAACTGGTTCAACAATTTTACCATGTACAGTTTCATGATAAATACCATAGTTCATTATGCTTTTATATAAGACACTAAAATTCATAATTTCACCTCCTAACGTTTTTGGTATTGTTTTTCTAACTGAGATTGTTCTGAATCATTGTTAGGTGCAAATAATTCTAACCACGCTTCAGGGATTTCAATTGAAATACGGTTGATGTTCCCAAAGACATCTAAATACACACATTGTCCTTGATTCATGTTTCTAATCCATTGGATATTGGTTTCATTAACTTCTAATTTCAAGGTACGTAAAATTTGTTCTTCTTCTCCGTCCTCATAGAAACAAAAACGTTCACCTGCACCTGTGGTATCGTTCGAATCTTTCACATCATTGACCGACTGTGAAATAAGAACAAGCTTATTATTCTGGGAACGACCGACACGTTTCATGGACTTGATGATTCGTTTTCCTTCTTTTGAAGTCATAATTACCCAAACTTCATCCATAAATTCAACCGTTTCTTCTTGGTCATTCATTGAACCAAATCGTTTACAGAATGTACCTAAAGCCATCATCAAAGCAACAGAATTACGTTCTTCTTCTGAAAGTTCATCATCTGAATCTGATTCAGGAAGTTCTAAGTCCGCAATTTCTAAAAGTGTAGCATGTTCTTCAAAAGAAATCCCTTCAACATTACCGTAAGAAAAAGCTAAAGATAAAATAGAACCTTCGACTGCTTCAAAAAGATATTCCCCTGCAGCTTGTACAGCTTCATTTTTTGAATCTCTCAAAATATCAATCACGTGCATAAAGCCAACTGTTTCACCTTCAATTTTACGTTTCACAACTGCCTTTACAGCTTTAGAAATAGCTGTTGTTTCTTCTTTCTTCCACGTACCCTCTCCTAAATACTTAAGCATGGTTTTAGCCACTGTCAAAGCATCTTCTGGATTCAAAAACACAATAGGGTCAAGAACACCTTCATTTTCTGGTTTTTGATAATCAAGTGTTACAAAGTTAATACTATCAATTACCGCTGCCAGTTCCGGATTTTTCTTACGCCATACTGGATTTTGCGATACACTCAGCCATTGTGCCCTGATGTTGTGCTTAGGGTCAATATAAAGTGTCTTAATTTTAGAGTGTACATTTTGTAAGAATTGATTTTGTGCAAGAATTGTCTTCCCAGAACCTGTCATACCTGTGATTGTCGTTAAAAGATTTTTAGTCACCTTTCCTGCAATCCCCTCTTTATTGGCAAGCATAGGGTTATAGAGGACAATATTTCTTGAAGCATGAATAGCTTGGTTTAAATCTTCCCACTTGTGATAATTTGTATCTACTCGTCCTAAAGGAAAACCTGAATCCGACCCACTTTTTGTTGTCGTAAAAGGCAAGTGTTGAGAAAAACCTGCAGAATCTGAAGAGTGATACCAAAAACGTGTCGTGCGGTCTAATTTTGCACCATAAAGTAACGATTGGAAAAGATAAGCTTGATCCATACGTGCTCGTTCCAATACAAATTTATTTTCAAACGCACTGATGGCTGTTTTTACACGACTTCTTAATTGTTCACGGCTTGAAGCTGCGATAAATAAAAAAGCGCCATATTCAATAATAGGCTCTTTCGCTTGAACTTTTTTTGCCATATCGTTTAAACCTTTACGCCCAATAATAATACGGTCGTGCATAACGTTTCCTGTATTTGCAGTCTCACGCATAATCGTTTTGGAACGCACTAAACTTTGGCTCATTTTAGATTTATAACCGAATGAGCTTTTCATATCAGGAAAATGAGCTTTTATTTTTAAGCCAATAGGGAAGTTGAAAGACTGCACAACTTCACCAATATGATTATTGCTCAAAAGTCCATTGGACTTTCCAATAGGTAATATAGTGAGATAGCTTGTACCATAAGGACTTACAAACTGTAACTCTCCCATATTATTCGCATAAATCATGGTATCTGTAATATTGTTAATAGTACGTGATTCTAAAACATCCATATACAAATGTGGAATGTAAGGCAGGAACTGCAGCTTTTGATAATAGTAGGTTTGGTCATCAGATAAAGGTACAGGTTTCAATGGTGAAAGAGTTTGTCTCAATTCCATTTCTGCATGATACCAATTTTCTGCCCAATCTTCTCCCACCTGAACGTATCGTCCAAAAGCGTTCATCAACGCTGCAGTTTGTTTTGTGATTGCATTTTTCACAAGTTCTTTGAAAGACATATCTTTCATTTCTTTAGAGATATAGACCCCTAGCAACCAAAAATACTTATAAGGGATTTCCATCTCTTTTGTATAACGTTCCGTTATTTCTTTAAGATAAACTTCTCCAGATTTTTTATTTTCAGATACAAAAGTTTTTGCAAGGTCTGACATTTTTTCTTCCAAAAGAAAATCACGTGATACTAAAGAAAGTTCAAAATAGGCGTTCGGTATAAGTTTTCTTACCGCTTTTTCTATTGTTTCCTTTGTTTCTTTCTTTTTCTTGAAATTAATCGGAGAAGAAGAAAAGTAAGGGATCGTGTAAAAAGCCATCACTTCTCTTTCTTTGGTTAATACTAAATTCTCCTTATATTGTTCAATTGGGTAACTAAGTTTCATATTCCTCTTTCTAGCTCTATTTAAAGCATAACTTTTTCAAATACAATCTTTTCTTGCACTTCTTCCCTCCGTTCTTCAGCATAAATACAACGTTTATCAAAACCAAAATTTTTAATAAAGCGAAACACACCATAAATATAGTAATGCATTTTTTTACCGTCAGGCTCTTTTTCTACATAAGATTTACCTATAAACCAAGGTAATATTGTACACAAAGCAACAGGTACAAAAGGAACGTATCTAAGAACTGGAAGTAGCGGATGGATAAAAAGAAAAACCGCAACTACGCTCAAAGCTGTAACCCCTAAAAAAGGCACAGATAAGGGTGTTTGGAAAGTCCAATAGACTTTGCCTCGCAGTCTGATTTCTTGAATCCAATAAGGTGTTTCTAAACCTATCGCATAATCATAATGTTGTTTTTCCATAGGCAATCACGCAATATTTACGCCAAAGACTTTTAGGATAGCTGTGATAAAGTCCCACATAATGGCAAATATATCCTTCCCTGTGAACAACGCCCACATAATACCACCAATAGCAAGAACAGAGATGATTTCCACCCATGCACCATTTTTCCAATGTTTAAAAATCATAATCCCTGCAATAACAGCAAGTAGAACAACAAATCCTGCCTTAATATCATCAAAATTCATATTTTAATCCAACTTTCTATTTTTTATTTTGAGAGGGTTGTGTTTTAGCCTTAGGAGTTGAAGCCTTCTTATCCGTACTTTTTGAAGTAGATTCTGACTTTTTATTTCCATTTTCTAAAACTTTCACACGCTCTAGTAACTTTTCATTTTCCTTTGATACAGCTTTTTGATTTTCACCTAAGGTTTGAGTAGTTTCGTTAACTTTTTGTGTCAAATCAGTAACTTGAACATTGGCATTGTAAGCGGAATAACCTAATCCTACAAATAAACCAATAATCAGGATAACAACGAGACGGTAAATACGCAGTGCTTTACCTTCTTTTACTGTTTTAGTTTTGGGAATTTCAGGTTCTTTGGGCTTTTTCTCATATTTTTTTAAACCAGAGAAAAATCCCTTAAAAATACTTTGTTTCCCTGCCCCTTCTTCTTTACCTGTCGCACCAGTTGTTATCAGTCCTTCAGGTATCACAGGCTCTAATTTTTCTCCTGCTTCATCAAAAGCCAAAAGTAGCAAATCTTTTTCTTCAGATGTTAACTCTGCAGCGATACTTTTGACTTCAATTTTTTGATTTTGAGCAAAAAAAAGGAGCGCTTCTCTATCCACACCCAATTCTCTTGCCAGTTCATAAATTTTCAAATGTTACCTCCATATTTTTTTACTCCACCATCCCACCACTTCACCGATTCTTACGGTCAATATTTATTATTTTTTATCTTTGTTAAAGAAGGCTTTAATTTTATCACGACGAGCTACTCCCAATGCTACAAGGATTGCACCAATACCTACTAAGCTCCAAACAGCTTTTTCTTCACCTGTTGAAGGGAGAATACTCTTTGGAGTGTCAGGAGTTTTTGGTGTTTCTTTTTTAGGTGTTTCAGGTTTTTTCACTGTAAATGTTTCCTTTTCATCATCTTTGTTATGGTGAGAGATCAGTGGTGGCTCTTCTTCATTTGGTTTCTCACCATGCCATGCGTCCTCATAGAAGGTAATCTTATGCCCTGCATATTGCTTCGCATCTACTTTGACAGGAACTTCCACAGTACCTGAAGTATCTTCAGCTTTGAATGTCAAACTACCGTCTACATCAATTACTTTTTTCAAGTTATGGTCATAAGCTTGTGTGATTTTAACCGTGTAAGTATCGCCTTTAACCAAGCCTTCATAGAAGAATTTGTCCGTCACTGTGGTTGTTTCAGGCGTAATTTCCTTATCCTGAACTTCCGTATGCCCATCTGCTTCATCTACTTTGACCGTTTGAGAAGGATTGTCTTTGTAGTTGTTTTCTTCAACGACTTTGTTTCCTTCTTCATCTGTGACAAGCTCAGTGACGGTATAATCTTTGTTTTGGTCTTTCACCGTGTTAATGACTGGGAAATCCAACTGAACTGTGGCACTACCGTTTTCGTCCGTTGTAAATTTCTTTTCTGCAGTAATAGCTTTACCTTTATCATCTTTTACTTCTTTACCTGAATCTTTGTAAACAACTTTACCTTTGAGATTCAGCTCTTTAGAAGCAGGAAGATTTGACATTTGAGCCATATCTGTAACTTGTGCCTGACCTACACCAAGTGTCTTATCACCATCTGCTTTATCCTTAGCAGTAGTCGTAATGGTTGGTGTTGGTTTTTCTTCTGGTTTGTCTGTAAACGTACCAAGGTTCAAGTTGAACATGATATTGTTATCTGTCATGTGTGACACATCAACATCATTTGTAGAGATAATTTGACCTGTGACTGTATCTTTAAAGACAAACGTATAACTTGCAATGTTACCGTCCTTATCACGATTTGTCGTATGCGTAACCGTAAATGGATTAATCGGTTGTAAGCCATCTGGTGTTTCAACTTCTGTAAACTCATAATCCCCAAAAGTAAGTAAATCTTTGAAATCTACGACACCATTGGTTGTAATCCCTGTGCTAGGGTCAGTGACTGCTTTAGAAGTCACTCTTACAGGCTCACCTTTTGTATCATTGATTGGTTTGGCTTCAAAGACTGCACCATTCAATCCAGTAAGTGAACCATTGACATCTTGTGCTTTTGACCAAACCACCCCAAACTTACCTACACGGTCTTTGGCTGTGGCTTCTTCAATGTAATTTTTAGTATCTTTATCGAACTTGTCATTTTCATCAAATTCAACATCATATTTTTTCGTTGAAAGCTCATAGCCTTCTGGTGCTTTTGTTTCCTTGATGTAAACTTTATCTGGGAATTTCAAGTTTTTAACACTAATTCCTTTAGAAACATCCGTCATACGAAGGACGACATTATCACCTGCGACTTTTTCGCCTGCGACTGCAGTAATAGGATAGCCTTCATAACCATCTTTCCAAGTAACTGGTTTGTCGTCTGACTTATAGAAATACCCCCACTCAGAGTTTTCAAGATGTGCAGCACCTTGTGTTTCAGCAGAGCCAGTATCAGCGTCTTGTTTCAGAAGGGTTGACTTACCAAGACCAATAGTTTTAACTTTCAATTCCCCTTTCAGATTGGCAGGGTCAGAAGTTGCAAAAAGTGTTTGTCCTACGGTACTGTCTGGATTGATTGTACCGTAAATATAGCTAGGTTGAAAATCTTCATTAATGTAGTTTCTAACTTTAACTGAACCATTATCTCCAATCGCACTAGGAGTAGCAGAAACTTCCAAAGAATTTCCATTTCGTTTAGCCGTAAGTCCTTTTGAAGCTTGTATCATATCAAAAGGTGTACCATAGCCCCCTGCATTTCCTGCAATAACTCCTGCCTTATCTGTGGCAGTTGCACTTGAACCTGCAACAACTGTCAAAGGATTAGGGTTAAAATCTGGATTTTTAGAGCTTGCGACTGCTTGCTTAAGAATAACTGTCGCATGTTCAATGACCTTATTAATATCCGCACCAGTAGACTCTAAGCCTGTAATTTTATGTCCACCAACAACGTTATTCAATTTTGAAGTGTCAACTTCTGAAACTTTAGGAAGCAGTCCTGAAACCTCATTTTGACCTGCTTCAACGAGCCACATAGCAAACTGTGTCGCAAGGTTAATGTTTTTATCTGCTTCTGCATTATTCACTTCACCAATGTAAGTAATGTTATTAATGAGATTACGTTGATACTCTGTCATCTCATTCCATAACTTATAGACTGCTTCATTTTGACCTGCTTTAGTCGCATAAGCACCATTAAAGACATCTACAAATGGCTCCAAACAGAACGTTGTTGCACCATTAACTTCCATAAAGTTTGCGGAAGCTTCATGACCGTTCGACCATTTGACCGTACCAGTACCTGAAAACTTATAGTTGACTGGCCCTTTATCAGGAAGTGAGATTGAACGTGCAGGGCTTGAAAATGGGCTGATATTTAAAACATCTGCTTGTGCAAGACCTGCGAGAGAACCACCTACAGTGAGTACAAGCATAGACATTGTGACCATATGCTTCCCTCTTTTATGCATACGGAAACGTGTATTTTTTTCTTCTGTGAGAGCTTTTTGTAATTTTTTCTTTTTGAATTTCGACATCATTTTCTCCTATTTTTCTTTTTGATTCTACACAAAACAAAAAAGCGTGCTTTTCACGCTTTAGATTAGTTATTAAATTATTATCCCCCCCATTCTAAAATCCTTTTTATGCCTTGATTGAGGGCTGAATATAAAAAACGGCAGTTTCATAAGAAACTACCGCTTTCTTTTTTATATTAATTAATAAGCACCTGATGACCAATCACCATCAAAATCCATATGTGCATTAGCCCAAGCTGCAGCTGCACGACCTGCTTCTGCTAAAGAGCTAAAACCACCTTGTGACCAGACGATGACACCATTTCTTCTTACCCATCCAGTAAATGTTTCCGCAGGAGGAGGAGTTACAGTTCCACCCCCATTATTTCCACCTGTATTGCCATTACCGCCTGAGTTACCTCCTCCTGTTGGTGGAGTTACTGTATTACCGCCACCTGTGCTTGGTGGATTAGGATTTGAAGTGTTTCCACTTCCTGAATTGCCACCACCTGAAGGAGCTTGTGGAGTTTGAGGTGTAGGTTGATAAGCATTAACATTATCATTTGTAGCTGCACCATTATTTACAGGGGCAGGATCAGTCACAACTGAATTTTCAGCTTGTGATTGATTTATTTCTGAATTATTACTTTTTGTTGTCTTATTAGAATTATCGACTGATTTTACATCAGAAGATACAACCTTAGCTGCTTCTGCTTTTTTAGCTTTATCTGCCTGTGCTTTTGAAGCTGCAATATCTTTTGTCAATTTTGCTTTTAAAGTCTTGCTATAATCAGAAGTCAATTTTGATACAGTAGTTTGTGCTTTTTTCAATTTATCTGCATTTGTAGCATCCTTTTGATAATCTGCGACTGCTTTTTTAGCTTCCGTTTCAAGTTTCACACGATTTTTGATACCGTCTAATTCTTTCGTTAATTGTTGAGCTGCTTTATCATCTTTTACCTGAGAGATAGCTTTTTTAGCAAGTTCTAAATTATTAGCACTAGGATTTTTTTGTGCTTCAGCAAGACTTGCTTTAGCTTTTATCAATAATTCTTTATCTGCTTGTTTTTTCTCTTTCTCCTGTTGGACTTGTTTAGCCTTTTCAGCTTTAACATTATGAGAATATGTAGCGCCTGCAGCACCACCAAGCAAAAGAATTGCCAAGCTAACACCTACAATAGTTTGTTTTTTGTTTAATTTCATCAGAGTTTCTCCATTTTCATTTTTTATTGAAAATAAACGGTGTTTTTGCCCAAATCCACACCTTCGAGAAGCTATTATTGCTCGGCTTTATTTATATAACTATTATACCATTTTCCCCTTGTAAATACAGGGTTTAACGGTACTTTTTTTAATATAATTTCAAATGTGTGAAAGCAAAATCCCACCCATTTTTTATACTATTTTCGCTGTTTTTTTATTTTGCGCTACGGCGAGCTTGCGCTTGTACATCTTCAAGTTTTGCTTTCAATTCATTGAAAGATTTTTTTGAAAAATTGTAAGATGATGAAGCTTTAACCAAGTTTTTAATGACATCATTTGTGCGATTTGCAATAATTTCAATTGTATCGTCCAAAATTGTTGTGTCATTTTCAACTGTTCGTAAAACTTTACCTTTTCCTTTAAGCTTTTGAGCTGCTTCTTGAAAAGCGTTTCCTGCAGCAAAGAGTGCTTCAATGTCGTTTACTTCTGCTTGAAGTGATTTAATTTCTTGTGATAGTGTTGGCATATTTTTTTCCTATTCTTTCTATTTTTTCCCTCCTCTGATTTTGCCTTCACACATCTGAAATTATTCAATAAAAAATGTTTATCCAAAAATTTCAGCAGTCCAACGTTCCGCAAAAACTTCTATAATACGGCTTGTACCGTCTGCATTGTAACCTAGGCGTTTATCCAAGCTAGAAAATATTAAACGATATTCTCGATCAGTCAATTCTCCTCCAGCTTGAATTTTTTCCATTAATTCCGTATATTCTTTCTCTGATAAAATAACACTTTGACCTCCGTTCTAAATAAAAAATAGAGATTATCTCTTCTCTTACTTTGAATGTTATTATTTTATTTTGAAAAGCTGCTCATTACTTCAGCTTTACTCTTTTTTAAGAGATTTTTATTCACTATCACATATCTCTAACAATAACAGATATAATCAATAAAATAATTATTAGTATTGCTATTGGCGTACCTAAGAAATCTAGAAAAGCAGTAAAAATTACATCTGTTATCATTTCAATACCTCACTTAAAATACTAAGAATTTGCATTACAAGTACAGCTGCCCATAAAAATAACCGTACTTTATCCCTATCTTTTAAGCTACTCAATATCAAGTTAAATAATAAAATGATTATTAAGATTTTATCCATAATATTCATAATGGCTCTCCTTTCTACAAAACAGCTTCTGCATAGCCATTATCAATTAAAAAATAAATAGCTAACCTATAACCATAGGGCAATGTTCCTATTTTTTGATTTTTATGTTTTTCATAATAACTTTTTCTTGAAAGTTGCGCTTCATGAGGAAACATTAAGCCTATTTCATCTAAAGTCTTTAAAGCCGATTCTTCATCAATAAGTTGAAAGTACAAAGAATCATGAACTTTATTATTATACTTTTCTTTATCAAACGTATAACTGCTTAAAGTTATCTTCAGCAATCTTGCATGATTTGAAAGCCGCTTTTCCTGCATTTTGTGAAAGTATTTCAAATTAGTTTCTATGGCTAACCTCCTTTGATAAGTTCGAGTTGTTCCAGTATTTTTTCATTTCTTTCTGTTATTTCCGCAGATTCTATGATTTCTTGTAAACGACTATCTCCCATCATTTCATCATATTTACTCAATAATAAATATGTTGAAGCAGGTCCACCATTTTCAAACCAATGAAACATACTATTGACATCAGGTTCTTCAGGCTGCACAGTAAAGTGATAAGCATTCATTGTTCCCATCAACTTATACCAGTCCATATCCAAATTGCCTTCTTTATCATAAAAGGTCAAGTTATCATTAATCAACTTGACCCCTTCTTCCGCAAAATTAAAATTTTCATTGACAAAACGCTCCACAAAAGCATTAGAAATTTCTTTACGCATGACTATTTCATAACGATTTTTTAAACCGTAGAGATCTCGAACAGATTCGACTGAAACTTTTTCTTGTTCTGCACGTTCATAATCTTTTTCATAGAAACGAAAAAATAAGTGTGTACGTTTTGAGCCAAAATAAAGAGATAAGCCATCATTGACTAATCCCTCTGCAGTTCTTCTTCCTCCCAAAATAGCCGCATAACTTTTTTTACGACCGTTCCACCGTCCATCACGTGCAGCACTCAATAAGCTAAACAAATCGAAGTTTCCTTCTTTTTCGTTATACTGTTCATCAAGTGCCAAGTCAAAACGTGTTACTTTTACAAAATTTTCATTTTCAGGCGCTTTTCTTAACCCATAATCAATAGCATTTGAAAAGAAGTCATACCATGTTTTCTTATTTTGGTGATATTCAAACTCGTATTCTAATTCACGGCACGCTTGACCACTCATTTCAATCAAGACACCTGCTTTAGGGTCTTTATCATGATAGTAAACATTGATATGCCCATAATTAAGAAAGAAGGGATAATTGTAACGTTTCATATCATTCAAGTGAAAATTTTCGATTTTTAAACCCAAAACTTCTTTTATCACTTCATTGACATTTAAAGTTTGGAATCGAATATTCACATAGTCAATCGTTGCAATAATTTTGTAGTGACTATCAAATCTTTTAAAGAAAGCCATTTTTATCTTTTCCTTTAATTCAGGAGTAAGAGGTTTAATCCCTTTCTCGATTTTTCTATAATAACTTAGAGAAATACCAAGAACATCAGACATAAATTGTTGTGTAACATGAGCGCCTTTCCTTACAGATTTTGCATCAATTTTTGTCGACCTCCTTCTAATAAAATTTATTTAATCACTATCTAATTGCAATTAGCCACCAATCACCATTCACACGGTTACGAGGATATGTATCTACAAGAACAACTTCACGATTATGCCATTCTTCAGTTTTGGATATAATATCATCTTTTAGGTTTTTAAATCCAAACCAATAATTATCTTTTAAGCAAAGGTCAAAGGAACTGAACAATAATTTACCATCTTTAAACGTTAAGGGGCTAATTTCAATATTAGGGTCAAAACAATAAATTTTCACATCAAGATTTTCATTTCTTGGTGTAAGTACATTAAGAAGATCTTTAAGTTTTAGAAAATCATAGCCTGTCCTACCTAATAAACTATCAGTTGTAACTCCAAAGTAGTTTGCAAGTTTTGATAACGTTTCGCTAGTAGGTGAACGTTTGCCAGTTTCCCATTGCTGATAAGTAGGTTGTGTAACACCCAAACCTTTGGCTACTTCAAACTGAGTTAAACCTCGATTGTTTCTCAATTCTTTAAGAATTTCTTCTAACATTAAACCTCCTTATAATTTAACAGGTGACACCTGCTGAACTCGCTTGTTTACTGGGATTGTTAAGGTAGTGTCACTTCTTACCCCCCTCATTAGCACTCTGGGGGTTTATCGAGTGGCGGCTTACGCCACCACTCCGTGCATTCGCACGCTCACTCCTTACGCTTCGCACGGAGCTATGCTTACGCTACTGCACGCATTAAATCCAAATAGAGAAGAACAGCTCCTTAATAAGTGGAAACTGCTGTCACGCACTACCGTTTGTGAGGGCAGTACGACCGTGGAAAATTGCTTGCCTTTGGCAAGTCGTCCTTCGGACAGACGGACAAGTCCTATAATTTACGCACCGCCGACTGCAGGTTTTATCAATTTTTTTGAATGAATCTAAGGCGTAGGCTTATTAAAATTCTCAAAATCTTTTTTGTACTCCGCTTCATCCGCCAAGATTTCATCAATAGCCGCATTCAAGGTCAACTCTCCTGCTTCTTTGGCAGAAAAGACAGCCTGAATGGCATAATAATCATCTTCAGTATAAGGAGCTTCCTCTCGAATAGAAAATCCCCCTGCAGCTAAACGCTCAATCACTGTTTTTACAGTTTTATTTGGCTGTTCCAATTTGCGGCTTAAAGATGTGATGGTATAAGTTTTTTCTTCTAATTGTCCTGCTTCTGCACGTTCTTGCTCCATATTTGAGATAGGAGGTGCTTCTAGCTGAACAGGTTGAACTTCTCCCAACACAGGAAGTTTTGCAAGCTCTGAGATAAAATCATACCCTTCCGCAATAGGCACAAGTGGACTATAAAATTCACGTGCCAATTCACCGTTATTTGAAACATAGCCACGACCGATTTTCCCTTTAATATATTTAAAGGTTTTCTTTTCGTTTTCATCCCCAAAAATCATACGATAACCTGAAGCCGTTAAACGACCAACCGCCAAACGTTTCATGAAGTTATCACGTAGTGCTGTTTTAAGATATTCCCCATCAGGGCGTTGCATAGCCAAGATAAGAAATACACCTGAAGCACGACCTTTTAAGACAATTTGAGTGACCCATTGAATCACTTCATCATATTCTTGATAAGATAAACTTGCAATGAAGGCTGCCCATTCATCAAAAAGAATAAAGTCAGGAGGCAATCCATAATCTGAATATCGTTTGCCTGGCTTATATTCTGGATGACTGGTCATGGTATCATAGCGCTGATCCATAAATTCAACAGCTTGCCTTAAGCAATTCATCATACTTTCTTTATCGATGAAAACACGGTCTTTAAAAACTGGAACATCCATTAAACCGACAAAATCTGAACGCTTAGGGTCACAGATACTCACTCTGCCTACACGAGCCAAGGCTGAGAGTAAGGACATTAAAAGTACTGTCTTACCTCCCCCTGTACCGCCTGCAATCAATAAATGTGGGTCTGATTCATAATTCCAGTACACCCCATTCATGAGTTTCAAACCTAATTTCTTATCGATAACAACATCATCAACACCAATTCTATTTCGTTCTCCATCAATCGCAAACACATATTCTACATAAGACCTTTTAGCCAAAATCCTATTTTCATCAATAAAATTTTGTTCTTGAAAGTCCGCAAAGAAGGTTGTTTCGAGTTCTGCAGAAAGAGATAAGAATTTTTCTTGATGTGTCCCTCCATCAATTGGAAAATAAGTATGTAATTCATAAGAATTGGGCTGTTTTACATAGATTCGAGCAAGTTTATGCCGTTCCCTTGTTCCTTTATCTGTTTTAACCGTCACTTTCTCAATAAGATTGTGTTGCACAAGATAATTCAATAAAAGCCTTTTATAATTTTTCATAGAAAAACTTCTAAAATGACCATACGTGAATACAAGCAATCCAAATCCCAAAGAAAAAGCAACAAAAAAAACGCCTGTCAAAACAAGAGCGAGCATTTTAGAATCCATTGCTTGCAAATCTTTATAAAAAGCTGCACTAGGACTACTCAAAATAAGCCCTACAATACCTACAAAACTTTGACGGTCATATTTATCAGACAGTCTTAAACGAGAACCCTTAGACACATTTTTTTGTCCCATAGACTATTATTTTTGGTCTGCAGCTTTATTTTCTGATTTATTTTCAGGTTTTGGAGCAGCAGTTTGATTGGAGTGATTAACTTTGCTTGCTTTTTCAATACTATCGGCACGGAACTTCACACCATCATAGTAATTTGTACGGTTTTGACCAGCATAAGTCGTTACTTCTTTATCATTCCAGAAGAAAGCAGAACGATTGCCGAGCTTAACTTCATCTTCATAGTCAATACCATCAAATTTTGTGGATGCAGACATTTTAACTTCAATTTGTTCTTCCATAGCTTCAGAGTACAATTTCACATTGTAATAATCCACTTCTTCAGTAATACGGCTCTTGATTTCGCCTCCTTCTGCTTCATAATCTTCAAAAACCATTTGCGGCTCTGCAGACATAAAGAGCAATTTCCCAAGCGCTTTATCAAAATCCGCAATTTCTTCAGTCAATACATTTTGTTTTTCAAATACTGTACTTAATTTCAATGTCATATATATTTCTCCTTTTAGACTAGTTTCAATGATTCGGCATAAATTACATACTCATAAACAAACTTTCCTTTTTGAGTACGATTACGAACTTGTGCCAGTTTAACACCTGTTAACGCTACTTCTTGACGGCGTGTAGGTTTTGCGGCACTAGAACCTTCGACACGGATTTCAAAGCCTTCTGGATGAAGTTTACTTGTGGCATGATATAAGGTATAACCTGATTCAACACCACGTTTAGGAACAATTTCGATTTTTTTATCAACGGTGATTTTTTCACCTAGGAAACTTTTTGCTTTAATTGGAATTTTAATCATTTTTTCTCCTTAAGATTAATGTATTTTTACTAGTTAATGTCATAGCAGACAAAGTTAGGACATCATTTTTTTCAAGTTAAATATGAATTTGAAAATTATTAATGGTAAGAACACAATTGAAATGACCATAGCCATTAATATAATCACTAAAGAAACATTTTCTTCGTCTTCATTTGGCATTTCATAATAATCATAAATCATATTTTCATAACCTCAATATATATTTACTTAAAACATAAATTTTTTATATGTTGCTTTAACACGTGTTAAAGTTCGTTCTGCATTCAAAAAGCCCCAGTCATTACTGGAAGCTTTTATTTTTTGTAGCTGATCTATCGCTTTTTTATACGACAGTTGCAAGGCTGTTCTTTGGTCATAACGTAAACAACAGTCCATATGAAAATTATCATATATCAAATTGCAACGTCGCTCAATTTCTGTCAAATAGTTTCCTCTCTTATTCTAAATTATTCAACCAGTTCTCACTCTCATGAAAAATCCTTTGAATAACAACTTCATCTGAATAATCAATAAAAAAATACCAATATTTCCATTGGTATTTTTTACGTATTTTTTTATTGTGTTCAAGTAAAGGGTAACCTGATGGATTTTTTGAAATACTATCCTTAGCATTTTCAAACTCTCTATCAAATTTTCTTAAAACTTGTCTTGACCTTGTTTGATAGTAAAGGAAGTCCCTTAAGCGTTCTAGGTCACGAACTGCTTTAGTCGATAAACGTACGTTGTTCATCTTTAACCTTTAATCTTCCCAATGCTTCATCAGCATCTACTGTCCCTTCTCTGTAAGCAGAAGATAAGCCCTCCATAAGTTTACCATCTAGGATAACTCGATTACGGAGCTTTCGCAGTTCATCCTGCATGTCGTCATATTCTCTTTTAGAAATGGTAACCATTTCCTCACGTGATATATTCAGCATAGCCATAACTTATCTCCTTTACTTTTTCTACTTTGATTATACCATAGCTTTATAACTCTATAAACTGTCCTACTTTCTTTTAGATTTTATCTTTGCGTTATATTTTTGATTTTCAGTGCTTATCGACTACTGCCCTCCGTCTGCCGTACTAGCAAATAGTTCAAGGTTTGAAAAACAAAAAAAGCTCTTTCCACGACCAAGAAGAAAGAGAGTGTGAAGCCTTTAGACATTCACTATTGACCGTACAGGAATCGAACCTATATTTTCTTTGGTACTCTGATGAAAACCAAAGATGTTTTACATTAAACTAACAGTCATTATAAAATCAGCTATAAAAGCCGATTTTTTTAAATTTATAACATATACTATTAAAATATCTTCATCATACATTGCTGCCAGTAAAACAAACATTACCCTAGGAGTAACTCATTGACTTAAGTTTCTCTTTATAAATAAAAAGAACAAACACAATCTATTTAGTTGTTCATTGACTTAAGTTTTTACTGTTTTTCAGAACAAGCCCTATCTATTATTTCAGAAGGTCAGATATTCTTTCTTTTCTTTAGATATTTTTGATTGAATTGAGAAAGCGTGGAAGATACCCTGAAACTCAATATCCAGATAATGTAATCAATCGTTCAACATTATCACTATTTCTTTAAATATTTTTGTTTTAGCTGAGAAAGCGTGGATATTATACCCTGAAACTCAGCAGTCTTATTAGTTTTTTGTTTGAGTGACTTGTTAACCCCTTGTCACCAAGAGCAAGAAAGGCACGGACTTTTGGGATAACAAACACAATGAAAGTTGGTTTGGTTTCCGATTCACACGAGTTCTTCTGCTATTGCATAATGCTAGCATGAATCCTATATCCCAAAGGGCAGTTTCCTGCCACCTTTATACTCCTTCAGATTTTCTAGGCTCTCCTATCTCTCTGAAGTTGCTCCGCTCAGTCGTATCTTTCATTCACCTGCAGATTGTACACATTATCTCACTTTACTGTTGCGTACCCACCATCAGTCAATTAATCACACTTGAAGCAAATACTTCTTCATGCTATAATAGTAGTGTTCATGTACTATTAGTAGCACAATTAGGTTTAACTTTCTTGTTTACTTAATTGAGTTATTTAAAATGTTGCAAATGCTCCATTTATTGGGGCTATTTGCTTATTTATCTTGTAGGATTTTCCCTACACCTATTATTGTAGGATATTTCCGTCTTAATGTCAAGAGATAAATCATATATTTAATAAAAAATTTTTAGGAGAAAAATATGTTTTATGAAATACTAAAATCATTAGCCGCAGAGCGTTCTAAATCATTGAATCAAATCGAAAGAGAATTGGGTTATCCTAGAAATGCACTGAATGACTATAAAAAAGGAAATATTCCTTCAGCTAAACGTACTGCAGAGATTGCAGAATATTTTGGTGTAAGTACTGACTATCTCCTTGGACGTGAAAAAAATAAAATAGAGAATGACTTAACTGAAGAAGAAAGCGAACTTCTTGCTGCTTTTCGTATGGAAAGCGAAGATATGACTAAAGAAGAGCAAGCTAAATTTAATCAATCTGTCAAAAATATGATGAAAATTGCGAGAGAATTGTTTGATGATGATTCTAACTGGAAAAAATAGAAAGCAATTTTTATATGGCAAGTATTGAGTACAGAAAAGTTAGTGCTTCATCATACAAAGAGTATATGGAGATGGCTTCAATATTATTAGATGATATTGCATGCTATTCAAACAAAAAGAAGAAATATATTATATACTCTGATATTATTTCTTATTTTGAAAATACATACGATATTCTTTTTACTTTCTTTGAAGTAAAGAAGAACAATAAAATTATTCCCTCGACTGATTTAATTAAGCATAAAGACCTAGTTAGAAATGAAAAATTTAAATTTCTTGACGATGATCTAGCAAGTAAAATATCTGGTGTAACTATACCGAATAAGCATAACAATAAAATTATAATTATGCTTAATCAAGTCATGCCTAAACAACGAATAATTTTTACAATCTTACATGAATTGGTTCACTTGCACTTTCATAATACCAATCAAAAAAAACACTTAATTTTTGCTTCAAAATTTTCTGGAGTATACCCATCAGAAATGATACCCTTTGAAGATGAAGCTAATGTTATTGCTTCACTACTCTTTTGTTCAACAGAACAATTGGAAACATTTCTACTTCGAAAATCATCTTTTAGCTATATCTGCTCTCAAACCTGTATGAGTAAATCAGCGTTGCATAATAGATTATTAAACTATTTCCAACATATACTCACTATGAGCTATCAGCAAGCTCTGGACTATGTTTTAAAACTTAGAGAAGGTGAAAAAAAAGCTTCTTATGAGCTTAAAACAATTATTTCTCAAAAAAATCAAGCTATAATTTCTAAAAATATCTTCATAAAAATGAGTAGTGGTCTATCTGTCACCCAAAGTGAATGCTATAAATATCTACAAGGTAAAAGTTCCAAAGAACTAATTTTAGAACTAGAATATGCACACGCCACACATAATCATTTACTCGAACAACTTGTTATGGAAGAATATTATAAAAAACAAACAAAATAAAAAACGCTAAAACTAGCGTTTTTTTAATTTATTAATATCTTTTTGCATAGTATTTTGTTTATTACTCATTAATAATTGAGAAACTAAGGCTAAATTTTGTTTGCGTTGAATTATATTTTGTTGTTGTTGAATACTATTCAATTTTTGTTGTTGCTCTTGTTGAAATTTTCTAGTTCTTAAAACTTGAAATGCTTCTTTCAAATTATCGGCTTGTTGTGTTTTTATCAAATTATACAGGCTTGCTACATCTCTGTAATTATAAAATTCTATTGGAAATTCTGCTTCATATTTTTTATAACTTTGAATAAATGGTTTCAATTTTAAAGAATCCTGTTCCCTCAAAAGTTGTAGTTCTTTATTTTTCTTTTGTAAAGTATCATATTTTTTAATCCCCTTGAAAAACTGTATTAAGAAAAATGAACCTATTCCACAGAAAAACAAAATTGGTAGAATAGCTACTATATATCTAGATAATACATTTTGAGTTGTAACTTGTTCTGTATAAGCTACAAAAACACCCACACTTCCTACTAGTACTCCCCAAACAATAAAGATGATTCCAATGATAAGAAAGCCAATTTTTGCTCTCTTTCCTTCATTTTGAAAACCGTATACTTTTGTTTCGAAGTCATAAAACGGTTTTAAAGTTTTTCCAACTTTTGATAAATAATCCAAAGAATTTTCTCTTATATCCATACTATTTCTAAATCTTTCATATTTTAAATATATTCTATCAAATAAAACTTGCAAAGTAAAAAGTCGTTAGAAAATCCTAACAACTTTTGATTTTATATAGCTTCATTTAACCTCAGAAATACTTCTCACTACAAATGAATGAAGTTCATCTTCTGTTTTTACAAATCCATGATTTTCTGCTACATGTCTAATTGCTTCATCCATGCTATTAAATTCTTTTATAATGCTAGAACCATTGTTCTCACCTGTAAAATTGGGTAATGATTTTTCTTCAAATGAAGAAAGAGATTTAAATTTGAATTTCATTTGAAACTACTCCTTCTATCGTTTTTCAGCAAAGTATTTGTTTTTCATTTTAAGTGCAACGTTAACCAAAGCAATCATTACAGGCACTTCCACAAGTGGACCAATTACAGCAGCAAAAGCTTCACCTGAGTTAATCCCAAATACACCAACAGCTACAGCAATCGCAAGCTCAAAGTTATTACTTCCTGCTGTAAAGGAAAGAGATGTTGCTACTGGATAGCTTGCTCCCATTTTCTTAGACATAAAGAAAGATATAAAGAACATCAAGACAAAGTATAAAAGAAGGGGAATAGCAATTCTTACTACATCAAGTGGTAATTCTACTACTTTATCTCCTTTTACTGCAAACATAATGATAATTGTAAATAAAAGAGCAATCAATGTAAGACGACTTATTTTGGGAATAAATTTTTCTTCAAACCATGTTTTACCTTTAAGCTTTATCAATCCAAAGTGGGAAATAATCCCTGCAATGAAAGGAATCCCTAGGTAAATAAACACTGAAGTTGCTATTTCACCAATTGTGATATGTACGGCATAATCTCCTAATCCCAACCATTTTGGAAGCAAAGTGACAAAGAAATATGCAAAGATAGAATAAAAGAATACTTGGAAAAGAGAGTTGAAAGCTACAAGCCCTGCAGTATACTCGCTATCTCCATGTGCTAAGTCTGTCCAAACAAGAACCATAGCAATACAACGAGCAAGTCCTATCATAATTAAACCAACCATGTAGCTAGGATAACCTTGTAAAAATACAATTGCAAGGACAAACATCAATACTGGACCAATAATCCAGTTTTGAATAAGAGAAAGTAAAAGTACTTTCCAATCTTTAAATACTTTCCCCATTTCTCCATATTTCACTTTTGCCAATGGAGGATACATCATGAGAATTAAACCGATAGCAATAGGTATAGATGTAGTACCGATTGATAAGTCGTTAATTGTTGTTGCAACGCTCGGTACAAAATATCCCAAAGCTACACCAACAGCCATCGCTACAAAAATCCATAATGTGAGGTAACGATCTAAGAATGAGAGCTTCTTAGTTACTTGATTCATTTTTTACTTTTCTCCTAATTTTGTTGTTTCTTTGCCAACTCTTGATAATTCTTATTTCCACCTGATAAGTTATAAACTTCTTTAAACCCTTCATTTCTCAATACGTTCTGAGAAGCATTGCCTGTCACTCCTTTATTACAATAAACAATTGTTTTCTTATTTTTATCAAGTGTTGAAGCCTTTTCTCGGAGCTCTGCTAATGGTATGTTAATAGCATTAGGTACATGATTTTTTTCATAACTTTTTGGAGCTCGAGTATCAATAATTGTAATATTTTCATTGTTTTTTTGAAGTTCCATTAAGTCATGCGGAGTAATAAGTGGAGCTGTTGTGAGTGCATTGGTTAATGCCATACCTGTATATGCTACTGGGTCTTTTGTAGTAGAAAATGGTGGTGCATAAGCTAAGTCCATGTGGAATAAATCTTCTGCAGTAACTCCTAAAGTTATTGTTGAAGCAAAAACATCAATTCTTTTATCAACTCCTTGAGGACCAATAATTTGCACACCCAAAATACGATGAGTGAGCTTATCAGCCACTGCCTTAATAACCATTTCTTTACCGTGCATATAGTCTGGTTTATCTGGCTTAATATTAAACAGTACTGCAACTTCATAACCTTCAGCTAAAGCTTCTTTTTCTGTTAATCCAGTTTGAGCAATTGTTAAATCAAAGAAACGCAAAATACCAGTTCCTAAAATACCTTGAAAACGAAGTGGGCCACCTGTCATAGCGTCTCCAGCAATTCTACCCATCTTATTTGCGGTAGAAGCTAAAGGACGATAGGTAGGCTTTCCGGTAATAATGTGGAAGCTCTCAGCTGCATCACCCACTGCGTATACATCAGGTATATTTGTTTGAAGTGTATTATCTGTAGCAATAGCCCCTGTTTCTCCAATTTTCACTCCAATGGACTGAGCTAGAGATACATTAGGTTGGACACCAGTTGCTAATACATACATATCTGCAGATATTTTTGTTCCCTTGCTAGTGATTGCTTCATCAAGTTGAGTTTCACCAATCAAGGTTTGTATTGTTTCTTCAGGGCGGAAATCAATACCTTGTTTTATCATTTCGTCTTCAATACGAATAGACATATCCCAGTCTAAATGTGACATGGGATGTTTACCACGTTGAAGAATTGTAACTTCAATTCCACGTTCCTTTAGTTGTTCAGCAACTTCAAGACCTATATACCCTGCCCCTACAACTGCAGCAGTCATAGGTTTTTTATTTTCTATAAAGGATTTGATTTCTTTTCCACTATTGATATTTCTGACTTGAAAAACATTTTCAAAATGTTTACCTGAAAATACATCAGGAGTACGATATGTTGCTCCTGTAGCAAAAACTAAAATATCATAGTTATCTTCAAACACTTCTCCAGATAATAGGTTTTTAACTGTTAGTGTTTTTGTAGAATGATTAATACTTAATACTTCATGTGAGGTGTGTATATCAACGTTATAGCGTTTTTTAAACCACTTTGCATCACGTGGTGTTAACTCTTCAAAATCTGCTATTTCTCCACCAATTGCATAAGGAATCCCACATACAGCATATGAAATATCAGTATCTTTATCATAAAGAGTAATCTCTGCACTTTCTGTGTTTCGACGTGCTTTAGCAGCTACACTAGTTCCAGAAGCGACTGATCCAATAATAATTATTTTCATAGAAATATTCCATTTCCCTATTTTTCAAAGTCTGGTTGCCATTTTTCAACAGCATATTTATTATCAGAAAGCTTAGCAACCTTTTCAATCCATTCGATTTCATTTGAAGCTCTAGCTTTCAAAACAGCATTCGTGGTATGAGTCACAACCATACTTTGGTTAACTAACCACCAAGTATGAGCAATATTTGCTCTATCTAAATCATCAGCAAGTCTCATAGATTCATAAACAGGAGTTGTCTCCGGTAATGTAACCATAAGAACTTCTGTTTCATCAGGATTTTGTAAACGAGGGAGTAGTTTCTGAATTGCTTCAGGAACTTCACCGCTTGTTCTTTCAACTTCTTTAGCATAACTCTGAGTAGATTCTAAAAGTAGCAATGTATGACCTGTTGGTGCGGTATCGATAACAACAATTTCATCATCAGCTTTTTCTACAATTTCTGCAAAAGCACGGAACACAGCGATTTCTTGTGTACAAGGTGATTCTAAATCTTCTTTGACATAATCAAAATCATCCCCTGACATAGTTTCTCGTGCTTTAGCTAATACTTCTTCTTTGTATTCTCGAAGCTCTTTCTCTTCATCAATATGACTAAGAGATAAGCCTGAGGTATCACCTAAATAAAAATTAAGATGGTCTGCAGGGTCTGTCGTTGCTAGATGAACTTTTTTTCCACGTTCTTTCAATGCTTGTGCTATTTTAATTGCAATTGTTGTTTTACCAACTCCACCTTTACCCATTGTAAAAATTATTTTCTTATCCGTCTTAACAAAATCATTAATAATATCGGATATATCTGGATAATCTATAGAGTTTGAATTTGTTAATGCAATCTCTGGCTGTTTTTCAGATAGAAGTACACGTATTTTATCTAAACCAGTGACATGATATGGTCGTAACGGTATATAAAGCTGTTCGTAGTCTTTTAATTCTTGAGGTAGGTTATCCAAATCATTTCTTTGTTGATTATAAATAATTTCTGAAATTTCATCGTCTGCACTATCTAACAGGCCATTGATGATTAATTTTTGATTATGAATACCTAAATCAGAAAGTTCCTTTGAAGCTCTACTTGCCTCTTGAATTGCTGCTTTTTGTGGACGAGTGACAAGCATTAAGGTAGTTAAAGTACCGTCAGATAATGTTTTCACAGCCTGTTCATAGCTATCTTTTTTATCACCTAGTCCAGAAAGTTGACCTAAGCAAGAAACTCCTGTATCATTTTCATCTAAATAATTAGACCACGCAGAAGGTAAGGCAAGCATCCTTAAAGTGTGACCTGTTGGGGCTGTATCAAAAACAACATAGTCGTACTCGCTCTCAACTGACTTATCAGTTAGAAATCCTACAAACTCATTGAATGCAGCAATTTCTACTGTACAAGAGCCAGATAATTGTTCTTCCATATTTTCAACTGCAGAATCTGGAAGAACTCCTCTATAAGGACCTACAATACTTTCTTTATAATCGTTGGCAGCTGTGACAGGATCAAAATTAGCAACTTTTAAATTTGGAATTTGATCAATTACTTTTGGTTTATTTGTTAATTCTGTTTGAAAAACATCTTGAAGATTTGAAGCAGGATCAGTACTTACAAGAATTACTTTTTTTCCTGAATCTGCGAGATTAACGGCTGTCGCACATGCAGAAGTTGTTTTACCAACTCCACCTTTACCAGTAAAAAAGAGATATTTTGTTAAACCTATATTTTTTGGATTATATAACTTCATTTATTCCTCCTCAATTAACAACATCCTGTATTTCCACCACAACAAGAACCTTTAGTTTGTGCTTTAACTTCTACCTCTTTTTTTTCATCAACAGCACAACAACCTTCTGTGCTATCGCAACAAGTGTTATTCTCTACTTCATCAAGAGTTTCACAGTGTGCTTGAAGTTCTGTAATTGTTGGATAGCTACCAGTTTTTATCACTGTACCATCTACCATAGTTACAGGTAGTATTTCATTACCTTTGCTTTGAAGGAGGTTCAAAATAGTTTCATTGACAACAAACACTTGAGGATTACTTGTCAAATTATAGCGATATGCTTTGATTTCTTTATTATCTTTTAAACTATCCATCAAAGTTGTGATACGTAATAACTCTGAATCAACTGACGGACCGCATACTCCTGTAGAACAACACATTGCTGGTTCAAATATTTCAATTTTTTGCATTTTAATTTATTCCCTTCTTTATTTGCTACAAGAACAGTCATTTTTCCCTGTTCCACATATACATGTCTCTTCATCATGAGAAAAAAGTGACTTACATAAAGCTTGAAAATCATGTGTAAATTCCTCGCTCAATGTATAGTAATTCCATGTTGCTTTTTTTTCAACTGTGATTATTCCAGCTTTTTCTAACACTTTCATATGATGTGAAAGTGCTGGCTGAGAGAAATCAAAGTGTTCTAAAAGGTCGCATGCACATTTTGTCCCACATGAAAGCAAATCAACAATCTTCAAGCGATTTGGCTCAGCTAAAGCTTTAAACCCTACCACCATATTTTCATAATCCATATTACTCCTTCCTTTAATATAAATAATCGTTTATGTATATAAATATAAACGATTATTTATATAATGTCAAACATAAATGATTGTTTATATTTATTTTTTTGAATTGTAATGTTCGCAAATTTATAAAATAAAAAATCGTTAGAAATTTCTAGCGACCCTTTATTTTATAAATTTTATTTACACACATTAACTGCTTGGTTAGTTTCTTGGTTAGCTTTTCTTTCTTTAATCTTATAATTGCCTGTTTACTAGGGTAACTCAGCCCCTAAATTCATTTTACCATTATATCAGCACTTATTGAGAAGCGTAATACTCTAACTAATTACAATATATAATTCATTACACAAGATATACAAAGTAAAAAATTGCCAAAAATTAAAGTTCAGCCACTCCTTTTTTTATATTATAATTTTGATTCTAACCACTTTTGCCACTAAAATATCTATGTGCTATCACAGAACTACTAAAGAGGTTAAATCACATTATTTCATTATACAAAAGTGTATATACTATTTAAGCTACTATTCTCTTATAAATCACAAATGGATTTATAATCATTGAAAATACTTTACAAAATTTCAAACAAAAATCCTGACAAAAAAACAAATTATAAGAAGAATAACTATAACTTTATACGAACATCTTATCTCAGGCTTCTTCAAATAGTAAATAATATCTTTCTCGTCTAAAAACAATTTTTTTGTATAAAAATCTTTTATTTTTTCATATTCTTCCTGATTATCCACCATTTCTTTAACAAAAATCACCCAAATAATAATCAAAGCTAAGATAAAAATTACCAAAAAAACTCGTATTTTGTCATTTATCTCAAAAAACAAGTTATAAATCAAATTCTCACTGGGTTTATCTTTCAACTGTTCGTATACAAATAAACCAATGGAGCTAATCCACCCTAAGAATTTAATATGTAATGAATTATAGCTTTTCCTTTTTTGATCACTTAACTGCAAAAAATCATCTTTTAGAATATTTATTTGATCAAAATATTTATCAGTTTCCTCCTTGATTATTCGATTAAACATTGACTTAGCACTATTTAAATCAGAGATATTAAGCTTAAAAGAGCCTTTTTTTAGAATAAGTTCACGAATAATTTTTAATCGAGTATACAAGTTATCTTTACTCTCAACTATCCAATTATAAAACTCAATCAAATCAGTGTTTACATCATCTAACTTAGCTGTAGTATTATTTTCATCACCCTTGACTTCGAATACAAATTCATTATTTTTGTATTCAATGACATTTGATAAAAATATTAAAATATAAATATTTTGGACGAGTTTAACTTTTTCTGTTTGTTCATAATTTTCAAAATGCTTTACAGAAACTATCAAATCAGATTTGGATAATCCATCAATATTATTTTCTAATAATATCAGTTTAAACAATTCAATTTCTTGACTATAATCATTAACTTCTTTTAGATTGTTATTTTCATAAATTTTAAGCTGACTGTTAAACTTCTTCTCGCTTAATTTTTCTGTGATATTTAGAAATTGGCTATTTTCTTCAATATAACGTTCTTCTAGGAATAATAAATTTTCTTGATTATGTAAAATACTATCTTCTGTGAAATCTAATACAGCGTCAGGAATTTGATTTTTTAAAAATTCAAAAGAAGTGAAATTAAAATTTCCTTTAGGACTCATTTCATCAACTCATCTGGAATATTTTTTAAAAATGCCTCAGAAACTGTTAAAATAAGTCTACCATTCTCAAATTTTATTCCATTCCGCTTCTTCAATTGCGCATAATTATCAGTAAAGATTTTAGTCTCTTTTGAAACTTGAATTGTTTTTTTATAGCTTTTAGCAATCGCTTTGTTTGAAATCTGAAATTGGGCATTCAATTTTTTAGATTCTTCAGAATAAATCTTGTTTAAATCTGTTAATTCAATCAAATTATTTCTTCGTAAATTATCAGCAAGTTGGGTTTTGTCAAAATTTTCATTACCAAATAAAAAATCTTCAGTTTTACTTTTAATCTCCTGAAAATTTTCCTGATTTTTTATTTGTTCGGAAAACAATTCATCTTCGTGAATTAATGAAATCAATTCCATTGAATCCTGATATTCATTTCGATTAAGTTCTAACCCTAAAAACTTGTCACGCCAAAAACCTGCTACTGTAGTATTCTTATCAATTACAGTCACATTTTTCAAATTTCCTGAAAAAAGACAGCCTTTATAATAATTTGACACAGTTGAAAAAGAATCACGCATTTTATAATGTTGGTCTTTGTCAATCGTCTCTATACTTTCAAGTTTTAAAAGTTGCAAAACATCTGATTCTTTTTTTACAAATAAAAATCCACGTGTAATCTGCTTATTTCTCGTACTATCTTTCTTTTTTTCAGCCTTTAATAATTCATTTGCAAAAAATGTCAAATCAAAATTTTCACTATCATGATACTTTTTTATTATTGAACTATCACTTGTAAAACATTCAATTTTTTGATGATCAGTATTACTTGAAGCAAAAATTTTATTAAAAATCTTTTGGATGTTATCGACGTCTTCAGGAACGAGTTGCTCCTCATACACATTTTCATTAATATCAAAAACTTTTATTGTCATTCCAACATCTTCACTTTCTCCTCCAATAATGGATATTTTTATAAAATTCATATTTTGAATAAAGATTTTGTTACTAGTAAATCTCATTTCCTTTATTTTAACATTTTATTCTTACCTAAGTCCATATATGTAAAGATAAAAAAATAACTTTCTTCCTATAATTAAATTAAAAATGTTAATTCTACATGTAGTTTCTAAAGCACAAATATATTAAAAGAAAAAAACATTTACAAAGTAAAAAATTGCTGAAAAAATAACAGCAATCCTTTATTTTATAAATTTTATCTACACACATTAACTGCTTGGTTAATTTCTTGGTTATTTTTACGCTATGTTTTTTATAAAGCCATGTTTACTGGACTAAACACAACTTTAAGATAAAGCTTTATATTACCATATTTTGCTGTGAGAGCCGAAATTATCATGGTATTTAGCAGGTGCAAGGGTTAACGTCTCGCGATCAACCACCCGTACATCATGATCTTCAAGCTCTACAATGATAATATTTTTAAATTTATCAGTATCTGCTGTAACTACTGTTGCTTTTTGTCCGTTTGATAATTTAATGATATCTCCTTTTTGCATCTTACTTATCCTTTCTGAAGTACTTCTTTTTGAGTAAAAAATCCTTTAATGAAATAGTAAACCTACTTACTACAAATTTTCCAATCAATACTTGAAATTAAAGTTATTCACAATAATTTAAATACTTATAGTAGCCGTACATATTCACATAGGTTTGCTTTTTATATCTAGAATCAAATATGTATTCTTTAAAATTTATGTTTTTCCTCATCGTTGCTAATTCATAATTTACTAAACTCAATGGTTTTTCAAATATTACTGATATCTGTTGTTTCGTTCTTGCTATTCCCATATATCTCCTCCTTTCATTCCTCGTCTATTTTACATTTATGTATTTTATCAGCTATTCTATCTTATTTGTAAGCTACGTCTTCTTAATATATAACAAATTATTATTTTATATCCAAACCAATATATATAAAAATCCCCGACGAAGCAGGGAAATCATCTTCATATTGCGGGAGTAGGATTTGAACCTACGACCTTCGGGTTATGAGCCCGACGAGCTACCTAGCTGCTCCACCCCGCGTTAATAAATAAAAGCTAACAAACTCCACAAAGTAACATTGTTCTATATAAGTCCACTACCTTAATGGATGTTATTCAAATACTATCCTCATTGTAGCACACTTAACTAAATTAACCTAATTTCCCAATAAACGTATTATTTTAAATTCATAAACTTACTTCTAATGATATTATTCTCTACTTCCAATCGTTTCACTTTTTTGAGTAATTTGTTATTAATTCCCCTTAGCTGTTTATTTTCAACTTTAACTTTTTCTTCACATCTCTTCAGTATAAAATTTCTTAACATTGTTCTCCTTCTATAATCCTAGTCTTCATTACCTTGGTCATTATTTCTTCTCATATCGAGTTTTCTATTAATACTTGGTATAAACTGACGTATTTCGCTTCCATTGAAACCTACAAAAAGTTGGTTTTTATCAATAATAATTGGAGTTTGTAATATTTCCACATGCTCCTCTAGATAGTCTATAGCCTCTTCAAATGACATTAAATCTAGGGTCTTAATAGCTGCTTTTGTCTTCCCCTTCATCGTAAGTCTATTTTTTAAAATATCATCAAACCCACCATCCGTTAATAATAATAGTTTTATTAATTCGTTATGAGTTATTTTTGTGATCTCGATACATTCTATTGCAATTCTATGCGTTTCAAACCATAAGAGTGCCTGCTTACTAGAAGCACAATTTTTTCGCCAATATATTTTAAGACTAATAGTACTCTCCCTTGGGCTTTGGTTAAAAAAAGCACTCCAAAGAGTGCCTTACAATTAAGCTTTATTAATATTTGTAGCTTGTGGTCCACGTTGACCTTCGCCCATATCAAATGTAACTTTTTCACCTTCTTCAAGTTTTTTGAAGCCGTTACTTTGGATTTCTGAGAAATGTGCGAACACATCTGCTCCATCTTCAGCTGTAATGAAGCCAAATCCTTTAGCATCATTAAACCATTTTACTGTTCCTTTTGTCATAGTATATATATTTCCTTTCAACTAGATTGTAAATCATTATGGTTAAAGAAAACATTTAAAATATATAACTTTGACTAAACTTACTTAGTACATAGTATCATGCTTATTTGTTTTTGTCAAATTGATATAAAAAATCTTCGTTCATGAATTAAATGCCAACAGTCAGAAACTCAACTGACTTTTGAAATATTTTTAATATATTTAAAATGATGTAAACCTTATAGATTAAAATATTTGTATAATGCCTAATCATACAGAAAAGAGACATCCGATATGTGAGAGATGCCTCTTTTCTGATAAATAATCTAGCTATAGATTACGCTCTATAGCTAGATATTTTATAAGTCATAGGAAAGTACAAATTTTTGACATAAGCACTGACCTACAACTAGTTTAGTATAACACTAATATCTCCGATAACATAATGATATAAGAAGCGAGACTTAATTTTATACATTTATCAATTTTTATTCTGCCCACCTTTTGCCCACTAAATTATTTTTTATCTATTATACTGTACTAATTCTGGAGTTATACTACATTACTCCATATCTGAAGTAAATATAGTTCCCTCTTCCTAAATAGTTTAGATTTATGTTATAAAAAATGAGCATATCAGTCACTCTTTAAACTTTTAAATGAGTACAATATAGGATACTAAAAAATTTGCAAAGTAAAAAGCTACTGAAAAGTTTTAATCAGCAACCCTTTATTTTATAAATTTTATTACACACATTTTAATTGCTTGGTTAGTTTTTTGGTTAATTATAATTTTATAGTCCTACAATCGCTTATTTACTAAACATCTTGAGACTTAAATTCATTTTCTTATTATAGCATTAATCATCTGGTAATAGCTTTGAATCTCTTTTAGGATTATAAATGTACGGTGGAACAATATAACGGAATGCTGTAGATCCTCCCTTAAAATTAACAAGTAATAAAACTCCTAGATAAGTTACCTAGGAGTTTTATTTTCTTCTTCGGTATCATATACTATCGTATATAGCACTGATATTTATTTTTCATTTAGCATACTAACGAATCCTGTTTTCCCTCACAGAACTGAACTATATTTAAAATGATTACTGCTCAAAAAGCTCATCACTTTCAAATTTTTTTATTTTTCTCCTATTCTGAGGAATAAATTGTCGTATGTTTTCTTCATTGTATCCTACTTGTAAATGAGAATCATCTATAATCAAGGGCAGGCGTAGTAAACTTTTATTACTGTTAACCCATCCCAATAATTCAACAAGAGTCAGTTCATTCATAAATGGTGCTAAATGCGAATAAGCCAAAGATTTTTGAGCAAGTATATCTGTGGTTCCCCTTTCGGTCAATGAAAGAATTTTAAAAAATTCACTTTGAGTCATTTTTGTTGTAGAACTCCAATTAATTTTTTCATAATCTAGTTTCTGTTTTTTCAACCATTGTAATGCTTTTTTTGAAGAAGCATTCGCTAATGTGTAATATATTTTTACCACTCTATCCCCTCTAAAATTTTCGTAAATGTTTATGTATGTTTGTCTTTATTTTCATAAGTTCTCATGGACTTTTTTAACTAAAAGTACTGCGAGTTGAAAGGAGTTTGTTATGAAAATACTATCTCCGCTTTTTAAGCCATACAAGTAAAGCAGAGCCTACGAGAGCAAGTGTACCCATTGTACCTAGTATTTTTTGATCTCTGGATCCGAATTCTCCAAGTTTTTGTCTAGATTGTTCAGTGCTCCTGCTTAAAAGCGTCGGTGTGGAATGCGTCGCCACTCTAGGATCGGATACATTATAAGTAGTCTCAGTTTTAGGATTACTTGAGGTATTAGTCCCATCTATTACTGGATTTTCTACTAAGTTAATCTTCAATATGGCTTGACCTTCCCGGTGTTTTTGTAGAGTCCCCTCATTTTTTCCGAATTCAAAAGCTATTTCCTGTGCACCTCGTTTATTACTGTCTTTATATGCTGTTATATCCGCCTCTTTGAAGGCTAAGAAGTCTGCTGATTGACTTGTACTCAGTTCTATTCGTCCCGCTGGAGTGGCCTGAAATAGCCTAATATTTTGTCCAAGTGTATCATGACTTGCAAGGCGATGTTCTAAACTACCAAGCTGGTAGGTTGGAGAAAGGATAGCTACACCATAGTGGCGCTGGCCTGACAATTCCCATGACTCTTCTCCTAAATTTAAAGCACCCTCGGCTACAAGTTTTTGACTGGAAGTGCCTAAATTGACCAAAACTGTAAGTTTATTCTTTTGGTCATATTCAGTAGCTTTAAAATCTTTGATTTCTAGAGAAAGCCCAACTTTTTCAGGCTGCGCTTGTCCAAAATTAGCCACAACTTCAACTGTTGACTGAGCGAGTGTATTGACTAAATTCATATCATGAGATTCACTGGCTTTGATAAACTTACTGTCATTGACACGGACCTGTGGCTCTCCAAGATAAAGAACAGTGCGTGCTTCTTTTTCTTCTACCCCGTTGCTCATGATAATTTTAACTTGATTTTCCCCAATTTGCGGAGCTTTCAATAGTTCATACCTTAGAGTAAATCCTAAAGCTTCTAAAGCTTCTACATCAAGCTTCTGCTGCGTGATGGGATGTATAACCATTGGTTTGAACATTTCTGTTTGTACTTCTTTACTCTCAGTAAACCAAGCAATCGCAGGATTCACTTCTAATTTCACATCTTTAATTTGAATCTCTTCATGAATCTCGTTTTTATAAACGTAAGTGATTGTTTGTGGCTCTTCCGTAAATTTTCCACTCTCTGTGCCTTGGATGTCCTGTAAGATGTAACCAGGGATCTGTTTATGCTCTGTGGTGTAATTTTCTCCTACTCCTCCACTATATAAAACAGAATCACTGATTTCATTTCCCTCACTGTCGACATAACGAGAAGTAACATCTCCCCCAGGCATTGCAAAATGAAGGTTAATTCTTGAGTTGATATATTTATTGGATAAACCTAACTGCAAATATGGTCCATCAGGAAAGGACTGTTGGTCGTCTGTATTAATAAAATTCTTTCCCGCTAAGGTTGAATACTCAAGCGGACTAACAAGAGTAAATTCAATTCCCTCATCTAGAATTTTAGGTACATATTCTCCATTGCCAAAATAGACATTTCCAATGTAGGTATTCTCCTCAAAGAATGAACCATTTATATTTAAATATTTTAAGTCTGTGTAACTCAGATAGAAAGACTGATAATTGGTTTGATTGAGAAAAACATCATGGCTAAAATATATATTGTGAGGGTCAATATGAATACGATCATCCGTCATATCAATCCCTTGGGGGAAGATTGCGGTTAAGTCGCCATCCATAGAAATGTTTAAATTCGACAGTGTCCCTAGTACATCCCATGAAATTGGACTTTCTTTTAAAGAAAAGAGTGAGCTATTGTAGCTTTGAGCAGAAATATAGAGTTCAACTTCTCCCGCATATTCTAATCCAGCATAAGAGGACAAATAAAAGGGACGGTTATCCTCAGCATAATCAAAATACACTTGTTGATTTTTCAAAAAATCTTGGGTGAGTTGACTCTTATCAATCCCGAACTGTTCTGCGACTAGTTCTTGAAGAAGAGGATCAGGCATCCACTCATCGAGTGAAATAGCGCTTGTTGGAAGAGCAACCTCTTCTGTTTGAACTGTTTCTACACTCATATTTTTCGTATCCGCTACTGTCTTTTTATTTTTTACTTTTTCTTTATTTTCTGTTTCCTCCTCTGTTTTGATAACCTCTGTATCTTCAACCTCAACCACACGTTCTATGGTTGGCGATGTGACTCTCCCTTCTGTTTTAGCTTCAACAATGGCAGGATTAACCCCACTTAAAAGCGTAGCTCCTAATAAAACGTGAGCACTTATTTTTTTCTTTGCCATAATTTTCTCCTCTTCTATGACTCTAGGACACCAGAATTAGTTTCAAAAAATATTTCTGGATTTTATATAGGAATGCACTATTATTTCATAACTTAATATGCCATATTAAGTGCTTAGTATTTTAGAGTTTCTTTCATTATGTTCTCTCTGAGAGTACTAAGGTACAACATCTTTTTTACAAAATCAACCTCTTTTTTCGGGAAAATTGTCTAGACAATTCACGTATAGAATTACAAAATCTTATACAATAAAGTAGAAATTACTGCTCTATCTTTTTCTTTCTCATCTCTCGTTCAACTTGTCGAACTACTTTCTATAATATTATGAGATTAATTTGTACTCCCCAATAGTTTTCTAAGCAACGAATTGTTCATATTTAGGAAAGCTATTAATAATCTTTTATCCTATCATTACCTATCATAAAAGATAATATGCATTTATCGTATATTTAAAATAACAAACATTATATAGCCAAGAATTACTCCAAAGCTTATTCCACACACCATAAACATAAAATTTACAGCATGGTATTCGCTTTTAGAGATAGTGACTTCTCTTTCGTTTTTGATGAACATGTCTCCTCCATGATTCTATATATTTATTTAAACTAGTTTTTTCTCACACTTTTATATTTTAAAAGATTCTACTTTTATATATGCAGAATCTTTTTAGAAAATTTGAATTATATTATATATTGTAAGTTAGATTGTCATACACTTAATTAAAAAGATTTATTTTTCAGAGAAATGGTAGAAAAGATTATCCACATATCTTCCTGACTTCGTCGCATTTCCAATCAAGTCAATATGTGAGTTAATCGTTGCACTACCTGCTTTAAGTTCACCAATCTTGTGCTCTTTACTATCTTGGTCGACATCATGAGTACCTGTATTATCTACATAGTTCATCTTGTAATCCACTGAAGGATCACCTTGATCGTCGTTCAGTTTGTAACCATTATCTGACTTGACAAAGACTTCAACTGTCTTGCCTCCATCATAAGGGACGTACGCTCCGCTAACTTTAGTGGCATTTTTTAGTTCTACATTTGCCACTTCACCTGTGCCTCGGTTGGCATCGGTTAAAGTTACAGCGGATGGGACAATACCATACCAGCCCGGCTCTCCCGGAGCTTGTGCAGTATAGTTGTATTCTACTTCTACCTTGTCATTTGTCAAATCTTGTTGATCGGCTTGAATGACAGAAGCTGCCGTTTTCAAGTTAGCAACGTCTGTTGAGAAACCGCCCAAGCCTGCTTGAGACAAGTCCGTACCCGAAACATATGAGTCAACGCGTGATACTGCTGTCGCTACGGCCTTCGACCAGCCACTGCGTACATAGTCATAAGTACCAGCATTTGCCGACTTGGTCGTTTGCGCTTTTGTCGCCTCTGCTTCAAAATCTGTCGCTGCTTCTACAAAATCATGCAAAGTTTTCATGTTAGTATCTGCCTTGACTTTATCTCCTAGAGCGTCTCCCGCTGTCATCCCTTTTGCATCAACGATGAAGTACATGCCATAAGCATCTCCGATTTGCCCTAATAACTCTGTTTTTTTATCGCTATTATTCAAAGCATCAACTTCTTTACGAGCATCTTCAATCTTTTGAAGTTTTAGACCAGTATTGAGTTCTGTACGAGTATTATCTTTGAAAAGAAGATTTACATCAGCTTGTGCTTTATCTTCATCGCTTGCCCAAGTGACAGGGACTGTTACTGTACCTGAGAATGTATTTTTTCCTACCCAAATATAATTTACAGTTGTTGTAGAACCTGGTAATCTATCCCAAACAATATTACCATTTTCTTCTACTCCACCATTACTAATAGTTAAAGTTGGAGCAGAGCCATCTGTATTTTTTAGATTTTGTTTTGGTATTTCAACTTTACCATCAACAGCTTGTTGACTTGCTTCATCTACAGTTTGACCACCCAATTTATAATTTGTCCAACTCGTACGACCCCCAATCAACGACATATCAGTAATATGATTTTTGTCAAAATATACCCATGAGTTACTGACTGTGCCTGCATTCATAATTTTTTCAAATCCTCCTTGATTCAATTTACAATTACTCGCATTTAATGCATTCAAGTTAGTCATTCCTGATAAGTCGGGTATTTTACTTACATCTGAAAAATCTTGGCTTGCAAACCCCAATTGTATTAAATTTACAAAATTTTCAATTCCCGTTAGGTCATGAATTTGATTAGCAACTGTAGCGTCCGTATAGGCAATACCTGCTGTACAGGCTTTAGCTTCTCCAACTGTAATATCTTGTGTAGCTGGACGTGTAGGATCAATTTTATTATTGAGTAATTTCTTTAGATTAGCATCTGGAATATTAATAATATCTGCGTCATCTTTGTTTTGGATGGAAGTAAGCTTAACTTGCGTTTGTTTCGGTGTAACATGAGTTTGATTTGCATGCGCTAAGGGTTGCACTGCCCCCAAAAGAGTGAGTGCCGTTAAAATTGTGGCTCCTAAAGTTACAATTTTTTTCATTCTATTATCCTTCTATTGTTGTTTTTATTATTTTTCAGAGAAATGGTAGAAAAGAGTATCCACATATCTTCCTGACTTCGTCGCATTTCCAATCAAGTCAATATGTGAGTTAATCGTTGCACTACCTGCTTTAAGTTCACCAATCTTGTGTTCTTTACTATCTTGGTCAACATCATGAGTACCTGTATTATCTACATAGTTCATCTTGTAATCCACTGAAGGATCACCTTGATCGTCGTTCAGTTTGTAACCATTATCTGACTTGACAAAGACTTCAACTGTCTTGCCTCCATCATAAGGGACGTACGCTCCGCTAACTTTAGTGGCATTTTTTAGTTCTACATTTGCCACTTCACCTGTGCCTCGGTTGGCATCGGTTAAAGTTACAGCGGATGGGACAATACCATACCAGCCCGGCTCTCCCGGAGCTTGTGCAGTATAGTTGTATTCTACTTCTACCTTGTCATTTGTCAAATCTTGTTGATCGGCTTGAATGACAGAAGCTGCCGTTTTCAAGTTAGCAACGTCTGTTGAGAAACCGCCCAAGCCTGCTTGAGATAAGTCCGTACCCGCAACATATGAGTCAACGCGTGATACTGCTGTCGCTACGGCCTTCGACCAGCCACTGCGTACATAGTCATAGGTACCAGTCTTTGCTGCTTTGTTTGAATGGGCTTTTGTCGCCTCTGCTTCAAAATCTGTCGCTGCTTCTACAAAATCATGCAAGGTTTTCATATTGGGATTTTCTTTTACTTTATCTCCTAGAGCATCCCCCGCTGTCATCCCGTTTGCATCAACGATGAAGTACATGCCATATGCATCTCCAATAAGTTTGAGCATTCCGGTTTTTTCAGCACTGTCGTTCAAAGCATTAACTGCTTTACGTGCGTCTTCGATCTTCTCTAGTTTTGTGCCGGTATTAAGTTCAACATATGTCGTATCTTTAAATAAAGCATCTACAAGGTCTTGTGCTGCTGTTTCCGGGACATCTGCGAGTGTTTTAGCTTGAGCTAAATTATCTAAGAATGTCGTAAATGAGCCTTGATACTCCCAGTCAATAGTAGTGTACCCAGAAGCATTCACATACTGTTCAGAAACCGTCTTGGATAAACCGATAATGGCTGTAACATAGCCGGATTTGAGCTTAGTATGTGTAGAATCTGTAAAAACATTTTCAATATAATCACTCGCTTTACCAGATGCTGCGGTAAAAATTTTCTTTGTACTATCGACATCGTGAAGTGGCCCGTGCAAGTCCCAAGCTGTCCCAATCTTCGTGAGTAATGTAGCCTTATCTGGTTCAGTATCATCCAAGGTCAAAACCTTATCTAAAGCACTTTTTAAATCGGCTCTATACATATTTGTTTTTAATTTAGTTGCTGCTGCTCCATCTGAGAACAGATAATTAACGGCTGTAGTTGCCTCTGCTACAGTAGCTTTGTTTTTTAGTGCTACATGGTTTTCCGTTTCTACAACCTGCGACGCATGCACCAAAGGCTGTGCTGCGCCTAAAAGTGTAAGTGCAGTCAATGTTGTTGCACCTAAAGTAGCAATTTTTTTCATCTTATGTTTCCTTTACTTTTTTGTTTATTTATTTGTAAAAAGAGGCTATTCTCTCAATTACCATAATTATTGCACTACTAATACCGCATCCACGGAGGAACCATTCAATGGTGACTTACCATCTTTCAAAGAAAAAGCAGATGTTGTAATAGTCATAGGATACTTGCCTGGTTTAAGAGACAATTTTTTTGTTGGAACTTCCGTGATTGCATTCCCTGGCTTGATGAGTTTACTATCCAAAACAGTAATCTCTCTCTTACCTTCTTGAACGGTAACTTTATATTTAAAATAAGCTTTATTAATTTTAGAATTACCAAGCGTCATTTTTATGTTCTTATCTTTATGATTAACAGGGACTTCGCCAAAACCTGCTATAACTAAATCTCCTGCTTTCCATTGCTTACCAACTCGGATGGGGTCATCATAGGCGTGGGCATTATTATCAAAGTTAGAGGAATGACTGCGCCACCAAAGGAAACCACCTACAAAGATAAAGAACAGGAGCAGTAACAACAGAAACCATCGTTTTTTCTTTTTCTTTTCTTCACTACTTTGTGTACTCTCTGCGACTGTTTGCTTTCCTTCAATCATTTTCTCTCCTTCTCAAATATAAAATTGTTCCAAATAGACATACTACTATTCCTAGAATTATTAGATCTAACTTGTGCTCACTTCCCAAATCAGGTAAATTCCTCTTAGAAACAATGTCATTCGTTTGTGTTTGTGTTTCTTGTTTCCTAGTGCTCTGTTGTATTTTTTCAGAATGCCCAGTTTCTCTAGAATTATTTATAATAGCTTCATATCCAACTGCTGTAGAAGTACTATTTCCATACACACGTTGATACTTTAACGATAGAGTTCCTAGTCCCACCAGAAGCCCGATCACGAGAATCAATTTTGTTAATGAAAATAATTTCTGCTCTTTTCTGTCTTCCAATATCTTTCTTCATCTGCGCCCCTCTCTTATTGATGAAATTATTATATACCAGAAATACCCAATATTTTTATCTACTTTTGCACAGTACGGTAAAATTTTTTATAATAAAAAATAAGTCCCCTTGGAACTTATAGATAATGTTATATACGAGCATAAAAGCATCCTCACCTTTAGTTTCTACTCCTCTACTCAACCTTTTCTGCACTGTCTAAGAGATAAAGAAAAGGAAAGTGAAAAAAGTATTGCTTATACAATACTTTTTGACTTTCCTCTCCTCATTCAATATTTGTGATTTTACTCAGTTCGTATTCAAAAAGTTCTTCTCGAATATTTTGTAATTCTTCAAGATCAAAAACAAAACCTATTTGTAACTTCTTAGAGTGTATTTTCTTTAAAATATCATAGTCAGTATCGTAAAGAATCAAGTCCTCACTATTATATTCCGTTGTTTTCATTTGGGGATTAAACTGCTGTATCTTTACCAAAGCCCCATATTCATGTGTAATTACTTCTTTTGCGAGTAAGTAGTCTGCATAAAAGCTAGACAATAGAAAAAGGCGTTTAGGACGTGTTTTTTTATTGAGAACAAAGAATAATTTTGACGCTAAATATTGAAAGTGTGCATTAGAGAAAATAAGATTTCGTCTAGCTTCCATATTCCAATCTTCTAGAATTTCTTTAATTTCTTCTAAAAATTCTGCGGGAACACGTGCAATATGTCCGCGTTCTAAATGCTCTTCGGGAATAAGTATTTGCAAATTAAACAAACATTTTCTCAAAAAGCTAATGAGAGAAACTTCAAATAGGCTATCTGACACTAAAGATATGTTGTATTTTGTCTCAAACTTCTCAACCAGTTGTTTATAGTAGAGTCTCGGAGATGTTTTAATAAGCTCTGCATAAGAATCATAAGTTTCACTCAGTCTTTGATTATCATAATAATTTGCATTCATAATATTAAAGACAAGCGCAAAATAAAAAACTTCATGTTCTGTAACTTGTTTATACATATTTTTTTTCAAAAATATCTCTATTGGACCAGATAATCTTTGATAAATTTTAGTTTTTTTCAAAATCTGTACAGAATCTTCATCAAAAAATATCGGAGTTTTCTTTTCTCTACTAAAACTCAGCTGTAAGAGAAGACTGGCATATTCTTTGGAAGACTGTGAAAACAAGCATTTTTCCACTTCCTCTATCTCACTGAACAACTGATTAAATATAAGTTGCCGCTGAGGTATAATTTCAATTAAATCTATACCAACTTTCCATTGGTAAAAAGCCATTAAAAAGCGAATTCGGCATTCGTTATTGATTATTTCCTCGTCGGACAAACTTATATTAAGTCTTGCCAAATATTCTACTACAGTGTTTCTTACTCTATAAGCTTTTGCTATAGAAATCCATTCTTTTTCTGCAAAAACATCAACGTGTTTAATATTATTTTTGAGAAAGAAGCAACAAGCACGAACAAACAAGGAATCTTGATACATTTGCTTCAAAAACTCTCTTTTATTCTTCTTTTTCTTATTAGGAATATAATAACCCACTGTATTTGCCAGTATTATCGGTTCTTGGGAATCACAATACTCTTGGTTTATGCTTTTCACATCTGCTTTAATTGTTGCTGTAGTCACTTGTAAATTCAAAGCCTTCTCTTTTGATGTTAAGTGTTCATTTTCCCAAAGCATTGTGACTATTTCTGATTTTCTATAGATATCTTTTTCTAAATACTGAATGAACAGCGAATCAGCCATAATTTCTCTTCCTTCTAAATAGATATAATATTTTTTTATAAATTATCTCATTTACTCCATCCTAGAGATATCGTTTTTAATTTGTTTTTTGTATTTCAAATTAATCCCAGTAATTTTACCATAAATATTAAGATTTGTGTTTCTATATTGGAAATAAAAGCATCTGTTCTAGTGTAGTCCACACTTCATCTGAACGTACTCTCTGATAAAGTTTCAGCATCCTAAAGTGGAAATGTCATGAATAAAAAAACCATCTAATATAATAAAATATCAAATGGTTTATCATTTATTCAAACAAAGATTTATATTCTCCATATCCTTCTTCATCTAATTTTTCTACAGGAACAAATTTTAAGGCTGCTGCATTGATACAATAACGGAGGCCACCTTGATCTTGCGGTCCGTCTGTAAATACATGCCCGAGGTGTGAATCTGCATCCTTACTTCGGACTTCAATGCGGTGCATCCCTAATGAAAAATCTGCTTTTTCTTTAACTCCTCGTTTTTCTATGGGGCGCGTAAAAGATGGCCAACCACAGCCTGCATCATATTTATCAGTAGAGCTAAAAAGCGGCTCTCCGCTGACAATATCAACATAGATTCCATCTTGATAGAAGTCATCATACTTTCCAGAAAAAGGACGTTCTGTGGCATTTTCCTGTGTCACTGCATATTCAATATCGGATAATTTTTGTTTCAACTCTTCTTTTGATAGTTTTTCCACTACAAATTTCCTCCTTATTGTCTTACTTATTCAAGTATAGCATTATCCAGAAAAAATACTTGTACTTTTATTTGGAATCTTTATATCACTTTAACTTTCCCATACCTCTGTCATATCACTATATAAAACAGGCCTCACTTCATCCCGTAAGGCCTGTTTCAATAGCTTCTATCCTCAATGGAGCGTCTGTATCCTTTAAAGCCATTCCTGTTTCAGAACAAAAAATGACCCTCGGATATCTCCCGCTAGCTTTGAACGTTGACGGGCGAATTTAAATTTTCCTTCAAGTTCTTTAGGGACTTCCATTCCTGAAGCTAGTTTGAAACCTACAGCATGTTTAGGTTTTTTCCCTTCTTCTGCCGTTTTTTCATAGAGGACATTGATGACTAAGCCATCTTCAAAATAAAATTCTGGCCAGTAGAGTGTATCACTCTCATAAACTGCCACTTCTAAAATGGGGGCTGAAAAAACGAGATCGCGCTCTTCTTTCAATAATTTTTCAAGCCAAGCGACCTCTTTCTTTTTTTCTGATGCCGGGTAAGTGATATACTCAAACTTATATTTATTCCAGAAATAGCGTGCTTCGTTCGCACGTAATCCTGCTAAGCTTTCTGCTACAGGCGAACTTTCTAAGCCTGTAGTCTCAACTTGTCCTTCTTTAAAATTAACTTTATATGCCATACTTGACCCTCGTTTCTTTTTCTCAATTATAGCACAACTCATGACACCACATTTAGTAATTACTCCTCCTTTAACGAAAACAATTATTTTTCGCTGAGGGCCTAACAAAACCTCATGGGGCTTAGTGTTTGACGCTTCACGATTTGGCCTGTTATGGACAATGTGTATTGTCTCAGATAAGTTTTGTTATCTAAAAACTTAAGAGCTAGATTTTTAGATGATGAACAGTTGGGTGGTTACGTCTGACGTCTATAAAAAATAAGTCCTGCCAAAAGCAGAACTTACTGTTGTTTATTATGTTAATCCGCAGCTAAGGCTTCGATTGTGTTCAAACGTGCAGCACGCGCAGCTGGAGCGAGACTTGAAAGCAAAGCTATGATTATCGCAATAATCACTGCAAAGATAACATGGCCCGTAGTGATTTGAACGATATTACCACCCACTAAGCTATGAAGTGATTTGTTGATGATAGCTTGACCGGCAAAAGCAAGGCCAATAGCAATCACAGCTGATGATAATCCAAGGATAACACTTTCAGCAGTGAACATACGTGATACATCTTTACGACGACCACCAAGGGCACGAAGTACACCAATTTCTTTTGTACGTTCTGCTACTGACATGTAAGTTGTCACAACAATCATAAAGATTGAGACGATTAAACTAATACCAGCAATGGCAGCTAAAACAGTGGAAACGATACCTGTGATATCGGTAATTGTGTCAAGCATACTACCGATATTTGTAGATGCAAACACAAGTTTATCATTGTCTTTGAGATTATTGATTGCTTTAGTTACATCTTTGACCTTATCTGTGTCTGTAACTGTCACATAGGCCATATTTGGCAACGAATCGATGTTATTATCAGAAAGCATTGTTTTTAGGGCTTCTGTTGAAGTTAAAACCCCAACCATTGGCAAGTCTTGTAAGACACCAGAGATTTCCATATCTTGTGTGATAGTCACAGGTGCATTATTTTTGTCAATAGTTTGGAAGCTAACTTTCACAGTTTTACCAATGACTGCTTTCCAATCTTTAGCTTCAAATGCTTTTTGGTCAAACTTCTTCATGTCTGCTTCAGAAATAACAATTTGATTGCCTTTTGGCTCTGTCCCAGCATGTAAGGTTGATGTTTGAATCATTGGCGTCCAAGACATAATTGCTTGGCTACTTGTTGTCTGTCCACTGTAGTCCAGTGTCACAGCACCTGCTTTTGTTATTCCAGCATCTACTGTCTCTACATTATCCAAATCTTTCAATTTGTTGATATTCTCATCTGTGATACCAAGCATTGTTTGTTGGGCCTTTGAATAGGCTTCTTCGTTATCTTTGCCTTGATTATTAGCAGGGTCCCTTTTAACAACTGAAATAATATTAGGATTGGCTAAACTTGTAACCTGATCATTCATATATTTGGTTGCCCCAGTACCTAGCCCAAGGAAGAAAATAACAGAGAATAAACCAATGGCTGTACCAATAGCGATAAGAAGATTTATTTTCCACGTATTTGTAAAGTGCTTAAAGGCTGTTTTAATCACATCTCCATACGAAAGTGCTTTAGTCTTGAATGACTTAGCCTCATCAGGTACCGGATAAGCTGGTTTATCGCGTTCGTCACCAATGATTTGTCCATCCGCTAAACGAATCGTCCGTGTACCGTAGTCCGCCACTTCTTGTGAGTGTGTCACGACGATAACTGTTTTACCTGACTGAGCAATCTGACGCAAAAGTGCTAAGACTTCTTTGGTATTTTGTGAATCAAGTGCACCTGTTGGCTCATCAGCAAGGATGACTTCAGGATCACTGGCCAAAGCACGTGCAATAGCCACCCTTTGTTTTTGGCCACCAGAAAGCTGGGCAGGTTTTTTCTTGCGATGCTCGTAGAGCCCAACTTGCTTGGTCAATTCTGTCGCACGTTCGATACGTTCTTTCTCAGATAAGCTCGTCATTTTTAAACTAATGAGAATATTGTCCAGAACGCTCAGGTAGTTAATGAGATTGAAAGATTGGAAGATAAAACCGATAGTATCACGGCGGTACGCATCCATGTCTTTTTCCTTCTTCGCTTTTTGGGCCACGCCGTCAATAAGGACATCCCCATCATATTCACGGTCAAGTCCCCCGATGATATTCATCAATGTGGACTTACCACCACCTGATTCGCCAAGCAGACTGACAAAGTCACCCCGTTCAAACTCAAGATTAATTCCTTTAAGGACGGGAAATTCATCTTTGCCTAAAAAGTAGGATTTTCTAATATTTTTTAATTCTAATACGGGCATAAGTTCTTCTTTCTACAATAAAGATATATCTATTATACCTTAAATTTTACCAAAAAATTTAGGACCTTAGGCTGATTTGCTTTGCCTTAGAAATCATCCCAGTTTTCATCTTTTCTGCTACGTGGATTATGACCGAAGTTCCAAGGATTATGCGCATCTCTCATTTGACGGCGCATTTCTTTTCTCATTTTTTGTTCCATCTCTCGTCCCATATGGTGCATCATTCGTGGATCAAAGCCTCCAGGTCGCATACCACCAAAGTGGAAATCACAATCTTCGTGTGAAATATTGTTTTCTTCTAGTTTTTCTAAGATAGAAATTAACTGTGTTTGTTCTTCTTCAGTTAAAGTACCAAAGATACCTTCTGATAAATCATCTTGACTTTCTCGTCGTTCAATTTTGGCTTGTTTCCCCTCCTCTGTCAAGAAAACACGACTTACGCGTTTGTCATTTTCATCCGTGACCCGTTTTACTAAGCCTTTTTGCTCCAAAGTTTTTACTTGAGCTGTAACACTTGAAGGACGAATATCAAGAAGTTCTGCAATTTCTGCATTTGTGAGCCCATCTGCTTTCCACAGCTCTACTAAAAGCCCTTGGGCACCTGTACGTGATTTTTTCTCACCGAGTTTATTTGACATTCTTTCCATATGCAAAGCCATGATAAGTTGAGGATTGCGCAATAATTTTGAAAAGAGATGAAGTAATTTATTTGTTTCTGCTGACATAGTTGTTCTCCTTTAATTAGTTTATTATAACAATAAGCTAACAAAATATATTTTAATATATTTATTTCGTTTTGTCAATATAAAAACTAACGACTTTTAAAAGTCGTTAGTTCCTAAGTCCATTTGATACAGTTTTTGGAAGTCTTCATTATGTTGAAGAAGGTATTCTGGTTGGTCATCCAGTTTAATTTTTCCATTTTCAAAAAAGATGACACGATCCATGTGTTGAACACCAAGAAGATGGTGTGTGATAAAGATAATGGTTTTATCTTTTAAGCGCTCGAAGAAAAGTCGTAATAGTTGATTTTCCGTAATCGGATCAAGCGAAACTGTGGGTTCATCAAGAATAACTAGCTCAACATCAGATAATAAAATCCGGGCTAAAGCTAAACGTTGGCGTTCACCGCCTGAAAAACGCTGCCCTGCTTCATCAACAACTTCGTTGAGCTGGTTTGGAAGGGAAGCAACCATTTTCTTAAGTCCAACCAAGTCCAAGGCATTCCAGATTTCCTCATCACTTGCATCCAAACGAGCCAAACTAAGGTTAGAGCGGATACTTGCGTTAAAAATATATGGATTTTGATTGATGACACCAATTTTTTCTTCGACGTTATTAGCGTAGGCTGGCTCAACACCTGAAAGATCTATCCGCCCCGATTGGGCGATGAGATCACCCCGTATCAAACTCGCTAAGGTTGACTTTCCTACACCAGAACGTCCTAAAATAGCGACATGTTCTCCTTCTTTAATGTGAAGGCTTAAATCTTCAAAAATCACTTTATCTCCAAAAGCAAAGTTTAATTCAGAGATTTGTAAATCAGTAGCCAAAATCCTTTCTTGTCGTACATCTTCCTTAACATCAGACAAGTCGTTGAGACGTTGTACAGAATCACCATAACGTTGTGTTTCAACAACCGCATCAGATAAAGGAGCAAACGCATCAAAAAGGGGAAACGCCGCCAAAGAAACAGCTGCAATATAGTTTGGAGCATCTCCTCCCTGCAAGCTAGTTCCTGACCATACGATTAGATAAACAACAAGTAAGGCAAATATAAGTTGCAAAACTAAATTACGCTTCCGTACATAGCTCAACATTTTTTCTTGTATTTGACGTGCTGCTTGCTCTGAAGCTTGATAGTCTCCTAAAAAATCATCCTTTCTGTCAGATAAAACCCAATCTTGCAGTCCTAAAATATCATCTGTCAGATTGGAAAAGAGTTGATTTCGATAGTTTTTTAAATCACGGTCATACTTAGCCGAGACCTTTAAGGATACATAGGGTAAAACAATCACCATAAGACCTAAGAAAAAGGCAATACCCAAGGCCAAGGCTATCGAGAAAACTCCAGACGCGATGATCAGAGCCACAGATAAGCTACCGACAATCATTAACGGAAATATAGTACGTAAAAATAAGTCTTGAATATTGGCAATATCTTCATTCAGTAAGCCTAGTAAGTCACCCAATTTATAACGATCAGATAAGCCAATGGCGGATTTCTCCAATCTCAAATAAAGTTTTCGACGGAGGTTACTGGTAATACGTAAAATCCAGTTGTGTGAAGTTAAGCGCTCGATATAGCGGACAACTGGTCGTGAGATACCAAAAACACGCACCATCAGTACCGGAACATAAATTATCAAAATATTTTGGGGTTTCGTTGCTGATTTCGAAATCACATAGCCTGCTGAAAACATAAGCAAACCTGCACAAAACATCGTGATGGTACCAAGGATAATCGCTAAAATCATCCCCACACGATATTTACGCAAAAAAGGTGTGATCCAATCATTATTGAAAAGAATCTTTTTCATTTTTTCTCCATTGCTTTTACAATTAAGTGGTCTAGCCTCTCATTTCTTGCAAGAGCTCTTGATAATAAGCATTTGTAGTCAAGAGTTCTTGGTGTGAGCCTATGGCTTCTAACTTGCCTTCATTTAAGACAAGTATCAAATCCATCTGAGGCAACCAATGTAGTCGGTGAGTGGCTAAGAAGACTAACTTCTTCTCAAAGAGAGGCAGAATATTTTCTTTAATTTCCAATTCCGTTTCCACATCCAGATGAGCCGTTGGCTCGTCTAAGAAAAGTATATTTCTTTGGTGAGAGAGAAAGGCCCGTGTCAAAGCCACCCGCTGCATTTGCCCTCCAGACAATGTACGTCCACCAGAACCGATATGTGCTGCTAAGCCTATGTCTTCTAGTAAATCTTTTAAGCCTGCTAAACTTGCAGCATGGATAATTTCCTCATCTGAAGCTTCGGGTTGATAAAAAGCAAGATTGTCTCGTAAAGTGCCCGCAAAAATATAAGTATTTTGAGGAATAAACTGTAAAGAATGACGGAATTTTTCGTCGTTAAGCGATGTCAACTGGTATTCATTAAGTTGTATCTCACCAGCACTGGGCATAAGAAATCCTGAAAGCATACTTAAAAGTGTTGATTTCCCTGAACCCGATGCACCCACAATCGCTACCTTTTTAAAGCCTTGAATGTCAACATTAATATCTGAAACACCACGCCCTGTTTCAAATATTTTACTTAAATGGCTGAGTGTTAAACGTGAGTTTTCATCCCATCTTATCACTTCAGGCAGCACATCAGTCAGATGTTCTTCAGTATTTAAGACTTCATTCACACTCACATAAGCATTTTTCCCATTCAAGGTCGCATGATAATCAGAGGCAAAATCACGTAAGGGCAAGAAATATTCTGGTGCTAATATCAAAGCAGCAAGGGCTGGAAACAAGAGGATGGAACCGTCCATCAACCTTAGTCCTAAAAAGAGGGCCACTGTGGCTACAGACAAGGTCGCAAAGAAATCCAAGGCAAAAGTAGACAAAATCGCAACACGCAACGTTGCCATGGTAGCTTTACGGAAACGTTCGGAAGTCTGAAAAATCGAGTTTGCATAGGTCTTTGAAAGTCCAAAATATTTGAGAGTAGAAATACCGCGGAGGGAGTCTAAAAAGTGATTTGACAAAATCTGAAATGTCTTATACTGCTTATCGGCTTGGCCTTGTGCGGCATATCCTAACAAAATCATAAAAATAATCGCAAAAGGAAAAGCGATAGCTAAAACAATGGCTGTCTGTAAATCTAAGAAAGCAATGGCTACAAGTAAGAGGATGGGGATAATCATCATATTCAAAACCTTTGACAAAACCAGTTTGATATATGTCTCCACCTCATCAATACCTGAAATAACGGTGGAGGTGAGGTTACCTGTTCCCATTTCTCGTGAGACCGCTGGGCCTAGATTAAAAGCCTTTGAAAGAATTTGACCACGTAAGTTTGAAGCGATACGGTAGGACACCCGATCCAGCATATACTGGCGTAAAAAGTTAACCACTTCACGCCCAAAAAAGCTCACAAAAAAGCCTATAATATACCACAAAACCTCTGTTAACTTTTGTCCTTGCCAAAGCCCTGTTATAGCTTGAGACAAGAACAATGCTTGCCCTAAAATACATAGCGCTTGAAGTAAGGCAAGACCTCCAAGGGCGGGAAGAATCTTACGTACTCCTGGGAGAGTAAATAGAGTTCTATCAATCATTTTTAATTACCTATTCTTATTCATTTAATAACTTTTATTATAGCAAAATATGAGGTGCAAACCTTTGATACTGCTTATAAATTCATTCTTAGTTATATAATAAAAAGCTCCTTATGAAGGAACTTTTCTTTCAATTATTCGCTCACACGTTTTTTGAAAATATAGTAAGTCCATGCCATGTAAGCAAGCACAAATGGCAAGATTGCTATTGTGATTATTGACATAGTTGACAAAGTATAGTGTGTTGAACTTGCATCTTTTATCAAAATGCTGTAAGCAGGATTTTCTGCAATCATCACACGAGGGAACAGACCTTGGAAAAGTAAAGCAACCAATGCTAAGAATGTTAACCCAGATGACAAAAATGCGGACATCTCACGTTTCTTCGATACTGAAACATGAGCTAACACAGTCAGAAGTACAATGACTGCCAACAACCCAATGGTCAAAACCGCATGCTTTTCAATAAAGTCAGTGTAGAGTGCAATCAAGACTGCAAAAGCAACTTCTCCTGCATAAAGAATGAAGTAAAGCTTGTTAGCCCAATCATTTGCACGTTTACGCATGCTACCTTCTGTCTTTAAGGCAATGTAGTTCAATCCGTGTAGGAAACTCATCAAGGCGACTGCGACACCCCCTACGATAGACAGTGGGTTAACATAAGTTGTAAAGCTTGCGTAGATATCACCGCGCGCATCCATCGGGACACCTTGGATCAAGCTGGTAAACATCAGACCAAATAAGAAAGGAATAGCAAAGCTTGTCACACCAAGTATAATTTCCCAGGCACGTTCTACTTTTTCTGTCTCACTGCGGTGACGGAACTCAAAAGTTACCCCGCGTAAGATCAAACAGGCTAAAATCAATAACAATATATTGTAATAGCCTGAGAAAAGAGAGGCATACCAGTAAGGGAAGCTTGCAAACATTCCGCCACCAGCAGTCAAAAGCCAAACCTCATTCATATCCCAGAAGGGACCGATGGTAGCAATTGCTTGATTGACTTCACGCTTATTACGCGCCAAAGTTATCACACTCATCCCCACACCAAAGTCGAAACCTTCGAGGAAGAAAAATCCCCCAAAGAGCACTGCAATTAAGATAAACCAAAATAATTGTAATCCACTCATTTCAAAGCCTCCTCTTCTTGTTCTTGTCCTTCTTTAGATTCAGACTTTTCTTTTTTCTCTTTGAGATTGGCACTACTAAAGGGATCCAAGTCAACATAAGCTGTTTCCGCTTTATGCGCACTTTCACGCATGACGCGACGGCTTAAAATAATCATGATTGTCCCTAAGACACAGAAGAGAATAAAATAAACGATATTTGAGAAGAGTAAGCTTCCGACTGAAACGTTCGGTGAAACAGAGTCTTTAATCGTAAACAAACCATAGACTGTCCACGGATAACGCCCGAGCTCCGTTACCAGCCAACCTGAAGTAATAGCAACAAACGGCAAGAACATTGACCAGCCATACAGGCGCATCATACCCGGTTTTTCGTACATCCATGGTTTCTTACGGCGTGTCCAGAAAAGTCCTAGTGCTGAGATAAGCATGAAGTACATACTTAATCCAGCCATGATACGGAAAGTATAGAAGAGTACCGTAACGGGTGGGTAATAGTTTTGATGATCACCATATTTGGCCTGAAGCTCTTTATTAATGTCATTCATACCTTCTACTGCTCCAGAAGGGCGATGATAAGTCAGGATAGATAACAGATAAGGGATACGTACCCCAAAGAGGGATTTGTGGTCGGCTTCATTAAAGAAAGCAACCATGTCCCAAGCAGCGGGATCCTCTGTCTTCTCGTACACACCTTCTGTTGCTGAGAATTTCATAGGTTGTGTATTTCGGACTTCCAGCATTTGCTGATCTCCAGCAACAAAGTTACCCATGGCTCCTAATAAAGCCACCAAAAGACCTAAGCGTAAAGCTGGTTTGAAAAAATCTACTTCCCGTTTTTTCAAAATTTGAAAGGCTGAGATACCTGCAACAGCAAAACCACCTGTCAAAAAGGCACCCGTGATAACATGGGTAAATTCTAAAGTCGTCTGTGGATTAGTCAATAATGAAGTAAAACTCGTTAAAGTTGCACGACCATCAATAACTTCATAACCCACAGGATTTTGCATGAAACTGTTGGCTGCCAAGATCCAAAGTGATGAGAGCCAGGTTCCGACCATGACCAAGCCAAGTGCAGCTAAGTGCAATTTCTTGCCGAGTCGATCCCAACCAAATATCCATACACCTAAGAAAGTGGATTCCATGAAGAAAGCCAGCAGGGCCTCAACAGCCAATGGTGCACCAAAGATGTCTCCGACAAAACGGGAATAATCCGACCAGTTCATACCAAACTGGAATTCTTGAATGATCCCTGTTACGACACCTACAGCAAAAGATAATAGCATGATTGTACCAAAGAATTTAGTACGTGTTTTCCATTTCTCATCGCCCGTTTTGACATACAATGCTTCCATGATAAAGGCCATCAATGTCAGCCCAATTGAGAGCGGGACAAAGAAAAAGTGGAAGATTGTGGTCATGCCAAACTGAAAACGTGCGAGAGTTTCAATTGTCAACATAAAGCCTCCTATTGCTCGAAGAAAGGTAAAAATACACAATTTTCGAGACTAACAAAAATTAATTACATCTCATTGTAACACTATGAAAGCAGACCGAAAAGAAATTTGTTTATAAATTTAAGATTCAAATATTTTTCGGCTTTATCACTTACTTTAGTGCTTAAATACAGGTGATTAGGGCTTTTAAAATATTTATTGCATATATTACAAAACCTATTTGTATCCTTAATTCTGTGCAAGAAATATCCTGAAATTAAAATAATTCTCACTTTTACAAACAGAGTAAATTACAAGGCTCGCACTTAATTTTAAGGCTCTGTAAATTTGCTTAAATACTTTAGTTACGTTATAATTTATGAGAATGATATATGTGTAATTTTAATTAGAATATTATACTAAACTGTAACAATAAAGGGAGGTAAATCGGTGAAGAAGCTTTCAATAGTAGTTCCGGCCTATAATGAAGAAGAAACTGTCGAACTCTTCGTTGAGGAAGTCAATAAGCAAACCGCAAATTTGCCTCTCGAAAAAGTCTTTTATTTTGTCGATGATGGTTCATCGGATGGAACTTTAAAGGTACTAAAAAAACTTTCTCAAGCTCCTAACATTAAATACATCTCTTTTTCAAGAAATTTTGGAAAAGAGGCTGCATTATTAGCAGGTTTAAAAGCTGCCGATGGTGATCTTATCACCGTGATGGATGCTGACTTGCAGGATCCACCGCAAATGTTAAATGAGATGTATGAAAAGATACTGCAAGGCTATGATGTAGTAGGTACGCGCCGCATATCACGAGAGGGAGAGCCTCTTCTTCGCTCTTTTTTCGCCAAAAAGTTTTATCAAATCATCAACAAAATTTCGGATACTGAGATGGTGGATGGAGCACGTGATTACCGCTTGATGACGCGTCAAGTTGTTGATAATATCCTTGAACTTGGTGAGCACAACCGTTTTTCGAAAGGTATTTTTAGTTGGGTTGGCTTTAAAACAATGTATCTTCCTTATGAAAACCATGAACGCGTAGCAGGTAAAACGTCTTGGAATTTCTGGGGTTTAATCAAGTATTCCATTGATGGCATCGTCAACTTTTCGGATACACCCCTTACCCTTGCTACCTTTGTCGGCTTTCTTAGCTTTATAGCATCACTTATAATGGGCGGATTCTATTTTATCCGTACTCTCCTATGGGGGGATCCGGTCGCTGGATTTCCAACTTTAGTGATAATTGTCCTTCTACTTGGGGGCTTGCAGCTTCTCTCACTTGGTATTATAGGAAAATATCTTGCCAAAGTTTTTCTAGAAACCAAAAACCGTCCAAACTACATCGTTAAAGAAAGTAACATAAAAAACCACTAAAAATGCGTGGTTTTTTATGTTACTCGCTTAAATTTTATTGCTCACTTTAACAACTTTAAAGTCCTTACCCGACTTTGCAGGAAGAACTTGCTTATCCAAGCATTCCTCAAGCAAGTCTTTGAAAGCAACTTTCTGTAAAAAATGAATATCTCCAAAAGAAATCGTCACCTCTGCTTCTGTGGGATTAATCACATAAATAAAAGCCTCAGATTCTGTATACCGTAAGATTCCCAAAATATTTTCCTGAAAAAAGGGAGTAAACTTGCCTTGATACAGGGCTTTTTCTCCTCGGCGCTTTGCTGCCCATTCTTTGTAAAGCTTATAAGAAGGTTCATGAATATTTTCCCATGGGAAAAATTTTCTATTTTTAGGATCCTTTCGTCCAGTTAAGCCCGCCTCATCCCCATAATAAATACAGGGTACTCCGGGCAAACTAAAGAGCATGCCCACTGCCAAGTCATTTGCTTCATCGCCCACCATGGTTAAAATACGCTCTGTATCATGAGTACCTAAATTATTCAAGTTATTATAAAAAATATCTTGTGGGTAATTTTCACTGAGAACCATCATCTGATAGGCGAGATCTTGAGCACTTTTAACTAAGGTAAGATAGCCAATAATCAACTCACGAAAAGGATAATTCATGACTCCATGTAAGCTGTCGCCTAAAATATAATCACGACGATGCCCGTAAGAAATCTTGTTCGAAGCATCTTCCCAAACTTCTCCGATGAGTACCGTGTCTGGATAGCGAGCTAAATTTTTCCGTATCCCACGAATAAAACTATCTGGGAGCTCATCTGCTACATCTAACCTCCAGCCGTCAACTCCTAACTGGTTCCATTTGGCAAGCACAGAGTCTGTCTCGCCATAGATAAAATTACGAAAAGAAGCGTTATCTTTATCCACCTCTGGCAAGTCTTTAATCCCCCACCATGATTTATAATCCACAGGATATTCCGTAAATTTGAACCAATCGATATAACGACTGTTAGGATTTTTGGCTGCTCCTACATCACTGCCGTATTGGCCAGAGATATTAAAATAACGTGAATCTTTTCCTACGTGAGAAAAAACACCATCTAAGATCAGATGCATTTTCTCTGAATGCAAGAGATGAACCAACTCTTGAAAATCTTCTTCTGTACCTAGCATACTGTCGATTTGTAGATAATCATTGGTATCATAACGATGATTTGTTGTTGCTGAAAAAATGGGATTAAGGTAGAGTGCGTTCACTCCTAACTCTTTTAAGTAAGAGATTTTTTTAATAATACCTCGAATATTCCCTCCAAAAAAATCCCAGCGAATCACATCCCCCTTCTCATCTTTCACATAAAGCGGTGTGTCTTCCTTAGTCGCATATATAAAAGAGTTTGGTTTTGGATGGTTGATTTTTTCATCTGAATTTCCGTTATAAAAGCGGTCAGGAAAAATCTGATAAAAGACTGCTTGACGGTACCAATCTGGAGCCGGATCTGCTTTTGAGAAAACAGTCGCCTGATAAGGGCGGACATCATTTTCATTCATATAAAGTACACCCTCGCCTCCAAGCCCACTACATCCATAATAAAATTTAGTGATGCCCCAGTCTGTGGGCTCACTGATTTCAAAATAATAGTAATACAAGCCTTGACCAACATCAAACTTTACGGAAGAGCTAAAAATACCTGGCTCTATTTTTTGCATGTCAAATTCAGAACGTGCCCCAAAATCTCGTCGAATAATGAACTTAACAGTAACATTTTCCTTATCGGTCTTGAGATTAACCTTCATAATTTGCCCAACGCGTATGGCTCCAAAGGGTTGCTTAAAGTCTGCATCCCAAGAATTATAATAATACATCTTTTTTCGTTTCCTTTTCGCCCGCTTGTTGAGATAACCTCCCAACATTATGTCCCCTCCCCTTTAAGGGACGAGTAGCCTTTAAGTCATTTTACCATATTCAAGTGTAAGCGAAAAAGGAAAGGCAAGCCCTTTCCTCTTATATCCTGAATATTTTATTTATTTTTTAGGTTCAATAAACCAGATTTCCTCTGCATACTGACCTACTGTACGATCTGAGGAGAAGATACCCGATGTAGCAATATTCATCAAACTCGCACGTGACCAAGCTCTCGAATCCTTATAAAGAGTTTCCAACTCTTTTTGAGCCCGCACATAGTCATTGAAATCACGTAAAAGAAAATATTCATCATTGAAAGCTGTGAGTGAATCAAAAATTTCTGGCCCTTCATTCGTAATATTTGGAATCGTGCCATCGATAAAAGCGTTCAAGATGCGATGCACCACGGGATTTTGTTCATAGATATCCCGTGCATTGTAGTTTCTGTTTTTGTAGTACTCGTAAACTTCGTCTTTCGTTAAGCCAAAGATAAAGATATTTTCGTCACCACAAGCATCTTTAATTTCAATATTTGCTCCATCCAATGTTGCCATCGTCAAAGCTCCATTAAGCATAAACTTCATGTTTGAAGTTCCCGAAGCTTCTTTCGAAGCCAAGGAAATTTGTTCCCCCACATCAGCAGCTGGAATAATGTTTTCTGCCAAACTCACATTATAATTTTCCATAAAGACCACTTTCAAACGATCTTTAACTTCTGGGTCTTTGTTAATCATCACAGCTATTTCATTAATAATTTTGATAATCGCTTTCGCATAATGGTATCCAGGTGCTGCTTTTGCTCCAAAGATAAAGACACGTGGAACCATCTTCAGATTTGGCTGATCTTTAATATCAAAATAAAGCTTCAAAATATGCAGTACATTTAAAAGCTGACGCTTGTAAGCATGGAGTCGCTTGACTTGAACATCAAAAATAGCTTCAGGATTAACTTTAATGCCATTTTTTTCCGCAATGAGTGTAGCCAGATCTTTTTTATTTTCTAACTTGACTGCGGCCAACTGGTCTAACAGCTCCTCGTCATCAACAAAAGCTTTAAGAGCTTCCAACTTCATCAAATCATGACGCCACTCCTGCCCAATCTTTTCATCAATAAGTTTTGATAAACGTTCATTCGAAATCTGGATCCAGCGACGATCTGCTATCCCATTGGTCTTATTATTAAAACGCTCTGGATATAACTGGTAGAAATCATGCAATTCCACATCTTTAAGAAGATCCGAATGTAACTTAGCCACTCCATTTGTTGAGTGCGAACCAATAATTGCCAGATTAGCCATATGAATCTGTCCGTCTTTCACGATACGGGTATGATGAACCAAGCGCGCCCCTACAAGCGGGAGTAGTTCTTCTGTCCGACGGCGATCAATTTCATTAATGATTTGATAAATTCGCGGTAAAAGCGTCTGAATCATCTCTTCCGGCCATTTTTCAAGCGCTTCAGACAAAAGAGTATGGTTGGTATAACTCATCACTTTTACGGTAATATCCCATGCTTCGTCCCAAGATACAGCATTTTCATCCATCAATAAACGCATGAATTCAGGTACACAAAGGGCTGGATGGGTATCATTGATATGAACGGCTATATATTCTGCAATGTCTGTGATGGGGCCTCTATTGTTTACTTTATAATGATGCAAGATCCGTTGAAGTCCAGCAGAAACAAAGAAGTACTCTTGTTTAAGGCGCAGTAAACGCCCATCATAATTTGAATCATCAGGATACAACTCCGCAGACAGCATCGAGGTTTGACGCATATATTCCAAGTTTTGGAATTTCGCATCCAAATCCTGGGGTACCTCTGAATGCCAAAGGCACATATTATTTACTCTTGTGTTTTCAAAACCGACCATTGCTGTATCATAAGGGACAGCCAAAACACGTTCTTGATTCCGATAGCGTGGCACCAGACTCCCGTCTGCTTTTTCTTCAAGCCAAGTTTCTCCTCCAAAGGTCACTTCAAAAGCCTTGTCTGCACGCCTTACCTCCCATGGATTAACATTGTTTAGCCATGAATCCGGTAATTCCACTTGGTAGCCATCAATTATTTTTTGCTTAAAAAGGCCATAGCGATAGCGGATACCATTACCATTTACGGAAAGACCTGTCGAAGCCGCAGAGTCCATAAAACAACTCGCTAAACGCCCTAAGCCTCCATTACCAATAGCCATATCTGGCTCAATTTCGGCTACTTTTTCCAAATCAATTCCTAGCTCCTGTAAAGCTTCTCGGACTGTTGAAAGTATCCCTAGATTAAGTAGATTACTTTTTAACATTTTCCCTGGTAAAAATTCAATGGAGAAGTAATAAACCTGTTTGGTATGGGTTTCGTCTTTGTACTGATTATCTGCTTGCCAAACTTGTGTGTAATACTGCTTCACAACTGCAGACAAGGCAGAAAACGTTTCGGTAATTCCTGCTTTGTCAAGGTCTGTGGCAAACTCTGAAGTGAGTTTCTGTTCAAAGTCTCGTCTAAATTGTGTTTTTGAAAGCTTCAATATGTTTTACTCCGATTTTTTTAACTTCTATTCATGGGTTTATTATAGTTATTAACCTTTTTGCGCAAGCATATCTTTATAAAGGTCTATGTATAGGTCAGCTTTGCTCTCCCATGAGAAGTCTGTCTGCATCGCTTTAAGTCTAAGACTTTGGAAAATTTTTGGCTCATATTCATACAGATTCAAGGCTTGATTGATTGTATTTACTAATACTTGAGCCGTAAAATCAATAAACCCAAAACCGGTTCCTTCATGTGTTTGAGGATTGTATGGTTTAACCGTATCTTTTAAACCGCCAATCTCGTGAACGATAGGAAGGGTACCATAACGCATCGCAATCATTTGAGAAAGTCCACAAGGTTCAAAAGCCGACGGCATGAGAAAGAAATCACTTGCCGCATATATTTCTTGAGCAAGTTTTAAGTCAAAGCTGATAATAGCTGCACATTTATCCGGATATCTTTCAGAAAAATACTTAAAACCATTTTCAATATCTTCATATCCTGTGCCTAAGAGGACAATCTGAATATCTTTTTGGAGAAGCTCATCCATCCGCTCAAGTACTAAATCAAAGCCTTTTTGTGTGGTCAGACGACTGACCATACCAATGAGTGGCTTATTGGCTTCCATAGGAAGCCCTACTCGTTTCTGCAGTGCTTTTTTCATTTTTGCTTTCCCTGATAAATCAGAGATAGAAAAATGATAATCAATCATACTGTCTGTTTCTGGATTATAAACATCATAGTCAATTCCGTTAACAATACCCACAAGTTTCTCTGAAACAAAGCGTAAAATAGAGTCCAGTCCACAGCCAAACTCTGGAGTCTGAATCTCTTGCGCATAACTGGGCGAAACAGTGTTGACCCGGTCAGCATACAAGATGCCTGTTTTTAAGCTGTTCAACATGTCATTATGACGTACCACACCTTCAAAATAACGATCCATACTCATGCCAAAAAGTTCTGTCAAAGCCGTACCCTGCATAAGCCCCTGAAATTCAATATTGTGAATAGTGAGTACTGTTTTAATATCTTTGTAAGCACGAATCCATTGGAATTTTTCTTTCAGTAAGAAAGGAAGCATAGCTGTATGACAATCATTGACATGAAGAACATCAGGTATAAATTCGAGCCTTTCCATGAGCTGAGCGATAGCAAGAGTGAAAAAGGCCCAACGTTCACCATCATCGCCATATCCATAGATTTCATCACGACCAAAGTAACTTTCATTGTCCAAAAAATAGTATTTAACATTATCTTGAACGAGGCTTTTTACACCTACATACTCGTGACGCCATCCGACATTAACATAGTCCCAGAATTCATCTTGTATCTGTGCCTTATATCGGTCTGCTATCCCATGTTTATAGTAAGGTAAGATAACAGCTACTTGTAGATTTGTACCTTTTTTGGCTAGTTCTTTAGGAAGCGCGCCTGTTACATCTCCTAATCCTCCTGTTTTGAAAAAGGGCGCACACTCACTTGATGCAAACAATACTTTCATGACTTCTCCTCATATACATAAAATTGCCGTTTTTTGAGTAACGACAACTTTTTGCTATTTCTGAATAATATTCTCTGTGACAATCGTATTCTTTGGAATAACAACGGGATTCTCAAGCGTCCCCTCGACACGTACATCATTTTCAATCACTACATGCTTATCAACGATGGCATACTTGACCTGAGCGCCTGATTTAATCTTGCTGTCTGTAAACATCATTGTGTTTTCAACAGAGGCATTTTTTTCAATTTTAGAACGGCGTGAAATCAAAGAATCCTTAACATTACCCTCCACGATACAGCCTGAGCTTAGTTGACTGTTCGTCACGTTGCTCTCCTTAGAAAAATAGGTTGGTACTTCGTTATTTACCTTTGTACGTACAGGCTGGCTACTATAAAGCAAGGCTGTAAAATTGCTTGAATCAAGCATTGACATATTGGCATCATAATAGGATTTTATAGTTCTGATATTGCTCATATAGCCTGTGTACTCGTAAGTATTTATATCCATATCAACCATATATTTACGGAGTAAACGGGAACTTGAAGCATATTCCCCTTCTTCTTGCATACGTTGCAGAAACTTAATCAACCACTCTGTATCAACGATAAACATATTCAAACTGAGGGCTTCTTTTTCTCTTACAGAAGTCAGCTGCCCCAGAAAGCTACTGGAAGCTTTATTATTTTCATCAAAACGAATAATGGTATCAAATTCTTCAGCCATATCGGGTGTCACTTTTTTATAGATAGCTGTGATATGTTTATCAGAAGCTTTATGGATTTTTAATACAGCAGTTAAGTCAACATTACAAACAAATTTACTGTCCAACAGCACAGTATAAGCAGCTTTCGATTTTCTTAAAAAACTAATTTGTTGATCGAAGTAAGGTAACCCTTGTTCTTTGAGACGTTCAAAGTCTTGTTGAATATAAACAAAATATCTCTTTTTAAAGCTGTCCAAGCCCCATTCACTACCTGAGCCCATGTGGTCAAAGATGGACTGTGTTTCCCCTTGGTTTGCCGCCATAAAAATAGAATTGACATGCGCATTAGCCAAAGAAGAAAGGGGAAAATCAATCAAGCGATATTTACAATCAAAAGGTAGTGTGGCTACTGGACGTTGATTAATCAGAGGCGAAAGTTTTTCATTACGTGTAACGGTCGACAGAATTGCACAAATTTTATTTTCAGACTTCATCTTCTTCCCCTCTTACTTCTCCATGTCCGATTACAGCAATATCCCCTGGTTTGCCAATAACCTCTACATTATCACCTATGTAGGCTTTTTCGCCTAAGATAGCATATTTTATGGTTACATTTTTACCCACATGAGTACCTGACATGATAAAACTTTTTTCGATAGTTGTTCCTTCTTGGACATGGATATTTTGCGACAAGATAGAATCTGAGACTTGCCCATCAACATAGCATCCGTCACCAACTAGAGAACCGGCGACTTTGGCATTTTTTGTCAGAAACTGTGGCGCTGAAATGTCATTACGCGAATAAATGCGCCATTCTTTGTCTGTGATATCAAGCTCATTTTTTAAGTCAAGGAATTCCATACTGGCTTCGTGGAGGCTGTCAATGGTTCCCACATCTTTCCAATAGCCTTTAAATCGGTAGGCAAAAACATTTTCTCCCGAATCAATATAAGCTGGAATAACATTTGCTCCAAAATCTTCCATATCCACACCTTTTGAATACCCCGTAATCAAAACTTCTCGCAGACGTTTCCAGTTAAAAATATAAATTCCCATAGAAGCTAAATTAGACTTTGGCTCTGCTGGCTTTTCTTCAAATTCAATGATTCGGTCATTATCGTCCGTATTCATAATTCCAAAGCGGCTGGCTTCTTCTATGGGAACCTCCATAACCGAAACGGTCAAACTCGCTTCACGTTTCTTGTGACTCTCCAGCATTGCTTCATAATCCATTTTGTAGATATGGTCACCAGACAATATCAAAATATATTCTGGATTTTTTTTATCAATATAGGATATGTTTTGATAAATAGCATGCGCGGTCCCTTCAAAATACTTGCTTCCTTCGGTTGAAGAGTAAGGTTGCAAAATGGTTACATCACTATTAACGCCGTTTAAGCCCCATGGTGCTCCATTCCCAATATGTTCATTGAGAACAAGAGGTTCATATTGTGTAATCACCCCCACATTTTTAACATTTGAATTCACACAGTTCGACAGAGCAAAGTCGATGATACGATATCGCCCCCCAAATGGCACAGCTGGCTTTGCAACATCTTTTGTTAGTTTTCCTAAACGCGTTCCTTGCCCCCCAGCAAGAATGAGACCGAGCATTTCTATTCCCATAACAGACCTCCGATTTTTATTGTAGTATTAGTTTATATTATTAATATAGTAAAGTCAAGATTTTTTAATGTAAAACTCATTTATTTTTCGTTTTTTAATTAGAATAATAAATTTCATAATAGGAAAAAATACTCCAAAAGTGCGCTAAACATCTATTTAACTAGACTTAATAAATTTTTAAATAAATCTTTCCTTTACTAAAAAATATTCTGAATTTATTTTTTATTCTTTTTATAAAAGAGTTATTCTAATTATTAGTTCATATTAAATTTATATAGTTATAAGTAAAGAAAATGTATATTTACTCACAAATAAGCATTTTCGAATATTAGAATATTTAGAAAATTTACGGTAAAATTTTTAAAGCCCTCTTAGCTATAAAGAATATTTTTAGTACTTGCTGTATTACCTGATTTTATTATAATATTTTACGAGAAAATTTGCTAATATTATTCTAAAATATCACAAAAAGACACAGAAACGTAAAGTTTCTGTGTCTTTTATATATTATATTTTATTTTTTAATCAAATTTGTCAACATACCGTTAATAAATTTACTTGATTTTTCATCACTAAAGTCTTTTGTAAGTTCGATAGCTTCATTTATGGCAACTAAATCTGGAGTTTCGGTAAACAAAATCTCGTAAGCCCCTAGACGTAGCAAAGCTTGCTCAATCGTTGTCAAGCGAGAGAAAGTCCAACCTTTTGCGAGATACTCAGACAGTGCTGCATCCAAAACATTTTTCTTCTCTAATATACCATCGACTAATTCTGTAAAATAAGCCGGTGCTACAACTTCTTCATCGGTATCATTATCGTAGTTTAAAGCAAATTGTTTTGCTTGCTCCAAGATACCTTTTGATGCTACAGCAAACTTTGGTTCAGTCTGTGCTAATACTTCTGCTACTTCATCTTGAACTGTTAGTGGTTTAAAGATTTCCACAGTAATTTTTTCACGAACACTAGAATGAACATCTGAAAAGACTTTGTTGAAAACTTCTAATTTTGCCTCTGGGGTTTCGGATCTGAAACTTGCACGTAAAAAATCACGAACACGTACAGCAATATTTTCTTCTTCAAGTTCAATATTAAAGAGACGTACCAGATTCAAGTTCATGAAGATATCTTTGTATAAATCAACAGCTTCTTGGTCATTCATCCGTTTAGTATAACCACCAAAATCACGGATAAAACTCAATGCTCTATAGACAGCTGTTTTTTCACGATTTGGAATATCCAAAATTTCATAAATCTTATCGATTTCTTTCAACGGTTTTGTGAAAAAACGTGGAAAGTCACGTACGGTGATACGTTCATCTTGGTAAGCAATATCAAAACGAATAGGCTTTGCCAATTCACGATTGATTTTTTCTACATTGTTTTTAAATTCTGTTAAGACCGCTTCTGACATAGCTTTTCTGATTTCATATTCAAAAAGCGTTTGTGCAGCACGTTGACGAATGCTATGTTGTGTTAGCTTGTTAGGCATCAAAGAAACCCTCATCAAACAAATCTTCAAAGCTTGGTTTTGGTAATTTTTCAGGAACGATTCCCACAACGTGGATGTTCACATCATTAACTACGATTTCTGTTGCTTGTTCAACTGCTTCTTTCACTTCTTTTTGAATATTCATAGCTACTTGTGGCACGTTGATACCAAAAGCCAAGTAGACATAGATATTCACAATAACTTTGTCTACTTTACTTTCGATATAAACACCACGGCCTTCTGATTTTTTGCCGAGGCTATCTGAAAAGTGTTTATTGCGCAATGCATAGACACCATCGATTTTTGCAGTAGTAATACCGATAATTACTTCAAGAACTTCCGGTGCAATAACGATTTCACCAAGTTCTTCAGTATGAACAGTTGTATCTGCCATAGTTCTCTCCTCTATCTTTTCTTTTGTTTCTCTATGGAGTAAGGCTCTTTATAATACCACAGTAAACTACTTATGCACGTTTAAGGTACTCACCAGTTTGTGTATTAATTTCGAGTTTTGTTCCTGCTTCTACAAAGTCAGGTACATTTACTACTAGGCCTGTTTCCATTGTTGCTGGTTTACCAGATCCTGTTACTGTCGCACCTTTGATAGAAGGTTGAGTTTCAGCTACTTCAAGGACAACAGTAGTTGGCAATTGAAGACCGATAACTTCTGTACCATAGAATTGAATTTTAACATCTGTATTTTCAAGAACGTAGAGCAATTCTTCTTTTACTTGTTCAACTGGAATTTCATACTGATCATAAGTATCATTGTTCATGAAGAAAGCTGTATCATCCATTTGGTAAAGGTATTGTGCAGGTACTGTATCGATGACTGCTTGCTCGAATTTATCTTCTGGACGGTATGTATCGTCAAATGTAGAACCAGAACGTACATCACGCAATTTCATACGCATGATTGTATTTCCTTTACCTGGTTTGTGGTGGCTTGCTTCCATAACACGGAGGAGTTTATCTCCGTTCAAAAATGTCATACCGGCTTTGAGGTCTTTTGCTGCTACCATAATTATATATATCTCCTAGTGAATATTCTATTTACTGCCTAAATAGACAGCTTTTAACAATTCATTTTAGCACAAATTCACCTCTTTTTCAAATTTCTATTCATTTGCTGAAAGGAATATTTAAAACAAATGAGGCTTTGAATTCTGGTTTTAGATTTAAAGGATCAGAAGTTCTTTCGGTGATTGTGTCAAGACTTGACAGCCTTCTTCAGTAATAAGCAAATCATCCTCTATCCGTACGCCGCCAAAGTCAGGAATATAGATTCCTGGCTCATCAGTGACCACCATATTGTGCTTTAACTCTCCAACAGCTTTCGCACCGAAATAAGGAATCTCATGCACATCAAGTCCTAGTCCGTGGCCGATACCATGTGTAAAGTATTCGCCATAGGAAGCCTCTTCAATAATATTGCGGGGTACTTTATCAAAATCAACCAAGGACATTCCTGCCTTAGCTTCGGCAATCAGTCCTTCATTTGCCTGACGTACAGTATGATAAATTTCTCGCATCTTCGGACTAACCTCACCAACGAAGACTGTTCTTGTCATATCACTCGCATAATGATTATAATAGCATCCAAAATCAATAGTCACAGGATCGCCAAACTCAATCATCTTATGCGTAGCAACACCATGCGGTAAGCTGCTGCGCTTGCCTGAGGCGACAATTGTATCAAAAGAGATGCCACTTGCGCCCATTTCCCGCATTTTGAAATCAAGGAAATTCGCAACTTCTATTTCTGTTCTGCCTGGTTCGATATAGCGCAGCACAGCTTCAAAAGCTTTATCTGCAATTTGGCACGCTTTCTTGATTGTTTTTATTTCATCTGCTTCTTTGATTTGGCGTAGCTCCGCTACAAAGTTTGTCGTCGGTACAAGCTTAGCATTTTTTAACTTTTCTGCCAATACACGATAAAAGGCAAAATCAACGGTATCTTCAAAGCCGACAGTATGGAGACCTTCAGCCAATCGAGCGATTTCAGACAAAGCATCACGTGTTTGGATGATTTGAAAGCCGGTAATTAACTGCCGTGCAATCCCAATATAACGATCATCAGTCATAAAGTAGGATTGGTCAGCCGTCATGAAAATCGTTCCCGCTGTGCCTGAAAAGCCAGTCAGATAATAGATATTTTTCATGTCAGTAAGGATTAAGCCATCTAAATTTTCTTGAACTATTTTTTCTTTTAAGTTGCTGATTCTCATCGTTTTCTCCTTTTAGTTTGGGATATTTTCTTCTATTATAACAAAGTCTGAACGATAATATTGCTTCTTTCTCTAGTAAAAAAGAACCTCTAATAAAGAAGTTCTTTTATCTATTCTGAATCAGTCAACAAGTTTTTGGCATCTGTAAGAGTATCGATAAAATAATCTGCTTGCTCTTGATCAATCCCAAAGTAATAATCTTTAACTGCCCATACTGTGGCACCTGCAGCCTTACCTGCCATAATTCCATAATGAGAATCTTCAATAATCAGTGTTTCTGAAGGTTGCACTCCAAGTTTCTCCATGGCTGCTAGATAGATAGCTGGGTTTGGTTTAGACTGCTCAAACTCATCTTGACCAGACAAGAAAAATTCGAAATACTGACGCAAACCGTGTGTATCCAAGACTTCAGCAATCTCATGACGACGTGAACTTGAAGCTACAGCTAACTTGTATCCTTTTTCTGAAAAAGTTTTCAAAGCATCGGTAACGCCAGGTAAAAGTAGCTCTTTATAAGGAATTGGAAATTGTACATCATAATCCAAGAAATCTTGGTGAACTTGCGCTGCACGCGCCTCCGTAAACTCATCACGCAAGACTTTTGGCCACATATCTTTCAAGACACTCCCTACAAAATCTTTGGGTGTTAAATGGCTGGCATCAATACCACTCTCTACAAAAAAGTTGTCTAAAACCTTCGAGTGAAAACGTTCCGAATCAACCAAAACACCATCCATATCAAATACAATCGCTTTAAATTTCATAGGTTTATTATAGCATAACCGAAAGATTTCCCCACAGTATTTACTTGAAAACTAAGGATTGGGTAGCCTTTAAAAGAACACTCTGGAGTTTAAGCTTTCTTAAAAAGAAACCCTGATAAACAATCAGGATTTTTTTATTAAAATATAGGCATTAATATTTCAGCAACACTTCCCCGCTTTCCCATCAGAACCAAGCACTTGAATCTTTTGTTTAACAAGTTCTTTTACTGCTTGTTTGGCTGCGGTGTTGTATTTTTTCGGATCAACGACTTTTTCGTCTTCAGAGATATATTCCTTTATGGCATTTGTGAAAACAGCACGAAGTTCAGTCGCGTAGTTAACTTTCGCAATGCCCATTGCTACCGCTTTTGAGACATCTTCGTCCGGGATTCCTGAGGTTCCATGAAGCACCAATGGCACATCTCCGGTTTTAGCTTTTACAGCTTCTAGGATATCGTATTGGAGTTTTGGTTCTGCTTTATAGAAGCCGTGTGAGTTACCAATTCCGATAGCTAAGAAGTCAACTTTTGTGGCTTTAACAAATTGTTCAGCTTCTGTTGGATCTGTAAAGGCTACTGTTTCTGCATTGTTTCCATCTTCTTTTCCGCCAACGATTCCTAGTTCTGCTTCTACTGGAATATCCATAGAGTGTGCCATTTTGACTACTTCTTCAGTGATTGATACATTGTCTTCGAAAGGTTTTTTTGAAGCATCAATCATCACCGAAGTATAACCGGCACGCAAGCAGCGTGCCACGCGGTCAAAGTCGTCCCCGTGATCCAGATGCATCACAACTGGTACAGAAATTTTCTCTGCAGCAGCTTTAACCATATGATAGAACATTTCGGGTGGTGTGGTGTTGAGTGTACCTGATGTCGTTTGCACAATGACTGGTGCATTCATCTCTTCTGCTGCTTCTACAATCGCCTCAGCCATTTCCATGTTTTCTGCATTAAAGGCACCAATAGCATAGCCTTTTTTAAATGCTTCTTCTATCATTTCTTTACTTTTAACAAGTACCATTTTTTCTCCTCTTGTAAGTCTTTGTTTTATATTTTTTCTACTTTGAGTTGCTCAAACAAAGCTTGATAATTTGCCATATCGATATGGCCTGTTTTAGCTTCTTGCGCATTCAGCATGCCACAAACATTGGCGCGTTTCAATGTTTCCTCGATCGATTCATGACGACTTATCCCATAGGCAAGGCCTGCAACCGTTGAGTCTCCTGAACCGACAGGATTGTCAACCTCAATCTTAGGGATTTTCACACGATAAAATTTGTCGGAAACTTTAGCAAATGCGCCATCTTTTCCAAGCGAAACCACAATCCACTCAATACCCTCAAACAGCTTATCCTTTAGGCTGTCTTCGATATTTTCTAAGGTTACCTCTTTGCCTAGCAAGTCGGACAATTCATCCAAGTTCGGCTTGATGAGGTGTGGTTTATAGTTGCTTTTGAGCACCGCTTCAAGTGCTTTCCCAGAACAGTCCAAAACAACTTTTTTGTCTTGTTTATTCGCAATTTTGATGAGTTCTGAATAGAAATTTTCCGGTAAACCTTCAGGTAAAGAGCCTGAAATAGTGATTACGTCGACTTTGGCTACAATTTCTTCAAAATTATGGATAAAGTGTTCCGCTTCTTCTTTTAAAATCCGTGGCCCTTTTTCTAAAATCTCAGTCTGCTGTCCTTCATGCAAAATCGCAATACAGTTGCGTGTTTTTCCCGAAATCTTGGTGAACTGGCTTTCGATACCGTCACTTTTTAAGTTTTCGATAATTTCAGCCCCTAAAATATCATCCGCAAACCCTGTCGCCAAGACATCTGCGCCTAATTCTTTCAGCACACGGGATACATTAAGTCCTTTGCCACCAGCCGTTTTTCGCGCTTGTGCCACGCGATTGACTGTGTTTAAGTGGAAAGTTTCCAAAGGATAGGATATATCAATCGCAGGATTGAGTGTGACTGTTAAGATACTCATATTTTACTGCTCTCCTATTTTTCCAGAGGATGGATAATCACACCTTTTACTACACGGTTAACTGTACCTGATGCCGATGGTGTGTCTGGTGTATTTTTCACCAAAATTGAAGCATTTAAGGAAATAACGTGGGCAAAAGCAAAGGCTGGGAAGACGAGATATGCTTCCTTAAGTTCTGGCGCTTCCTTATAAGCAAAGCCCTCAGAAATGTGTTGTCCGATGACGACAGTTCGCTGTGCAATCGCGTCACCAGCAACTTCATTATAGAGGTCCAAGTCATATTGACGAGTGTATGGCGTATTCGCTGCGAAGACGAAGACAACTGTGTTTTCGTTAATGAAAGACTTAGGTCCGTGACGGAAGCCCATTGAGCTGTCAAACATTGTTGCGATTTTACCTGCGGTTAATTCAAGAACTTTAAGTTGTGCCTCCCGTACAAAACCGGAAAGGGTACTTGAGCCAACATAGACCATACGGTCTGTATCGTCATTGAGATAACTTACGATTTCTGTTTCACGCTGAAAGACATCTTCAGCCAAGTCCGCAGCGATATGGACTTGCTTTTCTTTATCTGAAAGTTCTTCTGTTGAGAAAATAAGTGTTGCCAAAAGAGTCATTGAGCTGCATGATCCCGTCATGGCAAAGCCTTTGTCGTTGGACTCGTCGGGTAGGATACAGGTAAAAGCATTTTCCATTGTGAGGGCTAGCTGAGCTAACTTACCATCCTTGGCACAAGTGATAACCAGCTGGTAACTGTCTTCTACAAGCTCTTCTACAATATCAACTGCAGCCACAGATTCAGGTGAATTTCCGCTTCGGGCAAAGGAAACCAGTAGGGTTGGTGTATCCTTTTCCAAAGTGGCTTGGGGCGCTGCGACGATATCCGTTGTCCCGATTGATTCAAAACGAAAATGTTCCGTATCTCCCAACTCAATCAAACTTTTAAGTACTGTGTCGCCTACATACTGTGAACTTCCTGCGCCTGTAAAAATCACACGAATAAAGCTATGCTTTTCTACAAGATTTGCCAAGAAAGCCTCAATTTCTGTTTTTCTTTCGGCATATTCTTCAAAAACTTTACGCCAGAGGGCGGGCTGCCCCAAAGTTTCTCCCACAGTAATATCCGCGCCTAGTTCCTTAAGTCGTTCTTCTGGTAATTGAAGCATGTTCTTCCCTCGATTTCTATATTTACTTTAATCTTATGGTATCCATTATAAGGTGCTAACCATAGGAAAATTTTCCAAATGAAGCTTTTAACAAACGGAAATTTTTCCTGATTTTTCCTGTCTTCAAAATAAAAAAAGTAGATGATAAATCTCATCTGCTTTTCTTAATTTTAAGGCCAGATTGATGGCCAGATGCCCATCCCTGATCCAAGAATACCCAGACAGAGAAGGAGGATAATACAGCGGATTGGTGTCCATTTATGTTTTTGCATAAGGAAGAACAAAAGCATAGTCAATCCTAGAGGAAGCATTGAGGGCAAGATACCATCTAAAATGGCTTGAATATCGATTTTTGCTTCGCCATTGGGAATGATGATTTTAACGGAAGTCGCTCCCATAGCTGAAGTTAATGCACCAACTACGAAAATACCAAGGATAGAGGCCGCACGTGTGAATTCCTTTGCATTGGCTGTCATGATACTGATTGCATCTGTCCCCTTCTTATATGACCAGTGCATAAGGAAATAACGTAGTCCAAACTGTACGGCATTAAAGATGAATAAGAAGATAAATGGAGCAGCAATATTACCAGCAATTGCCATATTGGCTGTGATACCTGCTGTAATTGGAACAAGCGTAAACCAGAAGAGTGCGTCACCAATACCTCCGAGAGGCCCCATCGCTGCGACGCGGACCGCACGAATCGTTTGAATATCAGTTTTGTTTTGCTCAAGGGAGAGCACAATCCCCATAACGAAATTCACAAGAAATGGGTGCGTATTGAAGAACTCCAAGTTATGTGCCATGGATGCAGACAGGTCTTTTTTATCCGTATGGATTTTTTCCAAACCTGGCAGGATAGAATAAAGCCATCCCCCCGCTTGCATACGTTCATAGTTAAAAGATGCTTGTAGATAAACGGAGCGCCAAACCATTTTGTTAAGAGTTTTCTTATCAAGTTGTGGTGCTGGTGTTTGATTTGAGTAATTATCAGGGATATTATATACCATCTTCATAATCTCCTTCACTAGCTGGTGCTGTAGCCGCAGCTGCTTTCAGTTTTGTATTCATTTGGAAATCCCAATAAGCGAATGCAAAACCAATAACGGCAAGTAAAAGTAATGCAGGACCCTTAAGTGCTTCAATACCTGTGACAACAACAGCAAGTACGAACCCAAGGAAATAGAAGCCCCATAGTTCTTTTGAAACCATTACTTTGATCAGAATGGCAAAACCGACATAGCGCATCATATTACCTGCTGCACCGAGTCCACTCATGAGCCATGCTGGGATAGCATTTACAACTGTATCCCCAAACGCTTGGCCACCGACGAAGAAGAGTGTTACAACTACACCAAAGATAGTCCCGAGTGCACACATAGCCAACCAGTTAATCTTAGCAATACCGGCTGGATTTGCTTCTTCTGCGTATTTGTCTGCCACACCCATTACTGGCGCCATAACAGTGAAAATCAAGGTTACACCATATTGACCAAGCAGTGAGAATGGGATAGCTGTAGCAACAGCGGCCGCAGGTTCAAGCCCAAGCGAAATAGCAAGCACGGTTGCCATGATACCACCAATAACAGCATTAGGAGGTTGTGCCCCTCCGACTGGCATGTTACCAATAGTCATAAGTTGATAAGTACCACCGACGATCAGACCGGTTTGAACATCACCTAAAATAAGACCGATTACCAGACCTGTTACGATCGGTTGGTACAGAGATTGAAATAAACTAAATTGATCAATGGCAACTACAAAAGTTACGGCAAAGATCAAAATAATCTGAAAAATGGAAGCATCCATAAGTTTTTCTCCTTATATTTTTTATGTGATTTTATTAGAAATGAATCCCACGCTCCAGAACAGTTTCTGAATTTGGCAGAAATCCTGTTCCCCTTCTAACCGTAATCTTATCTCTAACAAAATCTCTTGTTCCCAAAATTAATGTAGACTATACCTTTAATTAAACAATTTATCCAATGGCTCGATTGCTGTAGTTGGCACGCGCTGAATCTCAAGTTCCACCCCAAGCTCTTTGAGCTTCTTGAATGCTGCCACATCTTCATCATCGACGGCAATAACTGTCGCAACTTGACGTTTTCCTTCTGACATGTGCATATTACCGATATTGACTTTTTTAATCGGTACACCGCCTTCAACTAATCGCAAAACATCCTTAGGTGTTTCACAGATGATAAAAATAAGCTGACGATCAGCTGCCTTGCTGATAACATCAATCGTTTTTTGTAGGCTAAAATAACGTGTGGCTACACCTGTTGGAGCTGCCATATCCATGAGAGACTGACGCTGTGGATTACTCGCAACATTATCGTTAGCTACAAGCAAGAGATTTGAACCAACATAGCTGTTCCATTGAGTCGCAACTTGACCATGAATCAACCGATTGTCGATACGAGTGAGTAAAATATTTGGCATAATAATGACCTTTCTTAATATAAGATTTGAATCCCATTTATGAGACTCAAGATGTTATCAATTTTATAAAATCTGTGTAATCGCATAACGCGACACTTTAATATCGAGCTTATCCGCAAGCTTAACTCGGCAAAATTCTTCATCCAGCTGTGTAATAGTACCCGTTAACCCACCACTGAACATGATTTCATTTCCTACCGCAAGTTTTTGATGAAGCTCTGCAATCACTTTTTTTCTTTTACTAAACTGTAAACCACTTACAATACTATAAAAGGTACCGCCGATAAAAAGGAAAGCTATAAAAACCAGTGAACTATTGATAATAAATTCTCCGTTCATTTAGATGCCATCACTTTCTTCGTCTTCTTGCACTTTACCGCCTAATGCTAAATCCAGAGTGATACCCTCTTTAGCTGTTGACGAAGCCATATCCAGCATTAAAGGACTCTCTGAACCGATCATAGCTTGTGAGACAAACTCAATAAGCATCGGAAGATTCGTTCCTGTAAAGATATGAATATTTTCTCTGCCCTCTTTTGCAATCATCGATTTGTTAAAAGGAGTTCCACCCAGAAGGTCGGTAAAGATTACCCCTTCGTCATCTCCTGCACAAAATTCAACTAAGGACTTTTGGTACTCTTCAAGATTAGTGGCTTCATCAAAAGGCAAAATCATCAAATTTTCTTGTGGTCCAGTGATTAACTCTACTGCACTCTTCATCCCTTCCGCAAAATTAGCGTGTCCAGAAATTAATGCTTTCATCATTATCCTCATTTCTAAATGTCTTTCCTTGTGATTTATAAATATTATAAGTTATAAATTACAGGAAATTTTTCCAGATAATAGTCCATACTTTGGTAAATTTTTCCAAATTAAACGCTTACAAAACTTTCACGCCATCTGAATAGACGGCTTTCAAGGTCATATCGGGACTAAGAGCGATAAAATCAGCCGCATGTTCTGGCTTGATCTGTCCGCAACGGTCCGCAATATTGATTGATTTAGCGGCAGATAAAGTCGCCATCATAATGGCTTCCTCAGGAGTAGCAATCCCCCAGTCTACAACATTTTTCACTGCATCCTTTAGCATTAAGACCGAACCAGCCAAGCTATTTCCTTCTTTGAGGTGGGCCGCACCTTCTTTCACAGTAACGGCAAACTCTCCCAGCATATAGTCGCCATCAGGCATACCTGCTGCACGCATCGCATCTGTGATTAAAACCGTGTGTGCAGCGCCTTTAGCTTGTATCATTACCTTGGCTGCTGTAGGATGTACGTGCTGTCCATCACAGATTAACTCTGTATAAGTATCGGGTGTACTCAAAGCAGCTCCAACCATACCAGGCTCTCTATGATTAAAGGCACTCATGCCATTGAAAGTATGAACAAAAACGGAAGCACCGGCTTCTATTGCTGCTGTTGCCTGCTCTAAAGAAGCATTAGAATGCCCTAAAGCAACCGTTATCCCGCTCCTATCCAAAGCACGTATAAAGTCTAAACTTCCCTTACGCTCAGGAGCCACAGCGATTTTTCGTATCATTGATTGGGCAGACTGATTCCATTGTTCAAATTCTTTCACGCTAGGATCGGTCATGTATGTTGGATTTTGGGCCCCTTTGTGTTCTGTTGTAAAATAAGGGCCTTCAAAGAAAATACCTTGAATTTTCGCGCCCGTCCCTGTCGGACGATAATTTCCAATAATCTCACAGACTTCCCGCAGGCGTTCATGATCCCCAGTGAGCGGTGTCGGAATCCATGAAGTAACACCCGCTCTAAATAATCCTTGACTCATCTTATCCAGCAGTTCTTCTTGTCCATCCATCACATCTGCACCATCAAAGCCGTGGATGTGAGTGTCTACAAGCCCTGGCGCGATCCAATAACCGGAGTAATCTTTAACCTCAGCTTCTTCAGGAATTTCTTGAACATGCTCTCCAAACTTCCCGTCTCTTATCTCTAAGAATCCACCTGTGAGCGTTTGGTAAGGATAGAAAAACTTATCCGCTTTGATATAGTAAGTCATATTGTGCCTCCATTTGTCTTTTTTCTTAGTATAAATCAGGACTTAGAGTAAATTTTTCCAAATTTATACTTATAACGATGGAAACTTTTCCAAAAAAACAGAGAACTTCAGAGTTCTCTGTTTTTTAGCTTTCACGTATCGGCGCTAAGTTTTTGTAAAGCGCAAAGGCATCCAATAAGATGCGATTGACGACTTGTAAGCACATCCGACTACCCACATCTAAACCGAAATTAATCGTCTTTTGTGTGGACTTGTAAGCATGGATATACACATCAGCCTGACTGCCAATGGAACTAGGCATGGCTCCCACAAGGGCAATAATCTTTGCCCCATGGTTTTTAGCTTTTTGAAGAGCGGACACTATCTCAGGCGTTTCACCACTTAAAGAAAAGACGACGATCAGATAGTCACGATTGACCCGATTGGCAAAATATTTCATATAATCGAAATCATCATGAATAACACAAAGTTTTCCAAAAAGTTGCAACTTGTCCATCATCTCACGCGCCACATTGGAGCTTAGCCCCGCACAAAAAATAAGAATCTTACTGTGATGGTCAATCAGTTTAATCGCTTCCTCGATATCATCGGCCGAGAGCTGGTTTATCGTCCGCGTAATCTCTATTTCATTTTTACGAATAGCTTGATTTACTTCTTTTGAAAAACCATTTTTACGTCTTTCGTTCTTTGTATTCCGTATCGTCTGCTTAAAGTCTGAATAGCCATCATACCCCATTTTTTTCAACGTTCGATTAACCGTTGAGACACTGACATGCGATTCAGTTGCCAGTATAGATATAGATAAGTTAGGTATCCTGCTCAAATTATCTTGAATATGATTCCAACAATAGGACTCTGCTTCACTCAACTTTTTCATACGTTTCTCCTTTTAATCTCGAATCCTCTGCCTTTGTTTAAAGCTAAGTCAATATTTTTCATAATTTTCAAAAAGATATTCTAAATCTTCTATCGTTTTCAAGAGTTCCTGCCCAATATTAGTCTCTTTCACACAGGTTCTTTCTTCAACTCTATCAACCAACCTTTTTACGCTGACAATATCGCTGCCATCTTCCACTGCTGCTTTGATGGTTTTAAATGGTTCATGCGCTGCCAGCTGCATACCATAACTGTTATAAAGCAAAGTATAGCCAGCTATTCCCGTTTCTTTTTGATAAGGTTTTGAAAAACCACCATCAATAACAATTAATTTGCCACCTGCTTTGATGGGTTCCTCACCTTTTTTCTCTTTCACAGGAGTATGTCCATTGATGATATGACCCTTTTCATCCATACCAAAGTTCTTCAAAATGCGACTAATCGTCTCAGGCTCTTCTCTTAGACGATAATACGGGTTTTTCTTCTCCACATGAGTTGCTTTATCAGCGATATAATAGCGCTCAAAAGTTGTCATTGCCTCTTTACCAAAAAGTGAGGAAGATTCTCCCACCCAGAGATACCAGAGCAAGTCTGTGGATAAGTCTTCTTCCACATCTGGCTGTGCTAAACTTTTTCTCACATGGTGTTCAAAAAGATCCAGTAATTCACGCCCAGAATAACCTTCTCCTTCAAGCCTAAAGCACTTGAAATCTCCATTTTCATGAAGAGGCAAGCAACCATGAATCAAAAGATTGCCATTGTATGAAAGATACATTGAGCCTTTTTCTAAAAGAAAATCAATGTGTTTCTTTAGTTTCTGTGACGTTTGAAAATTTTTCAATAATTTTTTTAGAAGTAATTCTTCTTCAGCGGTTAATTGCTCAGGTTCCAAGGGGTCAACTGTTGGTGCTTGAAAATCTTGCAGATCATACTGCTTATCTTTAAGCGTGATTCTGTTTTCATCATAATTAATGAAATGCAACACATCACGTTCTTCCAAATGAAAATCAGGGCGCCGGGCTATCAGTTGGCTTTCTAACTTAAACTGTAAAATCGCTGTTGCTTGTTGGAGTTTGTTCAACAAATCGCACTCCTGCTGTGACAGGTATTCTCCCTCTGTCAGACGAGGTGCAAAAGCAGAACTTGGCTCATAATAACGCTCCGCATATTCGATCAGCGGCCGTAAATTAATCCCATAAGAATCTTCAAGAATATCCAGATTACCATAGCGGGAACTGATACGAATAACGTTCATCATGGCGAGTGGAGAACCTGCCATAACTGCCATCCAGATAATATCGTGATTGCCCCATTGGACATCAACTGAGGGCATACTTATCAAACGATCGATAATCTTATCTGGATAAGGCCCTCGATCATAAATATCACCTACCACATGTAAGTGATCGACAGTCAAACGTCTCACACTATCTGCCAGAGCAATGATTAAGTTCGGAAGTTCACCAAGATGCTGAAGTTTTTCAATGATGGAGTCAAAATAAGCACGCTTCTCTGAGCTTGACTCGACTTCATGTTTTAATTCCTCAAGAATATAACGAAACTTCTCTGGAAAAGCTTTGCGCACTTTAGAACGTGTATATTTTTTCCCTGCAAAACGCGCAAGTTTCAATAAGGAAATCAAGTTCTCACGGCAATAGTAGGCGAAAGCTTCGTGCGAAAGTTGGCCTTCTTTTGAAGCCAGCTTTTCTTCCGGATAATAAATCAAGGTTGCAAGTTCCGAAATCTCCGTTGGATCGAGTTCAGGAAAACATTCACGTAGTTTTTCTTTAATCGACCCCGAACCATTACGCAAAACATGATTAAACGCATCGTATTCCCCATGTATGTCACTTACAAAATGCTCTGTCCCTTTAGGAAGCTCACAAATAGCACTGAGATTGATTATTTCGGTCAAGACTGCTTCTTTTGATACAAACTGCTCTTTTAACAGCTTATAGTACTTTTCGTCCATGAATTGAAGTTCTCCTCTCATCTTTACACGCGTGTAAAAACAACATGGCTCCATTATATTATTTTTAAGCTTTTTAGTAAAGCGCTTTCTTCAAACTTCCGTTCAACGCTCTTAATTTTAAAATAAAAAAAGTAAAGAGAAGTCTTTACTTTTTTGATCTTTTTGAAGTTTTAAATTATAATTTTAACTTTAAATACTGCCCGGTGTAAGAGTCCGCAACCTTCGCAACTTCTTCTGGAGTACCTGTTGCTAAAACAGTCCCTCCGCCTGCACCACCTTCTGGACCTAAATCAATAATATAATCAGCCGTTTTAATCACATCGAGATTATGCTCAATAACGACGATAGTATTTCCTTGATCCACCAAGCGATCCAACACTTTAATCAAAGTCGCAATATCTTCACTGTGCAAACCAGTGGTTGGTTCATCCAAGATGTAGAAGCTCTTACCCGTACTTCGTTTTTGAAGTTCTGACGCAAGTTTCATCCGTTGCGCTTCACCACCAGACAAGGTGGTAGCCGGTTGACCCAAAGTCACATAGCCTAAGCCAACATCAACAATGGTTTGTAATTTGCGTTCAATTTTGGGGATATGACGGAAGAATTCTAGTGCATCTGAGACACGCATATCCAGAATTTCAGAGATATTTTTTCCTTTATAATGTACCTCCAATGTTTCTGAATTGTATCGTTTCCCATGACAGATTTCACAAGGGACATAAACATCAGGTAAGAAGTGCATCTCAATCTTGATAATACCGTCACCAGAGCAGGCTTCACAACGTCCGCCTTTGACATTGAAAGAGAAACGTCCTTTTTTGTATCCACGAATTTTAGCTTCATTTGTTTCAGCGAAAAGACCGCGAATATCATCAAAAACAGAGGTATACGTCGCAGGATTTGAGCGAGGTGTCCGCCCAATCGGTGATTGGTCAATATCAATCAGACGTTCAATTTCTTCATAGCCTGTGACTTTCCTATGCTTGCCTGGTTTCTCTGAATTATGGTTAAGCTTTTGTGCCAAGGTTTTCTTCAAGATAGAGTTAACTAGAGTAGACTTACCTGACCCTGAAACACCTGTCACAGCAGTCATGATGCCCAAAGGAAATTGCGCATCAATATTTTGCAAGTTATTCTCGGAAGCTCCTGTAACTTTAACCATCCGCTTCTTATCAATCTTACGACGTTTTTCGGGTACAGGTATGGAACGTTTTCCTGACAAATATTTACCTGTCAAAGAATTCTTGTTTTTCGCAACCTGTGCTGGCGTGCCTGAGGCGATGATTTCTCCACCCAAATCGCCCGCTCCTGGCCCAACATCAATCAGCCAGTCGGCGGCTCTCATCGTGTCTTCATCATGTTCAACAACGATGAGGGTATTTCCGAGATCACGCATCTTTTGAAGGGACTCAATCAAGCGGTCATTATCTCTTTGATGTAGACCAATAGATGGTTCATCAAGGATATAAAGGACGCCAGATAAGTTTGAACCAATCTGTGTCGCTAAACGAATCCGTTGTGATTCACCACCCGACAAAGTTCCAGAAGCACGAGAAAGAGTCAGATAATCTAAACCAACATTTTTCAAGAAGGATAAACGGTCCTTGATTTCTTTCACAATTGGTTCAGCAATCATTTCATCGTTCGCTGTCAAAGCGAGTTGACCAAGAAACTCTAACTCGTCACCAATGGCTAGGTTTGAGAGTTCCCCGATATGCTTGCCGCCTACCTTAACTGACAATGCTTGGTCGTTGAGACGGTAGCCATGACACGTCGTACATGTCAACTCTCTCATATAACCCCGAAGGTATTCACGTGTATAATCACTTGAAGTTTCACGGAAACGGCGATTAATATTGTTGATAATGCCAGGGAAGACCATGTCCTTGTTAGACACGTTACCAAAATCCCCTACATAGTAAAAATGGAATTTCCGTTTGCCTGAACCGTGAAGAATAATATCTTTATGCTCTTCTGGCAAATCCGCCCAAGGCGTATCCATATCTATACCAAAATCACGACTGGCACATTCCAGCATCGTTGGGTAATAGTTAGATGAGATAGGATTCCAAGCAGCTACAGCGCCCTCACGTAAGGTTTTGCTGTCATCTGGAATAACCAAGTCAGGATCGACTTCATTTTTCATTCCTAATCCATCACAGTCTGGACATGAGCCAAAAGGTGCATTAAATGAAAAGAGACGAGGCTCCAGCTCAGGCACAGTAAAACCACAGACAGGACAAGCATAAAACTCACTAAAAAGCAGTTCTTCCCCATCCATCTTATCCACAATCACATAGCCTTCTGCGATACGCAAGGCTGCTTCGACTGAATCAAATAAACGTGAACGGATACCTTCCTTAACGACGATACGGTCAATAACGACTTCAATATTGTGTTTCTTATTTTTATCAAGTTCGGGTGCTTCTGTCACATCATAAACTTCACCGTTTGCACGAACACGGACATAGCCTTCTTTTTGAACACGCTCAAATATCTTAACATGTTGTCCTTTTTTGCCACGAACAATCGGCGCTAAAATTTGAAGACGTGTTCTCTCAGGCAACTCAAGAATCTGATCCACAATTTCCTCAACAGACTGTGCCGAAATTTGACCGTGACCATTGATACAGTAAGGTTTTCCGACACGCGCAAAAAGCAAGCGCAGATAGTCGTTAATCTCCGTTACTGTCCCCACAGTGGAACGTGGGTTTTTACTTGTTGTTTTTTGATCGATAGAAATAGCTGGAGACAAACCATCGATGCTGTCTACATCTGGTTTATCCATATTTCCTAAAAACTGACGCGCATAGGCAGATAATGATTCTACGTAACGGCGTTGGCCTTCTGCATACAGCGTTTCAAAAGCTAAGGAAGACTTTCCTGATCCTGATACTCCCGTAACAACTACTAACTTATCACGCGGAATAGTAACATCTATATTTTTTAAATTGTGCTCTCTCGCACCATGTATAACAATTTTATCTTGGGGCATTTATTTTCCCTTCTCACTTCTATTCCGTATGGACGGAACTGAATTTCTTATTTTCGGTAAGGATACTTCAATTATACTATATTTTAGGGTACAATAGCCTTATCATGAAATCTTATTTTGTATATGTTTTGCGTTGTGCGGATGGTACTCTGTACTGTGGTTATACTGACAACGTGACCAAACGTCTCGAAACTCACAATGCGGGCAAAGGGGCAAAATACACCAAGGCACGTCGCCCACTGGAGTTAATAACCTCTGTGGAATTTGACGATAAAGCAACAGCGCTAAAATGTGAATGGTGGTTTAAGCATAAACTCACTCGGCCGCAAAAACTTAAACTTATTAAAGAAGAGCTACTCAAAGAAACCTTTGAACAAGTGCTTGAAGCGAAAAAAAGAGGACAGTAAATGTCTTTTTTATTTTAGAGTTTCTTTTGTTTAAAAGTAACATTTGTTATATAATAAATATAAATGTAACTTTAGACACTTAACGAAAAAGAGGAGACCTTTTATGAAAAAAATATTATTGGATTTTATTGTTACTCTCGGTGCACTGGCCCTCTTGACCCTCGCTTGGGTATTTATTTTTAAAAGAATTTCCGTGCAGAGCTTTGCGATGCTGTTTATGATTAGCGTACTTAGTATGCTGATGCGCGCTCTATACACTAAGGTTCCCCGCCTTATCTTGTTTAGTGTTTATACCATCTTTTTAGTGCTTTTTGCTATTGTAGCCATTCTTCATTTATAAAAAACAAACCTTGAGGTTTGTTTTTTATATTTTTTCTAACTTGACTGCTGTACCATAGGCTGCGACAGAATCCACATTTCCAAAAGTTGAAGAATCAAAGCGCATCGCAAGGATGGCATTTGCTCCTTTGTCACGCGCTTCCTCTGCCAAGCGCTCAATCGCGCTCTCGCGCGTCTCATGTTGTAGCTTGGTGTAACCTGCTATTTCTCCACCAACAATCGTTTTTAGCTGTTGGCCCGTGCTTGAAAAGACATTACGTGAGCGTGTGGTAAGCCCAAAAACTTCACCATAAATCTCAACAACACGATAGCCTGGGGCATCATTTGTAGTAAGGATTAAAATATCTTTCATCGTTTCTCCCTCTTAAATTTTGTCTAAGATCTCATGAATAATTTCATGGGAATCCAGCACATTTTTTTGTTTCATCTTTTCCATGAGCTCGGCACGATTTTGCCCGTCAAAGTTAGCAACAGCTTCAACCATACCCGCCACCAAGCTATCAAAGCCGCGATTATAGGTCGCTGATTGCCAGCCGTTGATGCCGATTTTTTGCTTATCTAGTCCCGTCAGAATCTCTAAGTCCGTCAGCTCTGATAAGCGATAAGTGCCGCTTGCAGCTTCCACCGTAAACTCCTCGGAAAAAGCACCCGCTGTCAAGTTCATGCTGGCAATTCCCATACAGGTTTGGGTTCTTAGGGTCACCATCACCCGTGAAATCTTCTTATCTGGTGTCAGCGCTAGCTGATAACTGTAACGCTCAATCTCATCATCCAGCAGATAAATCAGTGTATCCAAAGGATGGATAAAAATATCATACAAGGTAAACTGCACTTCAGCTGCATTGTTGGCGAGATTTTTACTGACTTTGATAAAGTTCTTTTGTTCTACCTCTTTGAGTTTATCAGTCATTGGGGCAAAACGACGGTTAAAGCCACTCACAAAGAGGACATTGTTTTCTTCGGCGAGGCGTTGGAGCTCCTGTACTTCTTCAAAGTTTTCAGAGATAGGTTTATCCATCATGACATGTGTACCCGCACTCAAATAGCGCTTGGCTAACTCAAAGTGCTGTGCAGTAGCCGCATGGATAGCCACCATATCACAGGTTTCTAAGGCCCCTAGATCCGTTGTCGCATATTCAAACTTATACTTTTTACGAATCTCTTCTGCTTTTTCCCATGTTCTTGAGTGTAAGATAAAGCGGTGTTCGGCTTGCATCTTTGCGTAAACAGGAAGATAAGCTTTTCCTGCAATGTTTGACGTTGCTCCAATAATTCCAATAATCATATATTCTCTCTAACTGTCTTTTGAGTAAATCACAATAAGCTGGCCTTGATCTATCTGCAAATCCATACTGTCACTAATAAAAGCGTTACTGGCATAAATATCCGCAAAATTATCCGTGGCTTTGAGCGGGTATTTGGCATTTTTAATCTCTAAGCTTCTCCCTGTATTAACCTGTACCAGACCCAGATAAGGGTAACCCTCTATCTTTTTGATGGTGTGCTCGCCAGCCGATAAGTAGCGGACTAGGTTTTGAGCATCCTTCAAACAAATATTTTCATAGTTTGCAAAGTTTAGAGGAAGATATACATTGGTCAAGTGATGGTCTAAACGTCCGCCGAGTGACCCAATAATCGTAACCTCTGCTTCCGGAAAGCGTGAGCGGACAAGTTCTAAGCCAGCTTCCAAATCCGTCTGGTCTTTTTCTTCGGGAAGCTTAAAGAGTTCCGCAGCATCTTCTGAGATGCGGGCAAACTCCTTAGCATTTACAGAATCAAAATCACCAACAGCCAAGTCTAAATGGTGTTGCTCCTCCAGTAAAAACAAGGCACCACGATCAATCCCCACATAATAATCAAACTTTTCTGTGAGTGCTTGCGCTGGTCGTCCTGCATGAATGACTATCTTCATCGCTCATCCCCACTTCCCGCTATCATCCCTCTGGCTTTACGACTTTCAAGCTTAGCGATATTGGCTTGGGCAATATCTTCCAAGTCCAACCCCAAATAACGTGCACAGGTGGCGATGTGCCACAGCACATCTCCCAGCTCTTTTTCGAGTGCTTTTTTATCTTCGGCTCGGATCATGCCGTCTTGGTCTCGGATAATCTTTTTTATCTTATCTGCAACCTCGCCCGACTCTCCAGCCAAGCCCAACACCTTGTCTAAAAAGGCAAAGTTTACCTGAGCAATATCGGCCAAGGGACCATTTACATCAAATTTTATTATCTCTTGCTGATAGTCCTTAAGTTCCATAGATAGGTGGCCTCCTCTAGTCTCTACCTAGTATTATAACAAAATAATCCTCCCTACTCTAGGTTAACCTCTTTCGCTAAGCATAAGTAAATTTTTGAGAGGAAAGCTAAGTCTGAAAAAAGAAAAACGCACTCCACCAGCAGACCAAAACTCTGCAAAGAAGTGCGTTTTATTTTCTAAGTGAGGTAAGTTAGGTAGGTAGAATACTACTTTTTACGTCTACGTTTATACCACAGGAGCATAGCTACAGCTAAGCTTCCCAGACCAAGCCAGCTAAGCATTCCAGCTATTTCGCCTGTTTCTGGTAGCTTATCTCTACTTGCTGCATTGAGGTCTGGTTCTTCTTGCTGAGACTGCTTTTTGTCTCCTCTGGTGTCGTCAGAGTCAGATACTTTATCTTCGCTATTTTCATTATTTGAGGTTGAGTCGTCTTTGTCCTGACCATTTTCGTTTTCGCCAGAGTTATTGTTTCCATTGCCATTGCCATTTTCTTCTTCGGCTTTTACGGTAACTTTCGCTGTGGCGCTTACGCCATCATAAGCATAGGTTACTTCATAGATACCCGCTTTGGTAGTGTCTACTTTTCCTGTGACTGTGACATCTTCAAAGGGAACTTCATCTCCTTCACGATTGATTGCCTGGACAAAGTTGTCCTTGGCTTGCCATGTGTCGCCAACAGCGAGCGTGCTGTCTTTAACTTGAACTTTTGTTTGATAAGGCACACGGCGCCATGTCCCTGCCGCTTGGCCCGAAGTAGCAGATAAATCCATCAACTGATGTGAGTCCAGCCAGTTATTTGCCTCGCCTTCTCTCGCCCACCAGTTCAGATAACCGGTGCTTGTAGTGAACTCTGGCAAGTTACTTAAATTTATAGCTGTATTATCGCCTAAGCGAAGCTCGACTAAGGCATTGAGTCCACCAAAGTTAAGCCTAAACTGTGCATCATCCACCGCGGACGTATCAAAAGAAGACAAGTCTAGACGGGCTAAATTGCTGGCGCCGGTAAACATATCCTGCATCGTTGTGACTGAGGATGTCTCAAAGGATGAAAGGTCTAGGTGAGTTAAACTACTGGCACCTGAAAACATCCATGACATATTTATAACCGAACCTGTCTCAAAGGATGAAAGGTCTAGGTGAGTTAAGCTGCTGGTGTCTGAAAACATACCCTGCATCGTTGTGACTGAGGAAGTCTCAAAAGAAGAGAGGTCTAAGCTGCTTAAACTTCTGGCGTCTGAAAACATACTCTGCATATTTATAACAGCGGATGTGTCAAAAGAGGAAAGATTTAAGCTGGTTAAGCTCTCTGCTGAATCAAACATAGCAAACATATTTGTAACAGCGGACGTATCAAAAGAGGAGAGGTCTAAACTAGTTAAGCTACTGGTTCCTGTAAACATCCATGACATATCTGTCACACCGCTTGTATCCAGTTTTTCTAAATTTTGGATGTCTCTAAGGTTTTGAAAACCGTCAAAGAGGGTACTAAGAGACTTTGAACCGCCGACATTCACATCGCCCTGAAAGACGATGTGTTCCACCTCTGTTCGGATGGCGCTATCAAAATCTGAAGGATTCGTGATCGTCCCACCTTCTAGCGTAAGGGTTTTGCTTGTTTCATCGTAATCAAACGCGACATCGCCCCATACTTTTGGTAGAGTTCTTTGCCACACAAAAGTATCCGCCATTGAGGGATTAAAATTTTGCATTAAGCCGTCAGACGTAAGAACATTTGTACCATTAGGGCGTTCTGGAGAGCCAGTACCTACATTTTGCCAGAGACCTGTGAACTCACCTGATGCATAGCTAATATTAGGGAGTCTCGTCTCATTCAAACGAGAAATGCCTGAGCCTAGCTTAAGCTCTCTTAAAGAGCTTGTGTCAAAAAACATATCTCGTATATCTGTGCTACTCGCTATGTCAAATGAGGAGAGATTTAGGCTGATTAGACTTTCTGCCCATGCAAACATAGAGGTCATGTTCGTAACAGAGGAGGTATCAAAAGAAGTAAGATCTAAACTTTTTAAGGCTGCCCTAGCAAACATAGAGCTCATGTTTGTAACAGAGGAAGTAACAAAAGAGGAAAGATCTATGTCAGTTAAACTTTCTGCCCCAGCAAACATGCCTTCCATGTTTCTCACTGAGGAGGTATCAAAAGAGGAAAGATTTATGTCAGTTAAGCTTTCTGTCATCGCAAACATCAGCGACATATCTTCAACAGAGGATGTAACAAAAGAGGATAAGTCTAAGCTGTTGAGGTTGCGGGCTTCATAAAACATAAAGGACATATCTTCGACAGAGGATGTCTCGAAAGAGGAGAGATCTAGACTTTTAAAGGCTGTCACACCAAACATACCGTGCATGTTTGTGACTGAGGATGTGTCGAAAGAAGAGAGGTCTAAACTGGTTAAACTGCTCGTTCCGGCAAACATTACAGACATATCCGTAACACCAGCTGTATTCAATCTTTCCAAGTTTTGAATATCGACGAGATTAGTGAAATTCGCAAACATTCCTCCAAGAGACATGGCACCCCCGACATTCACGTCCCCACGAAAGACGATGTGTTCTACCTCTGATCGGATGGCGGCATCAAAATCTGACGGATCCGTGATCATCCCACCTTCTAGCGTAAGGGTTTTGCTTGTCTCATCGTAATCATACTCGACATCACCCCATACTTTTGGCACAACTCTTCTTTGCCACACAAAAGTATCCGCCATTGAGGGATTAAAATCCCTCATCAAGCCTGCAGAGTCGAGAACATTTGTACCATTGGGGTGTTCTGCAGAGCCAGTATCTATATTTTGCCAGAAACCTGTGAATTCTCCTGAAGTGGTGCCAATAGCTGGGAGATTGGTGCCATTCAAACGAGAGATACCTGTGCCTAGCTTAAGTTCTCTTAAAGACCCTGTATGCATGAACATAGCTGTTATAGGTGTACCACTAGTTATGACAAATGAGGAAAGGTCTAGGCTGGCTAGACGGCTTGCGCCCAAGAACATACTATGCATATTAGTAACAGATGCTGTATCAAAGTTAGATAAATCTAAGCGGGTTAAGCTGCTTGCGTTTGCAAACATCTGCCACATTCCTGTAACAGCTGAGGTATTAAAGTTAGATAAGTCTAAGCTGGTCAAATTGTGCATGCCCCAAAACATACCACCCATATCCGTAACAGCTGACGTCTTAAAGGTAGATAAATCTAAGCTAGTTAAGCGACTTGCTCCACGAAACATCATGTTCATATCTGTAACAGATGATGTATCAAAGTTAGATAAATCTAAACTGGTTAAACTACTTGTTCCATTAAACATACCACTCATATCAGTGACGGCAGAGGTATCAAAAGAGGAGAGATCTAGGTTGGTAAGAGCCCATGTTGCACTAAACAAGGCACTCATATCTGTGACGCCACTCGTATTTAAGTAGGTCAAATTTTCAATGGCCGTAAGATTCGTCATACTTTGAAAAAGTCCAGCTAAGCTCCTTGAACCTCCGACTGTTACAGGCCCTTCAAATTTAATATGGTTTATTAGCCATCTGTCAGTAGGCAAAGCAGCAGGATCAGTAATGGTCCCTCCAAAAAGTGTGAGCTCACCCGTAGTAGCATTCCATTCAAAATCAACACCACCCCACATCGTGCCTGTCATTTTCGGTGCGGCCACTGCCGTGCTTCGCTCTGGGGAGGCTACATCTGCTGGGGGAGTTGGTTCTTCGGGTTTAGAGGCACTGGATGCTGGGGGAAGGATTTCTTCTGCTGAGGCTGAACGATCTGGTGTATCTTCACTTTTTGTCTCTTCGCTTTCCTCTGTGTCCTGCTCTGGCTCTAAAGCTTCTGGTAACGGTGCTTCACTCTCTTCACTGGACTCCGACTCTGTGGGCAGCGTAGTCGCCACGACTGTAGCTCCCTCAAGCATAGGGTTCCCGATGAGCCCTGCCAGAGCCATAACGGTTATAATATATCTTATTTTTTTACTTTTTGAATTCATCTCATCTCGCTCCTCGATGTTCTTTTCTTCTACTTCATCGTTTCGTGTGTAAAGTTATCCAAACTAGAACATTAAGTATAGCCCGATTTAGGCTGGGCTGGGCTGGGCTGGGCTGGGCTGGGCTGGGCTGGGCTGGGCTGGGCTGGGCTGGGCTGATAGATTATAAACCATGGCATTCTCCTCATCAAGTCTTTTAGTCTTTTTTAAGAATTCTCTTATTTATATTCTAACATATTATACTATTACATTAAAAAGATTTCATTATAACTTCTTTTGTTTCTTTTTGATTTCTCTACTTGTCAGCTATAAATAGCTTTCCCACCCTTACTATACCCGTCCACTTTTAGACATCAAAAAAAAGCCTTCAAGAAACTTGAAAGCTTTTATATCATTTTTTAAGGGCGGATACGTCCAAGCATACGTGGGAAAGGAATCGCTTCACGAATGTGTTGGTTACCTGTGATAAAGGTTACTGCACGTTCCAAGCCAAGTCCGAAGCCAGAGTGTGGTACTGAACCAAACTTACGTAAGTCAAGATACCAGCTGTATTCTTCTTCGGAAAGACCAAATTCTTTTACTTTTTCCACCAAGTAGTCATAGTCTGTCGCACGTTCTGAACCACCGATAATCTCACCGTAACCTTCTGGTGCGATAAGGTCAGCACAGATAACAACATCTTCACGTGCTGGGTGTGGTTTCATGTAGAAAGCTTTGATTGCTTTTGGATAGTTGATGATAAATGTTGGTACACCATAGTAGTTTGAAACAAATGTTTCATGTGGTGAACCAAAGTCGTCGCCCCATTCGATATGATCATAGTCATTGTTTGCTTCTTCTTTTTGAAGCAACTCGATCGCATCATCGTAAGTGACACGTTTGAAAGGTTCGTTGACATATTTTTCGAGCAAGTCAATATCGCGCTCCAAAGTTTCAAGTGCATAACGTTGATTTTCCAATACAGACTTGATCAAATGTTTCACGTAAGCTTCTTGGATATCCAAAGATTCTTCGTGTGTTGTGAAAGCCATTTCTGGCTCAATCATCCAAAACTCTGTCAAATGACGGCGTGTTTTTGATTTTTCGGCACGGAAAGTTGGACCAAATGTGAAGACTTTACCAAAGGCCATCGCACCTGCTTCAGCATAGAGTTGACCTGTTTGAGACAAGTAAGCAGGTTGACCAAAGTAGTCTGTCTCGAAAAGTTCGGTTGTTCCTTCAGGAGCTGAACCTGTCAGGATCGGGCTATCAATCTTCACAAAACCGTTGGCATTGTAAAATTCATATGTAGCGCGGATGATCTCGTTACGAACAAGCATAACCGCATGTTGTTTACGGCTACGCAACCACAAGTGACGGTTATCCATCAGGAAGTCTGTCCCGTGTTCTTTTGGTGTGATAGGGTAATCCACTGATGCACCGACAACTTCAAGGTCTGTGACATCAAGTTCATAGCCAAACTTTGAGCGTGAATCTTCTTTAACGATACCTGTTACAAGTACTGATGTTTCTTGTGACAAGTGTTTGATTTCAGTGAATTTTTCAACGCCAGCGTCTTCACCAAATTTTTCAATCATGTTTGGTTTAAAAACAACAGCTTGGAAAAAGGCTGTCCCATCACGGAGTTGGAGAAATTGTAACTTTCCTTTTCCTGATTTGTCTGCAACCCAAGCGCCGATTTTTATTTCTTCACCTACATGGTCTTTCACGTCGATGATTGATACTAAGTCTTTCATAAATAATTCCTTCTCTATTTTGTTAATATAATTCTTTATCCAAAAGTTTTTCTAGCCAGATTTCCTTTAAGGTTTTCAGGTCATCCTTAAAGGCTTTAGGTGTTTGTAGTTCATCTTTTTTGAGCTCTTCGAGGACCACAAGCTCAAAATCATCTGTTTTCCAGTCTTTATCTATGGCTAGAGGAACACCGATACCTGTCTTTTGCGAAAATTCAAAACGATTTTTTAAGCCCGGAAGATCTGGGGCGATGTCAATGTAAAGTTTGTTTTTAGTGATGTTTTTGTAAGCCACCACTGCCCCAACTTTAGTTTGAAGTTTGTATGCTGATTTTGCTTCTTTTTTGTCAATCATGTGGCTTCTCCATCCACTTTTTCATCCGGTTTACTGCTTCTTTTAGACTTTCCAAATCTGTCGCATAACTCAGTCTAATATGTGAAGGAGAACCAAACCCTTCTCCTGTAACTACTGCCACGCCTGCTTCTTCAAGCAAGGCTGTCGCAAAGTCAGTGACCTTATCAAAGCCTTTAAGAGCCATTGCTTCTTCAACCTTAGGGAAAAGATAGAAGGCACCGTTTGGCTTAATCGCTTCAAAGCCAGGAATCTGGTTTAAGAGAGGATAAATCGTATTCAGACGTTCTTCAAAAGCTTGACGCATCTTGGAAACAGCATCTGAGTCAGAGTTAAAGGCTTCAATCGCGGCATACTGGGCGACAGTGCTGGGGTTGGAGGTGGTCTGTCCGGCAATTTTTGTCATGGCTGCTATGATTTCACTGTCTCCCACAGCGAGACCTATCCGCCAGCCTGTCATCGCAAAAGTTTTGGAAACCCCATTGATGACAAGAGTATGTTGGCGAATCTCTTCCGACAAGGAAGAAAGAGCTGTAAACGTGCTATTATTATAAACCAAGCGATGATAGATATCATCAGCCAGAATCAAAAGGTCATTCTCCACCGCCCAATTTCCAATCGCAGTCAGTTCTGCTTCGGAATAAATCATTCCTGTGGGATTTGAGGGGCTATTTAAAAGGAGAACCTTTGTTTTCGAAGTTTTTGCGGCTGCCAACTGTTCGACTGTGATTTTAAAGTCATTTTCTTGCAAGGCTGGGACGATAACAGGTTGCCCACCTGACATTTTGACCTGATCCACATAGCTCACCCAGTAAGGTGCTGGAATAATCACTTCGTCGCCTTTATCTAAAACACTTTGGAAGAAAGCGTAGAGCGCAAACTTGGCACCTGAGGTTACGAGTATTTCCTTATCTTCAGGCGCATAGCCATAAAAGTTTTGCCAATAATTTCGTACAGCTTCTTTTAGCTCCGGTAAGCCAGAAGCTTGGGTATAAAAGCTCGCCTTTCCTGTCTCGATCGAGCTTATCGCTGCTTGACCAATCGCGTCAGGCGTTGTAAAGTCAGGTTGGCCTAAGGTCAAATCAATAATATCTCGTCCTTGACGGGCAAGATCCTTGGCACGCTTTGCAGCTGCTAAGGTCACAGATTCTTCAATGTTTGAAACAAAATCAGATAATTTTTTCATCGTTTACAGAAGCTCCTCACCAGACTTAAAGTCATACAGCTTAAAGCCATCATGACTGTTTACTTGCCACACAGGTTTGTTTTTATAGAGGGCCAGTACAATCGAGCGTGTATTATCACTTTTAACTGTTTCTGCTTTTACACCTTCTGACATATCAACAACCGTTAAGTTCCCACCTTTTTCAGGTATGAGCACCCCGATTTCTTTACCCTGCTCTGTTTTCCCAAGCAGTGAGTAGTCTGTCGTATCTGTCGTTGCAATATCAAAAGCTGTCGGTGTTTTCAGGTCGGTTTTATCTTTGGCAATCGTTATTGCCGCACGTCTTGCAGTGCTATAAGGGCTTGTTGCTCTCCAGATAAAAAGGCTTATGGCAATAAATCCTGCCAAAATCACGGTTAAAATACCTATAATAATCTGTGAATGCAGAGTCATTCGTTTTCTTCTCATAGCCTACCTTCCTGTCCTCTAGATAATCTATTTAATTATAGCAAAAAAGCAGAGAAAATGCTTTTCTTCAAAAGTCTTCTATTCCATAGTATGTAAAAGTGATAGTTTTGATTTTTAACTTCATCTTGGCGGCATATTACAGTAGAAACTCTAAGATTTTATTTACCAATTCGCCGTTTTCTAATATCTTAATGGGTGCCGACTGTGCAAGGTTTTTTCGCATCCTCTTCGCATAGGACTTCCCAGCCAAGCGATTATCCAGTATCACCACTTGTGAGTATTGGTTATGTCTGCGGTTGACCCGTCCTAAAGCTTGTTGCAGTTTCAGAGTGGCCATGGGTACGTTGAAATCATAGAAAGGATTGTTAAAGCGCTTCGCATACTTCTTCGTCAAGATATCATCGGGCGTTGCGAAAGGAAGACGGGGAATCATCAGTACAAGATGATCTTGCTTTTCAAAGTCTACGCCTTCCCAGAAAGAGGAGAGCCCAAGAAGGATTTGACCTTCGCCCTTATCAAATTTTTTCTTGATTTGGGCTGGGCTGCCATTAATATCTTGTGCCAAAACATCCCAGCCAGCGGCTGACAGTTGCTCCGCAACAAACGTGAGCGAAACTTTTGAGGTGAAAAGAACGACCACTTGTGGCCCTAACTCCGCAACTTCTGATATCTTATCTGCAACATAGTGGGCATAAGGCATCACACCTGTGTTTTTCACATGCGGGCCATCAGAGACAATGATAATCTCTTGATTTTCAGCTGGATGACTGTCAAATTTAAAGAAACGATAATCCTTAAAGCCTAAGAGTTCTGGAAAGATGGGGTTAGCTTCCGTCAAAGACAAGGTAGCTCCCAACATATAGGTTTTTGTTCCTTCAGGTACAAGCTTTTCAAAGTTATAAAAATCCGTACTTGAAGCATAAACCATATCCCCATCACGCCAAATAAAGTTTTCTGCTGGTTCTTCAAAAACTTCAGCTAAATCTTTTAGGCCAAGCTCTCTTGCATCTAAGGCGATTTTTTTACCATCGAGTTTTTTATTATTCAGCTGGAAAGTCAAGCTCTCTAGCAAACGCTTATTAAGATGAGAAGACTCTATGTCTACGGTTTCCAGTTGTTCCGAAATTTTGACTGCTTTTTGATTTGCTCTTTCAAGTATCGTAAAGAGTTGCTGTGCTTCATCAACCACTAAAACGCGATTTTCTAAGAAAGTTTCGGGAGAGTCGGCCAGTCGTTCAATTAAGTAAGCGTGGTTTACAACTTTAACCTGAGACTTTTGTGCGGTTTGCTGTGCTTTCAGCCAAAAGTCTTGTTCATAATGCAAGTGCTTGTTGTTCACATAACCGTCATGCGCAATCTGGGCAAAGTAGTCTTCGTTTGTCATGACTCTGGATAACTCGTCCAGTTCGCCCGTCAAAGTTTCGGTTAGCCACACGAGAATCTTCATCTTGAAAATCTCAAAATTCTTACCCTCAGTATTGGACAAAAGGAGACGAGAAAATTTCTCCAAAGAGATATAATTTTTTGTTCCTAAAAGTTTAGAGAAGTTGATCCCAAACTTTTCTTTAAGAATCGGCGCTACACCATGAATCATCTGATTTTGCAATACTTTTGTTGGTGTTGAAACAACGATTTCGCGTCCCTCTGCAAGCAAAGGGAGAAGGTAAGCATAGGTTTTTCCGATGCCTGTAGGTGCTTCAATAAAAGAGGGGGAAGTTTGCGAGAGTTCTTCTTTGATTTTCTCCGCAATCTTTTCCTGGTTTTTTCTGACTTTAAGTCCGAGGTGTGCAATATTTTTGGAAAAAGAATTTGCCAGAGGTTTCTTTCCTTGCTTGATTTTAAGCACACGTGTTGCAATATTATGGACAAGGTGGAGATTTTTGACTTGTAGCGGTGTATATGTTAGCTGCTCTTTCAAGAATTCCTTTGTCTCGTAAAGCAAACTGTCCGAGTGACGAATAATTTCTTCGAGTACGGCGCGAGGAAGTTGACGAACTTTTTCTTGCATCTGGATTAATAGTTCCGCTGTTGCAATGGCATCGGATAAAGCTGCGTGTGGCTGATCGTGGTTTAAATCAAGTCTTTCACTTAAAGCTTCCATCCCATATTTTTCAAAGTTAGGGAAAAGCACTCGCGCTAGCTCAACAGTATCCACCCGAGCCATATCTAGATCCAAACCGAGGGGGAAAAGGCTTTTCATCAATAAAGAGTAATCAAATCGTGCATTATGGGCAACAAAAATACAGCCTTCTAACTTCTTACGTACTTCATCTGCAACTTCTGAAAAGTCTGGTGCCTTTGCCAAGCGCTCATCAGACAGTCCAGTAAGGTTAGCAATTCTGGGCAAAAGTGACTCATGTGGATTAACATCTGTCGTATATGTATCTACCAGTTCTCCATCCTCGACCAGCGCAATACCAATTTGGATAATTTTATTCTGCGTACTGTGCGCATCGGTGGCTTCCAAATCCACCACAGCATATCGAGTCATTTTTTTACCTTTCATTTTCTATTTATTCTTAAACCTGTTTTACTTTTCTTCAGGTAAAAATATATCTTTCTAATTATATCATAAACCACAAAAGTAGTTTTTCTTTTACAAATAGCTCAAATTAGAGTAAAATTAGAGTATAGTAAAAAACAGAAAAGGAGTTCCATTATGCTTGATAATTACAAAAAAATCCTTGTTGGTCTTGACGGTTCTGTCGAATCAACAAAGGCCTTTGACAAGGCTGTTGCCACTGCCCTTCGTAACGAAGCCGAGTTAGTCATCGCTAACGTTATTGATTTGCGTGCCTTCCAATCTATCTCTGCTTACGATTCTGTCGTTGCTGATGATACACACAAAGGTGCCGAAAACCTCATTAATGACTTTGCTAATGAAGCAAAAGCTGCTGGCGTTAAGACAGTAACAACTCGTGTCGAATTTGGGTCACCAAAAGTTATGTTGGGTCAAACACTTCCAAAAGAAGAAAACATTGACCTTATCGTTCTCGGTGCTACTGGTCTAAGCTATATTGAACGTATCTTTATCGGTTCTGTTGCTGATTACATCATTAAAAATGCACCATGTGACACTCTCGTTGTTCGTAAATAATCGCCATATTTTGTCCTCTCTTTTGAGAGGTTTTTCTTTTTAAAAAAATACTGCTTATCACCGCAGTATTTTTTTATTTTTCAATCTTTGTGCGTAATTTTTCCAAAATTAATTTATTAATTCCTTTTGGATTTTGGGCTTTTAACATCGCATAAGCATAACTAAAGCTAAAAGGTTTAGGCGCATAAGCTATATAACGTGCCTGCCAGTCACTCGGATTCCACTTTTTCTTGGCTTGATAAAGGCCTTTGAAGCCGTAAACGCCATTCATATTTTCATAGATAAACTGGAAGAGTTGGGTTGTAACCTTGCTGCTGTCTTCCTCATCTTTAATATTTGCCAAAGGGCAGAGGCCAAGATTTCCCCATGTTACACCCTCATCTCGCATGGTTTCAAATGCCTGCAACAGGCAAAGTTCCATAGAACCATTGGGTACGTCAGTTCGGCGACGCGTCACATCCGCCATATAACCTGTTTGGCTCCCCTCAGCATAAGGTACAAAAATTACAAAAGCCAGCATTCTACCTGAAGCGTCTCGACTATAAAAGTATCGTCTCCCGAGTGGATTTTCCAAAGCTAAGCCCCCAAGCATGAAACCTAATTCTGGGCCTTTTGAACCAAACCACTCCTCAGAAATCTCTTGAATCTCTTCTTCGATTTCGGCATTGCGATATTCATTCGGTTTGTATTCATCCACTGTTATTCCGAGGCGACGTGCATGATTGATATTGGCACGTACCTTAGCGGTTTTCTTGCCTTTAAGACTGAAGTCTTCTAATTTTAGGCAAGCATCTTCCCCAATCTTAATCATGGCAAACCCATAGGCTTCATAAGCAGATCTCATCGTCTCCGTAATATCCATGAAGAGGATTTTCCAACCATTGCGTCGAGAAAAATGTACCAGTTCCCCCATAAAACGAGCAGCATCCTTAGGGTCACAAACGATATCCCCACAGCCGACCAAAACATTATTTACGACAGTATATGCGAGCATCCCTTCCACTGTTACACTGAAAAAATAAGATTTCTCACCATCAATGGTCATATAAGCCATTGGGTTTTGACCATATTTTTGGACAAGTGCCACAGCTTTTTCTTTTTCTCGCCCACTCAATATCGGATAATAAACAAGTGGTTTCAAAATATAATAAAGAGCGAGGAGGACACAAATCCAAGTAATAATAATCAAGCCAACAATGTAAAAACCATGCACATGTGAATTAAAATGAGCTTGCCCTATATCCATAGTAAACAGAAAATGTAAGGACTGCTTAAAGATTGAATAGACGTCTGGATTTCCTAAATAATCCCGTCTCAAAAAGCTCAAACTTAATAATGTATTGAACAAAGCTAATACCAGAGGAATAATTCCTAAAAATATCGCCTTCTTCGCATAATTCCGATCTATGGTCCGACTAAAATCACGATAAGTTACTCCAAGAATAACAAGAATTATTAAGGAAAGAATTGAACCAATACTAAAAAAGTTTTGGGTCGAAATAAAGTTCAAACGTAAAATTACAAACTGAACGATAACCGTGATAACCCACGCCGATCGCACCCGTCTGTAAAGATTGAGAGAGACTAAAAGACCTAATAAACCAAGAGCAAAGCCTAGGATGTAATGTGGCAGGAAACCATAGGAGGAAAAGTATTCTCTCAAGGCCGGTGAGCGATGCAAGTAAAAGGCTGATATGGCCCCAATATCAATCACAACCGACAAAAAGATAGCCAAATTTTGTGCAAAAATGCGTAATCTATACATGAATAATTCTTTCCTTCACTAAAACTTTTGGGACAAAAATATCATAGCATATCCTTTTTGCGCAGAGCCCAAACGACAATACCACAAAATATCAAGGTCAAGCTTAATATTGCCCACATCACCCAGCTGATTTGCTGACCTGGTATGGGGACGTTCATTCCATAAAACCCGACAACAACACCAGGAATACCAAGTACGAAGGTTGCGGAAGTCATGATTTTCATGACAATATTCAAGTTGTTCGACACAATATTTGAGAACAAGTCGCGCAGGTTTTGGAGCAACTTAAGTTGAATACGGGTTTCTGTATAAGCCTGATCCGTTTCAATATAGATATCGTAAATCTTATCCGCAAAGCCATCTTCATCTTCTTCACGCAGATAATCAATGAATTTTTTTAAAACTTCAAGATTATTGTTCAAGGCGTCTTCAAAATAAATAAGACTGGCTTGAATACCAATCATGTCCACAATTTGGTCATTCTTAGTCGAATTCTTGATGCCTACTTCAAGACGGCGGCGACGAAGACGGAACTCACGCAAATAGTCGTGGAAATCATGTGTCATCTGGTACATCACTTGATAAATAATTTCATGTTTATAGCGCGTAGCACTGTATTCACGACCAAAAATGTGCTCCCCCTTGATGTCATGATTTAAGGCTAAAATGACAGCTTCATTTTTTGTCCAAATCAAAGAATAAGGGAAAGTTCCTACCTCTCCGTAGCTCGATGAAGCTGGATATTGTAAAAGGATTAGATTATTATCAATATCATCCGTTTCAAAACGGGCATTTTCATAATCATCGAGAATGCCGCTAAGGTAGTCAAAAGGCAGTTGAAAGTACTCCGAGACGCTTCCGATTTCTTCGCGTGTCGGATTAAGTACATATGTAAAATTTCTCATCTCTGCCGTAGAGACCAGCCGTTGTTCAGCTGACAGTTCATAGTTTTTAATCATAATTATATTCTATCAGAAATCCCATTATTATTGTTCCTCAAACTTCTCTAAACACCCTAATTAACACATTGGAATACTTTTCTTCCCAAAGCTAAAACAAATTATTTCCTTAGGCTTCTTTCATATCTTCATTTTTGCCTAGCTTTCAAAATATGGGTTCTTTGCTTTCAGCCAGTTTTTGGTCACCTTTTCCAGCATATTTTATCCGTATAGCCACACCTCACTTTATGAAAGTCTAAAAATAAAATAGAGAAAATTGCTTTTCTCTATTTCGCATTCTGTTATTAATTTTATATAAAATATTTATCAAACTTATTCATCAATAAATTATAATATTTTACATCATGGTGTATTAGATACAGTCCACAATATTTCCCCTTTATATACAACATTGTCACCATACCACTTGGAAATTTGCTTATTGGCAAGTGTATCCAGATAAAAGCCCTTCTCTCCTTCATTGCTATTAGTCATTGCTTCAACCAACTCATTTGAGCCTGACGTCTGTTGATAAACTGTAGCAGATGTGTCATCTGTAAGTAGCGTATCATTACTTTGTGTATCTACAAAGTGCAAGGAACCAGATAACTCCAGCTGAGGAATGATTACTCCTGTATTCTCTCCATATCCGATGAGCGGTGAAGATTGTTGTACCTTTAATGTCCAAGCCGTTGGCGTTGTTCTGCTATCAATAACATACACACTTTTTTCCATACTCCCTTTATAAGTGGAGGATTTCCCCGAAATTTCATGGTTGCCGAAGTCGATCGTTGAGGGGACCCTCAAAGAGAGTGTTCCGTTATAACTCATGTGAATCTCATAGACACTGTTGCCAGCTAAATAATAAGGCTGAGAAGCAACCAAATCCGATAATTTTTCCGCAGCAATTTGATTATTCATTTCTCCTGCTGTACTAATTATCGTATTGCCCGGCCCACTTAGCGATGTGACATTCCAGTTATCATATGTTGAGCTCGTTATATCAAGTACTCCCCCTCCACTCGTTAAAGTCGTAAGTGCCTTCTCGATATCAGACTGCAGTATCGGCTCTCCTACTGATCCCTCACCCAAAACAAAGTTCTGTTCATCAGGAATTACCGTGCCACTGGGTGTTTGTGAATTATCCATTTTAATAGCTATGGAGGCAGTTTTACTCTCGGCTCTTAGATAGATTGTAAAACTATTTGTAGACTGTGAACTATCTTCAAAATAAGGATTGGCTTCTAAAGCCGCTTGCACGGCTGTTTTCCCAGAAACAGTATCATCCGTATATTTAATATGATCTGGCCCAACTACTGTGTCGACCGTATATCCCGTTGGAATCGTTTTGCTTAAGTCAAAATATAAACTTCCTCCAGTTAACCCATTCAACGCTTGTGTAGGAGGCAAACTAGAAGCAATACCTAATGTGCCCTTGCTTTCGTCGATAACAGGGGTAGGATTTCCCTCCGAATCCACCACTGGATTCCCCTCTTCATCTGTTCCTGGAGTACCAGCATTGTACTTAAATTCTATCTCACCAGTTTGTGGCAGTGCTGAAACTAAAAAGGTGAACGAACTTTCAGTACCAAAAACGGGAGTATTCATAGTAGAATCTGTGTAAGTTGCAGGGTTCATAAATATATATGGAAAATATTTATTCAGGAAAACACTCGGAAGAGTGAGGTTTTCTGATGGCCCATAGTGAGTCCCCGTGGCATCTGATATCTGGGAAACTTCATATCCTGCAGGTAATTCAGCAACTCCCGGATCTGTTATCGGCAGACCCGTAACACCTTCCTGAGTGGGAACTGTCGGGAGGGTTGGCAGAGCCGCTATCCCCTCGTTACCATTGTAACCTGGGGTGTTGTTGTCATATTGGTATTTCCATGTAGCACTGTGTTGATCTGGAGATAAGATAACCAAAAACTTATTGGGTACACCAACAAAGTCTTTATTTCCTGGGTCAATTAAAGGGTTGTCAGCCAGAGCATAAGCAAGCGCACTAGAATAACCTGCTGTGATAGCACTTTCTGTCGTGTATACTTTCCCGCCTGAGGTCAGAACCTGAAGAACACTGTAGCCTACAGGCATATTGCTCACTTGGGGCATTGGTGCAACAGCATCGGTGTAAGCTGAAGTTGAAGTATATGTAGGTAGAGGGCTGGCAAAACCTGGGGTAGTCGGAGTCACCGAGGGTAGCGCCACTTCAATATTATTAGGTTCAACTGTACCCACGATTGAAGTTCCGGGTGTTCCAGCTAAATAACCCGTAGCAAAAGATGCTTCTTGCATTGTGGGGGTATAGAAAATATTAATCTGATTCGGATTAGCAAGATTGTCAAAGTTTGAAACAGTTATTCCATTATTAGTACCTGCTGAGCCGTTAGGATCATTTACTCCATCTCCTGTCAGAGTACCTGTAGACTCATCAAATACTCCACCATAAGTAATTTTTTCAAAAGTATAACCTGTAAGCGCATTGAAAGTTGCATTAGTTGGAGCTGTAAATTCATACTTCCCCGGAAGACCAGATGTTGAACTTCCTGTCTTTGTTGGAGACAATACATTCACAATATCACCGACATTCGCTTTAATAGGAGTAGTTTCAGAACTTGAGATTTTTTTACCTGTTACAGAGTTTATATAGTTTACTTTAACATCTTTTTGTCCTCTGTTACCGTTAATAAGACTGCTGTTATTTGAAAATGATAAACTTCCATAGTTTCCACCTGTAGCCCCTATCGCTCCGACTGAGATTGTGCGTGGAATAGTTACGGATGTCTGCGTAATAGTAACTGGATTTCCTGTAGCGATGCCATCCGCGGACATTCCTTGTACTGTTAAGCTCAGCGTTCCTGTATAGCTTTTCTCATCAGCAGACGCGACTGGATTTGACCATGTTAAAGTCATGGTATCATCCTGAGTACTAAAGTTTCCGAATAATGTAAAATAACTCGTATCAGGTCCAACCGCATTGGGGTAGCCTAAGTTTACACCTACCCCAGTAGTGGTTGTGCTCCCTTTACCATACACAAGTTCTCCAGCCGTGCCCACTGAAGCATCACCTGAGATAATAGAAGCTCCAGAAGCATCCCTTGTTGTTCTTATTGAAATGGCTGGCGATGAGCCTGAGACTCCTGTACCTGAACCATTATAAATCCCGTCAATGGCACTCTTATCCGCATCGGCAGCGGTCCCTGATGTCGGAGAATTATAGTAGAGGTCACGCCCAGCAAAAATAGAGCCACTCAATCCCCCAATCCCTAGACCTGGTCCAGTCGGATAAATAACTGGTTTAGCCGAGTTAGAGTTTCCAGTATATTTAGTAGCATTCGAATTAATCTGATTAATTGATTCGGGAGTCAAAATAAATCCGTTTGAATCCCCAGAATCTTTGTAATTCGCACCAGAAGAGGCCGTCCTAAAGTAACCTGAGATAGAGAACGGTTGGGAAGCATCCATCGCACCTTTAAAGATAGCATAGCCAGCTTGGTTTGTTCCGTTTGTAGCCATCCCAAACCAGTTTGTACCAGGTACATTTTCTTGGGTCGTGCCTAAAGCAAGCCAAGTCCCCATACTGTGAATAGTGCTTATAGGTAGATCTGAATAATTGTGATCGCCTGTATCTGATGTAACACCAGGAACCAGGACTTCATTAGTTGAATTTGTATCCGCCTTTGCAGGATGGTCAGGGAATACTAGAGTTGAGATTGACAACGAAGCACTTAACAAAAGTAGTGTAGATGTTGTTATATTTATTGACTTTTTGAGTAAGTTTTGTACTTTAGCCATTAATATCTCCTCTCAAATCATGAATGCTCCTCTTTAATCCGAGAAGCATTGATTTATATTGTAATTATGATACAGCATTCGTCATTGTCCACGTAACTGTAGCGGAATGAGTCCCAGCAGTTTGAGAAGTTACTGGCACATAAAGTGACACGGCGCTAAACTTATTCACAAAGTGTCCATCCAAACCACCTGTACCAGTGATTACAGTTTGCGCTGTTCCCTCTTCTCCTAAAACGAGGTCTCCAGGGGTACCAATACCTGTTGTAGCAGTGGCTTCACCTCCTGAAGAGTTCACAAGAGTTCCACCACCGTAAGTAACTGTTGCGCCTTCTAACCCAAAGGCTTTCGTTACTTCCGCTGTAATCGTATATGATACTGCAGGAGAAGCCCCATCTAAATCATGCCATGCAAGTATCGGTGTCCCTGCATCGCCAGTTGTCCCTGATTTTACGGCACCTGTAAATGTTGTTGTAGCACCATCAAGAGTATGTGTACCAAAATCAATTGCAGAGACAAAGTCTACAGCCTGTGCCCCTGGTTGTGAAGGAATTAAACTTGCCGGTTCATTTGGGTCCGTCGGGTTCACAACATCTGGAGGCGTTGTTGTTTCTGTTGGGGCATTAAAAGCTACCGTATTTTCCGATGTAGCAGTTGTATCAGCTGATACTGCTAGAGATAGACTTGTTGCTGATAATGCAAGAGTCATGAGGGTCAATGATGATAGAGTGATTGATTTTTTCATAATGTTTCTCTTTCCTTTTTTTTATTCTAAAATGAGTTAATTTTCAGATTGTCTTGTGCATCTTTGTTCTATTTGTAGCTAAATAGAAAATAGTAATTGAAGTAAAAATTAGTGAAACTCCTAAAGGAATCAAACTAGAGTTAGAATCATTCGTTTTTGGAAGTCGTCTTTCCTCGTTTACCATGAGGATAGGATTTTCTCCTGGAGCGATACCGGGGGCTGGGGCTCGCGGTAAATTAGGATTGTCGATAAAGGTTATCGTTGCTTCCTGCTGATAGGACGAACTCTCTACCTTTGTGGGAAAAACAACGCTACTTAACCAAGGGACAATCACCAAAATAAAGATTATAGTTTTTTTCAAGTCATCAATACTCCCTTCTTTCCAAATTATTATGGCAAAAATTATTTTTTCAGATTCGCGGTTTGTTTTCTCTGCTTAAATAACAAAAGAAGGATAATAAAGATTAAGAGGAACACAACAGCAACGAGAATATAAAGAAGCCAAGGCGTTTCATCTTTTTGGTCAACTGTGACGTCTTTTGAATTTAATTCCTTACTCTGTGCCTCAGTGATGGTAAAACTTTTATTGAAGGTCCATTTGTTATCATATTTTGTAACTTGTCCGTTGGTTAGCTTTTGGTAGCGTCCATTCTTATTTTTTCCGCCAAATACTGTTAGAGTCATTTTATATTGACCTGGTTTTAAGGGTTCAGAAGTTTGGTTTTCCTTTAATGCCCCTTGGATAGAGACAGGAATGGCCAAATCAAAGTTAGAATTGGGAGCCATTTCCATTGAAGAGCTGTTGAAAGTGTATTTAACATTTTCATCTTTAGTGCTCTTAACTACAGCATCAACATCCATATCCAAGAGGTAGGCTCTAGCAGAGTTATGCAAATTTGCACTGATAATATTACGGTTATTTCTCTGAGAGGCACCCACTTTTCCTAAGCTAAGTTCTGGTTGAACTTTTTCTACACTGTTTTGCAAGACTAGACCTATGACGTAAGCATAGCGATTTGTTATAGAAGTAGAATCTTTTGAGTTATTTGATTTGTTCTCATTTTCTTGTGTATCTTTTTCATTGAAGTTGAATCCTCCCGCAATAACTCCAGTAAATTTTTCTTTCGGCATTGTTACTTCTGCCGCAACTATCATTTTACTATGAGCAGGAACAGTTACTTCTTTAGGCAGTTTTACATACTCTTTAATATTAATCTCTAAAGATGAATCACTCTTATACTTCTTGGGAGTATATAAGACATTACCAGCATCTCCAGTAAAAGACGTCCCAAACGTCGTCTCTATTTTTATGGGTTCATCTCCATTATTGTAAATGTTAAACTCTAGTTTTTTACTTTGGCTCGGGTCTAACAAGAGATTGAAATAACCAAGGCCTGGTTTGACTTGATTTTCATCTAATATTGGGACTACCGAAAACCCCGCGGTATCTGCTTTTGTACTGGATGGAAAAAGCGTCGGAATCAAGCAAAGAGTAAATACAGCTATGAGAAATTTAATTTTTTTATAGTTCATCTTATTTTTGTTATTGCCCTTTCTAGAATAATCGTGTCTAAATCTACTTACACCCTGACTATAGACAGAATCTTTCACCTTATAAATTAAAAGAGTCGTCGTTAATCCTTAATTTAGAATGATATGTTTTAGGCTACACTTCTCCTTTCATACATTCGCTACTCTCTTTATTGTAAAATAAAAAAACCATTAGATATATCAAAATAGTATAGTATATAGCACAAAAGTATTATATGTTATAATTTACTAAGATATGGAATGGAGGATTACACTATGGAAGCTACACTTAAGTTTATATTAGAAGAACTTTCCCTCAAATATGGCGTACCTATAACTATAAGTCAGGGAGAAGAACTCTTTACTTTTCCGAAAGATGAAACTTGCTTAGTCGAGCTACAAGCGGCATTAACGAAGCATTCGCCAAATTTTGAGCAAGTGGACTATTTTCAATATAACGGCCACATATATTCAAGTTTTGACTGTTACTTTGAAGATAAACCCTTTTTTGCAGTGCTTATTGGTCCCAAACCTATTCAAAATTTAGTGGATGTGTCCGATATCGCTGAAGCAGGCACTTCTTCATCAATTATAAATAGCAATCTTATCCAAAGAAAAGAATTTATTACTTTTATCGCTCTTGTTCATAACTTATTAAAAAAAACTCCACTTCCAACACCTCCTGAATGGCTTAATTCAGAAGAATCTTTGCACGAAATTTATCATCTCTCTAAGTCAAGTATCGAGTCAAGACGTTTCACTGATTCTTTTGAGGACTCCGTTGAACTAGAGAAACGTTATTTAGATGCTATACGACGTAATGAGCCTCGGATAATTGAATGGATCATAAAAAAAATAAGAACCACTTACACTGCTCAATTATCATCCAATAAGTTAGAAAGTGTAAAATTCAAGTGCGTTGCAATCATCACCTTACTTACTCGTATCAGTATAAACAGTGGAATATCTGCAATAAGAGCCTACAGCTTATCGGATTCATTAATTAAGTCGCTTGAAAAAGCGAGAAATCTGGAAGATTGTATTCATTTTATAACAGAATCTTCCTATATGTTTATCGAACTTATTCATCATTTTCCCTATACTCAAAAAAGCGATATGGTTAAAAAAATTTTATATTATATCGATAGTAATATTTACAATAAAATTACGATAGAAGAACTTTCAAACTATGTCGGAAGGCATAAAACCTATATTTCTTCAAATTTCAAAAAAGAAATGAAAAAAACTATACATGGCTATATAAATGAGAAAAAAATCTTTGAAGCAAAACATCTCTTGATGCTCACGCACCAGAGTTACAAAGAGATTGCATCCAAACTCAACTTCTCTAGCCAGAGCCACTTTATTCATATTTTCAAAAAAATAGAAGGGATTTCTCCCGCGCAATATCGCCTAAAAAACAATCTTAATTTCATGATAATTGAATAACCTGCTCGTTTT